>CAZPKG010000038.1:0-1970 GCA_964587105.1 uncultured Alphaproteobacteria bacterium | reverse complement strand
CGTTGCTACAAAATAGACGGCAACGAAAAACCAAGAGCCATCTTCATTCATATTCCTTAGGTGTTGATGTGGTAGGTTATTCAAAAAGGACGACGGATATTCAGTGTAGAATTGTGCAACGTATACACTCGCTGGTTGAAAACTCTGAAGCCTTGAGAAGAGTGAAGCGTAGAGATGTTGTCTTTTTACCGACAGGGGACGGGATGATTATTTGTTTGTTAGGTTCCGATGATCCTCCATCGATAACAGTTAGCCTGGCAATTGAAATACAAAAAACATTAAAAGAATCGAACAAAGGTCTTAGCGAGGATGAGCAGATTGCTGTTAGAATTGGTATCCACTCTGGAACTGGCGCATCTTATATGGATATTAATCGAAGTATCAATATCGCCGGTACTGTTGCAAATATGACCCAAAGGGTAACAGGATTTGGGCATGACTGGCACATTGTCGCCTCCAAAAACGCATTTGATGATATTGCGACACTTGATCGAAACATTCAGAAGTGCTTTCATAATATCGGATTTGGCGAAGCAAAACATAAGGTTTATATAGATCTTTATAACGTTTATGGTGAAGATTTTGGCAATCCAGAAAATCCAATAGGCGTAGCTCCGATTCCTCAAGAGGTAGCAACCAAGCAAGAATCTTAGGGGGCGCGGACATCAGATAACACTCGCTTAACTAGTCAAAGGGAGATCAAATTATGATGCAGGAAAAAAAGACTGTCACAATCTTTGTGAACACCGATGAATATCAGGTTGAGCACGGGAAGTTGACGTTTCAGCAAATCGTGAAGTTCGCCTATCCCGACAAGGTAGCGGATCCAACCATTTTGTTCAAGGTCAGCTATCGTCAAGGACGTGGCCACAGCGAACTAAAGACTTTGGCGGATGGCGGCGACGTTCAAACGCAGGAAGGGATGATCTTCAATGTCTCATACGAAAATCGCTCTTGATCCCTATCTTCGGAAGCTGCGCGACGAAGGTTTCAATCTCGAAGTTCGAGCTAACCTTCTACTCGTACACGCTATGCCTTACGTGACGTCCGCGAAGGTTGTCGGCGTCGGAACGTTGGCGATGGCTCTTAACATGATTGGTGACCAGGTGGGACCTCCACCCGATCACACAGCGAAGTTCATTGGCGAATGTCCCTGCTCGGCGGCGGGCACCCCATTGGTGATCGTGACGGGGAGCGGCAATGAGGATTTCGGGAGCGGCGTTGTTGCTTTCCATCAGCTATCTGGGAGACCTCATTTGCCGGATAATAATTACTACGATAAGGTGATTCGATACGAGCACTCGCTTGGCGATCCAGCGCGCCTGATCAAACCGGATGCGACCGCGCGCATGCTAGCGGTGAAGGAGATGAAGGCCGATGAGTCCGTGTTTCATTATGCCGACAATGGAGTCTCCCGAGCTGGGCTACTGGAGTTCACGCGCCGACTGGAGCACGACAAGGTCGCGATCATTGGCCTTGGTGGCACCGGTTCTTACATCCTTGATCTTGTCGCGAAGACGCCGGTGAAGGAGATTCACCTATTTGACGCCGATGTTCTGCTCAACCACAACGCGTTTCGGGCCCCCGGCGCTCCGACACTTGAGGAGCTTCGAAGCCCGCCATTGAAAGTAACCTATTACGCGGCGATTTACGGTCGGATGCATCGCGGTATCCGGCCGCACGCAGAATTCATCGATGAGAAGAATGTCGGGCTTCTCGATGGCGTTGGCTTCGCCTTCTTCTGCTTCGATGACAATTTAGCGAAGGTCAAGGTAATTGCATATCTCGAGGGGCGCGGAGTGCCGTTCATTGACGTCGGCCTGCAGGTCCTCAAGAAGCAACGTGGCCTGACCGGCTCGCTTCGCATTACGACAAGCACGCCACATAAGCGTGACCATTTTCGCCGACAAGTACCTTTGAATGAAAGTCTGGTACCAAACGAATATGACGAGAACATTCAGATCGCCGAT
>CAZPKG010000037.1:0-5788 GCA_964587105.1 uncultured Alphaproteobacteria bacterium | reverse complement strand
CGCACCACGCAGCCGAACCAGATGCTAGCGCCTTCGCCGATCTCGACGTCGCCGATGACGACCGCCGTATCGGCGACAAACACGCTCTTGGCGATTTTCGGGGTGACGCCGCGATGCGGCATGATGAGAGCGGGCATCTAATGTCCTTCAGTCTTTACAAGGTCTACATTGAATACCGAGCAACCCCTCACCCTGTCCCTCTCCCTCAAGGGGAGAGGGGACGCCGCCGTATCGTTCTTCGAGTACTCAATCAACCGCGCGCTGGTTCAAGTGAAAAAGAGGCTCCTGGAACAGCGTTCCCTCTCCCCTTGAGGGAGAGGGACAGGGTGAGGGGTCGACGGGTCTCTCCGCTCACTGCAATCCCAGCATCAGCCGGATATTCTCCACCGCCGCGCCCGACGCACCCTTGCCGAGATTGTCGAGCCTCGCTATCAGCACCGCCTGATGGCGCTTCTCGTTGGCGAAGACCCGGAGTTCCAACTCGTCGGTATCGTTCAGCGCTTCAGGCTCCAGCTTCCCATCGACTTCAGAGTCCTTCACGCGCACCAGTTTCGCATCGGCATAGTATTTGGACAGTAAAGCGCGGATGTCGGCGCCCGTCGCATGTTTCGCCAGGGTATCGAGATGCAACGGGATGGAGACCAGCATGCCTTGGCGGAAATGCCCGACCGAGGGCACGAAGATCGGCCGCCTTGTCAGCTTGGCGTATTGCATCAGTTCCGGCACATGCTTGTGCTCAAGACCCAGCGCGTAGAGCTCGAAGGCCGGGCCGTAATCCCGCTCATGCGCCTCGATCATCGACTTGCCGCCGCCAGAATAGCCGCTGACGGCATTGACGGTGACCGGATGATCGGCGGCCAACACGCCCGCCTCGACAAGGGGCCGCAGCAAGGCGATCGCGCCGGTCGGATAGCAGCCCGGATTGGCGACAAGCTTCGCCTCGGCGATGCGCTTGCCCTGGCCGGGCTCCAATTCGGCGAAACCATAGATCCAGCCGGGCGCCACCCGATGCGCCGTGCTGGCGTCCAGAATCTTCGGCGCCTTGTCGCCCAGTTCCGCCGCCAGGGCGGTGGATTCCTTCGCCGCGTCGTCGGGCAGGCACAGAACGACCAGATCGACCTCGGCCATCAATGCCCGCCGCGCCGCCGGATCCTTGCGCTTGTCGCCGGTCAGGCTCTTCAACTCGATGCCCGGAACTTTATGCAGCCGCTCGCGGATGCCGAGCCCAGTCGTCCCCGCCTCGCCGTCGATGAATATCCTGGCCTTGGTCGCCATGTTCCCCTGCCCGCCGAACCTTGCCTTAGTTTGCTAGCGGAGACTGGTGCCCCGATCAAGCAACGAAATAAAACCGCCAAAACGCAAAAGGGCCGCGGATTGCTCCGCGGCCCTTTGCCGAATGCAATGTCGGAGCGTTTAGCGCTTCGCGAAGTGGGGTCATTGTATCTATTTGGTTTCGTTTGATTATTCGACTCTGCTTTTGATTGCGAATGGACCGTGAAAAGCGAATCAATGACGCTCATTTAGCAGGCTAAACGATCACACTTTGATCTTGCTGAAATCGCGTTTCGGTTTCGCCTTATTCCTTCGCGCGGCAAACTCATTCACAGCCTTGTTCGATTCATCTTCTAGCAGTTGAGCAGGCGACTTGCCTAACCGTGAAGCTTCACGAAGCAACTCTTTGTGTTGCTGTTTGTCGAGGCGCTTCATTTGCACATCAAAGGCTCTTGCATATGCAAGGTTCGGATCACGCTCCGAAGCCTTCTCATCGTTGCGCTCTATGCGACGTGCAGCGAGTTTTGAAAGATGCTTTTCCTGCTTGCGGCTCTTTGGCTTACGACGCATATCATTTTGAAATTTGACGCTTCGCTTTGTCGGTGGTTCGAACCCAGGCAAAACAGCATGAGCCACCAGCGCATCGGCTCTAGCTTTTGGTCGCACAATTCCGCTTTCTTTCGCAGCGCGAGCCTTCAGCTTCTCATTATTTAGGACAACTCTGATTGTTGCCGATTCCATCGATATAAGTTCGGCAGCAAGCTTATCCATGTCCGTCACATTCATTGCGCCATTCGGCTTTCCAGAAGCGTCAAAGTCCATAAGCCCATTATGGATATAAATACTTGCAAGATGGAGTGTTCTTGGCTCGACCTCGATAGCCTTGGGGTGCTTCGCCTGTTTATGAAACGCAGCTATCTGGCTCCGAGTCGCATCCTGGTGGATAACGGGTTTGGGCTTTCCTTCGCGCTTCTCCCATTTCTTTGTTCCAGCATCGAATTTGTGAGTGCCTTTGACAGCACTATCGAACAATGCCGGATGCCAATTGTGGATTGTGTAGAGCACAGTCCAGGATGATGGCACCGCATCGGGGTCTTTTTTTCGAAGATTTTGGATCACGTCGCTTCTAGATATTTGAACAAGATTGCTGAATTTGCTCTTGCTCCAACCGAGTTTGGACGAAATGAATTTGACTAACTCAGCTTTGTACCTGCCCCGCCTATCAGAATATTGGTCGCAAAGATCTCGACAAGCATCCGCGCACTCAAGAACGGCTTCGGCGGACTTCCGAAACAAAGACTTGATCGCTTTCGCAAGTTCAGCATCAAGTGGCGTTATGTTGCGAGCCACAAACACTCCATCTAAAGACGAGCTAGCGTGATGATACCTGTATGGCAGGCAACAAAAAAGGGCTCTCCTCTCGCCACTTTAATTGATACTTGCGGTCTCGTTTAAACGGTGAAATTCGAGATCGTATAAATACATCGATCAGATATTGAATCAACATAAAGGAGGATTTGGATGTCGGGTATACGTACTAAGAGGGATTTTGAAAAGGCTATGTCAGGCTTGTCCAAAAACGTTCACTCGTTCAAGGCGTTTGGGGTCAGGTGCGGATCCAAGTCACTTCACAAACGAGGGCTTTTAAATGAGGTCGCTAGTTATCTCGAAGGAATTGATCTGGACGACTTCGGCATTCAAATTGTCATTTCTAGGCATGTGCAAAAATGAAAAGCTTTGCCGATTGGTCACACATAACTGAAGATGTAGCGACAGCAGCTCCAGCAAAGCTTACGTTCGTTCGGAATTCGGTCCGCGTATTTCAGAACGGGCGAAAAGTCGCAATGTATTTCTGCCGAGAGTTAAACCGTCATCTCCCAATCGACATTGGCGATACTTCGCACGGAAACAGTTAGGTCTACCATGCAAGTTTGTGAGTATATGCCGATTAAGCTACCGCTGAGAAGAGATTGGATTCAGCAATTGGACCGACTTGCGGCGTACAGATGTGCAACAAGACTCTCTGTGTTGAGGTCGCTAATAAAGGAAGGCATTGAGAGGGCGCTTCCTTCTGTTCCGTCAATGGAAGATATTCATTCATTATTGCATAAATGTGCCCTACAGAAATCTCACCATACTGAATAGGCTGCTTCGCTTCCGATAGCCGGCAATTGAACTCTCGGCTCATTGGTGCGGAGGGGTTTTGTTTTTTGAGCTATGACGAAACGGTGGCGTGATCCACCAAAACAAGATCACGATGCTATTGAAGCAAACACAATGCATTGAACGTCACAATGTGACTTGGACAAAAAGGTGCCATGAAGATTTCTTGCCTGTCTACAATGGGCAATTAAGGCGCGTTCAAGGATAAAATCAATACCAACTGTGATATTGAGGTTGAATCGATCAGCGATGATCGAAGCTCAACGCAACAACGGGGTTGGGATGGAAATCAGAGAAGCAAAGAGGTTCCTGTCGACCACTGACAAACCCCAAGGAGTTAGCAACGTCATTTCGTTGGCAGCTAATTCACCCCGCTGGATCGCAAGATCAGAAAGTGTCTGTAAAATGGTTTCGAGGCTACCATAACCCGAATTGGGGTTGGACTAACGAAATGTGAATGATGTTGGTAGACGAACATCTGGATCACTTTTCCTGACCCTAATCGGACAGGAAAAGTGTGTCCGCCGTTGAGCGCGAATTGAAATCATTCTTCCAGACTCAACAAGACTCAAACTAGCCGCCCGAAGGATCGCGAGTGAAACGAGCGATGAAACTAGTCACCATCACGTAAGCTAACGCGATCTAGTTTCAATCATTCAATCAAGATCCATTTTGCTTCGCTTCGCTCGCAAAATACGCTTCGCGAGTCTGGTTGAAATTCAAAATCAAATCCCCGCCCGCTTCAATGGATAATTATGTCAATTTTCTAGATCATTCCTGGCTCGCCAAAACACCCGGTAAAACTCTCCACATTCAAGTTGGAGATTCTTCATGGCTAGATATCAACCTAAACCACAACATTTGACCTGGTTCACCATTCAATCCATCCAACGCGCGTTAAACGATGGTTGGACGCGTGATCTTGTCTGCAAATTCTACAAGATCAATCAAGAGACACTTAAAGGCATCATCGCCACGAACAAGATCAAGAAGGCGCTAAAGGCACCATGACGACCTTCTCCGATCGCGCGAAGCGATTGACGCCACTTCGCCTCTTGATCTTCGACAACGTAAAATTCCGGAAATCTGGATGCTGGACCTGGAAGGGCGCCAGATCAGGCAAGCGTCTAATTTTAGCGAATGGCGGCAAGCTCTATGACGCTTAAGCAGTCGCGTTCAACGTGTTCATTCAATATCAGCAGCCGAGCCATGCCATCAAAACGACTAGCGGAGACAAATATTGCATGTCGCCAGGACACCTCGTTGAAGTGGTCAAGCCGTCCGTCCGGCAAGGTGTCAAGAGGCATCGGCGACGTCTTGTGTCTTCGCGAATTGAATCAGTCTGACTTGACTTTCCAATGAAGAATAACGCTATCAGACGCTTCCGCAAACTGCCTGAAACGCATTGAAAGATCGAAGATCGCGCGTTTGATATCGTGAATCTGCTCAATCGTCATTGTTCGTTCAGGAACAACCTTTCGCTTAAGTTGAGGAAAGAACGAAATGATGTCGCCATTCGCCGCAATATGCCACAAGCCGTGGGCTATCCTGTGGCGGTCCTCCCGCAACTCTCTCGCCTTGTCTACCAGCTCTTGCACGACCTGACGCAGGATCGGTTGAGCATCCTCCTGTTTGATGCGCCTCTCCAACGCCTCGAGGTTCTTGCTAAAATCACTCGTGAATTGAACCTCTGTTGAATAGTTGGTCTGAAACGCAACGACGCGCTCAAGCATCAACTCCAAAAGCCCCCAATGCATACACACAGCGCCGATTGCATCACGCAACCCCTCCGTCAACGGCGCGTGAAAGTCATAGTTGATTTGAATTATCTCGCGCTCATCGGTCATTTTCTTCTCGCATCCTCGCAGCGATCAAACACATTGTCGCGGCAATTTGTTCAAGCGTGTTTTGATTTCCACCACTGGCTTTTGTCCATCGCCGCATCATCGAAAAGACGCACCGAAGCTGCTTCTAGCAATGCTTCCCCATGTTCTAAGAGCACTTCTGCGGCATTGTAAGTTTGCCATTTTCCATTTTCATCTTTTTCAGAGAAGATCGTTGTCCCTACGTCGAAGTCATAAGGCTTTCCATTCAGTTCATCGATTTGCTCTTGAGCCGATTGATGCCGCCAATGGATCTGATGCAGAACGGCAACCGGCTTCTGACCAAGCATTGCGTGATTTTCCCATTGATCAGGACGAAACTCATCGGCAAGTCGAAGTTTTTTGATTTGAACCAATTTTCCGACGTGTGTACCCGCTTTCACTTCCTCGACCATTTCTTTAGCCGAGTCCCGAATTCCAGCGTAGTAACCCGCCTGTCCCGTCAGTGCAGTGAATATGCGATATCGATA
>CAZPKG010000036.1:0-6154 GCA_964587105.1 uncultured Alphaproteobacteria bacterium | reverse complement strand
CATCGGGGAGGTCCGGGTTGAACGCCAACGCAGTATTTTTCAGCCTTAGATTCAAGGAAAATTAAAGGAGGGGTATAGTTTTTGCTTTGAATCAAAAAGATATGGCAATTTGCCAGAATTGTCAACTCTTTTGCGCACGGTTCTCCGTTGTTCTGGTGCGATTGTGAACCTTCCCGCCTCCCCTCCAAACGGTTGAATTTGTTAGGCGTTTCCACTACCTTACTGTGCTACCGTCCCCCTTTCCCAATTTCTGATGACCCGCACAAAAACCGCACAAAAACCCGCTCTCTGGCATGGCTCCGAACTTCAGGAGTGGGCCAAGAGCGTTTTGGCGCTTCCCACGCCTTCGTTGTTCCGTAGCGCCGTTCCACTTGTTAAATCTCTGTCCGAGATTCCGGGTGGGCCATACATCCCCAAGATAGCCGGACCGAATGCCGCATATGGCCACATGGGGCTAAAGGCTCGATTGGCTCAACTTTACGATGCTTCGCCTGAAGAGGTTTTGGTCGCACAAGGAGCGAGTCAGGCCAACTACTTGATAGCAGGAGCCCTGCTGGAAAACGGCGGCACGGCGATAGTCGAGACTCCAACCTATGAGCCCGTGATGCGCGGAATAGAGATGTTGGCGGATCGATTGATTAGATTGCCGCGACGCAAAGAGAACGGCTTTCAGCCCGATCCTGCCGAGCTAAAGAGCTTGATCACAGACGATACGAAGCTCGTTTGGCTGACTAACTTACAGAACCCGACTCAGGTCGAGCTCGAAAATGAGCGACTGCAAGCTCTTGTCGAAATCTGCGAGCGCGTCGGCGCGATGGTGATTGTGGATGAAGTCTATCTGAATGCTACGAAGCCTGACTTTCGCTCACACGGATTTACTTACGGTGCGATTTCGGTGGACAGTCTGTGCAAGACTTGGGGACTTGATCAACTCCGTGTTGGCTGGGCAATTGCTCCGGCAGACATTGTCGAACGCGCGTACAAATTCAACAATCTAATGGGCGTGGTGCAGCCTTACGTAACCGAAGATTTGGCCGACCAAATTCTAAGAAACGAGTCGGCTGTCGCATGGTTCAAGCTCAGACTCCAGACCGCCTGTGGACAGTTGTCCATGTTAGCGAGTTTTCTGAAGAGTATGCCGGAGCTTGAGATGCTTCCTCCGAGCGGCGGAATGAACGCCTGCCTGAAGCTGCCGAAAGGCATGGACGACCTCCAATTCGTCGAGGCTTTGGTCACCGAGAAGAAGGTCGGCGCGTTTCCCTGCTCATTGTTTGAGTTTCCGGGATATGTTCGCGTCAGCGTAGGAGGTGATCCGGTCGAAGTTCGCACGCACTTGAGCCGCTTGGGTGAAATGGTCAGGGAATTTCGGTGAAGTTGCTCGCGCTGTTTATTCTTAGCCTGCTGTTTGCCCCGTTGGCGAACGGCGAGACGCTGGAGCAGCGTGCGGCGCGCGAAGTGTTGGTGAAATTCAAGTCTCCGCCGCAACGCTTGGACGCCGAAGAGTTTCCATGCTCGGACAAGATTGCTTCCGTCAAGCAACCGTTGCCAAGCGCACCGCGATCGAGTGAACTATGCAAGATCGTTTCGCTATCCGCTGCAAGCGCTGTCGATGCAGAGCGGATTCTAAGTGCGCTAAGAGCCGACCCACGCGTTGAATGGGCCGAGTTGCGACAAATGCGATACATCGATACGCGGTTTATGCGAACAGGGCGACCAACTCCGCTTGACGCTCCGCCGAACGACCCTTTCTATTCACAGCAATGGTATATAGATCAAATTGAAGCGCCCGCCGCATGGGACGTTGTGAATCCGGACTCAACGATAGTCATTGCCGTAGTGGACAACGGTATCAATTTCAATTTGCCTGAATTGCAAACGGCTCGCTGGAGTAATGCGCCGGAAATCAACGGCGTTAATGGCGTGGATGACGACGGGAACGGCTATGTTGACGACTTCTATGGCTACGATTTCATGCAGTATGACGGGGACCCAAGCCCGTCTCCGGTAGATGGAGAAAACTCGCATGGTACGCATGTGTCAGGGATCGCCGCTGCTGCTCGCAACAATCGCATCGGCATTGCCGGAGTCACAGGCGGTGCGAAAGTCATGGGCGTGCGCGTTGGGCAAGCCGGAAGTATTCCATATGGATTTGAAGGGGTGTATTATGCGTGCGCAAGTGGAGCAAAGGTGATTAATTGTTCGTGGGGCGGCGCCACGGAATCCGCCTACGAACGTGAGGTTGTCAATTACGCCCGCGCTCAAGGCTGCGTGGTAGTATGTTCGGCGGGAAATAACGGCAACTCGAATCCGCGCTATCCTGCAGCAATCGAGGGAGTCTTAAGCGTTGCCGCAACCGGTGAGGACAATTCGGCAGCAAGTTTCACCAACTTCGGACCATGGGTGAAAATTTCCGCGCCGGGTGTTTATATCCTCTCAACACTTGCCGACGGTACCTATGGAGCATGGCAGGGAACGAGCATGGCCGCGCCGATCGTCGCGGCGGTGTGCGGTTTAATGTTCAAAAAATATCCTGAGTGGTCAAGCAATCAAGTGGTCACGGCGATCTGCAATAGTTCCGATCCGATCGACCAAGTAAATGAATCTCATGTCGGCGGGTTGGGACTGGGCCGAGTGAATGCCTATCGTGCGGTTTCAAATCTCGAGACTGCGGCGGGCGTGAGTTTTTCTGGTGTACGATTTAACGAGTCATCAGGCGATGGCGATGGTCGAATTGAAGCCGGGGAACAGGCTTTTTTGGATGTCCAAATCTCCAACGAACATGGCCAGCAGACTGGAATCACGGGCTTCGTTCGCAGCGGGCTTGACAGTATCATGATTTCTCCAGTTGAATTGAGTTATCCGTCAACCATTGGGAATGGTTTGTACTGGTCGAGCAATGCGGGCCCAAGACTCCAACTGTCGAACGAAATGGATCGCGGCGCGATTCTTCCCCTAAACATGGAGTGGCGCAATTCGGCCAATCAGATCGTCGGTCGTGCCACGACAACCGTGTTCTTGGATACGACATTCGCGACTATCGAAACATCTTCGCTAAAGTTTGCTTTGGCTGATAACGGCGCGCTTGGCTATTTCGACTATGTGCGAAACGTCCCGGTCGGGCCGGGTTTGGCTTTGAAGAATTACTTAAGCAATGCTCTATACCACGGTTCCATTTTTGTAGGAGTTGACGGCAAAGTCATTGATAATTACTACGGTGATTCAACAGGTTCGCGCTTTGACTGGACGGCCTTGCCGGACGTTTACGCGCGGCGGATTGAGTCAAGTGTGGCCCCTGTTGCGGTGAACAGCCGCTTTGATGACAGCAAACTTAGCGAGCCTGAGCGAGCGCACGCGGAAGTCTCTGCAACGGTCTATTCGTGGCCCGAAATTGAGACCGGCTTCGCACTCGAACTGACGGTTGTCAATCGCGGCGCTGTCGATTGGCAAAACGGTTATTGCGGGCTTCTTATGGATTGGGATTTGGGGCCTTCCAGCCGGAACTTCGGCGCTTACGATGAGACGAGTGGAATTCTCTTTGTTCGCAGCGAACTCCCGTCATTGCCCTTAGTTGGCATCGCAGGACTTGATCAACCGATGGCAACGGCCTATGAGATTGGCAATCGTGATGAGTTTCAGACCGGTGGGTTGACGGAAGCGCGCGCATGGCAACTGGTCACTGCGGGCATTGGAGGTTTCACATCTTCGCCGCGCGATTTGAGTCACATTGCTGCACTTCAAATACCTGCACTCTCAAATAGCGACAGCGTCTCGAAGCGCCTCGCAATTGTAACCGGCAGTTCAATCGGAGAATTGCGTTCTGTGCTGAATCAATTGCGCGGGGAATTGGGCTTGAATTTCAAACAACCGCCTGCTGAGCCTCACTCGGCCACAGTGTCAAAACCGTTCATGACACCGAATCCACTTACAAATGGTCAGAGGTTGACGGCGTCAGGGATCGAGGCCGGCCCAGTTTCGTTGACAGTTTATAATATTCTTGGACAAGAAATCGCCCGGCTTCAAACCGAAGCACGGGCGGCGGGAAAGCTTGAGTTTGCGGAGTTGCCGAGTTTGGCACCCGGTCTTCTGCTATATCGCCTTGAACATACCGGTGGAATTTCTTCCGGAAAATTGCTTTATCTGCCATGACCCGGCACGCGGGTTGCAAATACAACTACTCTATGATTCCTAAGAGTTTGAAAATACGGCCTTCGCTTCTGCTTGCAGGGCTATTCTTGGCCCTGTCCTGTCGGCTTGCACTGGCTCAATTTGTCATTAACGGCTTTGGATTGTCAGGCAACGCCTTAGAACTCGATAGCCTGGTCCTGGCCGGAGATGATGTATATACCATCATGTCCGTGGATGTGCCTGCCGACTGGGAAATCAATGGCATCGGAGGCGAAGGCGAGTCGCGCTTCAGCCTCTCTGCCTGCTTTTATCGGGAAGATATCCCATTCGGTGATCCCGCGACGGTAATACGGCTCGAAGTTGACTCGACAACGTTTTCAGTTGTCCCAGAAGCAAGTCCTCAAATTGTTCGGTTTAAGGTCACCGTTCCGCATGATATTCCTTCGAATATCCGTTCAATGCAACTGCTTGCCGCGATCTCGGGAAAAGACGCGCTCGGCGTCGATCAGTTCTCTGAATCCGTCACAAGTTTCTTGCAAGTGGGAGACGTCCTTCCGGTCTTGAATCCGGTGGACACGCTGCACATTTCCTATATCGGAATTGAGCTGTCTTCTCCTTCAAGGCCAATCATCTCAAGACCCGTTTTTAACGAAACCATCGGTCGGTTGTTTACGCTGCAGTTCGATCAGCCGCTCGATGCGGTTCACCATACCTTAGTTGCAGAATTGCTCGAGTATCTTGAAATTGGCGGAACAACAACTCATCGGCTGTTCATTCGAGACACTTTGGCAGGATTTGGCAAAGAGGTTCAGATCAATGCATTGAATCTTGGCCAATCAGAGGGTGTGGATTCGTTGGCAGGTGCAACGAGCCTGAATCATCTCTCACTCATCACATTGAAACTTTACTACGAGGTGTCTGGAAGTGATAGCGAAACGTCCGACACCGCGTTCGTGAGCGATTTGCAGGTCGATCTCCTGACAGAGCCGCCCATCTTGACCGAACCGCACGTGGGCTCAGAGTCGCCCGAGCCGGACATTCGAGTGATCTATCGAATTCCCGAGCAGGCGGACAGCGTTCAGATTATTTTCACTGTAGATTCGCTCTCGTTGGAACCCGATCCGTTTAGCCCGCATATCTTGACATTGATTCCGGCGCAGAATCTGCCGGGTGAGCACTACCTGATTCTGAATGGCTCCGACATCGGGACGGGCGGACCAAATGTCGCGCATAGCAATAACGGTCCGGACGATGCGTTAGTGGAGCAGGCGATCTACAACGTGTCGCTCAGCTATGGCGATGTTGCAGGTAATCCGCCAGCGGTGGTGACAAACGACGGCTTTATCTGGCCGGAAGATTTGACAACAGTGCCACCGCGGATTCTCGCTCCATCGTTCAACACAGTGGACAACAATACGTTTTGGGTGCAGTTCGAGCTTCCTGAAACTCCGCTTGTCGGAAGCGTGTATATTACCTTCACAGCGCTGCCCCCATATCCGGGCTCTCCTCACGCCATCTTTTTGGGTGAACTCGCGTCAAGCGGTATTACGGGGCTATTCCTAAATTCACAGGCGCTCGACTTGAGCGGTTCGCCTGTGACAAGTGTTGAAGGTGGGAATAGCTTTCAGCATGACACCCGCTATCTTGTGCGAGTGTTCTATCAGGATCATTACGGCAATGACGAGGCAGGTTCGACGGGTCGTCTGTGCAATTACGATGGCGCAACCGAGCCTCCGGTCATCAATTTCCCGGTCAACGGTGATTCTCTTTCCTTTGCCGGTACTGAAGTAATTTACTCACAAATTGAGAACGCAACCCCCGGTTCCTTGAAGCTCATCTTGGAGCAGACCGGCGGACCTGAAACGGATTTGCTCTCGCCGCATACGATGTACTTGTCAGATTTGGACTCAGCAGAGACCAAAAGCGTAACGATCCATCCGGCGTTCATTGGAATCGGCGAGGGGATAGATTCGGTTGCGAATGCCGGCTCATTGGTTGCTCGCGGGCTATACAAGCTGACCCTTTCGTA
>CAZPKG010000035.1:0-8154 GCA_964587105.1 uncultured Alphaproteobacteria bacterium | reverse complement strand
CCCTTTCGTATCAGGATGTGCTGTTAAATACTCCCGCTACAACCTTTGTGCGCGATCTATATTTCCCGAGCGGTTCTTCCGTGTTGGTTCGCGGCAGTGTCCTGAGCACAGTAGTCGTCCCCGGCGCGCGCAATGTGCCCTTGATGCACTTCGGCTTGTCGTCGTTTGGAGAAAGTGCATTGCGCGGCATACGATTGAGCGTTGAAAGCGATTTGGAATCAACGGACATTGTCGCCAATCGCATGATCCTTTGGTCCAGCGTTGACTCGCTTCTGCAAGAGGATATTGATGAGCCTCTCGATACGTTGGACTACTGGTTCGTCGGTTCGATGAAGTGGGACTCGATCAGTATGGCGATTGACGAGAACGAGCGTCATGTCATTGTCAGCGGGACGTTTGCGGCGGACGCGAATCCCGCGCATCCGATTAACTTGGTGCTCTACAGCGGCGACGATGTGGATTGCGGCGGTGATCCTGTGACCTGCGCTGAGTGTCCGATTGGGATGCCTGACGTCGCGCTGCCTGTTATGGTGTCGAGCATGTTTGTCGATGAAGATTCGTCGTTCAGTGCGCTTGTTGTGAACTGGATTGTCGAATCAGAATACAATGTGCTGGGCTTCCGGCTTTGGCGATCGGACAATGCTGACGGCGTGAATGAGATTGTCGCAACCTATTCAAGCAACGAAGAGTTGTACGGCCGCGGGACTGCATCGACCGCCAAGCGTTACAGATTTGTTGATCGCGGATTGCGAAATGACCTGACGTACAGTTACTCCCTCGACGTGGTCAGCATGGATGGCCTGTCGATCTATCCTGTGACGGGGTTGAGCGCCAGTGGGCGCCCGGCTTCGCCGCCTTCAAGTTTCATTCTTCAAAAAGTCTATCCGAATCCGTTCAATTCCGAGGTAACGATTGAGTTTGTCGTGCCAATTACGGAATCTACCGAGCTAACGATCTACAACCTGCTTGGTCAACCCGTGCGCGAATTGATCAATGCTCAACTTGCTCCGTCAGTTTATCGTGCCCGTTGGGACGGACGAAATGACGACGGTCAAAATGTTCCGACCGGCTTGTATATCGTACGTCTGAAAGCTGCGGGCACGTTTGACGCGGCGCAAAAAATCCTCTTGGTTCGTTAGTATCCCTCATACAAACGGCGGCGCCGAAAAAGGCGCCGCCGTCGAATTAATTTCTTCTCGTGTCATCACTTCCACAAACAGTTGACGTAATCATTGTCGGCAGCGGCGCGGCAGGTCTATCGATGGCGCTGCGATGCGCGAAATTCGCCGACGTCTTACTGATTACTAAGAAGAACTCGGCACTCTCCGCGACCAACTGGGCTCAAGGCGGAATCGCGGCGGTAACAGCGAGCGATGATGATTTCCGTATGCATGAAGCGGACACGTTTAATGCGGGCGCCGGTCTTTGCAATCCCGACGTCGTGGAAATGGTGGTGCGAAGCGCGCCTTCTCGCATCAAGGAATTGATGGACTTCGGGGTGCGCTTCACAAAACGCGATGGCGAAATTGAGTTGGCACGCGAAGGC
Source organism: uncultured Alphaproteobacteria bacterium (assembly GCA_964587105.1). Classification (GTDB taxonomy): domain Bacteria; phylum Electryoneota; class RPQS01; order RPQS01; family RPQS01; genus JABWCQ01. Next base: position 6,608 of record CAZPKG010000035.1, on the reverse strand, counting down.
GGCCATAGCCGCGCCCGCATATTGCACCACAAGGATCAAACGGGTCAGGAAATTGAGTCTGTTCTGCTCAAGCGCGTGAAAGAGCAGCAACGTGTGCATCTGCTTGAGCACCACGTCATGGTGGACTTGCTTGTAACGCCAAAGCCTGAACTGGAAGGTGCGCGCAAAGGCCAGCGCTGTTACGGAGTCTATGTTTTGGATTCGCGTAATGGAGCGATCTCACCTGTGCGTGCAAAAGCAATCGTGCTGGCAACGGGCGGCGCGGGAATGGTCTATCAACACACGACAAACCCCGCTATCGCAACCGGTGATGGCGTCGCGGCGGCCTATCGCGCCGGAGCGGTGATCTCCGATATGGAGTTCTTTCAGTTTCATCCGACGACGATGTACGATCGCGATGACACGGTCCAGAATCACCTTATCACGGAGGCATTGCGCGGCGCGGGCGCGATTCTGCGCAGTATCAGCGGCGAAGCGTTCATGCCGCGTTACGATACTCGCGCTGATCTTGCTCCGCGGGATATTGTTGCGCGCGCAATTGATTCCGAGCTAAAGCGTCGTGGCGATCCCTATGTCCTGCTGGATTGCACGCACCTGAACCCGAAGCAATTGAAATCGCATTTCCCCCATATAGACAAAAGCTGCAAAGAAAAGGGATTCGATTTCACCGAGCAACCGATTTGGGTAGTTCCGGCGGCGCACTATCAGTGCGGCGGAGTAGAAACGGACATGCAAGGCAGAAGTTCAATTCAGGGACTTTATGCAATCGGTGAGGTTGCTTGCACTGGACTGCACGGAGCCAATAGACTTGCCTCAAATTCACTGCTTGAAGCGGTTGTGTTTGCTGCCAACGCAGCTGAGAATTGCGAGGAGTGGCTGAAGGAGTGTCCGGACTTGCCGAAAGCTGATCCATGGTCATCAGAAGGCACGCACACTGAACACGAAGCGGTGTTGCTGAAGCACAATGCCGATGAAATCCGCCGCATGATGTGGAGCTACGTTGGAATCGTGCGCTCGACGCGCAGGCTTCAGCGGGCGCAGAACCGGTTGGAGTTGTTAACAAAAGAAATTACGGAATTCTACCAGAGAACTCGTATGAGTCCGGATCTGGTGGAACTCCGCAATCTTGTATTGGTGGCGGATTTGATTGTCCGCTCGGCTCTGGCTCGTAAAGAGAGCCGCGGCCTACATTATAGTACTGATTTTCCGACTATGGATACTTCACAGGCTCCGTGGCATAGTCGTCTGTCTCGACTTTCGGTTTTGCCGCCGCCTTCCGCTCGTTGAGCCAGTCCCCAAGGATCAGGGCAAGGCCAACAAAGGTCGGAACCATGGCCATGCCTCCGAGGTCCGTGTCGCCGTCAGCTGACATGCCGTACCAAAAGAGCATCGCCACGCCGATTCCGAGGAACACCAACCCCCTGACGTACGGACGACGTTTGCGGGCCATGCCATCCTTGTAGTCCATCGGCACCGGGAGGCCTTTTTCCAGCGCCACCATCCTCTCCTCATGGAGGTATTTGACCCTCATTCGGCGAGTTCGGTTGTCCATGATGACCACAATGAGGATCAGAAGCAAGAGTCCACTGACCGTCACAAGTCCAATCAGCGCGCCCATTACATCACTTAACATATTAAATCTCCTAAGCTTATGCCAATACCTGAATCCCATATTGGGCATCGGCGAATGTGCAGCAGTCCCTTTCAGACGGGCCCCATTCGTAAGGTATGAGCAGAGTACTCCGGAGAAGGTTGCAACCTTGGATCGCATTGCCCCCTCAATCAATATAAAAAGGGGAATTGGTGTCAGCTCCGCCTTCAGATGAACGGGACCTGCAGCTCGTTGAGCGGATTCGGGCGGGGGATCAAAGAGCCTTTGCAGAACTTATCGACCAGTACAAGGGCATGGTACTGAATCTTGTTGCACGCATGTCGGGCAAGGTTGAGAATGCCGAGGACTTGGCTCAGGAGGTTTTCGTCAGGGTCTGGCGGGGGTTGCACAATTTTCGCGGAGATTGCAAGTTATCAACCTGGATCTACCGAATTGCACTAAACCTCGCTATTGCGGAAAGTAAGACCGCCCGGTCAAGATCACAGTTCTTAGATATTGATGACCCAACGGTTGAGCGTGGTCCGCACTTTGTAGAGGACGATGATAACCCATACGGCGAAGAGGTTCGGTTGAAAGAGCAGATGCTTAGGCTCCTGCCGGACATGCCGGACAAACACCGAACCGCAGTGGTGCTGTTTTATTTGAAACAACTTTCTTATAATGAGATATCTGAAATCATGGACGTACCGGTTGGAACGGTAAAAAGCTACCTCTTCCGGGGAAAAGCATGGCTACGCGAGCAGTTGTTTGGGGACAGTATGGAGGATTTTGAATGAGTAACATGAATCAAGAACAAACCATCGAGCGCATCTGTCGCCGGATTCACGGTGAAATGACCACTGATGAAGCCGCGCAGTTTGACCTCGATCTGGAGTCGAATCCACGACTCGCAAGAACATACCGCCAGATGTGCAAGTTGGATACGGGACTGAGCCACCTTCCAGTGGAATGGCCGTCAATGGACTTCACAGCGGTAGTGCTTCAGAAGACCAAGCCGCGTGTAGTGATTCTTCCCGCTAAGGAGAAGGCCTCCTGGCTGGATTGGACGATGGGTTTGGCTCCGGCTTTCTGCCTGTTGATTATCGCCTTGATTTGGGGTGAGGACTTATGGGGCCGGGCGGTTGGGGAAATGTCACAAAGCGCCGGTTGGCTGGATCACACATTGGGGACTCAGGTATTTGCAAACCAGCCATTTCTCCTACTTGGAGCCTTGATTCCCGTTGCGATATTGGGCGTTGCCTATGCCATTTTGCACGAGAACTACCGAGCGGAAGCGTAGAATTTAGAGTAAGTTGGACAAGAGAGGCGGCCTCGGGGTCGCCTCTCTTTTTTAATGATTGACAACTTCTATATAAATCAGTACATTAGTGTACTATAGGAACCGTTGGGGAATTCCTGAGTTAGTATTACGAAGCGCCGTAACCAACATAGGAAATGAGGGATAGATGAAGAAGATCATGACGCTGTTGATGCTTGTTATGATTGCGTTGCCCGTGCTTGCTGAAGATCAACCCATTGTTCAGCCTGCATCGGACGATGTGCAACTGGGCACCCTACACGCAATGAATAATGTTTTCGCCGTAAAGGAAGAACATAAAACCGCTTTGTGTGCCTGCGGCAAAGAGTTTGAAGTGACGCCCGAGACGGCCAGCATGAATATTCACGGCCTGACCATGTATGCCTGTGGTCCGGAATGCGCCGCGAAGATGAAGAACGCGAGCGCCGAAGAGATGATAAAGGCCATTATGGATTGGGAGAAGTCGTTCGCGGCAAAGGATATGGCCTCCAACTGCATGATGCAGGACGGCAAGAAAATGGCGACCTGCGCTTGCGGCGGTACCTTTGAAGTCGGTGCGAAAACCCCGTGCGTGGTCGAAAACGGCATGAAGTTGAATGCCTGCTGTGATGGCTGTGCTGAACATGTCATGAAGGCCAGCCCCGAAGAGCGCGCCGCCATGATGAAAAAGGCCATGTACACGGCTGAAAAGAAGTAGATTCGCTTTATCCGGAATTAGGGCCGCCTGTATTGGGCGGCCCTTTTTGTTTGGAAACTATTGAGTTTTCGGGAGGGAATGGGTAGATTGAGGGTATGAATTACGTCCTACTATTGACATTTATCATTGCATTTACCGCTCCGGCTTCGGCACTTCGGGCCCCTACTGTACAAGAGAGGTATACGGGCGGGAGTGTAAGCATCGTCACATATCCATGGATCAATAAACACTTTAATGATTATTTTGAGCGATGGGAGACAGCCGAGTGCGAGTTTCTCTTCACCTCAACTTTGCCGCGCTCATGGCGGCCAGCAATTCAATCGTTGCACCTCGCACAAAGATGGTTTCTAAATGGAAATTCAGAAACTGGCCGCTATACAGAAGAATCTCGCGCACGTGGCCGTTTGGTTCACTATAATGCCCTGAATGAGAACTTTCGTAGTGACCCCAAGTTTGGGCTTGTGGCGCATTGGCCGCGCATATTGGGGTTGTTTTATGAAGACGGTTATCAATTCTATACATATGGGAAGTACCAAGACAACTTCGCCTTCTCCTTCCAACCCGTTTACGGCCTACAAATAATCGAAACCGATGACGAGCGCGGAAAGATTTCGCAGTTCACCGGCGGGTTTCGTGTTGAAGCAGGATTCGATTCGCGGTTCTATGGCATGATGGATTTTCGGGATATTACCGAAGCAGGGAACGGGCCATACAGCAGTCGCACTGCCCTATATGAAGACAATGTCCCGAATGCCGAATTGAAAGGCGACGCGGGGACGTCTTACGATATATCAGAGTCTATTCTGCAATATTACGGGAGAAACCTTGCGGTTTCGGCAGGGCGAGGGCGGCACAAGTGGGGGCCCGGTTACTTTGGTGGGTTGCTTCTGAACAGCTATGCTCCGCCGTTTGACTATGCGCGGTTTGACGCCAACTTCAGCCGCGTGAACTATACGTTCTTACACGGATTCTTGGAATCAATTACTCCGGCTGACACGCTCTACACAAATCCTGATGGTCGTCCGCGCACGCTCAATGCGCAGAAATTCTTGTCCGCGCAAAGAGTTGAAGTTTCTCCGCGCAATAACGTCATGTTGGCTTTTTCTCAAGCTGTTGTCTATGGTGATCGAGGCCTGCAATTGGGCTATTTGACGCCGCTGAATTTCTTGTACAGCGTTCAACACTCCAATGATGACAAAGACAATTTGCTGCTATCGTTTGACGGCAAATGGCGACCCACGCCCGGACTTAAGTTGTATGGCGAATTGTTGCTTGATGACGTGCTGGTGAGTGATCTCTTTCAAGGTACAGGGAACAGCAAAAATGCCTATACGGTCGGCGTACACGGGATCATTCCAAAGCCACTCTGGGAGAAGTTTGACGCGAGAATTGAGTACACAAAGATTCGCCCGTTCGTTTACTCACATTTCTTCGAGGTGAATACCTATTCGCATTGGACATCGCCTCTGGGATATACACGCGAACCGAACAGCGAATTTATAAACCTGCGGTTGGGCGCCTCGTTTTATCCGCTTTATCTCTCGCTCGGATACGAAAGACACAATCACGGAGCGAACACAGAAACAGAAAACGTCGGCGGATCAATTTACGAGACGAACTACGAAGGCAACAACGAGAATTTTCCCTTTCTGGCCGGTAGATTTGAGCATACAGACAAGATAAACTTCAGCGCGCGCTACGAAGTCTTGCCCAACCTTAATTTGCTGTTTGAGATAGACGCGATTTCCAAGAGCAGAGTTCCAGACCGAACAGAGTGGAAGGCGGGCTTCGGTTGGAATCTGTAGAGCGCTATGCACCTGCAACGCTGATCGTGGGCGTATCGGGTGATTTGCTCGAAGTGGCACGCGCGCTGGGTCGCAACGGCGAAAAAATCGGCTTGCTCTCGCGCAACGCGCACCTGCTTAATCGCTACAAGGAACGGTTGGAAGAGTTTGGAGTTGATTGTCAGGCGTTCGTGGCCGATGTAACCGAATCGCACGGGGTATTGAACGCAATTATGAAGTTCAGTGATTGGTCGCCGCGTGTGGATCGCATGATCTACAATGTAGGCGTGCTATCAACCGAACGGGCCGAGCGAGTGACCGAGGGTGAACTGGCCCGCGTGATGGGGGCAAATTTCTTCGGTTTCGTCAACTGCTTTCAATTGATTCAACCGATGTTCCAGCGCTTGGGGCATGGCCATGTAATCGCGATGTCCAGCGCCGCTGCCATGAACCCCGACGAACAGCCTGTGGCCTATGCGGCCAGTAAGGCCTCGTTGCGAATCTTTTTGAAAGCCCTCCGCCGCGAACTTTCGGGGAAAAATATCACCTTGACGGAGCTTTTCCTCGGACAGGTGAGGATGGGGGAGGAGGGCCGCGATTTGACCTGTGAAGAAATTGTCGAGGGCTTGATGCGAGTTTTGGTGGACAAACCCGATGAATTTCTGGTTGGACAGAGAATGTGATGCAGTGAAAACTAATGTGAAAGAACAATGAATTGGTCAATTGAATACTGTGTTCAGTGAAACTACGGACCACGTGCGGCCAGTTTGGCTGAGTATATGAAAAAACAAGGATTTCCGGAGCCAGAGCGCATTCCATCCAGCGGCGGTGCATTTGAGGTGCGCAGAGATGGTATCCTCCTTTTCTCTAAATTACGCGAACATAGATTTCCGGAACTCGCCGAAGTACTTAATTTGATGAAAGATAAGTGAGTCGGATTGGCAGGATTTTTGTTAGAGATAGTGTCAGGAATGATTGACATTGCATGAGTTGCACACTATATTATGCTTGAAACCGTGTACTGTGCACGGAAGTTCGCATTTTGTTAAGCACCTCAGCTATTGTAGATCACTGAAGAACAGAAGGTTACACCACTTTTGCTGGAATCACTCCGCAACCTGATAGGACATTCCAAAATGAGAATGCACTACGCTAAGTGGATACTACTGTGTTCGGGGATCGCGTCTTTTGCGATGGCCGGGGTGTCGTATGTGCCTG
>CAZPKG010000034.1:0-8699 GCA_964587105.1 uncultured Alphaproteobacteria bacterium | reverse complement strand
TAAAATTAACTTTATACATTTTTCTGGGTTACGCATCGGCTCACAAACCGGATTTAGGGGCATAATTGTGGCCGAAACTGACACATTTCAGACCCATTTTGCCAAAGACTCAATGTCAACATGGCTCTGTTTCCCAGACGAAATCCCAGTAGATTCAATTGATGCACCGGGGAGGGCGGACTCCGTGAAAAGTTGACATGACCGGAACTCCTTGTTATATTATGTTTTTATTCCCGCCTTCATGGACCTAGACTGATAAATCCGTTTCGCTTCAATGGTCTTCCTCATAGTCTTGTTTTTGGCCCTCCTTGCGTTCTCCTCGGGTGAGTACTATCTCCATAGGCGGCGCGCTCACCGCATTCCTATCAGAATTCATGTTAACGGTACTCGCGGCAAGTCATCGGTCACGCGGCTGATTGCGGCTGGACTGCGCGGCGGCGGCATTCGCACCGTAGCTAAGACTACTGGAACGCTCCCCCGCATCATTGACACCGACGGTCTGGAGATTCCAATCAAGCGCAAAGCCGGCGCGAATATCATCGAACAGGTTAAAGTATTCAAGTTTTTTGCTTCCCGGAAACCTGAAGCCATCGTGATCGAGTGTATGGCGGTGAATCCGGAGTACCAGTGGATTTGCGAACATCGGTTCGTCAATGCAACGGTCGGAGTGATTACCAATACAAGGCTCGATCATATTCTTGAAATGGGACCGACACTCGAAAATGTGACCCGCTCCTTGTGTAACACACTGCCGCACAACGGAGTCGCGTTTACCGCCGAACAAAATATGTTCTGGATGATGCGCAAGGAAGCCGAGGAAGTGAATTGCAAACTCCTGCGCGTTAACGCGGACAGCGTATCTTATCTCGAGCTTGGACAGTTTTCGTATATTGAACACGCCGACAATATCGCGCTTGCTCTGGCCGTATGCGAGCACTATCAAGTTCCGCGTGAGGTGGCTTTGGAGGGAATGTATAGCGCATTCCCCGATCCGGGAGCGTTGCGGGTAATCGAAGCCGAGGAAAATGGTCGCATCGCACAATTCATCAATGCGCTTGCCGCCAACGACCCAATGTCAACTTTGGCAATTTGGCAAAAGGTAAAAACACTCTCGACAGATCTCGGTACGGTGTGTTTCATGTTGAATACACGCGCGGATCGCTATGACCGGACGATTCAGCTTCTTGAAATGGTCCGCGACAATTTGACACAAGAATTTGATTTCTTCTTCCTCAACGGCGAAAACCTTGAGCGAGTTTATAATAGTCTTCCAGACTACGGAATTGATCAGGCCAAGGCGGTTAAGATTGGAATGGCGGATCCGGTAGTAACTTACGACGCAATTTTCGAGCGCATACCGAATATCGGAACCGTCTTCGCAATGGGAAACGTCGGCAAAGGTGGATTGGATATTGCGACTTATTTCGGTCAGCGTCGCCGGGTACGCAAAGGTGTAGCAGCAGCATGATCGGCATCCGTACTTTAAGCGCCCTATAACACGCAAATGATAGAATTGACCATTGGGCTGGGTGTACTAATCAGCCTTCTCTTTCACGAAATCGTCGGCGCCGCTGCGGGCGGTATCGTGGTGCCCGGTTATCTCGCGATGCACTTGAATAATCCGGCCAAACTCTTGGGCACGTTTGCAGTGGCATTCGTCGCCTTCTTGTGCATCCGCATCGTGTCACGATTCATGTTTGTCTATGGCCGCCGCCGTATGGTATTGGCCATCATGTTCGGCTTCATGTTCGGCTACATTAGCCGAAATTTGATCATGACCGAACTATGGATTTCAGACTTAAGGCTTGAAGCCATCGGATTCATTATTCCCGGACTGATCGCAAATTGGTTCGAGCGTCAAGGGGTTGTCAAAACGTTAGCCACAATGTTGATTGCGGCTCCGTTGGTCAAACTACTTGTCATGGTGCTTACCGGCGGGGAGATTTACCATGGCATTTAGACCAAGTCTGCGTTCAATTTGGACGCTCATTACGATGGCCGCGATTACATATGGCCTGTACTACTGGGCGGAGTATAGCCGCGTTGAAGCCAAACGCGACAACTATGAAACCAAACTTCTTGCAGCGAACGAAATGAACGCAGCGTTGCGGGCACTTGCCGAACGGCAAGAGGCGGGCGGCGATGTTTTGGAATCCTATGGCGATTCGCGCCTGGATGCGATTATCGGTCAACAGTTCTCAACAATTACTTCCGATCTCGGTAGCTTTGAGGAAAAACTGTATGGCGCGAACCCCAATCTTGCCGGCGCGGTTGTTGATCTGTTTATTGAGGCAGGCTTGAAGCAGGGGGACAGAGTTGCGGTCGCAATGTCTGGTTCCACGCCAGGTTCAAATATCGCGGTGCTTAGCGCGTGTGACGCACTCGGTTTGGAAGCCTATACAATTTCTTCTTTGACTTCAACCTGGTGGGGTGCTACCGATCCTCGCAATACATGGATTGACATGCAGAAATTTCTGCTGGACAGAAATCTCCTGAAAGGCAAAATACTCGCAGTCTCGCGCGGCGGCATTGATGACAATGCACTTGGCATGTCAAGCGTGGGTCGGTCCGAGCTTGCAGAAGCTGCGACCCGCACCCAGTCCAAGCTTCTGGAGTCGTCCTCCGCCGGTCAAGCATCGTTGCTTTGGTGGACTACGTTTAAGTCCGCCTCAAACAATAAGTCCTACGCGGCCTACATAAACGTAGGCGACGCCATCGCAAGCTTGGGTCACAAGGAAAACGCCGAGCTTCTTGGCAATGGACTTCATCGCAGGTTGCCTTCACGCAATTGGCCCGGTCGCGGGGCGATGCACCTTGCCGCGCAAGAGGGCGTGCCGATCATCAGTCTGTACAATGCCACTAAGTTCGCAGATGAATACGGACTCGGTGCGCCCAAAATCCCACTCTCCGAGCCCGGTAACGGCGATGTGTTCACAACGACTCGCTATGATCTTCGCGTGGCTGCAACGGCTCTCGTAATTTCGCTCGCCGCATTGTTCACATTGGTCTGGCTTGACGCCAAGTATTTCCGCTTGGCTGACGCCGGCGTCGATCCGGAAACTCTCTTGTAACTTCATTCTGATTTGCTATACCCATGCGCAACACAATAATTCTTCTCGCATTGATTGTCGGTTCACTTGCGCCTTGCTCTTTTGCGGAAGACGGTTTCGTTTTTCTAAAGCCGACCACTTTTGACCAAAGCACAAAATTGACCATTGCCGGTAAGTCGCGCACGTATTATGTACTCGACAAAGACAGCCGGTTGAGTGTAACGGTAGATGGTCCGTCGCAACTAAAAATCATGTCTCGTCTCGAACTGCCCTCTGCCGCTGCTCAGCCGGACTACGAAATCGAGGTGCAAATCGAGGGAACCAAGAAAGCGCGCTCTATTCACCACAATAGTAAGCTGTCCGAGAAAGCTGAGTCGGCGCCTGGAGCGAGTTCTTTCATAGGAGTCCTGCATTCAAAGGTGATCGATGTCCCGTCTGGTAAACACAATGTAATCGTTCGCCTGCCCGATGGTTCAACCGACAAAGTTTACATTCGCCTGTCTCAAAAGACAAATGAGTTCACCGGCGGCACGGCGGTTATCGCGATGACACCGTTCGAGTTTACTTCCGAAGTCGAATTGGTCTCAGAAGAAGTCGCCTATCCGTACTATCGAATCGGCACGACGGACAGAGCGGCGCTTCGTCTCGTCGGACCTGCTACGTTGAAAGTACTCAGTCGAATTGAGTTCAGCCCGGAAATGAAGGGCAGCCAGAAGTGGAAGATTCAGGTTATCGAAGACGGCAATTTGAAGAAGAACTACAATTTATCGGCGGGATCAAGCGACGTCATTCAGTACAAGAACCCTTCACCGTTGCTCCCCAGCCGCGCGGAAACGTTTTTTGTCGAGATTCCTGAAGGGGAACACGTGTACGAGTTTCGCATGGCAGATGATCCGCGCACGTCACTCCTTCGATTTCTGCTGCCGAAAACTGAGCTTGGTGGGGACAAGAAACAGTGAGAAAGCTGTTGCTTTACGCGCTTGCGTTTGCAGTGCTGATTTGTGCAGTAACGGCGAACGCGCGCAAGAAGACACACTTGCCTGCCTGGGACTGGGGGTTGCGCGTTGGCGTCTCCGGCATTTACAATGACAATGTCATTAGGTTGTCGGGACCTGACCAAAATGCGTTCCGTCGATACGATCCGGCCTTTCGCACACCTCTTGAAACCATTGACGACGGCGAGACCGAGTTGTCGCTTGCTCCGTCTATTCAATGGCGCGCTCCGTCGAACTTAATGGTCAATGGTACTTACCGGTTCAAGGCCGTTCAGCGCGCGAAGAATGATTTTACAAACTACCAAACTCACAGCTTGACTGCCACTGTTCGTCCCCGCGAGCGCGGCTATTGGTGGTCGGCAAAAGCTGCTGTTTTCACAATTCCTTCATTTTATTTGCGCGTCTATCGTGACCGCGACTTCGGTACTTATGACGATGCACGGTTTGAAAGCTGGGAATACAGCGGTGAGTTTGCCTTGCGTCCGCTTGAATCGCTCTGGCTCGCTGCACAAGCCGGATTCGGATCGAGCTACTACGGCAAGAAATTTACGGAGTTCGACAGCGAATCCAACGAGTTCGGCCTCGAAGCACGCTATGCCACGCCCTGGCGACCGACGATAGTGGCACGTTACACTCGCCGCGTCTCCGAAAACATCGGCAAGGATCAAGCTTTCCAGAGCATCCCATCATTTGACACCGGTAACGTTCTTGAAGATAACGAATACGGGGACGGTGACAATAATGAAGATGAATTTAGATTAGCGCTCCGCTCACCACTGCGCGTATCCAAGAATTTCGTCCTCGACGCCTCGCTAAATTCCCGTTTGCGACGCAAAATATTCACCACTGATCGAAGCCTCGACGCAGATCCATTTCACCGGGGCAGGCTCGACAATCGCTGGGACGTTTCCCCGCAACTTTCATGGAGCATCACCCCATCGCTCGATCTTGACGCCCAATTCACCTATGAACAACGCACAACAGAATCTGATGCCGCAGGCGTCGCCCGTGTTAAGGATTTTGTCAGACACGAGTATGGCCTTGGGTTGACGTACAAGATTAACTAAGCTCGATCGATTCCAAATGAAAGGGCCTCCAAATTGCTGGAGGCCCTTTTCTTGTCTAATATGTTACCCGCATTACGCGAGTCTTCGATCTTTCCAAGTGATTGCCGGGCGGCGGAACAGCGAGACAAGTAGCCCCCAACCGTAGCCACACGCATAGGCCGGATACGCAAGTACGTAGCCGAATAGTCCCTTTTTCTTGAGTCGCGTCAAGCACGCTGCAATCACCATCCAGTCTCCAAGCAGGATCGCTCCGGCAATCGCAATTCCAATCGGAAAACCAAGCAACAAAGTCAGCGGCCACAACAAATGTGTCAACATCCCGAAACCGAATAGCATCTTGCCCGCAAGGCTAACTGCGTCAAACCCCTCCATCCATCTGTAACGTTGCTTGACAATCGCTTCCGTTCCGCCGACAGGGAGAGTCTTGACACATGCACCCGGTGTTACGGCAAATGCGATTCGCCATTCCGAAGAATCTGCAACGGCGCGAAACAACGCTATATCGTCAATTCGGTTGTGTGCAATTGCGCGAAAAGTTCCGACATCCGTATAGCACCGCCGCCTCACTGCATAGTTGTTACCGATCAGTGCGAGTGGGCTTCCAAGTCTGCATGTTCCCGCGCATACACCCAACAACAAAGACCAATCAACGGCCTCAAATCTCGTCACGCGCTCAACCGAACTCTCATAATCAGGAAGCGTAATACCACACACAAGTCCGATTCCCGGCTCGAAATGTCGAACAATATCACGCGCCCAGTTCGGGTGAAGCTCGCAATCACCGTCGGTCATTAATACATACTCGCCGCGCGCGACATCGATTCCCTGAGCCAGCGGCAGCGTTTTGGTTGGCGGCAACGTTTCGTCCGGTCCGTGAGTTGCATCAATGACTCGAACTTCGAATGGCAACCGCTTACCAAGCTCCTCCGCAAGCTGCTTTGTTTGGTCAGTGGAATCATCGTTCACAATGATCAACTCCACTTTCGACTGATCGTAGTTAAGCCCAGCAAGCGATCTAAACAGCCTCGGCAGATTCTCAGCCTCATTACGGGCCGGGACGACGATTGAGATAAATGGCAAACTGTCTTGTTGGCGCGGGCTTCGTTTGAGCAGCGCGGAAGCGATTGCCGCTCCGGCGGTCAAATGAAATGCACCGACACCCGCAGCAATTGCCGAAATTATCATACCGTAACGGTACTTTCTGAGATCGCCCTCAGCGCGACGGTACGCAATTTTTGTTTCTGAATCTCATAGTTCAGATATGGTAACTGCTGCACGACGTTCCCTGATGTTTCATGGCCGTCATGCAATAGCAGAATCATCCTGTCCTGCACAACGGAAACTAATCTCTGACGCAGCGCCTCCGGTTCTTGAGGCTTCCAATCGGCGACGTGGGTGGACCACAATACAGGAACGACTCCCAACGACGTAACACGTTTGTGAAGTTTCCAATCGATTGCGCCGAACGGCGGGCGGAACATTGGCTCCATGCGTAAACCGCAGTCTTGCAACATGTAAATCGTTTGACGAATACTCCCTTGCACAAACGACGCATCGCGAAACCAGTGCCGTTCATGCGAGTAACCGTGGCACGCCAGCGTATGACCCGCCGCAACAATTTCTTTGAGTAGTTCCTTGTTGCCGCGGCACTTCTGGCCGATAATGAACATCGTCGATTTGATCTCGAGTTGATCGAGAACCTTCAGAAGCTTCGGCGTTGTCGCCGGATCGGGTCCGTCGTCAAACGTCACGGCAACCTCGCCGGGACTCGCACAATGCGTTTGCCAGCCACGAGCCAACAACGGAGCAATTTGTGACAAAGGCATCATGGCTCTACAAACACTTTCTGTTTCTTTGGCTTAGTAGTTCGCCCGCGCAATCGAAGCCATCTTCCGGCAAAGCTCTTAGGCAGCTTGGCTGTACGGTACCAATCGCCTTTCCAGTGATACGGCAATAGCAGTCCTGCGAATCCGAAATACGGTGTAAACACGACGTGCAATATCTCATAAGCAGGGTAATAGGGCAGCAGTCTTCCTTGCCTGAATACCCGCGCGCCTGTAATAATAAGCCAAGTATCCACTGCAATCTTGCCGCCCCAAATCATCAGCGTCGGAATAACAAGCCCTGAAATAAGTAGAGCGGCAATTGGCAATGCGATAAGCGCGCAGTAATACATGTAAATCGCGAACAGAAATCCCAGCATGCTACCACGATAAGTCAATCCCTTGGACGCCCACCTCAGCCGCTGGTGCATCAGTTCGCCGATCGTCCCGACCGGCAACGATCTCACGATACTGTCAGACGTTGTGGCAAACGCCATTTTCCATTTCGTGTTTGCCGCTACACGTTGCGCAAACAGCACGTCGTCACCCGAAACGACCTCCGCCGACTTGCCATAGCCGGATATCTCGTCATACACTCTTCGGCGGAAACACAGGTTGCTGCCATTGCAACTCGCCGCATGCCCCCAGCCGAGCGAACCTGCTGCAAGAAAATTCTGCACAAAGAAATCCAACCATTGCACCTTTTGCCAAAACGGCACGGATTCAAAATCCGGCAAATCAAATATCGTCAATCCCGCCACAACGCCGATATCATCAGTCATGTGGCTCACCATGCTTTGGAGCCAATCCGGATGATACTGACAATCAGCGTCCGTAGTAACGATTAGCTCGGCGGATGAAGCTGCAATTCCTTTCGCCAAAGCTTGTTTCTTTGGGGATGCGCCGAAGTTTTCGTCCACTCGAACAACTCGCAGATTAGAATACCGCGCAGTTAGTTCTCGCAAAACGCGCGGACTGTCATCATCGCTGCGATCATCGACCACGATGACTTCCCATTTACCGGGAAAATCCTGCTTCATCAACGAACCCAGCGTCCACGGCAAGACGTCCGCTTCGTTGCGCGCCGGAACAATCACGCTTACGCTCGGCCAGGAAACATGCTCGACAATCTTGTTTCGTCGCAATCTGGTCAAGCCGAGGGCGAACAAAATCATCATCACGGCATATACAACCGTAACCAAGGCGACGATGGAAACGCATATCATTAGCCAGCTACTTAGCACGATTGCTCCAGCCATGATGGATTGTGAAGGCTCGCTTGATGTAGCACGCGCCGATTATCGCAGGGATCGCGACGTTCAAGCTAAACAACATGAGCGAGGCTGCGACGGCCATAGCATCTGGAACTCCCAATCCGCGGAGGCACAGCAAGGCCGTCCATTCGCCCACTCCGAGATTGCCCAATGTCAAAGGAATATTGCCTTTTAAGAAGAAATTCAAGTGGATCGCCAACATTCCCGCCACGAGGGGAATCGATATGCCCAGCGCGTACAAAATGAGTAGAAACTGCCCAAGCGAAATCACGAGCGATGCTGATGCTAAGCCTAAATAGAGTAGGGAGGACCTGAGCGGAATGTGACTCAATGCCGCAAGCGATTTGGCGATGCCTTTGCCCCAAGCTCTTTGCCCTGCGAAAATTGAGATCGCGCGCGCAATTTGCCCCGGAAACACTCCCGCCAACAACACAACGAGTCCGAGTGTCAACAAAACTGCCGACACAGGTCTGCTCCAGTCCGCCCAATC
>CAZPKG010000033.1:0-13298 GCA_964587105.1 uncultured Alphaproteobacteria bacterium | reverse complement strand
TCTCCATCACAACAATGCTCAATCCCTCGGCAATCAACACTTTTTTTGTGGCCTCGGCAAAACTCAAACCGTGCTTCAACCAGGGCAGAATGCCCAGAGCAAATCCGCCGATGAATCCCATGATGACGGCGAGAACAATTGATGACACGTTATCCATGTGTAGCGCAGTCGAGATGATCATGCCCGCAACTTCACCGATGCCGCAGCCGAGCAGGCAGTGGAAGGTAGCTGAGATTGCGAATGGCCAAACCGATTCCTGTTTTTGCTCTGTTTGTGCTTGTGTGTGCGAATGATGATTGTGTTCGTGATTCATTCAGAGGCCCCCCTTAGTCCCCCCAAAGTTCCCAAACCAACTTTGGGGGGAGACCGAACAAATACCTTAATAGCTTCCCACAATAGCATCGCGGCGAGCACAACTAATACGAGTGCAACCCATGGGACGAAATTGGTCGGTAGCGTGAAGCCTGAGGCTGTGACAAATCCTCGAGAAACATATTGTAACAACGCCCAACCGCTCATGATGTACATGAGGAGCGTGGGGATTCCTGCGACGGGCCAAACCCATTTGGCTTTGTAGGTGCGATGCAGCCAAACCGTGATGCCGAGCAATCCAATCGCTGCGAGCAGTTGATTGCTGGCTCCAAATAGTGGCCAGAACACGCGCCAACTCGGAATGATGTTCCCGCTCGCGTCTTTCGCGGTTTGCATGACGAAGAAGAGCGGGATAAATGCAGTGAAGGCCGTGGCTGCATAGCGGCCCAGATTTCCCTGCCAACCGAGCAGTTCCTGCAAGATGTAACGTCCCAAACGCGTACACACGTCGAGTGTGTCATACACAAACGTCGTGAACGCCATCAAGCCGAACAGCACGCCGAAGCTCGCGGGGATTCCCAAAACTTCCATGAATCTGCCGAGACCGAGCGCATAGATGAAATTGGGTTTGCCGCCGAGACCGGCAACCGCTTCTTTCGAGAGAATCATCACGCACGAGAGCGATACCACGGCAACCATCGCTTCGAGTAACATCGCACCGTAGCCGACTTTCTTGGCGTCGCTCTCGTTTTTCAGTTGTTTCGAGCTGGTGCCGGATGCAATGATCGAATGAAAACCTGAGCACGCACCGCAAGCGACGGTGATGAACAAGATCGGAAAGAGCGAGGCTGTGCCTGCGCCGGTGGGGACGTTCCACGCCGCGAACGCCGGGTATTGAATTTCACTGCCGCTGAACAGCACGCCGACGGCTCCGGCAATCAAAGCCGCGAACAGAAAGAAGCCGCCCAGATGTCCTCGCGGTTGAAGCAGGAGCCACATCGGTGCAACGGCAGCGACGAAACAATATATAAGGAGAGCGACGACCCAGATTTTTTGCGCGATGTTGTCCGTCACGCCAAACCAGCCGGCTAAATCGAGCGGGATGTATTGCCCGAACCAGATCGCCGCGCCGACCAAGGGTAAGAAAATCAAAGTGGTCGTGAGCAACGAGAGCTTGGTCCATCTGAGCACGAAGGCCATCACGATCGGCAACGCGAGATAGAGTAGCGACGACGTGGCGATGCCCGCGCCGCTGACTTGTTGGCCATTCTCTAATGTAATGGTGCCGACAAAACTCCCGGCGACGATATCGGCGAATGCGACAATAATATAGATGAGCGCGATCCACACGAACGTGAGAAATAACAAGTAGCTACGGCGCGTCATGTGCTCGCGCACGACTTCGGCAATTGAGCGCGCTTTGTGCCGAATCGAGGCGACGAGTGAACCGAAATCGTGAATGCCGCCAATAAATATCGCGCCGAGCAAAATCCAAATCAGCGTCGGCAGCCAACCGAACATCATCCCTGCTACGATTGGTCCGACGATCGGGCCCGCCGCCGCAATGGCCGAAAAGTGCTGGCTGAGCAAAAATTTCCAATCAATCGGATCGTAGTCCACGCCGTCGGCCAACTCGACCGCGGGAGTTTTCACGTTCGGATCGAGTTTTAGCAAACGCGCAAGCAGACCGCCGTAGGTTTTGTAGGCGATCAGCAGGATTAGCGCGCTGGAGAGGATGATGGTTAGGAGCAAATTGGAAATGTGAAATAGGAAATAAGAAAAGCAGTAGCCGAGCCGGGCTAAGTCTGCGCAACCCGGCCGGAGTTTAGATTATCTTGATTACAAACTTTCCGCGCGCGTGTCCGGACTCTATATACCGAACAGCATCGGGGACTTCGCTTAGAGAATAGGTTTTCTCTATCACGGGCTTGATTTTGCCTGCCTCGACCAACTCTTTCAGGAATATCAGGTCCTTTTGATTTGGCTTTATCATCGCGTTGCCAAGCTTTTTCGTTCCTCGCCTGGAGATCCACGGCCCACGAAGCATGGCTTCGAACAGCTGCTTCGTTGCACCGCCGGTCATAACATATCTTCCGCCGCTTGCAAGTGCGCGTTCATAATCTGAAATCGGATGATAACCGTTGGCGGCCAAGATTAGGTCGTATTGCTTGCCGCTCTTGGTGAAATTCTCTTTGGTGTAGTCAACCACATGATCGGCTCCGATCGAGCGCACCATTTCAAGATTCCTTGAGCTGCATACGGCAGTTACTTCCGTATCGAATGCTTTGGCAATTTGTACCGCGAAAGTTCCGATTCCGCCCGATGCGCCATTGATCAATACTTTTTGCCCCGCTGCAATCTTGCCGTGGTCGCGTAAGCCTTGTAGCGCGGTAACCGCCGCGGTGGGGATACTCGCGGCTTCTTCGAACGAGCAATTCCGCGGTTTCAGGGCTATTGAACTCTCGCGTGTGCAAACGAATTCGGCATAACCACCATATCCGTTCAGCGAGAGATCGCCGAACACTTCATCACCGACTTTGAATTGAGTGACGTTTTCACCGACAGCTTCAATTGTTCCGGCGACGTCCGTGCCAAGGATCGTGTACTTTGGTTTGAAAAGTCCGAACCCCATCAGCCGCATCAGGAACGGCGAGCCGCGCAAGATATGCCAATCACCGGCGTTCGCCGAAGCTGCATGACTCTTTATCAGGACCTCATCCTTATTGGGTGAGGGTTTTGCGACTTCTTTCAGCTCGAGAATGTCCGGCGAGCCGTACTTAGAATTGACGATGGCTTTCAAATGGCATTTGGGTTTTCAGACGTGAACGAAGTTCTTTCTTATATACGATGAATTACGAGACTATCTTAATCACAACCTTTCCGCGTGCGTGACCAGTTTCGAGATGGCGGATTGCATCGGGGACTTCGCTTAGTGGATATGTTTTCTCAATCACGGGGCGAACTTTTCCGGCTTCGATTAAGTCTTTGACTGTGGTGAGTCGGCCCTTGTCGGGATGAGACGCGACCATCTTCATCTTCTTACTGCCGAGCGAGTGGAGCGGTCCCAAGAACATGACCTCGAGCAAGAGCTTGTTGCCGCCGCCGGCAATTGCGTAAAATCCGTTGGGGGCAAGCGAGCGTTTGAAGTCGCTAATCGGATAGTAGCCGTTGACACAGAAGATGACGTCGTATTGTTTGCCGCTCTTCGTGAAATTCTCTTTC
Organism: uncultured Alphaproteobacteria bacterium; assembly: GCA_964587105.1. Lineage (GTDB taxonomy): Bacteria > Electryoneota > RPQS01 > RPQS01 > RPQS01 > JABWCQ01. The sequence continues at coordinate 9,764 of CAZPKG010000033.1, read as the reverse complement.
GTGTAATCAATGACGTGGTCCGCGCCGATCGAGCGCGATTGCTCGAGGTTGCGTGTGCTGCAAACGGCGGTGACTTCCGCGCCGAGAGCTTTGGCAATTTGAACTCCAAAACTTCCGACGCCTCCGGCGGCGCCGTTCACCAAAACTTTTTGTCCCGGCTGAACTTTGGCCACATCGCGCAAACCGAACAGTGCGGTTACTGAGGCGAGTGGCACGGCGGCGGCTTCTTCAAAGCTGAGATTATTCGGTTTGGCGACAAGATATTTTTCGCTCGCGCATTTGTATTCGGCAAATCCGCCGTGTCCGTCATTGAAAACGTCGCCAAAAACTTCATCACCGACTTTGAATTCTCGAACGTTTTTGCCGACTGCTTCAACAATTCCCGCGACGTCGGCTCCGAGAATGTTCAGCTTCTTAGGCCGGAACATTCCTGCATAAAACCGCACCAAGAACGGATCGGCGCGCAGCAGATGCCAATCGGCGGCATTCACCGACGACGCGTGAACCTTGATTAGGACTTCGTCGTCCTTCGGCGTCGGCGTGGGGACGTCTTCATATTTCAATACATCCGGTGAACCGTATTGAGTGAATGTAATGGCTTTCATAATGTTATAAATTAATGTGGGGGCGGATGGCAATTTGCCCGTATAAGGATTCGCCCTTCTGTCATCCGTAGCCTGTCCCGTAGGGATTAGGATCTATTCGGGCTTACCACCTTCTTCAAGCGGTGGCAAGCCGACGAGTTTGCGGAAGTCGGGGTCGTTGCGATAGAACTCGAAATCAGGGTCGGTTTGAGACATCTGTTTGTACTTTTCGTCGCCTGCAATAGCCTTCGCGAGCCACTCAAGCATTTCGTGCTTCTTGTGCATGAAGGAATAGATGCACGCTTTGTTATACATCGCGCTTAAATCGTTCGGTTTGATTTTTAGCCCCGCATCATACGCCGCAATCGCCTCAGCGTGGCGAACTAAGGCAAAAAGGCTCCTGCCTTTGTTGTAATGTGCTTGGTGATAATCGGGCTTGTGCTCAATCGCTTTGTCAAAAGCTGAAACCGCTTCTTCGTGACGATTCAATGCCGCGAAGCAATTGCCCTTGCTGAAATGTGCTTCGTAATAGCCCGGCTTGATCTTCAGGGCGGCATCAAATGCGGCTATTGAATCCAGGTGTTTCTCTAGCATGTAATAGCAGGTACCTTTGATGGCATATGCTGTGTAATGGTCGGGCTTGTGCTTTAGCGCTTCGTTTACCGCTGTTATAGCCTCCTCAAAGCGTTGCAACATCGCTAGACTTGCACCTCTATTGTTGAGCGCTTCGGGCACTTCGGGCTTAAGCGAGAGAGAGCGATCATATGCGGAGATCGACTCATTGTATTGGTCCAATGCAGCATAGGCATTTCCAAGCTTAAAAAAGTCTTCGGCTTCTAGGGGTAACCCAAAAGCATCAAGCACTTCAATCCTTCGAATGTACTCTCTAAGCTTTGCTTTGATGTCCTTTGCCAACGGCTCCCCAAATGAGAAATCAGGAGAATCTGGTATAACCAAAGATAGCTTATCAAGTTCAACACGAGCGTCCTTAGTGTACTTTTCGATCTTTGCAACTGCCTCTTCAGCGCTCGCGACCTTCTTTGATAGCTCGGCTTCTGCTTCAGTAATCTTCCTCAATTTTTCATCAAACGTATCTATGGACTGCTTTGCTCGCCAACCTACATACAAAGCAAGGATTCCCGCGACCGCGAGAATAACCTCCATTAGGCCGATGACATCGCTAAAACGATCGTTTGCCTCGTTGAGCATTCGCTCTTCTTGGCTTCGCGCATCTGCAATGCTGTCCAAGGCAGAGTTTTGCTGCCGCTCCATTCGCTGCAAATCTCTGAGCATTGCAGCAAGCGACTCCGGATGACAAACAAATGCGGTGTCAACAACGCTTCGTTCCGGAAAATTCAATTGAATGTATCGCGATGGTGGTTGGTCGGGCCACCGCGTAACAAGAACGTAAGCAATTGCGAAAAGGCCAACCAAGATAATAATGGTTGTTGATGGCCTTGATGGCGATGATGTTGTCATTTCTTATGAGTTGCTTTTGATTCCGGTCGGGTTGCGCAGACTTAACCCGACTCGGCGGAATGGTGGTATGCGCTTTTTGTGTTTGCCTACTTTGAATGAATCCTTACAGAGGATGACAGAACGGAAGGCAACGGATTCCGGCGGGGCGGGGACGCCCGCGCTCGGCGGAATGGTGGTATCGCTTTCCTTGATCGCCTACTTTGAATAGATCCTTATCCCTACGGGACAGGCGCCGGATGACAGAATTGAAGGCAACGGATTCCGGTCGGGTTGCGGCGGCCTTAACCCGACTCGGCGGAATTGTGGTTGCGCTTTCCTTGATCGCCTACTTTGAATAGATCCTTATCCCTACGGGACAGGCGCCGGATGACAGTATTGAAGGCAACGGATTCCGGTCGGGTTGCGGCGGACCTTAACCCGACTCGGCGGAATGAAGGCGGTGAGAATGAAGGCAGCAGAATTTTCAGAGGGGTCCTTCACTACGCCGAGCCTTCGTTCAGGATGACGACGCGCTTTATGCTCTCTATTCCGCCTGACATCTTACCCCCCTTTATTCCCCCAGAGGACTGGAGGGAAATGCAGAGGCTTACTCCAATCCGACCAGCTTCTTGAAGTCGGGGTCGGTGTGATAAGCTGTGAAATCCGGGTCTTGACTTGCGTTGGCTTTGGCCAGAGAATCTGTTTTGATGGCATCGGCGAGCGCGGCCAACATGCCGTCGCGGTTTTTCAATTTGGCGTAACAACAGGCGCGATTATATTTCACCCACACTTGATTGGGCACGAGTTTGTCGGCCTGGTCAAGAGTCTCAATCATCTGCTCAAAGCGATTGAGCTTGTAGAGCGCGACGGCCTTATCCAAGTACCCGAAATAATGTTTCGGATTCAAGGCAAGCGCCGAATCGTGATAGGCGATGGCTTCATCGCAGCGGTTGTTCATGCAAAGCAACCAGCCCTTCAGATTCACAAGGAAGTAGTAATCATCACTCTTCTTGTTTTGAAAATCCCGCTCGATGCTTGCCAACGCTTCTTCGGCGCGGCCCAGTCTTGCGATGATCATGGCTCTGTACCAGCGCGTCTTGGCGCTCGACGAGTCAATCGCTAACGCCGAATCCAGAGCCGCCAACGCTTCGGGGAATTTTCCAAGATCATTCAGGATGGCGCTCTTGGCATTCAACGCGCGCGGATTACGCGGAGTAATGGCTAACGCCGAATCAATATGAGACAATGCCATCTTGTGGTTGCCGTTCAGCAGTCTTTCACCGTTCGCGCGCAACACATAGTACACCGCCTTAAGGCTATCGGACAAACTCTTTCTATCCATACGCGACAACAGTTGCATCGCGCTATCCAATTCAAGCGCGGCGGAATAAAATATCGCGCTGTCCAACGTGGTCTTTTGAACCGGCAAAATGCGACCGAGATTCTCTTTGTAGCGTTTTGATGTGCCGATTGTATTCCCGCCGATCTCGCCGGTCAGATCAATCAGCGCGAAGGAGGCGAGAAACAACGGGCTCTTTACGGTTTCTTTTTTCGAATCGGTAGCGCTCGTACCGGGTGACGAACTTTGTGATTTACAGCCCGTCGTGAACAACGGATTGGCAAAACTTACGACAAGGAGCAGGGCAAAGAGTGTTCTCATCATGGCTTTCATCTTTAGATCTCTCGCAGTTTCTTCATGTAAGTGATTTGGCGATCGACTTCGACGAAGCCGAGTTTCTTGTGCGCTTCGTGACTAATATGGTTGTCAATCAGGGCGTCGCTGGCAATCTCTTTCCAGCCGCAGGCGCGAGCGTAGTCTTCCGCGGTCTGCATCAATTTACTGCCGATGCCCTGATGCTGGAACTCGAGCTCGACGTACCATCCTTCTATATATAGGATACAGTCGGAGTCGCAACCGTCGGCACGGTTGCAAGTTTGGGCTTCAAGAAAGGCCATCGGCTCACCCGCATCCGTCTCAGCGAGCCAGACGACAAAGTTTGATTTCGCGAAGAGCCACTCCGCTTCCTTGTATTCAGGACACGGATTCTGCCACAACTTGCAGCGCATCTTGTGCCAGGCAAGCAGGTCGTTTTGATTTAGGAGACGGATGTTCAAAGTGGGGGTGTGAAAGTTTACCGCTGTGATTCAACGCGGCGCTTAAAATTCTCGTTTCGCCCGGCAAGATCCTTCACCCGCAGCGGGTTCAGGATGACAATGCGCTTGGACGTTCGAATTCTAATTTAGCTTGTTTGTTCTCACTGCTTCGATGTAATCTATGTACGGAGGGTCGTAGCCTTCCGCGCGCAGTTCGGCATTGATCTGACCGCGATGGTGCGGAGCATGGAGTGCGATGTGCGTCAGAATCTCGCAGACTGAATTTGAATACTCTTTGCCCTGTGAGTTGACATAAGACACTTTGCGCTCAATATCCGCGTCGGTCAAGTTCTGGAAAAACTTTTCCCAACGATGCGCAAGCTCCTGCTGCTGTTCCAAACACTCATACAGCTTCCAATCGGGCCAGACCACATGATTACGAGGATCATCCGTCATTCGATCAAGCCACAGATGCTCGGCGGCAAGAAGATGCGCCATCCACGCCACCGCTTTGGCCGGAACGTCGTTATGCGAGATCATCTCTTCGATCTCTTGCGAGTTGGCCCAACGCGTGTATTTGATCAGGTGTTTTAGATCGGCAAGTGTCATGGACGCACAAAATTGGAAATGTAAAATAGAAAATTGAAAAGCAGAAGCCCCTTATCTCCCCCCAAATCTGCGGCAGATTTGGGGGGAGATAAGAAAGTTTAGCGCTTTGCAAAAACGTCGTGCCAGTTCGTGCTTGAATCCGGCTCCTCGGGCAACGTGCTTAAGTAGTTCCACACCGCAGCGATTTCCAAACTATCTGCTTTGCGAATAATCGGAATCGGCATCGCCAAGGTGTCCACGAGCGTGCCGTCATGACGAATTCCAGTGCGCGCGAAATGCTCGAACGATTCGCGTGTGTAATGCTTCAAGTGTTTTGTGAGATTCGCCGCCGACGGCCAGTTCGGATCGCCTTCAAATACTTTTCCGCCGGTATAGTTCGGGCGATGACATCCGATGCAGCCGATTTCAGCGACGTATCTTCCATACTCCGCCGTCGGCGCAATTTCAGGACGCTTTGGGCTCTTGAAATTGTGATCCGTAATCTCTGCTTCGTTCAGCAATCCTCCTTGAACAAGAACCATCTTGCCAATCGGACCTAATTCAAATTTGCCCAGCTCTCTATCAACGGGCGGTGCGACCTTCAGATACGAGTAAATTGCCGCGAGGTCTTCATCCGAAATGCGATTCAAATGAAAACTCGGCATAATCAGCGCGCCGGTCTTGTCACGCTTGATGCCGTGTCGCACGATCAAGTCGAGGTCTTGAATCGAATAACTTGGGCCAAGTCCGCCTTTGCCTTGCGTTAAATTCGCGGTGCGGAAGAACGCGAACGGCATCGCGTCTTGTTCCATTCCACCGAGATCCGTGCCGTGACACGCGCCGCAGGTACCAATCGTCTCCACGAGGTATTTCCCGCGCGCAACCGTGACACTATCCGTCGGCACATAAATGTTCTTGCCTTTGACGTCCGGATAGGTTTTGCTCATGATGCTGCCGGCCTGCATAAAGATGTAACCGCCGTACAACACGACAATCAGAATCAATGCACCCAGCACGATTCCCATCCACTTCAAAACGTTCTTCATCAAACTGTTCTCCCCAGTTCTTTGACTGTGTTAAGGGTTCTTATTCCAAATAGTCGGGCGCTTGCTCCGACAACAACTCCTCTAATTGAAACGAGTGGCGCAGCGGGTGCATGACGGCGTGTTCCATCATTGACTCGATGGCCATGTCCGTCCCCCAGCGCGCTTTGTGAACCGCGTTCATTGCTTCTTCGCTGACTTGCGAGAGCGGCTCGCGCCACTTTTCGAGCAGATAATCGAGATACTCGTCACACTGCTCTTCGACTTCTTCAACCGACGGCGCCGGATTAATATCAGGATCGGGAAGGCCAAGCTTTTCGCACATCCACGTCATGTAACCGCGACCGGCACGAAAGACATGTACGAGCAGATGGTCCAAACTCTGATAATCCGAGTCATCGGTTGCGGGTAGTTTGATCTCGGCGGATTTGGCTGCCCACCACAGATCCAGAAAATCCTGCATGAACTGTTCGTGCATGAGCACACAGGCCCGCGCGCCGCGATATGTATAATGAGATAGCTCGGCCATTGTTGACTCCAGTTGTGAGCAGACTCCACCAATTTACCTAAGCTTGTAATATACGAAAGTTGAGTATTTTAAGCACGTTCAAGAGTAAATGGAGTTTGTAACTTCGGGAACTTGACAAGCCGCCGTGAAGTATGTATATTAGCATACCAACCAGTCGGTATGTTGAATGAGAGATAGCTACACAGCCACCCCCCGACTTCTTTATGTTGCAACCCAACTGTTTTTGAAACAAGGGTTTGCGGCTACTTCAGTGGACCAGATTTGCCGGACCACAGGAGTCTCAAAAGGGGCATTCTTCCACTACTACCGAACCAAAGACGAGGCTGCTGAAGCGGCTATTGAGTACTTCTGGGAGCTTTTGGATGACTATCTCTTTGGAGGATTGGAGTTTTTTGAACCGACCCCCAGACTTGAGAGGATTCGCGAGCGAATGATAGAATTGCCTGAACATCTGCATTTTGAAAATGGTTCACTCACGGCGATTCTGGTTAACGAGGTCGGGGACTCGCAAGCGGGAATCCGCGCGAAGATCGAAGAGACCTATGACCGGTGGAGCGGTAAACTCGCGGCGGCGCTCGAAGCAACCGGTTATGAAACTCAATTCAGCCAGCGGCTCGCGCGGCAATGGATTGCTGTTTATGAAGGCGCCGTTGCGCAAGCGAAAGCGCATCGCGACAATAACATCGTCCGCGAACAACTCGAACTATTCAGAAAGTTAGCATATCGGTAATAGACTGCCAAGAGATTGAACCACACAAAACTGGAGAGAAACACAGTGACTGAAAAAGACTACTTCGTTGGGATGATGGAGCGTGAACACAAGGTGTTGATGAAACTCCTGAAAGAATTCCCCGCCGCCAAAGCCGATTATACGCCGGCAGAAAAAACGCGCTCGGCCAAAGATCTGGCCTGGACATTTGCCGCCGAGCAAATGGTGTACAGCTCGGCCGCAAAGACGGGCAAAATTGAGTTTGACAAAATGCCTAAGGCCCCTGCCACATGGGCTGAAGTATTAAGCGCGCTGGAGAAGAATCAGCCCAAGGCTATCGAAGACGTCAAGTCCATGACCGAGGAAGAGTGGAATAGCATGATGGATTTCTTCGTCGGACCCGGACAGATGGGCAAGCTGCGCCGCGCAGATGTGTTGTGGATTATGATGTATGACATGATTCACCATCGCGGACAGTTCTCGATCTACAATCGCCTGGTCGGTGCGAAAGTACCCTCGATTTATGGACCCTCAGCGGATGAGCCTTGGATGTAACCAGCGTAGACGCTGGACCCAGTGCCGCTAACGCGTAACGCTTTTTTGCTCTCGGTTTTTTCTTAGAAAAGCCCCGACGATTGTCGGGGCTTTTTATTAATTGGCGGGTCAGGACCTGCCGTTACAACAGCATTTCCAACTCATCCATATGATCGATTATGCGCGATACGCCGAGGTTTTTCAAGCGTTGTTTCGATTGTTCTGTTTGATGACGGCCACCTACGAAGCCCCAGACAGTCATTCCTGCTGACAAAGCCGCGGTTGCGCCGACGACGGAATCTTCTATGACCAAACATTGCGATGGCGCGACATTGTTTTGCTCGGCAGCAAAGAGATAGACGTCCGGTGCGGGTTTGGGTTGTGCGACCATTGAGACGGAGAAGATGTTGTATGCACGCTGGGTGGACGCGCTGGACAGTTTACCCCCCCTAACCCCCCCAGAGGACTGGGGGGGAAATTCAAAATGGTGCAACAGCTCGACGTGCTCCAACATCATTTCGATTTCGTGCGGACTTGAACTCGATGCAATCGCTTTGGGACGATGTTTGATACGATCGAGTAGTTCGGCAACGCCGGGAATGGCTTCGAGTTCTTCGTGGAAGGCGCGCTCGACGCGAACTTTCATTAGATCGCGAAACTCGGGCGGCAAACCTTTCAAGCTTTCAAGATATTCGGGAGAACGGGTTGAGAGTCCGACGTAGCGGCGGATATACTCTTCAATCGAAATCTGCTGGCCGAACTCGGCGCGTGTTTCTACTTCGATGCGCGCGACGAGCCACTCGCTGTCCACGAGCACGCCATCGCAGTCGAAGATAGTAAAGTCAGAAGTCAAAAGTCAGAAGTCAGAAATTGAAGTCGGTACTATTTTGACTTCGCGTTTGAATAGGCTGCGCTGATTGCGATGCCGCCGCGCGTGTTGAAGTGGGCGATGACTTCAACGTGAAACGGTTTGACGAACTTCATGAAATCTTCGCCGATATCCACCGCGAGGTGCTCGTGAAACACGCCGACATTGCGGAACGTTTCGAGATAGAGTTTTAACGATTTCGATTCGACGACGTATTTGTCCGGCGTGTAGATAATCTCGATTTCGGCGAAGTCGGGTTGACCCGTGACCGGGCACAAGCAAGTAAACTCGGTGCAATTCAGTGTGACTTCAATCTTTCCCGGCGAGTGATTGGGAAACACTTCGAGCTTGCGCGCGGCTTTGGCTTTCTTGCCAAGCGACTTCAAAGATTTGGTGTCGGATTTTTGCGTGGGCATAGGTTATTTCTCCTTATGCTGCTTTTCCCAGCCGTCGGGAATAAAGCGGTCAAGTTCCTTGAATGCGTCGGCGAACTTGGCTTTGCGCTCTTCAATGTCGTAGGGGATGAAATTGGGGCCGATGTGTTTGAGCCAGGCTTGTTCTAGGTAAGTTAAATCTCGCTTCTTGTCATGGCTTCTTATTCGCATGTCCACAAAAGCAATGCATTCATCTACTGAGCAGTTCGTTTTTGGCAAGAAATCACTCAGGTTACCGTCCATAATTGCGACCTCATCAAAAGGCACAAACCTAAGGCAGCGCAATAAATTTTCTTGATCCTTTTCACTCTTGCTGTCAAAGATGTGCATAAACTCTGGATTGATATTAAATAATATATCGTCAGCCACTATTCCCACGTCCGGTGCGGCATCAATGTAGCGCATGTCACGCAATGCTTCAGAGTAACGCACAAGTTCGCGTACGAAAGATTCTTGCGTCTTTACTCGCTCTTCGCTTGTCACAATATTGAAATCTTGACCAAGATCTGGGTGAACAATTTGACACCCTGGGATGCTCTCAAGTTGGTCGCCCTTAGCATATCTTGCAAACCGCGATGCGAGTAGCAGTCTCAATGTATTTATGTTCTGCTCCAACAAAACATTTGGCAAAAGAACGGTCCATCCATCCGGAGTAGGATGTGCAATTGCAGAGGCAAATCTCACATCATTGATGCGAATCCGATTGTCGATCCCCTTTATGTAATATGAATCCACCAACTTGGGATAAATAGGAAGAGACTCTAGAAGCTGAGATACTACGAATTCGGCAACATCATACCAAGTTCGCCTTATTACTTTTCGGAAGCATGTGGAGAGATTTGTACGCTGCAAATTTGTGAGTGGTTCGGAGCCAAAATCGTAAACCGCAAGGCTTGGAAACTTCAGTTGAGCGGATTTTTCAC
>CAZPKG010000032.1:0-13771 GCA_964587105.1 uncultured Alphaproteobacteria bacterium | reverse complement strand
CTTAGGCTGTCAGACACGGAAGAGAAGATCAAAGGACCAGCCTACACGACTGAAACCATTCGTCGAGTAGTCGCTGATCTGCCCGCAGGAGAAAAGGACCTCTGGCTCATTATCGGAGCTGATTCACTGGTCGAGCTTCCCAAGTGGAAAAATCCTGAAGACCTCTTTGAATACGCCCGTGTTGCTGTCCTGAGAAGACCGGGTGTGGACATGCGTGAAGCTCCCCCCGAGTACGTTTCCCGCGTCCGCATGCTCGATACACCGTTGGTCCCGATTTCGGCTACCGAAATCCGTGAAGCCATCAGAAACGGGCGGGATACTTCCGAGTGGATTCCAGATTCGGTACGCAACTATATCACCGAACATCGGCTCTATCTGTAAAGAAGTTTGCTATAGCGGAACATGCTACCCCTTTCCTTTATCCCCTGAAATCGTTATCTTAGGAGGAGGGTCCAGGTGGACCCTTCTCTATTCCCGAAAGAATCAAGGTGGTTCAAGTCCCGGAAATTGTTGAAATGTTTGTAGATACCCCTAAATGGAGGAACCCCATGCGTTGGACCCACTGGCTCCTACTCCTCTGCCTGACAACCGCGATGTCCGCCATGGCCTCGGACAACGTGGCTTTGGTTTGGCCGAGCGATCTTGACACCCGCACGCTCCCGAACGGAGCACTCGACAATCCCCAGCCGGATACACTGTTGTACGACAACAACTCCCCGGCAATCCTCAGCACAGCGACAAATTTCTGGTGCCGCGTTAGGTTCACCGCACCGGTGGATTTCTCGGTAATCAGCGCTTATTGCTACACTATTGACGGCACAAATTCACAGGCTCCCTGCTCGTGTTTTGTGTTTACGTCAACCCCGGCCCCTGGCGGCGAACAAGCGATTGCTCGCGCAGCGGCGCCGCTTCCCAACTTTGGTTGGTTTGACGTCAATTTCAATGACACCGTTAATGTCGTTGGTGGAACGGACTTTTGGGTCGTGTTTGGCCCGATTCCCGGTGGACCGCAGGGTGACAACAACTGGAATCCCGTTTATGACAACGGTATTACTGGTGACCGTAGCCAAATCTCGACGCAAGGCAAATTTGGAACCTATCAGAACCTGACTGGCGATATTATGTTCCGCATAGGTGGTATTGCCGGCGGTGTGTTTACTGACCTTTCAGCCGGTGATCTTTCGAATGAAGTTGCGGGCGAAACTTCTTATAACTTCCTCTCCGGCCAATCTGTTTTCTTTACCCAAGAGTTTGAAAACGTCGGCACGCAAGACATCACAGCATATGTTGGTGAATTGTCTGTTACCGGTCCGTCCGGCACAGTTGTGTTTACGGAAGACTTGATTGGTGGTGATCTTGATGCAGAGGCAACCGCCAATCTCACGACAGGAACACCGTTCACACCAACAGCAGAAGGTGAGTACCTCGCTCGCTGCATCGCACTTGCCGGTGAGGACAACAATCAGGAAAATGATACCACTTGGCTGCGCTTCTTTGTAGGCGGCAACCATCGCTGGTATCGTTACGATGACGATGAAGACGCCGATTCTTACCTCGGTTTCAGCGCCGGTTCAGGTTGGGCCTTAAAGTTTAAGCCAGCCACCTATCCTGCTGCGATCACTCGAGTGCGCGTTGACGTTGGTGGCGCTGCCACCGGTGACTTCCGTATCTGGATGAACGACAGCCAGGAACTTCCGACGGGCACTCCGGTTTGGACATCGACTCCGCCGGTCGTAGCAGGATGGAATGAAATCACGGTTACTCCGCCGATTCTCGTGTTTGAAGGGCAATCTGTGACCTTTGGAACTCTGTTTGAAACCGGCGCTCCAATGGGATTTGATGACAATCCGCCGAACGCGGCGCAGAATGCCGCAATGGGCCTACTCGCGCTCCAAATCGCGAGCGACGGTGCGCAGTTCTTTGAAGATGACGGTGGTAACCTGTGCATGCAGGTGTATTTTGACACGACCTCGGCTACTCCGCCGTTCCCGGTGATTGATACTGACCGCGACACCGTTGATTTCGGCCGAGTGCGTCCGTCTGCCCCGGGCGTCAGCCAGACCCTGACTGTCTACAATGAAGGCGGGCAAGATGCGTTGACAGTTACAAGCATCACGATTACTCCGAATGCTACGGCTCCGGCCTATCAGATCACGCCGACCAACTTTACTGTTGCCGCCGGTGCCAGCCGTGACGTCACGATCACATTTGACCCGCCGCTTCACCGCACGTGGAACGGTATTATTACGATCAACAGCAATGCGGGTAACAACGCCGCGTTCCCGGTGATTCTGCGTGGTATCGGTGACTCAACCGTTTCGGTGCGCGAAAACAATCTTCCTTTACCGAATCAGTATTCGCTGAATCAGAACTACCCGAACCCGTTCAACCCGTCAACGGAAATCCAGTTCTCACTGCCTGTGCAGTCGAACGTCCGCTTGACCGTGGTGAACATGCTGGGTCAAGAAGTCGCCGTTCTGGCGAATGGCAACTTCTCCGCCGGTGTTTACACAGCGTCGTTTGACGCCGCCGCGATGCCGTCCGGATTGTACTTCTATCGCATGGATGCGGGCGACTTCACGTCGGTTCGCAAGATGATGCTTCTGAAGTAAGAAAATGCAACAAAAAATGGCCCCCGGAGTCTATTACTTCGGGGGCCGTTTTGTCTAAAGACATTGCGGCCTTGTTTCCCGTTCCCACCTTTGTGAAAACCACGAAATACCTTTCTCGCAGTTCGTAAGGAACCCGCATGAAACTACTCTTCACCAGTCTCGCACTCACATTGGCAAGCATTACCAGCTTACTTGCCGCACCTTCCGAGGGTTACTATCGCTGGCCCACCGCCTACGGCAATCAAATTGCTTTCATTGCGGACAATGATCTCTGGATCGCCCCCATCAACGGCGGAAATGCCCGCCGCTTGACTTCAGCGGCTGGCGAGGAACGCTTCCCCATGTTTTCACCTGACGGCAAGTGGATTGCCTTCAGCGCGAACTATGATGGAAACGTGGACGTCTACGTCGTCTCGCCCGAAGGCGGACAGCCTCGGCGCCTAACCTATCATCCGGCTGCTGACTATGTTGCGGCATGGACAAACGATGGCAAAGTCGCCTATCGCAATTGGGCCGATAACGGCGCGGGATTCTGGCAAATGTTCATCGTCGGCACCGACGGCGGCTGGCCGACCAAGATGGAAGTCCCCGAAATTGCTCACGTCACGTTTGAGCCGGGCGGCGACCGCATCGCCTTCACCCGTTTCTCGCTCGGTACGCGCACTTGGAAACGCTACAAGGGCGGTTGGGCCGAAGACATCTATGTCGGAAGCACAAAGACTCATGATTACCAGAAAGTCACTAAGTGGGAAGGCAATGATGCCACACCGATGTGGTACAATGGTAAAATTTTCTACGTTCGCAACGAAGATGACCGCGACAATCTGTGGTGCATGAATCCCGACGGTTCGGATATCAAACGCTTGACGGAGCATCGCGAATACGACGTGCGCTGGCCGAGTCTCGCTGACGGCAAGATTTGCTATTCAGTCGGCGCGGACATCTATGTCTATGATATCGCCGCGAATCAGACTCGCAAGGTTGACGTTTTGATGCCGAGCGAACTTTTGTTGACGCACGACCGTTTCATTTCGCCCGACGATTACACCAACGACTATGCTCTTTCGCCTGACGGCAAGCGCATGGTGCTCGGTGCGCGCGGTGAACTCTTTACGGCTTCGACTGAACGTCGTGGAGTGATTTTGCAAGCCACGGACACTCCGGCGGAGCGCGAGAAATCACCTTTCTACAGCAAGGACGGTAAAGACATCTATGCGTGGACCGACAAGGAGGGCGAGCAGACATTGTGGGCCTATCCGACGGATGGCAAAGGTAAGCCGCGCAAAATCGCGCCCGGGCCGTCAACCTATAACTTTGGAATCGAAATGTCTCCCGATGGCGAGTGGGGTGTGTGTGGCAACAAGGATCGCACGCTTTCACTGATCAACTTGAAGACAGGCTCGACTCAAGTGCTCGATTCTTCCGACTGGGAAATTTACAGCTACGAATGGTCTCCCGATTCACGTTATGTCGCGTACACCGTACAGCTTCCCAACAAGTTCGGCGGCGTCAAGATTTATGACATGAAGGAAAAGAAGACCCACCTCGTCACCGATCCGATGTTCGATAGCGATTCGCCGTCATGGGATCCAGATGGCAAATGGCTGTATTTCTCTTCACGCCGCAATCAAAATGCCTTTAACGGCGACAACGATTGGTCTTTCATTACTTTGAATACGTCGCAGCTTTTTGCAATGGCGCTCACAAAAGAGACGAAGAGTCCCTATCTGTACGAGGACAATGCTATCGCGTCCAGTGACAAAAAGGACGATGAAAAGAAGGACGACGATAAAAAGGACAAGAAGGATAAGAAGGGCGACAAGGACGACGATGACGATAAGGAAGACAAGAAGGTTGAAGTCAAGATCGATTGGGATGGCCTGACTGAACGCCTTGTCCTCTTGCCGACGGGCGCCGGCCGCTACGGTGGTTTAGGAGCCGTCGAAGGCAAACTCTACTACTTCTCGTTTGACGTTCGCGGCTGGAAAGAAGACTCGCACGGCGACGACGAAGATCCCGGCATTGCGCTTCACTGTTTCGATATCAAGAAGAAGAAAGATTACACCGTCGCCGACGGCGCTCGTGGTTACATGATGTCTCTTGATCGTAAGAAGATGGTGATTCGCACGAAAGATGGTTTTACCGTCTTAGATGCAGGCGATACGGAAATACCTGAACCCGATAAAGATGATAAGGACAAAGGCCTAAAGCTCGACGAGTGGACGCACGATGTTGATCCGCGTGCCGAGTGGAAGCAAATTTATTGGGAAGCTTGGCGCAATCAGCGTGACTTCTTCTATGATCCCAACATGCACGGCGTGGATTGGAAAAAGGAAGGCGACCGCTACGGCAAACTCGTTGACCGGATTACGACTCGCGATGAACTGAACGACATCCTCGGTCAGCTATTCGGAGAGTTGAATGCCGGACATGCCTACATTTTCGGTGGTGACCGTGAGCGTTCGAAGAACATCGGTGTCGGCTTGCTCGGCATCGACGTAACGCGCACGAACGACGGTTTCTACAAGATTGACAAGGTTCTTGCTCCGGATCCGTGGGATAAAGAGCGCACCAGTCCTCTTTCCGCCGTTGGTCTGAACGTCAAGCAAGGTGATTATCTGGTTGCCATTGACCGCAAACCTGTCAATGAAGTCAGCAACTATATGCAACTACTTGCAAACAAAGCGGGCAAGCTTGTAATGGTTTCCGTCAACGACAAACCGTCGCTGGACGGAGCACGCGAATTCCTCGTGCGTACGATGAAAGATGAAGGCGATCTTCGCTACTGGGATTGGGTCGAGGGCCGCATGGCCTACGTGAAAGAACACGGCGGGGACGATATTGCCTATCTGCATCTCTCTGACATGGGTGGCGCTGGTATGGAGCAGTTCATGCGAGAATATTATCCGCAAGTTTACGGCGGCAAGAAGGCATTTATCTTCGACGTTCGCAACAACGGCGGCGGCAACATTGCTCGCTGGATTCTCCAGCAACTTGACCGCAAGATTTGGACGTGGGGAACTTCGCGCAACGGCTCAAAGGATCACGATCCGTATTCACAATTCCAAGGACATTTCATTGCGCTCTGTGATGAGCAAACCGGATCGGATGGCGAAACCTTCTCAGAAGGGTGGAAGCGACTCGAACTCGGCCCGCTTGTTGGCATGCGCACGTGGGGTGGTTGGGTTGGTATTCGCGGCGGCAAGGGCTTCATCGATGGCGGTGGCGCCACTCAGCCTGAGTTCACGGGTTGGGGCGAGGACGGCAAGTGGTTGATTGAAGGCCCCGGTGTCTATCCTGACGTCGAACTTCCGCAGACAATCAAGAACCAAATCAACGGTATCGACGATCAGCTTGACTATGCAATCAAGTGGTGCCGTCAGAAGATCAAGGAAGATCCGCGTAACGACGTTCCGATGCCGAAATTCCCGATTAAGCGTGCCACCGGCCCGCTCAAATAGGACTTTGTGCCATAATTCGCAAAGAGGGCGACCACAGGGTCGCCCTCTTTCATTAGGGGCAATGCGGTGAGATTGTCACAATCGCCATGCCTCGCTTTTCGAAGCGCCGTTCGAGATTTCCAGACGAGTAATCCCCAAATAGTTGATAATTAGGGTCATATTAAGACAGAAGGCATGCCTTTGCTGCTTCGCATTTTTCAACTTGACCACTTATTTCATTGTCAATTGTTGACAAACGGAGTAGATTGTTATGAATTCGTTAGCAAACCGAAAGGCAGGTCCCCATGAACACGCGAAAATCGATGTTCGGCGTTGCGCTTCTGGCGTCACTTCTGACGTCACACTTTGCGTTTGCAGTCCCACAAAAGACGGATGGCAAACGGCCAATGACTAAGTCCGAAATCACGGACGAAATGAAACGGCTCGAAAATGAGATTTGGAACCTCTCGCTTGGTTGCGCCGGGCAAGCGGCGGTTGCCCCTTTGCAAGCGCAGCTAAACGACCTCGGCGCGCAGTTCCGCGAACGAGAAAGTGAACCACGTAACCCGTTGGATCAGGGTGGCGATATTTGTGCAAGCGCAACCGTCATCCCTTCCATTCCCTATGCGGATGCGGGTACAACGGTTGGTTATGCGGACAACTATACGACTCCGTGCTATGGTGGTGGAAGTTCGCCTGACGTCGTCTATCGGTTCACGCCGAATGCCGACATGACGTTGGACGTTTCGCTGTGCGGTTCTTCGTACAACACTGTGTTGAGTATTTGGCGCGGTTGTCCCGGCTCAGATGAACCTATTATGGTCTGCTGCAACGATGACTCGCCTGACTGTGCTCCGCAAAGTTGCTGCTCGGGGATCAATTTCACGCGCAATTTCACCTATTTGATCATCGTGGACGGCGCAGCCGGAGAGTCCGGAAGCTATCAGTTGGTAATGGACTACTCGGTGATGCCATCGTGCTTCGTCGGTATCGGTTGCGCTGTTTGTCCGCCGGGCAGTAATTACGAAAGTGAAGCATGCCCAGCGACCTATCCGGATCCCAATGCCGGTCCCGCCTGTTTCGGCAGCGGCTACGAGACGATCAATTGCGGCGAAACGATGTGCGGCAAGGCGACACACACCAATACGTGGCTCGACAAAGACGCTTACTGGATCACCTTGCATCAGCGTGACAGCATTCGTTTCTGCGTCGTCGCAGAGTTTCCCGTTACGTTGACTCTCTATGAATTCTTCCCCGGTTGAGTCATGCCGATTGGCTTCGCCGGTGGCGAAGCCTGCGATACAGTTTGTATCGGTGGCTGTTTTGAACCGGGTTCCTATTTTGTAATGATTCAACCCAGTGGTCCGGCTGGAAGCGTCAATTGCGCTAACGGTGACTACACAATCTCCCTCGATTGTCAGCCTTGCATCCCCTGTCCTGTATGTGATCCTGTAGCTGGTATTCCGGAAGGTGAAGCCTGTCCGAATCTGCCTGACACCTATAACGGCGGTTGCTTAGGCAACGTCGAATACGTCACTCCGATCCAATGCGGAGATGACGTCTGCGGCACAAGCTGGGGTGTAATCGTTCCCCCCAATCCCTACATTTTCCGCGACCGAGACATTTATGAATTGAATATCACGTCATACGACAGCGTTGTGTGGACGGTACATTCAAATGTGCCTACGGTTGTGGAAATCATGGAACCCCTTGCCGGCTGTTCCGGAGCGATTACATGGGCATCGAGCTATCAGATGCCCAAGTGCGACACCGCGCGTGCGGGAGCTTGTCTCCCGCCCGGACGTTACTGGCTCTCTGTTCAGGGTTATCCTCTGAACGGCTATTGCGAGCCATACACCGCAAGCGTGCGCTGTTTCCCCTGCACGTCTTGCATCGATTGCCCGGCCAGTGCAATACCCGAAGGCGAATCGTGCCCGAATTTCAATGATCAATACAATGCCGGATGTCACTCGACTCCGCCGACGGCTGTTCATATCCAGTGCGGCGATACGATTTGCGGCTCGGCCACATATTATGATTTGCCCGATCACGATTTCTACGAAATCAACATCACAACGCGCGACACGGTGACCTGGTGCGTCGAAGCAGCGTTCCCTGTCGCAGCGGCAATTCTGACTCCGAATGCGATTTGTTCAAGCATGATCGTCCATGCGCAAGGCAATGCACCGGCGTGTGTTCCGCTCTGTCTCTCCGTGTGCCTAGATCCGGGAACCTACTGGCTCTATGTCAAACCCACTGCTTCATTCGGTTTCATGAATCCTGTTCACTGCTTGCCGTATGTCGCGTCTGTGCATTGCGCGCCTTGTCCGACGGGTCAAACGTGTACCTACGCAGACCTTGATTTTGATCCGGCGAATAACAGTTGCAGCTTCTCAAACATCCAGCTATCCTGCAACGATACAATCTGCGGTGAAATCATTCAAGGCGCCGCACCGGATCAAGATTGGTACACCTTTGAGATTCCATTTGGAACGCCCTGCGTGCGTATCACCGCCAATGTTTACGGCAACGACACTCCGGGCTACTTTCCGTTCGGTCAAGGACTCGATCCCGGCATTGCAATTTATGAAGCAGACTGCACTACGTTGGTCGGGCAGGATAACAACAGCGGCGTCGGCAACGACGCTCAGTTGACGACGGCGTGTCTTACCTCTGGTTGGTATCACATTCGGGTCGGTGGTTTCCAGGGTTCTGTGGGACCGTATGTTCTCTCACTGAGCTGCACACCTTGCGCCTGCCCGCCGCCGTGCGGTTATCAGAATCGAGACATAGAGCCTGCCAATAACGCTTGTGCGACAGCTCCGGCCGAGTTTATATGTGGGGATACTCTCTGCGGTGAAATTCGACAAGGACCGTCTCCCGATGTGGATTGGTATCTGTTCTTCGTTTTTGGTCCGAATTGCCAGCAGTTGACTGTTGATGTATTTGGTAACGGAACGCCGGGCTATTACGGTTATCTTGCCGGACTTGATCCAATCATTGAGTTGTGGAACGGAACCTGCACGACTCAACTTGCACTGGACGATAATTCAGGCATAGCCAATGACAGCAGACTCATTTCGGCCTGTCTCCAACCGGGAACATACCGACTTAAGATCACAGGTGTTGCAGGCACCGCCGGGCCTTACGTCCTTGCGGCTCAATGCCAAACTTGCAGCTGCACAGGTCAATGTCCATATCCTGATGTTGATTTCGATCCGTCCAATGACATCTGCGGTCCCGGCACGATGCTATTCTGCGGAGATACGCTTTGTGGTGAGCTTCTCTACACTCAACCTGGCCAGCCGTTCGATGTTGATTGGTATCAAGTCATGATTCCTTCCACAGGCTGCTACTCGCTGACGGTGGATGCCTTTGCCAACGGCACTCCGGCTTATTCACCATTTGGCGGCGGACTCGATCCGTACCTCCAACTCTACGCGAGCGATTGCTCAACCGTGCTTGAATTCGATTACGATTCCGGAGTAGGCACGGACAGCAAGTTAACGTCCGGCTGTCTTGCCCCCGGCGTTTACAACATTAAGGTATCGAGTCCGGCAGGCTCAATCGGCCCGTACATTTTGGCGGTTGCGTGTTCACCGTGTCATTGCCCATGCTCGATCACGTGTTCACCCAATCTTCCGCAGGAGAACGAGCCTTGCCCGAATCCGTTCGGCCCTGCATTCAATGAAGGCTGTAATACCAATCCACCGACATTCTCGCCCCTGAGTTGCAACACGACTTGGTGCGGCGGATCGTGGGCGATGGGCGGCTATCGCGACACCGATTGGTATCAGTTGAATCTCTCTGTGCCTCGGCGAATCCGCTGGACTGTTAGCGCCGAGTTCCCGTATGAAATGGCGATTTACCAGCCCACTCCGAATTGCGGTAGCTTGACACAGATTCGCTATGCCACGGCCTATGCCTGTCAATCCAAGCAGGTAATCATCAAATGCTTGGCGGCCGGGACATACTACTTCTACGTCGCGCCGACTGTCTATAACGGCGTGCCCTGTGGCTCGGAGTATCAATCCCGTCTGCAATGCGGATTCTGCCTGATCAGTCATGTAGTGATTCACCACGTCGCAACGGACATTCAATTGATGTGGGACCCGGATGATACGGAGCCCGTATACACGATCCACCGCAGTTCAACTCCCGAGTTTGTGCCGACCGATCAAACAATCATCGGCACAACTACCGAGCCGTTCTATGTTGACAGCAATGTCAAACAAACCGGCGCCGAAAAAAACTTCTACGTTGTGACCATGGACTCGCCCGACGTGGATGAGCCATAGGGTCACTCTCGTTTAAGAATCTTCAGCACTGAGCGGGGCGGCCAATCTGGTCGCCCCGCTTATTTTGTTCTGGCGGCACCGGAACTTGCTATGTGACATACATGCATTGCGTGCTTATTCTGAGGCCGTGCGATTCCGCGCGAAAGTCGTCAGCGAAACTCCTTGCTTGTTCAAACATAACGAATCTGCGCGAATCTGCGGCTTGCAATTAGGCACATAGGAGGTAAATTGTGAGTCCATACTTTTCAATGAGGTATGGATCAACAAACCTAAAAAGAGGTGCTACGTGCGAAGTAGAATAATTGTTGCGCTTCTCATGATGACGGCCGTATTGTGGATCGGCTGCCCGAAGGACGACGACGAGACACCTGCGCCGAGCCAAACTGAAGACAACGCGAGCGGTTCCGTAACAACGACAACTTCCGGTACGATCGAAACCGACGCCGGTGCACGCCTTGTGGTTCCTGTCGGAGCTGTCCCCCCATTGGAAAACGGCAATCCCGGAACAATGGTATTCTCAATTGAACGAAACAATGACATTAATGTCACGCCGCCTTCAGGTGAAAGCGTGATATCAGACGTCTATCAATTCGGCCCCGAAGGGTTTACCTTCGCCCGCCCGGTCGAAATAGCTGTTCCTGTACCGGGCGACGGTGATCCCGGTGAGCTAAGTCTATGGCGGCGCAATCCGACAAGCGGTGTCCCCGAATACTTCAGCTCAGACTACGACGCGGCTTCACGAACGGTGAAAGCGCAAACGTACACACTTTCCCCCTGGTTCATAACAAGTCGGCAGGTACAAGACGATGCATCCGGTTGCGTACATGTTACGAATACCGGCACGTCATGGCTGAATGTCTGCGTTGACTCAGTTGCCCTTGAGTATCCTGCTCAAGTGTCCTGGGTGCCTGAAGCCGGGCAAGGTATTGTTTATGCGCCGAGCGGCACAATCGGCTGGGCGAACGCTGGGAACTGGTATCTCCCGCAAGGAAGTTACAGATTCTGCTTGCAGCGCGAAAGCAGTGTGACTCCCGGCCTATACTACCACTACATTACTGATTGGATGACTATCGCTAATGCTTGGCACTACGACAACCCAAGCTGTGTTGAACTTTCATCCGGTAATTTTGTGGAATCGGACACGGGGCGTTGCGCGTGTGTTCCGAATTTCACCACGTCTGTCGGAACCGGCGATATCCAAGTAACCCTGACGTGGCACAATGAAAACTCACTGGACCTTGATCTCTGGGTCCAAGATCCAAATGATGAGTGGTGCTACTACGGGAACGGACAAGCGCCAAACGTAACTGGGTCAGGCGGTCAATTGGACCGTGATAATCTTTGCGGCAACTATGAGAATGGTCGTCCTGAAAACATCTACTGGACAACGACTCCGCCCACAGGAGAATATACAGTCGCGGTAGATTGGTATTCAAGTTGTGGCAATGACCACGGCAACCAGGCCGTAACGGTGCGAACGGTCGTTCAAGGGACAACGCGCTCATTCAACACCACGATTGCGCCTGATGAACAGATGAAAGAGATCACCCGTTTCACAATTTCCGGTTCCACGGTGACCTTCCTCCCTGCGAGGCCATTTGTTGCATATTCAAATGTGAACCGTATAGCTAAGAATTAGAGTCCTCTACTGGAAAGAGCCGCGCAGGATGATGCGTGCGGGAAGAGCACGCAGCAACAAAAACCCCCGACATCCAAGTGCCGGGGGTTTTGTCTAAAGTGTCAGCGAAGGATAGCCTGGGGAAGTACCTCCCTCGCTGGCGAACGACGCTGCTTTAGTGGAAATAGAAGTCTCGCGCCAACCCTTCACATTCCAGCAGCTTCGAAAATCTCTAAACCGACAAGTACAAGCATCATGCCATAGCATCTCCGCGATGTAAAGGTAAAAATACCATACGATTAATGACAAGAAAGCGACGGCTGTGCCATCGCTTTTCGTGTTTAATTTCTCCCAATGGGAGTAACTTCTCCCAAACCTGAGCTTATTTGTAATCCTCTTTTCGGAGGTCGTACTGCTTCATCTTATCGAATACCGTCCGCCTGTCAACCCCGGCGTGCTCGGCTGTGCGCGTCACGCTCCCCCCGAATCGTGCCAAGAGTGCGGCCAAGTATTGCTTCTCTACCCGTTCCGTTTCTTCGCGCAGCAAGTCCTTCAGCGGCTTGTCTGTAGCAATGCTCGAGAGCGCTTGCGTGCCAAGAGTTTCCGGGAAGATAATTGTGCCGACCTCATTTGAATCTGCCAATACGGTCGCGCGTTCAATTATATTTTGCAATTCACGCACGTTTCCCGGCCACGAGTGCTCCATCAATGCCCGCCACGCCGTCGGTGTGAATCGCATATTCTCCTTGCCGATTCGGTCAGAAGCTTGGCGGAGAAAATGCGCGGCCAATAGCTCAACGTCTTCGCGCCGTGTGCGCAATGGCGGCAGCGTGATGGGCACGACATTCAGCCGGTAGTAAAGGTCTTCGCGAAAGCTTCCCGCCTTAACGCGTTCGACGAGATTGCGGTTGGTCGCGGCGATAAGACGCACGTCAACACTAATCGTCTGTACTCCACCAACGCGTTCAAACTTCTTGTATTGAACTACGTCAAGCAGTTTAGTTTGCAGTTCCGGCGTGAGTTCACCGATTTCATCAAGGAATATTGTTCCGTGATCCGCCAGCTCAAATCGGCCGATCCTCCGTTCAATGGCTCCCGTAAAAGCGCCTTTCTCGTGACCGAATAGTTCGCTTTCGAGCAGGGTGGGAGTCAGCGCCGCGCAGTTTACGCTGACAAACGGTTTCTTTGCGCGCGGAGAATTTGCGTGCAGCGCTTGTGCCAACAACCCTTTTCCTGTTCCCGTCTCGCCAAGTATCAGCACAGTAATATCGCTGCCCGAAACTTTCTTGGCCAGAGCAAACACGTCTTCCATCGCGCGACTCTTGCCCAACATTCCACTGAATCCCTTGTGTGCGAGGAGCGTATCCTGCAACGACTCAAGTTCGCGTTGCTGCCGTTCTTGCGACACGGCACGCATCAAGCGCATTAACAATTCTTCAGCGCTAAACGGCTTCGTCACATAATCCGCGGCACCTGCTTTCATTGCTGCTATCGCGGAATCGATTGAGCCATGTCCGGTAACCATGATAATCGGTACACGCGGATCGATCTCTCTGAGCTTTGGCAGCAACTCAAGCCCGCTCATTCCCTGCATGACAAGATCGCACAACACCGCGTCGAATCTGACTTCAGCAAATCGCGCCAGAGCTGCTTCGCCTGAGGCCGCAGTTTCGATCATGCAGAAGTCATTTTCCAGTAGTTTCGAAGTCGATTTGCGAAAAGCCAAATCGTCATCGACCAATAGCACCCTTGTTCCGTCCATGCTACACCGTCGTCAATTTACAGATATTGATGCTCGATTGC
>CAZPKG010000031.1:0-15698 GCA_964587105.1 uncultured Alphaproteobacteria bacterium | reverse complement strand
ACCAGTGAATCAGCTCAGATAATGAGCCAGAGGTCATTTTCTCCTGCGCGCAGATAAGCGAATAATCCACGAATGGATTCAGTCGTGTAGGCTGGTCCTTTGATCTTCTCTTCCGTGTCTGACAGCCTAAGCGCCGGAAAACCAGCAAGCGCTAATCTCAACATCTCCTTGCGATGCACATAAGGGGTCATCGGCATGTGGAGTTTGTGCGGAGGATATGGATTCGGCAACATCCAGATTTCAGGCAGGCCGAGTTCAATACGAGCGGCCTCGATTGTCCGAAGATGGCCGAAGTGTACCGGATCAAAGGTCCCGCCGAAGAGACCGAGACGCGTCATGGAGTAGCCGCTTGCTCCGTGCCGGATTTCAATGTGCGGGACAGTTCTTCGACCTTATCAAGAAACTTGCCGGCCGGAAATCTCCGCTTGTAGTCGGCGACGGCGGCGACAGCTTTCTCCGTTTCGTCAAGCTTGATCAAGGAGCGCACTTTGTCATAGGCCGCTTCATCGGCATAGACTGTATCGTAGAAATCAGAGAGCATGGCGTCGGCATAGATAACCGCCGCTGCGTACTCCTCGATTTTCAAGTAGAGCTTAAGCGCCGCAAAATTCTTGCGCGCAAGCTTGTCGCGGCACTTTGCCATGTAGGCATATGCGCTGTCCGCATATTGATTCTGCGGATAATCTTCAAGATAGCGCTGGAAGCCGTCGAAAGCTTGTTCGGTGTAGGCTTGGTCTAACCGGAAATCTGGAGCAAGTTCATAGTAGCAGCGTGACTCGAAGAAGGCCGCATTGCCCGCAAGAGGGCTTGACGGGAATTGTGACGCAAGCCGCTTAAAATCGTCGGCAGCTACGAAGTAGTCTGACTGCTCAAATCCTGCGCGGGCAAGATAGTAGTAGGCCGAATCTATAAAAGCTGAACCAGAGTAGTTCAGCGTTATGTCGCGCAACAGCTGTGCGGCGCGGAAGTACCGCTGGCGCTCGAACAGGCTCTTGGCGCGGGTCCAATCGGCCTCTGCTCCATCGTCCGTGATGAATTGCGTCTTGGACGCGCAACCGAATAGCAGCAGCGCAAAGAGAGCGGTGAGAATGTATTTCAAGAATTTGGACATCAAGACTTAGTGCGGACGGAAAAGAGAATAACGAATATGCCTGCGGTGGCGCCGAGAATCGCGAGCGGGATCAACCAGCCGGAAGTTGCAGAATGAGATACGGTCGTCGAAGAATCCAACAGCGCGACGAAAGTGGTTTCCGGAGCGAGCGAGTCGGGGAGAATCTGTTCCGGCTCGGCAGCGATTGCGGAAATGAGAACGACAAACAGCGAGAAAAACTTAACTACAGTCGCCATGCGAGCGTCATCGTTGTGTAACCCTGAACGGGTCGGCCTGCGTCGTAAACTATGGCCATTGCAAAAGAGAGCAAGTCCTCTGGAACTCGCAACCTGTCTTCTCTGTTGCGAAACCAGTTAGCATCCAGGAGGCCGATTCCTGCGGTTGCGACTGCACCGCGACTTCGGGTGAATAACGAGCCTCCCGCCCGAAGGGCAAGTGCGCGCGCCGGACGCCATTCTGCACCCAAACGCGGCTCTAAATAGCCAAGCCCCTCTGTCTCGCTTAGATTTGTCAGTTGAAAGGCAAGTGAATAAACAGACCGCTGAAGAGCGATTGAAGCGGTTGTCCCTTTGTCCACACGACGATCAAGGGGATGCAGCCAGCGCGGACCCGTAACCGGGAACCTCTGATAATGTAAACCCACTTGGAGGCCGCGCGGTTTCAGGATCACTCCATAGCTGAAACCTTCGCCATCACCCTTGAAGTTCCGTGAATAGAAATCAACCCGGCCACCGACTTGCACCCGCTTATGCATTTGCAGATGGAGCAATAAGCTTGTTTGATATTCTGCAAGTGTGTGCTTGTCAGGTGTGTCATCAAATCGCGTTTGATCGTCGCGCTGCATCACAGGTTCCGCCAGAATTCCTGAAACTGCAAGCCAACGGTGACGGGCGGAGACTGAGCGCACGAACAGACTGGACACATCGGCAATTTGACTAATCGTCGTGCGGCGATCTGCGGCAGTGTCAAAGTAGTCGGGAAGTTGAAGTACTCCGTTTCCCTGCAGAACTCCGGTTACTCCGATGCGTTTTTCAAAAGGAAATGGAACAAATCCCGCCGGGTTGCCGCTTTCTGTGGACATCGAACCAAACAGCGCGCCGGTAGCACTGCCCATCGCGAAGTCACGAGCGACGCCGCTTTGAATCAGGAGCGGCGTCCATTGAAATGCGAAGGTCTGCGCCGCAAAGGCCAATACGAGCAAGAGACGAATCATGGCGATTCCACTGAGCCGTAGCGCTGAGTGCGCATCCAAAGAACCGACAGGACGATTGCGAACAGGCCGTAGTAGAGCATCGGCCAGAGTTTCGCGAGCCTTACTGCAATGGTGATATCCTGCCGCGCGGGAACATCACCCCAAATTGACCCAGAGACATCGTAGCCAAGGGTTTCAACATAACGCCCGTTAGGCAAAATCAGCGCGCTGATTCCGGTGTTCGCAGCGCGCACGATTGAACGGTGAGTCACCACCGCGCGCAAGCGGGATAGGGCGAGATGCTGATAAGGTCCGCTTGAATGGCCGTACCAACCGTCGTTCGTGACGTGTCCGAAGAACTGCGCGCCCTTCAAGACAGCCTCGGCGGCAATATCTGAATAGACGACTTCAAAACAGATTAAGCAGGTAAAGGGAGGTACACCGCCGCCGGAAAAAACGACAACAGAATCACCGGGCTTGAACTCCGCTTGACCTAAATGAAGATTACCGAGAAAGGGAAACCACTTTTGTCCGGGGATTCGTTCGCCAAAGGGGACGAGATGGATTTTTGAAGAGCGCTGCAGAGCGAGGGAATCGGGGCGGATAGCAAACGCCGCGTTATACGGAATCTGCTCGCCGTCGGGGGCGACGTCGTAGTCTGTGCCGCCGGTGAGCAGGACGGCGTGACTCCGCTTGGTCAAATTGCGTAAAGTATCCGCTGCCCATCCGCGAAAACGAATCGGCATGGGCACCGCAGTCTCAGGCCAACAGATAAACTCAACCCCTTTTCCGGCCACACCATCCGTCAACTCGACGTGGTCAGCGAGAATATCAGCGGAACTCATTTGCCATTTCGTTTCAGCCGGAGTATTGGCCTGAATACTTGCTGCACGAATCATCCGGGGCGCCGTTTCAAGTTCATCGCTGCGCAGGTATCCCCAACCATACGGCAATACAATCAAGCACAATGCCGTGACTGCGTAAACACGTTTGCGTGTCTGCCAAAAAAGAAAGAGCAAAGCGTTTATGGAGAGCACCAGAAACGCGAGACCCTGAACATCGATCCATTCGGCAATCTGTATCATGGGAATCGACGCTGAAAGCGGGAGTGCCCACGTCGCCCACGGAAAGCTCATCTCGCCCGTGCCCCAGAAAATTTCAAGGGCCTGATAGCTCACGACAAAGAGCAGAGCGGATTCGGTTTTGGAGAGCGCTCTTGCGGTACGATTCACCGCCCAAGCTACCATACCCCAAATTGTCGCCAAAATACTAATCAGTGCGAAACCCGCGATCGCCGAAATCCACCACGGCGCGCCGGAATTCAGCCCGACCCAATAGAGGACTCCTGAAAAGAACAGAACACCCGCGCGCCATGCAGATCCAAAAATCCTGACGCGCGAAGTGTCGGTTGCCGAAATTAAGAACGGAACTAAGGCAAAGTAGGCAAGCGGCCAAAGTGACACAGGCGGGAACGCCAGTGCGCCAAGCAGCGCCGCAAGCAGAAACCCCCATCGAGACAGCATGGGATTAGTCGTCTGCGCCGATAACAACTTCGCGATTTTCTGCAGCCGAACGGTATGCGGCTTCAATAACCTCTAAAATATAGGCTGAGTCTTCTGCAATGGAGACCGGCTTTGCTTTGCCGGCGATGACACTGTAGAAGTGCTCGAGTTCAAACTCAAAAGACTTATTGTAAAGCGTTGCGGCTTTTAGCTGCGGGCCTGCAGGAGTCACATTTACGAGACTGCCGTGAATCTCTTTGGTAATCTTCAATGGATTCAGCTCGGCGATACCTTTGTTGCCGCTGAACACCGTCATCGCCGCTGATTCGTCGGACATGTAGGCCCACGTTGCGTTCAATTGCAATGCAGCGCCACCCTGAAACGTCAGGTATGCGGAAAACGTATCTTCAACACGGAGGTTCAATCTATCTTTGGAGGTGTTGCATGTCACGCGTTTGATTTTCGGCTTACCTAAAGTCCACCAACAAACGTCCAACAATTGCAAACCAAGGTCCATGAGCACGCCACCGCCGGAGATGCGCGACTCATGCAGCCACGGGCTCCGGGACCACGTTTCTTTGCGTTTCAGCCACGAAGCACGGATCACGCGAACGGTTCCGAGTTCGCCACCTTGAACAAATTCATGGAGAATCATCACGTCAGGTCGAAATCTTAGATTCATTCCGACCATCAGGTGCCTGCCCGCCTTCTTGGCGGCATGAACCATACGTTGGGCTTCCTCGGACTTACGGGCCATCGGCTTTTCGACCAGAACGTGCTTGCCGGCTTCTAATGCCGCAAGTGTAAGAGCAAGATGCGAGTTGGTTGGAGTATTGATGTGAACCGCGTCAACCTCTGGATCGGCGAAGATTCTTTCGGCGTCACGATAGAATTTCGGTATCTTCTCTTTTTCCGCCAAGGCAGCGACTTTGGCGTAATCGGTATCGGCAATGGCAACGACGTCAGCATGTGCGCTCTTTTTCAGCAATGGAATATGAAAGAGCTGGCTGACGCCGCCTGCACCGATTAAACCGACTCTAAACTTGTCCGCCATAACCGTCTATTTCCCTCCTGCCGGAGTTGACCTGTTCATCCAAAAACGACTGCAGCAGCAATACCGCTGCCGCCATGTCGAGTTTTCCGCGTTGTTTCTTCTGATTGACACCCACCTGCGAGAGTGAGCGGCTGGCCTGAAAGGATGTGAACCGCTCATCGGCAAACGTGACTTCAACGCCCAATTCGCGCACGACGTCCGCAAATTTGCGGACGGCCTGAGCGGACTCTCCTTCGGAGCCTTGCAATGTCAGAGGTAAACCAATTACGATGAGAGCGATATCTTCTTCGCTGAGAGTCTGTTTCAGCAAAGGTAAATACTCTGACGCGTCTCCGGGCCAGACTGCAAATCCGACCGCGATGCGCCGCTCATCGTCCGAGATCGCAACTCCGATACGCCGCGTGCCCCAGTCCAGACCGAGGACACGAGACATCGTCAGCGTTCGTTAGGTGGAATCTGATCCAAGGGAGTTTTGAGCGACTCCTTAAGTAGCTTGCCCGGTTTGAAATGAGTCTTACGCCGTGCGGCGACGTAGATGATCTCATTCGTCTTGGGATTGCGGGCTTTCGGCTTCGGTTTGGTCTTCTTGACTTCAAACACGCCGAAATCACGAATCTCAATTCGCAATTCTGATTCATCTCCGGCCATAATCTGGCGCAGTACGGTGAACGTATCGTTGACCACCTTGGCCACCGTATCCGGACGCTCGTTACTGAGCACGGCTACACGCTCTACCACATCTTTCTTGATGTAAGTTCGCATTCAGCCTCCTCTGCTGTTCCTCTGCGATTTAGGTATCTGCACTATTTTGAAACTAAACTTATTCTGTTGTTACATCGGCTGGCTGCCGGGAAGCTCTTCGTCGAGACGTTCCACGTGAAGCACTCCGGGGATCGCACGAATGCGCTTCAAGACGCGCTGCAAGTGAAGCAGCGACTTCACTTCGAGCACTAAACGGCCTGAAGCAAAATTGTCTTCACGTTTCATCTCTATGTAGAGAAGATTCACGTCTTCCTTGGACAGTCCGACGGTGATATCACCCAAAAGCTGCGCGCGATCCTCGGCCATCAAGCGGACGCGCACATTGAACTTGGCTTCGCGATCCGCATCCCAATCAACCTGAATATTGCGTTCGGGGTGCTTCATCAGGAAAGGAATGTTTTTGCAATCGACTCGATGGACGACAACACCCTTGCCTGTGCTGATGAAACCGGTAATCATATCGCCCGGCAGCGGTTGGCAGCAGCTTCCGAAACTGATGGCAACCTGATCCATGCCATGAATGCGGATGCCGGTATCGCTGCCTTTGACGCGACGAATGACTTTGGAAAGAACATTGGCGACAGGACCGGACGAAACCGGTTCGGGAGCCATTTTTCGGATCACATTCTCAATGGTGAGGTCGCCCGATCCAATCGCGGCGAGAAAACCATCCAATGTGTTGTGTCCAAAAAGCTGCGCGGTCTCGGCGAGGTCTTTATCGGTCTTCTTGTAGCGCAAGCGAGTGAACTCGCGTTGCAGCATTTCGCGGCCAAGCTTCTGCGACTCGTCGAAGTGCTGCTCTTTGAGCCACTTCTTGATTTTGTTGCGCGCGCGGCTGGTCTTGACAAACTGAAGCCAGTCGGGATTAGGCTTCTGATTCGGCGAAACGATGACTTCCACCAAATCGCCGGACGAAAGTGTAGCCTTTAACGGTGCGATGTGACCGTTGATCTTAACGGCCATCGCGTGCAATCCCACGTCAGTATGCACAGCGAAAGCAAAATCTACGGGCGTCGCGCCGACCGGCAGTGTGAGCAATTTCCCTCGCGGGGTGAAGACGAAAATTTCGCCTTCAAACAGATTGATCTTGAGGTCTTCAAGATATTCTCGCGAATCGCCCGCTTCCGCTTGATTGTCGAGCAGGCCGCGCAGCCATTCAATCTGGCGGTCAAGTTCTTTACGGCTCTGATCGCCTTCTTTGTAACGCCAGTGCGCGGCGATACCGTACTCGGCACGGCTGTGCATCTCTTCCGTTCTGATCTGCACTTCAATTTTTCGGCCATCGGGGCCAAACACCTTGGTGTGCAGCGACTGGTACATGTTTGACTTGGGAGTCGCGATGTAGTCAGTGAATTTGTCCTGAATCGGAGTGTAGAGCGAGTGCACGATGCCTAACGCAAAGTAGCACTCTTCCATCTTCGGGACGATAATACGAATCGCGAGCAGATCGAGAATTTCTTCGAACGGATAGCCGCGCGTTCTAATTTTCGTATAGATCGAATAGAGGTGTTTCGGACGGCCCAACACCTGACCCTTGACGCCCGCTTTACGAAGTTCGGCTTGAATGCGCGCGCACTCGCGCTGAATGATGCGCTCGCGCTCGGTGCGTTTTAGCGAAACCTTTTCAGCAAGCTCGTGATAGTCTCGCGGGTTCAAAACCTTGAAGGCAAGGTCTTCCAATTCCCACTTGACTTGATAGACGCCCAGCCGATGAGCAAGCGGAGCATAGACGTCCATCGTTTCCAAAGCAATTCGCTCCTGCTGCTTGCGCGTCATGTGTCCGATCGTGCGCATGTTATGCAGGCGGTCGGCGAACTTGATCAGAATAACACGCAGGTCATTGACCATCGAGAGCAACATTTTGTGCAGATTCTCGGCCTGCTGCTTCTCTTTGGATTCATATTTTAACTCAGGAATCTTGGTGACGCCGTCCACCATCTTGGCCACGCCGTCTCCGAACGCCGTACGCAATTGCTCGGTGGTGGTTTCAGTATCTTCCACTACATCGTGCAAAAGCCCTGCGACAATCACGTCCTCGCGCATGTGCAAGTCTGCGAGAATTTCGGCCACGGCAAGCAGATGCGTAATGTATGGCTCGCCGGAAAGTCTGCGCTGGTTCTTGTGTGCTTCATAGGCAAACAAGAAGGCACGCTCCACCACGGCAAGATCGGCGTTCGGAAAATTCTGAAAAAGAGCAAGACGAATCGTATCCAACGAACGCACAAACTCAGGCTCGATCTTTTCAAATTGAGGACCGGCCAAAGCAGGGAGAACGGCTACGTCCTGGTGAGCCTCATTCTCTTCAAGTTTGTGTGCAGCATCGGGCATGAATTCAAATTACGGTTTACAAATTCCAATTTACAATTCTGAAAGTTGGCGGGGAAAAGGTTCACGGTGCGCGAAATGCAATTGGAACAAGACAAACTTAAAATGGATTATCGTCCATCGGCGGCAAGGTATTGTCACCGTAATCCATCGACTGATCCGCTTGCGACATCGACTGGCGGTCGGATTCAAGCGGCGCGAACATTGTGTATTCTTTGATGAACGTGAGCGGCAGCGAACCAGTCGGGCCGTTACGATTCTTCGCGACAATGATCTCTGCCAAACCTTCGATCGGATAGGATTGCGATCCGATTTCGTATTGCGGATCCTTCTTGCCCTTGAAGAGATCTTTGTAATATTCGGGGCGATAGACAAACATGACGATGTCAGCGTCCTGCTCGATCGCACCGGAATCGCGCAAATCCGACAACAGCGGCTTGCGCTCGCCGCCGCGCGATTCAGTCGCGCGAGACAGCTGCGAAAGAACAATAATCGGAATCTTTAACTCTTTGGCTAAGTTCTTCAACGAAGCCGAAACGAACGCGACCCATTGCTGCTGGTTGTCCACCATTTTAGGCGGTGTGATCAACTGCAAGTAGTCGATGACGATCAGATTGATCTTATGTTCGAGCCACAATTGGCGAGCGCGGGCGCGCAGAGTGCCAATTTCAAGTCCGGGTTGATCGTCAAAGTACAGATGCAGATCGGCCAAACGGCCTGCGTGTTGAGACATTCGGCCGTACTCTTCGCGGGACATTCTGCCGGTGCGCAATCGCTGCAAGCTAATGTGCGCTTCGCCTGCGAGCATACGCAACACCAATTGACGCACGTCCATTTCAAGCGAAAAGATGGCCACGCGAGCATTGCTTGTGTGCGCGGCCCCGGTCGCGATATTCATGGCAAGCGCAGTTTTTCCCATTGACGGGCGGGCCGCAATAATAATCAACTCGCCGGGATTGAATCCGGTGGTGAAGTCGTCGAGCCTGTCGAACCCCGATGAGACGCCGTGCACGTGCGTATCGCGCGACTTCATGTACTCGATGTGCTCGATGGTGCTCTTGACCGCATCCAGCGAAGTCATGGCATTGCGACCACGACGACGACCAATCAGCTCGACCAGTTCACGTTGAACTTTTTCAAAGACCTCATCTGCTCGCGCGGTCGGATCGCTGGCAGAGCCTACAGCTTCTGCGCTCAGCGAAATTACATTGCGAAGCAGCGCCTTTTCGTGAACGACTCCGGCGTAGTGCTCGATGTTAGCGGACGTCGGCACTTCGGCTGCAAGTTCACTCAAGAACGGTACGCCACCGATTTCTTCCAGTTTCCCTGCTCTGCGAAGTTCATCGGCGACCGTTATCAAGTCAATCGGTTCACGACGCGCATCCAGCTCGTTCATGCACTGAAAGAGCGTGCGATGATTCGGCTTGTAAAAAGAGCTTTGCTCAACTAAGTGGCCGATCCGAATAAACGCAGCTCCGTCCGAAAGCAGCGCTCCCAGCAACGCGCGCTCCATTTCAGGAGCTTGCGGCGGAACACGCATGCCGGACGTATCGGACGACTGCGAACGGTCAGAGTATGCTGGGTGGGCCACTAAAGAAATTCCAATTTACAAATCCCAAATTCCAAGGAAGGCGGAACGCAATCGGCGGAATTGGCGCTATGGTGCACCGGGATTCACATGCCGTCGGATTTCAGCGCGATGACATGCGAACTACCGGGGCAATTGATCATACAGTTTTCGCAGCAGCTTAAAGTCGGCGTCACCGTGAACTTTCTGTGTCATGTTGCGCAGAAAATACGCCGGGTGGTACGTTACCAATAGCTGCATTCCTTCCCACGGAATGACTCGCCCACGCATGTCCTTCATTGGCTCGTCGGTGCCCAACAACTCATTTGCAGCATGTTTGCCGAGGCAGACCACGATTTCCGGACTGATCAAAGAAAGCTGTGTGCGCAGATAAGGCCGACACGTCTCCTTCTCAGACGGCAACGGATCGCGATTACCCGGAGGTCTGCACTTCAACGTATTGCAGATATACACCTCTTTGCGATCGAGACCGACTTCAGCAAGCATCTCGTTTAGCAATTGTCCTGCCCGACCAACAAACGGAATCCCAGTTTGATCTTCGTCGTGTCCCGGTGCTTCGCCAACAAAGACGATGCGGGCGCGCGGGCTGCCGTCGCCGAAAACAAACTTTGTGCGTGTCTGGCCAAGTTCGCAGCGCACACATTCGCAGATTTGCCGTTCGAATTCCGAAAGACTTTCTGGCAACGGATTCACCGCACCGGTCAAAACCCGAAGGCTTGACGGTGTTTGTGCGGCTTTGGCCGTTTCACTTGTCTTTCGCGGCAAGTAGAGGTCGTCTTCAAAGAGCGCGAGCGATTCGAGATACTCAACTGCGCCACGCGGCCCGCTCATGAGACAGGTTCAGTGGTTTCTGTCTTGGCTGCGGACTTCTTCGCAGCTTTCTTCTTCGCGGGCTTCGGTTCAGATGCTTTTGACTCGGCGGGTTTTACTGCTGGTTGCTTTGGAGCCTTTTTCTTGGCGGCCTTTTTCTCTGCAACGGGAACTTCCGCAGTGGTCTTGTTTTCAGCAGGCTCAACATCCTTGGCAGGTTTCTGCTTGCCGCGCGACTTCTTGGCCTCAGGTTTCACATTGGGCTTCGTTTCCGTATTGGCCTGTGAAACAACTGGAGCCGGTGCCGGAGCTGGTTGAGGTTGTGCGCCCGGCAGCGGCAGTCCGCCTTGCTGAGCCGCCATTGCCGCAAGACGTTCGCGTCGCTCGCGAGCGCGACGTCCGCCACGTCGTGATTTCTTTTTCCCTGAAGACGCAGGTTGCTGCTGACCTTGAGCCGCTTGCTGTTGTTGCTGCGGCTTGGCTTGCGGTTGCTGCTGAACCGCTTTCTGTTCAACTTCCGGTTTTACACTCTGGGCTGCGATTGCAGGCTTCGGCGCCTGACCGTTCTGCTCGTGATGCTTGGGCTTGTCGTGTTTGTTCTTGTGCTTCGGCTTCTTGGATTTGTGCTCGGGCTTCTTCGGCTCGCTGCTCTCTTCCAAATCAAGTCCGTCAAGCTTCACGAGGCCGTGATCATCTTCTTCAGAGATGTCGTCTGGCTCAAGCTCAAGTTCAAGATCAACGTCCGGTTCTACGTCCGGCTCAGGCAATGGGTTGCGATAGAGATCCATCACCGCATTTAGAATTTCGCGGGCAACCTCGCGCTTGGATTGAAGCGGCAAGTCCTGCACACTTCCATTGCGGTGAATGATGAAGACTTGATTCGTCTCAACTTGAAAGCCACTCCCCTGTGCAAGCGGATTGTTGGCAACGACGATGTCAAGATGCTTCTCGCGCAATTTGCGCAATGCATTGTCCAACACATTCTCGGTCTCGAGAGCAAAACCCACAATGACACGGTTGCCTTTGTTCTGCGATATTCCTTTTAGAATATCCTCCGTCGGAATCAGATTAATTTCAGGATCGGGGTTTCCCTTTTTAATCTTGTTCTTTGCCGTATGATCAAACGTGTAATCACTCACGGCGGCGGACATCAGCAGAATATTGCAATAGCCAAACTCGCGCTTCACTGCTTCTGCCATTTGGCGCGCGGTGGTGATGCGAGTCAGGCGCACTCCGCTCGGCGGAATCACTTCACTCGGTCCCGAAATCAGCGAAACATCCGCGCCGCGTTCGCGAGCCTCTTCGGCTAATGCAAAACCCATTCGCCCGGACGCGCGATTCGTCAGTACTCGCACGGGGTCCCAACTCTCTTCGGTACGTCCACCGGTGACCAAAACCTTCACACCGCGCAAGTCCTGCGGTGCGCTCAAGAGATGGTGAATCTCACCGTAAATTGTATCGGGTTCAGCGAGTCTGCCCATCCCCTGCTCTTCGCCCGGTCGCGCCATGTCGCCAATTTCCGGCGGAATGATGCGGTAGCCGCGTTTGCGAAGAGTGTTCAAGTTCTCCTGCACGGCGGGATTGGCCCACATGCGCGGATTCATTGACGGGCAAACAACTTTGCGGCGCTCGCAGGCAAGCAACGTTGTGGTTAAGAGATCATCTCCTAATCCGCACGCGATGCGACCGATGTGATCGGCGGTGGCAGGAGCGACCACGACAATCTCAGCCCACGAAGACAGTTCGGTATGCCACGGAGATTCCGTTCCGTGCTCAGGGAACATTTCAACGAAGACAGAGCGGCCTGTTACGGTTTCAAAGGTCAGCGGAGCAACAAATTTGGTGGCGGCAGTCGTCATGACTACCTGCACTTTCGCTCCGGACTGCATCAACAGGCGCGCAAGCTCAACGGCTTTGTAAGCCGCGATGCCCCCTGTAACTCCTAATAATATTCTCCGTCCACCAAGTTCTCCAGCCGGTCGCGCGTCCCGATCGGGGCGGCGGTTATTCTTCATAACGCTTCTCAATCTTGCTGTCAACCATCTCGTTGATGGCCAGCACGATGGGCTTCGTGAACTGGAGTTTCTCGCGCTCGATCTCTTCTATTTCTACGGTATCATCACCGCTTTCGGCGCGCGCGCGCGCGGCCGCTTGTTCAAGGACTTCAGTCTGACCAAGGTGACGGTCGATACGGCGCTTTTGCAATTCTCCAATCTGACGGGCGCGGCGCGCAATTACGAGCACCGCTTCATAAACATTCTCGGCTTTGCCGACAAAAGATTCCGGATGTGTTTCGCGTGTGTAAGCCATGGTTCTCTCAATGTGAAAAATTGTTGCGGACGTCCCCCCATACGAGACTCCGCGAATGCTGTGTTTAGTTCGCCGGCGCGTGTCCGTGCTGAATACAGCGCAGGACGTTCGCGACGGCTTGATCAATTTCGTTGTTGATAATGACACAATCGAATTTGTCCGCTTGTGCCAGTTCCATTTCCGCGCGAGCCAGCCGTTTGGCAATCACTTCTGCGGATTCAGTTCCCCGCTTCACCAACCGTTCCTGTAGAATTTCGAGAGACGGCGGTTTGATAAATATCGTCAAGGCGTCGAGATAGTGGCGCTTGATGCTGGCGGCTCCCTTGACGTCGAGATCCAATACCATCGTTTCACCCTTAGCAAGCGCTTCATCAACGACGGTTCGAAGCGTGCCATATAAGTTACCGTGCACGTCCTCGTGTTCCAAAAACTCACCGGCGGCGACGCGAGACAAAAACTCTTCGCGCGACAAGAAGTAATAATCCTGACCGTTCACCTCGCCGGGGCGCGGAGCACGGGTGGTGGCGCTACAGGAAAACAACCATTCTGGGTGTTTCGCTCTGACCGCCCGGATTACTGTGGTTTTGCCACCGCCGGCCGGTGCAGCAAAAACAATTAAGCGGCCCACCCTACTCAAGATTCTGCACCTGCTCGCGCAACCGCTCAATTTCTTCGCGAATGCTCACGGTCAGGTGGGAAATTTCAAGACTTGAAGTCTTCGACGAAATCGTGTTGCCTTCGCGGTTCATCTCCTGCAAAAGAAAACCGAGTTTCTTACCGACGGGACCGTCCGGCTTATTCAAAGTCTTGCGGAAAGCGCCGATGTGGCCGTCGAGGCGGACACACTCTTCCGTTATGTCCAGACGATCGGCAATCAGAGCCAGTTCCATTTCAAGACGGTTGCTATCGTATGTATCGGACGGCACCAGACGTTGAATTCGCTCTTTGAGTTTATCAAGAGCGCGAGTCGGCAGGCCCTCTTGCGCCTTCTTTACCTCAACTAATGCTTGAGCGATAATGTCCAACCGGCCGTGCATATCGCGAGCGAGTAATTGGCCTTCTTCGAAACGCATCTGGCGCAAATTCTCAATCGCGCGTTCTGTTGCGGTCATGGCAAGTCTCAGAGTGCGCTCGGAGACTTCCGGCGGGTCAGTGGGTGTGATGACCTCGGGAAAGTGCAGCAGATGTTCGAGATGAATGGACTCGGTTATCCGCAGTTCCGTGCAAAGGTCTTGAAGCTGTCCGGCAACCCGCTTGGCGGCTTCAAAGTCAATGCGGGCGGCGGCCGGGGCTCCGCCGCGATTCTCCGTAAGTGTCAGCGTGATCTTGCCGCGTTCAACGCCTTTACGGCAAAGCTCGCGTAATTCTGATTCGTAATTCGAGACCGTTCGCGGCGCGCGCAAGCCGAAATCAAAATAGCGGTTATTGAGCGTACGCAACTCGGCGCTGATGGAAGTTCCGTCTTCGGTGGCTTCGCCTCGCCCGAAGCCTGTCATCGAATAGATCATGTGTTCTTTATTGCGAGGATTTTAGAAGTGTTCAAATTAGAATGCGACGCCGAGCGATACTCTGTGCGTGAGGCCTAAATCTTTGTGATCTTCCAGAGCGGCATGAACCGCTAAACTTCCAAACAACAATCCCGCACCGGCAGTGAAGCGGTCACCTTTCATTCCGGCGCGCAGTGCAACGGTGTTTGAGATCAAGTACTCTGCCCCGAGGCGAGGTTCAATTGAAACAGGTCCGGCAGAAATCACTTCGGCTTCGCCGCGCGACTCAAATCGCGTTTCGGCGTCGGCAACCAATGTGACGTCAGCGTTCATGGCGCGGAGCGGTGTGGACCAGCGCGCGCCAACTCCCACTGTGGGAAGGATGGATTCTGTGCGGCCAGTGGACCAGGCCATTGTACTCGTGGTTACATCGCGCACGACTACGCCGAACTCGGCGCGTGTGCCGAGAGCGCGCTGAACACCAAGATCAAATCCTAATCCTGCGGCGGTTTCAGACGCCACAGACTTCGTCAAAATTTTCGCGCTTGCTCCGACATCCCAACCATGACCAAGCGCTCTTCCGCCGGAGGCCATCACGGCAAATTCATGGTCACCGGTTTGACCATCCACCTCGACACGGTTGGCATCGGATAATGGTTGCGTCGGATCGGCAAGTTTCGTCAGAGGAATATCTCCAACACGGGAGTAAAGAACGGTGAGTGCTCCCGCCATCTCGTTTTGCATCGGTGTCGCATACGAGAGGTAGTCGTAGGTAAACAGGTTGTCGAATTGAGATGCGTGCATGAACTCGACGGAACGCCTGCCTATGCCATACAGCGCTGCCGGATTGTAATACCCAGCCGTAGCGGGCAAAGGCGAAGCAACCGAAGCTCCTCCCATCGCAAGCGCACGCGCACCTGCGCCGAGTGACATGAACTCACCGGCATAACGACCTATAACCCATTGTGCTTGAGCAATTTGGGTTAAACCAGAAAAGGCTAATAACAGCCCGATGCATCGCACGAATCGCATGCTCTGCTCCAATAGTGGAAACACGAAGTGAAGATTTGGCTTACTCATTGAACACGCTCAACATACAAATGGTTGTTCGTGCAATGAGCAATTTACA
The DNA here is from genome assembly GCA_964587105.1 of uncultured Alphaproteobacteria bacterium. Lineage (GTDB taxonomy): Bacteria > Electryoneota > RPQS01 > RPQS01 > RPQS01 > JABWCQ01. The sequence goes on along the minus strand of CAZPKG010000031.1, from coordinate 428 downwards.
CAGCAGAGATCAAATTCGAGGCGCGAAGCGCTTGGGCGGTCTCCTACCTTATTCCTATATTCTGTAAAAATAAGGATAAACTGAAGTAGAGTCAAGGCTTTTGATGCGACTTTGCACTCCTGCTACCATTTGCTAAGCCTTTAATTTCGTATAATTTAGCAAGTGCATCGCGGGGTGTTAAGTCGTCTAAATTGAGGCTTTGGAGGGCATCCACCACTCTCTGAGTATCGGATTCAAAAAGAGTTAGCTGGAGTTTTGAGGGTTTTTTGGGGGGATTTTCGGGTTGGTTTTTGGGTGAATCTTCCCAACCCGGGAGCAACTCGCGAGCGCGGGCAACTACGGAAAGCTGGAGTCCCGCGAGGCGGGCGACCTCGATTACATACGAACGGACAGTTTCGCCTCATGAAATACGATGCAGAAATACGATG
>CAZPKG010000030.1:0-16561 GCA_964587105.1 uncultured Alphaproteobacteria bacterium | reverse complement strand
GTATTTCGTGCCGGACACAGCAATGGCGTCGGTCACATTATCCGTAACCTCGTCTTGATACTTGCGGAAATTTGCAGCGGCGAAATTGGGCGGAATCATGACATAGGCCGCATCTATCCCCTCGAAGGCGCGTTTGACGTCGTCGGCTTTCTCAACATCGCCGACGAACGCTTCCGCACCCTGCGAACTGAATTTCGCAAGCTTGTCAGCGCTTCTGCCCACGACGCGCACCGGCAGCCCTGCTTTAAGAAGTTCGGCGGCTACGATTGAACCAGTCTTCCCTGTCGCACCGATCACAACGTATTTCATGCTCTGTCTTCCTTAGCTAAGCGTCAGTCCAAACGGGTTGATCGGCTTTCCCGTTACTCCGCTTAGAACCGTTTTTGTTTCCAAATAAGTTTCGAGCGTTTCCATTGCCATTTCGCGGCCGACGCCGGATTGCTTGTAGCCGCCAAATGGCAGGCCGGGAAGCGCAGTTGCAGGTGTGTTGAGTGTGACGATGCCGGATTCCAATCCGCGTATGTATTTTTGCGCGCGCGGCATGTTCTCCGTGTAAACGGTCGCGCACAGGCCGTATTTGACGCCGTTGGCTTTCTTGAGCGCGTCGTCATCATTGGCAAATTTTCCGATCACAACGATGGGTCCGAAAATTTCTTCCTGCACGCACAGATTATCTTCCGGCAGATCAACAATCACGGTTGGCGCAAAGAAGCAGCCCTTGTCGTAAATTCCACCTTTGAGTTGTTCACCACCGCACAGAACTTTTCCTCCACCCTGTTTGGCGGCCGCCACAAACTTCCCCATGATGGGCAAGCGAGTGACATGCGCGAGAGAACCGATATGCGTCATCTTGTCGAGCGGATCGCCGACTACGAGTGACTGGGTCGCGGCGACAAACTTTTCGACGAAAGCGTCGTAGAGTTTTTCATGTACATAAATTCTCGAACGCGCGTCACAACTTTGGCCTGCACCGTAGTAGATTGTGAATACACTCGACAGCACAGCGTCGTTCAAATTTGCATCTTCGCACACTATGGCCGGGGACTTGCCGCCGAGTTCGAGCATGACGCGCTTCATGTCGTTGGCGCACTCCTTCATGATCGCGCGGCCCGTATCCGTTCCGCCGGTGAACGAAATCTTGTTGACTCCCGGATGCTTCACCAAAGCGGCGCCCGCGCTCTCACCTAAGCCGTGCACAAGATTTACGGTACCTTCGGGGCAACCTGCTTCGTGTAAAATTTCAACGAGCAGGTTGGCGGTGCAGGGCGCAATCTCAGACGGCTTAAGCACGACGGTACACCCTGCGGCGAGCGCCGGCGCGAGTTTCCACGATTCGAGCATGATCGGATAGTTCCACGGCGTAATCGCGCCGACGACTCCAACCGGTTCGCGTAGCGTGTAGCCGAAAAACGCGCCATGCACAGGCGGCACGCGGCCTTCGATTTTGCTGGCCGCTCCGGCGAAATACTCGAAGTCTTCAATGGCCTGTTTCACTTCGCCCATGACGTGCAGCATCGGCTTGCCCATGTTGCGTGATTCAAGCTCGGCGATTTCTTTGGCGCGCGCGGAAAGCAACTCGGCGGCCTTGAATAAGACCTTCGTGCGTTGTCCGGCGGTCATGCGCCCCCACTTGCCCGTGAGAGCAGCGCGCGCGGCCTTGACGGCTTTGTCAATATCATCCGCGCCGGAAAGTGGAATCATACCGAGCGCGTCGCCAGTGGCAGGATTGGTCAATGCGAGCGTCTTTCCTGAAATTGCAGGCAGATGCTCACCGTTAATGATGTTTGGAAAAAGTTTGTCTGACATGTTAGCTGATGTGAAGTAAACCGAGGTCATTCACCGATATTTCGGCCAATGACTTTGTAGTATTTTAGAAACCGATTAATACCAAGCGTGTCCCGGAAGGTCTCGTCATTTGTTGTTCCTTCAAGCGTTTCAAAAGCACCGGTATCGAGTGTATCTGAGAATACATCATAAAGATCCCAGCTGCCTCGCCAATAAAGCACTGCATCGAGGGAATCTGGCTTGATCATAAGACTTTGTGGTCCGTAGTAAATCGGCGGGTTGGCCATAAGTGACAAGTTGTCCATATAGCCGTCGTTATTGGTACCGCTACCGCGTTTGGAACGCAGTCGCAACCGTACCCAGCGCGTGTCAATGGGCACGATGCCACCAAGGCTATCTTGAAGCCAGGCATCGTGTTGATAAAATTTGGTCGTTGAGTCGCTCCAAAGCAAAGCAGTTAGATCTGAGTTCCAGAATTCGAGGATTGCGAATGCTGTGTCGCGTGGATTTTGGTTAAACGAACGAAACCAGCCGTAAAACATTATGCTTTGCACACCAGCATCGATTGAATCTGCAGCAACACTGATGTCTATGTCTTGCCTTAGTTCAGCACCGCCGCTGGCGCCGGCAAAGAAATAGTAATTGCCATGAAGCGGATCAGGATTTGCTCCTCGAGGAGTCCAAGTCGTCGCGATTGCCTGTGTCCAAGTCGGGATGCCTTCACCCGGAATAGTCCATTCGCAGGAGTTATTAACGAGAATTTCATTTGCCCAAGCTGTCGTAAACACAAATATCAAAACCATCCAACAAATAATGCGTCCAAGCGTGATCATCTTCACTCCTATCAGTTTCTTATCTTCCCTTAAACAGTGGTTTCCTCTTTTCATTGAATGCTGCGACCCCTTCGCGGTAGTCTTCGGTCTTGCCGAGAATCTCCTGCAAGTACGCTTCGTAATCCAACGCGTCCTCAAGCGGCCCTGCCGAGGCCTTGTTGAGTGCGCGCTTCAACGCGCCAATCGCTTTCGTCGGAGCGTTGGCATATTTGACGGCAAGCTCCATCGTGAAGTTGTCAAGCTTGTCGTGCTCAACGATTTCATCAACTAAGTTGAGCTTCAATGCTTCATCTGCTTTAATCGGACGACCCGTCGAACAAATCTCGAATGCTTTGTGATAGCCCAACAAGCGCGGTAATACCCATGTTGAACCTGAATCAGGCAGCAGACCGACATTCACGAACGCTTGCAGCATCGAAGCATTCTCAGATGCAATACGCAGATCGCACGCCATCGCCAGCGACATTCCGGCTCCCGCAGCGACTCCATTCAATGCACACAAAACGGGCTTTTCAAGATTCCTGATGCGCAGAATATTCGGATTGTAATTGTTGCGCAGCGAGTCGGCCAAATTGCGGTTCGGATTGTCTTTCACTTCTTTCAAATCCTGTCCGCTGCAAAAGGCCTTGCCCGCGCCGGTCAGAATCACGCTGCGGACTTCATCGTCCTTGGCGGCATTCTTAAACGCGTCGGCAAGCTCTTTGTGCATCTGCTCGTTGAACGCATTGAAACGGTCAGGACGATTCAGCGTTATCTTGAGAACGGCATCAGTGCGCTCGTAGAGGATGGTTTCGTACATTGGGTTATTTACTTCGTGCTACTGCACACTTGTGTATATGTCATAACGCATCAGTGACAAGAATTGATCTCGCATTCTGATGTTCTTATTCTCGATTCTTGCGGCATGCACAAGTCCATGATGTCCACGTCTATTGTCATGATCCTCATACGTTCCACTCATTCTTGTTGGAGGCCTGCCATGAATCAACAAGTCCATGGTGCCAGCATACCTGCCCTCACCCTGTTTGTCAGTTGCACTGTCCGTTGAAAGCACAAGGAATCTAAAGTGAAACTCTGTTCCTTGTAGAATAGCATGTGATGCAGTCCACACACCTCGAAGATTGGCGTCATTTGCTTCCGCGCCGCGATACCAAACCCTACCCTCGTTAATCTGGATTCCACTCTCCGTTTCCTCGATGCGGAACACGCCAAACATCTCTTTGCCGCTCACTTCATTCTTGAGAGTATATATCCACTCGCCTGATAGGTTTCTTTCCTTTTTGCGATTCCAGTCTTTTATTCTTTTCGCAAAAAACTTAGCGCTATCATATAGAGGAGTTAAAAATATTTCTAGTGACACAATCGCACAAGAGTTTGGCAAAGTGAAGTCAAGTTTATTCATCTCTACTTTCACTTGGTTCATTTGGTTCATTTGGGGGGCTTCCGACACAACCTGACTTCCAACTGATTCACTTCCCCGTAAACTTAGCCGGTCTCTTTTCGATAAACGCTTTCATGCCTTCCTTCTGATCTTCGGTGGCAAAAAGCAGATAAAAATTCTTGCGTTCAAATTCAAGGCCGCCGGTCAGGAAGGACTCGTAGTTCTTCAGCACAGCCTCTTTGGCCAATCGCACCGCAATGGGTGACATCTGCGCGATTTCGCGTGCGAGTTTCTGAGCCTCAGTCAGATACACTTCGATCGGGACGACGCGATTGACCAAACCCCACGCTTCGGCCTGCTTCGCGCCGATGAATTTTCCGGTCAACACCATCTCCATTGCGCGCGCTTTGCCGACCGTACGTGTGAGCCGCTGTGTCCCGCCCGCGCCGGGCATGACGCCGATTTTGATTTCCGGCTGACCGAATTGCGCGGTTTCGCTCGCGATGACCATATCACAGTGCATCATCAACTCGCATCCGCCACCAAGCGCGAACCCCGACACCGCCGCAATAATCGGCTTCTTGATTTTGCGAATCCTGTCCCACTTGGCGAACTGATCCCGGCGCAGCATTTCAGTCGAATCCGCATCCGCCATTTCCATGATGTCCGCACCCGCGGCAAACGCGCGCGAATCGCCCGTCAACACAATCGCGCGAATTTCGTCGTCGCCGTCAAGCTCTTCAAGCGTCGCGACAAGTTCATCCATCAGCGCCATATTGAGCGCATTGAGCTGCTTCGGACGATTTAGCGCGACTGTGGCGACGTACCCATCGCGTTCGAGTTTTAGAAATTTTAGATCTGTCATTCTGTTTTAATGTGAAGTCGCTTCACTATCGGCAAATCATCATCTGTTACATCAGGAAACGCGCCATTTTGGGAAATGTACTCTCGAACCATGTCCGGTAGAAGTGCGCTCAATTCTTCTTCCGCTTCCTCAATCTGCTTTGAGTGTAGGTCAATCCAACCAATTTGCGGAACAAATGCACGCACATGATCAACAAGCGGCAGGTAGAGTACAGGCAAGCTTGGCATAGTTATTTGGTCCCTTACTTCTTCACCAATCTGTCCCGCATTTTTTTGTAATCCGGTTTGCGTTTCTCGTTAAACGCCGTTACGGCCTCGCGAACTTCTGGCGAACTGGAATGCACGCCGAGCCAATCGCGCGCATGCTGAATCGTCTGTGACCACGATGAATCGCGCCAATAGTTGAGCTGCGTCTTCAGATAGCGCATACACTCAGGCAATTTGTTCTCGAGTTTGGTGGCCATCTCATCAACGGCCTTGTCAAGCTCCGCACGCGGCACAACCTGATTTACCAATCCCCATTCAAGCGCCTTCTTCGCGGGTATCTCTTCACACAACATCAGGATTTCGCGAGCGCGGCGGTCGCCGACGATGATGGGGAGAAATTGCGATGCGCCGGCGGCAGCCACCGAACCATGCGCCGCGCCGACTTGCCGAATGTAAATATCGTCGGCGGCAATCGCAAGATCGCAACTGATGTTAAATTCATTTCCGCCGCCGACCACGATGCCGTTCAAGCGCGCAATCGTCGGCTTACCCAGCGCGCGCAGCTTTTCGTGCGCGTCAATGAACGCTCCCATCCATTTCCAATAGTCCTGCGGCCTGTCTAAGAATTGCAGTTGCTCCTGCAAATCCGCACCGGTGCAAAACGCGCGGTCGCCTGCTCCCGAAAGAATCATCACGGCAATCTTGTCATCAAACGCCACGTCGTCAAACGCTTCGCACAACTCTTTCAGCATCGGATAGTGCACGCAGTTGAGCTTGTCGGGGCGGTTGAACGTGACATATGCGCGAGCACCCTTCTTCTCGTACTTGATGTACTCGAATTTGAAACTCTCCGCCGGACGCGATTCGAAATCATTTCTCATGCGCGCGAATCCGTTTCAGCCGTTTGAAACTCCACGAGCCCCTTGGCAAAGCTCATCAGATTCGCGCCCGCTTCGGCCATCTCCGGTGATTTCATGCCTGCTTTGAACGAATCCTTGTCCGCGAACGAGAGCACGGCCATCATGTAATACGGCGCAGGAGCATCCTTGCCCGGCCAAAACTTGTTGGCCTGCACGCCGAGCAAACCCGGAACTTTCTTGATCAGCGGAATGTGCGTCTCCCAATAGGCTTTGTCGAACGCTTCAACATCCGCAGGATGCTTGTAAAAGGCAATGAAGTTGATCATCGTGTCTGTTTCCAATCTTCTATTTCAATTTTCTATTTCTTCAATTCCCAAAGATGATCCTCAATCCCCCACCCTGCTCCGCCGTGTCCCCAATCGGAATAGGCGCGGCGATGCAACTCTTTGAGTTTGTCACTTGAAAGCACGACTTGATGCACCTCGCCGTCGCCGATCAATCTGTCCCCCTGAAACGCTTTTACTTCGCAAAAGAGATAATTGCCGTGGAGTCGTGTGCATTCGGCGACAAACAGCATCTCCTGCCCGATTCCGGCTGGATTATGATGCCGGACGTGGACGCCTGTGCCGATGCCGTCCTCACCGTAATCGAGGTGCGGCTCAAGTACCAGCCTGCTAACATATTCGGAGTGGTAGGTAAGCCAGTAGGTCGAATAGAAGGGGTGCAAGGGCCGTCCTTCAAAATAGACGGTCATGCGCGACTCGACGACGAACCGGAATTCGGCGCGGGAGCCGACGGTAAGAGTTGGTTTCAACGGAGCTTACGAAGTGTTAAGACAGGATTTTTCAAGTTGTTAAGTATAGGCTTTTTCGGTCAAATTTGCAACTCGAATGGCGGGCGATTCCCTTGCGGTAGGGCCGCGAAAGTGTTATCTTCCTATATTCAGCTTAAGGAGAAGCACATGAAAGCAGTATTCGTATTCCTATTCTTAACATTCAGCACCGCCTATTCGCAATGTATGGATTCGCTGTGGATATCGAGTCCGGGAACGCAGAATTCAGATCAAGGCACCGGCGTTGCACTTGCAAATGACGGCACCGTCGTCGCCTGCGGTTACGTTGATGTAACCGGAATCACACAGGGATTTGGTTGGATTTCTAAGGTCAATCCTGCAACAGGCGAAGCAACTTGGAGTCATCAGTATTCAGGCGGTTCACAAAGTATCTTTACTGACATTGCAAGAACCAACGACGGCGGCTTTATATGCGGCGGTTGGGCCAGAAATCCTGCCAACAACGATCAGAACTATTGGCTCTTGCGTGTGAATCCGGACGGTGACAGCATTTGGTCACGTACATACGGTCACGAATTTGCGAATCAGGCCACGAGCGTGAATGTTGCTCCCGACGGCGGCTTCGTGATTGCAGGCCGCTCACATTCACTGCCGGGCGGCGCAGGAGGTCACGACTGGTGGATATTGAAAACCAATTCCAACGGCGACAGTTTATGGTCTGCGCGCGTCGGAAATCCCGATGAGGATACGGCCTATGATATGATCGTGACCGCCGGAAATAACTATCTTGTCGGTGGTCGCAGTATCCTTGACAGCACGGGCGCCGCGCGCATGGCGCTCTTCGGACCAACCGGAACTGTATTGTGGGACCATCTCTACGAGTTTGACGCGAATGTCGAAATTCACGGCTTGTTTCAAGGTTCGTCAGGATTGGGATACATCGCTTGCGGCGCCCAACACGGCCTAAACCAGAACAATGATGTCATGCTGATGGAAACCGATGACGCAGGCAATCTCCTCTGGCACAAGAAATTCACTTTTGACATTCCCGGCGCCGCGGTTGCAAACTCGATTTTGCCTGACGGTCACGACGGCTACTACTTGATCGGACACGCCCAGCGTACCAGCACAACGGACAACGACGTGTTTGCACTGCATGTCTCATCCTGTGGTGACAGCGTGGGGATTAGATGGGTTGGCAATACTGTAAGTGAAGAAGCGAATCGCGCGGTAATAACATCGTTCGATGAAATTGTCACCTCAGGCGTCGCCGTTTTGTCCGGTAACCAACGTGAAATTCTGCTCTACGGTTTGTCGAATGATTTCTGCAATATGCCGCCGTGCAGTTTCACGCGCGTCACGCCGCAGGACAGCACGATGCCAAGTCTTGCCCAACCCTTTGTTATGAACTGGACAGCCTCAAACGACCCCGAAGGCGCTCCGATTCACTATATCTTCCATCTGGAACACAACTATCTCGAGCATGGCGTGTCTCCCACCGACACGGTCGTGACAGACAATTTCGTGAATTTGCAGATAGATATCCCGGTCACTCCGCTCGATGAAATCTTCGATTTCCATTGGCGCGTGTGGGCCACGGACGGCATTGACACGGTCGAAGCAAGTAACGGCGAAGGATTCTTCCAATTGGATATCACAATGGATGCCGACGAGTTTGTCCCTTATCCTTCAACCCTTGTCCTTTCGGCATATCCCAATCCATTTAATCCAGTGACGACTCTGAGTTTCACGTTGGATCGACCGCAACACGTTCTGCTTGATCTGATTGACATTCAAGGCCGACATGTGCAGTCGCTTGTCAACAACTCACTGAACTCCGGTTCGCATAGCGTCACGGTTGAAGGCAACGCGCTCGCGAGCGGGATCTATTTCGCACGGCTTCAAGCCGGAGCACAGACACGAATGAGCAAACTTGTGCTGATGAAATAGCATAAGTGTCGCATTGAATGACGAAAGGCGCACTCACTTGGGTGCGCCTTTTGTTTCTATCCTTCCTCCGCTTTAGCGGGGGAATCAGACGGGGGTTAGCAATACACAACCGTCAATAATTCCACAATCCTCTTAAACTCAATCCTAAACTCTCTTTCAAACTCCTCCCGCACCGCCAGAAACCCCGCTTCGCGGAGCGACGTCACAAACTCCCGATGCGATCTCCCACCTCGGTAGTCCGGTTCGCGTGGCGGCTGCAACAGATAGCGTGAAATCAAATCAATGTCCCCGGCAATATTCAGCACGGCATGATAAAACACCAAATCGCGATTGCGATAAATCGCGGTTCCGGCAATCTTTCTTTCACCTAAAGCAATATCCGAAATCCCGCGATGTGCCAGTCCATTTACACCAATTCGCGCAAACGCGTCGCACACCGCCTTGTTGAACAACACAAAGTAATCCTTCGACTGAATCTGTTTGCGGCCATAGAGTGCGCACGACAGACACCACATCTCAGGTGACAGCACCACCGAACATCCGCCCGTCTTCCGCTTGTAAACCTGAACACCGTCCGCCTCAATCGTTTCGGCATTCAGCTCCAGCTCACTCTTCGATCCACTCCCGATCACCACACACGTCTGTTCTGGAACCCACAACAGAAACCGCCCCGCGGAGTCGTCCGGGGTCAACAAGTCGTTGTCAACTAAATCGTAATCTTGAATGGTCATCTATTATTTCAACAACACCATTTTCTGTGTCCGCACCAAGTCCCCCGCTGACAACCTAGCAAAATATATTCCGCTCGGCAATGCGGCACCGTCAAACCCGAACTCGTGGTGCCCGCCACTCATCTGCTCATCCAACAATGTCTGCACCAACCGCCCGTTCAAATCATACACCACCAACTTCGCCCGTGTTGCCTTCGGCAAATCAAACGTAATCTTCGTAGTCGGATTGAACGGATTAGGATAAGCGGATAAACTTAGCTCACTTGGTAGCTCAGGCCGCGCATCGTCAGCATCCAATATTGGTTCACCAAAGCGGTAGATGCGCAACTCACTGCCATAGCGCACGACGAGACGGCGAGTTTCGTTGTGATAACGGCCAATGATCTTCATTTCGGAGTAGCCAGAGTCGAGAGGCGAGGTTTGGCCCCAGATTTGGCCCGTTTCTGCAAGTGCGATATTGAATTGACGAGTTTGCTGATCAATTAGGAGAAATTGCTCAGTGTGCTCCCCAATTAAGACATAAGCGGCCATCACAATTCCCGATATTCCGGGTATCGACCAAAGAGTTTCACTGTTTTCATTGAATGCAATAACAGTCGCCCAATCTCGTGCCAAGAGAATCGGTCTCCTCGGTTCATGGAAGGTTGTCATGGCGACAAGAAAGTGATCGAGGTCGTAGCCCTCAACTCCCTCTTCCCCATGTGAAAGTTCATACAAACTGCTGAAAAACGCTCTTGTGAAGCCACCTCCTTGATTGTATGTGTCATTCCAACCACTCACTGATGTGAATTGACCACCTGCCCACGACGTATTTTGGGTATTCCAATAATACCCCATGCTTATTGCCTGCGAAGTTGTATCAAGAAAATTCAAAAATCGAACGCCTCGAGCACTCTCGGTGTGCTCCCACAATTGATCACGATGATTTAAATATGAATACTCGTATTTCACGCTGACCATCGCCGTTTCAGATAAATCTGGCGGCGATGGGTTTGGATATACGCTTGAGACCGAAAGATAGCTTACAACCTCAGTATATGGGAAAGTATAATAGTGCCCTACAAAGTGGTTATATCGAATCAGCTCTTCAATTGGCGCAACTCGATACGCACCAACGTTACAACTCGAAAATACCCATGGCGGGGAAGAAGTTCCTCCGCGGCTGACGATGAATACAATCTCATTTTGCAAGGAGAAAAGGATTGTGATTTGGTTAACCCACCCAAATCCCACACTTGGATTCAACCTATTTAAGTCACCAAATCTGACACTCCCCCAACTGACAAAAGCTCCAAGTGTGTCGCCATTTGCCGACGCCCAGTAATAATCTCCGCTCCATGTCGGCGCAACATCCCAATACGGCGTCGCCATCGGCATCTGAATCGTCTCATCCAAAATCAACGGCACTTCGTTGGCGAAGAGCGGAGCGGCATAGGCCGCGAACAAACATCCGAGAATCGCAATCGTCCCTTTCACGTCGCACCTCCGGAATTTAGATAAATTCTATTCTATTTCAGGCAGCCACGGTTTCAGCGCGGCTTCAAAATGCGGAACGTCAAGTTTGGCCGCTTCCCATACAATATCAAGGCGAACCTTGTCATAGTCATGCACAAGGATGTGACGCATGTTTATCGCTCGCTTCCAGTCCACCTCGGGCACGCTTTGCTTGAAGTCGTCACTTATCTTTGACGACGCTTCGCCGATATTCTGCACATTTCGAATGACAGCATCCTGTGTTCGAGGGTCACCCAGAAACTCGGGGTAAGTCATGCCGCCCAAGTACTCACGAACTTTTCTGGCACAATCCAGAATGTCCCAAATGCGTCCCTTGTCTTTTTCAGTTGGCATACAACACCGAGTAACTTGACAGGATGGATTTTCGTCTGTAGGGGTTCCTGCTTTGTTCAACAGCAACCTTATCCACCAAATCGACTTCTCTACCAAAAATCTCTTCAAGTTCTAATTCCATTCCGGAAAACGCGAACAGCCCGAAGCGGCGCGACGGATCAAACTTCACGAGCACATCCACATCGCTGTCGGGCCGAAAATCATCGCGCAACACAGAACCGAAGAGCGCAAACTCGATGATGCCGTGCTTTTGACAGAACTCAGCGATCTTCTCTTTGTCTATGGGAATGCGTGGTTCGTTATTCATGGTTTTACAGCATTAACATGTTGGTCGGGTCGGCTAACATCGTCACCAAATCGTTGACGAATCTTGCGCTGTCGCCCCCGTCCACGATTCTATGGTCAAACGACAAACTAAGCGGCTGAATCCAACCTTTGACGATTTGATCGTTCAGGATGACGGGCTTCTGCGTGATGCGGCCCGTACCTAAAATCGCGACTTCGGGATAGTTGATAACGGGAACACCGAAGTTGCCGTTCAAACTTCCATAGTTCGTAATCGTGAACGTGCCGTCGCGGATTTCGTCAATCGTCAATTTGCGTTCGCGGGCACGATTGGAGAGATCCTCGATTTCGCGCGCAAGCTGTAAGATTCCTTTCTGATCGGCGTTCTTGATATTGGGCACGACCAATCCGTCCGGCGTGTCAACAGCCAAACCGATGTTGTAATACTTCTTATAGACAACCCGGTTGCGCTCAAGATCGAGCGTGGCATTGAGCTTTTTGTGCTTCCGCAGCGCGACACAGACGGCCTTGATGATGAACGGAAGATAGGAAAGTTTGACGCCCTCTTTTTCCAATTCCTTGTTCTTCTGATTGCGCAGCGCGACAAGCTTGGAGACTTCCACTTCATCGAGCGACGTGGCATGCGGCGCGGTGTATTTCGACTGCGACATGCGGTTGGCAATCGTCTTACGCAGTTGGGTAAGCTCCTCAATTTCCACAGTGCCCGAAAATTCTCCCGGAATCGAGGCAGGAATAACTTTCGGTGCGGAAACACTCACGCCGTTCGCAACCATCGGACGCGCTTGCGCCGGCGTGGCAGTGGCCGTTCCGCCCGCGGCTGCGGCTTCAATATCGCTCTTCATCACGCGACCGCTCGGTCCCGTGCCGCGCACTTTGTTGATGTCAACACCCATGTCGGCGGCCATTTTGCGCGCGACCGGAGTAGCAATCACTTTATCCGTCGTGCGCACGTCGGCGGGCACAACTTCAGGACGGCCCTCGTTCGTGGAAGGCAGAATGTCGTTGCCGACCGGAATTTGCCCCACAACACCGTACATGCCGTCTTCATCGGTGGACGCGGTCTTCTCGTGGGCCAGCGTCGGCGAAACGTGGCGCGTCGTGTCGTTCTCGTGATAGGCTTCCGTCGGCGGCGGCGTGGTGAAGGAAACCTCTTCATTCTTGCCCGTGATCACCGCAATGACTTGACCGACGTGCACGATTTCATCCACCTTGCCGTTGGTTTGCGCAAGCTTGCCGGTTTGCGGCACGGGAATGTCGGTCACAACTTTATCGGTCTCGACCTTCAGCAGCGGATCGCCCTCTTTGACCATGTCGCCGGGCTTGTGATACCACTCGAGAATTTTTCCTTCGTGAATGCCTTCCCCGATATCCGGGAAGAGAAAATTAAAGGCCATGTGAGAATTCCTGCTCTATGTTCAGTTTTGTTATTTAGAATTATCGCGCAGCCAAGCTGCGAAGGTCTCGACGGTGCATTTGTCTTGCACGAGGTAAATCGTCATTTTGCTTGCTTCAGAATTTGTCGCTCGGAGAATTATACCATGTTTGGCCAAGAATACGCCGGCAGCAGTAAGTGCAACCCGCTTGTTACCGTCAATGAACGGATGATTGCGTCCGATGCCGTGCGCATAATACGCTGCTAACAAATGCAAATCCTTCACACCATATGCAAATTGATTCTGCGGACGGTCGAGCGCAGATAGCAACAAACCTTGTTCGCGCACACCAAGTGATCCGCCAAACGTGTTCACGACCATTTGGTGGATGTCCATGACCTCGCCTTCAGTGAGCCAACGCGGCTCACTCATTTCGCAAGTTCCGCAAGTGCATCGCTGTAGCGCGTCATGAATTCTTTGGTCAACTCAAGCGTCTTCGCCCGTTCAACATCATGCTGTGTAATGATCACGCCAAACGGCGATTGCGTGACAAAACGTGAATCGCCGTCTCGAATACCGAGAGCTGCCGCAACTTCGGGCGAAACTTCAATGCCTTTAGCATTCGGATTGATGTGAAACTGTATTTCAGACATTTATTTCTCCTTACTTACACCGAAATTTCATCGGATTTCTTCGCCGTGTTTAGTTGCACCAGCGCTTTCGGTTTCATCTCTTCGGGCAGATCGATTTGTGCACTGCTTAGGCCGAGTCTGCGCATACCTTTCTTGATGGCGCTGTGCGGGTCGCGCTTGATGACAGCGTAAGCCTTTCGCGCGTCTGCGACTTTCTTGCTGATGGGCCTTGCGTTCAAATCGCAGGCCACTTCACAATCGCGAAAATCCATGTTCAGCATTCGCTTTCTGAATCGATAGGCCGCGTCGCTGTTCCACACGGACAACAGATCGGATTCAATCAGATTCCCGTAGCTGTACCACGACTTGCAGCACGGATGCGTGGTCCCATCCGGATTAATCGCAATGCTATCAAAACCCATATTGCATGGTCTGGCCGCACGCTCTAATTCGGGGCGTTCGCGCACCGGCCTCATGCCATGCTTCGCGGCAAACACACGGTCGAAATCTTCAAGTAAAATCACCCGTACTTGCGGATTCCGATCGGTCGCTTCATAGGCTTTCGCAAGAAGATCGCGCACTTCACTTGGTGTGTGTTGGCGAATGCCGCGCAGATAATCGGTGTAAAGCAGCGCCTCGTCAAGTCCGTGGTCGGCGGCCCACTGAATAAAGTCTGCCATCTCATGAATCGTTTCATCGAGAATGACTGTGCTGATTCGAATTTTCAACTTTGAACCGACTTCGTTCCGTCGCGCGACAAGTCTCTCAATATTCTCGACGACGTCATTGTACCTGCCAAACTGCACGACTTTGGAATAGAGATCAGGATTGACGGCGTTGATACTTACATTCACGCTGCCGCCTTGTGCCAAAAAGGCATCCTCCCAAATCCCTTTGAACTGCACACCATTCGTAACCGTGTGCAGTTGCAAATGTGTGTAGTTTGTCGTTACCGTTTTCAGAAGCTCTTTGGCTCCCGGTAGAATTGTCGGTTCACCACCGGAAATAAGCAACCGCTCCGCAGTCTCAAAGGCGGGAAGCAGCCGTTCCTTCCAGATGATTTCCGCAGTCCGTGTGGCCGGACTGAAATCCGTCTGATAACACATTGTGCAGCGCACATTGCACTGCTTTCCCATCTCGATCAAAATTTCTCGCAAATGGCTGAGCGGCCAATTGCGAAGCTGTTCATCCGAAATCGTTGCTGACTGCAATACCGGCAAAGCTTCCATGACACCGTCTCGCTTTCCGGGCAACCTGCCCGACTGTCATTAGGGGACCCACCCGACTGACAAGTCGTATTTTCGGCAATATGTACTTTTACACCTGATAATCCGCGAGCTTACGGCAATAGTAGTGCACGCGCTCGGGAGTCGGGCAATAGAGATCTTCCGAGCGCGGGAGCGGCGGAATCGTGTCGTTGCCGCAAAGACGCATCGGCGGAGCCTCAAGATACTCAAAACATTTTTCATTGACCATGGCGATTAGCTCCGCCGCGACGCCGAAACTCTTCGGACCTTCCTGCACGACGAGCAAACGGCCGGTCTTCTTAACGGACGTAGTAATCGTGTCCCAATCGAGCGGGTAGATTGAGCGCAGATCAATCAACTCGATGTTGAGATGATCCTTCTCAAGATACTCGAGTGACTTGCGGCAGACATGCATCATCGCGCCGTAGGAGATGACCGTCATGTCGCGGCCCTCTTTCTCGACTTTGGCTTTGCCGATGGGAATGCGATAGAGTCCATCCGGCACTTCCTGCTTCATCGCGCGATAAAGCCGCTTCGGCTCTTGAAAAATCACCGGATCGTTGTCTTCAATCGCGGAGATCATCAAGCCTTTCGCGTCATACGGCGTCGAAGGAATTACGACTTTGAGGCCGGGAATGTGCGCGTACATCGCTTCCATCGCTTCGCTGTGCATTTCGAGCGCCTTCACGCCGCCGCCGTATGGAAAACGAATCACGGCGGGCACGTGGCGCTGACCGCGTGTGCGGTAGCGGTAGCGCGAAATATGCGTGATGATTTGATTCATCGCGGGATAGACGAAGCCGTCGAACTGCATTTCGGCGACGGGACGCAAGCCCATCACGGACATGCCAATGCACGCGCCTATGATGGACGATTCGGCGAGCGGTGTGTCAAACACGCGCTTGACGCCGTGCTTTTTTTGCAAATGTTCCGTCACGCGAAAGACACCGCCTTCAACACCGACATCTTCGCCGAAGCAAAGTACGGACGGGTCGTCAGCCAGTTTCACGTCCAGCGCGTTGGTCAGCGCCTGCACCATTGTCATTACGGGCATTGGATTGCTCCTATTTGAAAATAATTCTTATTAGCAATTTTGATTGTCTATGATTGGTTCTTTGCATCAAGTACAACCTATTTCATGTTGCGGCACTATTTCATCAACATCATTTTTCGCGTGATTGAGTGTTCATCAGTGCTCAGTGTTACAAAGTACATACCTGATGAACATGTTGGACAATTCCAAACTGTCGAATGCGTGCCCGGTTGCACGGTTCCCGACAAGAGATTTCCGACTTTTCGCCCAAGCAGATCGTACACGTCCATTGAGACCCGAACCTCGCGCGGGACACTGTAACGTATTGCTGTCGAAGGGTTGAATGGATTGGGATAGTTCTGCATTAGCTCGAATTCAGTCGGAATATCCACCTCCCCTGCGTCCGTGAAATCCGAACCACTATAATGTATTATTACCCCACGGTACCCCACTGCCCAACCGTTATTTACATCAGTGAACGCCACTCCATAGAGACCATAGGCCGCACCAGCGTATTGCTCGTTCCATGATTCGCCACCATCCGTCGTGCGTAGAATAGGTACATTAGATCCTATAACCCAACCATTGTTCACGTCCGTGAATGCAACACTTCGGAGTTCGCCTGTGACCCCACTATTCTGTGGTGTCCAAGTTTCACCGCCGTTCGTCGTTCGTATGATCGTCCCCCCCGCCCCTACTGCCCAACCATTATTCACAT
>CAZPKG010000029.1:0-16598 GCA_964587105.1 uncultured Alphaproteobacteria bacterium | reverse complement strand
CGCAATCGCGTCGCATTGGCAAAGGCTTAACAGATGCAACAGTGCGCCGCCTTCCGTTCCGTGCACCTCCATGTTGCAAATCGGATTGCCGGTCATCAAATCGCCTGCATCGATGTAGATAGTGTTCTTGTCAGAATTGCGCACGCTATCCAACGCGCCGGACAAGGTACCGAATCCCCCGACCATCGCAGAATCGGTTCTCCATGACGCACGTTCCGCCACAAAATGCCCATGTATATCATTCGTGTGCATTATTGTGAGAGTTCTGCGCGGTGCGGCGCAACCGACGAACAGAACGATACCCGTAAGTACCCAATATTTCATTGCTTCTCCCTGTTTAGCGCACAAATATACAGCTTGTCGTTCACATATTCAAGCCCAAACGTACCCGCCGAAAAGTTTTCACGGACCCGGAACAAATGAGAGTATTGTTAACATGCCATGTGCGATTTGCCAGTGCAATGGCGTGGTACACTTTTCATTTGGCGCGTGGATTGTTGAAACACGGTTGCGATGTCTGGCTGTCGTCGAAGAAAGGTTCTCCGCTGGCTGAATGGGCGGATAGAGAAGGCATACCCGGTAGTCGTGAACGCGATTACCGCAGCGCAAGCCCCTCTGAATTGTGGCGCTCTTATCAAGAGCTTTCTCAAACAATTCAAAATGTCAACCCGGACATTCTTAATCCGCATTGCCCACCGGGCCACACATTGGTTGCTCTTGCCAATCGAGGAAGACTGCCCTTAATCAGAACAGTTGCGGATCCGAGACCGCCCAAGCGCCATTTCATCAATCGCTATTTGCACGAGCGTGCGACAAATGGAATGATCTACTCGACCGCTTCATCCCTTTCGAGATACGATTCAGTCTTCAATTTCACACGCACGGACGAGCAAGTCATCCTGCCCGGACTTGACATAAGTCTGTTTCCGCAAGTTGATCCAGGATCATTTCGAAAGAAATTGAATGTTCCGGACGGTGCGTTGTTTGCTGCGATTATTGCGCGCATGAGTCCCGAGAAAGGACAAGAACTCCTCATTGAAGCTCTCGCGTTGCTTCCCGACAATAAGCGTGAGAAAATAGTCGTCCTGCTTACGGGAGATGACAGCAAAGAGCGCGCGGCAGGCGATCTCGAAAAACTGGCCCAAGACAAAGGCGTGTTACCGTCTGTTAGATTTTCAGGTAGGCAAGCAGACGTTAGACCGCTCTTGAGCGAGTTAGATTTGGGGATCATCACGTCGGTCCGAAGTGAGGCAGTGTGTCGGATCGCGCTCGAGTACATGGCATACGGGAAGCCGATTATCGCAACGGATATTAACATTTTGCCGGAAGTTGTCAGGAACGGAGTTAACGGCTGGTGTGTTTCTGCGACAAATCCCCATACAATGGCAGAGGCCTTGGAGAGTGCGATCAACAAGCGGGTACTTATGGCCCACCTTGGACAACAAGGATATGAGCTGCTAATGACAGAATTCACACTTGACAAGATGACGGAGTCAACGATTTCCTTTTACAAGCGCGTCATAGAACGACATGAACGAAAAAGCTAAGCTGCCGATTTCGCTTGTTGTAGTCACACTTAATGATGCAGAGTATCTCGAACGATGCATCGTCGCCGCATCATTTTGTTCTGAATATGTTGTAGTTGACTCTGGTTCCACCGACGGTACGATTGAAGTTGCGGAAAAGTACGGTGCACGCGTGTTTCATCGCAACTGGAACGGTTATGGCGAGCAAAAGAACTTTGCGTGCGAACAAGCTTCTCGGCCGTGGATATTGTGCGTTGATCAAGATGAATTCGTAAGTGACGAACTTCGTGCGAGTATTGGCAACGCATTCCAAACCGACCCCGACTGCGACGCCTTCGATTTGAATCGTCACGGGGTTTACGCCGGACAGTTAATCAATCATTCCGGTTGGTATCCGCAATGGCGAACTTTCTTGTATCGGAAGGGCGCCGCGACGTGGGGCGGCATGGAACCGCATGTAGTTGTGGAATTTCATGGAAAGAGCAAGCGAAAATTGCGCGGCGATCTATTTCACTACACCTATCGCACTATCGACGAGCACTTGCGGAAGAACATAAGCACTGCACGAGCCGCAGGAAAAGCGATGTTCGATCGCGGAAAGCGTGCCACGTTGAGCGATCTCTGTTTGCGGCCTGCGTGGGCGTGGTTCCGTTGTTTCATTCTCCAACTCGGATTTCTTGACGGTTTTCTCGGACTTGTGATCGCAAACGGCCAGGCGAACTATACATTCCTTAAGTACGCCTATCTGCGTGAATTTCATGTCGCTTCAACTAACAAGCGGTAATGTCAAAATCTCTTGCAGCTCTCGAATCTGGCGGCGCAATTGCAGGACTACTCTTTCGACGAGTTGGTGATAGTCTGCTTGCCACACCGGCAATTCGGGCGCTGAAAGAACGCTACCCCAAATCACATATTCACTTGCTCTGTGAGCCGCACGTCGCCCGGGTATTTGCAGGACTTCCTTATGTGGATGAAATCATTAACGTCGGCAATTCCCCCACATCGCTAACGCTTGCCAACACGCTTCGCGCAATCCCCAACCTTGCAGCTACAATTGATTTCCTATCTGATCCGCGATCTGCTCTGGCATGCGCAATGGGTGGAGCGGCCATTCGAGTGGGATTTGCAAAATCGCTTCGCCGAATCATGTACACACATCGCGTGGCCGTTCAAGAAACCGCGCAACCTGTGTACAGCGCTATTCACAAATTGCGACTTGCACAATCATTGGGTGCTGATTCAACACACTGCATGCCTGACTTTGTCGTAGAGCATGATAACGAGATCGAAGCGGAAAACTTATTCAGGTCACAACAGTTGTCTCTTACGTCAACAGCGGCCATGTTCGTAACCAGTCGTCGCGAATACAAGCGATGGCCGTTAGAGCGATTCGCGGAAATCACGGTGAGATTGCGCGAACTTGGCCTGGAGTCAATTGCAGTTATCGGCGGTGAGAATGAGCAGAACTCAGTTAAAGAGTTTTGCGATATCGCTCATCTCAATCCGAACAGCGTTTCAATCTTTTCCAACATAGGCGACATGGCCGGGTTCCTGGGTCGCTGCAAACTCTTCATTGGGAACGACGGCGGGCCGAAACACCTCGCCGTAGCGGTTGGTACTCCAACCGTGACCATTTTTCAAAATGATCCATGGGAGTATTGGACTCCGCCAGGCTCAGATTATCATCTTGCTGTTGGCGGTGCCGGCCAATCACCCTCGGTTGAGGATGTTCTTATCGCCATTCGCAAGATTCTGAAGTAGAATGACACTGCCGAAAAGAATACTCGTTTTTCGAAACGGCTCAATCGGCAACACTCTTGCCGCTGTGCCCGCTCTTAGGTGTTTGCGAACGAGCTTTCCGGGTACGCGAATTGCCGTAATGGTTGACAAGATTGGGTATGAACTTCTCGAGAACTGCCCCTATTTTGATTCGCTGCTTGTATATGACCGCAATGGGTCAGGCAAAGGCGTAAGTGGATTCATGCGAATTGTAAATTCAATTCGTCAAGAACAACCAGACAGTTGCATTCTCTTTAAGCGCTTCTTTCGAAATGGCTTGCTCGCTCGATTAAGCGGAGCTACCAGACGAATTGGATTCAGCACCGACGGCAAGGCGCCCTTTCTTAATGAGACCATACCGTACGACGAGTCCGTGCATGTTGCAGAACTGAATCTCCGGCTTGTCAAAGCCATGGGAGCATCTGCAGAAGTCGCAGCGAGCCCTGAGGTCTTCATTAAAGCCGGTGAGCAAAACGAGGCGCAAGCGTGGCTTCATGCGAACAGAATCGAAAATGCATACCTAATTGCGCACTTTGGAGGCGTCACAGGTGGAGCTGAGTTTGTCCCACATCAGTTGCGAATCGATTTGATCAAGGCACTTGCAAGAGACCTGCCGATAGTGTTAATCGGAAACGGATCGACCGAACAACAAGCTGCGAAAGACATCAAGATAGAACTAGCGAATTCAGTTGATGCGACAAACCTGCCCTTGCGCCAGTCAATGGCATTGATCGCGGGAGCACATCGCTTCATTGGCACGAATAGCGGTCCGATGCACATTGCTGCTGCGGCCAATATCTCCGGAATCGCGCTGTTCAAAGAAGATGACAGATATGAAGTCGAACGAGTTAAGTGGCGCCCGTTGCATGAGACTCTAAAGATTGTGCCGGTTAGTCCAATGAAAACGCACAGTGAGATCGTTGACCTTGCACGCCAAACTTGGCTGACAATCTGATGGAGAACATGATTTCGATTGCCATTCCCGCCTATCGAAATGCCGTCCGTCTTGAACGTTGCCTTGAGTCAATTAAACAGGTTGACCCCAATTGGCTTGCTCTGACTGTTGTCACTGACGACAGCGGTGATGGCCAAGTCGCATCTACTCTATGCAAGAAATATGAGGAGGTGACGTGGATTGTTCACGAATGCAACAAAGGGTTTGCCAACGCTGCAAATGCTGCTGTGCTTTCATGCAAGACGAACTGGGTCTTGTTGCTGAACGATGACAGTCAATTGACTTCCGACCCGCGCACATCGCTTATTCCGTTTTGCAATGACGACAAAGTCTTTGCGATTTCGCTCCGCTCCACAAATGAGTCGGGAGTTACACGAGAAGGCGCAAAACGTCTCGTGTGGCGATTTGGAATCGCGAAGATACTGCATAACGAGCGTGATCAACTTCCGCTTGAAAATGGAGTATCTGAGACATCTTACGCCGTGGGCGGGCACGCTCTCTATAATAGGGAGTCGTTTCAACATCTCGGCGGTTTTGATTCCCACTTTCACCCTTTCTATTGGGAAGACGTTGACTTGTCTGAGCGTGCGCAAAAGAAGGGTTTGAAAGTCTTATTTTGTTACAACTCGACGGTTGTTCATAACGAAGACGGTGCCATAAAAACAAGCAATAGTAGCGCGAATATTCGTTATTCAACGTGGCTGAACCGCCTGCTTTTTTCACATCGTCATGCAAATGGGTTTCAGCGCCGTTTGTTTTCCGTTGGCTTGTTGTGGAATCGAATTCACGCACTTGTGACAAATGATGAACCAAAGCGCCGAGCAATTTCCGAGTTTATTAGACGATCAAATGCTGCCCGGCAATAGAAAAACTCAAGGGAGAAGCATGGACAGTTCGCAAGGCAAGAAGACATTTCAACCATATGTGTCAGCCGAAACGGTTATGGCAGAGTCCACATTGCGCGCGCTTGTCTTGGGCGTTGTGCTTGGCATGGTGTTCACAGCGGCGAATGCGTATCTCGGACTTTACGTGGGCATGACGGTGAGCGCTTCCATTCCGGCAGCTGTGATGTCGATGTTTATCTTGCGCAAGTTGTTCAAAGGCGGAACAATTCTCGAAAACAACATGGTGCAAACCATTGCATCATCGGGCGAATCGCTTGCAGCAGGTGTAATTTTTACGATCCCCGCGTTTTTCATCTGGAGCGCGCATGGCAAAGATATTGAGATTCCGGGTCTCGCAACGATTGCTTTCATCACTCTGATCGGCGGTGCGCTTGGAATCCTGATGATGATTCCGCTGCGTCGCATGTTGATTCGTGACGAGCATGAAACACTGCCGTACCCGGAAGGAACAGCGTGCGCAGAAGTGTTGATTGCAGGAGAGCGGGGTGGCGCTGATGCCAAGCGAGTGTTTTGGGGATTGCTGTCCGGCGCCTTCTATAAATTGCTGACGGGTGCTGCCGTTCTTCGAGAAACAATAACGTATCGTTTCAGTATCCCGGCGAAAGCATACATCGGCATGGATGCAATTCCCGCGCTGGTCGGCGTTGGTTACATTATTGGATTGCGAGTTTCGGCTATCATGCTCGCCGGTGGCCTGCTTAGTTCTGTTGTGCTTGTTCCGATCATTGCGTTTTTTGGAGATTCGGCAATCAAACCGATTTTTCCGGAGACGGACTCTTTGATCACTGCGATGTCAAGCGACGACATTCGCTCGCAATATGTGCGCTACATCGGAGCCGGCGCAGTAACGATGGGCGGCATATTCAGTTTGATAAAGGCGATCCCCGCCCTTGTCAGATCATTCAAATTGATCGGAAACAGATCGTTGAAGAGCGCCGCAACCGTTGAGCGCACTGACCAGGATATTCCGACGAAAGTCGTTGTAGTCGGTACAGCAATTGTTGGGATGCTGTCATGGGTACTTGCGCCGCATGTTCCAATCGTTGTTCCATTGGTAATTGTATTCGGTTTCATCTTCGTCATGGTTGCGTCACGTATTGTGGGATTAGTCGGCTCATCTTCAAATCCCGTCAGCGGAATGACCATCGCGACACTCTTAGGCACGGCGTTGCTCTTTGTTTCGCTTGGCATCACTGGGCCCGCCGGTATGGCCGCTGTAATGATGGTCGGGACGGTTGTCTGTGTAGCAATCTGCTCCGCAGGCGACATTTCGCAAGACTTAAAGACTGGATTCCTTGTTGGAGCGACTCCGCGCAGACAGCAGTGGGCTGAATTCCTTGGCATCTTTGCGGGTATGATCGTCGTCGGCTGGGTTGTGCACTTATTGGGTAACACCTACGGATTTGTTCAAGATGCGACGCATCCCAAGCCTTTGCAAGCTCCTCAAGCAAATTTGATGGCGCTGTTGATTGAAGGCGTAATGAACGGCCAACTGCAGTGGAGTCTTATTTTCTTCGGAATGTTTATAGCGGCAATAGTTGAGTTGTTTGAAGTCAATTCACTTGCCTTTGCCGTCGGCCTCTATTTACCTGTTGGCCTTTCCGTTGGCATAATGTCCGGTGCATTGATTAAGCATTTTGTCAGCGCAAATAAAGCGGAATCTGAAGACGGCGGTGTTCTTTTTAGCTCAGGTCTGATTGCCGGTGAAGCGCTGATCGGAATTGCTCTGGCGCTGTTCGCTACAGTCGGTCTATCTTTGGAAGCCTTTAACGGAGTTCTTGGCGCCGCTGAATTGCCTGTAACATTGTTTGCCTATGCTCTGTTACTTATTGCTCTGTGGAGATCAGCACGCTGATTTCCGAAATGTGTTCGAATGAAAACGGCCCGCAAAAATGCGGGCCGTTTCACTAAAATGCAGCTGCCATTCGCAGCAAGCGGTTGTCGTCAAGAAAGTCCGTCGAAGTACCGTGCCACTGAAACGTTCCATTTCCAAGGATATGAACTTCACCGCGAAGAGTCGAGATCAAGTCAAGGTCATGCGTGATAACAATGGAGCAGAAATCCATCTGTGACGGTGAGCCGAGCCATCGGGCCAATTGACCGACATGCAATTCATCCAATCCTATAGAAGGCTCATCAAGAATTCTTACACGAGTTTTCAGCGACGCCTGAAGTGCGATAGCTAACAAGCGCCGTCTTCCGAATGATAACCGGTGTGGCGATTTGTGCGAGATATCCACAAAATGCAAATCAAAATCAGCGAGCAGACTAAGCGCGCGCTCTTCGGAGTCAGCGTCAGGAAGAAGCGCAAGCTCTTCTTCAATCGAATCAGACAAGAAGAGATTCTCAGGAAACTGAAGTACCATTGTGGGTAAGGCGTCATCAGTCACGACGATGCGACCGCTCGACGGCGACAACACTCCGCACAAAAGAAATCCAAGCGTGCTTTTGCCGCAACCTGATGGACCAACAATGTAATGTACCTTGCCCTCCGCGAATTCGGCGGAACAATGTGACAAAACATCAACGCCGTCTGGGTAGCCGAAAGACACATCGTCGCAGGTGACCAATGTTGTCAATCTCGCCCCAATCATTGCGCACTATTTTCGACGGGTGTTAGCAGACCATCAGCCAGCCGCAAAGCGCGCATTCCACTCGGAAGCTCCGATTCACGGCTCACAATCCAGATCGTCGCCGCTCGCACGTTTGTAAAAAAGAACTCCCTGAACTCGCGCCGGGCTGCTCCGTCAAGAAAAGCGTCAGGTTCATCGAGCAAAAGGAGTTGAGGCTCACGACACATCAATGCGGCAAGCGCGACTTTTTGCTGTTGGCCGCCTGACAGTCTTAATGGATGTTGTTCCGTGAGGTTCATGAGATCAAATCGTCGCATGCGATCATTTGCTAAGTGCGACATGTCAGCGTCAGAATGTCCGTTCAACCGCAGTGTGTACTCAATTTCTTCGCGCACGGTCGCACATACCAATTGTTGCCGTGGGTTCTGCAACAACAGTGCGGGATTTGCCGAACCGAAATAGGTAACTTTGCCGCGCGTCGGAGATAGCAATCCGGCGGCTACTTTTAGCAACGTTGATTTTCCTTCGCCATTTCGACCTACGATTGCAATTTGCTCACCGTGCTCAAGCGTGAGCGAAAGTCCTCTGAGAATCTCCGGCGCGTTCGGGTACGCCGCATAGACATCGTCAAGTACGAGCAGCGCCATCAGTCGGCAATACCAGATCGAGAATGCGGTTCACAACTCCAGTTCGAGTGCGCACAAATTCTTTTACTTGGTCTTTATCAAATGATGTCAAAAAGCCTGCGGCCGCCCGCTCAAGTTCAGTTTCATCGCAAGCTACCCTTAGCATTCCTTCGGCGAGCGCTTCATTTGCTTCGCGTGATACATCAATCTTTGGTCCGCAGAGAACCTTTAGCCCGTGCGCCATAGGTTCAAGGACGCTGTGTACTCCGCGGTCAAATCCGCCGCCCACGAATGCAAGGATCCCGTACTGATATACATCCGCAAGAATCCCACTTCGGTTTACGATGATGACGTCGGATGCAAGAGTTGATGCTGCAATCTCACCGCAGGCAAGTCCTGCAGCTTGCGCCTTTGCCGTAAGTTGCTCAACTACGGTCTCAGACGGATCATGCGGCACAATAAGCAGTTGAAGTTCAGGAAGAAGTTTGCGAAGGTCCGGCAACGCCGCTATCAACAATTCATCATCCCGTTCGTGCGTACTGCCGCCGATCAAAATCGAGCGACTCTTTAAGGCATTCGCAAACTCAGCAAGCGGAGAGTGCCCTGCTTGTGCGCGCGCCAATACACGATCAAATCGTGAATCGCCTACGTCCCAAGTCCGATCTGGCCTTTGCGTCACTTGAATCGCTCTTGCAGCGTCATCCTTAGAAACAGTCAGCACACCATCAAGCTGTGAAAACACGGCGCGTTGAAATGCCATGAGCCCGGGAATTGACTTCGTTGATCCGGCGTGAAAATTTCCGTTGATCAACCAGATCGGAATTTTGCCGGCGTTTGCCTGCCATACCAAATTCGGCCATACATCGTGTTTGCTGATGAGCACGACCTCAGGTCTAAGCGCGTCGTAAAAAGCGCGCACTGCAAACGCCGAGTCAAAAGGGCTGTAGTCTGCAAAAGCAAATTCTCCTGGTTTCAACGCGCCTTCCGCGGACGGTGAGAAGTAGCTTACGCAAGGCAAGAATCCGCGCACTTTGCAGGCAGCCGCCAACGGCTTAACACCTTCAACTTCACCCGCTGATGCACAGTGAAACAGCACAATGCGCTCGTTCGGATGTTGTTTGCGAAATTCTTGCGCGTGCGCCGTTACCTGTCGGCGGCCAAGCAGCCCTCGCCGCAATTTGCGCGAGAACACGCCGGCAAGTCGTGCACCAAGCGACAGAAGCGGATACACGACCACATCATAAGTTATCTTTGCCGCCACAACGTTAGCCACGCTCGCCTCGATTCAGAAGAAGAGCGTCAATTGACTGATTGACTTGTTCCGGAGTCGTCTTCTTCATACAGTCGTGGTGGCCAAGCGGGCACTTTGCGCCGCCAAACGCTGTGCATGGTCGGCACTCGAGTTGCTGCTGAATGACAACGGAGTTGGACCGGAAGGGAAAAAAACCGAACTTCTCAACCGTGGGACCGAATATGGCAATCAACGGAGCATCAACTCCGGAAGCAAGGTGCATGAGCCCGGAATCGTGACAGACAACCACATCGGCGTCTCTCATTCGTCCACCAATTTCTTGAAGCGGCCGATCAATCAGCAGTTCACTTTGAGTTCCAGCCACTCGTCGGCAGTCGTCTGCTTCGAGTACCGTTCCGCAGACAATAACTTCATAACCACTCTGTCGCAAATCGCGGCCAAGCGTTTCCCAGTTTTCAATCGGCCAACGTTTCGTGTTGTGCTTCGCTCCCGGACACAGCACGGCGCGTTTTGTTGATTGATTAATGGAATAATCTCGGGGTTGAACTTGCAATCTTAAACCAAGTCCGTCGTCAACCACTCCGATCGCTTCCATCGCCTCTATGTATCTGAGCGGCACGGGTTTGGTTGGGCCGTAGAGGTCTTTCTTGAATTGTATCAGCAACCATCGTCTAAATCTGTAGCGCGACGCCTTTGCCCAAATCAGTGGGAAGCAGAAGACGCGCAGAAACGAACTCCGCAGTGAGTTTTGCAAATCGAAGATCATTTCGTAGCGCCGAGAAAGCGAACGGCGCAGCCCAAGCAGGCCGCGCCATCCTTCTTTTCGATTCAGCGTTATGATACTATCGATTCCCGGCAGCAATTGAGCGGCTTCGGCGAATTCTGTTGCTACAAGGAAGTCAATCTTAGCTTCCGGAAATCTCGTTCGCAGCGCGCGCATCGCAGGCGCGCACAGGAGCACGTCACCGAGCGATGACAAGCGAATCACCAAAATACTGCCCGCGTCGGACAATTTAGTTCAGGGTCTTAATCCGATCCTTGAGCGCGCCGTCAGCGGCAATCGTGTAGGCGGGCTTGCTGCCGCTAACTCGAATGCTTCCCATGAGTTCAGCACGCCCTTTTTCTGTCATCTTGCCGGCGTCACCGTCAACAGCGACGGCGTACGCGAGTGCGAATGCCGTTGCGCAGTCTTTCGACATCGCAAGTGCGGCGCCATTCGCCAGTTCACCCGTGCGCGGATCAACGATCAATCTGCCGCTTTTGCCTTGCACAGGCAGGAACGCAAGCCCGCCTTGAGCCATGCTCACAGTTGCCCACGTGCTATCGCCGCCGGATGGATCACCGATTTTCACGTCGCGGCTCTTTTCGTTTTGCGGCATCCCCACGATGCGCACAGCGTACGGAGTGCGTATCTCGAACGCGCCGATGCCTTTTTCATTCAATTTTTCGGCAGCTCGGTCAATCGCCCATGCCTCGGCAAAGCCGCGCGCGTCAAAGCGCATCTTCGGTTTTGAGAGCAGGATGGACTTTCCTGCGACGAACATGCCGCCCGTCTTGATCAACGACAGTGCGCTATCTAAATCGGCCTGCGCGGGCTTGGCCGGCTTGCCACTCGCCAACCATGCATCGAGCAGCGGACCGTAGCGCATGTCAAACGCTTCGCTGGTCAGATCATTCAGTTGCAGACCACGCATCAGCATCGAGTAAATTGCTGTGTCAACCGGCACGGACTCCCTGCCTGCGCCATCGGCGATCTTCTGAAGCTGGTTTTCTGGACCGGAACCGAATGCCGCCTTCTCATACCATCCCAAGACGGAGAAGGCCGCATCATAAGCGCCCTTCAAATCTTCGGGCTTGGCATCGGGGAGGAAAATCGTCACGGTGACGGGAACACCGAATACGGTGCGAGTTTCGCTGGGGAAGCGATCTCCGGCTTTTTGACAGCCCACGATGGCGATGAGGGCCAGACTCAAAAGAATTGCGTAACGACGCATGTGTCTTACTCTGTGACTGATGTTTGATAACTTATCGATTCCGGCGATTCTTGATCTCGCGATCGAGTTCACGTTTCGCTCTCAGCTCTTCCTTGGCATCCCGCTTGTCGTACTCGCGTTTGCCCTGCACGACCGCTAACTCGACTTTCAGGTATTGGCCTTTGAAGTACAGCGACAACGGGACAAGTGTGAGGCTCTTTTCGAGTACTTGTCTTTGAATCTTGCGGATCTCCGTTCGATTCAGAAGCAATTTGCGCACCCGTCGCTCATCCACCTCGGTGTAGCCGCGATTCTTGTACGGGTTGATCCCCATCGAGTAGAGGAGGACTTCGCCATCTTGAACGCGGGCAAAGGCATCACGGAGGTTGACGTGGCCTTCGCGGACGGATTTGACTTCCGTTCCGAGCAGGGCGATGCCAGCCTCGTAGGTTTGGATGATGTGATAGTCATGGCGCGCCTTGCGGTTTTGCGCGACGATTTTCACTGAGCCGTTAGCCTCCATGACCCGCTAAAGTAACAAAAAATCAGAGGAAAGGCAAGGGATTTGGGGGAAGGAACTTGACAAAGAGGGGGGAAATGGTTATCATTTCGGTTCCTTTGCAGGAGTGGTGGAATTGGTAGACTCGCTAGTTTCAGGTACTAGTGTCCTTCGGGACGTGCGGGTTCGAGTCCCGCCTCCTGCACCACCCACTTGAAAAGTGGGCAACTTTGTGCTGACGCGGCGGCTTGAAAGAGTCGCCGCGTTTTTTGTGTGGATTTTGGAGAGGCGTGGTGGGGTTGTAAGGGGTTGTTTCTGCGTAAAACGCTAACAATTGGCGGAACGGGAGTTTTGGATAAACAGGGTGTTAACTTTTGGGCGTGCACCATCTTTCACAAAGTCTAATCTCATTAATTTTAGTCATGCCTTAATATACGAAAATTTGAACGGATGGTCAAGAGAAAAATTTCAAATATTGGACTTAGGAAGTTGTTGCTGGGATTTGGGTTAGGGGGAAAAATGGGGGTTGTGGAGGCGTTGAGGGGTCACCTGTGGTAAGTGCTCTGTGAAATAATATCATATGAGAAATTCTCTGCTAACACAACTCCCTTGACATTTGGCTACTTCCATAGCATATTGAAGTAGCGAGTTAACTTTCATGGTCATTAATTAATGACCCAATTAGTAGGAAAGCGAAGGACAATGAGCAGACATTTTCTTAAGTTTTGTTGTGCGATTGCCTTATTGATTATCGCAATACCGAGCTACTCACAATTCAATGCAGGCTTATACAATTTCGGTCCGAACCTGTTAATGCGCTCCTGTGTTGGTGACCAACCTCTTAGTCCGCTCTGTGTTGCGAGGATCTTCTGGGATGCCAATAATAACGGGCCGGATGCCTTGGATCAACAGCCCGTAGTTGGAAACGGCTTTGGTCAGTGTAATTTCAACTCGTTTACACTTCAATCTGGTTATGACTATGAAGTTCCCGGCGGATTCTACCTTGACCCGTATTTCACGATCTCGACTATTACTCCTCAACCATCGCTTTACTACATTGTTGTTGATTGTCAGGAAACACGCTGGACGTCGGCTGTATTTACAATTCTCAACGGCCTGAATGACTACGACTTGGGTGCAATGAATTGGATTTGTGAAGTACATGAGGTGCCGTGCGATGCGCCAACGCTTATTAACATTCTAATACCAGAAAATGGTCAATTCCCAGTTCCATTCACTACTTGTATTCAACTTTGTGCAGGGGTTCCAGTACAGATTTGTAATGGCCCACTTGGCCCTCGTCCTAATCAAAATCGCCCTCATGGATATGTAATACCAGGTTGTGCTTCTTGGAGTGGTTGCGATGTTGAGTGCTTTCCTGCTCAGTTTGGTTACGATGATGCAACTTGGGTGTATAATGAGACTGATAGCACTTGGTGTAATTGGATATATCCTGGTGAATACAGCGGTTGCGTTTGTTTTGGAGAAGAGTTTCTCCCAGTAGAATACGCAAGCTTTGAAGCACAATCGCGAAATAGTTCATTGTTCGTTGTCTGGTCTACTGCATCCGAAAAAGATGTTGATTATTTTCGCTTAAGCCGGGACGGACAAGTCGTTCACACAGCCGCCGCTACAAATCATTCCACAGGCAGTACATATTCATTCTTGGACGAAAACCTGACAAATGGTCGTTCCTATACCTATTCACTTGAGGTAGTGAATCTTGATGGCACGGTCGAATCGTGGCCTACAGTCACGAGTGCCACGCCGTCCATTGATGCCGCGATCGTCACCGAATACGCATTGCATCAAAACTATCCCAACCCTTTCAATCCAAACACAAGCATTGTGTTTGACGTGCTTGAAGAGAATAGTGTAGATTTGCGTGTCTTCAATACAATCGGACAGGAAGTTGCAACGCTTGTTGATGCCAAAATGAGTTCGGGTCGACACACTGTCGCGTTTGACGCAAGCAATCTGACGAGCGGATTGTATTTCTACACGGTAAAGATCGGAGCAGACTTCACGGCAACTAAGAAGATGCTGTTGACCAAATAGCAGAAGCCCCCCTTATTCCCCCCAAATCTGCGGCAGATTTGGGGGGAGATCAGAGTCGAGCCTGGAGGCTCGACCCAGTGTGTGTGGGGCGTCTCGGATTCCGGCGGGGTTGCGGCAGCCTAAACCCGGCTCGGCGGAGCGGAGAGCAGAGAGGTCCTTCAGGCCGCAGCGGCCTTCAGGATGACGACGCGTTTTGAGATTGTCGAAGTTGCTTGGGGCGGGCGGATTGCCATCCGCCCCTACCACAGACGTGAACT
Source organism: uncultured Alphaproteobacteria bacterium (assembly GCA_964587105.1). Taxonomy (GTDB): domain Bacteria; phylum Electryoneota; class RPQS01; order RPQS01; family RPQS01; genus JABWCQ01. Next base: position 2,195 of record CAZPKG010000029.1, on the reverse strand, counting down.
TCAGATTCAAGCTGGTCAAGACCTGCCGCAACAGTGATAGCAGAATGACAAGAAGGTCGTGCTGGGGAGCACGACCTTCTTTATTTGGGTAAGTATCTCAGATTCCGGCGGGGCGGGGATCCCTACGGGACAGGCTGTCACCGCTCGGCGAGCAGTGTGAGCCGAGAGAGCCGGTGCCGCTTGTCAGCGGCTTTCCTCTCTTATCTAATTTGGCTATATTGACTTGTGCGCCCACCGCGACTCGAACGCGGAACCCTCAGCTTAGAAGGCTGATGCTCTATCCAGTTGAGCTATGGGCGCGGAAAAGGGCGACTTGCTGGCTTGCTAATCAGAAAAGCAGGACGTAAATCCTGCTTTTACAATGAGCCGCTGATCGGACTCGAACCGATGACCTGCTGATTACGAATCAGCTGCTCTACCAACTGAGCTACAGCGGCGGGCTTGTTTCGAGGAATCACAACTATACCAATTTCAAAGGTTTTTGTCAAGCGGCCGTGCTGACCCTCCCGTCTGAGTTCTTCGCCCGCCCGACCCTGGAGGTGGCCCCGGACTTGGTGGGCTGCCTGATCCGCTATCGCTCATGCCTCGTTAGGATTGTCGAGGTGGAGGCCTATGCCGGGGACGAGGCTTCGCACGGATTCCGCCGAACCCCACGCTCGGCCATTATGCACGACAGCTTCGGGCATGTCTACGTCTATCGCAGTTACGGTGTGCATTTCTGCATGAACTTCACGACGGATCGCAGACATTCAGGGGCGGTGTTGATTCGCGCGGCTGAACCTGTTGAAGGGCTTGGCCAAATGCGCAGACGACGCGGCGATGTTCGCGACCACGATCTTTGCAAAGGTCCGGGGAATCTGACGTGCGCGCTGGGTGTCACTTTGGAACTGAACGAATCCATGATTGGTGACAAGATTGAGGTCTTCGCAGGCGAGACGGCTTCAATTGCTTGCTCAACTCGAATTGGTATTTCCAAAGCTAAAGAGTTGCCGTGGAGATTTTTTGATGCGGATAGTCCGTGCGTTAGCGGATCAAATGCGCTGAATCGCTCAGCTCAATTACTCTCTTTAACGGGCAAGTCAAACAAGTCAGAGTAGTCCGGCTTCTTGGGCATATTCTCGGGCGGAACGGGTGGAATTTCCGGCGGGGCCATTGCTTCAAGCTCGGTAAGCGGAATATAGTAGCTCTTGAGACCTTCGGTGCAGTTGCGGCACATCTCTTCGACGCGGCCGTGACGAATTAATTGCGTACGGAAACTATTGTACTTTTCGCCGTGCCAGATTGTTTTGAAATCCTGGGACAGAGCATTGCCCATCCGGAATTGCTCGTCTTTGTCAAAACAGCAGGGTACAACGTTACCGTTCCAGTCAATCATCGTGGAAAACCACAGCCGTTTGCAGGATTGGTAGCGCCGCTTGGTTTCCCAGCGCTGACCTTGACGCTCATAACGACGCAGCTCTTCGCGATCGGGTAAGTAGTCAATGGCTTGTTGTTCAGAGTAGATTTGAGCGGTTTTGATTTCAACCGTGTCCGCGCCCCATTCTTTGGCTTTGGCGCGCAGATACGGTATCTCATGCTGGTTGTGTTTCATCGGCAGCCACTGCATGATCATTTTCGGAGACTTGCTTCCACGCTCATCGCGCAATCTGCGAAATTCTTTCATATTCTCGACGACGACTTCAAGCTCTCCGCCGATACGATAGATCTTGTAGCTATCGGGAGTCAAGCCGTCAATCGAGAACACAAGCTCGGATAATCCCGCGTCCAGCAATCGCGTCATTAGGTTACGGCGGTGAAGCAGCGTACCGTTCGTCGAGACCATCGTGTAAATACCGCGCTTGGTTGCTTCGGAAATCATATCCGGCAAGTGATCGTTAATTGTCGGCTCGCCCTGATTCCACAATGCGATAACTTTGACGTAGCGGCCCACATTGTCGAGAATCAATTTGAAATTCTCAAGCGACATGACGCCGAGATCACGTTTCAACTCACGCGCTCCGATCGGGCACAGCGGACAACGCAAGTTGCAGCGGCTTATCGGTTCAATCATAATACTGATTGGATAGCCCAAGACCAAAGGCCGCTTAACAATATGCGACAACGCATATCCGCTCGACAGAGCGGCTAAGTTAGCCAGAAAATCAGGTCTTAATGATAGACCACGCGGTAGCAATTGGGCGACTCCTAATAATTTG
>CAZPKG010000028.1:0-21682 GCA_964587105.1 uncultured Alphaproteobacteria bacterium | reverse complement strand
AATTTTATCATGCGGATAAACAGAAATCGTGTCGGCAGGTTCGAGGCCCCAAATTGTCGTGATTTGTGCGGTATCCAACGCTGTTAGAACGCATTGTTGGAGAGGGAAGTCGATTCTGTAACGAAGAGAGTCAGGAATCACTTCCCTCACCTCAAGCCATGGCGAGGCACGAAAAGAGGACTCCGGGTCGCCAACCGGGGTAAGCGCATGCGACCTGAGAAAGGTCTGCTGACCCCCGGCCCGCCACTGTGCAGCCAGCATGACGCCGACCAGCAGAAGCAAGACGGTAAGGCCCCAATGGAGTAAGCGGTTGTCGGCGATACTTGCAAACCATGCCGTGCGAATTTGTGCGCGAGTCATTCCAACGGTCATGCTTTCGCGAGTCGAGCGATCAGGAGACAAGGAACCTGACTCCGATTTGGAGCGGATACCTTGTAACTCCTCAAGCGTGCGAAGAACTTTTTCGGAGTTCATACGCGCGGCTTTCGCGTATGCGGATATCACGCCGCGTTGGATTGGCGCAGGTATTACATCGAGTTTGCCGTCTTCAAGCGCTTCAAGGTACTCCTTCGGAATGCGCGTTTGTTGAGCAATCTCGGTAAGCGAAAGGCCCTGGTATTCCCGGGCCTTGCGCAGTTCGTCACAGAAACTTATAGTCTGAGAAGTGGGTTCCAATGCTTTCCCGCAAACGACTTAAAGGTAATCCAACAACGTTATCGAAGTCGCCCTCGACGTCCAAAACAAACTTACCGGCTTCACCTTGGATGGCGTATGCTCCGGCTTTGCCGCGCCACTCATCCGTCAACAGGTATTTGCGAATCTCTCTGCGTGACAAAAGCTGAAACAAGACCTTGCTGACAACCGCTTCAGAATAGAAATGCTCGACGCGGCCGGATTTGGTGAAACTCATCAAACAGAATGCGGTGATGACGTCGTGTCGCCAACCGGATAGCGTTTCCAACATTCTGCGGGCAGACTCAGCGCCGGCGGGCTTGCCGAACACCTGACCGTTGTGGTGAATGATTGTGTCGGCGCCAAGCAGCACTCGTCCGGGCTTGCAATAAAACTCCGAGGCAAGCACTTTGCGCTCAGCGTTATCTTTTGCGACGTCTTCCGGGCTGTTGCCTGTCCAACGTTCGTGAGCGTTGGAAGGCGCGATATCAAAGGGGATGTTCAGTCTTGAAAGCAACTGCTGACGGCGTGGCGATGCCGAGACTAAGGTCAGTCGCGCTTTCAAAGCTTATGCGGCAAGTAGGGCAATGACGTGAATCAGACCCAACACCGGAGCGATCCGGTTGAAACGGATCAACGCAATCTTAGCGCCCTCGATCTTCGGCTGACGGATGCGTCCCCAGAAGAAGGCCAGCGGCAATAGCACCCCGAGAAGCAATATCCAAAAATATGTCTTGCTGTATATTTCGCCTAACCACGGCCACAGGCTAACCGTGCCAAACAGAAAAAAAATCACGGCGGTTATGGCAAGTCGATGACGATAGTGGTGTTCGACTTCAAAATGATCCGTATTTGCGTGATTTTCAAAAATATCTTCTTCAATGTCAAGAGTCGTGCGCACAACAGAAACGAACAGCGCGCCAATGATCGCAGGAAAAGCGCCAAGCTTTGGCACGCCGAGCGCAGCGGCGGTAAACAAGAATATTGATCCAAATGCGGCTGGAACAACAAAATGTTTGGCTAAGCGCGCCGTGGCCGGTGAATTCGCGTGCAAGATCATTAGACCCGGCAACAGAAACAAGCCGAAGACACTGAAGAGCGAGATACTCTGTTGTGCAAAGAGACCGACTAAGCCTATGAGCGGCGCAACCGCGAGCAGGATCATCCACATAGAAGTCCCCGCGCCGCGACCGGGGCACGACGGACTCATGCTCCATCCCGCGAATGCGAGCGCAGCCGCGACAATGGCGCACGCGATGCCTACGCTGTTAATCTCAGAATCCGCACGGACCAGTAACAAGATCGGGACGATTCCACAAAGCACAATCGCTGATTTTAGCAGAAGCGGCGGTACAGGGCTGCGCTGTTCGGACAAAAAAGAGTTATTTAACATTCTTGAAAGGCAACTCGATTTGCAATTTCAGTTTGAGAAGTTTGAGCGATTCTTCGAATACTTCGTCTTCGTTTGCTCCTGCGCTCGTGTCAATTGTACCAACGAGAAGTTTGTCGGCAACACCGCTGCACCATGAATCATAGGACTGATTCAATTCGGCGAGATAATCCACGTCAATGGATTTCTCAAAGTCGCGTCCGCGTTGCTGAATCCTCCTGACCAGACTTTGAACGTCAGACTTCAAGTAGATGACAAGGTCGGGACGTTTGAGTTGTCCGGCCATTGAGGCAAACAAAGCTTGATAATTTTCCCAGTCGCGGTCGCTCATGTAGCCGCGCTTGCGCAAGGTCTGCGCGAAAATGCGGGCGTCTTCATAAATCGTGCGATCCTGCACGCATGAACACGCGTCCGCTTCAATGTCAATTTGATTCTGAAAACGCTTGCTTAAGAAATACACCTGAAGATGAAAAGACCAACGAGCCATGTCGGCGTAAAAATCAGGGAGATATGGATTGTCAATCACGGGCTCGAGATAACACTTCCAACCCAACTGAGACGCGAGTCGTTGCGCAAGCGTCGTCTTCCCCGCTCCAATATTTCCGGCAATAGCGATAAAGTAGCGGCGAAGGTGCTGATCGGTCATGAGGTATTAGTTGTTAAGCAGCCGTAATCCGGTGCTTGCTTCCAAAGTTCGTGTATAGACTTTCTGCATCGGCCAGACCGCGACTTCAACCGTCAACGCAACAGTGCATGATACAAGATGACCGCCGTATGTGCGGCCGTTCCGATCAGCTACGACTGCATGAAGATGCCAAAAATGTTTGCCGTCAAGTTCGGTGAGATTTCCGGTCAATGAGACAAGCTCTACGATTCCGTTGACGTCGAAAGCGAGATATGATTGCGTCGGCAAATCGTAATAGGCAAGCTTAACCTCTGATACGCCGCCGATACCACTGCAGACGGCAGAAAGCCAGTTTTGAGTCGCAGCTAATTCCACAAGTGCGTCGGGCAATTGTGAACCGGTCGCGAGGCGGAATAGCTCTGGTGCGGGCATATCAATTGTGGAAGGCTAAATCGTGATCGATGTGGAAGTCTTCAAATATCGAGCGGCGACCAAGATCGGGAAACATGTGTTGAAACTTCGTCGTGTCAAATGATCCGTCTCGGTGCAACGTGTGGGCTTGCGGATGGGAAGCCGTCGCGGCGCTTCTTAGAAGAGCTACGGAAGTGCCATACGCCTCTGCAAGCTTCAGACCCGTTTCATATCGGCTGAGTTTCTCGGGTCCGCCAAGATGCAAGACTCCCGAAGCTCGCATATGGATACATCTGCAGAGAGCTTCGGTTATTGTACGTAAATGGATAGGGCTGCGAAATTGATCTGCAAAAAGTTCGACCGGCCGGTTGCTCAGCAGTTTTTCAATCAGGCTGTCCGTAAAACTTTGTCCCCAACCTGCATTCCGGCCAACTATGTTGTTGCTGCGTGCAATAAGTGTCTCAATATTTGACTGCAAAACAAGTTGTTCGGCGGCAAACTTTGTTTTGCCATAGACATGCGTAGGTGCGGGCGAATCTGATTCTTTGAAGTCCCCTTCCACTCCGCCGAACACTTGATCCGTTGATATGAATATGAAATACGAGCGGACTTCTTCGGCAACGCGAAGAAGGTTTTCCGTCACGCTGACATTTTCTATGTGTGCGTGGTCCGGCCGTTGCTCACACTCCAGCACTTTGGAGAGTGCGGCTGCGTGAACAATAGCGGTGGGTTGAAAACTGCGAACTCCTTCGCGCGCTTCAACGAAGCGAGTAAGGTCGAGCATCAGTGTCGGAAACGGAAAATCGGCAGTGCTGTGACGCTTGATGCCAAGCACTTCAACATTGTTTTGGTAAAGACTCAGTGCGACACTCGAACCAAGCAGGCCTGAAGCCCCAGTAACAACAACACGCTCGGTCAAGTTCGAACTACCTACCACTGAAGCGAGAAATTTAGCTGGCCGCCGCCCAGCAAATGTTGGGGCGTTAAGTTCCAACCAACACGGCTGTCATTTTGCTTCTTCGCTTGCGATTGTAATCTGCCTGCATGAAAAGCGCTGACCACGTGGTTGACGCCAATCAGAGCAACGGCATAGATGACGCGATTGAGGGAACGATCGGAGGTCAGTCGCATTTCATCCATGCGCGCTCGGTTTCCTTCACTGTCCCACATCCAATACTCAGTCTCAGTGTCATAAAGCGCGCCAAAACTTCGATCTGCCATACGCTGTTCGTTATAATCAAACACGCTGATCCAGTTCGCAACGTCGATGTAAAATTCTTTGCCATGTGAACCGGAGACACCGGCGTGGGCTGCGGCGAAGGCCTCGTAGTCATCGCGAAGTTGACGTCCATGATGACTGAGCGAGAGCGCGGAGCCAATGAACAGCAAGTCGGCGCTCAAAAAGGCGAGAGCATGGGTGGTCCGCCCTGCTTCGTACTGGCCCCAGCCTGGAACCACAAGCGACTTAAGAAACAGCGCCTGCCCTTTTTCTTTGGCAAACAGATTGCCTGACAACCCAATACTCGTGATTGTCACAACGGCAAGCGCAATTCGGAGTGCACGCATGTGATATTATCTCAGTGTCGGCAGTGGCACACTCAGAGTCAACGAGCGCGTCTGGTCGCCAAATCGATCTGTTTTGATATCGTACTTGAGGTCCATTGAACCAAGCGTTGCCGCTTCAAGTTTGCGATTGTAGCTTCGGGCAGCAAAAGCTGCATCGAGTGCAGAGAGGACATGATTCACCAAGACGATTTCCATCATCGTATTGCCCTTTTCGAGCAGGTCATTCGCTTCCCCGCGCATGTCGCGATAAAGATAGAACATGGCGCTCTGTCCGTCGAACTTTACAGTTGCGACGTCGTCGCCGCTAACGCCCCAAATCGTCTCAGGCGCACTGCCGTTCAGCGGCACCGAATGATCGTAGGTATCATTCCAACCATAGCCAAACTGCTCGTAGTACTTGCCGATCATCTCATAGTACTGCTGAACGTCGTCGGTGAGCACGTCGTGAGTATAGGGCGCGGGAAGATGGTCTTGCCTTTCAATCCAAGTTTCGGTGATCCAGTCATCAAAACCATTCGGGCTTACATACGGATTCGATGACCACTGTGCGTTGCTTGCGACCTGATATTCGCGCACGAGGTAGGCATCGAGATTAAAGTGTCCTGCCGTGGAATCTTTGTTCTGCCAGGGACCGGCAAAGGCTTCAAATTCGGAAGTTTTGTCGTTACCTTGCGCGTGATAGGTCGAGAACATGGCCCAACCGGCAACTTCAATTGCCAACCACGGCAAAGCACGCAGCCACGAACCCGAATAGATTTGACCGGTTCCCGGAACAACAAGACTGAACATGACCGCCCGGCCGATATTCTTTTTGCCGGTAAGTGCGGGCGGAGCAGTCTCGTCTGCGGCCGCCTGATCATATGATGGCGCGGCAAATCGAGCGCGATGCGGCGAAAGTCCCAGGGTCTTGGCCGACGCAAAAGAGGGCAGCATGACGCAAAGCAGCAGGAAAGTGAGTAGGCGATTCAGATTTGGGGAATGCATGGCAGTCTCCATTTATGTGATTGAAACTAATTGTGAGAACAGTGCGCGCAACTACAACTCGACGGATGACGCATCGGCGGAATAATCGGCGTGTAAAAATCAAACAAAATCGTCAGATAATAGCGAAACTCCTCGCCATATCCCGTGCGAACCTGATCTTCAACGACGTCAAATTTGTCTAAGCCATAGGCGACGTCAAATGATAGCGCGGTCGGGTAGGCGTAGAACGAATGCATTTGCATGCGTAATCCCGCGCCAACATCTTTCTTGATCGTGCGATCAGCATAGTCGCCGACCCACGCATCACCGGCGTCCATAAAGAGTGATCCGTACACTCGGTTTATTGATAAGGGCCAGAGCGCCAACGCGGCGCGTTTAATGAGCGGGAAGCGATATGTAAATGTACCAACGGCGGTTCTTGTTCCGCCTAAGCTGTAAAACGAGTAGCCGCGCATTCCGGGTAGTCCGCCGGCATATTGGTGGAAGAAAGGATCCACACTCTCATCAATGAAGCCACCTTTGAATCTAAACTCTGCGGAGTGGCTCTTGATGGGCGACCTGAAATATCGCTCATACCCAATCTCAAAGAGGTCGTAATCGTTGGGATCGTAAATTTCCCGCAGTCCAATCGCGTCACCTCCGATTTCAATATCAGAAATGAAGTCGTGGTTGGCCCTCGTGTACTCAAAATAGCCACGGTAACCGCCTTCTGGGCTGATTTCCGTGAGCAGTCCGGGTTTGCGCGCGTCGGCGTAAATACCGGTCTTCCATGACCAGCCGCGGAAGTAGGTCAGGCTAACGCTGGTTTCATCATCGAAGCGATTGTGCGCGACATACTGATCATAGGTAGCGCGGGTTTTCACGTTCATGGCCGCCGTTAGAGGGACGCCAAGACCGACGCTGATTTCGTTCAAATTGTAGCGGTAGCGAATGCGGTAGTCGTCGTAAATGGGTTCCGGTCCGAGCGGCCCATCTTCTTCTCCAATGATACGCGACGAGTCCGCAAAGAATGAGGTTAGGCGGCGCTGGATATTGAAGTACTCAGCGAAAATAGTCGGGTAGAACTCTTTGTACTCGACCAAGCCATAAATGTCGTACTCACGTTTCTGATTGACCGCTATGCCGCCGATAAATGTCATTTTGTCCAAGACATCGTTCAGGACGAGATAGGTTCCCGGCTTGAAGGTTTTGTAATCAAAAGCGATCCGCGGAAACCAATAAAGGCTCTCAAAGCGCGGCTTATATGGCTCGCCTTTGCGCACAGAACCTTTTAGCGACACGTTGTTGGTTGGTATGCGCGACAGGTAGTTTGATTCCAATTCATCGAGGGAGCTGTGCGGCAGGCGAACGGGGCCAAAAGAATCCAGGACACAAATTCTGAAGCCGTCTTCGCAAAACTCAGAATAGGCAAGCTTGTTGTCTTTGACGTCGGGGTATAGCGCACCGCCTAACACCGTGGTCAAGCGCTCCAGTGACTCATCGGCAAGGCTCAAGCGATAGATATTCGCAATGCCTGATTCATCATAGGATACGTACAGATATTTTCCATCAGCACTCCAAGATGGATCGCGCAATTCTGCTCTTTTTCCGTCAAATTCGTGGTCGAGCGTAAGCGTGTTTGTTGCTGCGTCATATGAGTAAACGCGTACGCCGCGACCCTCCGTCAGATGGTGGGTCACGGCGATCTTCTTGCCGTCAGGCGACCAGCAAGGATGATAATATTGTTCGTGCGGCAGTGAAGGAAAGCGAAGCAGGACGTCGCTGCCACTAAATTGCTTCATCTTCTTGCCGGTTTCGGGCATTGGCGCGATTGCGATTTCGCGCTTGCCCGCTTCATTGATTGTGAACAAAAGCAACTTGCCGTCGGGAGAAAGGTCAACTGACTCAGCGCGCAGTCCTTTGCTTAGACGATGCTCTTTCTTCTTTGCGATATCATAGTAATAAAGATCGTGCAGCAGTGATCCATTGGCATTTGCAGTTGAGCGACGGGCGAAAACGACGCCTTTGTCATCCGGCGTCCAAGCCGCGCTTCCTTGAACAACGGGTGCGAGAAGCTTGATCGAATCGGTAGCAAACGAGTATTCATACAATGATGATTGACCGAAATAATCGCGTCCGGAATTGGAAATGAAGATTAGCCTATCGCCATTGTGTGAGAATTGTGGATACGCTCCAACGAAACCTTTCTTATCAAGTGTGTCGGCTTTGCTCAAATATGGTGCAAGCGAAGTCTTGAGCGAATTGTAACGCGTCTCGAGATCGGACTTCCACTCTTTGTACCACTCGACGCCTGCTTTGCCCGTTGCGGAACCGATAGCATCATTTAGCGTAATCGGGAGCGGGCTTGACATTTTTCTCGATATCGTGCCGAGAACGTCCGCGCCGCCTCCGTTGTCAGCAATATACTTGACCAAAGAGAAACCTTGATTGTACACGCCTTCAGATTCGAGACTTGTTTTACCAAAGAACCCCATGTCTTCAAAACCGAGCAGCCTGTTTGACAAAACTGCTTGGCGCAAGAGCATATCACGATGACTATCCCAAAAATCGTAGCCGCTCCCGTTGAACTGATATTGCGCAGTGCCTTCTGCGAACCATGCTGGGATAGTCACGGACGGTAAGGGCCAGCTGATAAGAGTATTTGGATAGCCGTACAGCACGTCGGGACGGCGCTCGGGTTCATAGCCGAGAGCTTGCACATAGAAAGCTGGGAAGCGGCGCGACCATTTTCGCGTCGCGCCAAGCTGAATCATGTGCGTGTATTCATGTGTGACGACATTTCGCAGCCAATTGTGTGTTCCGCGAAAATCCCACGCCATGGACGTTGCAAAGAACTTGATCTTATTTGACTGAAAGTACGAGCCCGCGTTGGCAATGTCATCTTCATCGGAAAAAATCAAGGTGACTTTTGTGTCCGGTCGATAATCGTACAATTCGCAGAGCGGCTCATGCACCTCTTCTGCGATATCCGCGGCGAGATAGGCGACTTCCTCCAAGCCTTCCGTATAAGTGATGACAAAGTTTTTGGTTTCAAATGTCATCCACTTTAGATTGGGGCGATTGAACTCAGCGGTCTGCGCAAACAGTAACGTAGCGGAAAGAACTGCGAGCAACGCAATGAACCTTTTGTGCATCAGCGCACCACCGCTATTTTAAGCTCTGTCGTCTGAGTCTGACCGTTTCCGTGCGCCTCGACCTTTGCGATATAAACTCCGCTTTGAACGGTTGACGTCTGCCAATTCAATTCAAATGGGCCCGCATAGTCTGATGACCCGGATAAAGTTGCAACGCGGCGACCAACGAGATCATAAATCTGCACGTTGGCATTTGCGGCAAACGGCAGAGTTAAACGAATGTGCGTGGTTTCGGTTGCGGGGTTTGGCCACACGTATGCGAACTCGTCGCGCGCGTGTACTTGCGGTCGCGGGGCACCGATCACGAAGATATTTTCCGGCGCCTGATAAATCTCTTCGACTGAACCGCTTGCTGTCAACGGGAGGCGCATTAGTAAAAATTGAGCATTATTCCCGGCGACGTTCTTTGTCAAAACGTGAAAGCGACCCTGCTGTTTCAGAACGCGAACTAATTGCGGGCGGCCGGTCAACGCGATGGGGAAATCCGGGTAACGACGTGTATCATGATCATAGGCCGTGAGCCGCCAGTTTGATGCTGTTGCGTCGCTTCTTTGCCAGTCTGTTAACTGAAGTATATCCGGTTCACCGTTGAAATTCAAATCGTGAATCTGAATCTCTCCGGAAGTTGGAAGTGAAAAGTTCTCGCGGGGAGTTGAGTTTGCACCGTCGGCGCCGCCACCGTCCATTCGACCATCGCCGTCCCAATCCACTTGAGGCGGCAGGCAATCAACTGAATTGCAAATTCGCTCGCCGTCTTCGGCGTTTATGTATCCAAAGTCAGGAACATAAATCAGTGTGCGATTCGATTCAATGATTACAGAAAGCGGCAAATATACGGAAGCAATAGTTGTAACCCACGCTGGACTCAAAGAATCACCGACCTCAAATCTTGTCAGGTGATTTGCCCCAACGCGTCCGACTAAGTTTGATGAGGGAGCAATCTCCAAGTTCGTCAAGGCAGTTATTCCCTCATCAGGCGAATCGAATGTTGCGCTTAGAGAGGACATCGCGCTATCAAGTATTGCGCGGCACGTCGTTCTCGAACCAAATGTGCCAAAATCCGAGTATCCGGTGAAAACAAAGCGAGTATCACCAGCTACGGTCTTGCAGAAATGGACTTGCTCAAAGATGGGGTTCGGAAGGTCAATCGTCGTAAATGATGTGTCAAGGACATTCCCAGTTAGCATGATCTGTCCAACAGGATTGCCAACGAATAATAATCGCTCTGCAATATCCCCGTTATCTGCAATTACTTCTGACAAAATCGAACCGGAGGGAACCTGAGTAAGATACTGAAGACCTGTGCTGTCCTTGACAACATATATCGAGTCATGTGATTGAACGTATAGCTCACGAACGCTATTGCCATCTAAATCAGCGAGGACTGCTTTGGAAGCAGTGTCGCTAACAAGAACCTGAAAACCTGGTTCAGCCAGCGTGCTGCGCACACGGCAGGTCATGACAGAATCGACGTCCGAAAAATCCGATATCGCAAGATACGTGTAGCTGTGATCACTCAATCGCGCAGACGGCCGGGAATCGTCGTTGAATCTGGTGAAAACCGTTCCGCCATTGGCTTCGCGATAGGCACGATTATCTCGATACCAACAATCTTCTTGAATGCCCAATTCCGTTCCGGAACCGGACGTGGCAAAACCATACTCTCGGCCGATGTCCTGCGAGCCATCGCATTCAACCAAGTCAACGCCGCGATTCTCCGCGTCCGCATTAACACTGTTGGTCTCGTAGTTCTCGGCAATGACCTTCTCGTTGATCTTCCAGATCAGAATACCGCTGCCGGGAATGCCGAAGTCGTAATGCGAAGCGCGCACGGCGACCTTGAACCCTTGCTCGACTGCGATATCGCCGTCTCGGCTTATTTGCATTTCGCGGCCATCTCTATCAAACAGCGAAACGTGTCCGACTGAGTCGGCGTCAGCATCGCGATTTTCCAAGAGATAGTATTCGTCCGCTGAAACTGCAATTTTTGCGATCTGAGTAGCGTCAGCAATTCCAATTCGAGCAAGACGCAAGGTATCGGCGTTTCCCGCAGGATATATTGTCTGAGCATCGCTCCAGCCCATGAACATTCTTGACCACGCGTCGGGCAAGGCAGGTACAAGAGCATTCACATTACCTGAGCCTTGATCCATCATCCCCCAGCGTCCAATGCCGCTCGCGCCGGTCTCTGTATTGAAGAGATCGGGCATGCCAAGCCAATTGCCAAAGAGTTTGATCAAAACGCCATTCAATGAAAGTTCAACACCAAGATCCAACGTCTCAGGCTGGTTCTGCCCTTCAGGCAATAACAGTCCGCGGGTAACCCCGGTTGGCAAAGAGCCGCCGTATCGTCGAAGATCACTTTCTGAGATGTAGGCCGAAGGAATGTCAAAGGGTGTATTGTCAATACCGACATTGAAATCTTTGCCGACACCGGCATGAAAGATAATGATGGCATCGTACTGTGTAAAATCCACATCGGCATCCGCGAGATTCACAGACTGCGCAAACAACTCTACTAACCGGCGGTTTAGCAGTGCCGTGTCCGAATTGAAGTTGTAGTGCCACATCGGATAAGCCAATGTGTAGGCCGAGTTCTCGCCGGGCGGATAGACGTCAAGCTGTTGAAACTCAAGTTGTCCGTTAGACGCAGTCGTGAAGTAGTGGTCGAGGAACGAAAGATGATCAATAAAATACTGACGATCGTGCGGCAACGGGTCAATCAACAAGCTATCCGGGAACCCTGTTCCAAATGCTCCTGTGCCCGTCGTGCCGGTTAAGTCATCTGCTTGAAATTCGACACGAATTGCGCACAGGCGAATCGGAGTGTTGGGCCAACGCTCATCGAGTGACGAAGCTCCGCCCCGTCCTTCAGATATTGGAGCGAACGGCAATGCCCAGGTGATCGCCTGGGCAAACACCACCGCTATAAAGACGGAAAATTTCAGTTTAGAAGTCCACGGAAAGTGAGTAGCGCATCGTGTCAGTCAGCGGATGATTTTCGCCGGCTGTCAAGTAGCTGAAGTCGAAGCGGTATGTGCTATACTTCAGTGATACGCCAAATGTATAGGGGAAAACTCGACCGAGGTGATCGTTGTAGTAGCCACCTCGCAGACCTACCAGAGTTGAATACCAATATTCAGCGCCGAGGTGCCAGATAAGCGACTTGGCCAAGTCGCCGTCGCCCCAGGCAGAAAAGAGTGCTTCATAAAACTCGTCAGAGCGACCAAATTTGTCGCGCTTGACAAGCTCCTTGTCAACGTCGGAGGCGAGCGTGAGCTTGTTGTACTCTTGATCGAGAATTTTGTAGGCGACACCGAACTTCAATGTTGTCGGGAGCGGATCAGCCTGAGCACGATCGATGTAGGAAACTTTCGGACCCATGTTGGACAGATTCGCACCTACTGAAAGTCCCGGCATGAACGATGTCTTGTGCAAGAGTCCGATATCGGCTGCAATTGCCGTTGCCGTTCCCTTGCCCTGCTCTGCACCTGCACCGACTGGTGACAGATTGCTGTAGGCGAGCTTCAAGCTGACGCCCATCGAAGTGCTCTCATTAATAAGAGCGCCGTAGGCGCCGGTGACTGCCATTTCATATGAAGAGAACGTTCCGAGATCTTCGCCGGACGTACCCGTGCGCTGTGTCTCGCCGAGATTCAAGAACACAATGTTTGCGCCAAACGTGCCCCATTCGGTAACTTCATAGGTACCACTGATGAATGCGTAGTACAAATCCGAAAGATTGAACTGTGGAAGCCAGCGCGAGTACATCATTGTAACTTCATTGCCGCGCTGAAAGGCTAAGCCGGCTGGATTCCACCATGTCGCGGTAGCATCATCGGATATCGCGGCGAAAGTTTCACCCATACCCGCCGGGCGCGCGCCCGGAGCGATCTTTAGAAAGAGCAGCGTCGCCTGACTAACGCTGGCCGCGTGAACGGGCAGGGCCACCAGACCCGCAAGCGTCACGCTCAGTGCAAACATCCATCTCTTCATGTGCTCTCCTGCTGAATATTTCTGAAAAATTGTTTAGCGAAGTATAACAAGTTTGCCCGTCGCCTCGGCTTCGTAGCCGTTCTGATGGCGGGCAGTTACTTTGTAGAAATAAACTCCGTTGGCCAGCTCGTGACCCTCACGATCGCGTCCATTCCACGGGCGATTGTTGTTGCTGTTGAACAGTTGGCGGGTTCCCAATCCGTTGATCTCATCGACAAGCTTGCCGCTCATCGTGAAGATACGAATGGAAACTTCGCTTGTTCCGTCTTGTGTCAAGGAATACGTAAAGTAAGTCTCCGAAGACATCGGATTCGGCCAGTTCAAAACATCGCGAATTGCATAGCCTTCTTCGGCGGATTCTCCGACTACAAAATCGAAGCCATAGTTGTTCAGGTTGTTGAACGAATCCCAAGCCTCAATGGTTAGACGATGCGGGCCTTCCGACAGCGGGCCGATGGTGCGCGAAAGCTCGCCTTTGGTAAAACTGTTTACGTCGTAGTTAAAGAACTGCGTGACGTCCTCTGCTTGCGCGTCATCTATGCGAGCCGTGATTTTGTGCCCGACTTCTCCAGATAAATTGATACCGGAATCATCGGAAAGGCTGACAATCAGAAGCGGAGACCGGCTGACCTGATCGCCATTTCGGAACGAGGAATTTTCAAGCCACGCGCTGATTTGCGGCGGTACGGAATCAGTAACAGCGGCAGCGGCATTGGCGATGCGGAGCGGACGCTCGATGCCAATTCCATCCGCGGAGTCGGGTTCGCTGTCTGACTTGCCAAAAAAATAGAGACTGACTTTCGCATTGTCGCCGCCGTATTGAATGTCACGCGGGACGCGGAATGTGATTTCAAAACGACCGTTTTCGATTGAGGAGCGACCTCTGAAGATCGCGTTGCCCGGCAATCCATAATAATACGGCGTTTGCGACGGAGTTCCGCAATCGGAAATCAACGGGAAGTAGTAGGCAGCGGAATCCTCTGAATCGAATACGCGCGCTTCCACGATACCCTGAAAATCGGACCAGACCTCTTCATCCAATTCGCGGCGCTGCGGCCCCTGATAGACTTCGGCAGAATTGTTCGTGCGCGAAACGAATCCGGTCAAATGAAAAAGTCCGCCGGCCTGCAGTGAATCATCACGCTCATCAACGTAGGCATAATATTCCGGTGTCGCCAAACGCAGAACGGGATCGCCAAGTGTATGGTAAAGACTATTGTCCCCACCAAGTAATTTAGTCTGCAACAACGCCTCACTGAGGCTACGTCTTGAATCAATTCCCTGCTGGAATATTTCCGTGTAAAACTCGCGAGTAAGTCTCTGGTTCTGACCTACAAATGTGAAACGAGTCGCAGCTATGCAAGCAATGGCTCCAACGCCGTTTCCCGAGAGCAGAAGCTCGGGAAAGCAGCGCTCATTGGGACGGTCGTATCCTCCCCAAGTACAGGTTCCGGCAACGATAACCGGCCACATTCGATCATTCTCTATGAACGGGTTATCGCGATCCATCACGAACATCTGTTCGTCAGTCCAAACACGTTCGTTTCCATGCCCAACGTAGTTTATGAGCAACGTGCCATTATTGATGGTTTCGATTAGGTCGCGAGTGCCGTCGGGTTTTGCCGAAGTCGATGCGGACTGTCGGAACGGATATAGAATTTCATACAACTTGCGGAAGGTGAAATAGTCCGGCAAGACGTCGTTGATGAGAATTTCCGAATCGTTTGTGTGGAACACTTCCCCACAATGCCCATCTTTCCATTCGTCGTCCGCCACGAAAGTCGCTGTGTTCTTCCACGGACCGTACAACGGGGTGAGCGCATAGTTCACCGTTTTCTCGACAATCGCCGAGACTTCCTGCGGTGACTGGACCGGCCATCGGCCTGACAACATGTCGAGAAGTGCACCGGTATTGTCAAACTCCACATAGTAGTCGTCCGTGCAGACGCCAAGCGACTCCCACGGCGGCATCCAATTATCATCTGAATTAGAGATAATATTGCGATAGTCATAATCGCCATCGCCGACGAAGAGAACATAGCGAGGCGGCTCTAATGATCCAGATACTCCGCGCCAATTCGTATGGGCATACAGCAAGAAGTTGCGAATCGCTGTCGGGTCAGTCACTCCCCACGAAAACTCATCATAAATGTCCGATAGCTTCACTCGAACAGCGTGAAGCGGTTCTTCCTGATATTGTTCGTGCATTTCAACAAGCGGTTCAAGCAGGTCATACCAGTCATCATAGGTAATGATGATGATGCCGGCGTCGTTCTGCGGATCACGAAGCTTATCATAGTCCTGCGCGTCAAAAATCTTGCGGCCACGAAAGCTGGGAGTTCGAAGACGTGCCGGGTTAAAGCCATAGTAGCGGCGAGAGGCCGCGGAATAAGACGAATCCGTGAATGTTGAACCGCGCGCGACACGTGGAGAAATCAAATTCGTGACGTCGAATACGTAGGCGTCGGCGGCGAGACTCGTTTGATACGAGAATAGTCCAGTCTGTCCTGAAGGCGCGTTTATCTCAATTGAACCTGTGGTTGATTGTAACGAGCGCTCGTACTCAATCTCGATGTAATTCAGGAGCACTTGCCGTCCCGAGGTTCGATTGGAAATCCGAATGACATTATTCCCCGGCACGAATGTCCCCGCAGGGATTTCAATAACCATCGGACTTGTAAACGAGCCACTGCTGACCATTGTGTTGTTTACAAAAATGTCAAACCCAGTGCCGCCACCGGTGACGGTGTCCATGCGCATACGCAGCCGACCCATTCCGGTGCTTGCGCTTTCCAAGTTGATTGAAAATGAGCGCTCGGTTTGGGCGTCGATAGTGGCCATGTACCAAATCACGCCGGAATTGGATTGCAGCGCTCCGACTGCATAGATGAACTGCTCTTGATCGAGGTAAGACTTTCCATTGAAAGTTGTTACGGGAGTTGCAGTTCCCGTAGTTTGGATTGGCGCCATTCGCAATCCGGGATCGCCGGACGGATCGATTCCAATCCAGAAAATATTCTCTGAAGAATAGGGACTTGCGTGGCCAAGGTCATTTAATAAACTGCCGTCGCAATAGTCAAAGCCTTTGAGCCCCTCGGCGTAGAAGATTACGCGGTCACCTTGATCCATGCGGCCATCCCCGCCATCCTCAATCAGAATCGCGTTTTCGCGCAGTACTGAATCGGGAGCAGTGAGCAGACCAGGTGCAAGCAGCCGCCCGCCATTGCCAAATATTTTGACTTGCGCGGACTGAACGCCGAGAATGGGAATGCCTTGTGATTGCATCCATTCTGTTGACATAGAGTACGCGCCGGTTTCAATCAAACCGATTTTGTACAACTGAAACTCCGGCCACGCATCGAGCGCATTATCTAAGGCAGAGCGCGAAGGCTCGGGCAACTGCCACCAATGAGCCGCCTGCCTTCCGTTAACGGCGAAGCTGGCTAAGAAGCGCTCTTCGCGCGGTTGACTTGCGGGCGGAAGCGGAGTTCCGTCAAAGTCAATCGCGAAACTCGCGGCGTTCAGGAGCGAGGTTCCGGCTGCGGTTGGATCTGCAATGCGAATCTCCACATGCGCGATTTGAAATCCGCGCCAACGTTCGACGCTCGCGATTCTAATCTTCGGCGAACCCAAATTGAGTTGAGAAGATTGCGTTTCGCTTTCCGGCAACGGTACATTGTAGCTCGTGATTTGGGAATCGAGAACACGAAGCTGCGGGGTCGTCCCGACCGGGCAAGCAACCGGCACGATCTGATAGGGCACCAACGCGGTACCGTTGGCGCGCCATTGCGAGTTTCTAAATGCCGTTGACCAATCGCTTGCGTCAGCAATTGTGTTCTTCGCCAAACTCGCCGACCAGCTGACAACAGCCTGTCGCTCATCAGAGGAGACTAATCTCACTTCCGATGCCAAGACGGGCAGATGCATGGCAAGCACGATGCCTGCAATGAGATAGGTGAAACGGCTCATTTGGATACGAATGGTCATAGAAACATAAAAGCCGAACAGAGCATACAGCCCGTTCGGCAACAAATAGTCACGAACCGGAGCGTGTACACACCGACGTTAGAGGAGTCGTTTAACATCACAGGGACGAAAAGCAGGCCAAGCCTGGGGAAACCTCTAACGAAGGGTCATTCAGCTCCTAATACTCTCCAACAAGTCAACTGTTTAATATAAGGAATCGCAAGTGCTTGCGCAAGCATTCGACCAAAACTTGGTAATTTCGGCGTAACTGAGCACAAATAACTAAAATGTTGTTAATAATGACATTAAATGATCAGGCGAGAATTTCTGGGTAGAAATAGAGTCAAACCCTGTTGCAGGATGCCGCTCAATGGGCTGAATGGCGGCGGGTTGGGTCTCGATAACTTGATGAAAAGCCTGAAATGAAATTGGACAAAACTGACGCCCTACTTCGCTTTCTATCCAACCAATTGCTTCTTCGGCAGTTAAAGGATCGCGATAGGGACGCTCGGTGCATAGGGCGTCAAATGCGTCCGAAATGGCCAAGACTCGGCTTTCTATTATGATTTCGTCTCCGCGCCTTCCCTCAGGGTAGCCTGTTCCGTCAAAGCGCTCGTGATGTTGCAGAATAATGTCCCTTACACGATCAAACTTAGGCAACGGTGTGAGAATATTTGCCGACAGTTCGGGGTGCATCGCTATTAGGCCGCGTTCGCTTTTTGACAATCTACCGGCCTTTTGCAGGACGCTGTCGGGAAGCCCGATCTTGCCAATGTCGTGCAGGAGCCCGGCGACTAGAACCTCCTCCTGTGACTTCTGCTCGAGGCCAAGGGATTGACAGGACCTTGCTGCGAGGTTGGCAACGCGAATGCTATGATAATATGTTTCCGCATCTCGGCACTCCAGAGCCAATAGCAGAGTCTGGACGGCTGCCCATTCGACCGAACTTAGGACCGAGATCGGGGCAAATGATAGGTGCAAATCAAGTGGTTTGTGCATCGCCTTCGATTTTGCAAAGGCGGGGCCACTTTTAGTCGTGAAATGCCGACGAATCCTCGCCGATTGCACGCAGGAAGACTACTTCCAGTTGTGAACTTCCGTGACGTTGCTGTAGTTCCGCGACGCTGCCGCGATCCCTAACATTGCCTTGGTGGATCAGAATCATTTCATCACAAAGCAATTCAGCTTCACGCATAACGTGAGTCGAGAGGAGAACACATTTGCCTTGAGCGCGGCTATCGCGCATAAATTGAACGATCTGAGCGGCGGCAAGAATATCCAGTCCACTTGTCGGCTCATCGAAGATTAGTACAGGGGGGTCGTGCAGAATCGTTCTGCCAATGCTCACGCGTTGGCGCTGACCCGTCGAGAGTTTCTCACATCTACGGTCTAAAAAATCGTGCAAGTCGAGTAAATCGGCAATCTCATTGATCCGACGTTCCGCCGCTTCAATATTGAATCCATGCAGCGCCGCAAAATAATGCAGCATTTCTTTGGCTGACAATCTACCATATATACCCGTTGACGCCGAAAGGAAACCAATCGAGCGACGAACTTCCTGCGCTTGCGTGCAGAGATCGTGTCCCGCGACCGATGCGGTTCCTGAGGTTGGAACAAGCATCGTCGCCAACATTCTCAGTGTCGTTGTCTTTCCGGCTCCATTTGTTCCCAAAACTCCGAAAATTGATCCGTAGCGAGCCGCAAAGTGAACATCACGGCAGCCCACGACGGATCCCCCGCCGGCGTCGCGGTAAACTTTTCCCAAGTTGTTCACTTGAACCGCTATGTCACTCACGCAGACCTCGGGACGCCGGATTCTGATTTTGTTGAGTTGCCAAGGCTGAGGGATTATATATCTCGCCCCGTTTCGTTGAATGAACTAAGTCGAGATCACCGAACCCCGCTTGGTCAACAAAGACAAACAGGACTCCTCCCTCGAGCTTGTCATAATACCAAATCTCGTGATCAGAACCGGCTGCATCGGCGTACCTTCTATCTATGTAGTCGGGTTCGCCTAATTGAATAAGCACTCTGCCGCGATCAGTCTTCCACCCTTCTCGATTGAGAAAACTATAGCGGATGTTCGCCTCATTTACACGAGCAAAATGGCGGTTTGCGGCGTCCGGGTCGTCAGGATAGTGTGTGCGCCAAAATTCAATCATGAAATTTCGCTTGCCATCCGAATCCATATCGCGCGCGCGCCGCATCTCCTGCTTTGTTAAAACATGCTGCATGAGCACAATTCCGCTGTCGGGATTAATAGTGCTTAAGATATCTTCGCCGCGATTGCTCACCACTGCTGCAAATTCATTATCAATTGGTGTTTCACGCCCCTGTGCAAGGTCTTCTGGGCGGTAAACATAGAATTTCTTGCTGGCCAGACGATCCGGCTTGCCCGTTTCTTCAATCTTGAGGTTCAGGACGTACGTTCCGGTTTTCAGCGTGTAGGCGGGAAAGCCGTCAGCGATCACTATCGAATTGCCAGGGATTGCAAGTTTGCGCGTCGATGGTAGCTTTGCAAGTTGATTGGACTCAGCCAGATAAACGGAGCGCGTAATGGCAATCGAATCATCAGCGAGACTGTCCTCCAGTCCGTAGCACTCTGCATAGTAGTACAACATTGGCATACCACTGCCATAAAATAGCGACGGGTTGGGGACGAACCGAACGCCATTTTTCGTGAATTGCGATGCGGAAGCGGTGTAAGAAAGCTCCGCGCCCAATGCAATACCTGAAACGCCGATTGAGTCACTTACTTGCGGAACGATTAGATGTAGGTCTTTCCAAGTATCAGACCGCCCGCTTGCTTGAAGCAGTTCAACGTACAAATCATACTCATCCGGCGCGAGCAGGTAGCGAAAAACGTAGGGGAAGTAGGCGCCGGACATTTGAAGTTGAGCGGCCTGTGAGCGGTCTTCAGTATCCAGCGTGTCGGAAATGAATGTCGTGTCATTGCGTCCAAGCGACGTGACGATTGAAAACTGTGCTATCACGCTATCAGATTCAGCATGTTGATAGACAAGCGCGGAGCGCTGAATGCCAACATACACTTCGCAATAGCTGAGCGTGTCGTCGCCATAGTAATAAACGACATCGACATCAATACCCGCCGCGTGAACAAGGGCACCAATGCCGATAATCGTTGAAAACAAAGCAGTTAACAGCTTTCCTTTCATACTCTCCTCCTATCCTGTTGCGGCAGATTGTGTTTCGCGCAAAACGGGGTCAGTTGGCTTTAGCAGCCGAACCGAAACTGTTTTGGAAACACCCTCCTCCTGCATGGTCACGCCGTACAAGTTGTCGGCGATTTCCATTGTCCGCTTGTTGTGCGTAATCATAATGAACTGGGTGTGATCGCTGTGGCGGTGGATCATCCGCGTAAAACGATCAATGTTGGCGTCGTCCAATGGCGCGTCCACTTCGTCAAGGACACAGAATGGCGACGGCTTAACTTGGTACAGTGAAAATAGCAGCGCGATTGCCGTCATGGTCTTCTCACCGCCGGACATCAGTGTAAGAGACTTCAATCGTTTTCCCGACGGATTTGCCCACATTGTAATGTCGGCCTCGAGCAAGTCTTTGCCGCTGAGAATGAGATCGGCCTCACCGGCTGGGAAAAACTCGGAAAACAGCGCTTGAAAATTCGCGCGCACTGCTTCAAATGTGTGTAGGAATCTCGCTTCGGCGGTCTCGTTGATCTTGCTGATCGTTTCTTCGAGCGTGGCCTTGGCTGACAACAAATCGGCACGATTAGAGAGCATTCCGTCGAGCCGGGCAGTCTCTCTGTCGTACTCTTCCACTGCAAGTAGATTCACAGTGCCAAGATTCTCAATCTTGGTGCGAAGTTCAGTAATGACGTCGGATCCGGTGGTTACATCGTGGAGGTCAGCGATCGCTTTTGCGGCTTCGTCACCGGAAAGTTCGATTCCATGCTGATTGCGAGCGCTCACCACAAGCGACTCAAGTTCGCCTTCAATCTTGGCAATTGATATCTCAAGCTTACGCTGATCGTCCAACGCCGCCTCGCGACTTGTCCGCAAACGCTTCAACTGTTCTTCCATCGCACGAACTTCGGTGTTGGCGGCGTCTTTTGTGCGTTGGGCCTCGTCCACAATGCGATACCTTTCATCGCGCGTGACAAACAGCTCTCTCAGTTTTTCGGAAATGCTTCGCAGTTGATTCTCCGACTCAGCGATGACATTTGCGGAATTCTCCCCTTGTTCGGAGTTTGTGCGAATCGCTTCGGCAAGATCGGACTCGGTTGTACTTAGCCGTTCAGCTTCTGCATCCAATAACTGCAGGCGGTGATTTACGCCGTCAACAACTCGAGCCTGCTCATGATAAGCATCACGCGCGGCGCCGTTTTCCTGACGTGCCTGCCAAACTTCTTCTGAAAGTCCCTCGATCACTTTCTGCGTTTCATTGATTGCGACTCTGCTTTCATCAAGTGCCACAACCAAGCGCTCAATATCATTTCGCAGTGCCTGCTCGGCGCTTTCGCTTTCGCCGATTAGCTGGACCGCCGCTTGATCACGTTGACTCAACGCATGAAGAAGCGTTTCAATGCGAAGCTGCTCAGAACGATGTTTGGCAAGTAACACTTTGCGCGATTCAACTTCGCCCGCGAGCGAAGAAAGTTGCTGCTTCCAATTTGCAAATTCGCTTTTCGCTTGTTCCATCAACAGAGCAAGTTCAGAGCGGTCCTGCTTCACTTGAGTCATCGTCTCGCGAAGTCCATCTATTTGGCGCGAAAGTCCCAAGTCGCTCGGCGTGTCGGATTCAACACTTCCCGCGTAACAAAGGCCCGTCCAATCTAACCAATCACCCGCGAGTGTGACGGCGCGACAGCGATGCTCAGCAAGGAAGTCTTTCAAGTCAAGGGCGTCGTCTAACGTGTTGACGACAAGGCAACGGGCAAGCAGGGGGCGCAGATTATCC
>CAZPKG010000027.1:0-23871 GCA_964587105.1 uncultured Alphaproteobacteria bacterium | reverse complement strand
AACTTGCGTGCGCGGAAGTGGTCATTGCGAATAATATGGATGAGGCCTATCTTCGCCCGCTGTTTTATCGCGGTTACAATTCGCTCGGCGTGCATCCGCGCGCTTGCCCGACGGAATGTGTGATAATTCCATTGCGTTGGGGCAAGTATCTGGGACCGGAAGCGCTTGAACAAGGCGTGGACGTGATGGTTTCGACGTGGACGCGAATTGCTCCTAATACACTGCCGGCGCTGGCGAAATCAGCGGCCAACTATGCAAACTCGCATTTGACGGTCGTGGACGCTCAGAACCTTGGTTTTACTGAGGGCATCGCGCTCGATACGAACGGCTATGTGTCCGAAGGTTCGGGTGAGAACGTGTTTGTGATTCGCGACGGCAAAATCGTTACGCCACCGCTCGGCGCGTCGGTGTTGCCGGGCATCACGCGCGGATGCATCATGCAACTTGCTCGCGAACTGAATATTCCGGTCGTCGAAGGGTTGATCCCGCGCGAGTTGCTTTACATTGCGGACGAAGTATTCTTCACCGGCACCGCAGCTGAAGTGACGCCGATCCGCTCAGTTGACAAAGTTATCGTCGGTGAAGGCAAGGCCGGTCCATTGACCCGTCAGATTCAAAAAGCGTTCTTTGAGTTGATCGAAGGCCGTCGCGAAGACACTCTCGGTTTGCATTATTGGCTATAGGAAAAGAAACTCCGCATGCGCAGTAGACGATCCGCTCGTGAATGGGCGCTAAGGGTGCTTTATGCCACCCGTCTGACCGGCTACCCAGTCGAGCAGTGCTTTGACGATGTGCTGAAAGATGCCAAAGAAGATCAGAACCTCGAATTCTGCCGGAAACTCTGCACGCAGGTCGCTTCCGGCGACGAAAAGATTGACGAGTCCATACGTCGAGCCGTTCAAAAGTGGGACCTTGCTCGTTTGGCGGTTATCGATTTGATCATCTTGCGCATGGCGATTGCCGAGTTCCTGTATTTTGATGACATTCCATATAAGGTGACGATAAACGAAGCAATTGAGCTGGCGAAGGAGTATTCTACAGCCCAGAGCGGCCGCTTTGTAAACGGAATTCTCGATGCAGTCTGTGCAGATTTGAAGAAGAACGATCCACGCAAACAGAAATTGGAAACTGAAGCGGAGCCCCGATGAAACTGGGAATCCTGTCAGACATCCACGGGAACCTTCCAGCCCTTGAAGCCGTATTGGAAGACTGTACGAAGCAGAATCTAAAGACCTTGATTTGCCTCGGCGACGTTGTCGGCTACGGCGCCAGCCCCAATGAGTGCTGCGAGTTAGTTCGTGAATATTGCGAAGCGACCGTCATGGGCAACCATGATTCCGCGCTCTGCAATATCACGCCGATGCAGTTCTTTAATGCCTACGCGCGCGCGGCTATTGAGTGGTCGCAGAAGCAAATGGATGACGGCCATTGCCAATGGCTTACGGGATTGCCGTTCACGCATTCTTTGGCCGACGTATTGTTTGTTCATGCTACGCCCAAAGACCCCGGATCGTGGAACTATATTCACAATCCGGATGAAGCCTCGCAGCATTTCGCCGTCATGTCGCCGGGCCGAACGGCCTTCATCGGCCATTCTCACATCCCTGCGCACTTTGCCGGGCCGGAAGGCCGCCGCATTATCAACATCGGTTCTGTCGGTCAGCCGCGAGACCGAAATCCATTGTCGAGCTACTTAGTTTACGACACGGATACGGGCAGTTTTCAGTGGTGCCGCGTGAACTACGACGTGCAGAAGGCCGCACAGAAGATTCGCGATGCAGGTCTTCCGGAATTTCTGGCTTCGCGACTATTCATCGGAATGTAAGTTAGTCTGAAGATTTCTCTGGGCGGCAGTCGTGCCGCCCGTTTCATGCCAACAACATAGAAAAGATAGATGTTCGATTTTTTTCTGTCCAAGATTTTCGGTACCAAGCACGACCGTTTGGCCAAGAAGTTGATGCCTTTTGTGGAAGCGATCAATAAGCTCGAACAGGAGTATCAATCTCTAAGTGACGCGGAATTGCGCGCCAAGACGGACGAGTTCCGCTCGCGCCTTGCCGAGGGTGAGACCGTTGATGATCTCATGGTTGAGGCCTTTGCCGCAGTCAAGAATGCGTGCCGCAGGCTGGTGGGACATGAGTATGAGGTTCGCGGCCAGAAGATGACGTGGAACATGATTCCGTATGATGTTCAGATCATCGGCGGAATCGCGTTGCATCAAGGCAAGATTGCGGAAATGGCAACGGGTGAAGGGAAAACATTGGTTGCCACGTTTGCGCTTTATCTGAATTCTCTGCCCGGCCTCGGCGTTCACTTGGTGACAGTCAACGATTACCTTGCACAGCGTGACTCCGAGTGGATGGGGCCGATTTTTGACACCTTGGGCGTCACCGTCGGCGTGATTATCTCGGATATGTCACCGCCGAAACGTCGCGAAGAATACGGCAAAGACATCACCTACGGCACGAACAACGAGTTCGGCTTCGATTATCTGCGCGACAATATGGCGCATCACATTGACTACGTCGTTCAGCGCGGACATCACTACGCGATTGTGGACGAGGTCGACAGTGTGCTGATCGACGAGGCTCGAACTCCGCTGATTATCTCAGGCCCCGTCGAAAATTCGACGCAAAAGTTTGAAGAGATGAAACCTCCGGTAGAGCAGTTGGTTCGCTTACAGTCGCAACTGGCCATTAAGCTCGCTGACGAAATCGACAATATGCTAAAAGAGCCGAAACCCGATGAGTTTGAAATCGGCAAGAAGCTCTTGATGCTCCATCGTGGCTATCCGAAGCATAAGCGGACTCTGAAGCTCTTTCAGGAAACCGGCAACACGCAACTGCGCCAGCGCGTCGAAAACGAATATCTGCGCGACAAGAAAATGCACACGCTTGATGAGGAACTTTATTTCGCCATTGACGAACGTTCCCATCAGGCCGATTTATCCGAGATGGGCCGCACCCAGTTGACGAGGTACATCGGCGGTGATCCTGATCTGTTCCTGCTGCCCGATATCGCCGACGAGTTTGCCAAACTTGACGCGGACGACGCATTAACCCCGGAAGAACGCGCGGAAGCCAAGACGAAAGTCCAGAGCCTCTATGCTCACCGTGCTGAACGTGTGCAAAATGTTTCGCAGTTATTGAAGGCCTATACGATCTACGAGAAGGACGTCGAATATGTCGTCACGGACGGGAAGGTCCAGATCGTGGATGAATTTACAGGCCGCGTCTTAACCGGCCGACGCTATTCGGACGGCTTGCATCAGGCAATCGAAGCGAAAGAAGGTGTAAAGGTCGAGCGCGAAACGCAGACCATTGCTACAATTACGCTCCAAAACTACTTCCGCCTCTATTCAAAGCTTGCCGGAATGACCGGTACAGCCGAAACCGAGGAAGCGGAGTTTTTCTCGATCTACAAGCTTGAAGTCATGGTCATCCCGACGCATCAAAAGATCCGTCGTGAAGACATGGATGACTTGATCTATCGCACAAAACGCGAGAAGTACAATGCCGTCGTTGACCGAGTCACTGAACTTCACGAACGGCGTCAGCCGGTGCTTGTGGGTACAACGTCGGTGGACGTATCCGAAGTGATTTCGCGCATGTTAAAAAGCAAGCGCATTCCTCACAATGTCTTGAACGCCAAGCAGCACGAGAAAGAAGCCGAAGTTGTTGCGAAAGCAGGTGAACCGGGCGCCGTCACTATCGCCACCAACATGGCCGGCCGCGGTACGGACATCAAGCTTGGGGCCGGTGTGATTCAGTGGAAGGGCAAGGAAGGCGACAAGGCTTCTGCCGAAGGTGGTCTGTTTATTCTCGGTACGGAACGCCACGAATCGCGTCGAATTGACCGGCAGTTGCGCGGACGCGCTGGACGGCAAGGTGATCCGGGTGCGAGCCAGTTCTATGTATCTGTCGAAGATGATCTGATGCGCCTCTTCGGTTCCGACAGAATGGCCGCGGTGATGGATAGATTGGGCTTGAAGGAAGGCGAAGTTATCTCGGCAGGAATGATTACCCGTTCCATTAGTCGGGCGCAGCAGCGTGTAGAAGGCTACAACTTCGGCATTCGTAAGCATCTCCTCGAATACGACGACGTGATGAACCAGCAGCGCACCGTGGTCTATTCCCGCCGCAATATCGCTCTCCGAGGTGAAGACCCCTCACCGTTGGTCACTGAAATGATCGGCGACTTCGTGGATTACATCTTTGAGAAGCACGGTGAAGGAGATGCTATAGCACGTGAGGCATTCACCGAAGAGGTAATGCGCACGTTCCTAATTGATTTCTCACGAGATGAAGCATTCTTCCAAGCTAAGCCGTCCGATCAACAGACGATTTTGCAAGAGCGAATTGATGAGGCGCGCAAGAATCGCTCGGAGCTATTAGGCGAAGACCTCTTTCGCGACCTCCAGAGGCAAGCAATCCTCCGAGTCATGGATGTCCGTTGGAAAGATCACCTCTACGCGATGGACGGATTGAAAGAAGGAGTGGGTCTAAGAGCTTATGGTCAGAAGGATCCGCTGATTGAGTACAAGAAAGAGGGCTTCGCACTTTTCCAAAGTATGTTGGACGAAGTCAACGCGGACGCTTTGCGAATCATGTTCAGTTATCGGCTGCAAGTTTCCCCGCAAGGTGAAGCAAGCCAACGCCCCCCGACGGTAACACGAACTCCCGCGATGACTTACTCGCACGCCAGTACGGCGGGCCTTGCCTACTCACAGGCGCCAAAGTCCGGTGAGCAGGGGGCGAGGCCTCAGCAGGCACCAGAATCTGTGGGGAAGAAAGAGCCGGTCCGCGTGGGCGAGCGTGTAGGTAGAAATGACCCATGCCCGTGCGGAAGCGGCAAGAAGTACAAGAAATGCCACGGCGCAACAGAAGAAGTTTCCGATTGAGAACGCTTGCCTTTCGCAGATTTTTTCGCTAAAATGGATTCGAGCCGCGTCGGAATACGCTAAGAGTAGCGCTATTTGAGACTTAAGCCTCGGGTAGCATCCCCTGTGGAACTCGTCCCCGAATCCTGGGGTAAAATGGAAGGCCACTGAATGGACCAACGCATAGTAGAGATTATTTTGTACGTAATTGGCGAGATTGAGTCTCGCCGAGTGAATCTGGATGAAATTGATGGAATCTCGGAAGACCTCATAAAGCAGGGCTTTTCGAGACGCGAAGTGGCCACAGCGTTTTCGGTGTTTAACCAGCGTGTTATGGGCAACCGTGACCGCTCGCAGATCTCCGAGCCGCAGAATCCCAATGCGTTCCGTGTTCTCCATGATATTGAGTCGCAGTATATCAGCAGCGAGGCATTGGGACACGTCCTCCAGCTTTTGCGCCTCGGAGTGCTGTCGCACGCCGACGTGGAAGAGCTTATCGAGCGCTGTGTCATGATGGGTTCACCGGCTGCTGAGATGTCCGAGATGAAGATGATGGTGGCGACTCACTTATTCGAAAAAGAGCTTCTGCCGGGTGAGAGCATGGTGCCTGTGGCCTCTGCTCGCATGTCGCCAGAGCTGATTCACTGATTGTACCTCCACAAGAATAAGGCGGATTCGCCGAATTTCTATGATTTTAGCCGCTTTTTCACGGCTGTCACACTTTTCGCAAACGTAAAGCTTTGAGCTAACGCTCGAAGCTTTTGCTTTCTAACGGATATGCCCAAAAAGACCACGAAGAAGACCTCCCCCACTACGAGCGCCAAGAAGAAGGCTGCCTCGCCCGTCAAGAAAACTGCTTCCAAGAAAGCCGTTGCAACAAAGACGACCAAAAAAACTGCCGCAAAGTCGGAGTCGAAGGCCGTCAAGAAGAGTGCCGCGAAGGCTCCTGCTCGCGCACCCCGCAATGGGGGCTTTGCAGAGGTGTCGTCCGTCGGTCGCAAATTTGTGATCGTCGAATCGCCTGCTAAGGCAAGAACATTAACGGGCTATCTTGGAAAAGATTTCGCGGTTGCCGCGTCCGTCGGACACGTTCGTGATTTGCCCGAGAAGAAACTTGGCGTTAATCTCAAGAAGAATTTCGAGCCCGAATATGTCACGATAGCCGGCAAAGAAGACGTGATCGCGATGCTCCGCCGCAACGCGCGCGACGCAATGGAAGTGTTTATCGCAACCGACCCTGACCGCGAAGGTGAAGCGATTGCGTTTCACATCGCACACGAAATCGGAAATGAACACGATCATAAGGTGCAGCGCGTGTTATTCAACGAAATAACCCGCGACGCCGTCAAGAAGGCGCTTTCCAAACCCGGCAAGATCGATGCGCAGAAAGTGGATGCTCAGCAGGCGCGTCGTGTACTCGACCGCTTGGTAGGCTATTTGGTTTCACCGTTACTTCAGAAGATCATTGCCAAGGGAACGTCTGCCGGCCGCGTGCAGTCGGTCGCGTTGCGCTTAATCTGCGAACGCGAAGAAGAGATTCGTGCCTTTGTCCCGCAAGAGTATTGGACGATTGCCGCAATCCTCGCAGCGAATAAGAAAGAGACCTTTGAAGCTCGCTTATCGAAGATTGATGGCAAGAAAGCTGAAGTCCCAGACGAGAAAACGGCCAAGAAGATTGTCAAAGAATGCACGGGCAAAGAATTCGCGCTGACCGATCTCAAGTCACGCCCGTCGAAATCATCGCCCTTTGCCCCCTATACCACCTCTACTTTACAGCAAGACGCCGCGCGCAGATTGGGATTCTCGAACGACCGCACGATGTCAGCCGCGCAGCAGCTTTACGAAGGCGTCGAGTTAGGCAAAGATGGTTCAGTCGGTTTAATTACCTACATGCGTACTGACTCCGTACGCGTTTCACCTGATGCTCTGGATGTTTTGCGCGGATTTATCGGCGAGCGTTATGGCAAGGAATACTTGCCGAATAGCCCGCGCATCTACAAGACGAAGAACTCAGCGCAGGATGCTCACGAAGCGATTCGACCGACTGACGTCACACGCGATCCGGCGTCCGTCAGGAAGCATTTGAAACCCGAGCAATTCAAACTGTACGAATTGATCTGGAAGCGTTTCGTCGCGTCGCAGACCGAAGACGCGCGCTTTGAAGTCACCACCGCGACGTTGACCGTCGGCGATTACGAATTCCGCGCCGCTGGCCGCCGAATGCTATTCCCCGGTCACTTGCAAGTGTTGGCAGAAGTAGCTGACGATTCGCCGCGCGACGCTCGTGAACAGCTTGAAACGGACATGACGAACGAGTTGCCCGAATTGAAGGTTGGCAAGAAGTATCCTTCCGAAAAAGTAACTCCGACTCAGCATTTCACCGAGCCGCCGCCGCGCTACAATCCCGGTTCGCTCGTGAAAACTCTGGACGAGCTTGGCATTGGCCGCCCGAGTACGTATGCGCAGATTATTTCTGTGCTGCTCAAACGAAAGTACATCACGAATGAGCAGCGGCGTTTCACTCCGACAGATCTCGGTGAAGCAGTCAACAAAGTATTGGTCGAGCAATTCCCGGATATCTTCAATGTGTCGTTCACGGCCCAGATGGAAGAGGAACTCGACTCAATTGAGAATGACAGCGTCGCATGGCAAAAAGTCGTGAAGGATTTCTATAAGCCGTTTTCCGTTGATCTTGAACGAGTCAATCAGAATCGTCAGGAACTCAAGAAGGCCACGCAGGAGACAATCGAGAAGCCTTGCCCCGAATGCGGCGGTGAGCTGGTCATCAAGTGGGGACGTTCAGGGAAATTTATCGCTTGTACGAACTATCCAGAGTGCCGCTATACCGAGCCGCTTGAAGCTGAAAGCACTCCCGAATTTCCGCCGACCGATTGTCCGAAATGCGGCAAGCCGATGGCGCCGAAGAAGAGCCGCTTCGGTTGGTTCTTGGGCTGCACTGGCTACCCCGAATGCAAAACAATTCAGCCAATGCCGGATCCCAATGCTATCGATTGTCCGCGTGAAGGATGCGGCGGAAAGGTCGGCGCGCGCAGATCGCGGCGCGGCAAAGTGTTCTTTGGCTGTTCAAATTATCCCAATTGCGACTTCGTAAGTTGGAGTAAACCTCTCGCCGTGAAATGCCCCGAGTGCGGCAATAATTACATGGAGGAGAAGAACCTCAAAGCGGGTCTGATCCACCAATGTCCGAAGTGCAAGCACAAAATCGAAATAGAGCCGGCGGCGAAGTCATAAGTCTCGGATCGCTTGCTGAAGAGTATCTGACAGACTTAGAACGTCGCAGACGCTCCGTCCATACGCAAGCCGCGTATGCGCGCGATTTGCGTCAGGCACTCGAGCTGTTGCACGGTCGCGTTGGTCGGGAATTGTCCCTGTCTGATTGGCGCTACGAGAACTTGCGCGACGTGATGTATTCGTGGGCTGCGGGAAATCTGACAGCTACCTCATTGCAGCGCAAACGTGCGGTTTTGAGTGACTTCTCGAAGTTCCTGCGCCGCGCGGGTCTTATTAGCGACAATCCACTGGCTTTGCTCGATCCGCCAAGAGTCAAGAAGCCCTTGCCGCATGTATTCAGTGAAAAAACGCTGTCCGACGTGCTTGATAGTTTGGGCAATAGCTGGCCCAACGTCAGAGATCGGGCACTGTTAGAACTGCTGTATGGCGGGGGGCTGCGAATCTCGGAAGCGTTAGGCCTTGAATTGGACATGTTGGATATGAGCAGCGGCGTCGCACGGGTGCTGGGCAAAGGCAACAAGGAGCGCGTAGTTCCCCTGTCGAAGGCCGCAGTTCGCGCTCTGCAAGACTATATAGCCGCTCGTGCGGAGCAGTTTCCATCCCATCAGCCGTCCCCTTTGTGGCTGTCTGACCGGGGGCTGCAACTGACCCGTTTTCGCGCTGCAAAGATCATCAAGCACAGGCTTGGCGCGTGGATGGCCGAGGCCAGTCCACACAAACTCAGGCATAGTTTTGCCACACACCTTCTCGCGCGCGGTGCAGATTTGCGCGCGGTACAAGAATTGCTCGGACATGCTTCGGTCCACACGACCGAACGCTATACGCACGTTACCGCTCGCAGACTGAAGGCAGCCTATAATCAGGCTCACCCCCATGCCGGCGAGTCATCACCCGAAAACCAGGCGGCGGAGAAATAGTCGCCAAAAGGACGGAGCCATGAGAACCCAGATCACCGCAGTTCATTTCAATGCCACAGATTCACTCAAAGAATTTTCCGAGACCGAGGTCCAGCGACTATTGAAATTTGCAGAGGATATTCTGCACTGCGAAATCGAGTTCACGTTCAACAAGCAAGACAAGAAGGCAAATATCCACATCAAGGTTGACGGCGCAGTTTTGAACGCTTCCGCAATCTCCGATGATTTCCGCAAGTCAATAGTCTTGGCCGTCGATAAGCTTGAAGCCCAAGTCAAGAAGTACAAAGAGAAGACGCACTCCAAGCACTAAGTTGCGATTCGTTTGATGACAGAACACCTGCAGGTAAGCTCCTTTTATCAGGAGAATCAATCTCGGTTGAAACTCAAATTGCGGAATAGTCCGCGCGGTTTGACGCGCGAGATATTGCAAAAGGAGCTTCACAGACCGGGTCTTGCCTTGGCGGGGTTCATCGAACTGTTCACCTACGACAGAATTCAAATCCTCGGCAATACAGAACTTAAGTACCTTGCAAGTCTTTCCGACGCCAATCGCAAACTTTCGCTTAGCCGGGTCTTTGAATTTAATATTCCTTGTATCATCGTCACCAATGATAATCCGCTGCCGAATGAATTAGTTCAGGCAGCGGACGGAGCAAGCGTCGCTATCTTCACGTCGCCGTTAACGACGACGGAGATGTCGCACCTGCTTTCCGATTATCTGGATGCCAAGTTTGCTCCGACCGAAACAATCCACGCATCGCTCGTGGACGTTTACGGTACGGGGTTGCTGTTCACAGGCCGCAGCGGCATCGGAAAGTCCGAAGTTTCGCTCGATCTGGTCGAGCGCGGCCACCGTCTGGTTTCGGATGACATGGTAGCGCTTACTCGCACCGCAGAAAACGTACTGATGGGCACAGGTCGTGAGCAGCTTAGGCACTACATGGAAATCCGCGGAATCGGCATCCTCGACGTGGGCCGCATGTTCGGCGTGCGCGCAATTCGTATGCAGAAGCGCGTTGAAACCGAGGTCGAACTGGTGGATTGGCGCGGCGACGTGGATTATGAACGCATCGGCCTCGACGAGCAATATAAAGAGTATCTCGGCGTGAAAATTCCGCACGTAATATTGCCCATATTCCCGGGCAAGAATATTACGGTGATCGCGGAAGCCATTGCTTTGAATTTGCATTTGAAAGTGTACGGCTATCATCCTGCGCGGGAATTTGGCAAGGCGCTTTCTGCGATGATGGAAGACAAGAACACGCTGCAGTCCTATCTCGAAAAGGACTTCGAGTAACCGATGATTCGCGCAGTGTTGGTTACGCATGGAACCTTGGGCCAATCTTTGTACGATGCGGCGATCTCCGTGCTTGGACCGCAAGTTGGCGCAAGCGTACTGTCCAACAGCGGGCTGTCACTCGAGCAGATTCAAACAAAGGTCAGGGCGCTGCTGACTGATGAACCGACACTGATCATGGTTGATCTTTGCGGCGGCTCACCATTCATGGCGTGTTGCGCGCTGAACAACTTGCCCGGCGACACCGCGATTGTTTCCGGCGTCAACCTCCCCATGCTACTTTCCTATTTCACAAAACGCGACAATCTGTCGCTGTCAGACCTCTCGCAAACGGTGGAACGCGACGCCGTGCGCGGCATTCAGACTCGCCAACCTGCATGATCTCCTTCCCCTGGAGTCGCAAGAAGAGCGACTTCCCAATCGTTCGGATTGACGACAGATTGCTTCACGGCCAAGTTGTAGTTGGGTGGGCGAGCGCGCTTGGCCTTGAGTGGTTGATCCTTGCCAATGATCGCGTAGTCGCAGACAAAGGCATGTGTGCGGCGCTCAAAGCCGGTGCAGCGTCATCCGACGTCAAGATAGATATCTTCGATTTCGATCAGGCCGTCGCGGCCTTTGAGAACGGAGCATTCGCTCAGAAAAAATCCATGCTTGTGCTTGAGAGTCCCGGCGACGCTCTGAAACTCCTGCACAAGGGCGTTACTCTGAAGAGCGTTCACATCGGCGGCTTGCATTTCCGCGAAGGCAGCGATGAATTGCTGCCCTATGTTTTCCTTTCCAACTGGGACCGCATGGCACTGGATGAAATGATTCAACGTGGCGTGCGTATCTCCTGCCAGGACCTTCCGTCAACAACTCCTGTCGCATATCGCGGCTAATTGAATGAAACAAGAATTAAAGGTCGGCATCACCGTGCTCGTTTCGTTGGTGATCCTGATCGGCAGTATAATGTGGGGCAAAGGTTTTCGCTTACGGGCGCAGCGCTACGAGTTCACCGTGCTGTTTTCCAATACCGGTGGACTTGAAGAGGGCGCGAACCTTTTGGCTAACGGCGTGATCAAAGGTCACGTAACTGCAATCGACTTCTACAATGGTTACGTCCGAGTGTCAGCAACTGTCGATGACGACGTAATCATGTATTCGGATTACGTCATCACGATCGAGTCCCCAACAGTGATGGCGGGGCAGGCCTTGAGTATTTACACAGGCAACAAAGAGCCGCGCGCAGATATCAGCAAAGATTTGGACGGCACGGACCCGCAGGGCATGACCGCGATAATGAATAAGATGCAGGCGTTTACGGGCCGCATTGAGGTAACGCTGACACATCTCGATTCGCTGTTAGTAGATGCGCATCAAGTTCTCGGTGATTCGTCAAATCAAGCTAACCTTTCGCGTACCATGTCAAGCACAGCGGCCCTTGCGGAAACGTCTAATGAGATGTTGCGGGAGAACCGCAAGGCGCTCGAAGCGTCGCTTGTTGATCTCCGCGCGACGATGGCGTCCGCTCGCGAGCTAACGGAAACATTGAATAGCCGTTCAGACGGCACGCTTGCCTCTGTGGACAGCGCCATGACGTCGCTAACCGGAGTGGCAAACGAGGTTCGTGAATTGGTGGCCAACATCAATAGTGGACAGGGTACGGCGGGTAAATTGTTTAGCGACGATGAACTATACAAACGCCTCACCGAAACTTTGGCCGAAGTTGATTCGTTGTCGTACCAACTTAGAACGAATGGCCTGCGTCATAAAATCGTATTCTTTTAGTCGCACAAGTGTAAAATTTATTGCACACATTTTCTCAACATCATTAGTTGCGAGTGTTGAGAGTTGCGATTAAATATGTTGGCTTTAGTGTTCTAACGTGATTGAAAGTGCTGAACTTAGAAAGAAAAGCTGCCGTTTCCAATGGCAGTTTTGCTTTTGAGGCACTTGCAATTTTGTCATTCCGTTATTATAATAAACAATAAGCGATAATAGGTCGCATCATGAATATAGCCCAGACCCAGGCGCTTCTCGAAGTCTCGCGCGGAGACAGACCCGCAGACCTGCTTCTCCGCAACGCAAGGCTCGTCAACACGATCTCTCACGAAATCGAAGATGCCAGCATCGCCATATTTAGTGGTCGAATCGCAGGAATTGGCGACTATGAGGCAGAAGAAATTGTTGACTTGAGGGGCGGGTTTCTTGCGCCAGCATTACTTGATGGACACATTCACATCGAGTCAACGTTGTTGACGCCGCCGGAATTTGCGCGCGCGGTTGTACCGCTTGGCACCGGCGGAGTATTTTGCGATCCGCATGAAATTGCTAATGTTCTTGGCGCGCGCGGGATTCAATACATGCTCGACAGCTCTGAAGAATTACCGCTCAATGTTTGGGTGATGATTCCTTCATGTGTTCCGGCGACTCACATGGAAACAGCAGGCGCATCGATGTTTGCGGCGGATATGAGGCCATTCTTGTCGCACCCCCGAGTGCTGGGCATTGCAGAAGTGATGAACTTCCCCGGAGTCATTCTCGGAATCAAAGAGGTGCTTGAGAAAGTTGAGTTAGGCAAAAATCGCCCGGTGGACGGGCATGCACCCGGAGTGCGCGGGAAGTGGCTCAATGCGTACGCCGCCGCAGGGATCGGCACGGATCACGAGAGCACAAAACTTGAAGAAGCGCGCGAGAAACTTCGACGGGGAATGGCTGTGTTTATTCGCGAAGGATCAACGGCGAAGAATCTCGACGCGTTGCTCCCGTTGGTAAAGCCTGAAACATCGCAATATTTTGCTTTCGTTTCAGATGACCGACATGCGGATGAGCTGTTAGCCGAAGGGCACATGAACGCCACGCTGCGCAAAGCCGTGAAGAAAGGGCTTGATCCTATTCTCGCGATTGCAATGGCTAGCACAAATACGGCGCGGTTATTTGGCGTGAGAGAAACAGGTGCCTTGACACCGGGGAAATACGCTGATTTCGTTTTGTTTGAAGATTTGAAAGAGTTTCGTCCGTTGCGAGTCTGGAATCGTGGCAGAGAAGTGGCCCGCGAAGGTCAGTTGTTAGTAGAGATTTCTAAGTACGAGACCAAGAGCGTATCCAATACCGTGCACCTACCGGATTTGACGGCGCGCTCTTTCGACGTAAAACAAAGCGGCGCGGTGAATGTCATCGACATAATTCCCGATCAAATCGTGACCGGAAGTTCTGTAGCGACTTTACCGTCACGAGACGGATATTTGTCAGCTGATCCTGTACAGGACATCGCCAAAATGGTTGTGATTGAACGCCACGGCAAAGGCGCTACAATTGGCAAAGGATTTGTGCGCGGCTTTGGGATTAAGTCCGGTGCGTTCGCGTCCACAGTCGCGCATGATTCACATAACCTGATTTGCGCCGGAATGAGCGATGACGACATGCTACTTGCCGCGCGGTCGCTTGGGAAAAGCGGAGGTGGCTGGATTGTCGTTCAGGGTGGTAAGGTGCTTGCGCAACTCGCCTTGCCCGTCGCGGGACTGATGTCTGATCGCTCTGCCGTTGAGATAACTCCTGACTTGGATTTGCTTCATCACGCGGCGAGATCTATCGGGTGCAAATTATCCTCGCCATTCATGGCGCTTTCGTTCCTTGCTTTACCGGTTATTCCGAGCTTGAAATTGACTGATTTAGGATTAGTTGATGTTGACAAGTTCTCACTTACTGCACTGGGGGTTGACGATGGAAGAGAACATACTACGCGAATTTGAAAGGCGCATCCTCGAACTAACAATTCACGTTGCCGAGAGCAGCGGAATAACTCTTGACGACGAGATGCAGGAGACGCTTGAGAGTGAAATCCATGAACTGCTGGAAATCTCGCGCAACCGCAAAGAACTGACTCTCCTCGATCCCAGCCGGGAGAAAGGACTGCTTCGAAAAATTTTCCCTGCGGGGTTACAAGCGCTTTCTGATTACAGTGATTTGCCTGATTCGCCAAGGGTACTTACTGAACAGGCCGCGCTTCAAGTCGGGATCATCGGCAAATCACCTTCGCTGTTGAACATCATTCATAAAGCGCTTTTGATTGCTGAGACGAACGCGCGGGTCTTGATAAGTGGCGAGACGGGCACCGGCAAAGACTTGCTCGCGAAGTTAATCCATGTTAACTCATCCCGCAGGCACAAAGAGCTTGTAATTGTAAATTGCGGTGCGCTTGATCCTCATCTTGCCGTGTCCGAGCTGTTTGGGCACGAGCCTAACTCCTTCACAGGCGCGGATCCAAAAGGCAAGGTCGGCCGTATCGCGGCTGCAAATGGCGGCACGCTGTTCTTGGATGAAGTGGCTGATCTTCCGCAGGTCGCACAGGCCGCCCTCCTGCGAGTGCTTGATCGAGGCGAGATCCAGACGGTTGGTCGCGCCAAACCGAGTAATGTTGACGTTCGCGTAATTTGCGCCACACACCGTAATTTGTCCGACATGGTGGAGCAAGGGACCTTTCGCGCCGATCTCTACTATCGTTTGTTTGTTGCCGAATTGCACTTGCCGCCGCTACGCGAGCGCGAGAACGACGTCATGTTGTTGGCCTGGCATATCCTGAATGTGTTGCACATTGAGTATGGCAGATCAATTCCCCGTGGTTTCACACAAGATGCCCTTGAACTGATGAGACAATACCGCTGGCCCGGAAACATTCGCCAACTCAACCACGTCATTGAACACGCCTTCATTGAAACTTCGAGCGACCTGATCGGCACCGAGTTCCTTCCAATGTTGCGCGACAAGCAACAAGTATTGCCGAATCATCACAACATTCTCCACGCTGACACCGAAAAAGTCATTGTCAAGGTGATTGGAGACGCGTCAAACAAGATGCTGAATTTCCTTGCCGCAAATGGCAACACCTGGTTCTCGACTTCGACGCTTGCTGACGATAACAAAGTTTCGGAATCGTTTGCCCGAGTTCGCTTGCGGGCATTGGCGGATGCAGGAGTTCTTGAGGCTACCGGCGATCGCCGTGGACGGCGCTACCGCTTGGCGGCTCGCTACTTGCTTGATTTTCCGCCTAAAAACTCGGATATTAATAGTTTAGGGAATCCCGACTGAGCCCGAGCATATGCGAAGAATCTATTCGCTAAGGCTCCGGTACAGGAGCCTTTTCTCATTAATTTACAGTAGATTAAGAATTTGTCACGGATTGAGCCTCGCACATTTCGCGGAACTCGCGACTTTTTGCCCTCGGAATTGATTCCTCGCCGCCGGATTGTCCGGGTGATTGAGGAGGCCTATCGTCGTTATGGTTTCCAACCCTTGGAAACCCCTGCGATTGAGTACCTTGATATTCTGACCGGAAAATCAGAAGAAAATGACAAGTTGATCTACGAGATACGGCGCGCTCGCGGTGATGCGGAAGAAACCGCCGAAAGTGCGATTGCTCTTCGCTACGACCTGACCGTCCCGCTCGCTCGTGTGGTGGCACAATATGCTGAGTTGCCGAGACCGTTCAAACGCTATCAAATTCAGCCCGTTTGGCGTGCGGATCGTCCGCAACCCCGTCAAGGCCGCTATCGTGAATTTGTTCAGTGCGATGCGGATATTCTCGGCACAGATTCTCCGTTGGCCGATGCGGAAATTCTCGCTCTGACAAATGAAGTGCTCACATCTCTGGGATTTCAAAATTTCAGAATCAGGTTGTCATCGCGGAAATTTCTCGCCGGGCTTTCCGCTCTCGTTACAGGTGACGAATCACATTTCTTTGATTTCTGCCGTTGTCTGGACAAGCTTGACAAAATCGGCTGGGACGGAGTGGAAGGTGAGTTTCGACAGAACAATATTCCGGCAGAGGCCGCGCGATCGCTCGTAACAGATTTGATGAGTTCGGGTGGAACTTCCCCTGATTTCAATTCAGCTCGCAAACTTGTCGCCGCGAATGAAGCGGCGTTGAACGGTCTGGCGGAAATTGAGATTGTCTTTAATGCCGCGCGCGAGCTTGGAGTAGTGCGTGGGAATCTATCGTTTGACGCGACACTTGCACGCGGATTGGACTACTACACCGGCCCGATCTTCGAGACGGTGTTGCCGGATTTGCCGCATCTGGGTTCATTGACCGGTGGCGGACGCTATGATGGCTTAGTAGCGACGTTTTCAAAGCAAAGTGTGTCAGCCACAGGCACAACAATTGGGCTTGATAGAATACTGACAGCGTTAAAGCAGCTCGGAAAGCTAGAGTCAAAGGCCAGCGAAACGCAAGTTCTGATTGCACGATTTGACGATATAGGCATGCAACACAATCTCGAGCTTGCAAGCAGATTGCGCAAGAGCTACCGCAGAAATGTTGAAGTTTGGTATGATGATGATAAGCTTGGTAAACAAATCACATATGCGGACAAGCAAGGAATCCCACTTGTTATAATTTGTGGTCCAGATGAACGAAATGCCCATGTCATAAAGATAAAGAATTTGAAAACACACGAACAAATCGTGACAAATTTGGATGATCTTGGCAAGATAGTCACCAAGCAATTGAAAAAAGCATCATTAGCACGGCTGCAATTGACAAGTGATTCTGGCAAGAAGTAGCGCGTGAAACTCCCGTCCCCGCTCTATCGCGGTAAGCTGCTCCGCCGCTATAAACGGTTCTTTGCGGACATCTTACTGGATAAGGGAACGGAGATAACCGCCGTCACTCCGAACACGGGCAGCATGAAAGGAGTCTGCGTCATTGGTGCGCCCGTGCTGGTAAGCCACTCGGACTCACAGACGCGCAAGATTCCCTACACGTGGGAGCTGGTCGAGATCGCAGGCAAATGGGTCGGGATCAACACGCATCTGCCGAATGCGCTCGTGGCCGAAGCGCTGACCCTTCGCGCAATTCCTGAATTTGCAATTTACAAGTCGTTTCGCCGTGAAGTCAAACTACCCAGTGGCTCACGCATTGATTTTGCGTTAGGCGACGACGAAGCATTACTCGAAGTTAAGAATGTAACGTTAGTCGAAAACGGCGTCGCGCTGTTTCCCGATAGCGTAACCGAACGCGGTACGAGACACTTACACGAGTTGATGGAGTACGTTTCTCTTGGCAAGCAAGCCTATATGCTCTACGTCATTCAGCATCATCTTGCCAAGTCATTCTCGCCCGCCGATGAAATCGATCCCGTTTACGGCACGACCGTGCGGGATGCGTTTCAGGCCGGTGTAAAATTGCTGGCCATGAAAGCCCATGTCTCTGAATACGAAATCACGTTAACAGAATCCCTGCCAATCGAACTCTAACTTTGCACGAACTCGTCACACTACAAGCCGAACTGGCCGAACCCGCACGCGCTCCGTTTCCCAACACAAACGGATCCGGCCCGCGTGTGTATTTGCATACCTACGGCTGTCAAATGAACGTGTCCGATTCGCAGACTATCGAGAGCATGTTGGCGGATTCAGGTTATCGCTTCAGCAATACTGCTGAAGAAGCCGACGTGGTGCTCGTGAACACGTGCATGATTCGCGAAACGGCAGAAGTTCGCGCACTGGGGCAGCTTGCCAATTTGTCGGCGCTCAAGAAGAGCAACCCGGCGCGAGTTATCGGAATTCTCGGCTGCGTTGCGCAGGCCAAACGGAGAGAAATCCTTGAGTCGCATCCGTATGTAGATCTCGTCGTTGGTCCGGATTCATATCGACGTTTGCCGATTCTCTTGGAAGAGCGCTTCATCTCGCCGCCCGGCAGTCCAGGCCTGCTCGAAACGACATTAATGCGCGAAGAGCTTTATGACGACGTTATGCCGCGCCATCATGGTGGTGTGACGGCCTTCGTCACGATCATTCGCGGTTGCGATAAATTTTGCAGTTTCTGCGTCGTTCCCCGAACCAGAGGACGCGAAAGAAGCCGTCCGTTGCCGAGTGTATTGCGCGAAGTCGAGCATCTGGTTGCCCAAGGCGTGCGCGACGTCATGTTGCTCGGACAGAATGTCGATTCCTATCGCTGGGAAGGACGCGACTTCGCCGATTGTCTCGCCGCCGTTGCCGATTTACCGGGCGTTGTGCGAGTGCGCTATATGACGTCTCACCCAACCGACATCTCGGACAAATTACTTGAGACGATGGGCGGACATCCCAAGATTTGCCCGTATCTTCATCTGCCCGTTCAAGCCGGGAACAACCGCGTGCTAAGCGAAATGAACCGCCCCTACACGCGCGAGCATTACCTCGGCATCATCGAACGTGCGCGCAAGTTTGTCCCCGGTATCGCTCTTTCAACCGATATTATCGTTGGATTTCCGACCGAATCCGAAGCCGAATTTGAAGACACCGTCAACTTGATGAACGAAGTGCGATACGATACCGCCTTCATGTTTAAATATTCGGAGCGTCCGCTCACCAAAGCCTCAAAACTCGTCGATGATATTCCTGAGGAGATCAAAGTCGCGCGGTTGGAGAAGTTGATTCAACTTCAGCAAAAGATCGCGCGCGAGCGAAATGAGGCTCAGGTCGGTCGCAAGTCTGAGATCCTGATTGAAGGACTCGCTCCCAAAGATTCCAACATGTGGTCCGGCCGCACGCCCGATTTTCGTCCCGTCGTCATGCCTCAGAACGGTGAACAGATCGGCGATCTTGTAACCGTTCGATTAGATTCGTTAACCGGCTTTACGTTTCACGCGTCAAAGCTCACATGATTTTTCGTCCATAATCGGAGTCCTTCCATGTGGATTCTTCGCTGGCTGCTATTCCTCGTCGTCATCTTCTTCCTCGTCGGATTTCTTTCGCAGAATTCGACGCCGAAAGTTCAGGTTCAGATTATTACCTGGCAATCACCCGAACTTCCGCTCTCGTTCATGCTGTTTTTGGCCGCCCTGGCGGGCTACATTGTGAGCCTGCTTGTTGCAGTAATCAATCAGTTGCGAATGCGTAGCGAGATATCGGCGCAAAAGCGCCGCAATCAGGCTCTGCAAAACGAGCTTGAGCGGCTGCGTAATTTCATGTTAGAAGAAGATGGAACCGAAGGAGTCACACACCCATGACGTTTTTCGAATTCCTGTTTCTCTTGATAATTGTGGGCGGCGGCATCGGCGCGGCGTCTTATTTTCGTGATTGGAAAGTTCGTCGCAATGTGTCACCACTGACTCCCTACGCCGAAGGTTTGCGCGCGATTCTCGACGGTGACACGAATCGTGCGATCCAAAAGCTTCGCGAGACGGTCACTGCGGATACGAACAATATTGATGCGTATTTGCGTTTAGGAGCGCTCTATGCGCAAAGCGGCGATATTTCCCGTGCGATGAAGATTCACCGCGCGCTGACGCTTCGCGGCGATCTTGTTGATCGGCAGAAGCTTGATATCTATCGCGCCTTGACGGAAGACTATGTGAAGAGCGGCGACGTCAATCGCGCGCTTGAGTCTGTTAACCAGATGCTGGGTATCGCAAAAAAAGACCCGTGGGCGTTGCAACAAAAGAGCGAACTACTCGCGATGCAGGGGCAATGGCACGCAGCCTATGAGTCCGCCGAAAAACTCAACGGGCACGGTTCAACTTCGACGGGCCGCAGACTTGCCGTCCTGAAGACGCTCGACGGCGTCAGGTTGTGCACGAGCGGCAAAGAACGCGATGGCCGCATTCAGTTTCGACAGGCCATCAAGCATGATGCGACCCTTGTGGCGCCGTACCTCTATTGGGGTGATTCCTACGTGCGCGAAAATCGCACCGAAGACGCGGTCAAGATATGGCGTCGGCTGATTGACGTAAATCCGGCGCAAAGCTACGTTGCGTTCGAGCGTCTCGAATCCCAGTTATTCGACCTCGGCAGGTTTTCCGAGATTGAACAAATCTACCGCAGTGTTCTAAGCAACTATCCGCAAAACGTTCACGCTTATGCGGCGTTGTCGAGATTCCTGCGTAAGAAAGGCGATGC
The DNA here is from genome assembly GCA_964587105.1 of uncultured Alphaproteobacteria bacterium. Classification (GTDB taxonomy): domain Bacteria; phylum Electryoneota; class RPQS01; order RPQS01; family RPQS01; genus JABWCQ01. Next base: position 3,668 of record CAZPKG010000027.1, on the reverse strand, counting down.
CGGCGGCGCAATCACAATTTTGCGTGACGGTCTTGAGCAGAATCCCGAAAGCCTCTGGCTGCGCCGCCGTTTGATCAGGATGTACCACGACGTGCATGACGTGGATGGAGTGTTGAACATGTCGCGCGACGTCCTGTCACGAGTCATGAAAGAAAACTACGAGTATTCCTGCTCCAGTTGCGGCAACGTTTCGCGCGAGCCGCTGTGGGTTTGTCCGAAATGCAGCAAGGTGGACTCCTACAATGTATAAGCTGCTTCTTTTCTTATCAATCATTGGGGCTTGCTTAGCGCAATCGGTGAAGAAGTCGCCCATTGATTTGTTGCGCGAAGGCCGCATGGTCGAGGCGCAGAAGATTCTCGAACAGACCGACGCGCCCGAACGTTATAACATGTTACTCGACGCGTTGCGTGAACCGAATGCGATTGAAGCGTGTTTCTTGTACCGCGAGATTTCGTCGAAATTTCCCGGCACCGATTGCGACGAGTTCGCGCAGGAACGGTTGCTGCAAGCTGCCTCAATGGGAATTGACATCTCTGCTCTTGTGCTTGAATCCGCGCCTGTGGTCGATCCGGGTCAGTGGGTCGCCGATACTCCCGAAACTTATGAAGTCGAGCGACCGCTAATTGCGTCCGTCAAGCGCGAAGAGCTGGCCGACGAGACGCCCGTTGCTGAAGAACCTAAAATCGAACCGGCGCTCGAGCCTGTTGCTGAAAAAACGGTTGCAATCGAAACACCGGCACACCCGAAACAAACGGCTACTCCGGCCACGAGTTCGACGCTTGACTACGGTTCTGCAATTCCCGCGAAAAAAGATACCGGCATCGTACAATCAAGTTTAGACGCCACGAAGTCACTTGTCAAAGTAGAAGAGCCGAAGTCGGATAACACGCCAAAGAAATCGTCAATTGACGTTAAGCCTGAGCCGACCCGTCCGCATGATCTTGATGATCGCGCACCGGACGGATGGTACATTCAAGTCGGCGCCTTCGGTATTCACGACAATGCCTACAAAATCGCAGCTAAGCTTCGCAGCGATGGGTACAAAGTCTATCTCGTCCCGCGTGACCAGCTCATGCAAGTTCGCGTCGGGGCATACACGACCAAAGAAGAAGGCCGTGCCATCGGTGACAAAATAAAAGCCAAATACGACGTCCCGGCAGTCTTGGTCACGGTTCCCTGATTTTCGTTCGACAAATCCTGAAACAAATCGCGCCGTCCCTTGGGGCGGCGCTTCATGCCTAACAGAGCTGCGCTGAATGCCCACCCCCATGCTCAAACAATATGCGGAGATCAAGTCCCAATACCCGGATGTGATCTTGTTTTATCGCATGGGGGATTTTTATGAGCTTTTTTATGACGACGCCGTCACCTCGTCGGAGGTCTTGGGCTTGACTCTGACGCGGCGCAATCACGGCAAAGAAGGCGACGTTCCGTTGGCGGGGTTTCCACACCATCAGTTGGAAAACTACTTAAGCAAGATGACGCGGGCAGGCTACCGCGTCGCTGTTTGCGATCAGCTTGAAGACCCCAAGCAGGCGAAGGGAATTGTCAAGCGTGGCGTCACTGAGGTTGTTAGCGCAGGTACAACGTTTTCTGGCACGCAGCTTGACGATCAGAAGAACAACTATCTTGCCGCAGTTTCATGGGAAGAGGAGAGTTGCGGTCTGGCTTACGCGGACATCACGGCACAGGAGTTTTTCACGGGAATTTTGCCTGTCGGCGAACTTTTGACGCGACTAATTGCTCTGGAACCGGCGGAACTTATCGTTGCCGCTGAAGATGAAGAGCAAGCGCGCGAACTGCTTACGACTCTGCCAAACTGCGCTTTGACGACCGTTCCGCGTTGGCAATTCGCTGCAGATGGTGCGGACCGCACGCTGCGCACGCATTTGAACGTCGCAAATCTCAAAGGCTACGGACTTTCTGACATGCTTCCGGCAATGCAAGCTGCCGGAGCACTTTTGCAATATCTTCGCTCGCAGCAGAAAGACCCGCAAGCGCTGTTGCCAGACTTGCGCGTCTTTGCAACGGGCAGAGAACTGATTCTCGATGCCTCCACGCGCCGTAACTTGGAACTCGTTGAGTCACCGAGCGGTCGCCGCGAAGCAACACTCCTTCACGCACTCGACCGCACGCGCACCGCAGCAGGCGGCAGACTTCTCAGGCGTTGGCTGCTTGCTCCGCTGACTGAGTTAAGTGAAATTACGTCTCGGCTTGATTCTGTTGAGACTCTCGTTGCCGATCCGCAAACTGTTGCGATTCTCACCGAGCAGTTGCGTGAAACCTCCGACTTGCAGCGCGTGCTCTCGCGTTTGACTACGCGCCGCGCATCTCCGCGCGACGCCTTCGCAATTCGAACAACGCTCGAGAAACTTCCGCTCCTTCAAAAAACGCTGTCAAAGCATTCCGGCACCCCACTCGACAAAATCGCCGCCGAACTGAATGAACCCAAAGAGATCAGCGGACTGATTGCCTCAATCATAGTTGATGATCCTCCGACCGCAATTGGCGAAGGCAAGGCGATTCGTGCAGGCTATTCCGAGGAACTCGATGACTTGCGCACGATCGGCACACGCGCTCGCACATGGATGCAAGAGCATCAGGCGCAAGAGCGTAACCGCACGGGAATTCCCTCTCTCAAAATCGGTTACAATCGTGTTTTCGGTTACTACATCGAGATCACCAACGCGCACAAAGAGCGGATCCCGGTAGATTACATCCGCAAACAAACGCTTACCGGCGCCGAGCGGTACGTGACGCCAGATCTAAAAGTTTGGGAAGAAAAAATTCTCCATGCCGACGAGAAACTCGAACGGCTGGAAGAGGAGATTTGGGAAACTCTGCGAACCGAGTTGATCAGCCGTGGCCCCGAGTTGACTCGCATCACGCGTGCGCTTGCTGAGTTGGACGTCTTCGTAAGTCTCGCAATTCTCGCACGTGAACACCGCTACGTACGACCGCTCGTAAATCAAGGTTCACGGCTTTGTATCAAGAACGGCCGTCATCCGGTCGTGGAACGATTGGTCTCGCAAGCGGCGGGATTTATTGCTAACGATCTCGAACTCGATACCGACGTGCGACAGATTATGATCCTTACCGGACCGAACATGTCGGGCAAGTCAACCTATCTTCGACAAGCTGCGTTGATTGTCTTGATGGCTCAGATGGGATCATTTGTACCAGCCGAGAGCGCCGAAATTGGTATCGTGGATCGAATCTTTACGCGCATCGGAGCCGGAGACAATCTTGCGGGCGGTGAATCCACATTTCTGGTCGAGATGTCGGAAGTCGCCAATATTCTGCGCCACGCGACACCTCGCTCGCTGATGATTCTTGATGAGGTAGGCCGCGGCACGTCAACCTACGATGGTCTCTCACTCGCTTGGGCAATCACAGAATATCTGCATGAGCACCCGGAAGTCGCAGGGAAGACTCTGTTTGCCACACATTATCACGAGTTGAATCGGATGGCCTCGCTTTTCTCGCGTATCTTCAATGCCCGCGTCGATGTTGAAGAATGGGGCGACCGCATCGTATTTCTGCATCGTATTTCATCAGGCGAAACTGACCGTTCGTATGGAATCGAGGTCGCCCGCCTCGCGGGACTCCCGCATTCCGTAGTTGCCCGCGCTCGCGAGTTGCTCCCGGGTTGGGAAGATTCACCCAA
>CAZPKG010000026.1:0-25168 GCA_964587105.1 uncultured Alphaproteobacteria bacterium | reverse complement strand
TGGCACCTCGATGTCGGCTCGTCACATCCTGGGGCTGGAGAAGGTCCCAAGGGTTTGGCTGTTCGCCAATTAAAGTGGCACGCGAGCTGGGTTCAGAACGTCGTGAGACAGTTCGGTCCCTATCCGCCGTGGGCGTAGGAATCTTGAGGAGTGCTGTGCTTAGTACGAGAGGACCGGCATGGACGAACCTCTGGTGTACCGGTTGTGGCGCCAGCTGCAGCGCCGGGTAGCTAGGTTCGGATCGGATAAACGCTGAAAGCATCTAAGTGTGAAACCGACTCCAAGATTAGGATTCCCTGAAGATCCCTTGAAGATGACAAGGTTGATAGGCTACAGGTGTAAGTGCAGTAATGCATTCAGCCGAGTAGTACTAATAGATCGTTCGGCTTGATCAATATAATTGTCTTCGGAAGCCAACCGCTTCCCGAAGCTTCCACTGAGAATTGCTTCCTCGGGCTCGAGAAATTGAGTTTTGCGAAGCTGCATAAGATCGTAACGGTTAGCCGTTACGCCTTCCAATTGTCAACGTGTTTTTTCCGCTGGTCTTAGAGAAAGGGCCACACCTCTTCCCATTCCGAACAGAGTCGTTAAGCCTTTCATCGCCGATGGTACTTGCCGGGCAACTGGCTGGAAGAGTAGGACATCAGCGGGAATTTTTTTTTAAAGCCCTTGACTTTCTGAGTCAAGGGCTTTTTCTTTGTTACGATGTTGCTCTCTTCTTCCATTCTTCCGCAAATGACAACTCGAACCAAGCTTCTGCTGCTATTCGCCTTAGCTCTTGTTGTACGACTCGGGGCGCTTGTGTTCTTGCAGGACTTGGATCGTGTTTTTGAGTATCAGTTGATCGCTCAGAACCTGCTTCACGGCAAGGGGTTTTCCTGGGATGAATGGGGGAGGTTTTCACTACAGCCGACATCTCTTTTTGTCCCGTTGTATGTCCTATGGTGCGCGCTTTTTGGGGCTATCGCCGGCAAAAGCACACTGTTGATGTACATTTGCCAGTGTGCTATATCTGCGAGTGGTACATACCCTATGTATAAACTTGCAAGCGAATGGTGGTCCGTGCGTACAGGGCAGATGGCAGCCTTGGCTTTCGCGATCTATCCGGAGATGATATTCCTGCCGATCAGAGCAGTCCCTGAATTTGCGTACGTCGTTATGGTATTATGGATGCTTTGGGCTTACGTAGTTGTGCGCAAGATCGAAACTTCGCAAATAGGACCGTGGCTGGTAATTGGTTTGGCTGCAATATGCGTCATAACAATTTTGACTAAGGAAGGCGCTGTAATTATTGCTGTTTCTGTTGGCATAATGCTCGTTTGGAAGAAAAAACCTCGCAATCTCGCGCTTGCCCGACTTCATATTCCACTAATCTTAACCGGGATAATCCTATTCTCTCCTTGGTGGATTTACAACTACCGAACTCAGGGAGTGTTTATTCCCTTGCGCACGGGAATAGGCTTGAACTTGTTCATGGGTAACCACGACAAGGCAACGGGAACAGACAAGACAATTAACGGTGACTACCAGTTGAGCCTTAGATGGCATGAATTTGGAGAAAACAAGACAGGCATATTGCCGGATGATGAGCAACAACGTGATCGATTCTACGGCGACACGGCAAAATCATGGATAGCCTCTCATCCGCGCGAGTATCTGGTATTGTGTTTGAAAAGGCTGAAGTACTATTTGTGGTTTGATCCAACACATTACTTGGCTTCTAACATGGTGTACCGCATGAGCTACGTCATCTTGTTATTGCTGGCCTTGCCGGGCCTTTATCTTCTTGTGAAGAGACGACTGTTGGACGGCGTAATTGTCTTGTCAGTGCTCGGTTATCTCGCGCTTTATGTACCGACGATTGTATTGCCGAGATATCGGATCATCCTTGTTCTGTTTCAATTGATGTTTGCAAGCTACTTAGTCTCGACACTGTGGGACACGCTTGCGAAAAGAAAAGCAATTCGGGAGAAACATAGTTGAATATTCGAACGAACATCGCGATGGCAGGATTAGTCGGATTACTGATGATATCTTGCTCGCACACCACGCCGTACGTCTATCATCGTCAAACGCACGAGCTATTGCACAGTGTGCTCTGGATGCAACAGTCGGCGGAGTATTATGCGGCTTGTGAAACGGTTTACCTTGGCGCATTGGATGCGTTGGATCGTGCGTTAGCTGATTCAGATTGGACGGCAGCAAGCGAACAAAAGCCACCCTACGGCACAAAGCCTCCGGCGATCATCGTGGATGTTGATGAAACGGTTCTTGACAATTCCTACTACGAGGCGAGGTTGATTATTGACAAATCAAATTACCCGACAGGCTGGGATGAGTGGTGTTGTGAAAAGAAGGCGGTCGCACTGCCCGGCGCAGTCGAGTATTTGAAAGAAGCGGACAAACGTGGTGTGGCGATCTTCTATGTGACCAATCGCGACGTCAAGCTTGACGATTGTACATGGCAAAACTTGCGTGCACAGGGTTTTCCGCAAACGGCCACGTCAGAGCAAGTGCTTACAAAAGACGAGCGTGAAGGCTGGGGATCAGATAAGAGTTCGCGCCGCGAGTATATTGCACGTACACACCGGATTGTGCAAATCGCCGGCGATAATCTCGATGACTTTTTTGGGTACAAGAAGTCCACCGAGGAGCGAAACGCGATCGCCAAGAACTACATGAGCTGGTGGGGAACGCATTGGCTGATGCTTCCCAATCCGGCCTATGGCTCGTGGGAACGCGCTCTTCTGAACTATGACAACGGGATGGGGGACAGCCTGGCGTTGAAAACGAAGTATGAAGCACTCAGACCGGAGCGATAGCTAGCATGCAATATCAGCTCATAGTCAAGCCGCCTAATAAGCGGCTTGATTGAATTATGAGCCATTGATTCCACAAGAACATTATATTTGATGAAAGAAAACGCGCTCAGAGTGGCCCACTTGCAGGAGATGTTTTAGAAATTGCAACGATTCAAACATCAAATGCAAATACATGCATCGGTATTTTGGCTGTCTGCCGTCATGTATTCTTTGCAATATGGCAGGGCAGTTTGGATCACCCCACTCTACGATGATTGGGCACTGATTTCTGACGCAAATCGCTGTATGACGGGCGTAAGCTTGTTTCGAGGACTATTGAATTTCTTTGAAACGCCACTTTTCACAATGTGGCGACCTTTGCATGTGATGCACTTCGCGCTTGCAGATGGCGAATCGCTTGTCTGGGTCCAGATAGTCAAGCTCGCATTTATCTTGATTTGTGGGATATGTCTCGTTTGGTCGGCGCGTGCGATCGGACTTTCCCGTGGCGCGAGTTTTGTCGCCGGGGCGGTATTCTTTCTTCATCAAAACCAGGTGCTCGGTGGCGAACCGGACATAATGGGCGATGTTATTGTTACGCTATCTGTAATCCTTGTTGTGGGTTTGAGTGGTATGCATGAAAATGGGAAGATACAGATGCATGCATACGCAACAGTAACCGGAATTCTCACAGCATTCGCATGCCTGGGCAAAGAGGCGGGAGTCATGATCCCCTTCATCCCGCTCACGGCGTGGATTGTCTCAGACCGGCGTGGTGTACCAGAACGCTCGGGTCATATGTATGCGGTCGCAGCAAGTTTGGTTGTTTTGGCAGCATATCTCTCAATCAGAACCTTTGCGCTTGATCTTCCTCTAAGTAACAGCAATTCCGACTGGAGTTTTCACTTTGGCGGCAATATTCTGTATAATCTAGCTTTGATCAGCGGAGCGCTTGTTTGTCCAGTTTCAACCATCCAGCTTTTCCTCCACAATTTGCCCTTGACCATTTTTGCGATAGTCTTTTTGACAATCACTCTTGGGTTACTCGCCTATGGAGTGTTGAAGCTTCACAATAATGGAAGCACAAAGAGAGTTTTGTGGTTGGTTGTTCTCTTCATGTTGGTGCAAGGTCCTGTCCTGCTATTTGATCACACAAACGAAAGAAATCTCTCCCGATCTCTGCCTCTGGGAATACTCGCATGCGCGTTCTTAGTAAGCGCACTTTGGAGATATTCACGTCCCGGTATGAAGTTAGCGCTTGTTTCTCTTTTTGGCATCTGGATCGTGTTTTCTCAGATCGCAACGAATGAAAAAGTGGATGGAATCCTGCGCATGCACACGCGGGGCAAGGACTTTCTTGATCAGGTCCAACGGCTGATGCCAGAACCGCTTGATCGTCAAGTCCTTTTTGCGTGTGAAGCCGGACCGAAAGGATACTCGGAGTACGATCAACCATTTTGGCTTTTTATGCCCGGTACTTCGGATCAGGGGTTGCAGTACCGTTATCGAAGTCCCGATTTTCGGAGTGATTTCGTAGTAGTTGACTCACCTGCTGAGGCTCCTGAAGCAGACTTCTGGGTAACAGTTGATGGAAGAGTTACGAACGCACAATGAGTATCAGGATGCGACTCTGATCGGAGTAAGGTCAAGCAAGTGCTCCGGATCAAATCAAGTCAGACTTATTGTCAAGCCGCCTAATAAGCGGCTTGATTTTTATAGGCTTAGTAGCTATATTCTTTACTGGTCGAAAGCTACCTTGGCTTGATCAAGAAATATGTAAATGTAGTAATATCTTATGTTTGAAATACCTAAGACGCCAACTGGGAATAAGCTGATATGCAAGGGATGGCTGCAAGAAGCTGCCTATCGCATGTTGCTAAACAACCTCGACGCAATGGTCGCGGAGGATCGTGAGCACCTGATTGTGTACGGCGGCACGGGCAAAGCCGCGCGAAATCGAGAGGCGCTCGAGCAAATTCTAAGCGCGTTGACAAAACTTGAAGCCGACGAGACCTTGCTTGTTCAATCGGGCAAAGCGGTTGGCGTCGTTAAGACGCATGTTGACGCGCCGCGCGTGCTGATTGCGAACTCGAATCTTGTGCCGCAATGGGCGACGTGGGATTACTTTCACGAACTCGAAGCAAAAGGACTGATCATGTATGGTCAGATGACCGCGGGTTCGTGGATTTACATTGGTACGCAGGGCATATTGCAAGGCACATACGAGACATTTGCAGCGGCAGGACGTCAGCACTTCGGTGGCACGCTTACCGGAACGTGGACGCTCACCGGGGGACTTGGTGGGATGGGCGGCGCGCAACCGCTTGCAGTCACGTTGAACGGCGGCGCCGTATTGTGTGTTGAGGTTGACCCCGCCCGTTTGAAACGCAGAGTAGAAATTGGCTATTGTGATCGCGCGACGGATTCACTCGATGAAGCTCTTGCACTTGTGACAAACGCGGCACAGAATGAGGAAGCGCTTTCAGTCGGACTTCTCGGTAATTGTGCGGACATTTTTCCTGCGATTCTGGAACGCGACAATCTTCCGCACATTGTAACGGATCAAACTTCCGCACACGATGAATTGCACGGCTACATTCCTCACGGTATGTCGTACACCGATGCTTTGAAACTACGTGCGAGCGATCCGCGTGAATACATCAAGCGTTCGATGCAATCGATGTCAGTTCATTGCCGTGCGATGAAGGAATTGCAGGACCAAGGTGTTATTGCGTTCGATTATGGCAACAATTTGCGCGGTCAAGCGTTGAAAGCAGGTTATGCGGAGGCTTTCGCTTATCCCGGTTTTGTGCCCGCCTACGTGCGGCCGCTCTTTTGTGAAGGCAAAGGACCGTTTCGTTGGGCGGCGCTTTCGGGAAAACCTGAAGATATTTACACGATTGACAAAAAGGCGCTCGAACTTTTTCCGAATGACGAAGGATTGCAGCGCTGGATCAAAGTAGCGACACCCAAGATTCCTTTCCAAGGACTCCCCGCAAGAATCTGTTGGCTTGGACAAGGTGATCGAGCAAAGCTTGGCCTGGCAATGAATGACCTTGTCGCATCGGGAGAAGTAACCGCTCCGATCGTGATTGGTCGGGACCATCTTGATTGTGGATCCGTAGCATCACCAAACCGTGAAACTGAAGCGATGAAGGATGGATCTGACGCAATATCCGACTGGCCGCTCTTAAATGCGCTGGTAAATACGGCCAGCGGCGCGACGTGGGTGAGCTTTCATCATGGCGGCGGAGTCGGCATTGGAGCATCACAACATGCCGGACAGGTGATTGTCGCGGACGGAACACCGGAAGCCGCAAAACGAATCGAACGCGTATTGACAAATGATCCTGCAATGGGCGTTTTCCGCCATCACGATGCAGGTTATGAATTAGCAACACAAACTGCCAAAACAAGAAACGTCCGAATTCCGGGCTTAAACTATTAATCATGAGCTATGAAAACATTCAATGGGAAGCCGAAGCAAATTTTGGTGTTCTCATAATCAACCGGCCAAAAGCCCTGAATGCACTGAACGGTGCGACGCTCAATGATATTGAGGCGTGCCTGAAATCCGAATTGCACGACGAAATTCGCGCCCTTATAATAACTGGAGCGGGAGAGAAAAGTTTTGTGGCAGGCGCTGATATTGCCGAGATTCATGATCTCGACGGCAACACCGGCTTGACTTTCACGCAACGCGGGAATCGACTGTTTTCTCATATTGAGTCGCTTTCTATTCCGGTAATCGCAGCTATCGGCGGATTTGCTTTGGGCGGAGGGTGTGAATTGGCAATGGCTTGCCATCTGCGCATCGTATCAGAAAAAGCAAAATTCGGCCAGCCCGAAATAAAACTCGGCATAATTCCGGGTTACGGAGGAACTCAAAGATTGTCTCGCCTCGTTGGAACGGGTCGTGCGCTTGATTTACTCTTGTCCGGCCGCATGATCGACGCCAACACGGCCTTACAATGGGGGCTGGCTAACGAAGTCGTTGCACATGAACAAACTTTGGTGCGCGCAAAGGAGATTGCGGCCCAATTGGCGACAGCGGCGCCGCTTGCTCGCAAAGCAATTCTCGAGGCAGTATATCAAGGCGCAGGTCGTCCGCTTGCGGAGGGATTGAAAATCGAGGAGAGTTTGTTTGCAGATTGTTGCTCTACCGATGACAAAAATGAAGGCACAGCGGCCTTTCTCGAAAAACGTGAAGCGGTCTTCAAAGGTAGATGACCGTTGGGCAGAGTTCTCATTCATAATATCGGCAAGTTGGTGACTCCGCTGATCAAGGACAAGGACGATTCGAGTCGTCCGCTCTTTGAACAAAATAATGCGGCGGTATTGATCGAAGACGGTCGAATTGCGGCGATTGGCAGATCGTTTGACTTGCTCAAGACTGTGCCCGCGGATGTTGAAAGACATGACGCCAATCATAAGCTTATGCTGCCCGGTTTTGTGGACTGCCACACACATCCAATCTTCGTTGGGAATCGTTCAGGCGAGTTTTTCATGCGAAATCGAGGCGCGAGCTATCAGGAGATCGCCGAATGCGGCGGAGGCATTCATGCCTCGGCGAGCAAAATCACGACGGCCTCTGTCGAGCAAATAGTTCGCGAATCTTTGCCGCGATTTGAATTGTCGCTTGCTGGCGGAGTGACAACAATTGAATGCAAAAGCGGCTATGGCTTGACGTGGAAAGGTGAAGAGCGACTCCTCATTGCGATGCGAGAGATCGAAAAGATTATTCCGCAGCGAATGAGCAAGACTTTTTTGGTTCATGTGATCCCGCAGGAAATGCAAAGTCGACGCGAGGAATTTGTTCAAACCGTCGTTGACGAGATGATTCCCGAAGTGTACGAGCGTAAACTTGCGTCGTGTGCGGACGTGTTCTGTGAGCAAGGCGCGTTCACTGTTGAGGAATCTCGTCGGATATTGTCTGCCGCGCAAGAGTGTGGAATGTCAATCACAATTCATGCCAATCAATTCGGGCACTCGGGCGGAGCCTCACTCGCCGCCGAACTTGGCGCACGCAGTGCAGATCATCTTGAGTTTCTCAGTCAGTCCGAGATTGACGCACTTCGAAATGCAAATGTCGTCGCTGTTGTTTTGCCGGCGTGTGTTTACTATATGAATGCTATTCCCTATCCGCCGATGCGTCAGATTGTTGACAGCGGCTTGAGAATGGCAATTGCAACAGACATGAATCCAGGCACGTCCATGACCGAGTCGATTCCATTTTGTCTGACGACAGCTTCGATCTACGGCAAGCTTTCGATTCGTGAACTGATTTGGTCAGTTACTCTTGATGCGGCGCGGGCACTCAAGATGGAAAATCAAATTGGCTCGATTGAATTGGGCCGCCCTGCCGATTTCTCTCTTTGGAACCTTCCCAACCCGGAGTCGCTCGCCTACTATCTTGGGAGCGCCTTTGCAGATGAGGTTTGGATTGGAGGCGAGCAGGTTTTTGAAAACGCAATTTCAACACAACGCTACTAAGCACATTGCTATGACATCCCTTTTCACAACGTTTCGAGCGCAAAACCAAATGCAACATTGGCGTTTGCTTCGCGCGTCGGGTGAAGAGGTGCGTGCCATCGATCTTTCACTGCCGAAGCGTCTGAGACTCTCGCTCGATGGCTTTTCGGGCACAAGTATTGATTTGCACCCGGATGAAAATTTGGCCATGATCGTCGAGCCGGAACCCATTTGTCCAGCGCTCTTTTCCGTTCACGGGGAGCGATTCACTATTGGCTTCGCACCCCTGAAACAGGTACATGAGATGTTAGAGAGTCTCGGTGTTGAGTGCAGTGGAATCCAAATTGGTGAAACCAGCGGGCCGATCAAAGCGGTACTCGAAAATCTTTGGCGATTGTGGGAGCAACGTTGCCGCAGTCGAGCGCTTGAGTGTGTTCAAAATGAACATAGGTTTGATCGTGAAGGGGCGGATTTCTTCGATGCCATCGAAAGCCGGATGCGCAATTTGTTTTCACCGGATTATCTCGAAATTGCTCCGCTCAGTTCAACGGTTTATTGGCCGGATCGTCCTGACGGATGGTCATGGATTTACGCAACGAAACCCGAGTTCCAATGGCCGGTGCCGTTAGCCCCGGACTACGAGAGCATGTTACTGCATAAGGGAACACCCGAGCTTATTACGACTCTTGATGAACGGGTTATGTCGCTTCCACCGGCCAATCAAGGTTCAGGTCTTCAGTGCGGCCTTTTCATTCCCTTGACTCATCGCGGTCAACGCTTTGGAGTGATTAAGCTGCTGTTTGCACGTGACGCATTTATATCAACATCCGAAGAATCTGCGTTGCCCACCGTTCAGCACGGCATGTCTCTAATTTTCGATAGAACCGCTCAACACCTAAGAACTCAGCGTATGGCGATGGTTGACGGGCTAACGAATCTCTTCAATCACCGGTTCTTTTTGACGCAGCTTCGCACGGAGTTTCAACGCTCGCTGCGTTACGGCGGTGTGATGACGCTGCTGATGATAGACGTGGATGGATTCAAGAACTACAACGATTCATACGGACATCAAGCCGGCAACCGCGTCTTGACTTGGGTCGCGAGCCAAATTCGCCGTACTGTTCGTGACATAGACGTAGTAGCAAGGTACGGCGGCGAAGAGTTCGCCTTGATCTTACCCGAGGTGCGCGCAGAACAAGGCATAATCGTCGCAGAAAAGATTCGCAAAGTAATTTCATCTACTGAGATTATCTCTGACTCCAATGAAAAACTTGCCCCTATTACCATTTCATGCGGAGTCACGGACAGCACCGGCTGCAAAAGTCCTGAAGATATGATTGACCGCGCGGATCGGGCGCTCTACTGGGTGAAACGCAATGGCCGCAATCTCGTAAGATTGGCGACACTCGAATGACGATTGCTCCGCTGCGGATACTTCACGTTGCCTCAGAGGTCGCGCCGTTTTCAAAATCAGGCGGACTTGCAGACGTGTGTTCATCTCTGCCTCCGGCTTTGGCAGAACACGGCCACGATGTCGTGGTGGTTTCACCTTTCTATGGCTCGCTCCGACATTTTGTTTCAAACGGCTACTTGCATACGTCGGCGATCACACTCAATAATCGCGAGTTTAATGCCGCGTTTGCCGAGCACAAACATTCATCGCAGCGCGTGCGCTACTTGTTTATTCAGTGTGAAGAACTGTACGGGCGAGCAGGTTATTATTACGATCCGGCGACGAATCGCGATTATGAAGACAATGATGCGCGCTTTGCGATGTTGGCCTGCGCAGCGTTGCACTGGTGCCAGATTAACAACTGGGTGCCGCAGATCATTCATGGTCACGATTGGCAAGCAGGTTCGCTTCCTTTGTTCATGCGTTCGCCGCGATTTGGCGGACTGTTTGACGACAGCCGGTTTATTTTTACGATTCACAACATGGCCTTTCAAGGCCGCTTCCACGGGGGCTCCCGCGTCTGGTTTGATCATTCCGATGAATATGCCGAGTTGGGTGGCCCTGCAGAGTTTCACGGAATGCTAAACCTTCTGAAGCTCGCAATTGAGATGGCTGATGCGATCAACACAGTGAGCCCGACATATGCCCACGAGCTGAGGACAATTGAGCACATGGGATTCGGTCTTGGGCCGCTCTTGCACAAGCGTCATTCGCACTTTTTTGGAATCCTGAACGGACTTGACACGACAGTCTGGAATCCTGAAACTGACGAAGAGCTTGAAGTTCGATACAATGCCACAACACTCGCACTAAGAAACCGAAATAAACGCGCATTGTGTGAAAGGTGCGGCCTGCAATATGACCAAACGACGCCCGTCGTCGGCATGGTTACTCGTGTTTCAGAGCAAAAGGGCTTTGGTGTGTTGCTTCCGATTATCGGCGAGTTGATTAGTTCGCCCGCTCAGTTGATCATTCTCGGTAACGGCGATCCTGCCTATGAATCGCAGCTTAGGTTGCTCGAGCGAGCTTATCCCCAGCGCATCAAGTTGATAACCGAGTACAATGAGCCGCTTTCTCATTTGATTTACGGCGGCACGGATATGTTCTTGATGCCATCCTTGTTTGAGCCGTGTGGTTTAAGCCAGATGATGGCATTGCGTTACGGTGCACCACCAATCGCGCGAGAGACAGGCGGCCTTGCAGACACCATTTCTGATTTCAGTCATAATTCGGTGAGCGGCACTGGATTTCTGTTTCGCGAGTACAGTTCGCATGCGCTGTCGCATGCGCTGAAGCGTGCCTTCACAATGTTCAGGGACACATCCCGCTGGCGCAAAATTCAAAGACACGGCATGAAAGAGGACTTCTCGTGGCGTAGATCAGCCCGCGTGTATGAAGAGATGTATCGTAGAGCGCTTGCGGCGCCGAGAGTTTTCGTATGAGGTGGATCAGTTTTATTCTCCTGACTGCTTCATTTGCATTGGCGCAAACAGGAGTTTCTGTCACTACAATAGTCGAAGAAAAAGACACACCTTTGCGGCGGCCCGCTGCCTTAGCAATCGGGGTTGGCGGACTCATCTATGTAGCTGATTCTGGAAACAATCGACTATTGGCGATTGACAGCACTGGTGCCGTTGTATTTGAAAGCAGCAAAGGCGGATCAGAAAGTGAACTTCGTTGGCCGGTTGATGTTGCAATCGGTTCAAATGGCAGAGTATATGTTGCGGATTCGGGCAAACGTAGAATTGTGGAGTATAGCAGATTGCTCGAGCGGAAAGGCGAAATGACGGTAGAAGACGCCGCTCGTGATGCTTTAGAGCCGCGTTTGATTGAAAGCAACCCTGCGGGCGACCTATTTGTTTACGAAGCGGATAACGGTCAACTTCTCCGTTATGACAATTTTTTCGAGGTTGTTGCTCGACTCGGCGGTCAATCGGGCAAGCAGTTTGGCGTGCCGGTTTCTTTGTGTTTTTCAAATGCGTACGGCGTCCTTTGGATCAATAAAGAAGACAGCAGGCTTTATCGTTGTGACGTATTTCTGAGCGATCCGCATAGATTTGACGCTTTCGGATCAAAATTAGAGATTGGTCAAATTTGCTCGGTCGATTCGACGCTTTTTGGGATAGACTATACGTACATATATCGACGCGCCGAAAGCAAAGTTGATTCACTCAACCTTTCAGAAGTGTGGGATATAAATAAAATACCACGAGAACTGCGAATTGAGGCATCCTCACGCAACGAACTTTACTTGCTTGATGTCGTCGGTGGCACGTTACAAAGGGTGACTTGGCCATAGCAAGTGTGACTTCGCCAAGAGCGCTGCTGTTGTTGCTCATTTTTGCAATTGTCATTTGCATCTCCGTAGAGAGTGCATGCGCAACTGAGACAACAAACGGCAAGTTGCCAACGAGGCGGACGCAAGTCATTTTTACGCGCGCTGATTCAGATACGCTCTTTGAATTGCCAAATCGATGGGTGGAAGCTGATTCCATTCAAATTCAGAAGAACGGCTCATGGCTTGAGCCGCTGCGCGATTACAGAGTTGTTGCCCCCGGTCATTTGATTTGGCTTTACTCGCCGCTCAGTCTCGGCGACACTCTTAGGGTTGAGTATGCGTACTCGCCAATCTCGTTGTCGAGAAGTTACGCGCATAGATCGTTGCGGGAACTGACTCACTATAAGGCCGAACAGGATTCCTCAGCCCCTCCGATCACGTTTCAAAGTGAGCCGGCTTCATCAGCATGGTCAAATTTGCGTCGAAGCGGATCACTTGTGCGAAGTGTGCAGATCGGTACAAATCAGGACCTCGCTTTTGAATCAGCGCTGTCGCTACAGGTTGAAGGGAAAGTGGGCTCAAACGTGGATGTTGTGGCCGCGCTCAGCGATCAAAATCTCCCGATTCAACCAGAAGGCACGTCAGAGTCCATTCGCGAACTCGACAAAGTGTACGTGACGGCGCGGTCGCCGCACTTTGAGGCGACAATCGGGGATTACGAGTTTGAACTTAGCGGCCGACGGTATGATGCATATGCGCGCAAACTCTCCGGCTTAAATCTTGGCGCCAAATCGCACGGCGCAAACGCGGTAGTGTCGGCGGCGATCAGTCGTGGAGAGTTTCACACCAATAGATTTAATGGCGTGGAGAGTGTGCAGGGGCCGTATCCACTTGCAGGGAAGAATGGTGAAACGGACGTCATCATTCTCGCCGGTACGGAAACGGTGTGGCTCGACGGCGTGGTTCAAAAACGGGGCGAGAACAATGACTACATCATTGACTATGCGTCCGGTCAAATTACATTCTCGTCACGACGATTGATCACTTCAGACTCTCGTATCATCGTTGAGTTTGAATACTCGAACGAAGATTACGAAAGGCATTATTGGGCGGCGCGCACGGGAGTAAATTCCGGCTCGCTTGCGTCAGGAGCCTACGTCACATACATTTCTGAACGCGATGATCGAACTCGGCCGCTTAGGTTTTCGATCAATGAGGAAAGCATCACTGCAATTCAAAATGCCGGTGACTCTGCGGGGTTTGCGTTTTCGCCATCGGCAGATTCATTAGGACAAGGATTGGGCGACTATGTTCGAAGGGACACGTTAGTCTCTGGAACTTCGATCTCCATTTTTGTCTACGTCCCACCCACATTGGCTGGCGAGCCGCAAGGGCAATGGCAAGTGTTCTTTGATAACTTTGGAGCTGCGCAGGGAGAATATGAAGCTGCCGCAGATGAGTTTGGTCGAACATACTTTTATTTTGTCGGAGAGGGTATTGGGAAGTACCGAGCTGCACGCAGAATCCCGCTTCCTACGTCGCAGGAGTTGGTAGCGTTTAGGCTTGAACGCCCAGTACAGCAAGGATTTCGGAGCAACCTTGAAATTGCGATGAGCAATCAAGATCGAAATACCCACTCCGAACGAAATGATGCTGACAATCAAGGAGTCGCGTCGGCTTTGGAACTCGGTTACAGCAATCCGGAGATACAGTTTGGCGGATACAAAGTTCGACAGTTCACTGCAGGTGCTGAAGGCCGTGTGCGCGAATCAACGTTTACAGACATAGCACGCAGCGACGACATCGAGTTTGCCCGCGAGTGGGCAGGGTCAGCTATTCGCGAAGCCACTGAAGTTGTAGGGCAAGGAAGCGTAGGATTTTCGCCTGTTAAGTTCGTTAATCTGAACGGATCAAGCGGGCTTATGTCACGCGGTGAGGCCTTTACGAGCCGCCGTTTCGGAGTGACTTCATCATTTCAACCTTCCAGCAAGACGATGTTGCGCGCCGAGCATACGGCCATCCTGAGCGAGGACAGCACGAATGCACGCGAGACAGATTGGATTCGTCAGCGAGTTGACGCAAATACAGTGTGGAGAAGTTTTGCTCCACGATTCAAATTGAATAGAGAGCGTCAATTACGGGATTCTCGGACCATCAATGACGGTTTCAGATTTGCGGACGGCAGTATTGGAAATGTCTTATCATTGAATAGATCTCTGCAATTCGATACCGACGCGGGATTCAGACAAGACGATGCACGGAGCGCAGGCGATCATTTCAAGAAACGCACGGAAGCGAAATTCTACAGCAGTGAAGTGCGTTGGTCGCCGATAGATTTGGGACGCGGCTCATTGCGTTGGGTTCATCGTGACAAGAGTTTTGTCAACGGTGATTCTGCGTCAATTAGTTCTGACGCAGGGCGGCTCGAATTGTTATTGACTCCTCGAAGTCGCACCTTTGAGTTAAACGTTTTGTACGATGCTCTCAAATCGCGTACTGAGCAGCAAATCCAAATATTTGTTCCAACCGAACCGGGACAAGGTTCATACCGCCTCGAAAACGGAGTCTATGTACCTGATGATCAAGGCGACTATATTCTCGTTTCGAGGAACACAGCCAATTTCGAGCCTTCGTCAGAGATCAAGACGTCGGGGCTGCTCTGGATCAGACCTGATGAAGTGCGCGCCGATGAGAAAACGATCTGGCGGCGATTTGCATTCGAAACCGAAGCGACACTTGAGGAACAGACTCGGCTCCCGATCACATTGGGTCTCTTGTTGCTTGATCGCCGGAAGCTCAGATCCGCCGAAACGATTGACGGGCGCTTTTCATTGCGGCAGGATATTCACGTCAACCGACTGTCGCGCGACGTTTCGTTCAGAATCAGAGGTGTAAACTCAGCTTCGCAGGTCTCACGGTTCACAAATGGCGCTCAGGAAACGATCCGACGCGAAGGCTCCATTCGCGCACGCATTCGTTACCTTGCCAACCTGCGAGGCGAAACTGAAGTTGTTTCCGAGCTTGAACGATCGGCTTATCAAGGCGTCGCAATTGCAAGCACAGATGTCACGCGGCAATCCGGCAAGCAAGACGTGCTTTGGACGATAACTGACCGCTGGGAAACGGGACTGCAATTCGTTGCAGGTGAATCAAAAGACGAGCGCAGCCAATCGCAAGCGTCAACTCGGGAACTTGCACCTCGCGCCGGTTACTCAAGTTTTCGTAAGGGAAGAGTGGATGCCGAATTTCATTGGATTCATGTTTCGTCAAATAGATATCGGCTTCCTCAGGATTTGGCGGCCGGATCGAATCGCGGCGAGAACTATCGTTGGTCGCTACGATTAACGCTTGCGTTAGCGAATAACTTCACAGGCTCTTTGAACTATACGGGACGTCGCGATTCCGGTGAAGAAACTGTACATATCGGTCGAGTTGAAGTGCGAGCTACATTCTGATGCGCGTGCGTTTTCTAATTATTGCTTTTTGTCTGTTCGTGTCCCCTGTGGTTGCGCGCGGAGAGCAACGTTGGAAAGTAATGTCTGAGGGAGAGGTTACTACTTCTGCACTCAAGAAATGGGCGCCAATCGATACGACCAAAGGCATTTCCGAAATCGAGCAAGTGCTTGTTGATTCACTTGTTTCACAGGGCTATTTTGCTGCGAGCACAAGGCTGCAAGGCGATACGATTTTCGTTGATTCCGGTGCAAGATTTAGACTTGTGCCCGCGCGAATGTTTGGGGATAGCGCATTGCTAGCGTCCACCTTGCTAAGCCAGTTGTTGATTATGCAAAATGCCCTCTATGAGAGTTGGCGAATTGAATCATCAGCTGAGGACATCCTGCTTTGGTGTGAGAAAAATGGATACCCCTACGCACGAGTCGAGTTAGATTCACTGTCACTCGATCTTGAGAGCGAATTAGTAACTCCGTACTTGAAGTTCTCTGCCGGACCTCGCATAACGATTGAGTATATTGAGTTTTCAGGAAATAAAATCTCACAAGCGAAACTGCTTGCGCGCGAGAGCAGACTGAAAATCGGTTCGGAATATGATGAGGGGCTTGCATCGCAAGCTCGGCGCAGACTTTCGCAGCTTGAATATATTCGTTCCGTCAGTGACCCTCGAATCGTTGTCAACGATGAAGGCAAGAGCGGTGTGCTGTTTGATGTTTCGGAAAACAAGCTTTCCCGCATTGACATTGTAGCCGGACTTACTCCCAAGACTAACGACGAAGCGCAAACCGTCACAGGTCTGATTGATCTGCAATTCTTGAATCTCTTCGGCACGGGCAGGCGGGGCAAAGTGTTCTGGCAACGTCCTGCTGGCGGAGTGCAGCAACTCGCGTTAGCTTGGCGTGAATCATGGATAGCAGGAACTCCGCTTCACTCGGATTTGTCTTTTGAGCAGCGCGTGGAGGATACGCTGTATGTTACGCGCAAGTATGGCGTCCGATTTGGGATTCCCGTTTCGGCTTCAACCGAATTATTTTCAGGCGTCTCGCGCGAAGAGTTACTGGCGGATTCAGTAACCGCCGTTGCATTAGGTTTTGTGACAAATCAAACGCTGTTGTATGAGGTCGGTGCGGCGGTTGACACACGTGATCATTTGACAAATCCTCGCGGCGGAATTCGATTCGAGTCAACGGCCGCACGCGGATATAGAACCACGGACGAACCGCCGTTGGGTTCAGACAAAACGAAATTCGAGCAGCAGCGCGCTACCGTTGACGTCGAGGTGAATCGGGAAGTGTTTCCGTTTTGGATCGCCAACTTCAGCGGACACGCGCGAATCCTGGCGTCGGATGAACCCCGGATTCAAACTGCGGACTTGTACAGATTAGGCGGCGCCCGCACGTTACGCGGGTACCGTGAAGAGCAATTTCTGGGTGAGCGAATCGCGTGGGCCACAGTTGAAGCGCGATATTGGTTAGGTCAATCATCTCGGTTCGCCCTGTTCAGCGATTGGGGCGCTGTATCTATTAACAGTGAGTCCGGTGGAGCAGCGGGCAAAGATTGGGATCCGCATCTCGCTTATGGAATAGGATTGAGGCTTGAGACCGGAATTGGTGTTTGGGGTGTGGACTACGGAATTGCGACCGGTGATTCGCCTTTGAACGGGCAATTGCACGTGTCTTTGTTAAGTTTATTTTAGCGTCGGCAATTGCCGGCTGTAACTAAATTGGACGCGCGGAAAAATCGCGCGAGTATTGCTTGAAAAAAGAACTGGTAATCAACTCAACGACCACCGAAACGCGCGTTGCGCTTGTTGAAGACGGTTCGTTGGTAAATTTGTTTGTTGAGTTTCCCGACGCCGAGCGCAACGTGGGCGACATCTATAAATCCACGGTGCGCAAAGTGCTCCCGGGTATGCAGGCCGCGTTTCTTGACATTGGTTGGGAGATTGACGGCTTCATTCACTTCTCCGATCTGTACCAAAGCGCTGTAGAAATGGCCGAAGGCACGGACATGGAAGAAGTTACTTTACCCGAGAAGCGCGAAGGCCGCAAGCGTGCCTGGAAACCTCGCGCGGAATTGAAGCAGGGGCAAGAGATTCTTGTTCAGATCATCAAGGAACCGCTTGGAACGAAAGGGCCGCGGCTGACGTCGCAAATTTCATTACCGGGGCGATTTCTTGTGCTTGTTCCGGGCGACAATCTTGTCGGAGTATCAAAGCGGATTCCTGACGTAAAGGAACGCAAACGCCTCAAGAGCATTCTGAAGCAAATCAAACCGGATGGTTTTGGTTTGATCTGCCGGACGATTGGCGAAGGCAAAACTGACGCCGAAGTGCGGCACGACCTAAACACGCTCTTGCGATTGTGGCGGATGATCGAGAAGAAAATAGAAACGGCGCCTTCTCCGAGCCGTATTCACAAGGAAGCGCCGCTTACGTCAAGCATCATACGCGATTTGTTCGGCCCGGATATTGAGCGCGTGGTCATCGATGACAAGCGGCTCTATCGCGAAATCCGCGCGTATGTGCGCGCCGTCGCAAGGCCGTTGCTCGACCGGGTACAATTCCATGAAGGTCCGGGACCGGTTTTCGATCTTTACAACATTGAGCAGGAAATTGAGAAAGGGTTGTCGCGTAAAGTGTGGTTTGGCGGCGGCAGCTACCTGATTATTGAACAGACCGAAGCGGTCGTCACAATCGACGTGAACTCAGGCCGCTTCGTCGGAAAAGAGGATCAGGATGAGAATAATGCTCGCGTTAACATGAAGGCGTGCCGTGAGATTGCCCGGCAAATTCGTTTGCGCGATCTCGGTGGAATCATTATCATTGACTTCATCGATATGTACCACGAAAGCAACCGCAAGAAAGTGTACGATGCGATGCATCAGGCGCTGGCCGGTGACCGCGCCAAATGGGACATGGCGCCGATAAGTCAATTTGGAATTCTGGAAATGACTCGCCAACGCACCAAGTCATCGCTCGTGCAGGCCTTTAACGAGCCGTGCCCTATGTGTGAAGGCTCTGGTTTAATAGAGTCGAAGGATACGGTCGTGACTCGCCTCCAGTCATGGGTACGCCGCTTCCGCGCGGCGACAGGGGAGATGGGCTTGACGATTAAGGCACATCCAGTAATTGTTGAATATATCACACAAGGCATGAGATCACACCTCCGGCGAATTATGTGGGACACATTGCTCTATATCAAGCTTGAGCCAGACTCGACCCTAAAGGTAGATGAATTCAAGGGTTACAGCTGGAAACAGAAGCGCGACGTAACAACCGAGTTTCAAGCTAAATCACTTGAGAAAGCAGCTACTTGACACTATCCGTTGAGATTCATATATTTGGGGTCTGATAATTCTAACGGAACATGATGTACGCAATCTGTAACCTCAAGGGCCACCAGGTCAAGGTCCGCCCGGACGAGACCATCAAGGTGCAATACCGCGGCGACACCAAGCCCGGTGACATCGTCATTCTTGACGACATTCTCTTGCTCCATACAGGCAAGGAATTGAAGATTGGCAAGCCGACCGTCGCAGCTAAGGTGCACGCGAAGGTCGTCGAGCACGGCCGCGATCCAAAGGTGATCGTCTTCCGCAAGAAGAAGCGCACCGAATACCGCAAGCACAAAGGCCACAAGCAGTGGTTCACAAAGCTGCATATTGAGAAAATCGAAGTTAACTAAGCAAGCGGGTTCACCGTCATGGCACATAAAAAAGGACAAGGTTCTACACGCAACGGTCGCGACAGCCAACCCAAAATGCTTGGCGTAAAGCGCTATGCCGGTCAATTTGTGAATGCAGGGGAAATCCTGGTGCGTCAGCGCGGTACGCGCATTCATCCCGGCGATTTGGTCGGCATGGGACGTGATCACACTCTCTACGCCAAGAGCGAAGGAGTTGTAAAATTCACGGATGGCGGTCGTTCAAACCGCAAGTTCGTGCACATTCTTCCCCCGACTGCGTGAGTGCCCGCCGCACGGCGCGACTCCTCAATTTCTCTGTTTTTTAGAGTGCGGCTTTCATAGTGAAGCCGCACTCTGTGTTTTGGTCACCTCACCTTACTCATAACCTTCATCAAGAGTTCCATGAAAGTAACCGTAATCGGCGCTGGTAATGTCGGAGCCACATGTGCCTACATTCTTTCCGACAAGAATATCTGCAAGGAAGTCGTCCTGCTTGACATCGCTGATGGTATTCCGCAGGGCAAAGCCCTCGATATGTGGGAAGCTGCGCCGGTCGGCAGCTCGAGTACGTCTATCATTGGTACAAATAGCTACGCCGACACCGCGAACTCCGACATTATTGTGATGACTGCGGGTAAGCCGCGTACTCCCGGCATGTCGCGCGACGACTTACTGGCGGCGAATATCGAGATTATGCGCTCGGCGATCGGCGAAGCGGCCAAAGCTTCACCCAATGCGATTATCATCGTCGTTTCAAATCCGCTCGACGCAATGTGCTATACGGCCTTGAAACTCACAGGCTTCCCGGCGCATCGCGTTTTTGGTATGGCGGGGATTCTCGATACAGCTCGCTACCGCACGTTTATCGCGATGGAGCTTGGCGTATCCGTGAAGGACATTTCAGCGGTTGTGCTCGGCGGTCATGGCGATACGATGGTCCCGCTGCCGCGCTTGACCACTGTCGGCGGCGTTCCTTTCACTGAGTTGGTTTCACAAGAGCGCGTCGATGCGATTGTACAGCGCACGCGCGACGGCGGTGCGGAAATTGTCAAGTATCTCAAGACCGGCTCAGCCTATTATGCTCCGGCAGCTGCGGCCGTTGAGATGGTTGAATCGATCATAGTTGATCAGAAACGCGTTCTGCCGTGCGCCGTTTGGCTGCAAGGAGAATACGGCTGCAAGGATATCTATATGGGCGTTCCCGTGGTCATTGGCCGCAAGGGCGTCGAGCGTATCCTTGAAATGAAGTTCACAGCCGACGAACAGAAGATGTTCGATCATTCTGCCGAGGCTGTACGTTCAGTGATCGCGGCAACGAAGCTCTAAATCGGCTGACAGGGAGGCAAGTATGCCTACGGTTGGTGTTGTGCTCTCCGGCTGCGGCTATCTGGACGGTGCGGAGATATATGAGGCAACTCTGACTCTGTTGTCGCTTGACCGACGCGGAGTTGCCTATCAGTGTCTCGCGCCGGACTTGCCGCAAATGCATGTGGTCAATCACAAGACAGGTGAAGTGACAAGCGAATCGCGCAACGTGCTTGTCGAAGCCGCTCGCATTGCTCGTGGCAAGATTGAACCTCTGTCTGATGACTGGCTGGATAAGTTAGATGCCGTGATCTTTCCGGGTGGATTCGGTGCAGCAAAGAATTACTGCGATTTTGCCGTTAACGGTGAAAGTTGTACGATGCACCCGCTCGTTGAATCATTCGTGCGCAAGGCGGTTCAGACGAAGAAGCCGATCGGAGTAATCTGTATTTCACCTGTTGTGCTTGCTCGTGCATTGAAAGGCCTCGATTTCCATCCTCAATTGACGGTTGGCAAGGTATCTGGCGCCTCGCAGGCGGTGGACAGTTTCGGTAGCCACCATGTGGAATGTGCGGTGACGGATTGCGTGGTAGATCACAAACTAAGAGTCGTCTCAACTCCCGCATTCATGTTTTCGGCTCGCATTAGCGAGGTGGCAATTGGGATTGATAAACTTGTGGAGCAAATTGCCGCTTATGTGAGTGCTGTGAGCACTGTTAAGGTTGCGTAATGTCAACCTGAAAAGGGTCAACATTCGTGTTGAATTATCACGACCCGCATGTTGATTTACAAACCTTGAGAATCCAAATCTCTACGAAGGCCCGTTCAATGTGAACGGGCCTTTGTGTCATAGATAAAACTTGTAAGGTACGCCTCTTGAATGAGGCTTGGCATTTGCTATATTGTATTAGTCTGTAACCACATTTATTGCCAACACTGACGGACTTGAAAACACTTCTCATCATCGGATCGCAAACAACCGCACGCGCAAAGCTTGAAGAAATTCTTGCTCTGCGAGGTTTTGGGTGCAGAGTAGTTAGCAATCTTGACGAGGCGCACAGTTTTCAAGGTTGGCAGGATTTGCGCGTCGCCTTGATTTCGCTCGATGATGATGACTCTAAGAATGCGCTAACAAAGCTTACAGGTCTTAGAGATAACATTCAATTCGTTGGATACACCGATCGCTCGCTTCAAGAATTGGCGGAGCATTCCGAACTATCTCGTCTGTTCAGTATAGTTAGCCTGTCTCAAACTCCACTCTGGCAAATAAACATTGTTTTGGATCGTGCGGAAGAGCACGCCAAGTCGATTACCAATCAAGCGAAACCTTCAGTAGAAACGACATATCGCAAGCTGTTTGAAGCAAGTGCTGGTTTGTTTTCTTCGGATTCTCTTGCAAATTTGCTCGAGCGGACTTGCCGGGAAATTGCGATCGGCGCAGGTTTTGATCGCGCTATTCTAGTGTTAGGCGACAACAAATTCAGAGTTCAAAATGCACAGGCATATTTTGTATCGGAACAGAAAACGGTTAACATTGCATCGCTGATCGGGCAGCCACTGATGCCCGTCTTGCCTTCCTCTCCCTTGATGCAATTGGGCAAAGGGTTTGTTCTGGACAGTCCTACAGGTGAACGGCCTAGTGACTGGTCAGACATCAACTTAATTCTCCCGCTTGAACGATCCGATGGAACGGTATTAGGCTTTCTTTCGCTTGATTGTCCCGTCGCCGACAATTCTGACCTGTCAGCGATCAGCGAACCGATCGCAATTTTGCTTAAGCTCACTGCGGCATTTATCGAGACTCAATTGTTGCGCGCAGAACTGAAGAAGCGGCAAGAAAATAGTGATACATTGTCCGTTGACAAGAGCGCTGAATTGCGACAGGCTCAGGAGCGCTTCAGCCGTTTGGTCAGTCTCACCGAAGACATTATCTATTTGACGGACGCGCAGGGTCGTATTATCTATTTGAACGAGATGTTTGGCGCACTACTCGGTTATACACGCGAAAATTACGTTGGGCAAATGCTTGATAGCGTGCTGACCGATATTGCTGCAGATAGCGAACACAATGCGCATACCATCGCGGAAATTCAGAGCAGAACTGAAGACAAGATAACTCACGATATTGAATTATTCACGAAGACGGGTTATCGCAGAGTGTTTGCACTGTCGCACCATTGGGTTAGGCAGGGTCAGGACGTCGTCGCAGGTCAAGGAATTGTGCGCGACATAAGCGAACAACGTGAACTGCAGGCGCGGCTGACTCGTTCAGAGCGGCTCGGCATGACGGGTAAACTTGCAAGTGGTGTTGCGCATGAAATCAACAACCCGTTGCAGGCGATCGCGTCGCATCTCGCGGGCATAAGCGACAGGCTCGGCAACGATGCAAAGGCTTTAGAAAGTTTGAGCATTGTGTCAGATTCAGTTGAGCGCATTCGCCTGATGGCGCGCAGCTTGATGGATCTTCAGCGAGTTGAAAACTCAGTAAGGACTCTGGAAAGCTTGAACAGAGTTGTTGAACGAACCGTCACACTACTTGGTCCGCAGTTGCGCGGCGCAGCAGTTGAAGTGTTGTACGATCTCGATCAAAAGCTTCCCGAGTGCACGATCAACTCCGGCGAAATTGAGCAGGTCCTAATCAATCTCACATTGA
Source organism: uncultured Alphaproteobacteria bacterium (assembly GCA_964587105.1). GTDB lineage: Bacteria > Electryoneota > RPQS01 > RPQS01 > RPQS01 > JABWCQ01. Next base: position 2,067 of record CAZPKG010000026.1, on the reverse strand, counting down.
ATGCGATTGAAGCTATGCCGGTTGGCGGAAACCTAACGTTTCGAAGCGAGTCTGTGAACGACAAGGTACTGCTGCATGTTTCGGATACAGGCCGTGGAATATCACCACAAATAGTGGGTACGTTGTTTCAGCCCTTTGCAACGCATCGTGAAAAGGGTGGAGGCCTTGGTATGGGCCTCTACATGTCGCGCAATTTGATGCAGCAGCACGGCGGTGATTTGCGCGTCGAATCTCCTCCGGGAGCTGGAGCGACGTTCACACTCATTCTACCAATAGCAAAATAAAAGCGGCGCACCAATGATGCGCCGCTTTCAACTCTCTTTGTTCAACAGCTAAAACCTATGCTCTAACATCGACGTGGCAGTCACAACATACAACGACCTCAAGGCGATTCCGACTTCTTTCGCAATTCTACCGAAGCGAATGAAGGCGGCCAAATCCGCCGCCGAGAATTCGGCCTGGCTTGACGGATGATTGTGAATCAGCGACATTGCGCGCGAGCCAACCATAAATGCAGGTCGTAACGCGGCATAGGGGTTAAGCTCAACTGAGTCAGCATTCCCGACGGCAAGTGTTTCAACTCGCAGCAAGTTGCCTTTGTCGTTCCAATAGAGCCCGCGCAACTCTTCAACCGTTCTTGTTCGCAGATCATCGACAACTTCATCAATCGAATGCATGTTGCTCACTGACGGCATTGCATGGGCTTCAAGTAGATGGAGAACGGCCGCAAACTTGATCGCCGGAGCGCGGCTCGTGTTGAGTAGCTTGCGTATGTTGTTCGCATCCCGAAGCGCGACTATTTCCTCCCAACCCGATCTCTCTATGAATGCCGCACAGCGATCTCGGTCAAGTATGCTGACTTCAATTGGCAAGAATAGATCGTGAAGTGCCACATCCAGATCGTTGCGCGCATTCATCGTTAGCTGATCGGCGATCCGGAAGGCGCGTTCTCGGGAGCGCCTAGTATTTCGAGTCGGTCCTCCCACTTAACGGCTAAGAGCATCCCTTCGGAAACTTCCCCGCGTAATTTTGCAGGTTTCAAATTCGCGACGACAACCACTTGCCGACCGATCATCTGCTCGGGTGAATAGAACAGCGCAATTCCCGCGACGATATGGCGCGTCTCAGTTCCAATCTCGATCTGCAGTTTAAGCAGTTTGTCGGAACCTGCCAATCGCTCAGCGGCAATTACTTTCGCAGTGCGTAATTCAATCTTCTTGAAATCTTCAATCGAAATTCGATTATCCAACGTCGGCAGTGCAGTTGGAATCGCTTGTTCAGCCACTTTTTTCAATCCTCCGTCAAGATAGTCAGCCAACGCTGCGCGCACTTCTGTATCCTCCAAACGCGGAAACAATGCGTCGCCTTTCTTCATTTTCGCGCCCGTGCGTGCGAGCCCCCATGCGGCCTGGTCAAGTTTGAAATTCTGAACCGGCTCGCCGATGCGAGTAAGTAAATCCGTCATTTTGCCCGGCATAATCGGGTAAAACAGGACAGCCGATGCACGCAAAGCCTCGACGCAATTTCTGAGCACCGTAGCCGCTTGCTGGTGATCTGTCTTGACCAAAGCCCACGGAGCAGACGATTCAAAATAGCGGTTTGTCGCGCGGACGAACTGCATAACTTCTTCAATCAACACATGCCACTTCATCTCGTCCGCCCACGCGCCGGCGCTTCCTCGTAACTCGGCAAGTATCCGCTCAAGTTCAGGCTCGCCATGTGCTGCGGCGGGAATCGTTCCGTCAAAATGGTCGCCAACCAGTTTTGCAACTCGAGAGAATAGATTGCCGAGGTCGTTTGCCAAGTCACTGTTGATGCGTTTCTGCATCGCTTCGACGGAAAATGAGGCGTCAAGCCCCACGACCATTTCCCTCAAAACGAAATAGCGAACTGCGTCAACGCCAAACACGCTGTTAAGTGGTTCGACTGCAATCGGTTTTCCAGATGATTTGGAAATCTTTGCATCGCGGAAATTCCAATAACCATGTACGGTGAGATGCTTAAACACAGGCAAACCTGCTGCGTGCAACATGATCGGCCAATATATACCTTGCGTCTTGACGATAT
>CAZPKG010000025.1:0-28486 GCA_964587105.1 uncultured Alphaproteobacteria bacterium | reverse complement strand
CCCCAACCTCCGAAAATCCCCCCAACCCCATTCCCCACAACAACTTGTTAAGTCCAATATTCAAAAAATAACACTTGCGCAAACGTTCAAAATTTTGTATATTACAGGAAATGAATAATAACAAAGAGATAGACTTCGTGAAAAAAGGTGCACCCCCAAAAGTTAACACCCTGTTTATCAAGTACTCCCGTTCCGACATTTATTAGCGTTTTACACAGAAACAACCCCTTACAATCCTTCCTCGCCTCCCCTATTTGTGCTTTTTCGTTAGAGCAAGTCCCGGTTAGCAACCAGCCCGCTTGATACTCTCGTGAAGTCGGATATATTGTAACTAAATACTCCGACGGTCCCGCCACAAACCTCCCCGTTTTTCTACATGACAGCAACTGAAACTCCTACAGGCCGCACTCTGTTCGGCTTCCGGATGGGCTACTGGATGCTCTGCGTCATTGAGATGTTCGAGCGCCTTGCCTATTTCACGGTCCGCAGCGTCGTCGCCGTGTACATCATGCAAGCCGACGATCCCGGCGGACTGCATTTTACCGCCGCTGACAAAGGCACCATCTTCGCCTGGTGGTTCGTCTTCCAATCCGTTTTACCGATGTTCACCGGCGGCTATGCCGACCGCTACGGTTACAAGAAGACGATCTTCTTTTCCGTAACCATGAACATCATAGGCTTTGTGATGATGGCCTACCTCCGCACCTTCTGGGGTTTCTTCGGAGGTGTGCTGGTCTTGGCAACGGGAACGGCGTTCTTTAAACCCGGATTGCAAGGCTCACTCGCACAGAATCTCGACAAGTCAAACTCGTCGGTCGGCTGGGGCATTTTCTACTGGATTGTCAATGTCGGCGCCTTCATCGCCCATCCGTTAGCTGGAGTATTGCAAGTTGACCTCGGTTGGAAAGCCGTGTTTCTCGGCTCCGCCGCATTCACAGCCTGCAACTATCTCATGCTGTTCACCTTCAAAGACTTCGACTCAAAGTCGGACAAAACGGAAGGCCCCATCCACGTCTTCTTGCGAACGATCAAGAACATCTTTGAGCCGCGCCTCTTGGCTTGGCTCGGGATCATGTCGTGCTTCTGGTTAATGATGTATCAGCTTTGGGATTTGCATCCGAACTTCATCTCGGATTGGGTGGACAGTTCAGGCGTGGCAAGCATTCTGCCCGACTTCCTCTCCAAATCCACTGATCGCGGCATGCAAGTCCAGCAGCAGAATATGCTCGCGTTGAACTCGCTCTTGATCGTTGTCTGCATGATTCCCGTGTCATGGCTTGTCCGCAGATTGCGCACGCTCGAGTCCATGATCTTCGGAATGCTCATTGCAACGGGCGGCATCCTCGTGGCCGGCTTGACCAACAGCGGTTGGGTCTTCTTATTCGGCGTGATCTTCTTCAGCGCAGGCGAAATGCTCACAGGCCCCAAGAAGAATGAGTACCTCGGCTTGATTGCACCGGAAGGGAAGAAGGGACTCTACCTCGGCTATGTGAATATCCCGGTCGGAGTTGGCGGATTTATCGGTTCAAAACTCGCTGGCTATCTCTACGGCAACTTCGGAGAGAAAGCCGTCCTCGCGCAAAAGTACATCCTTGAACACACTCCACTCGGCCAAGGCAAAGTCTGGAACGGCGAAGCCGAGTCTCTGTCAACTCTATTGGGCATCGAGCGCACAGCGGCCTTTGCCAAACTGCAAGAACTCACGAGCACAACCGCTCCTCAAGCCACACAACTCTTGTGGGATACGTATTCACCGCAATACGCCGTCTGGATCCCCTTCGCAATCATCGGCGTGTTTGCCGTGATTGCCTTAATCATCTTCTCCCAAATGGCCAAACGCTGGTCCGACATGAACGCTTAATCTGAGTCTTAAGGAACTCCGCATGGCAGTTGAAAATACCACTTCGCAACTCAACACTCCGCAGTCAATTGACGAATCCGCCAGCGAACTAACCTTTCGCGCAGTCTTATCAGGTCTGTTGGTCGGATCTCTTATTGGAGCCTCAAATGTTTGCATCGGCCTAAAAATTGGCTGGACATTTGGAGCATCAATCACCGCCGCTGTTATCTCGTTTGCGCTCTTCAAGGCGATGGGCAGTATGCTTAGTCGCCCTTATGGAGCAAAAGAAAACCTAATCACCGCAACCGCCGGCAGCGCCGCAGGAACGATGGCCTCGGCAGGCGGATTTGTCGCTTGTATCCCCGCGCTTGAACTCTATTTGCGCGAAACCAATGGACCGGGTCACGACCTGACCTATTTCCAATTGGTCATCTGGGCCATCGCCATCGCGTTCCTCGGAGTGTTTTTCGCCGTTCCTTTGCGCAAACAGATGATCGTGCGCGAAAAGCTCCGCTACCCTTCAGGCACCGCTGCCGCGGAAACGATTAAGGCAATGTACTCTTCCGGCGCTGAAGCGATGAAGAAGGCTAAGTTGCTCTTCTACGCCGGCGTGTTCGCAGCTTTGGTCAAAATGCTGTTCAGCATCAAACCGCTCGGGCTTGGTCACTTCAGCGACTTCTCGTTCGACGACATCGGGCTTGCGAGTCTCGGAATACTCGGGGTGTCGTTTGCTTCTGTTCGCATGGGAATCAGCCTCTCCCCGATGATGCTCGGTGCCGGAATCCTGGTAGGTCCAAAAGTTGGTTGGTCGCTCTTTGCAGGTTCAATTCTTGCCTGGGGAATTGGCGCGCCGATTTTGTTCCATCAAGGCATTGTGACTTCTGCGACCGAAAACGGCGCGTATCTCGCCGCCTTCCGTTGGTTGTTATGGCCGGGTGTCGCGTTGATGGTCGCCGCTGGATTCTCAAGTCTCGCCTTGCAATACAAAGTCATTGGCAAGACCTTCGGCTCCTTTAAGATGTTGCTGAAGGGCCGTAAGATTGAAGCGCAAGACGGCGACGAAGAAGATGCCCCCGATCCGTTCCCGATCAAATGGTGGGCCGTCGGAATGGTGTTCGCCACAACCCTGACGACGGTTCTCGCGCAAATCTACTTTGGCATTCCGGCGTGGATGGGAATCCTTGCAGTATTTCTCTCGTTCCTGATTGCAAGTATCTCCGTTCGTGCAACAGGCGAAACCGATATAAATCCGGTTGGCGCAATGGGTAAAATCACTCAGGTGGTTTATGGCGCGCTGCATCCGGGCATGATTCCCACAAACCTCATGGCCGCAGGCATCACTGCTGCAGGCGCAAGCCAATCGGGCGATTTGATGCACGATTTGAAAGCGGGTGTTATGCTCAAGGTTTCGATTCGCCGTCAGGTAATCGCACAGTGCATCGGCGTTGTTGTTGGTGTTTTCACCGCCGCCGCTGTATATCGTCTGCTGACTGCCGCGTACCAAATTCCTGGTGATGATTTCACAGGCCCTGCGGTTATGGCATGGCATGCAATGGCCAAACTGCTCGCGGATGGCATCAAGTCACTCCCGGCGCACGCAATGACAGCGGCGTCAATCGGCGCGCTTATTGGGTTTGCGATGCCGTTCATGGCAAAAATCAAGGGCGTCGGCAAGTGGCTTCCGTCGCCAATAGCGCTCGGTATCGCGTTTATGGTAACTCCGTATTCATCTCTTTCAATGTGGCTCGGCGCCGTCGTAACGTCCTACTACACGAAGCGAAACCCCGAAGCCGTGGATCGCTACGGCGCATCACTTGCGTCAGGCCTAATCGCCGGTGAAGGACTCATGATGGTCGTAGTCGCGGTAATGCTAATCATCGGAGTAACGTGGATAGGATAGCTTGATAACAGTAAGCACGAAAAAGCCCTTTGGAAGTTTCCAAAGGGCTTTTTGCATTTCGTGATTTGGAAGCTTGTTACAGCCAGCCGAGCGCGCCCATTAACGTGATGAAGATGCCCATCAAGCTTTCGCCAGCGATAATTCCTGACGCCGAAGCGACGGTGTATTGTTCGGCATTTGCGGGTTTCATCTTCATGTAGATCATGGCAATCACACCGCCGACAAACATGGATAGCGCATTGTAAAACGGCAACACAAAAGCAAGTCCAAGTCCCATTGTAGAGGGGATCCACTTATTGTACTTGGGAAACAAGCGCTCGCACATCGGAATCAGGAGACCAACGATACCGCCGATGACCAGAGCGGCGCGAGCCGTTGGATGAAGCGATTCAAAGCCGTTGGATAACAATCGCGCGACCGAGGCCCAGACTTGTGCGGCAGGCGCCGGGAATTTGGTCGAACCTAAAATTGACACATCCGGAACGACCAGAAAGAAAGCTGGAACTGTAACCGCAGTTCCAATGAAGATACCGGCGAATTGCGCCAGAAACTGCTTGCGGGCGTTTGCTCCAAGTACATATCCGCTCTTCAAATCGGTAAGCAAGTCAGACGCCGAGTCCGCAACTCCAGCTGTGATACATGCTGACATCAGATTCGTATTCATCTGCTTGGGAGCAATTGCGCCGAATGTCAACTGCGTGATCTTGCCCATTGCGCCGACCGGAGTTGTGTCAGTTTCACCGCAAGCACGGCAGGCCACCAAAGCCAAGAAGAACGACAGGAACACCGCCAACAGCGCCATCCACCACGGGACTGCGAAATAGAATGCGGCCAGCCACACAATGCCCATTGTACCGATGATCATACCACCGGCAAACCATGTCCCGGGGACTTCAATCCGATCCAACGGGTCTTGTTCATGATGCGGTTTGGCGCGAGCGAAGATGCTCTTCAGTCCCGAAAACGCGCGTAGTGCCGTCCGCCATTCAAACGCAAAGGCCAGCAATCCGCTCGTGACCATGCACGCCGCACCGCCCCACAAGCTCCATGATACGATGTTTCTAAAACCGCCCGGCGTTTGCGTATTGCTTGCGCCCTCTTCAAAAGTCAGCATTTGATACGTCGCAGGCGCTGCGAAAACGAGCTTTTCATTTGCAGTTGAAAGCTGAAAAGCTCCGGGGACAAGATTCTTCTCGCCGTTCTTCAAAGTTGGCGACTTCAAGTCGGCCAAGAGCATTGCGGCGGTTGAATAGTGAGTAGAATCCTGCCAGGCATATTGGTAAACCTGAGTATTTCCGCCTTCCGACAGTGTAATCGGGAGAACTGTTCCGGCGGGAATGTCCAGAGGAAAGCTCGGGCTTGCAATCAACTGATTCGGCGTCTCAGACTTCGCCGATAATAGTAGCGCCGCTGGACCCGTTGCCGCAACCGTGGCGTCATTGCTGATCAGAGTAAGGGACGTCTCGACATGCATCGCGCCCTTAAACGCGCTGTCAACACGCATCTCTAATCGCTTGCGAAGATATGCATCTTCCGGCTCCATGACACGAACTTTGCCGTAGAGGGGATTAGCATTGCCGTCAGCGAGTTTCGGGCTATTCAGCGCGGTGGCAAGCTCGCTCAAGTTATTGTAGGTTACTTGCTGTTTCCACGGGTAAGACAAAAAGGTCGTGTCGGCTCCATCCTCCTGCAGATAGTCTTTGTTCGCTTGAACAACTTCAAATGTAAGTGCGCGTCCCGCCGGAATCGTCAGTGGAAACTGCACGTCTTCCATTGAGCGGATGTACGGCAATGGATGCCCGATGACTTCTTTGTCCATCATTTGCGGCGCAAGGATTCCCCAGTTGAGAATGCCGCCGATCAGAATACTGACACACACCTTCATACCCATCAGCGCGCCCGCGCCGACCAGGATCATGCTGGCGTCAACTTGTATCGTGTACATGCTCATACGCGCGCCGAACGTGTTGTACAGCGCGGGAATCCAGCCGAACCAATCTCGGATTGCAGCAACGGCAATACCGATGCCGCCCCACGTGAACAAGAGCTTGGCGGTTTTGGATTCGCCGCCATCGTGACCGACACCGTGCAAACTCTTGAGCGTCTCAGCCGCGGCGATGCCGGAAGGGAACTTGAGACGCTCGACGTTGATCATCTGCCGCTTCATCGGGATCGCCATCGTTACGCCGAGGACGGCGAGGAAGAATATCCACGCGGAGAGTAGCCAGTAGTTGATGTGTACGCCATTGACGAGCAGGTAGGCGCTGATGGCCGAAACGATTGTGCCGCCAGTAGAATATCCCGCTGACGACGCTGTTGACTGCATCGCGTTATTCTCAAGGATCGACATATCCGACTTCACCCAGCGCGGGAACACTTTGCGCAAGGATTTCCAGATTGTGAAGCTGAGAATACATGATGTAATCGCGACGCCGAGACCCCAGCCGGTTTTCAAACCGACATAAAGGTTTTGAAGTGAAAGAAACGCGCCGAGGATCGAACCCATGACGACCGAGCGCATCGTGAGCTGCGGCATGTCATCGCCGCGATAGACGTTTTCATACCACTCACGCTCGAGTTCTTCGGGCGTCATCTTTTTGATCGGCAGTTCGTCAGCCATGTTGTATTTGGCTCCGCAGAGTGTTGTTGTGATAGGCCATATCGCTACAGAACACCGAATGCAATTAGCGCCGCGATGAAGACGCCCATGATACTCTCGCCGCCGATCAGGCCGGACGCCGTCGCGATGGTGTACATGTCGTTGACCTTAGCGGCTTTCTTTTCAAGAATCCAAGCGATCAACGCGCCGAGGAACATCGCAAAGCTCGTGTAAGCCGGAATCGTCAATGCAATACCTAACGCCGTCGGAGATGGGGTGTAGGGTTTGATCTTCGGGAAGGCTTTCTCGGCAATGATAATGACGACGGCGACGACGAAGGCAATGGCCATCGCGATCACTGCACTGCGCGGCAATGTGCTGAGTCCTTGCGCCAGTACTTTTGCGACGCCCATCCAGACGAGCGCTGAGGGCGCAGGGAATTTGTCTCCACCAAGCGTACTGACGTCGGGTACCAGAATAAAGTACGCCGGAACCGCCAAGAGTGCACCTGCGAGCACGCCGAAGAGTTGCGCAATGAACTGCTTACGCGGATTCGCGCCGACCATGTGCCCGACTTTCAAATTGCCAATCGTATCACTGCAACTTGCTGCTGCGCCTGCCGTGATTCCCGCCGTCATCAAGTTGGCGGTGATATTTCCGGCAGACACAACGCCGAATGTAAGCTGGGTGACTTTACCCAAGGCGCCAATCGGGTTGATTCCGACTTCCGCTCCTGCGCGCGATGCGACCGCCGCCAAAATGAAGGTTAGTAGAACAGCGATTAAGCCCAGATACCAGTGAACTCCGTAGTCACCGAACATGATTACAAGTGTGACAATGCACATCAAGCCTGTAATCACGAAGCCCGGAACAAACCAAGTCATCGGGATTTCGATGTCGTCAAGAATACCTTTTGTTCCGCCGTTTTTCTTGCCGCCTAAACTGCTAAAGATACTTCCAAACGTTCGGCCTAAGGTTCTCCACTGGAATGCCAGCACCAGCAATCCGCCGACAACGAGAATTGTAGCGCCAGGCCAAAGCGACCACGCACTGATATTGCGGAATCCGCCCACATTTTGCTGGCGGAATTGGCCCGGCTCAAAGCCCATGCCAGCAATAATTTGTGGCGACGATTGATCTTTGTCGATCGTGAGTTTGGCTTCCCAGAAGGTTGCTTTCGATGCTTCAAAGAACAGCGCCTTGGATCCCACGCCGTTGGCTTTACTCAGCGTATCACGAACACTGATGACGCCGTAAAACGGATTTGATTGGCCGTTGCCGAGCGTCGGTGCGTTTAGGTCCGCGATAATTGCGTCGTTTGTAGCGTATGATTTCGCCGCAAACCATGTGTAGCGATAATTGTTGACTGCGCTGCCTGACGATAACTCCGGGCCGACATTAGCTTCTTCAACAGTGACCGTGATGCTCTCGCCAGGTTGAATGTTTAGCGGTGCCTTCAGGAGTGTCGCGGCTTGAACTTGCGGCGCGGGGTGCTTGATGATCTTCTCGTTAATTAGGTTAGGGGCGAGAATGCCATAGTTTAAAACCAATCCAAGCAGCATACTCAGGCCGACTTTAATTCCCATCAGTGCGCCGATGCCGATAAAGATCAAACTGGGCTCGAACGTGAGCGTGAGCTTGCTCATGCTGACTTTGGCGATGGAAATCGGCACGTTCAACTGAGCTGGAATCCAACCCAATCCGTCGCGCAGTCCGGCAATCAAGATACCAAGTCCACCGGAAATGCCGAGGGCTTTGGCTTTCTTTAGCGCTTCCGATCCGGTTGAGTACATGGCCTTCAAGGTCTCGCCGGTTGGGATGTTTCCGGGGAAGCGCAAATTATCCACTTGAATCATCTGCCGCTTAAGCGGAATTGCCATGAACAGACCCAAATACAAAATGCCGCCGATGAAAATTGCCAATTGCCACCATACGAATTCGTAGCCGGTAAGCATCGAAAGGGCAGGCACTGCCGAGACCAAACCTGCCGAAGAAATCCAACTTGCGGCCACGGCGACCGTCATCATGATCGTATTTTCCATCATACCGAAGTCCCGACGAACCAACCCTGCGCTCTTCAGGCCTTTGAAAATGGAAAAGATCAAGATGACCGCAACGATGTCCACACCCAAACCCCAGCCGGATTTCAAACCAACGTAGAGGTTGGACAGAGACATCAGTCCCCCGAACAACATGCCGGAAATCACAGCGCGCGCAGTTAACTGCGGCGCGTCTTTTTGGTACACATTTTCATACCACTCGCGATCTCGTTCTTCGACGGATTTCACATGGGTTTCTTCAGACATTAGTCACCTCTACGATGCGGAAGAGTTAAGCTGATAAAAGAAAATCTTGGGGTTTCGCGCAGTTGTCCCAGAAGAGTCTAGCGGCGGCTTGTGGCCGTTTTGGGGCTAGACTCCAGTGCAACCGCACGGTGGAAACAGAGTTCTGTGGTGGACTTGGGCCGGGAAATCACCAACATCAACGACACTGGAGCTGGTGGCCAACCTGAAAGCGGGACATGTCGGCGGACTCTCCCACCCGCGAGCGGGCAGGGTGGGGGTGGGGCTGAGCAAAATTACAATTCTTTGCAATCTACATTATTCTTAATGATTTCGCAAGGGGAACGAGGGATAAGCTCAACAATAATAACTTAATGGGATATGGCATATCTGATTCCCCAAAATTAGGAAGCTCGTGATTATTTTTCAATTGCTTGCGAAAAGGTAAGGAGTGTGTTGATAACTACGGGCGAGCGGGAGGACAGAGTTTGAATGCGGGCCAGAGTGATTTGTGTCTTTCCTTGCCAGAGTGCCTTTGAACCTTGCTTGACTGCGAGAGAAAAGAAGCCTATCTTGACCATCAAATTCTTAGCGGCGTGATGGCCTGCCATCCTCGCGTCGGCTACTTGCCATATTAGTTTGAACTCTTGCACACCTCTCCCTATGGAGCCTTCTCGTGGACAATAGAAAGTCAACCGTAAAATTTGTACCCTACCAGCAAAAAGACGAAAGCCCGCGCCAAGCTGCGCTTGCACATGTAGAATTCAGTTTGAAAGGGCTTTCAGAAACCGATATTCAAGTCCTCGGTCATCTGTCGGATGCCGTTGATCTGCTGAATCCGATCTATCGCGACCAGTTTGAACAGCAGACGCCGAAGATTGAGCATCTGCTCACAAGTTTGTTGAAAGTAGCAACGCCCAGCCAAAAAGAGACGATCTCGAATTATCTGACGATTCTCAATCTGCAAAATAGTCCCTATAGCCTGCTTCCGCGCAAGAACCACTTATTGACTTTGGGCAAGGACGAAGTCAAAGAATTGATCAAGAAAGCCGGCGGTGGCGCGCTTGAAGCCGAATATGCCGCCGTGGAGTCGTTCTTGTTTGACGGTTTGGCGACGCCGGATAAGGCCGGATTCTATCCGCAAGATATGACCGAAGACGAGTGGAAAGCACTTGGCTCGGACTCGAACATCGTCAATTCGAGCTTCACGCGGCAGAACGGCAAGGTGGTAGGGCAACTCAATGAAGTGAAATATAAAGCCACGTTGAAACCCGTGCTCGAACACCTCATCAAGGCTCGTGATTTGACGTCGCACACAGGTTTGCGGCTTTATCTCGACAGCAAAATTGAAGAGGTCCGCCACGGCACGAATGAATCCCGCCGCATGGCAGATTTCATGTGGATTCGTCACGCTTCGCCGATCGATCTGATTCTCAGCACGGCGCTGGAAGTCTATCTCGACAATTGGAAGAACGCAAGGGGCGAAGCGGCAGCGGCGATCATGGTCGAAAATAACGAAGCGCAGGCTACGCTGCAAGCGCTCGTGGATCGTTTGCCGGGTCTGGAAGCAACGGCTCCGTGGAAACACCGGAAGATGCAGATTGATAAAGATAAGCTGCCGCATCTGAGATTTGTGGACGTGCTGAACTGGAGCGGTGATTATGTCAACAGTCCAATGACCATCGTGGCTCAATCGCTGCCGAACGACCAGTGGGTTGTTGACAACATCGGCTCGGTTAACATGGTTTATCGCAACACGGGCAAAGCAATCTACTCGCTTTCAGGCGAGATGATTGCCAGAGAGTTCATGCCCAAAGACGTGTTTGCGGAATACGGTGATTTGATGTTTGAAGCGACGCAAATTCACTCAGCCTTGCATGAATTGGGACATACGACCGGAGCGATGGCGCCAGAGCACGCGGGCAAGGAAGCTCGCGAATTGCTCGAAGCTGAATACTCTCCGCTTGAAGAAGCACGCGCCGAACTCTTTGGAATGTGGGCCATGCCGCAGATGGCTCGCGACGGCGTTTTCTCGATGAAGACCGCTGAAGCAGGTCACTACGGAATGGTGATCAGTATGGTCGGCGGTTTGCGGTTCATTCCCGAACAGGCGCATGTCAAAGCGCGTAATCTGATGTGGCACTACTTCGTGCAAAACGGCGGCGTGGAAGACGTGATTGAAGACGGCAAGAAGAAATTCCGCCTCCGCATCGCACGAATTGACGAGTTAGTGGCTGAATTGCTCGGAATCGTTGGCAACACCAAAGCAGCCGGTGACAAAGCAGCCGCGACGAAACTGCGCGAAACGTATTGTTTCACCGATCCGATGCGCGATGACGTTGAAGCGCGCATGGCCTCATTCCCGTTGGGCCGTGGATTGATTTTCCCGCGCATCAAACGAGACGGCGATCGTTATCTTCCCGAGCTTGAATATCCGGCGTCATTCGTAGAGCAAGCGAGATACTCGGCCAAGCTGCTTGACTAATATTCGTTCTCTAATTTTCGAGAATCCCAAAAGCCCCTGAGTTAAGCTCAGGGGCTTTTTATTCCGTCTTCGTGTGACAAAGTGCCGATATTCAGCTCACGAGCAAATCCAATTTACGCCGCGAACGCTTTAAAAACTCTACCAAAAACATCAACTTTGTGCGGATCCAGCAGAGCGATTTGTGTTTACAACTTTTCTTTGCGATGCAAGTATAATCGATAACTGCAGATTCAAGTGAATCACTATGTAGTGTTTATTCGGAAATACAAGCGATAAGGAATGGAGGCTAATGTTCATTTTGTGAGGTCATTATCTTAGGGTCGACTGCATTGCGAGGCATATTGTTTGCGGGATTTTTCACAAAGTTAAATAGTGGCTGAACTTTTGTTTTGAGGAACGAACAGCAAAGGGGTAGAGTATGTTCAAGAACGCGTCGCTTAAACTAAAATTGATTGGCGCATTCTCAGTCGTTGCAGTCATTCTGATTGTGGTGGGGATTGTGGGGTATTGGGGAACAACAAGTGTTGGTAACGCGCTGAATCAATGTGCAGATGTGAGAAGTCCGAGTTTGTACGGGCTTCAAATGATCGAAGCCGCGCAGAATCGTATTCGTCTGAACTGCTACATGGTGATGAATACAGACTTGCCATTGGAAGCGCGCAAGGAGTACACGGAAAGGATCGTAAAAGCGTGGGATCAGGCAAACGAGGGCTTGGGTATCTACGAGCCGTTGTCGCACTCAGCCGAGGAGATGGCGCTGTGGAACGAGTTTTTGCCCTTGTGGAATAATTGGAAGTCCGATTGGCAGGAGTTCAACCGCGTTGCGTCAGCATCGCTAGCCGTGAACCGACCTGATGAACTGCAGGAATTGTCCGCGGAGATGGTTCGGTTGACGCAGGGATCCATGAAGAAGAACACGCGCCTTGCGACGGATAAACTGCGCGAAGTTGTTGCCATCAACCTAAAGATGGCAAAAGAAGCGAATCAGGCTGGGCAGGTAATTTCAGTCCAGTCGCGAAAGATCGCTTTGACAATCGTAGCAATTGGGGCAATCGTAGCGATACTGTTCGGACTTGTGTTGTCAATCAAGATATCACGGAAGCTTGATCATATTGTAAGTGAAGCGACGGAAGGCGCTGTTCAAATTGCCGCAGCAGCGGACCAAGTCTCGCAAGCTTCACAAGGCGTGGCACAAGGAACACAAGAGCAGGCAGCATCTTTAGAGGAAACTTCAGCAAGCGTTGAAGAACTCTCTGCGATGACAGTCCAAAATACCGAAAGTTCAACCGCTGTATCGTCATTGTCTCGAGAGGTGCAGACGGCAATGGACAAGTCACGGGAGTCCGCACACAAGATGGACGCCGCGATGGAACAAATTCGATCATCATCAGACCAGACTTCGAAGATTTTGAAAACGATCGATGAGATTGCATTTCAGACAAACCTTCTCGCCTTGAATGCAGCGGTTGAAGCTGCGCGGGCAGGAGAAGCGGGAAAAGGATTTGCAGTGGTGGCGGAGGAAGTCCGCAATCTGGCAATGCGCGCTGCCGAAGCAGCCAGAACAACTTCGACCCTCATTGAGCAGAATGTTTCGCGGGTGCACGAGGGAGCGACGCTGATTAACGATCTGAAGAGCGCAATGGAGGTGACAAGCCTATCGGTGAATAAAGTCGCTCAACTTTCCAACGATGTAGCTTCAGCATCATCAGAACAATCGCACGGATTGCAGCAGATTACGGTTGCGGTTTCACAAATGAGTCAAGTTACACAATCGAGCGCTGCGAACGCAGAGGAAGCTGCATCAGCATCCGAAGAGCTTGCGGGGCAAGCGGAGCAACTGCGGAGCCTTGTCAACGAACTTATGTATCTCGTCCATGGGCGATCCTAAAATTACGATAGAAATAGGCAATTTAAGGCACCTTTCGGGTGCCTTTTACTTGGGCAAAAGATCAATTTCCAGGACAAAAATCACGTCAAGTTCTATATTTGTGTCAAGTAGGAAGGGCTGGCAATTTGCGCAAGTCCGTGGGGGAAGGAGGCTTTAAGTTGGTTTCAATCCAATAGCATAAGTTCAGCCATATTGTAAACCTATACCCACACAACAGTAACGCAACTGACACTTTCTCACATATTTGGATATTGGCGTAGTGCAGAGGTTGACTTCACTTAATGTTGCCCCTAAATTAGTGGAATATTTGCGATTTATAGCTATCAAGTTCACCGGTTGTGTCACGGCGGGAATCCACACAGCAGAAAAGTGTGACACATGTCACCCCGCTCAGGATTGTGATACAAAAAGAGCATCAATTCTGGCAAATGGGTCTGCAAAGTTCGATAACTGCATTGAGTCAAGTTGTCGTCAATTTCAATCGTTCGTTCAAAGCCGAATACAGTATGAATATATTCGTTTCACGTTGGGTACTTGGTGTCGCACCACTCCTTATGTGTGCTTCTCTATGGGCGTCACAAAGCGCAAGGCCAATAGCTTCGCGCATATCGGGCACTCAGTGGGAGCCGTCATTTGCAGCAATGAGCATAAACCGCGCGAGGGCGTTGGATGAACCCGGCGATTTGGTGGATTGGCTTTCGACGATGGACGGTGCCGGTTTATACTTGCGCCAGCTTCAAGCGGATGTAACGGAGGATAATGCCGGCAACGGAGTAAGCGGCGTCAATGAATCACCCGATGATCCCGATGATGGCGGCTGGGATTGGGTGTTGAATTGGAACACCGACCCGTTGGCACATTCAATCAACTCGAGTCCGCGCAATTTGTATGGCCCGACAGCGCTCGGCGTCTATCACGCCTACCTGCGGACGGGTGATCCAAGTCTTTGGACGGCAATGCTTGATGCGGCTAACGAAATGATTGCGCCGGGCTCTTCCGACATTCGTACTTCCGGCGACATGCAATTTCTGATTTTGTTTGACGATCTCTATGACACGGTCGTCGGACCAACCTCGGTCTATTCTGACGGCGCTAAGTTGAAGTATGATGCGCGCATTTTGGAAGCGGGATCCGCAACTTTGCTTGCTTCCACAATCCGGGACGTGCGCGGAGTCACGCAAGGTTATCCGAATGGACTCATTGGCTGGGATATCGGAAATTACGCAGTGGTCGCACAGTTGCTTTACGAGCGCTATGGAGCGCCGTATGATCAGGACGCGGACGATATTGCAGAAGTTCTTTGGCAGGACTCTTTCAACGACAATCCGGGCCTATTTGACGTGGTGGATGATGCAGGGTGGGATCCGGATTACGCCGATGTAAATTTCTGGTGGTACACGCTCGGTGTAACGGGGTTGCTCGATGCATTTAATGCCAGTGGGACACACGCGAGTGACATACCGTTCTTGACGCAACGTTTGCTGGATAGCCAGTACGGTACCGGCGCATTTAGTTTCAGTTACGGCGCGAATTCTGCCGACGAAGACTGGCAATCAAGCGCCTATTCAGTCATGAGCCTCAACACTCTCGACAGTGTTGTGTTTAAGACAGAAATCGGCAACGGAGCATATTGGATTGCGGCCACACAACATGCCGGCGGCGGTTGGGTATATGGCAATGGTGAGCACTACCCTGAAATCGGTAGTGAAAACACATGCGCAGTATCGAAAGGCTTTGTGCCGGACGAAATTTGGGTTGACGACAACTGGACAAATCAAGCGGATGTCGATCTGTACAACTCTGTAAACAATTTGAAGCTTGTTTGGGGATACACGGCATTTAGCTCTATGCCGGTCGCGATGAGCGCTATGGCAAACGGTACGATTCATCTGCTTGCCGGAGTCTATCTCGGTCAGATTCATCCGATTGGTTACACCAATTTCACAATTATCGGCGCAGGACCTGACAGTACGATCATACGCGCGCCGAACACGACGATGCCGCACATATATTTTGCGGGCGGCCCGAATCGACCGATTCTCTTTATTCACAGTTCGACGGCGCACATCTCGAACCTCACGATTGACGGCAATGCTCGCGGCGCAAATAACTCGCGCATGATCGGCGTGGCGTTTTGGAACTCTGCCGGAAGTTTGGACAATGTAAGAATCATAAACGTTCGCGACACGCCGCTAAATGGAAACCAGCAAGGCGTCGGAATATCCGTCAATCACAACGACGCAAACCAATACTATGTAAGCGTCAACAACGTCACGATTTCCGGCTTTCAAAAGAATGGAACTTCGTTCACCGGAGCGGGGACGACGGTGGATTGCGACAGCTTGAATGTGGTTGGCCTTGGACCAACTACTATCGTGGTGCAAAACGGCATTCAATACAGCTCCGGCGCGGTGGGAACGGTAACGAACAGCGCAGTCAGCGGCATTACATGGACGGGCGCTGTATATGTTGCGTCAAGCATTCTGTTGTTCCAAGCGGCGACCGTGGACATTTCGAACACTTCAACTACCAACGGCCAAGCAGGCGTTTATAGTATTGACACGGACGGTTCAATTACCAGCGGTCGTTTCGAAGCAAGCAGCGCGCCTTCATCGGTTGCAAAAGTTGGCGTCAGACTGAATTCGAGTGCAAGCGCACTCGCTCAAGTTGCAAACCAACCGCAGGTGTACGAAGATCAAGTTGATTCCGAAAACCGAGGCGGCGGCAGTGCGTTGGATGATAACGAGACGTTTACGATTACAGACGTCGAAATTGTTGGCGACGCCGCGACCGGAAGCGTCGGACTATACGCCTACGTTGATGGAGGGAATCTCAATCTCTCGTTTACGAACAGCGAAGTAACAAATTGGGCGCGCGGAGTTGATCTTTCGAGAGTTGGATCCGGCACGATAGCCACCGCAACTGTGATCGGAAACAAGCTGACCAACACGGCCAACTCATTTGACAACACATCAGGTCATTTTTGGGATAGCAACTGCTATTCCGACTATGCAGCCAATTTCGGTTTTCCGGGTTCATACGAAATTCCCGGCGCAGTCGTGTGGAACGTAGATCAAAATCCGAATCCCAACGGTTGTTCCGACTTGAATTTATTTACAGCGAACGGGAAATTAGGTTGCGCGAACACAGAATGTGATGTTGCACCGTTGTATTTGACTCTCAGCAAATCCTCAATCCCCAATTTGCAGCTGACCGTACAATTGCCTGCGAATATGGTTGCAGAGTTGCCGGTTGAAGGCGCCGTCGTAACGCCATCAAGTAATGCCGATACAAATCTGATTCAAGCGTTTGCGATAAACCTCGGCAGTGGTCTGGTTCAAGTTGACATAGGTTTTGAAGGCACGGGCAGTGTTGGTGATTTCAACAAGTATATTGCTTGTATTCCAGTCAGAAACTTAGGACAAGGCACTGGCGAATACGGCGCAGTGACCATGTCATCGCTTTGGATTGATCAATTGGGTGGCCAGCACGCCGGGGACATGTCGCTGGGAGCAACAGGAATTAGTGTGGATTGTACTCCACCGACAATAACATCGTTCAACGCAACTCCGACGTGCGCCTTTGGACACGCGAGTCAAACGGAAGGAATGTTTTCGGCGGGATTCAGCGATGCAGCATCAAATCTTGCATCGGCATGGGTGACGGCGTCGCCGGGTGGCGGTTCGTGCGTTGTCTTTGATGGCAATCTACCCTCGCCGCAAATGATAGCGTTCCCGTCGGCGGCGGACACAACGGCGTTCTTTGATATTCTCACGGACGGCTGCAATACGCTTACGCTGCACATGATGGATTCAGAATGCAACGAAGCTCCGGTTGTGATGCTCGGTAATGTCAGCCGCGACACGACAGCTCCGTCACTCTCTCTTTCTGCAATCATTCCACCGGAATTCTGCTTCAACAATGATACAACTTCCGATCACTATGGTGGAACGCTGCTGGACGATTTCATTCATGTGTCATCGACGCTTGATACGGGCAGTTGCCACGCGACGACCGGATCACTGGTGTTTAGTCATCCGGGTCTTACTGATCTTGTGCTGAATCTCAATGTGACGAGTTACCCGGCAAATAACACGGAAGCTCAAACGCTTTGGACTTGGATGTTAGGCTATCCGCTGCTTGCGGGCGCGGATGGCGATACATTCACTTTTGACGTCAAAGCTACCGATTGCTCTGATATTGCGAGCGAAGTAGCGCAGTTCTCGATCTGTGTGGATAATGTGGTTCCCGAGAACACATTTACGCACTTTGACGCTCACCCAGCGCACAACGGCGTCTGGCTTAATTGGTCGTGGGAGGCCGGAGCGAACGCTCAGGAGATGCGCATTTATCGTAGTCCGCATTCGACTGAGTACCCGGCCTATCCCAATGATCAATGGAACAATCCTGCTGAGTACAATGTCTCAACAATGCCGCCACTCGGCTGGACGCTTGTTGCTGCGCAAACCGGCCCGTATGGAACGGTGACCTCGGCAGCATACTCAGATCAAAACAATCGCGGTGATGTATTAACGACTCATGTTGAAGGTTCCGAGACATTCTGGCTTGAAGCGGAATCGAGTTGGAGCGATGGCAATGAGAACTCAAGTGCGTACCGCGACGTATATCGTTATGTAACGTTCGTACGCGATGCAGGCGGCAACTGGTCGATAGGAGATACGGTTTCGGTTCTCCAGAATGCGGATCGCGCGACGAATTACTGGTTAGGAGATTTCAGCACCGCCGACGCTGTTGGAGATACACACTCGCGGGGCCGAGTGGACACAGACGACTTGAGCTTATTATCTGCCGTATATTTTACAACAACCGGCGGTTATCGCAATATCGGCCCGGTAGTGGTAGAAAACGGCGGCACAGGGAAGGGACTTCCTGATCCCGATCCGGCAGGCATGATCGATTTCGACGATCTTGTGCCGTTTAGTTTCAATTTCGGCGTCGTCTCACCGGTAGGCATAACTACGACCGAATTTGCAATACTGCCGAACGCTCGTGCGCACATCTCGTTTCAAAGCCTGGACAATGTTCCCAGTGTTTCTATTTCGACCGATGCGCAGCTTCCGGCATCAATCGGCAGCGAGTTTAAGGTATTGCTCAACTTGACTGGGAACGAACAAAATTCGGTGAAGGCCGTGGAAGTCAAACTCGATTTTGATGAGTCTATGCTCGAGTACATTGGCTCCACGGGCGAAAATGTGCGTTCGCCGGATGGAACGATATTTACCAAGACGTCACTGATTGGTTCAGACGGAGTTGTCGGAATGGTTGCGGCTTCATGCGGCGGCCGTTCGACTCTTGAAGGCGATGCAACGCTCGCCGAAATCACGTTCAAAGTGAAATCCGAGCTTTCAAGCAATTGCGAGATAGAGTTGACCTCGGTCAAACTGTTGGACAGCTCGGGAGAGGTTCGCGTTGCAAACGGTGAAGCGGTCAGGTTGTTTGGAGGAAGTGAAGTTGTTGAAGTATATCAACTGTATCAGAACTATCCTAATCCGTTCAACCCGACTACGACGCTACAATTTGGGCTCAAGGACGCCGGGCATGTTACAATAAAGGTTCACAATACTCTTGGACAATTGGTGTCTGTTGTAGCTGACCAAGAGTATGAATCCGGAGTTCATAGAGTCTCGTTTGACGCCGCCGATCTTGCTTCCGGCGTGTATATCTACTCGATATCTGTAAATGGTTTTACTGATCTCAAGAAGATGGTATTGATCCGTTAAGGAGATCACTGTGAAATTGATGAAAACGCGCGGAGCAAGAATGAATCGTAAAATCTCCATAATGTCCATATTGTTGCTGTTGTTGACCGCAGGGCTTCCGTCCGTTTGGGCTGCGGAAATGTACTTTACACCTGACACGGTCAATGCGGATATTGGCGATACCATAGTGTTTTCTGCGAATATCACGGCATCTGATACGGTTCGATCATTCACCGTCTATCTGACATACGACACGAACGAAGTTGATTTGGTAAGTGCGCCGACTCCCGGAGCGTTGCTTGTCGGTCATCCGGGTCTCGACTTCCGCTACAGCGATCATATTATTGCCGCGCCGGAGTGGCTTGAGGTGGGTGCAACGATTTTTGGCAACTCATTTTGGGCGGGGCCCGGCGAATTGTTTCAATTTGGATTGGTTGTGCGCGAGTGTGGTGTAATCCCGATAGTGGGTAGCTTCAGTTTGCGTGCACCTGACGGAACGTTTATGCCCGGCACGTTTGCGCCTCCGGCCCTGTTCATGTGCGAGGCGCCGCCGGTGGCTCCAGATAGTCTTACGATCTTCTGGACTGGAAGCGGAGCGCAACTGCGTTGGAAGCCCGTAACGGAAAATATTTTCGGACAAACGTTAGCTCAACCGCCGATGTATTTCATTTTCAGGGCGGACGAGCTTCCCGAGCTATTTCCTTTTGCCGTTATTGACTCCACGCTCTTGATCCAATATCTCGATACGACAGCCACAGGACCGTCCGGCTTTTATTTCGTAAAAGCAGTCGGCGAGTAAAACGAAAAGACAGTACTCAATAAAAAGCCCTCGAGTTAAATTCGAGGGCTTTTTTGTTGCAGATAACCAGTAGTTAGTCGTTATAGGCGACGACTTTGAACCAACCTTTGTATTCAAGGATTACATTTAGCAGCCGCCATTCTTCCGGTTCGGCTCCACGATCTGAGACGGAAAGGCGAAATGCGCGATGAACCTTGATGTTCGGATAATTTCGCACTTCTATCGGGGGCGAGATTTTGACGAGCGTAAGTTTGTGGCCTCCAAAGTCGTCGATATAGCGACGCGACGCTTTTTCCACATCCCTCTTCACCCAACCCCACGCTTTCTCTATAGGCATATTCCGAACTTCTTGTTCGGGTAGATTTGCCCACAAGATATCGCGATACTCCTGTTCTGTCAGACAGAACGACTGAAGCCGCTCTAAACTGGAATCCTGAATTGCTTCAACCACACCATCGGCGAGCGCTTCAAGCGACGGAAACATATTGGGCAGCGGTGCGGGCTCAGTCGGTCCTGAGGGCGTGCACGAACAAAGAACAAGACATGCACAGACGCGTACAATTAGGTTCAGTTGTCTCATAACAATAGTAAGTTACAAAGAACGGCGGACTCGTGCAAGCACGAGTCCGCCCTGTTTAACGAAATCTGATCGGGCGCAATTTAGCGTGACCAGCCGGTGTGCCAGTTGTCATTCGGGCCGCTGAAAGCGCCGAGATAACCGGCATAGGGCAGGTTATAGCCGGAGAGGGTGGCCGCCGAAGCGACGTTTGACGCGTTTAGTGCAGGCGATCCAAGATTCGGACGAGCGTCGTAGTTGGTTGGATTGACCAACAACGGATCTGCGATGACCGTGGTTGCGTTTGTTCCGACAAAGCCCGTGCCGCGGAAGTTGCTGATGTTTTGCGTCCAACCCGTCGGGGCTGCGAGAATATGACTGTTCAACGTCATGCCGCCCGCAGGAACGCCGTTCGTGTTGTCCCACTCGGCATCTTCGCAGCGGAAATGACCGTCGCCAATACCCGTGCCCGTCGAAGCATCGATGACTTCAGTGGCGGCCGCGCCGTTATCCCAAAAGAGGCTGTTGTCAAATCGAGTCAAACCGCCCGCACCTGCTGATGCGGTTGCGCTGTTGTCCATGTCGATACCACCCGCGCCACCAAGGGTCACGATGAAATTGAACCAGCTAAATAAGGTTCCGCGACGCGGGTTCATCAGGTCGGTGGCTGCGGCAGGGCTGCCTTGGTGGCCAACGAGTGTAAAGTTGGAAAGCCAGCCATTTGCGCGCGGAAGGGCATTGTTGTCAGCTTCGAGGTTATCAGCTTCAATAGCCTTGTCAGAGAATTGGCCACGCGTGTAAACCACGACATTCCAAGCGCGGCCAACCCAGCCGTCAGTCCAGTCGAATCCGTCGTCACCCGTGTTCTGAATCACGACGTGGTGAATGCTATTCGTGCCGCCGAAGAACTCAACGCCGTCGTCCTGACCACCGAATGCCTGGAAGTGGTGGTAGTCCGTGCCGCTGCCTACTGCTTGGAAGCAAACCGAGTTCAATTCATTTGTCGCAGTAAAGCGGAAGCCGCCGTACTCAAGTCGGAAATACTGAGCAATGCCGCTGCTCTGGGTATTTTGAGCGTCAACAAGAGCATTGCCGAACGGGCCGGTATTGCCTTCGCCAACTGCAACGCGGCCACGATTATTCTGAGCATCACCCGAGATAATCAGACCACCCCAGTCACCATCGCGCGGAGTGCCGGTTAAACGGCCGGACGTAAAGACAACCGGCTTATACTTTGTGCCGTTCACATTCATCACACCATTCGGGTTCACGCCGTCAGAAGCTTCTACTTCCAGGAAGGTCAGAACGTTGACAGTATCAGCGTTGATTGAAGAAGAGCCGTTGATCGTTGTCCCTTCTTCTATGTTCAACGTGGTGCCAGCTGCAACTGAGGTCGGGCCAGTCAATTCATAAACCTGGTCGTTCGTCAAATTGCCTGAAATTGCGAGCGGAAGCAGCGTGCGCGTAAACACCGGCCAAGTGTAGCTCCAATTGATAATTCCACCATTGGTGATCATGGCAGTCGCCGTCGCTACCGGGCGGTTCACTTTATACACGCAGACGTCATAGGTACCGACCGGCAGGGCCTCAATCAGGTAATTACCGTTTACATCCGTATAAGCAAAACCAATTACACTTGGGTTACCTTGTAATGATGCGTAAACAAGTGCACCGGCTGCCGCCGTATTGCTTGTGTCGTTAATCGTACCCGTCAAATCACCAGCAGGAACGACAGCGGTGACGACATAATAGAACTGGTTGCCTGCGCCAGTGTTGTCAGTGTAGGTCAGCGCGTTAGTTGTCGCGAACGGAAAAAGCATGTTCACATCAGTGATCTCTGCGGTCTCTTTATACACGTTGTACTCAGTTGCACCCGCAACAGCTTGCCAGCGAAGTACAACGTCCGTGCCTGATACTGCAACTGTCAGGTCAGCTGGCGGATTCAGTGCGAACGCCGCCGTGCTTACTACCATCGCAGCCAAAATAGCCAAAATGCGACGAATTGTCATTTCATTGCTCCTCATTTGATTCATGAATCCTTCAAGGGGGTCACTATAATTCAACTTCAAAACACATTTCATTTCCAACAGCTAAAAGATAACCCCCGGAGGTTTTCCGGGGGTGAGAGTACTGTCAGATTTCTGTGAGGAGCGAGACGGCAAACTATATCGAGTAGGTTACCCCAAGCGAGTAGCTTTGTCCAACTTTATATGAATTCTGCACCTTACTACCAGTTAAGAACTCCACCTTCGAATCAAGCAAGTTCTTCGCCTGAATTTTTGCTGACCAATGTCCTCCCAGTGACTGATTCACTGCAAAATCCAAGCGGTCAAACGGTTGTTCATAGGTGTCGGGATTTCCATAGCCACCCACCTGAGAAATACGTTCACCGAACGTGTTGAACAGCAACCTTATGTTAGTTCGCCACAAGGGATGATCAAACGCAATAGTAGTGTTCACAACGTAGTCGGATTGTCCCATGAGTGCACGATCGGTGCTAGTCAGAATTCCCGCTCCAACGTTGGCGGGATCGTAGGCGGGTTGGTTCAAATCCACTGTGGAAGAAACTAAAGTCAAGTTACCTTGAACTGAGAAGAAGCGAGTCCATGCCCCCACGCGATTGGCGGCAAACTCAAGAGACTTTCTGAATTCAATTTCAACGCCGAGATTGTTTGCGTCAACCAAGTTGTCAGGGTACAATGACGTTGTAGATCCTGTCGCTGAGCCAGAAGCATAAATCCATTCAATTGGATCTTTAATTTGCTTGAAGAACAGCCCTAAGCTGACGTTCTCACCGATGGACGGATAGAGTTCTGCACGAAGATCTATGTTCAGAATCTTCGTGTAATCCACTTCCGGGTTTCCGATCTTTTCCGTACCTTCATAATAGTCATTATCAGTGGTAGGAACCAGTTCGGCATAGTCGGGATTAGCGACGGTCTTTGACACTGCAAACCTAAAGCTCGTCTTCTCGTTGAACAGATAGGTCAAGTTGAGAGAAGGCAAAACGTCGGTATGCGATGGGCCGCCTTCTACATACGAATTGGGATCTCCCGGGAGGGCATTAGTCTTAAAATGTTGATCAGCGGACTCAATTCTTGCCCCAAAGACTGCACGCCATTTCTTGTTTAGCATCAAGTCGCCCATTGCATAGGCGGCTGCAACCTTCATGTCGGCATCGTAGGAATCAAGATTAACTGCGAGTTCCTGTAGTGTCCAGTGTGCCAGGATATTTTCTGGGCTAAACAATACTTCGGGCGGCAACGTGCGGTCAAGTGACTCTGCACCAATAGTGTCAGAAGACTGGAAATAGAATTTGCGTGTTGGGAATTCACGATCAAGGTTGCGCACCAGTCCGCCAAACTTGATCTTTGATTGGTCATCCTTGTTTCGCAAGGGCATAGTCCAATCAAGGTTGCCTTCAACAACATTATCCTTCATTTCCGCAAATCTGCGGAAGCCGCTTGAATTCGAATTCAGATAGCTATACTGACCATCACCGAAATCCGCGTAATATACGTCACGACGATCAGGTTGGCTGTATGATCCTTTAGAAAAAGTCGCGCCCCAATCAACGCGGCTGTTACGCAAACCCGGCAATTGATGCTCGCCTTTGGGTTGAAACGTCGCTAACGACCTTTCTGTCCAGGTTAGCCGTGTAGCACGAACGAGAAAGTTACTCTCAAGAATACCCGAGAACTGTTTTACTTCATCATCACCACTGCCCGTGTACATCGACTTGAAACTAAACTTATGATTCGGCGCGGCTTTATAGTTTAAGTCAACAATCCCGCCAAGTGACCCGCTTCGCGTGGACTTGTTGATGAACACGCTGTCGGTAACTTCAACGGTTCCATCGTCAAGGAAATTGTAAATGAACTCATGTTCGTCGCGGCTCGAATAACTGGTCGCTTGAGTCAACGTTGCAAGATACCCAAACGGACGACCAAACAACTGTGACTGATTGCCAAAGGCAATTGAGCGGCTGCCGTTTAGCGGCGCGCTGATCTGGCGTGCCTCCCAAATGTTCTCAAAAGATGTCGCAAGCGTTCTGCTTGTCGATCCTGAAGGAGGGTTGGACATTTCATCCGGCAATTCTCTTGTCCCATCGTCCCAGCCGAGCCAGTCTGTATCACCACCTTTGTAAGTATTGAACTCTTTAAACGTCGTCTGGTCGTTATAATCTACGTTTTGGCTCACAGAAAAAGTTAATTTTTCCGGAAAGTCCTTTGTTGTCAACTGCACGGAGCCGCCCGCAAAGTCACCGGGCATGTCCGGCGTGAATGTTTTCGAGACGACGATATTGTTCAGAAGGTTGGCTGGAATAATATCAAAAGGGACGACTCGTTTAAGCGGTTCCGGGCTGGCTAATGACGATCCGTTTAAGCGAGTGTTGTTGTAACGTTCACCCATCCCGCGCACATAGACGTACTTATCACCCAAAACCGATATACCGGTCACGCGTTTCACTGCGTCGGCTGCGTCGGAGTCTGGTGACTTCTTGATCTGCTCCGCCGAGATTCCATTTGAGACGGACGACGAACGGCGTTGAATCTGCAAGATCGCCGCTTCCGTATTGTCAATGCGGCGCGCTTCGATCACAACTTCTTTTGTCTGAATTGCCTCGGTGGACATCTTCAAATTGAGGGTCGTAACTTGGCCCTCCTTGACGATGACGTCGGTGATCGTCAGTTTCGCATAGCCAATATAGTTGGCGATTAGAGTGTAACTATTCGGCACGACATTGCGAATCGCGAAATTTCCGTCAAGATCAGTCGCCGCACCTTGTTGCGTGCCTTCAAGCATCACGGACACGCCGATCATTGCTTCGCCGGTTTCCGTGTCCACGACGATACCTTGAATTGACCCGGGCGAAGCGGGCTCGACCTGCGCCAATACATTTTTCCCGACAATCACAGCCCATCCGATCATTATCCAAAGAGCATATCTTACCAAAACCTGCTGCCGAATCGAATCCATCTTTTGAATGTGCACAGAACAGTCCCTGATCAATTGCGAGTGAAGTTAATGAAGACGTCGCGGCCCGTCAAGGCGTCGCCGCGATGCAGCACAATCCGCTCGAAGTTACTGCCACCGGGGAGATCCCAGAAGCCGAAGCGGTCGCCCTGCGAGAAAATGCCGTTGTGATCGTTATCCATAATCAGGCCGAAACGCGCCGTCAATGAATCAGCTTCGGTCAAGCTGAAAGTGAGCGCGTAGTCAACAGAATCACCGTTGGCCGTCGTGGCGTGCCAATCGGGCGTCAGAAAACGAATTGGACTCGGAAGTCCGGTCGCCAGTGTGTCCATGAAGAACACGAGGTTGTTGACGGACAAACCTGCGCGTACATAGCCGAGGCCCGAAATGCTGATTGTCGTCTGCGGCGCACGGGGGAGCTGTTTGACATAGTTGGCCCACACAGGCGAACTATTAGACAATCCAAGCTCGGCATAGGCATCGCCAACGGTCGAATCAAGATCCGTTTGCGCCGGGAAATAGAAGCAAAGCCCCATGTGACCGTTGCCTTCCTCTGAACCGTATGCAGCCACACGCGCGGAATGTGCGGCGCTTACCAAGTCTTGCGCTGATGTAACAAGATTTGCGTACTGAGCGTCTCCGAAAACCGGCGATGCAGCGATAAGCTCGGCATATTCCTGAATGTCCACGTTCACGCCGTTATGCAACTCGCTTTGCATCAATTCATCACGGAGCGCCAGCAGAGCCGGAGCTTGCGAAGCGCCGGCTTCAAGCCAATTCGCGCTGAAGACGTCAAACGCTTCGGCCACATCATTCATTGAGTTCGTATTCCAAAGCGTGGTGAAGAAAACAGCCTGCGACGTATCCTGCGCTAAGCGCTCGGCGTCAATCATGTAAGCGGCAAGTTCATCACGGGAAAGTTCTGGTTGGGATTGTAAGTCGCGATACCATTCGGCAATGATCTCGTGGTGCGGCTGTTCAATATTGAAGGTTGAAGTAAGCACGAGTTCGGCGACATCACGCAGTTCATAGACATTTTCAATTGTCCCCATGTTGCGCGAATAGAGGGCCAGAATATCAAACTCTCCGTTAGGCAGCAAGTATGAGACGCTTTCGATTTCCTGGCGAAGTTTGTCGATGGGCATGCCCAATTCGTTGTTGTAATCGCCCATCATACCCTGCCAGCCGTGTCCGTCGCCGGCAAGGCACAGCACGTAGTGGTCGGCGTGCATTTGCGATAACGACGTTTCGAGAAACATGCGCAGTGTTTGGGGGTCGCCGGTGCTGACCGAACCGAGATTAGCAACCAATTCGGAGTTTAGCAATCCGGCTGGAACAAGCGGACTGAACTCGACGTCGTAGATTCCTACTTCACCTTGCGCCGCAGGAGTTGCGAGGCAGGCCTGTGTAACGGTTTGTGGAGCGCCAAGTTCCGTCTCCATCACGCGAACAGTCGCAACGGCTCTTGAGGAAGATAGGGATGACGCTGAAAGCTGATCACCTTCATAGTTTCCGGCAGCGTAGATCAATACGCCCCAGGTCTGATGATCCGACTCAGGTTGAATGCTTGTGTGGGTAACACGGTCTTCTGCGCAACCAAACAGGATCGTCAAGGAAATGACGAACAATGCGATTGTAACGAAGCGAGGGTTCATTTTGTGATGATAGTTGAGTGAGGGAGAGCGGTATCCACGTCACCGCATAAGTGACCCAAAGATACACCCGCTTCATTGGGCACAAATGAGTTAAGTATGAGAAATCGATTAGGAGTAGAGCTAAACCGTTGTTTATTATAAATTGGAAAGAATGTTGTTTGTGAGTGCCTCGCGCAACAACGATAAGTGAACCGTGCCATCGAAATGAAGCTCGCGCCTATGTCTCAGAACGGCAACCTGAAAATTTTTCTGGCTTGCGTTTTTGTTTGCAATATCATCTTATATATGGTATCTTCGTTTTGTGAACACGGAAGAGACTTGAGCGTAGGTCAACGTCATTCGATTCGGCACGGCAGTTGCCATTGGTGAACAGTACCTTGCAAGTCAGCTTTTGAATTGATGGACTGTTTTAGATTATAAGATGCGATAGGCGACTTTCGAGAATAATAATCTTGAAGTCAGGACAAGTGAACCGCAATTTCCTGCATACCCACCTAACTGTTTGGGCACTCTGCCTTGTCATTGCCTCTTCGGCATTTGCTGATGCGGACAATCCACATGGTCAGATGTTGCTGGATTGCAACACGTGCCATGCGGTCACGGGTTGGGTACCTCTACTTTCCCCATTACCTTTTTCTCACGATTCGACTATATTCCCGCTGACTGGCCGTCACGCGGGCTCTTCGTGTTTGTCGTGCCACACGAATCTCGTGTTTTCCGATGCCCAGACGGCTTGTTTAGCCTGCCATGCTGACGTCCACACGGGGCAGTTTGGAAATAATTGCGAGAAGTGCCACACGGCGAACGGTTGGGATGAGCGGCTGGGAATGCGGAATCAGCACGCAACAACGCGATTTCCTTTAATTGGCCGTCACGCCCAAATCGATTGCCAAGCTTGCCATTCCAATGGTCAGCTTGCCGGATTGGAGACTGCGTGCGCGTCTTGTCACCTTGACGATTACAACAAGACCACAGAACCCAGCCACACATTGGCTGGGTTCTCTGTTTCCTGCGAACAGTGTCACAGTACAATGATCACGGATTGGAAGGCGCCGGATTTTGTTCACGATGACGCATTTCCATTAACCGCAGGGCACGCGGGCCTGCGTTGCGTGTCGTGTCACACAAATGCAGTCTTTTCGTCAACCGTGACGGCCTGCATAAGCTGTCATCGTGATGATTACGTCGGCGTTACGAGTCCGAATCACCAAGCGAGCGGCTATCCGGAGAACTGTATCGAGTGTCATACGACGTCGAATTGGGATACTCCGTTTGACCATCAAACGACTCAATTCCCCTTGCTGGGACGACATCTCGAAACAAATTGTGCAGGCTGTCACGGCACGGGTCAATTCGCGGGCTTGGACGGGCGTTGCTGGTCATGTCATGCAGCTGATTATGAAACCACGAATACGCCTGATCATCAGGAGATTCAATTGCCGCATCAATGTGAAGGCTGCCATTCCGCGCAAAATTGGGATGCGTCGTTTGACCACAATCGCGATACTCAATTCGAACTCACTGGTGGCCATTTGATGATCGGTTGCAAGGAGTGTCACACGGGCGGTGCGCTCGAAAGCACTCCGATGGAATGCGTTTCTTGCCATCTTGATGATTACAACGGGACAACAAGTCCGGATCACGAAGCGACGCAAATGCCGACGGCGTGTATGGATTGCCACACAACTGATTCATGGGACCAGGCATTTGATCATAATAATACTGCATTTCCGTTAACGGGCCAGCATGTCCAAGCTGCGTGTCAGCAGTGTCACATCAACGGCG
>CAZPKG010000024.1:0-29463 GCA_964587105.1 uncultured Alphaproteobacteria bacterium | reverse complement strand
GACGCGATTGCGCTTGGCAATCACGAATTTGATTTGGGTCCACAACATTTGCGCGAATTCGTTGAAGCGAGCGACATTGATTGGCTAAGCGCGAATACCTTCGACAAGGCTACGGGTTCGGCCCTCTGCGCTTCACATAAGATTCTTGAGCGCGGAAGTATTCGTATCGGCGTGATCGGCTTAATCCTCACCGATCTCGCAAGCGTCGTGTCAAAACAAGCTGTTGCTGAGTTCTCAATAGGCGAGATCGCTGAGGCCGCGCAGAGCGCGATTGATGAACTTGACGTTCAAACTGATTTGATTATTCTCTTGACGCACAACGGAGTGGAAAACGATAAGCTGCTTGCTGAGGCTGTCCACGGTTGCGACATCATTGTCGGAGGCCACAGCCATACACGACTTTCCGAGCCAATCATCGTGAATGACGTCATTATTGTGCAGGCGGGTTCTTATCTAAAGAATCTTGGCGTGCTGAGTGTGGATGTCAAGAATGACAAAATCGCACGCCACAAAGGGCAGCTTGTTGAACTTGATGCGCGGCGTTTCACTGCAAATCCCGAAGTTGCAGAGTATTGCGCGCGCTTCAGCGAAGAAATTGATCGAGAGTATGGCGAGGTTATCGCGACTGCCGGCGCAGCGTGGGAACGCAGTTATGCTCAGTCGAGCACTCTGGGCAATTTACTTTGCGATCTGCTGCGTGACGCTTACAAGACGGACTTCGCACTTATCAACTCGGGCGGTATTCGCAAAGACGTAATGACCGGACCAGTTCGTAAACTTGACATTGTTGAAATGCTTCCCTTCGCGAATTTCGTCAACAAGTTCGAAGCAAGCGGTACGGAACTCCTCAAGTTCGCCGAAAGGCAGGCTGCCGCTCAAGTAAGCGGCAAGAGTGAAGTGCTCCAAATGTCCGGCCTTGAAATCCAATTTAATTTCGACGGTGAAACTCCAAAAAATTTGCGAGTGTTGGTGAACGGCCAACCGTTAGATTCAAGCACGACTTACACCGGTGTTTCGATTGACTACGTGCTACGATCGCAGGCGGAAAAGTATCTCGCCTTTCAGCCGCGCGAAATCGAAGAAACAGGCGTTCTGCTCAGCGACTTCATTATCAACGCACTGGCAACGTCCCCGCAGCCTATTTACCCCAAAGACGAAAAACGATTAATACGAGAAGAAGAATGACACTCAAACCGAAGGTGCTTGTGCTTTGCACTGGAAATTCGATGCGCAGCCAAATGGCTGAAGGTCTCTTACGACATGATCTTGGACATTACATTGAGGTGTTCTCTGCCGGAACGCATCCAAGTTATGTTCATCCAAACACGAAGAAAGCTTTAGCGGAGATCGGTATTGATATATCAGATCACAGATCGAAAAGCGTAAACGAATTTATCGATGTGAAAATGGACTTGGTTATCACCGTGTGCGACAGCGCCAAGATGAACTGTCCAGTACTTCCCGGCGCACATAAGATAGTTCATCAGCCCTATTGGGATCCCTACGACATGAAGCCTGATCAGGACCCCGATGAAATATTTGCCGAGCTACGCGAAAAAATGCGCACTGAACTGATTCCGCTTGTCAAGAGAGAGTTGGGGTTTTGCGACTAACACCAAACGGGCGCGCTCTCGAGAACGTCGCGCGGTCGCTCTGTGGGAATATCGGGCAGCGATTGAAAGAAGATTCGCATTTCGGCAATGACTTCTTCCGGGTTAATCATTTGCATAGCGCGATTCTTGAATTTCGCGCAGCCGTGCAGACCTTTTACATAAGTGAGCAGATGTTTGCGGAACTCGAGCGTCGCCCGCTGAGGATCGGGGAAATAGTCCACCATCCAGAGCAAGTGTTGTTCTGCGGCCTCTAATCGTTCACACGGAGTTGGTGCCGCGCATGTTTCGCCAGATCTCAATAGATGATCGATTTCGCGAAAGATGAACGGATAACCCATCGCACCGCGACCAATCATTACCGCGTCGCAGCCCGTCATGTCAAGCAAGCGTTTAACGTCTTCGGCATTTCGGACATCGCCGTTGCCGATCACGGGAATGTTTACGGCGTTCTTAACTTCTCCGATCCACTCCCAATGTGCGCGGCCCTGAAAAAATTCGCTTCGCGTGCGCGCGTGAATCGTCACCCATGCCGCACCGGCACCTTCAACAGCCTTGGCAACCTCAACGGCGTTGAGTGAGCGATGATCCCAACCCGAACGCATTTTGACGGAAACCGGTATATCAACCGCTTTCACCGCCGCTTCGACTATTCGCGCAAGTAAGCTTACGTCCTTAAGCAAGGCGGCGCCGCCTTGATTCAGAATAATCTTCTTGACCGGACAACCAAAATTCAAATCAAGCCCATCCGGATTTACGTCGCGAAGTAGTTTTGCCGCATCGGCCGCCTGCTCAGGATTGGTCGCAAAGTACTGAATGAAATAGGGACGCTCCGCCTGATTGAAACCCGCCATCTTGCGGGTTTTTTCATTTTTGCGGCGCGCACCTTCACCGGAGAGCATCTCCGAGAAAACTAAACCCGCGCCGTACTTTCGCGAGATGCGACGCATCGCGGTGTCTGTCCACCCCGCGAGGGGCGCGAGCACGGCCGGGCTGTCGATCGTAATCGGTCCGAGCTTTCTCGTGAGCGGATTCAACACCGCTTCATTTTGTACCAGATTTGACAACTGAAGTTTAGCTACTTCGGCTTTGTTGCCGTCACAATCAATTCCATTGAGAACCACTGAAGCGGCTGCGGTGGCAGGTACCAAGCTCCGTGCGTCTCAACGCTTTTGAATCCGGAGCTTGTAAGCAGGCTACGAATTTCTGGAACGGTATAGCAACGCACGCCATGCTTTTCGGGGTTGTCGCCTTCCGTTATGATTGTGCCGTCGGGGCAGGCAAGTTCCCATGAACCGCCAAGCCTACAGCTCTCTTCGTCAAACTCAGCTCGATGCAACAATAAACCTTCGTCACACTCGAGCCACTCGGGGCCAAGGTGATTTGAAAGGCCATACGGATGCTGTCCTGTGAGTAAGAGTTTTCCGCCCGGTTTGAGTGCTGCAAAGATTCGTCGAATTGTCTCAGCGTTTTCGTCATCGGTCCCGAAGCCGAAGCTCATACCTAAAACGAGAATGTGATCAAACGGTTTATCCACCGTGAATGTCCGCATGTCGCCGACTTCAAATGTGCCGGTTACGCCGTGTTTCTTGAAGTGTTTCTGCGCGTGCTTGATCAACACCGGTGTGATATCGATCCCGTGAACGGCCGCGCCGCGCTCGGCCAAATACCGCGCTTGGAAGCCCGCCCCACAACCGAGGTCAAGGACGCGTTGCCCGCGCTTAATGCCAAGCGCCTCCCAGCAGTACTCAACTACTTGTTGGCTCTTAAAGTCCGAGGCCTCGTCCCCACCAACCAATCGGACACGCCAGAACTCGGCCCAAAACTCGTCCCACGTTTTCTCGACTCTTCTGAATGTCTGCTTCTTCATTTTTCACTTGCCTAAGTATATGGCCACCAAGCGTCAGTTGCCAAGATTCTTGATCTTAAGGAAATTTAGTAAATATAAGTGATTCCACGACCTTTTGCAACCAAAACACAACAGGCCCGGCAAATCTGCCGAGCCTGTCAATTCAATTCAAATATAGTGTTTACAATAACCTAAATGAGTTGTCAACTCACTTTGCTTCGCGCTTGCGGTTCGCAGACTGCATATCCAGAATTGGCGTGACCAACAAGTACTCGGGTGACATGTTTTGGTACATACCGGGGTCAAAATAGAATCTGAGTTGACCTGCCGGGACGGTTGACACGAGAGTTTGACGACGGCGAGTGGTGTCACCGCCCGGCGACCAGTGAATTTCATAGCCCAACGCGCCCGCGACAGGCGGCCAATCTATGACGTTCCCGTCTATATGAGGTATGACCACCCCGCTGTATTTATGGGGATCAACATTGTCATTGCCGGATGCCGGCGGAATTGCAGCGCTGAAAACTCGAACAGGCGCATCCGGCGGAAGAAAACTCTCCTGCGCACGGTGATCTGTTGCTCTGAAGTAGTATTCTATGGACGTCGCGGTCGGAGGAACAGGCAACTTGGACTGATAACGGTTCGTGCCGATCGACGTTGGTGTTACTGTGATCCAATTACCTCCGGGCAAGAACCGGTAGGTTACGAATTTTGAGACGATGGAAGGAGCCTGATTGATCAGAAATGAATCTGCCCAAGCCTCTATCATTAATCGAATTGTATCAGGCCGAGTGGCATATTCAAGCGGGTCGTGTTTGAAAAACGGACCCAGATTCCAGCCCAACGCGGCAAAGTCCGGGAGCTTGTAAGCCACACCAATATCCCAATCATAGAACTGAACGCCTACGCAATTGGGAGCGCGACGTGCGGAAACTGCGCCGTTGACTGCTTCAGAGAAACTCTCAGTACCGTAGTAGGCCATCACCGCGTCGTGGCCGTTTGCATTGAAGTACGCGAATGTCGAGTCGAGATTGGTTGAGTAATCACTCATTGCCATCATCTCGACATTTGGATTGAGTTGCTGCAACGCTCCGACTGTCCAGGGGGACGTCGAAACGGGATGTGCGCGATTGTCATCCACCCAAACATCGAAGGCGTCACCGTAAATTCGGACGGGAATGCCGGGACAACGGGCTTGAATTATGTTGTACAGTTGGTTGCAATGCCAGCCGCATAATTGCCCGGGCGTCATCCCGCTGCTTACACACAATGGGTCATAGCCCGCAAGACTTACTTCGTTGATGTGAATTTTTATTCCATCTGGCGCGATCCCCGAATCCAGAGCCGCAATTTGACCCTGATAGAATTCAAGAGCTTCCAGATTACGGAAACAAACGGTCTCGCGCCCGCCTTGAAAGAGAATTGCCGTGTACCAATCCACGTTCACTTGAGTGCCAACCGGCAGTGCGCCCGTCGTTGTTCGCGCGAGTTGCGGAGTGTGAACGTAGGCAGGATTGGTTGGCGTCGTTAAGTCCGTTACCGTGAAATCAACGCCCTCCGTCATGGTAATATTGCCCGGTTGTTTACGCACCACTAACGGTGTTTCATCACGCCGCACCATGTATTGGAAGCCGGCAGGCTCGACCGTTATGTCGTCAATCCACATATTTCCCGTGCTGTACACATCGGGGCCGATCCAGAGATTTGCAGAATCTGCGTTGTAGGTTGAGAAATCCATAACGATCTGCGTCCAATTGGCCGTTGAGGACACGGTCAATCTGCGATTCTCGAAGTGGTTATTGACAGGTTCATCGCCCAGCACGAGCAAGCGCAGTTTGCCGCTAAAGCTCTGTGTCTTGACCCACAATTTAAGCTTGAAGAGACGATGGGCTCCAAAGTACATTTTCTGATGCACAGTGCGATCCCAATCGTATCCGCCGTCGAGATTGGCCCACTTGAGTGAAGATGATCCGGAGTGCCGATTCACCGCGTCGCGGGAAATTGTACTGTAACTGCCGGGCGGATACATCGTCCAACCTGTCGGAACGTTGGACACCCAAGTTTCAAATCCGCTGTTCGACGGAGCAACTCCGTAGCTGTTTGCAGTAAATCCCGTTGAACTCACCGTCATGGGCATGTTCAAAATGGGAACACCTTCCTGCCAGCTTTTGTCAGGAACGCGCAAAGCTGTACGGTCGATTCCAAAGGTGAGGAATTGTCCACGCCGCGCGAATCTTGTCCGCAATTCAAGCGTGCTATTCCAGGCAAAGCCGCTACGATTTCCGTAGCCGCCGTCGGGATCGTTCCATTCAATCTCATCCATCTTGTTGCTGTACGCCATATCTGCAAGCGAATCGACGTAGTCATATTGCGACTGAATTCGTACAGATGAGTTGATTGTGCAAATTCGCTTGGCAAGATCGGGCCAATCACGAATGTAAGCACGGTCGATTGAAAAAGTCCCGTTGACTTCGGCAATCAGGTACAGCAAACTTAGTAGTCCCCATTGCATACCAAGCTGGTCGAAACCTGCTATGAAAATATTTCGGGTTGTAACCAGCAAATTATACTCTTCTTCACGCGCGAGCACACCCAAGCCGGGAATGTGCGAAGCTGAGAGCGAATCCATAAGGGCAGGAAAACGGGCCGGAGTTCCAATCCAAAGTGCGACTTGCCCGCTATCATAGTCTGAATAAGAGACCTCAACAGGTGGTACTCCCATCTTGGCAGTAAGTTGAGCAACGCATTCATCACGGACGATCGCCTCTACGGGGGTTGGATTGTCTGGCATGACCAATACAAGCGCACCATCAACGACGATCGGAGCGACCGCGAGCATGCCCATTTGCTGCGGACGAGGCTTAATGGAGTTTAATCCGGCTATTCCGCTTGTCGCCAAAAGCAAAGGGATAATTAGCGCGATGAATTTGTATATGCGCATTTGAAGGTGACAATGTCTCACGAGTATATTTTTGCGAGGCTACTTATCGTACACAATCCAAACTGAAAATGCAAGCTTTCCGACATGCAACAGAAAATTACTCGGCCGCTGAAGCAGGCGTAAGCTTGGGGATGAGTTTCTCCAGTGCCTCACGAACCTGTTCCGGCCTAAATGGTTTAGGAATAAATGCATCCATACCAGCGCTTAAGCAGGCTTCTTGGTCTGACAGGTGCGCGTTTGCGGTTAACGCAATAATTGGAATACGCGGACGGATCGTCTGAGTGCGGATTCGCTTGGTCGCGGCAATGCCGTCTAAAACCGGCATTTGGACATCCATCAATATTGCATCAAACTCCTGCTCGCGATGGAGTTTGATGGCTTCACTTCCGTCATTTGCGATATTCACAACACAGCCCATTCGTTCCAAGACCTTGACAGCAAGCCTTTGATTAACCGGATTGTCTTCGGCAACAAGGATTCTCAATTCCAATTCAGAGTTGGGCGATTCAAAGTCGCCAGGTTTTGAAATCGCAACGTTATTGTTCTTGCTGAGTGCGGCCCGAAGAATTGAAAGTCGATTCGGCACTTCAATCGCGTTGGCAAGGATCGGATTCTGAAGTTCCATGAACTGCCGCCTTGTGCCATGACTCGCCAAGACGACGACATGAGCCGCCCGCGTTTCCGCATGACGCTGAATTGAGTCCGCAAGCGCGATCGCAACTCCCGGCTCTACTCCGCTGCCAATTAGCAATGAAGCGCTCTGGCAATTAGATCGCAACAACTCGAATGCGTCACGCCAATCCGTTGCAAAATAGGGCTGTCCGCCGAGAAGTTGACCACAATAATCGGCGAAAAGTGGACGCGGCTCTATGACGATCCACGCTTTCGAATCGACAAAACTACTCTCCTTATCGCGAACTCGGCATGCAACTTGGAGGTTCACACAGAACGTACTGCCTTTGCCAACGTTGCTTGTGACGGAAATGTCACCGTTCATCAGTTTTGCAAGACTTCGGGAAATTGACAAGCCGAGTCCCGTTCCACCGTATTTGCGCGAAGTGGATGAATCTGCTTGGGTGAAATTCTCGAAGATTACGGCTAATCTGTCGGCGGGTATTCCAATTCCCGTGTCGATAACATCAAATACCAAGCACATGCTTTCATCCGCCCGAGAGTCAGCCTCCGCCCGCACATGTACAAAGACGTAGCCCTTGCTTGTGAATTTCAGCGCGTTACCAATGAGATTTGAGACAATCTGCCGGATGCGCGTCGGATCGCTGACGATTCTTTCAGGGACAGAGTTGTCAACAAGACAGCCGATCTCCAAGCCCCTTGTGCTCGCCTGAAGCGAAAATAGCATGACAACGCTTTCAATCACTTCCCGAATATCAAAATCAACCTTTTCAATGCTCATTTGATTTGCCTCGATTTTAGACAAATCGAGAATATCATTGATAAGAGTGAGCAAGGAATCCGAGCAGTCTTGCACGGCCTTGGCATATTCGCGCTGCTCATCCGAAAGCGATTTCTCCATCAAGAGCCGCGTGAAACCGACGATACCGTTCATCGGAGTTCGTATTTCATGGGACATATTTGCTAAGAAACTGCTCTTTGCGATATTTGCAGCTTCGGCCTGAGTAGCGAGATTGTTGGCACGGACGATCGCCTGTTCAAGCTGCTTGTTGATCGTCTCAAGCTCCTGATGCGAACGGGAAATCTGCTCCTGTTGATCGCGGCGCTCTGAAATATCAACAAAGCCGCACAGTACTGCGGGATGTGCCTGCCAGAGAATTTCTCTTGTCGTCAGGCTGCACCATTGATTGACCATACCGCGCCGCCGCACTTGCACTTCCCAATTTTCAGTGGATTCACCCGTATGAACAAACCGTTCCAAGCGGTAGCGATCGCCGCTATCGACAAGCAATTCCCATGCAGATGAGCAATTCGGATCGTTTTCTGCAATCCCGAAATACTCCTGAAAATTTTTGCTGGTGTACAGCAATTCGCCGGACCATTCGTCCACAACGCATATCGCGATCGGCGCGGCCTCAATAATCGTTCGGCTTCTTCCTTCACTCTCTTCAAGCGCACGAAGCATGTAGTTAAGCGAACTGGACAGATCGCCGATCTCGTCGCGTGAATCTACAGAGGCGATCACTTGAAGATTACCCGCCGCGCGCTGATTCATCGCCAATCTCAAACTTGAAATAGGCTTCAATATGTAACGATTGATCAGAGAATAGGCGACCAACAGCAGAATAATGAGTGTACCGAGCAGGATCAGTAAGATTCGAGCTGTGTCTTCAAAGACTGCGCGACGGGCTTCGTTGGTCTCCAATACGATTTGGACAATGGATTGTTCTAGATTCCAGCTATGGTCATCATTTAGAAACTTGGTAAAACCAAAGTCTTTCGAGGAAAAGAACTTGCTATCATGTCCGAAGCCCTTGCCGACGATGGCGCGGACATGAACAAGTGCTTCGCTTGACGGCAGTTCTTCCAGCGGAGTTCCAATCATAGCGTTCCGTGTGCTCGCCAGTACAATGTGGGATTCGGACCCTATGATAATAATGCTTTTAATGTCCCGCTCAGCGCCAATTTGGTTAACTATTTTAACGAGATACTCCGGATCGGCGTTATGCACAGCGGCACGGAGAACGGTCGCCACCAACTCCGCTCTTGATTCCAACTGTTTAGCAAGCTGTCTCTCAAAAAGTTTCAGAACACCGAGAGTGCCCGTAAACGCGAGCACCAAACCAATTACGAGCGAGGGCAAACCCAGCTTTGTCGCTAACGAAGTGTCGAGTGCAATGCGGATTCGCTTGATCATCGCAACTTGTCTCTCGTCGCAGCTGATTCGTTGCGACTCTTAAATCGATTGAACTCAGTGGAAACGGCCGCTTGCAGCAGATGTTTCCCGTGCCATTTCGGGTTGATTTCCGCACATCTACCGTCGAGCCGGAATAGCGAGTCTTGCTGTGCGATGCTGAAGATGTTCCAGCGCTCTATATCGCTTGTAACGGACTCAGCGCTCCTGCGTTCTCTGGCGGCTACGACTTGACTTTGGAGGTGCTTCTCGCCTGCCATTAGCAGACGCGCGTGCTCGTAGGCCAGAAGCAATCGTTGCCATTCCTGGCGCCTCTGCATCAACTCGGCACGGTCGCCAACAAGGACTTCCACGCTACTTGACTTCCACGATGTTTCTACAGCTTCACCGGAAAGAGTCGTATCGACTATGCAAGGAGCGGCGACCGCCATGACAATTCCGGCGGTTGACCCGGACTCCTCCAGAGCTGTAAACTCGTCGTAGGGGATTACAGCCGCATCCACATGTCTGTCACTTATTGCCGTTGCGCATTCGCATGGGTAATTGAGTTCAACAAGTTGAACATGAACATCGTAGCGCTCAAACAATTGCGCTTCCTGGGCGATATACAGCAGCGACGATCCGGGCGATCCGGAAATTGCGATGCGCAGGTCAGGTTTGCTCGGGACTGCACACCCGCATAGCAGAAAGGCGGACGCAATACTAAATGTTATGACAAGCTGTTTCATGGTATTCCTGAGTACTTGCCATTTAACGATGCAATTTCAGTTCCAGCATTCCACGCAAAGAAAAAGGCCGACGTTGGCGTCGGCCCCAAAGCAAATCGCGTGAAAATTGGGTTAGAAAGTCACGGGTTCTTCATATTCCGAGTAAACTTCCTTCAAGGTATCTACCATTTCACCGAGTGTACAGTAGGCGTGCGCGCCGGCGATGAGATGCGGCATTACATTCTCGTTCTTCTCAGCAGCAAGTTTGATGTTATCGAGACACTCTTGAACAGCTTTGCCGTCGCGGCGCTTTCGAAGCGCATCAAGCTTTCCTACTTGATGCTTGCGACAGTCTTCTTCGGCGATATCCAATATTGGTATGTCGATCTGCTCGTCGGCATGAATGTATCGGTTAACGCCAACTAAAACCCGTTCCCCCCTGTCAAATTCGGATTGATAAACCTGCGCGGCGCGAGCCAATTCACGCTGGAAAAAGCCGCCTTCAATGGCTGCAACGACGCCTCCCATTGCTTCGATTTTGTCGAAGTATTGGTTTGCTCCGTCTTCCATTTTGTCGGTCATCCACTCTACGAAGTAGCTCCCCCCCAAGGGGTCAATTGGCGCGCTGGCCAGAACTTCATGCTTCAGAACCTGCTGGGTGCGCATGGCTAAGGTAACGGCCTTTTCACTCGGGAGAGCGAGGGTTTCATCCATTGAATTAGTATGGAGACTTTGTGTGCCGCCAAGAACTGCAGCGAGGGCCTCTGTTGCAGTTCGGATTAGGTTAACTTCAGGCTGCTGGGCTTGCAAACTGCAACCTGCTGTTTGCGTGTGGAAACGGCACAGGAGCGAGCGGTCGTTCTTTGCGCCGTATTTTTCTTTCATGCGCTTCGCCCAAATTCGACGTGCCGCACGAAACTTGCCGATCTCCTCGAAGAAGTCCAGATGTGAATTGAAGAAGTGCGATAAACGGGGAGCAAACTCGTCAACATCCAAACCGCGCTCGATGGCCGCTTCGACATAGGCAAATCCATCCGCAAGCGTAAATGCAAGTTCCTGAATTGCAGTTGAACCGGCTTCGCGAATGTGATATCCCGAAATGGAGACCGGATTGAACTTGGGCATTTCGCGAGTGGCAAATTCAATTGTATCAACGACGAGCTTCAGCGATGGCTTCGGTGGATAGATGAACTCTTTCTGTGCGATATACTCTTTCAGAATATCATTCTGAAGCGTGCCGCCCAAATCGGCGCGCTTCCAGCCTTGCTTCTCTGCGGCAGCGATATAGAATGCCCAAATGATCGCGGCAGGTGAGTTAATCGTCATTGAGGTCGTCACCTTGCCAAGCGGGATATCCTTGAACAGGATTTCTGCATCCTCAAGCGATGCGACAGACACGCCGCATTTCCCTACCTCGCCGATTGACCAATCGGAATCCGGATCACGGCCCATCAATGTGGGCAAATCGAAAGCGACAGATAGTCCGTCTCCGCCCTGCTCCAGAATGTAGCGGTAACGTTTGTTGGTTTCTTCGGGGGTCGCAAACCCGCTAAATTGTCGCATCGTCCACCACTTCCCCCGATACATGGAGGAATGGACTCCGCGTGTAAAGGGATACTGACCCGGAAAACCGAGCTTCTCCATGTAGGCCTCGGACTGAGAAGGGTCTTCGGTCCAGACCATTGCCGGGACTTCCATGCTCGAAGTGGTCAAAAACTTGCGACCATTGTCCGAGCGGCTCTTGGATTCGATTTCTTGTTCCCAGCGCCGACGCCCGGCAAGCAGTTTCTCCAACGGAGTCATCGTATCACCTCATTGAATTTGCAAACCGGAATGTAGCGAATATTCCGGGTTCAGGCAACATTACCAAAGCCAGAAAGTGAGACCAA
Source organism: uncultured Alphaproteobacteria bacterium (assembly GCA_964587105.1). Classification (GTDB taxonomy): domain Bacteria; phylum Electryoneota; class RPQS01; order RPQS01; family RPQS01; genus JABWCQ01. The sequence continues at coordinate 17,640 of CAZPKG010000024.1, read as the reverse complement.
TGCCTCCCTGAAATGCAAATTTGGTATCAGGTGCCAATTCGACGCCCGGCGCCACTTCGCCCCAGACGTCCACAATTGAATAGGGAAAATGGTATTTCAGTCCAAGCGGAACTCGGATGCCAAGCGCGTTGTCTTCGTGGTCATCGTTGGCAAGGTTCATGTAAACCCCACCACCATAGGACCATTTCCACTCGCGCGGCATATCCATAAAATAATCATACATTTGGAAGTCCGCCGAGACCAGTAGCCAGTTGTCCCAGGACCATGCCGCTGTTACGTCAACGGCAGAATTTTTGTCCCAGAAGAACTGCCCATTAATGCCGGTTGGCTCGCCCACAACGGGGCCGATGCCGAAGCCATTGCGGTCTTTGGCGAAAAGATTAGATGAGAGGACGAGAAAAAGTCCCAAGAAGAGGAAAAGTCGGAAGTTCATTTGAGTTGCTCCAGTTTTGTTTACAAAATGTTCATCGTGGCTATCATATCCATAACTGTATATATTCTAACGTGCTAATGACCGGAGGTGTTCCCTCAGTGGCAGAAAAAACGGTTGATTGAGCCTTTGAAATTGCGCCAAGTTATTGTATCTTTTGGCATCCAACATTGAGAATCATGTCCAGATACCAATATCACGTTTTTGTGTGTGAAAACCAACGGCCTGCAGATGATCCGAAAGGGTGTTGCGCGTCCAAAGGGAGCGGCGACATCTTGACTGGGTTACGAGACAAGGTGAAAGCGGCCGGGTTGAATGCAAAAATCCGAATCAACAGTTCTGGTTGTCTGGCGAACTGTGCCCGAGGAGTGACTGTGGTGGTCTATCCTGATGCCGTGTGGTACTCACACGTAAAGATAGAAGATATTCAGGACATTTTCGAGCAGCATCTTTCGGGTGGCAGACCCGTGAAACACCTGATGGATCCCGTGTTCCACGCCGAAATTATCCGTCCCGGAGCGGAGGCATGATTCAGCGCCTGCTTTTGTTCTTGGCAATGGTATCTACTGCTCAAGCAGGGGTAATACGGCAATCTACCCTGAAAACACTTGAGGGTCCTACTCCGCAATTCTCGCTGCCGGTCGCTCGCCCCACTACTGCGGAGCTGTTTGTTGCTGAATCCGCGTCCCGGCCATCAGCTCCAAGTCTGGACGAGGTGTTTTGCACCCACGACTTTGCGCCATTGGATGCCGCCGACTCAATCGTGTGGCCGTTTGCAACAGGAAATTCGATTTCCTTGTGGGTACGTTCGAGCGGCTGTCCTTCATGCGGCCTAAGCGAACCGATTAGAATTGAAACGCTATTCCCGGTATTCGTGCGACCAGACGGCAGTCCCGCAGATACGCTCGATCTTGATGTTTCGGTTCATTGTGCCGTGAATGAACTCGATTCGTGCTCAGGCGTGGGGCCAATGCGAGGTATCCGGTCACTTTCTGTGCCGTTTGAAGAAGACGTGGTGGATGAGCATGGCCAACTTTCGTTCCCCTACATTCCTTTTGCGGGCATGATTGCCGACTCGGTTGGGGCATTTGTGCAGATTACGAACAGAGGATTTCGCGGAGCCACGACCTCCGTGGGGATTAGCGCGGATGAAACGAACACGTTTCATTTGGCTGACTGCGAAGTTCTTGTGGGAAATTCGACGCCCCAGTCATGGAATGAGGTCTGGGGAGACTCGGTCGGCGGTCCAAGGCTTTCTGTGGGTTGGAGTTGCGATCTTGACGACACCACGACCGTTCCGAGATGCCCTGATGTTTGTTCTTTCACGAGATTTACCGGACCGCAAGCCTATTTTGATCCGTTCACGAATGTTGTGTACCAGTGGATTGAACCTGCGGCCGGTCAACTGCCACTGTCACCGCAGAGCCTTGACCTGACGCTGTATTTTGAGACCGTTGGGAATCCAACTGATCGTGCTTATTTTCGAGTGCTGTTCAGTTGCTCGGGATTCAGTGACATCTGCTGTCCGCCGGGTGAACCACTCTGTACAATTCCGGCGTCGGTTGAGCGCTTAAGTCAATTTCAGACTGTGCTCGATGTCAACGTTCCGCTTTACAGTGCGGCATGTTGTCTAAATGAACCGTTTTGGTTGGGTGTGGTTGTTGACTCCGTAACCGGCGGGGCGGCGCGTCCGAGTTTTCTCTATTCGTCCGCTGACTTGGACCCCGATCCGCCGCTCGCATGTGAGCAATGGAGCGGTTCCGCCGGTCGTCTTCGCTCTGTGCGTGAAGATGACATTGCCTGGGCTGATATGCAGCTTCACGCATTGTGCGGAAGTTGCGGGGAAAGCGATCCACTGGTTTGCGCACCTGAATCACAATTGTTGGATTGCGCATCTGCTGTATATGTTGCATGTTCCGAAGACGGAGTTGCGTTCACGAATCAGGCCATAACAGCCGGGCAGGGTACGGCATCAAGATATTGCTGCAGCGACCTTGCGTTCGACGGACACGAAATGGTCTATCGGATGCAGATTCCTAATCAAGGAAACTTGCGAGTCCAAACGGATACATCGAACACAGCGCCTATGGCTCTCTTCCTGTTGGAATCCTGCAATACGCAGAACTGTGTTGCCTTTGGGATAGACTCCCTTGTTGCTGTGGGCCTTACGAATGGGGAATACTACATCGTCGCGGAGAGCTTTACGACAAGCGGCGAGACGTTTGGACTTGAGTTCACTTGCATTGCCGATTGCAACGGAGCAATCTGCCAACCTGACTTGCGTGGTTTCGGCGGCGTTGGAAATCGCTACCTTGATGCTGAGGGTGACGGAATCGGAAACATCTTTTTCCAAAGTTACTACCCCGGAACTGGAACGGCGCAGTCTATTCTTCGGTTCAATGCTTTTACATGCGATTCTTTGGCACCTGTCGTCTGGCAATCGATAGAAAGCTCGCCAAATCGAATGCTGGCTTTTGATCCGCGAAGTGGCGGACAGTATTGGTGTGGAACCACTTCAGATTTCTTCAGCGGCTCAGGCAGGCTGTATCGAATTTCGAGCGGCGGCGGAGTGGTACAATCATGGACTACATTGCCTGGACTCCCAATAATGCGTTGGTCCGGAGCTGCGTTTGACCCAACACACAACCATATGTGGGTGTTCATTCGCGACTCATCGAATACGGGAATTTCGCGTGCCTATGAATTGGATCTGAACAACCCGTTACAGCCTGTTGTTATTCAAGGCCCGCACAGTTTGCCCCATCAGAGTCCGAACCAGTCTTTGTCGTGCGGAGGCGCGGATTACGCTCAATTCGCGAATCATTTGCTCGTCGTTCATCAGGGCATGCCAGATGATTTTGTGCAGTGCTATGAAGACCTTGATCCGGCATACTCTGGCCCGCGTCCCGGCCCCGGATTCGCTCCAGTCGCGTGGTGCGCTCCGGACAGTAACAGTTTGCAAGGTTATGGCGTCTCGGCAATTGAAGATAGTATGGGTGGGCACATTGCCATGACAAATTTCACGGACGCGGATTGGGCGCATCCCGTCTCTCTATATGTTCCACCCTGCCGATTGACACCGCCGTGTTGTCTTGCGCCACAGAATCTCGCCGTATTCGCAGATGAAAATCTAACACGACTTACTTGGACTGCAACGTATCTTGGCGTGTACGACATTTACAGTTCTGTGAACCCAAACAATGACGGCAACCCGGACGGCGGGACTGACCCGATGTTTTCTCGTGAAGTGAGTTTGTCACTTCCGGCGGGTGCGGCTGAATGGGTTGATACGGCGGCATTGGCTAACTACAAAGTTTATGTTATTGTGCTGACTTGCTCAACCGGCACGGAGTAAGTTAGATAAATTCGCATTCATCTACAAAAAATAGCAGAGAGGCAAAATATGGCCACGAGGATTGAGGAGCTACTGGGCAATGAGGCTCACTCACTTTTGACGTACCAGGTTGACGGAGTTACCAGAGATTCATTGCATTTGCCCGGTCCGGACTTTTTGGATCGCGTGTGGACGCAAACCGATCGCCCGATGGCGGTGATAAACAATCTGCAAAGAATGTTCAACACGGGGCGGCTGGCCGGAACAGGCTACCTCTCGCTCTTTCCGGTTGATCAAGGCATTGAGCATAGTGCGGCGGCCTCTTTTGCTCCGAATCCTTTGTTCTTCGATCCGGAGTATATTGTCAAACTCGCGATTGACGGCGGATGCAACGGTGTGGCGTCTACACTCGGTGTGTTGGGATCAATGAGCCGCAAGTATGCGCACAAGATTCCATTTATTGTGAAGCTTAATCATAACGAGTTGTTATCCTATCCCAACAAATTTGATCAAATGGAATTCGGCACCGTCGAACAGGCGTATGATATGGGCGCGGCGGGCGTCGGAGCTACGATCTACTTCGGTTCGGACGAAAGCGCACATCAAATTCAAGACGTCCGAATTATGTTCGACGAGGCGCACAGACTCGGAATGTTTACCGTGTTGTGGTGCTATCTGAGAAATGACGCTTTCAAGAAGGACGTTGACTATCACTTGGCGGCGGACTTGACTGGTCAAGCGAATCATCTTGGCGTAACACTGCAAGCCGATATCATCAAGCAGAAGATGGCTGAAAACAACGGCGGTTACAATGCCGTAAATTTTGGCAAGACGCACAAGAAAGTTTATGGAACCCTGGTCAAAGATCACCCGATTGATTGGACACGCTGGCAAGTTGTGAATTGCTATATGGGCCGGTGTGGACTGATTAATTCCGGCGGTGCAGCAGGGAACAATGATCTTGCCGACGCGGTGAAGACTGCGGTCATCAATAAGCGCGCGGGCGGTATGGGTTTGATCAGCGGACGTAAGGCGTTTCAGAAGGCCTACAAAGACGGTGTCGAGTTGCTGAACGCAATTCAAGATGTGTATTTGGACAAGAACGTCACTATCGCGTAGCTCAAATGTCGAGACTTGACCCAGAACTGCTTAATATTCTCGTTTGTCCTCTCTCAAAGGCAAATCTGATAGAATACGGTGATTCGCTTGTGTCCACAGACCAGGCAACTCGCCGCTCCTATCCGATTGTCGAGGGCATCCCTGACCTTTTAATTGATCATGCACTCGAACTCAGCCAAAGCGAATGGGAACGAGCAATGAACTTAATCAGTCAAAAATAGACGCGAGTTTTGCAAATTGAAAAGCGGCGGTCCATGTGAACCGCCGCTTTCTATATTAGGCGAGGCGTAAAAATATGCGTATGTTTAACCCTGAGGTTTGATGCGCACACCGTCTTGAGGATTATCTACGAACCCCGGAATCTTCTCGCGAATCAATGCGAGCATTCCATCATCGCTGGGATCAGTCGTTTCCATATTGATACGCTTTGCTTCGACCTTGGTTATCTTGGCATCTTTGCCGAAGACGAAATCAAGTCGCCCGATTGTACGGCCATCTCGTTGAGCACGCACGACGCGCGTCTCGCCGATTAGCCAAGGAGCATCTTCGTTCGCGCGGAAACTGCGGCCACCAATAATGGCCGTCAAAAACGGGAACTCCTTTGCCATCAAGCTATCCACCTGGTCACCACACGTTGACAGGACTATCAACATATCCGCCTTATTCTTCAAGTCGGGCAGTATTCTGCGAGCGATAGACATCGGATCATCCACGGTTACTCCGGACGGCAATTTTGACGAATCAATTCGCATCGTCTCTTTTGTTCCACAAAGTCCAATGTAGGCTACACGTGCGCCTTTGATGTTCTCAATTGTGTACTCGTCGGCAATCAGGCTGCCGTTGGCGCGCACATTAGCTGACACAAATTTGAAACTCGCGGCACTTTTGGCGCTCGAATAGGCATCCATTCCCAATGCCAATTCGCGCTCGGACACATTGACGACGTTAGTGCCCATGTAGTTATGCGCCGCAACTGCAATTGCGCCGCTCGAGTTATCAACTTCAGGCGTACCGCTCAAAAAATTCCCCGCATCGCAGTAGATCACGCGATCGTCGGCCGTGCGGGCTTCCTTGATTTTGGCTGCACGCTTGGTGATTCCTCCACCATTGTGCTTGCACCCGCAACCTTCAATCTTGCCCCGCGTTTCTGACGAGTACAGCACGCTCACGACCGTTCCCTCGGCAACGGATGTGCTACATCCGGCAATCGCGAACACCATCGCACCAATCACCAAACAATAATTCAAGCAACGGTACATACCGACTCCTGCACAAGTTTTCAACAACATTTTCCCTGCACTGGTCATTTTACAACTTGATGCAGAGAAATGTTCCGGGTTTGTTAGAATGTTTGGATTAGGGCAACGCCCCTGTGGATAACTCCGCGAGAGCGACCGGTAAGCTCCCAATCACTGAACGGTGTGTTCCGGGACAGCGATTTGAATTCATCTGGGTTCACTTTCCAACGGTGGTTTGGATCAATGATCGTCAAATTTGCCTGTTGCCCCACGGTGATTGACGGTATCGGCTGCGAGAGAATCTCCCGGGGCGCATAGACTGCGCGATCGATCAGGGTTGGCAGACTCATGCCCTTTGGTAAGAAGTGCGTTAGCGCCAGTGCCAACGACGTTTCGAGTCCGACAATACCGAACGGCGCAATATCAAATTCCTGAGTTTTGTCTTCCCATGAGTGCGGCGCATGATCAGTGCAATAAACCTCCAGCGTGCCATCGAGAAATGCTTCCCAACATGCTTTGCGATCATCTTCTCCACGGAGCGGCGGATTCATCTTGAAGTTCGTATCAAATGTCTTGCAAGACTCGTCCGTCAACAAGAGATGATGAGGACAGACTTCGCCTGTAATGCGCAGGCCTTTCCGCTTGGCTTGGCGAATGAGTTCGACGGACTCCTTGGCCGAGACGTGACAGATGTGAATTGCACCACCGGAGTACTCGGCAATTAAAATACAGCGTGCGACGTCAATTGCTTCGGCGATGGTCGGCATCCCGCTGATTCCAAGTCGGGTGGACCATTCGCCCTCGTTCATCGAGCCGCCTTCAGCAAGGTATTTGTCTTCAGCGTGTTCAAAAACGCGAGCGCCGAGCATGTTTGCATATTCAACCGCGTGCAAGAGAACGGCGCTGCTTTTCACGGGACCACCGTCGTCACTGAAAGCCCGTACGCCGGCCTCGACGATTTCACTCATCTCCACAAGCTCTTTGCCTTCGCGTCCGCGAGTGACGGCCGCGATGACGTTGACATCCACCGGAAATCCTTTACCTTGAGCGCGCACCCAATTCACGCTTGCGGCGTCATCAAGAGCTGGTTGTGTATTAGGCATGCACGCAATGCCCGTGAAACCGCCATTCATCGCGGCCATGCAGCCGCTCGCGATCGTTTCGGCGACCTCTTTGCCCGGTTCACGGAGGTGAACATGCAAATCAAACCAACCGGGAGTGATCCAATGGCCGCGAAGGTCGATGACATCCGCGCCATGAGGAGTTTCCTGCGCCGTTGATTGCAAGACTCCATCAACTATATGGAGATTCATCACCTGATCGATTCCGGCGCGGGGATCAACGACGCGTGCTCCTTGCAAGAACAGGTTTTCTGCCCGAGCGGGTTTATCAAAGCGGGAATATTTGCTGGTCATGATATATAGTGTTGTCTGTTTTAAATTGTTTATGCATTCGCCCAGCTATGCGCTTGGCTCGGCGCGTCCACCAGCCAAGAGATACAAAACGGCCATACGCACGGCAACGCCATTCGTGACCTGCTGAAGAATAACTGAGTGTTCGCTGTCGGCCACGTCTGACGTAATTTCCACGCCGCGATTCATCGGACCGGGATGCAATATTGTCAGCGGTGAACTGGCTTTCTCAAGTCGAACGCGCGTGACGCCGAAATACTTATGATATTCGCGGAGTGAAGGGAAAAGTCCCGCTGTTTGGCGTTCGAGTTGAATACGCAAAATATTCAGCGCGTCCGCACGCTGAATCGCTTCATCGAGCGAGTGCGTGATCTCCACGCCCATTCTTTCCAGTCCGCGCGGAATAAGTGTTGACGGACCGCAAATGATAACCTCGGCGCCCATTTTCTTAAGCCCGATGATGTTTGACATGGCAACGCGCGAATGCAGGATGTCACCGACTAATGCGACTCGTAGGCCTTTCAACGAACCGTATTTGTCTCGCAATGTCATCATGTCCAGCAATGCTTGCGTTGGATGCTCGTGGCGGCCATCGCCGGCATTGATAATAATGGATTCCAAGTGCCGCGAAAGAAAATGCGGGCTTCCGGGCGACTTGTGGCGCATGACAACAACATCAACTTTCATGGCCTCGATGTTCAGCGCCGTATCGAGCATCGTTTCGCCTTTGGAGAGCGCGCTTCCCGAAGCTGAAAAATTCAGGGTATCGGCGGACAGGCGTTTCTCTGCAAGTTCAAAACTGGTGCGCGTGCGGGTAGAATTTTCAAGAAAGAGGTTGACAACCGTGACACCCCGAAGAGTGGGAACTTTCTTCACGGGTCGATTCAAAATATCGCGCATCTGCAGAGACGTGTCCAAAATTGTTTGGATTTCATCACCGCTATAATCGGCTAAGCCGAGCATGTGCTTTTGTGACAACAAACTCACTTTTCTACCTCCACGAGATAGATGGCGTCTTCCTGATCCACTTCCAGCATGTGAACCTGCACTTCCTCATTCATACTTGTCGGAACATTCTTGCCGATGAAGTCGGGCTTAATGGGCAATTCGCGATGTCCGCGATCTACCATTACGGCAAGCTGAACTCGCTTCGGACGGCCATTGTCCATAATTGCCTCGAGTGCCGCACGAACGGTTCGACCCGTATAAAGCACGTCATCCACCATGACGACGTTCATGTCATACAAATCAAACGGAATCTCGGTCTGTTGAACTGAAGGCTGGCGCAATGAGGTTCGATAGTCATCACGGTAGAGAGTAGCGTCCAAGACACCGACCGGCACATCAATATTCTCAATCTCGCGAATTTTCGCGGCCACGCGCTTGGCAATATACACGCCGCGGGTCTGCATTCCGACCAGACCCAGCCGCTCAGTCCCACGATTGCGCTCAATAATCTCGTGCGCGATGCGAGTGATGGTGCGCGAGAATCCCGCCGCATCCACCAGCTTTGCTTTTACTTTTGTGTTCATAAATTGAATATGGAAGGGAAAAGAAAATCCATCGTTGCGGGCCGATGGATTCTTTTCTTGAATCCTTCCCGGCCTCACTGTGCCTTGTTAAAGGAGAAAACTGCGTTTTTTTTGGAGAACGCTCGTTACCACATTCCGAGCCGCATACGGGCTTCGTCGCTCATCATGTCAGCCGACCACGGCGGATCCCAGACAATTTCAACATTGACTTCGCTCACACCGTCTACCCGAAAAATTGCGTCGCGTGCCAGATCGATAATTGTTCCGGCAAGCGGGCAACCCATTGAGGTTAGCGTAATCTTCGTGTCCACTTTTCCGCCTTCGATCATAATTGCATACACCAATCCCAGATCTGTGATGGGAAGGTGAAGTTCCGGGTCATAGACAGAGGCGAGCGCGTCGAATACTTGTTCTTCTGTAGGCATGTTATCCCCTTGCCATCATGCGCGTTAAGCCGACCTGTTGAGCAACGGATTCGGCCATTTCGCGAAATGCGGCGCTTAGTTCTGAGTTCGTTTCGATTGCCAGCATGGGATCACCGGCATCAGCTGCGGCAACTAATTGAGGGACAAGCGGTAATCGAGCGAGTAGCGGACAACCTAAGCGCTCAGCCTCGTCGGCTGCGCCGCCATGTCCAAAAATATGCGTTTCTTCGCCGCAATGCGGGCATTTGAAACTGGCCATATTCTCGACAATGCCGAGAATAGGAACATTCAGTTTTTGGAACATGGCCACACCCTTGCGCGCGTCGATCAGCGCAAGGTCTTGCGGAGTTGACACAATCACCGCTCCGTCAAGGTGAATGCGCTGGCTCAAGGTCATTTGCGCGTCTCCGGTGCCAGGCGGCAGATCAACAATTAGGACGTCGAGTTCGCCCCAGGCCACGTCGCGCAAGAATTGATCAGCAGCCTGATGCACCATTGGTCCACGCCAAATCATCGGGGTCTCCGGCTCAACCAAGAATCCCATTGACATCAATTTCAGGCCATTGCGATCAAGCGGCAGGATCATGTTGTCAATCACGCGCGGACGATCATGGATTCCGAAAAGCGTCGGAACGGATGGTCCGTAAATATCAAAATCCGCCAGACCGACGGAATAGCCAAGGTTTTGCAATGTCAAAGCTAAGCCTGCGGCTACGGTGCTCTTCCCCACTCCACCCTTTCCGGATGCGACGGCGATTTTCACTCTGACTTGTTCGAGAACTGGAGAATCAGGTGCCGGCCGCGAATGCGGCTGCTGAGGAGCCGATGCGGGCTGTGTCCATGTCATGTGAACTTGAACTTCCTTTACACCGGGAAGCCCGCGCACTGACGATGCAACCTCTTCCTCAATTTTTCCCGGAACCTCCGGGTCACGCGCGGCGACAGTTACATGTACATGTACGTTGTCGCCATCGATACGAATCTCCTTGATCAAACCAAACGAAACTATGTCGCGGGTCAGACCGGGAAATTTGATTTTCTTCAGGGATTCTAAGACTTGATCTTGTGTCAACACAGGGCTCATTTCAATTATCAATCCAGTAAGCTACGAAATCTGATTTCGGGATGCAACACCTATCGCAAATTACTGTTTTATTTATGGTAAGGGAGGCCTTTCCAGAGACTCAAAGCGCGATAGAGCTGTTCATATAGCATCACACGGGCGAGTTCGTGTGGAAATGTCATGGGAGAAAAACTGAGCCTTAGAGCCGCAGAGTCCAGAAGTGGTTGGGAAAGCCCCCATGCCCCGCCGATAGCAAAGCTCAGCCGATTCGTGCTGGCCAACATTTCATCTTGTAGAAATTGCGATAGTTGTTCAGACGAAAGTTGCTTGCCGCGAATATCAAGTGTGATTAGCTTAGAGCCCTGCGGAATCTGCTTCAGTATGGCTTCCGCTTCAGTTTGCAGTGCGCCTTTGCCGGAACCGTTGCCACTGTCACTTGTGGCCGATGGTACCTCCGATTCATCGAAAGGCAGAAAATGACGAATGCGACCTGAATACTCATCACATGCTGCTTTGAAATAGGCCTCGCGGAGTTTGCCGACTGTGATGACTTGAAGTTTCACTATTTCAGCAATAGTACTTTTTGTGTACGAACTTCGGTACCATTTGATGCGCGCAACAAATAGACTCCCGCAGCAAGAGTTGCCGGAGCCTGATAGTTTAACGAGTGTTTGCCTGCGCCTAATTCACCCTTGAATATTGTTGCTACAATTCGGCCTGTGACATCAAACAGAGTTAGCTCAACATTCGCGCGCACATTCAGTGAAAGCGGAATGGTGATGCTCGGGTTAAAGGGATTCGGATACGCGGGGCTTACTGTGAACTCGTTTGGAAGCTCTTCGCGGGGAGTTGCGTCAAGTACAACACCGTCAAAAAGCGCAATTTGATCCTCTGCAAGATGTACGTTCATTGATCTTAGAACGATCGGCCACTCGCTCCACTCAGTATTGTTTGTCCACAGTGTTAAGCGCTCTATGTTCGGTTGATCTCCCTGCTCCACTATTATTGGAAAATGGAAATAACCTGTTGATTGAGTTTGATGGATTATGACTTGCAAGTGCTCTTCTTCTGGTTCGAGTATAAATGTGACCTCGATGGCAGGGATTCCCAAACCATACACCCATTGATCAAAAAACCAGTTGACGTCGGGTCCGTCGTAGTGTTCGTTAGTGACGTTGATGAAATCGTCGGTGTCAACATTACCGCCGCCAAAGGTCGCGACGTAATCTTGCATTACAGCGAAGAAAAGTGAGTCACCAAGTATCTGTTTCCTAAGCATGTGAAGAACCCATGCGCCTTTGTAATACACATTCACGCCGAACAACCTGTCTGCAGGAGGATCGTAAACCGGATAGCTTGGCGGAAAGTTATTCTCTTCATTGATACAGGCATTTGCAAGAGTCCGCATTGCATCGTTTAGGCCGTTATCTCCGTTGAGATGCTCGGCCCACAAAACGTCGCCATAGGTCGCAAAACCTTCATTCAACCACATGTTACGGAAATCTACAGGGCTCAAATGATCACCGAACCACTGGTGGGCAAGTTCATGAGCGACGATCCCTTCAAATGTCCGCGCACTGTCAACCAGATTAAATCCGTAGGTCGTAAAAGTCTGATGCTCCATCGCACCCCAACCGCCAAAGATATCGGTCATCACCATGCCGTATTGCTCAAAGGGATAGTCACCGAAGAGATTCGAGAACAGACTCACCATCTGAGGAGTTCGTTCAAAGTCATAGGCAGCTTGTGCAGAATCGCTGCGCGGCCAGGCAAAATAGCGGTACTGCACGCCGCCTTCTGCGAAAACCTGGTTGGAAAAATTACCGGCGGCAAAATGAACGAGATACGTTGAAATTGGCAGATCATGTTCGTAGGTCTGTTCGATGCGACCCGTTTCAGGATGCTCCGTGTTCTCTAAGCTGCCGTTTGCTGCAAGCGTCCACGGCTCAGGCATGTTTACGGTTATCCGAACGTGATTGAACTTGTCAGACGGCTGATCCCAACAAGGATACCAGCGCCGCGCCCCGTATGGTTCACTGAATGTGTAGGCCTGTTCCCAACCTGTTTGAAAGCCTGAATCGTTCCAATCCGGGTTGGGTGCGGCCGAATAGTCCACAGCAATTGTAATTGTATCTTCGATTGGGACATTGAACATTACATGCAGCGTGTCTTCGGCATGCATGTAGGGTGTTTCCAGCCCGTCAACTCGGACGGCCGTGATTTCAAGACCCTCTGCATTCAACGGGATGTCGGTTAGCGCCTCACGCGAAACAAGAGTAAGCTCTGCGGTGCCGGATAAAGGGAAATCTCCATTTTCGACTCTGATTGTCAATTGCAAATCAAGCTGGTCGTAGGTATGGAGGCTCTCCGCGTCGAGAGAGGCATGAATCCAGCGCTCGGTGGACTTGGCGTGGCTGCATTGCAGATTGAGCGGTTTGTCCGTTACTGGGAGGAATTGGGCCTGAACAAGCAGCGGGAGGCAAAGGAGAAGAATGGTTTTCATGGCGCGCCTCACTTTCCAATGGCAATCACAATACAAGGCCGAGATTGGTTGCGACTTGCCGAATTAACTGTTATTATACAGTTTGTGTTTAATGTGACCATCAATTCTTGATAAAATCAATTTTATCAATATTTTGCGTTGTCCTGATAGGTTCTCAATGGGGTTATGGAAGTCCCCGGAGCGCCGATCAAGGCGAATTGCTCCTCGCCCGCATGGACAGCGTTGCCCGTGTATTGTCATCAATTGATGCCGAGACGCGCCAAATTGCCACCCAGCAACAGCGGCTTCAGGACACTCTGACCGTCCTGAACTCGGCGGTCCAGACACAAGAGGCTTATGTAGCGGAGCTTGATAGCCAATATCGGATTCTTGAAGCAGAACGGCAACCCCTTTTGCAACTCCTTGCTCGATCAGTTCTGGCAGATTTGAGGATGAGCCGCTGGGCGCTATTGGACGCACTCTTGAGGAGCGAGAATCTGGCCGACTTTCTTTCTAAACGGGCCGCCATGACCCGCCTCCGCGAGTCAACCCAAGCCCGTGCCGCTGAATCGGCGCAGGGCTTGGTGAAAATCCGTGACCTTGAAGATTTGAGTCTTGATGAAGCGAAGAAGCTGGCCGAGAGCCGGTCGCGAGTAGAGATTGCACTTGCGCAATTTGCTCAACGAGAAGCAGAACTTAGCATTGTACGCAAGCAGGCTGAGATTGAGCGAAATCTCTTAGTTGTGCAACAGTCGCGATTGGACAAATCCAATACGCTACTGACCAAGCAATTGCATGAGAAATCCGAGGCGCTTAATCAATTGGCAACGATTGTCGAAACAAAAGTTGACAATCTTTCAGCTACCGGAACCTTCGCAGCACTAAAGGGGTTACTCCCGTGGCCGGTTGATGGTTCCTTGACCGGCAGATTTGGAAAGAAGCGCCACCGAAAACTCGAAACGGTGACAGAGAACCCGGGTATCGATGTGACAGCGGATGTCGTGAAGCCCGTCTATGCGGTTGCACCGGGGACAGTTAAGACGGTAACGTGGCTGCGCGGATTCGGGAATATCTGTATCGTTCAGCACGAAGGTGATCATCACACGGTTTACGCGCGGCTGAGCGAGGTGCTGCTCAAACAAGGTGACGTGATTGATACTCAGACAGTTGTCGGGTATCCGGGTTTTGACGCCGAGCATGAGAACTATGTTTTGCATTTCGAGGTATGGGCAGGTAAAGAAAAACAGGACCCGATAGCATGGCTCGCGCCCGCAAAGAAGTAACAATTATAACGTGGCTTGGGCATGAAGATGCGCGTGCTCGGCTTGCGGCGACAATTGCGCAAGCACGTACTGCTCATGCGTATTTGATCAGCGGCCCTGAAGGAATCGGCAAAAGTGCCGTGGCGGTTGAATTCGCACGACTTTTGTTGTGTGATCAACCGGGCATCAGACCGTGCGGTGTTTGTCCGCAATGCGCGGCGCTCAGGACACTGCATCATCCAGATTTGCACCTTATTGCGCCGTCAGGCTCACCTAAGGATTCAGATACTCCCGGAAGTGAGACGTTTAGCAAAGAACTAAGCAAACTGCGTGAGCGGCTCTCTTCTGATCCGTATGTATCGGCAGATTTGGCGGAACTCAGCACGTCTGAAAGCAAAGCGTCTCGCAGAAAATCAGCTACGGGATCAAAGATTCGCGTGGCCGATTCACGGGAGTTATTGCACAACGCCTATCGCAAGCCATATCAAGCGCAGCGCGCAGTGTACATATTGCTGAATGCCGACAATATGGTTCGAGAAGCTCAGAACGCGCTGCTCAAACTTCTGGAAGAGCCTCCGACGTCCGCTATTTTGTTGTTGACAGCTTCTAACTTGCAATCCGTGTTGCCAACCGTGCGTTCGCGGTGTCAGCCGGTGAAGCTAATGGCCTATTCTGCCGCTGATGTGCGGACGGCGCTGAACAGTTCTGGGATTGAAGCGCGCGCCGCAGAGCTTGCCGGGGCGCTTTCGGGTGGCAATATGCGCCGGGCGATTGCATTTGCGGAAATGGAACCGGAGTTTCTTGAGAAAGCCGCAGTGGAATTTCTCGCGACGGCAGCGGTGTTGATTCCTGATAAAGTTCAAGAGCAAGTAGAGAAGCTACTTGACGATGCGACATTTCTCGATGATGCTTTCTTTGAATTGATGACGCTCTTCCTGTCCGACGCTGCTGCGTGGGCGGCGCGAGTTTCAAATCCCGCGCCGCATTTCCCGTCCCAACGTGACCGCATTGCAAAGTTGTCAGCAGCCTATCCGAGCGCAAATTTCGGAAAGGCAATTGAAGCGGTTGATAGAGCGGCAAGCTCACGGGCGGCAGGCTATACACCGTCGCTCGTCCTTACGGCAATGGCCATTGATCTCAACCGCGCGCTTGGACCACGAGCGCGCGCGTAATCCAAATAGAGATTTCATGAACGAACTACTCGAACTTGAATTTAAGGGCCGGCGCACAGAATACGCCGCCAATCCTTTGCAATATCCGTTTCAACGCGGCGACCTCGCGATTGTCAGCACCGATCGCGGTCAAGACCTCGGCAAAGTGTCCTATGTCGGGATACGAACAGGTGACAACCCGGGCGATAAAATTGGCTTGATGATCTTGCGCAAGGCAAAGACCATCGACGTCGAGAAATTGAATCTCAACCGTGATCGCGAAGCTGAAGCGAAACGGCTTGCGCGCGACGAGATTATTCGCCATGGACTTGATATGAAGCTCGTGGACGTCGAATTGCAATGGGACGGCCGCAAGATGACGTTTTATTTCACGGCTGAAGGGCGGGTGGATTTCCGTGATCTTGTGCGCGAACTCGCGACAAAATTTCGCACGCGAATTGACTTGCGACAAATCGGCGCGCGCGACGAGACGAAGAAGATATCCGGCTATGGCGTTTGCGGCCGACCCCTCTGTTGCGCGACTTTCCTGACGGAATTCAAGCCGATTACAACACAGATGCCGCGCGACCAATTCCTGCCTCTCAATCCCTCAAAGCTCTCTGGCGTATGCGGAAGACTGAAATGTTGCCTTAGATACGAACTTGACGTCTATCGAGATTTTCAACGTGAGTGTCCGAAAATCGGACACCCGATTAAGGACGAAGACAAGGGTCTGGGTGAGGTTGACAAGCTCGACGTTGTGCGCGAACAGATTCAAGTCCGATACGGCAACGGCGCGACCGATCGCTATACAAAAGAGCAATTCGTCGAGATGACGACTTGGCGACCGCAAATGCCCAAGAACGAGTGTATTTGCACATGTGGCAAAAAAGCTCCGGCGGCAGATACTCAGTCGCCGAAGAAGCAACCTGAACCGTTGCAGCAGTCCGGCGATGATATCAGTCGCGGCGATCGGATAACGCTGCGCGGCGAAGGCGGATTTAGAGTGGATTTTGAAGACGACGATGAATCTATGGACATTTCAACGGACGTGTCCGTTTCCATGGATCCAACATCCAAGCGTAAAAAAAGACGCAAAAAGAAACGCGGCGGCGATGGCGTACCGCAGGTAATAACCAACGAGTCAGCTCCGCAAGCAAAGCCACAGCAGCAACCAAGACCTCAACAACAACCGAGGCCACCGCAACAAGCGCAGGCGCAGCAGACGCAACATTCACCCGATGCAAGCGGAGATTCGCCGCAGCAACCGCGAAAGAAACGGAGGCGCGGCGGCCGACGCAAGCACGGCGGAGGCGGTGAACACAGCGCAAGTGGATCAGAACAGTCAGGCGATGACAGCGGCGAAGATTAGCCTCAACATGAAATCATATTACGTAACTACTCCGATATACTACGTCAATTCCGACCCGCATATCGGCACTGCATACACAACTATTTTGGCCGATACCGCCGCACGTTACCAGAGACTGCTCGGCGGAGATGCATATTTTCTAACCGGCACGGACGAACATGGCGATAAGATTGCCAAGGCAGCCGCCGCCAAAGGATTGACGCCGCAACAATTTGTCGATGACATAAGCGGACGCTTTCGCAAGCTCTGGCCGCAGTTGTATGTCATGCCCGATCGTTTCATTAGAACGACGGACCCTGACCATCGAAAGGTCGTGCAGAGTATTTTGCAGAAATTGTACGATCAAGGCGATACGTATTTCGGCGAATACGAAGGGCTCTATTGCACAGGTTGTGAGCGCTTTCGTACCGAAAAGGAGCTTGTTGACGGCAAATGCCCTGATCATGGCACGGTTCCCGACGTTGTGAAGGAGTCGAATTACTTCTTCAAGATGAGTAAGTATCAAGATTGGTGGCGCGAATATATTGAAAAGAACCCAGAGGTTGTTCGACCTGAACGCTATCGCAATGAAGTGATGGGCTATTTGCGGGAGCCGCTTGATGACTTGTGCATTTCACGCCCGAAAGAGCGATTGTCATGGGGGATTGAACTTCCCTTTGATAAGGGCTACGTCACCTATGTATGGTTCGACGCGTTGCTCAATTACTTGAGTGGAATCGACTACGGAAACAATGGGGACTGGCAGCAGCGCTGGGCAAGTTGCGAACACCTGATTGGCAAAGATATCGTCAAGCCGCACGGTATCTATTGGCCGATCATG
>CAZPKG010000023.1:873-32304 GCA_964587105.1 uncultured Alphaproteobacteria bacterium | reverse complement strand
CCCCCCCCCCCCCCTTTTTTTTTTAATGATACGGCGACCACCGAGATCTACACTCCCGGTGTCATGAGCGCGCATCTTGACGAACCGATCTTCTGGTGGGGAATGTTACTCGCGCTTGCCGCAGGATTCGTCGCCGCTCTGCCGGTCAACTATTGGTTTGCCAAGCGCGGCGTAAGACATATGCATTGATTGTTTCGTGTAGGGGCGGATAGCAATCCGCCCGCGCTGGTGTTCCACGTGGAGCAATTTGCATATAATTCGCCGAGCGGGGATTAAGCGAAGTGCTTGAAAAGCACATGGCGGTTCCCCGCCGGAATCTGCTTTCCTATTTCCAATTTCTCATTTCCAATTTTTGCCAATGTCCCTTAACCAAGACATCCTCAACTACTACACCGAACGTCTCTCGTTACTCGGCAAAGTGAGTATAAAGAGGATGTTCGGTGGCGCAGGCTTCTACATGAACGGTCGCATGTTCGCACTCACCGATGGCGATGATGTGTATCTGAAGGCCGATGAAGAGAACCGCGCGCGCTTTGAATCACGCAAAATGAAACAGTTCGCGCCTTTCGACGACAAACCCGAGATGCGTATGCACTATTACTCATTGTCTTCTGAGGATTTGGAAAATGACGACGCACTCCGCGAATTAGGCACTCTCGCCATAGAAGCCTCAACCCGCGCCGCCCAAAAAAGGAAAAAATATCCGACAAAGAGAGCAAAAACAAAGAAGTAATTCCGATCCCCCCCAAACACGTCTGCGGATTTGGGGGGATTAAGGGGGGCTTCTGCGTTCCGCGTGTAGCGCCCGCGTTCGCGGGCAACCCCCCCCAAGCAGATTCACAAAATCAAAAGCGCCTTGTCATCCTGAAGCCGCCGCGGCTGAAGGATCTCGCCAAGCAAATAGAGAATAAAGAGCGCGTTACAAATCATCTTCACTTGGTCCAGCCTCCAGGCTGGATGCGTCCGGCGAATTGATGTAGGGGCGGATGGCGATCCGCCCGCGCCAAGGTGCCACAAAACTTAAAAGCTCGCGGCGGCAGGTGTCGGGTGCTTAACAAGCACTCACCTGCCCCGCAACCGAGAACCCAAACGCATTGTCATCCTGAACGAAGTGAAGGATCTCGTCAAGCAACTCGAGAATTTCGAGCGCGTTACAAAATCCGCCGAGCCGGGTTAAGGCTGCCGCAGCCCGGCCGGAATCTGTGTTCCGATTTCTGTCATCAAAGCGATTCAAAGAGAATTAAGTAGGCGTCAAAGCTTTCAATCAACTAATTTCCAATGGCTGTAATAGACATATACTGTGACGAGAGTCGCCAAGAAAACTTGACTTCCAAAACAAAAGAGGCCGGTTCAATCACATTGATTGGCGGCCTTTGGATCAGGGAAGAAGATCGAGCGCGGTTGAAAGCCGAGATCAAACGGATTCGGGTCAAACACAATGCATACAACGAGCTAAAGTGGACCGCTATTTCTCCAAGTAATCAAGAACTCTACATAGATTTGGTTAGACTCTTCTTTCGCGAGAACTTTCGGTTTCGGTGCATCGTGTTGCCGGCTGACCGACTGGAAGTTGGAATTTACCACGAAGACGATAACGAGTTGATGTTCTACAAGTTCTACTACTTACTCTTGCATTATTGGATAAAGCCCCTTAACGAATATCGCATTTTTGCGGATCAGAAAACGAACAGAGTGAGACGTAGATTAATTTCATTACGCGACTTTTTGCGTCAGCAGAACCCTGGTGCAAGCATCAGGTTTGTTCAAGCCCTACCTTCGAAAGAGGTTGATTTTATTCAGCTGGCAGATGTGTTAATTGGTGCAACTGGATCTGCTTTGTCACAAACGACACACAGCGAGGCAAAGCTCGCGATTGTTGCCGAGATAGAAAAAAGGATTAGTAGAAAAGTCTCTGCAACGCCTCCGAATGAAAGCAAATATAACGTGTTCTGTTTTGAAGCAGAACAATCGTGGTAACAATGTTACCAGATTTGCTAGACCTCGCGTCAGAAGAAGAGTATCGAAATCACTATTTGAACACATTAGTGAATGGTGATATCATTTACTCTGTAGATGGCGTCGAAGTTGTATTCCATGCAGACCGATTTGAACACGCTTTCTCAGGCTATTCAAATAAATGGGACTCAAGGAAGGACATCTTTGATATTGAGCGAGCGAGGCGGATCAATTGGATAGCACCAGTCATTCAAGGAGTCTCATCAGAAAGTTATCGTGACGACCATTCTACACGGAAACCTCGAAGAATCTATTTGAGTAGTGCAAACAAATACGTGGTTGTTACTGAGCCTATCACCGGAAACAGAGAGAAGTTCATTACCGCTTTTCCTTGCGGCGACAGTAAGGCATCACAAGTACGCCGGATGCCAAAGTGGAAAAAAAATAGCCGCTGTTAAGGCACAGCGGCTGAAGCGATATAGGATCCCCTTCCAGTAGGTAGAGGACATTCAAATAATAAGCAATCTCTAATCCAGAATCAATAGCATCTGCAATTAATACTATTTATTGTTTTGTTTGTTCCGAGTTAGAACTTCCATGCCAAATCCCTGTTAAATAACTCTCTGCACTCAACTTAGCAAAATGCCGCGAAGCAAACAATACACGCTTGACAAGCAACAAATTCAACTCAAACAACTCATTGTACTCGACTTAACAAGAAAAACGGATGGCTATACAACATACTTATGACGTCGTCGTGATCGGCGGTGGACATGCAGGGATCGAAGCGGCTCTCGCTACTTCCCGCATGGGCTTTCGCACCTGTCTCGTGACGCAGAATCTTCAGACCATCGGCCAAATGTCCTGCAATCCCGCTATCGGCGGACTTGCTAAAGGTCAATTAGTCAAGGAGATAGATGCGCTCGGTGGCGAAATGGGCAGGCTTGCCGATCTGGCGACGGTGCAGTTTCGGATGCTCAATCGTTCGAAGGGCCCGGCCGTTTGGTCGCCACGAGCGCAATGCGATAGAGTTCTCTATGCTCGCGAAGCTCGGAAAACTTTGGAAAGTCAGCGCAATCTTGATCTCAAACAGAATACAATCATAGACTTCGAAACAACCGGCGGGAGACTTTCAGCCTGCATCGCGCACAGCGGACAGCGCATAGAGTGCCGCGCCGCCGTGCTTTGTGCCGGGACGTTTCTGAATGGGCTTCTCCATATGGGGGATTGGCAGCTCCCGGGCGGGCGGATAGGCGAGGCCCCCTCGCTCGGCCTCAGTGAAATGCTGATGAAACAGGGATTTGAGGTGGGTCGCCTAAAGACCGGCACCCCGCCGCGTCTCGACGGACGAACGATCGATTACGCCCGCTGCGAACACCAACCCGGCGACGGCCGGATCATCCCCTTTTCTGCGCGCTCGCCTAAGGCGGCATATGATCAACTCGCCTGTCACCTAACTTACACAAATACAAAGACTCACGACATTCTTCGCGATGGCCTTCACCGATCGCCACTGTTTTCCGGTCGAATCACAGGCCGCGGCCCACGCTACTGCCCTTCTATTGAGGATAAGATTGTCCGCTTTTCCGACAAAGATCGTCACCAAATTTTCCTTGAACCGGAAGGATGGGATACTTTCGAAGTTTATATGAACGGCTTCAGCTCGAGCTTACCGGAAGATGTTCAATTTGAAGCGCTTAGAACAGTCCCCGGGCTCGAAGATACCGAGATGATGCGCCCCGGATATGCCGTCGAGTACGACTTTTTCCCCGCTCATCAGCTCCATTATTCCTTAGAAACCAAGGTAATAGAGGGGCTGTTCTTCGCTGGACAGATCAATGGCACCACGGGTTACGAGGAAGCTGCCGCGCAGGGGCTTGTCGCAGGCGTGAACGCCGCTCAGAAACTTAACGGCGGTAATTCTCTTACGCTCGGGCGAGACCAAGCCTATATTGGCGTCCTGATTGATGACCTCATTACCAAAACTCCCGATGAACCCTATCGTATGTTCACTTCCCGCGCCGAGCACCGGCTCATTCTGCGGCAGGACAATGCGGACCTGCGCCTGACGGAAATGGGCCGCGAGTTAGGATTGGTTATGG
This sequence comes from uncultured Alphaproteobacteria bacterium, assembly GCA_964587105.1. Taxonomy (GTDB): domain Bacteria; phylum Electryoneota; class RPQS01; order RPQS01; family RPQS01; genus JABWCQ01. The sequence continues at coordinate 28,246 of CAZPKG010000023.1, read as the reverse complement.
ATCGGCAATACGACGGTTATTTAGAAAAAAAACAAAAACTTAATCAGATAACATCCCTTCTCCACGACACCCGCTTGGAGGACCTGGCCGAATCCGGCCTGCTTTCAGATCCCAAACTCAAAGGCAGCCGCTTTGCCGCTATCCTGAAACGTCCCGAAGCAGACCTAACCACAATGCTCAAGGACAGCCCACAGCTTTCAAACAAGGCCGAAGACCTTGACGAAGACTTAATTGCGGCAGTCGAAATGGATGTAAAATATGAAGGTTACATTGCTCGTGAGCGGCATCGCGCTGATCAGGTCAGACGATGGGAAGAGGTCCGGCTGCCGGACGGATTAGACCTGTGGGCCGTCCATTCCATGTCCCACGAAGCCCGTGAGAAGATAAACCACTATAAACCCAAGACTTTAGGTCAAGCCGGGCGCATCTCTGGTGTCCGCCCTTCAGACACATCGGCCCTGTTGATTCACATGAAGAAACTCGGCCACCTGTAAGCTCTTGTTTTCGAGTGTTTCACGTGAAACATCCACATTCTCTCGTGGATAACTATGTGAATTTGCTCAGGATAGACTCGCAGAAATTCCCTTAAGTACTACATTATCAGACTCCAACGCAATAGGAACAGATTAGGCAGCTGCCGCAGGAATTGTGGAAAAGCTGTGGATAGCATTTATTTTGACTACTGAACAGCAGGCTCACCTGCAACACTACATACGCCGCGTGGCTGAAGCCGGAATTCCATTGGTTTCTCAGGCAGATCGAACGCGGCTGGAAGAGCGTCACCTTGCTCCGTCCATGGCGGGGCTTGAACTACTTCCTGAAACCGGAAAAATACTCGACATAGGAAGTGGCGGGGGCTTTCCGGCCATTCCACTGGCCATCCTAACTCCTCATTTGACATGGACTTTAGTTGAGTCAAACTCAAGAAAAGCAGCCTTTTTGAAGCGTGTTTCACGTGAAACAGAGCTTGATCAACGGGTTACAGTACTTTGTCAACGCGTGGAAGAACTTGTCCACTCTCCGACCGGCGGCTTTGATTGCATTACGGCCCGGGCTGTTACCGAACTCCCTTTACTGGTGAAATGGTGCCGTCCGCTGATGAAGGTGGACTGTGTCCTGCTGTTTTGGAAGGGCCGCGAGTGGAGACAGGAAGCGTGGCCTGAGGAATTAGGTCTTAAGCTACTCACTGAACTCAACTTAGCTGACGGTGGTCGGCTGATAAAACTGTTTATTGAAAAGTGAAAGAAACTGTTTTCAAAGAATTGGCCGGGCTTTCGACAGAAGCGCGCAACCCGGACACGATGAATCTCGACCAGATGACGACGCGCGAGATTTTAGAAGCCATGAACCGCGAAGATCGCAAGGTCCCGGATGTTGTCGCGGCGGCGATTCCGCAGATTGAGATTTTAGTCGAGCGCGTCGTGCAAGCTCTTCAAGCTGGCGGTCGTCTCATTTATATAGGTGCTGGGACGTCGGGGAGGTTAGGAGTGCTGGACGCAAGCGAGTGCCCACCGACCTTTGGGACGGACCCCACCTTGGTGCAGGGGTTCATTGCCGGGGGGTATGACTCGCTCCGCAAGGCTGCCGAGGGGGCCGAGGATAATCCGGACGGCGCGATTCACGATTTTGATCTGTGCTGCCTGGGGCACGACGACGTGGTGGTAGGGATTACAGCTTCGAGAAGGACGCCTTATGTGTTGGGTGGTTTATCATACGCCAAGAATCACGGATGTTATACCGCGCTCCTCATATGTAACCATTTTGATGCCGAGAGTATGGGATACGAGGAGAAAAGCGCTCAGCCTGATGCCATCATCTCGCTGCCTGTCGGGCCTGAGGTCTTGACCGGCTCGACGCGGTTGAAGGCGGGGACGGCGACGAAGCTCGCGCTGAACATGATTACGACGGCGGCGTGGGTGCGGATGGGGAAGTGTTACGGGAATTTGATGGTGGATTTGCGGATGGGGAGTCAGAAGCTGCAAGCGCGCGCGCGTCGGATCATGATGGAGATTACCGGTTGTGATTACGAGTGGGCCGACGAACTTTTGACCGAAGCTCACGGCGAACTCAAAACCGCGTTAGTGATGCACTTCCGTGGTGTGACTGCCGAGCATGCGCGAGAGTTGTTGGAGGAGAGTGGGGGGAAGTTGGGGGAAATGCAGCAATAGCACATTTATGTCCTACGGAAGAAGATACATTGAGCACAATCACCTTGCTCGCTACTTCAGGAAGGTCGCGCCAAATAAAGGTGAAGCGAGTCAAGAGTCAAGTTACACTGAAGAGATTGAGTTCTTTGATACAGAAGATCGTTTCAAGCCCGTTGTTCGCGTTGTCCTTCCACCAGACTATGTTGCAACTGTTGCTCTCTTAAAATGGAAGAGAATGAATGGGGAAGATATCGACGGAGAGATCAAGCGATTTCCTAGCTTATGGACGTCCATAGAAGATTTCTTTGGAATCGTTGGAGAATGGAACTGGCCAAGGAGTGAACTGGAAAATCACCCCTTCGATTGTCCGCCATTGTCATTACGAGAATACTTTCTCAGTGATGCTAATGTGGGCAACAAGCCGTGGCAGGAGTACGATGTTGATTATGAGCGCGACAACGATATAGGCAAGGCAAATAGGGCGACTCACTATTTCCACTATTACCATATTCATCTTCTTGACGCATTGCGTCGAGAATACGTCGTGAACGTAGTCCCGCGAGCATCTTGGAATAAGAAACTCCCGATTACTTGGAAAGACACTTTTCGGGCAACGCACAATTTCGGCTACCTCATAAACAGTCACAACCTTCAGAGGATCGAGCCGCAATATAAAATACTTGCAATGTTTGTCGAATTGTCAGCCCGACGATTGAACGTGCTTTCAGGCAAAATCACAGACAACACAACCGATACTGAATCGCATGCAATTTATGGTGCATTTGATGAGTACCAAGCTACACTAGCAAAAAGAATTGTTGCTGATAGCGGGGAATCATTCGAATTGATGGAGTCATTCCTCAATACGATGTGCAAACTATACATCGCATACGAGGAGCATGGCCGAAGCGGGCTAATGGGCGAATTGCGCCACGATATCGATCAACTCGTAAACCTCATTGTGTTAGGATTTGACACAGATGAGAAGACTCTCTTCAAACGTAGCCCGGCTCCGCCATATGGTGGGTGGCGAAAGTCACTCTTGGATTGGGTGTTTCCCAATCACGTTGATATAGTGCGCATGAGCGTCGAGCGTTCCATTCGGGGAACGCTAAAACACATTCAAAAGTGGGAGCGGCAACCCGAGGAATTACAAGAACCAGACTGCCACGAGATAACCAATAAGCTGGCAATCGGGCCACATGTTGGTGTTTTAATCGCGATTAATGAAATAAACGAAGCATGGAACTCACGCTCGCCTTTTTCAAAGAGTATTATTGTTTCACAGTTTCGCTCATTGTTGGTGTCTATTGAAGATTTGGTAAGGGACGTTTCAAATCACTTTCGGCGGAAACAAGAAAAGGAAGCTGAAACGCGGGAGTATGAACGAGTTTACTTCTCAGACACTATACGACAAGTTTTTGAAGGCGCAAATTGGATTGGACCGTTTAAGTCATGCTATGACGCACTAAATAAGAAGGAATTTGTAGACGCCACTAGTATTTTGAACGCTGTGGACGAGATAGTGGACAAAATAAAATTGGCAGAAAAAGCATCCTTACGGAACTTGTTGATTACGATCCTTCTGAGAAATCACTTTAGCCATAATTCAGAGGACTTGAATATTAAACGACCAGATTTAGCGCGTTGCATTGAATCAGCAAAAACAACACTTTTGCTGGTATGTGCATCCGAATCGGCAAAAAATGCGCTTACACAACCAAACAAAATTCGGGAATAAGGGCACGCCTGCCGCCCCAACGATGTACGGACACGCGAGCAGTTTAACGATTTCGATTTTGCCTGACGCGGGTGGATTGCCATCCACCCCTACAATTTGATTTCTAAGATGGTTTAGCAATTTCGATTTTGCCTGGCGCGGGCGGATTGCCATCCGCCCCTACATAAATTGTGGTAAGCGAAAATGAACGAACGCTATACTCGAAAGAATTCTTTGCGATTGCAGGGGTATGACTATCGTCATGCGCGGACATTTTTTGTGACGATTTGCGTTGAGGGGCGGCACCAGCTTTTCGGGGAAATCGCGAATGGAGAAATAGTACTCAACGAGTTTGGCAAGGCAGTTGAGGTGGAATGGAACAAGACAGCGGAAATTCGCGAAGCTGTCTCATTGGATGAATATGTTATCATGCCAAACCACTTTCATGCAATTTTGCGTCTAAACGATAACTATGTAGGTCCATACACAAATGTAGGGGCGGATGGCAATCCGCCCGCCCCGAGCGACTCGATTATCTCAAGCGCTTCATACAATACCACATATCCGCGCACCGTACCCTTAAGCACAATCATAGCGGCCTTCAAGCGGGCATCAACGAAGGCGATAAACGAATTGCGCGGCACTCGCGGCGATGGTGTTTGGCAGCGCAGTTTCTTTGATCGTATCATTCGCAATGATCACGAATTGGGATTGGCCCGAAAGTACATCGTTGAGAATCCGATAAACTGGGGAAAAGACAAAGAAAACCCGGAACGGATTGAATAGTCAGAACACAGAGATTCACGATCCTGCTTGGCGCGGGCGGATTGCCATCCGCCCCTACAATGAAAACCCAAAACAATCACATAAAGACCCCCCCACCATGCCAACAAAACACAAACTCCCCTTTCCCGTATCCAAGTCTAAACTTGGGTACACGACTTCGCACATTATCAAGCAGCCACTCAAGGTTGTTTGGGACGGCGTGACTCAGGAAAAGCACGTCAAGAAATATTTCATTGACAGCCAAATCGGCAAGTGGGGCCCGGACCTCGAGGTGGTGAGGTGGTGCTGGAAGGAATGGGGCGACATGACGATGGACATGTACCCCACTTCCTATAAGGAGTACGAGCGGATTGATTTCGTCGGTCAAGCCTATGGGCCGGAATACATGACACGGCTGGCCTTCGAGTTCGTCAAGAAGGGGCCGAAGGAAACCATCTTCCGCATCCACGACTACGGCTACAAGCAGAAAGACCTGAAAGCGGCGTTCACAATGTGTGAAGGTTGGTCGGAATTTCATACATATCTGAAGGCGTATCTGAAATTCGGGGTGGACACGATGCGTGAAAAAGGCGGGAAGTCAAAAGCTAAAAGTCAGAAGTCATAACGAAAGCTACACCGCTTCAGACTTATAACTTATGACTTCAAACTTAAGAAAGGCAAGCGATGATCCCGATTCCTGTCAACGGTGCGCATTGGCATATTATTCTGGCGCACATTCCCGCTCTCCTATATATAGTGAGCGCGGCGATTTTGGTGCTGGCGACGATTTGGAAGGACGGGCGCTGGCAGCGTGTCGCGCTCGGCTTTATCGTGGCCGCGACATTTTGTACGACGGTGGTGTTCTCGTTCGGTGAAGATGCCGAGCACATCATCGAGAGCCAACCCGACGCGAGCAACATGGAAAGCTACATTCACCCGCATGAAGAGCTTGCTGAAACCGCGCGGAATATTATTCTGCCGTTTGGGATTTTGATTCTCGCGCTATGGTGGTTCACACGCAAGCACACGCTGCTGCCGGTGTGGGCCGCGTGGGGTGCGGTGGTGGTGATGCTGGGGATTTTCATTCTGCTGTCCAATGTCGGTGCGGCGGGTGGAAAAGTGAATCATCCCGAAGTCCGCGGCGCAGTTGCCACCGGCGGAACGTGGGATGACAAAGGCGGAGATAGAGACAAAGATGACGATTAGTTAAAGAAGGTGATTCCGGCCGGGTTGCGGCGGACCTTAACCCGGCTCGGCGTAAATCTACAACAGGGAGATAACATATGGCCAAGAAAGCGGTCAAGAAAGACGTCAACTACTCCGTTGCGACGGGGAAGATTGGTTTTGAAGTGGTGCAGACCTATCGCGCGCCGCTAAAGAAAGTTTGGGATGCGGCGACGAAAGCCGCACAGCTCGAAAAACATTTTGTCGATCGTGTGCGCGGAGATTTCAACGAGAAGTTCGAGACGGCGTTCTGGTTCTGGAAAGGTCACGGCGAATTTCCGCTCTATCCGGTCGCGTTCGCCAAAGAGAAGTTCGTCGAGTTCTACTGGCCGATGTACGGCTCGAAGAACAAGCTCTCGCTCGTGCGCTTCGAGTTTTCGGAGAAAAAGGGGATTGTAACGGTCAAGATTACTGAAACCGGCTGGAGTTCATCAGGCTTGGAGTATGCCTTCGGGAATTGTCAGGGTTGGACGGAGTTCCTGATGACGTTGAAAGCGTTTGTGTTGTTGAAGAAGGATTTGCGAACCCAGCGTTGACGCTGGACCCGGTGCGCTGGCGCGGCGGCACGATATGCTCGTTCGGTCAAACAACAAACCGAGCGGAAACAGCAACTAAGGGCGACAACAAATGCACCGCTTCATATTCATACTTATATTGACTCCGGTCTTGTCCGCCCACGCATATTCATTCATGACCATAGGCGGTGGACCGAATCTGCTGTACACGAAATACTCCATGACCGTTCACAATGGAGTATTCACGGACAACGACATTGCGATGATCGGGAATCGTTGGCAGATTACGTTCGGCGGCACTGGCCAAAAATCCGAATGGTACGGCCAATTTCGCATGTTCGATTCCCGCCGCGTTCACATGTCGCATGTCACAAAGTATGAGACGGGCTATCAAACCGTCTCGATGATGCGGTGGCAATGGGACCGCGCGCTCGTGTGCGGCTATCGCCGTTTCATATCACAGTCGCAAACCGTTACGATACTGCTTGGCGGCGGAGTTCTGCTCGGCGCGGGTAATGGCCACCAGCGAGAACGGCAGACCTCGACCATCGTCCACGAAGATCACAGCCGCGAAACCACGACCGACTATAATTATGAGTATGAGTTAGGGGGACTCAAAGCAGGTGTGTTCGCGGAATTTGGTCCGCGCATCAGTTTGTCAAAGTATCTGTTTCTTGAGGCTTTGTTCGAGTCCGGTTCAAGCGGGTTCGGAGGTTTTCCTGCTCCCTCATCTGGATCAGACAATCATAAGCATCTCGCCGGTGGGCCAGAAGTAAGTTTCAATTTGAATCTGCGCTGGGAAATGGGGAGAGCGATTGACAGGTAAGAAGAATCCGAGCCATCAGCTTCAAGGGTGCAACCAATTTTAGAACCGCGCTTCCCCTTCTGTCATCCTCTGTTAGGATCTACCCGAGCAGAATCGTAATATAAAGGGAATTGGCAAACTCCTTAAGATAGAAGAGTCTCATGGCTAGTTCCTTACATAGGATGACAGAAAAAGGAGAATCACATTATCAGCCCCAAATCTCGGATATTATACATTGTCTGACCGCCTTTACCTCATAGATCTCGGCAACGTCCTCTTGAAACTTGATTTTGAGAGGTTTGTGGCGCGTGCGGCGGAGCGGGGTGGACGGTCGCGCGATGAGATTCGGGAGCATTGCATACATGGCGAGTTCAAATCGAGGTTTGAGCGGGGTCGGTGCACGCCTGCCGAGTTTATCGAAGAGCTGCGCGATTTTCTGAAGTGGCCGAAAACCGAAGCGAGCGCGGTGAAGCTGCGCGAGATTTGGTGCGACATCTTTGATGAATTTCCCGGCGCACGCGACGCGCTCGAGCAGTTGAAGTTGATGGGCACGGTGTGGGTGCTGTCCGATACTGATCCGTTGCACATTCAATGGGTGTCTCGGAATTTTTCGTGGGCACTCGACGTGGATCGAGTCTTGACTTCGTACGAACGCGGCAAGTTGAAGTCCGATCCCGGTGTTTTTGAGGCAATTGTCAAAGAAGCTGCGCTGCCCGCCGAGCAAATATTGTTCATAGACGATTTGCAAAAAAATATCACCGCCGCTCACAAAGCGAGTATTTCCACACACCTATTCACGACGTGGGAGAATGCGTGGCTGGAGATATAGTCCTTTTCTGTCATCCTCTGTAAGGATCTATTCAAGCTGATTACGAATTCCAAGCGCAATGGAAAAGACGTTTACAGTTTACATTCTTGCCAGCTTGAACCGTCGGCTGTATACAGGGATTACGGGCAACATTCGAGCACGGATGTTCCGTCACAAACGGGGAATTGGAAGCGAGTTTGCCGCGCGATATAACATAAATAGGCTTGTCTATTATGAGAATTTTCAATATGCAAGCAATGCGATAGCGCGCGAAAAAGAAATTAAGACATTCTTTCGAACGCGTAAGCTAAATATGATAGAAGAGTTTAATCCGGGTTGGGTTGACCTTGCCGAAAACTGGTTCACAGCTCTGGAATTGAGCGAGCCGCTTGAATAGTTCCTTACAGAGGATGACAGAAGGGGGAAGACATTCTATGGCATTTGTCAACTTGTTGCCCACAAATCATTCAAAATGTGCATAACCCCTGTGGATTTGTGGAGAATGTTAATGGATGATCAGAATCACTTTGTTGAGCGAAAATTGCGCCGAACTTGAGTCCGGCGAGTGTGCATTGAGCCGAAAAAAAGAGCCACGAGAGAAATCGAGAGTCAAGCAATGAAATTTCGCCATATGTTTCTGTGGATAATCTGTGTATGGATGTGGACAACATCGGCTCACGCGCAACCCACTCAAATCAAGGTTTGGGAAGAGCATTTCGGCCGGATTGCCGTGTATGATACAATTGCGTTTCCCAAGTTCTTGAAATATGCGGCCGACAGTTTGGCCAAGATGGACGGGATAATATTGGATTTGCGCGAACTCCCGAACGACAAAATCTGGAGCATCTCGATCTGGTCGAATCTGCAAAAGCAGTTCGATGGTTACAAAAAGCCTTTCGTAATCTGTCTCGGCGAGAAAATCCGCGAAGATCAACCGCTTTGGTTCTGGATGAAGGAGCGCGAGTGGTCGCGCTTTGAGCCGTCCGGTTCGCTCGGAAAAGCCGAAGCAAAAATCAAAACGCTTCACGGCCGCTTCATGAAGGAAGGAACCGAGCGGATGGAGTGGCTGATGCAACAGAACAAGACAAAATGAGTTTTTTCACGGACTTGGTGCAGTGGCTGACGAGTGTCGGTCAGGGTCAAGTTTGGCTGCTTGCGGTGGGAATCTTTTGTGCGCGAATCGCCGATCAAAGTTTTGGCACGATGCGCACGATCTCGATCTTTCGCGGCTTCAAAGTGCTGGCCGCGATTTTCGGTTTTCTCGAAGTTCTGATTTGGATCAATGTCGCTGCGCAGGTTATCCGTAATTTAGATCAATGGTATCTGGCCGTTGTATATGCAGCGGGCTTCGCGGCGGGCAGTTTCGTGGGAATGTGGATTGAATCGCGCTTGGCGATGGGGCATCAGATGGTGCGGGTGATTTCCAAACGCGAAACAGACCTTGCTAATAAATTGTGGGAGTTGAACTATGCCGTCGTCGAAATGGAAGGCAAAACCAAATCCGGCGAAGTAGATATTTTGTTCGTGGCTGAAAAGCGCCGCGACGTTCCCAAACTATTGCGCAAGATTTATGAATTGGACAAAGAGGCTTTCTTCACGGTCGAAGATGTCAAGCAGGTCGGACTAAAGGCGCGTGACCCGAGTGTCGTGTGGGGAGAAAAGGTCATTGAAGACGTGAGCAGTTGGGTCAAACACCCGTTGAAGAAGATGAAAGAAGAGCGATAGACCACTTGGGGCTCTGCAATTCATCAATCATCATTCCTCATTCATCATTTTCCGCCCATGCTGCATCACGTTGAAATCTACGTTTCCGACCTCGCCCGCTCGCGCGCGTTCTGGGAGTGGCTACTCTGTGAGGAATTGGGTTACAAAATTCACCAAGAGTGGCTCAAAGGGGTTGATTTCATCTACGGTGACACCTACATCGTGTTTGTACAAACAGAACAAAAACAGTTAGATGCGGGTTACAATCGCTGCCGGACGGGGCTGAACCACCTGGCCTTCCACGCCCGCTCAAAATCACACGTTGATGACCTGACTGCCAAGCTCCGCGAGCGCGGCATCATTATATTATATCCTGACCGCCACCCCTACGCCGGAGGGCCGGATTACTACGCCGTTTTTTTCGAAGACCCCGACCGGATTAAGGTGGAAGTGGTAGCACCTTGATTATTAGAAGGAATACTGTAGGGGCGGCAGGCATGCCGCCCGTGTTCCCCGCCGGAATCTGAAACCAAACCCAAACCGCATGTCCGAACACTACGTCGAAAAAGAAACCCAACGAGTCGAAGCTTTTAGCGACGGCGTTTTTGCCATTGCCATCACCCTGCTTGTGCTCGAACTGCATGTACCGAAACATACAGAGATTGCCGAAGGTGGTTTGCGCGCGGCATTGTCACATGAATGGCCGTCCTACTTCGCGTTCTTGACGAGCTTTTTGAGTATTTTGGTGATGTGGTTCAATCATCACAAGCTGTTCAACTATATTCGCAAGGTGGATTCGCCGCTGCTTTATTTGAACGGATTCTTGCTGATGATTATTTGCGCGGTTCCATGGCCGACGGCGCTTGCGGCGGAACATTGGGGACATGGTCAAGACAACGAATTGCTCGCCGCGAATATTTTCTGCGGCTTGATGGTAATTCTCGCAATCGGATTTAATGCGCTGTGGAGATATGCCACACACAACAGCAAGCTGCTGCATCCTGACATTGATTTAGAAGAGGTGAATAAGATCACGCGCACCTACATCGTAGGCCCGGTTGGCTACTGCATGTCTTTCGCGCTCTCGTTTTGGAACGCGACGGCAGGCATGTCTGTGTGCATTGCGCTGGCGGTGTTTTTCGCGTTTACGGGGTGTGTGGATACGAAACCAGTGCTGAAGAAGATTGGGAGAAGGAAGTAATAAGATTATCGTGGTTGAAATACGATGGACCCCTTAAAAAAACGAATATATTCCTATAACGGTTTTGCCGATACATTGGCCGCGCTGAAGGATGCGCGGCATGGCGTGCTCGTGAAAAATGTGCCTGGCGCACTGCCGGTTTTGATTGCAAGTTATATCTTTGAACATTCCAAGCGGCCGCTACTGTTGGTCGCTGAAACGCTTGAAGACGCCGAAGAGTTTGCCGACGATTTGACGATTCTGCTCGGTGAAAATGTCACGAGTCTCTTTCCCGGTTTGCCGGATTATCACCGTGAGCTGAATCCGATTGAGCTTTCCGAACGCGCCGAAGTGATGATGACCTTGACGCGCAAGCAGCAGCCGTTGGTCGTCGCACCCGCGTCCGCCTTGCTGGATCCGCTGCCGGACTTGAATGAAGTTTCGCGCAACACCTACACGCTCGCAAAAGGCGAAGTGCTGCCGCGCGATTCCCTGATTCAGTTCTTGCACGAGTCCGGCTATTCACGCGAAGTGATGGTGGAAGGCGTCGGCCAATATGCCGTGCGCGGCGCCGTGCTCGATATTTATCCGTTCGGTGGTTCAACGGCGGTGCGAGTCGAGTATTTCGGCGACGACATCGACGATTTGCGCAGTTTCGATCCGCAAACGCAGCGCTCGACGGGCAAGATTGACGAAGTCACCGTGATGGCCGCCGAAACCCCCGGCGTTGGCAATTCGCACTTGCTGCAATATCTTCCTGAGAACACGATTATCGTGTGGAGCGAAGGTCGACCCGCTTATCAATTGGTAAAGGAAACCTACGACGAGCGCACAGCCAAGCCGGGCTTGCGTCTGCGCGACCTGAAATCGCAAAACGATGATGACGACGAAGATGATGAAGAGCATCTGCGCGAAGAGCTGCACGACATCGTTTATGAAGAAGACGAAGAGATTCCCGTCGCGATTCCCGAGCAAGTGCGCGCCTTGCGCGAACCGGGCAAATGGATGGAGCCGGAATTAATCTATAGCGCCGCGCTAAAATGTCAGCAAGTATTTCTGCACAGCGCACCGCATCCGACGTCGCATTCGATTGATTTCGGCGGCGCGCCGCAAGAACGCTTCGCTTCAAATTTGCCGTTGCTTGCCGACCGCGTGAAAGAATATCACGGACGCAATCTTGAAACGATTCTGCTCTGTGACAATCAACTTGCCGCCGACCGCTTAGGCCAAGTGTTGACCGAGCGCGGCGTGCCGGATCATGCCTTCAGCGCGCGCGAAGGTGGTTTACGCCACGGCTTCATGCTCGAAGCCGCGAATCTCGTCGTGCTCGTCGATCACGACATCTTCGGTCGCAAGCGTCGTGCGCGGCAGTTCATGAAATTCAAGAACGCCGTGCCGTTGCATGATATTGATGCGTTGCGCGTCGGCGATTTTGTCGTGCACGTCGAGCATGGCATCGGCAGATACAGCGGTCTGACAAAAATCACTGTCGGCGGCGTGCAGCGCGAAGTCTTGAAGATTGAATACCGCGACGGCATCAATCTGTTTGTCAAACTCGAAAATCTTGCGTCGGTTCAAAAATACTCCGCCAAAGACGGCTTCCAGCCTCCTCTCAATAAAATCGGCGGCAAAGAGTGGCGCGAGATCAAACGCAAGACCAAAGAGTCCCTGGTCTCAATTGCGGAAGATCTGATCAAGCTCTACGCCAAAAGACGCGCCGAACGCGGCATCATTTTCTCGAGCGATACGCCGTGGCAGCGCGAAATGGAAGCGAGCTTTCCATACGAGGATACACCCGACCAGTTGACTGCGAGCGAATCCGTCAAGCGCGACATGGAAAGTCCGCAGCCGATGGACAGATTGATCTGCGGCGACGTCGGCTACGGCAAGACTGAAGTTGCGATGCGCGCGGCTTTCAAAGCGGTGACGGATGGCAAGCAAGTGGCGGTACTCGTGCCGACGACGATTCTCGCACAGCAGCACTTTCGTACGTTCCGCGAGCGCTTCAAGAATTGGCCGGTGGATGTAAAAGTGATTTCGCGCTTTCAATCTTCGCGCGAACAAAAAGAGACGTTAAAGAAACTCTCCAGCGGCGAAGTCGATGTTATTATCGGCACGCACCGCTTGCTTTCAAAAGATGTGCAGTTCGATGAACTGGGTTTGTTGATCATTGACGAAGAGCATCGTTTCGGCGTTGTGCAAAAAGAAAAAATTCGCACCCTGCGCGCGAACGTCGATGTGCTGGCGATGAGCGCCACGCCGATCCCGCGCACGCTTCACATGGCCTTGATGGGTGCGCGCGATCTCTCACAAATCACCACACCGCCGCCGGGCCGTCAACCGATTGAAACGGACGTCGTGCCGTTCAGCGAGAAAGTGATCAAGGAAGCGGTCACGCATGAACTCCAGCGCGGCGGACAAGTATTCTTGGTACACAACCGCATTCAAAGCATCAAGCAGGTTTCGGAGATGCTGCATCGCTTGCTGCCGAAAATTCGCATCGGCGTCGCGCACGGTCAGATGAACGAGCACGAGCTTGAACAGGTCATGCTCGATTTCTCGGAGCAAAACCTCGACGTGTTGATCTCCACGATGATTATCGAGTCCGGCCTCGACATGCCCAACGTCAACACGATGATTATCAACCGCGCGGACAGGCTCGGCGTCGCGCAGCTGCATCAGCTTCGCGGTCGCATTGGCCGAAGCTCGCGCAAAGCGTATGCGTATTTGCTCGTGCCGCCGCATTTTGAAATGTCGAAGATTGCCCGCAGTCGCCTGTCGGCTCTGACGAATTTCTCTTCCCTCGGAGCGGGATTCCAAGTGGCCATGCGCGATTTGGAAATTCGCGGCGCCGGAAATCTCTTGGGCCGCGAGCAATCAGGATATATCAATTCGATTGGCTTTGAAATGTACCAGCAGTTGATCGAAGAGGCCGTCCGCGAAGTTCAGATTGACGTGCCGCAGGAATTGGAAGAGAAGCGCGAGGTCAAACTTAAAATTGATACGGACGCGTTCCTGCCCGAAACGTATCTGAGCGAGAGCGGGTTGCGATTGAATATCTATCGCGAATTGTCTCGCGCCAAAGAACTGTCGAAAGTCGAAGAACTTTCACGCGAAGTCGAAGACCGCTTCGGAAAATTCCCCGACGCCGCGCGAAATCTGTTTGACATGGTGCGCATCCGAATCCTCGCCGAAAAACTCGGCGCGGACGAAGTCAACGTACTGCAGCACCAATTAGAGCTTGGCTATACAAGCGACCACGCCGGTCGCGACAAGATGTTATCACTGGTCTCCAAGAGCGGAGACTTCCCGATAGAGTTTGACGTCACCAAGAATGTTGTCGTAAAACTCAGCCTGAAGAAGTTTGAGAACTGGGAACACAAATTAGCTTACGCAGAAGAATACTTATCCGCCGTCGCAGGTGAATTGACGGCAACATATCAATGACCGGAGGAACCGCAATGGTTCGCTGGATACTCTTGTTTCTACTCTTGCCCTTAACGTCCTTTGCGCTTGTACAAGAAAGCGGCACATTGACGGGATTTCTGATGGACACATGTTCGACGTGCGCCTACGACAATTGGCAATCGCACGTCGCTGAGCGAGTTGTGCGCGTGGGCTACAACGACTACGGCCCGCCGCATCTCGATCCGCAAACCAATCGCTTCGGCGGATTTGAATACATCCCCGCGAACGCAAGCGGCGACACGACGCTTGCGCGGTGGCGACAAGTGTTTGAGAGCGCCATTCGAGGGAATTGGCACGTCACCGATTCGCTAATGCAGCGCAGTGAAATCGCGTGGAACTACGAGCTTGTTGAGTTTCTGGAAGAGCCGAGCGGCCGCACATATCACATAATGCGCGAGCGGCTTGATTCATCTTTCACGGACGTGAACGGCGACACTCTGCCTGAAAACGACGTCATCGGCGGTTTCCGCAGAGGTTGGGGCGTGTTTGTATTTAGGGACTCTGCGCGTTTTGACAAAGTAGTTTTGCAATTGCCGCACCCCGAAGACGACTTCGTCTCGATTCCCGTCGGCATTCAGATGTTTCAGCAAAGCGAATATGCGATTCTTGAAATCGCCGGAGCGGGCCGCGAAGTAATGTGGGACAGTTCGCAATCGTCTTACAACAACGCGCGTTCAATCTCGGATCCGTCGCGCAATGCCCGTCATCCGTTTGCCACGCTGTCCAAGGTTGCGACGGACGAATGGAGCGAACCGCCCGTGAATCCGTTCGTAATCATCCAATTGCACTCGTATGACCACGGATCGCATCTCTCGCTGCCGGACATTCAGGTTTCGGCTTATTTAGACGACGACAAACCGAATCCGCCGTTGCGCGACTTGAAACACCATCGCGATCTCTTTCATGGGATGCAGTCGTTTCCGATTGTCGGGCTGACAGAGGACCAGGATATTTATGTCTGCGTCAATGACTACATCGGTTTGGTCTGCAATCCTCCTTATACATACTATGGCCAAGACACAACGATCGGCATTCGCTGGGTCGGTGATCTATATGGAGCGCCGGACAACGTCGAGGCGGTGTATGCCCACACCGGGCACAGTGTCTTGCGCGACACCGAAAATTTTATTCACGTTGAGTTGGATGAATATCCTGACGGCTTATGGAATCCGCGCGATTGGGTTCGCTGGTTGCCCGGCACGCCGCCGTCGGAATGGGCGACATATGTAAACGTGCTGGAGTTCTATCAGCCGTTCGTCGCGGCTATGGATTCAGCATTGACTTGGCTTGCGCTTGATGATACACTGGCACCCGACTCCGTTTGGCCGGTGCAAGCGACAGACATCGGCGGCAGCGACGTTTACCTAAGATGGAACCCGCACGCGCTCGACACTCACTTCGACACCTATCAGATTTTCTTTGATACGGTGGAGGTAACGCTCGCATCGCCGCACATCTCGCGCACGTCGGCAGGTTACAGTGCGCTCGGTGATCAGCTGACAAGTGGAATCCAAATCAACAACTTCCCCGCTCCTGTCTATCGTTACCGGTTCGCGGTGCGCGCCAAGGACGTATTAGGAAACGAGTCGCCGCTCTCAAGCGACACCAACATAACGGACGGTCAGATTGACGATCTCACCGTTTTGGTGGACGGTGATTCGCTTCGCTTCAATTGGAGTGTCCAGGCGAACGACTCGCTGTTTAAGATTTACGAGTACATTCAGGAAAACGTGGACTACACGATTATCGGCACGACGTCGTTGAATAGATTTGCAATGCGGGTTTCGACGAACCCGGTCTTGCATCGTTACACAGTGAATCGAATCATCAGGCGGTTCTAAACTTCTCACAACGGGGAGATGCTCGCCCATGCGCAAATGGGTTGTCGTATTGTTTTGCTTTCCGCTGACGGCATTCGGGATGCTCGACGAGCGAGGCTCGCTCTACGACTTTTTGTTTGACGTTTGCCCGGATTGCGCCTACGACAACTGGCTCTCGCACGTTTCGGAGCGTGTCGTCCGTCCGGACTATAACGACTACGGGCCGCCCAATCTCGATCCAATCACGAATGGATTCGGCGGATTTACTTATATTCCTGAAAATCCCGCCGGTGACTCGACGCTTGCGCGCTGGCGACGGACGTTCGATTTCGCGATAGCGCAGAACTGGCAAGCAGTCGATTCAATGCTCTCGCAAAACAATGCGCAGTGGAACTACGAGTTAGTGCATCTGCGCAGCGCGACCGAGCGCGAAGGATACTATCTTCTACGCGAACGGCTGGACTCAAATTTCGTTGATACAAACGGCGACACGCTCGCGAGCAACGACGTCATCGGCGGCTTCCGCAAAGGTTGGGGTGTGTTCATCTTCAATCCAAATCCGCGCCACGAACACGCTATCGTCGAAGTGCCACATCCCGAAGATGATTACATGGCCCCGCCCGTTGCGGCTGATCTGTTTGTGCGCGGCAGTTTTGCAATTCTGATGATCGCGGGAGCGGGCCGCGAAGTGATGTGGGATACGACACAGCAAACTTTTAACAACACGCTTTCGTTTTCTGATCCGTCCCGCAATGGCCGCCATCCGTTTCAAATGCTGCACGAGGCCGCGCAAGATGCGTGGGACACTCCGCCGATTAGTCCGTTCATCACGATTCAGATGCATTCCTACGACCACGACGAGCACATTTCGCTCGGTGATATGCAGATGACTTGTTTCTTCAATGATCATTTTCCGAACATGCCGGTTCGCGACGTGGGGAGACATCGCGACGTCATTCACGCGCTGCCGATGTTTCCGATTGTGAGTATCGACGGCGACACAATGATCAGGACTCGCGTGGATGAATACATTTCACTGTGGAGCAGTCCGGCCTATTCTTGGTTCGGTGATGATACGATTGCTCTGCGAAATATCACGGATTTTCTCGGCGCGCCCGAAAATCAGCAGGGAAACTACTGTCACGCGAATCACGATCCCAATTTCGACACAGAAAATTTTGTTCATATCGAACTTGACGAGTATCCTGATCGGCTGTGGCAACCGACTGATTTCTTGCGCTGGTTGCCCGGCAATCCGCCCGCGCAACTGTCGAATTTCAGATTGGTGCGCGAGTATTACGCGCCGCTCGTCACCGCGCTTGATTCAGCATTGACGTGGCACGAAGTTCCGGACACGACGGCGTCTGACGTAGTGCATCTCACAAGTGTCGCACGAGTCAACAATTCCACTGCAACCGTGTCGTGGAATGTTCCGGCGTTCGATCAGCATTTTGACACTTACGAGATTTTCTTTGACACGACGGCTATCACTGAATCATCACCGTCGCGCACGCGATTGTCTCCTCAATCTTCAAATCTCGGCAATCAACTGACCGTTTCGCAAAACATTACCTCCCTGCCGCTCCAACCCGCGCGCTACCGCTTCGCCGTTCGGGCGCACGACACCGCCGGTAACGTCAGCGCGCTCTCGAATGAATGGAGTATCATTGACAGCACGATTGATGACCTGTCAATCATTGCGTTGAACGAAGACTCGCTGAGGCTGTTTTGGAGCGGCCAATATTACGATTCGCTCTACGAAGTCCGCGAATATCTGCAGGGCACGGAGGACTACTATCTTTTCGGCGCAACCACCGACACCACATACACCATCACACAGACGCCCACTGACCACCGCCTGCATATCATAAAGGTTAAGAGAAGTATTAGACAGTAATTCGGCGAAAAAAGTCCGCCGAGCGTGGGCGTCCCCGCCCCGCCGGAATCTGAGGCTCGCCGAGCGTGGGCGTCCCCGCCCCGCCGGAATCTGATAAACAAAGTAAAAACGCACATGCTCCGCCGACACAATCAACGAAACTTCGTAGCAAGCACTCATTTCGTAACAACGGTGACAAACGTGCGAGGCAATTGGTTCATCGAAGAAAATGTTTGTCGTTACTTATTGGAACTGTTTGAGGGCTATCGCGCGCAACAAAAATTGGATTGCTTTGGTTACGTTCTAATGCCTGATCACTTGCACGTGCTGCTTCGACAGGTCTGTCCAGAAGGACTTGTTACAAGGACGTTGCAGGGTTTCAAGAGCGTCTCATCCAGAAAGCTCACTCTTCAAAACTATCCCGCCCGCTTGCTATGGCGTGAACATTATGATGACGTGCCTGTACCGGGAAGTGATGCAATAAGCACGAAGCTGAGGTACATGCACGGTAATCCAGTGAATCGAGGAATCGTGGAGAAACCGGAAGACTATAAATGGTCAAGCCAACGCGAGTTGCTTGAACTTGAAAAAGGAATAATAACTTTGGTAAGAAATACAAGATAATAGCACCAAATTCCGGCGGGGCGGGGACGCCCACACTCGGCGGAATCTTGTTCGCGGGGACCCCCACGCTCGGCGAACGATTTGCTTCAGATTTCCCCTAACCCATGACCATCCACACTGCCAAAACTCCCGACCAACTCCGGCACGTCTATCCTGTGATCAAGGAACTCCGTCCGCATCTCTCCGAAGAGCAGTTCGTCGAGCAGGCGTTGCGCCAAATGGACGCGCACGGCTACATCCTTATATATGTAGAGGACGCGCACGGCCAGCCTGCGGCGGTGGCGGGGTATCGCCCGACCGAGATGTTACATTGGTCAAAAGTTTTGTATATTGATGACTTGGTCACGGCCGAGGTTGCGCGGGGGCATGGATTTGCTGACCATTTGTTCAATTATATCGTGAACCAAGCCCGCGAACAAGGCCTTTCCGCCGTTCATCTCGATAGCGGTACGCACGCAGGCCGCTGGGATGCCCATCGCTTCTACCTGAAACATGGGATGAACATCACGAGTTATCACTTTGTCTTAGATCTGAAATCAAAATAACCGGACCGAAAACAATGCAACGTTCAGTAATTCTGTTCAGCTTGCTGACCATTATCTTGGTCATCGGCTGCACGAAAGACGGCCCCTACGTCGTCAAAGTCGGCAATGCGACCATCTCCGAGGAAGACTACCGTAAATCCATGATGACGCAATTCCGCACGGAAGATAACATCAAGCAGCGCGGACTCGAAGAGCGCAAGAAAATCGCGCGTGACATGGCTATTGAAGAAGCCAAGTATCTCGAAGGTCTCGCGCGCAAGTACGACGAGAACTCGGAAATCGCGACAAACGTCGAATCCGCCGCCAAGCGCCGCGCGCTGGATATGCTCTACGAAGACAAGATTATCAACTCCGTTGTGACCGACGCTAAGGTCAAGGAGTTCTACGATAACACGGCCAAAGAGGTTACCGCGCGACATATTCTTGTCAAGAAAAGCGCGACCGACACCACCGACGCCGACAAAGCAAGGTTAAAAACGCGCATTGATTCCATCAAGACCGCGATTGACAAAGGACTCGATTTCAAAACGGCGGCGTTCAGATTGACTGAAGATGCGACGACGCAAGCGGACTCAGGCGATCTCGGCTGGTTCCCGTGGGGCCGAATGGTGGACGAATTTCAACGGGCCGCTTGGGACGCCAAGCCGCGCACGACAGTCGGCCCGGTTGAATCGCCGTTCGGTTGGCACTTGATTTGGGTGGATTCTATCCGTCAAATTGACGGCCGCAAGCCGTATGACGAAGCGAAGAACGACATCGCGATGCAGCTCCGTGAAGTTGAAGCTCCCGCGCTCGGAAACGTTGCGCGCGACTATGTCAACAAATTGCATGACGAATACGGTTTGAAGTACGATGATGCCGTGCTTTCAATGTTCACGACCAAGCTGCTCGACCCGCAGATGTCGCTGAACAAGGAACTCGGTCCCATGTTCACCGCTGAAGAGAAAGCTCAGATTGCGGCCACCCACAAAATGGGTAAGATCACGATTGACGAGATGATTCAGAAAGTCGGCGGGAATGCCTATCGCGTCGATTGGAAGAATCCACAGTCCGTCAAAGACCTTTGCAATGCGATTTGCGAGCCGCAATTCTTGGAAGATAAAGCCGAAAAAGAAGGTTATCTGAAGAAGGCGATGGATGATTCATCCGTTGTTCAGCAACGCAAATCAGCTATCAAGCGGCTTGTCGAAAAGGTTGAAATCACCGAAAAGCTCGAAGGCAACGAAGAAGCCGACAAAGCCTACTACGAGCAGCACCTTCAAGATTTCATCCAACCTGAAACCCGCACGATTCGCGAAATCTTCATCAAAGAAGACAGCAGCAAAGCCGTGCGCGTGCTCGACCGCGCCAAGAAAGGTGAGAATTTTGCCAAGCTCGCCTTGCAGTTCAATGAAAAGGAATCCACCAAGCGCGACAGCGGTCGCGTCGGTCCGTTTGAAGAGAAACGATTTGGAATGATCGGCAAGGGCGCGTTTCAATTGAAAAACAAGGGCGACGTCTCCGACATCATCAAGGTTGGCAAGAACTACTCCATTTTACAGTTACTCGAAGTCTATCCGTCGCGCACGAAGTCGTGGGACGAAGCGAAGGGCGACGCCCGCCGCGAAAATCGCGTGGTACGCACGAAGCAATTGCAGGAAGAGCTTGAAAAGATGCTGCTCGCGCGCTATCCGCTGACGATCAACGAAGAGAAGCTCTCGACCATGTGGCCGCTGCCGCCCGAACGACAGGAACGTGCGACCCGTGATCAATAAGTGGTTGCTGCTGATTTGCGCGTTCGCGCTGATTGGCGGATGCGGTAAGACAAAACAGGACGACGCCATCGCGGAAGTTGGCGACCGCAAGCTCACGCGCGAAGAATTTCGCAAGCAGACCGGCATCTCGTTCGACAGCTTAACGCACGAACAGAGCTTTCCGATTCTCGCTGAGTGGGTTGATCTCGCCATGCTCGAGCAGGAAATCGCTTCCTCCAACTTGCGCAACGATCCGGCTCTGGTGCGCAAAGAACGCGAAATCGTGGCGCAATTCTACCGTGCCGTGCTGCTCTCGCGTCAGCCTGTTCCAGAAATCACGGACACGCTAATCTCGCAATACTACAGCGAACATCAAACCGAGTTTAAGAGGCCTTCAGACAGCTATTTGATAGAAGGCTTCTACTGTGAATCGGAAGATTCGCTAAAAGCTTTTCGTCGCGCACTTGAGCGCGCCGACACGTCGAGATTGAAATCCGGTTTTGTGATTTGGGAGGGTAAATGGCTCGCCGCCGCAAGCGATCTCGATCCGCCGTTGCTTGCGGGAGTACGCTCGGTGCAGCCGGGTGGCTTAACGCCGGTGGTGCCGTTCGCGGAAGGTTATCGTTTAATCAGATTGCACGAAGTTTATCCGGAAGGCTCGCAACTTAGCCTTGAGGCTGTGCGCGGCGAAATCCGGGAACGACTCTTGACCGAACAGAGTCAAAGAAGACAGGAGCGGTGGGAGAGCGATTTGCGCAGCCGCTACCAGCCAAAGATAATGGGTGAAGCGAAATGATAAGATTGTTGGTCGCGGGAATTTTGGTTTGCGTGATGTTGGCCAATGCCGAAGAGGTGATTGACCGCGTGGTCGCGGTGGTGGACGACGAAATTATCCTCGAATCAGAAGTGTTGCAGTACATGCAATACTCGATGGGTGCGCGCGGATCGCTTGATTCGCTTTCGGAGGCTCAGTTGACGCAACTGAGCAGTCAAGTCTTGGACGACTTGATTGCGCAGAAGCTTCTGCTCACGCGCGCGCGTACGGATTCCGTATCGGTCACGCAAAAAGAGGTTGACCGCGAACTTGATTCGCGCATCAAAAATTTGATTGATCAGGTCGGCGGACAGGAGAAGCTTGAAGCCTACTATGCGATGCCGTTGCCGAAAATCAAACGGCAATTTCGTCCGTTGGTGGAGGAGACTCTGCTGATCGAGCGCATTCGCCGCCAACATCTTTCCTCGGTAAGGGTTACCCGCAGTGAAGTCGTGGATTTCTGGGAATCCATTAAGGACAGCGTTCCGCCGTTGCGCGACGCGATCAGACTCGCGCACATTCTTTTGCAGGATCACGTCTCAGAGGCCTCCATTGACGCCGCAATCGCGCGCGCCGATTCGGCCAAGCAAATTATCGAATCCGGCAAGATGACATTTGAAGAATATGCTTCGCGCTATTCCGATGATACGGGTTCAGCCGGCAGTGGCGGAAAACTCGGCACCACCAATCGCGGCGATCTCGTGGCCGAATACGAAGCTGCGGCCTACGCGCTCGAACCGGGGCAAATTAGCGCGCCGACTGTTTCGCAATTTGGCGTGCACTTAATACGATTGAATGAGCGCACGGGTGAGAAGATCAACAGCGATCATATTCTCTTCAAGGTTACACCGGCTGCGGCGGACGAAGCACAAACGATGGCCGATGCCGAATCACTCGCGGTCAGATTGCGCAACGGTGATGACTTTGCAGAACTCGCGTTGAATCTTTCGACCGACACAAAGACCGCATCCAACGGCGGAGATTTAGGTTGGTTCAGCCCCGACGAACTGCCTGATGAATTTAAGCAGCCGATCGAAGGCAAACAAAAAGGCGACATCTCCGATCCGTTTCGCACAATCTTCGGTGTTCACATTTTGAAAATTACCGACCGCGTCTTCTCGCGTGCGATAACATTGAATGAAGACTTCAGCCGTATTGAGCAGATGGCCTTAGCCAAAAAGCAAGATGAAGAATTCAAAAAGTGGATCGAAAAAATCTCCAAAGAAACTTACGTCGAACGCAAGAGTTAAACTCCCTGAATCCGCCGAGCGTGGGCGTCCTCGCCCCGCCGGAATCAGATATCGAAAGCCCCTCAAACGAGGGGCTTTCTGTTTTACAAGCTATTTATGTTCATGCATCGGAATCGTCAACACCGCACAAGGCGACCGTCTCACGACAGCTTCAGCGACCGAGCCAAACAAGAATCGTTTCAAGCCTGTTCTGCCGTGCGTTGCGATCACAATCACATCAGCGTGAATCTTTTCGGCTAATACAACAATCTCGTGCGCCGGATCACCGATATCAATATGTCGCGTCACGTTGATATCAGGTTTGACAAAATCTGCCATCGCGCTGTCCAGAGATTTGCGATAGCTCTCAAGCAACTTGGACTCGTATTGCTTCACGTCAAACGCGGCGGTTCCGCTGCCGGGCGGAAGCTCAACCAATGGCACCGGCGGCACAACGTGCAGGACGTGTAACTCCGCGTTGTAGCGGCGGGCAAGTTCGTCGGCAGTGGCCAGAGCCCGATAAGAAGGATCAGAAAAGTCAATCGGGCAGAGGATTTTTTGGAAGCTAAGCATGGCGGGCCTCCGTAAAAAAATCGTTGAAAAATTGCGAACGATTGCGTATAATGGAGTGGTTGTTGCAACCACCCTATTGGTTACAAGCCTATGTTCACGAATAAGTTCCCGTGGTGGTAAGCTGACTCGGTTTGTCAGTTTCCTGCGGCGACATAACACTAAGGATAAGTAGTAATGAGTTCGCAAATTATAAGCCAGCCACCTGCACCACCTGAAGTACTGGCTGAAGCTGTAGATGCATTGCGCTGTGTGGCCTCGAACGACCGTGTGTTCGTTGGCTCAGGGTTGGCGGTACCGGAGTTGTTGGTTGAGGCGTTGGCCGCGAGATCAAAAGAGCTGGAAGGTGTGGAAGTCACACATCTGATGACTTTCGGATCGGCACCCTATGCCCAGCCGGGGATGGAGAAGAGTTTCCGTACAAATGCGCTGTTCACGGGCGGCAATGTGCGCCAAGCCGTGAACGAAGGCCGGGGTGACTATACACCGATATTTTTATCCGAAATTCCTGCTTTGATCCGTAGCGGCTCGTTCAATGTGGACACCTGCTTGGTGCAGGTGACTCCGCCCGGAACGCATGGCCATTGCAGTTTGGGTATTGACTGCGCGTGTACGCTCGAAGCCGCACGCAACGCCAAGAACGTCATCGGCTTGGTCAACGAGCAGATGCCGTGGGTTTATGGCGAGAATTTTTTGCACAAGGACGAATTCCGCGCCTTGATTCGTTACGATCATCCGCTGCCCGAACTGCCGCGCAAAGCGCCGAGCGATGCTGAAAAGCTCATCGGTTTGTTCTGTGCCGAGTTGGTTCCGAATGAAGCCTGTCTGCAATTGGGTATCGGCGCGATTCCCGATGCCGTGCTTGCGAGTTTGGGTGACAAGCGCGACCTCGGTATGCACACCGAAATGTTCTCCGACGGCGCGGTGGAGTTGGTGCACAAGGGTGTTATCAACTGCAAAGCGAAGACGCTGCACAAAGACAAGATGATTGCGAGCTTCGTGCTTGGATCAAAAGTGTTGTACGACTTCGTACGCAGCAATCCGTTGGTTGAGTTCCGTCCGGTGGATCACACCAACGATCCGTTCGTCATTGCGCGTAATGATAAGATGATTTCAATCAACAGCGCGCTGCAAGTTGATCTCACGGGCCAAGTCTGCTCCGATTCTATCGGCCACTCGATCTTCTCGGGCTTTGGCGGTCAGGTTGACTTTGTGCGCGGCGCATCGCGCAGCAACGGCGGCAAGCCGATTATCGCGCTGGAATCGACAGCCAAGAGCGGCACGATTTCGCGCATTACTCCGGTTTTGTCACCGGGCGCAGGCGTCGTGACGAACCGCGCGGACGTGCATTACGTCTGCACCGAATTCGGCGTGGCCTATCTGCACGGCAAGACGATTCGCGAGCGCGCCCACGCGTTGATCAGAATTGCCCATCCGCAATTCCGCGACGAACTGAAGTACGCCGCGCAGCAGCGCAAGCTGATCTAAATTCGCGGCGGCACCCGCTGCGGGTGCCCCTTACCTTATCAAAGCGGGCCGGATATCCGGCCCGCTTTTGTTATTGCGGATTCCGGCCGGGTTGCGCAGACTTAACCCGGCTCGGCGATAGCGAGTTTATCAGTCTTTGCGGACGTGCATGAAGAAGCCGTTTTTGCTGACGCGCGCGATGGTGCCGGAGGGGGATTTGTAGAATTTTTCCAAGTGGACGATCTTCATACCGGCTCTGTGAAACAGGTCGCGGAGATCGCGCTCGGTGAATTGGTGGAAGTGCGGGCGGTATTTGCGAGAGAGGACGTGCTCGACTTTGTAGATCAGGCTGTAGTCATTCGGTGTGACCAGAAACAGATTACCGTCGGGAGCCATGATTCTCTTCATTTCGAGCACATGATAGAGCGGATTGAAGAGATGTTCCAAGACTTCAAAGTGCGTGAGCGTGTGAAACGTGTTATCGGGAAACTCGTAGCGCTCGATGTCGAGATCGACTTCGGAGACCTCGATCTTCATTTTGGTTTCATCGCGGAGCACGTCGCGCATGTAGCTTTCGCCGGAGCCGACGTCGAGCCAGCGTTCCTTGAGCGGATAGTTCTTCGCGTAGTTCGTGAAGAGTTTTAGCAGCCGCTGGGTGCGTTGTTTGAGCGCGGGATCATAGAGATTTTCGTCGGCGCCGATGCGGCTGTCGAGAGTCGAACTGTTATCGTAGTTGCTCATGTGCTCTTGGGGTTTTGGAAGCTGTTGAAGTTACCCAAGATAGGAAAATGGAAAGACGGGAGCAAGCAGTGCGTCAAAATCTGCTCAACTATTTGACAATTCGGGAGTTCGGGCGTTGATAAATTGGTCTTGGACAGTTATATTCTGAGATTAACTTGGGGGAGTGTGGCCCGGCTCGGACCCCCTTCTGATTCCCCCGTAAACGGAGGAAGGCAGGAGGCGGTATAAGTCTAATTTTATCAGTTCGGCGCTAACAATTGTCGGAACGGTTGTTCTTGATAATTGGGGAGTTGATTTTTGGGCTTGTGACGAGGGGTGCGAGCGGAAAATTGGAAATAGGAAATTGGAAATAGGAAAGGCGGAGGGGAAGGCAGAGGGGATGTGGGCTGGGGGATGGTAGATGCAGATCAATCTTCTGCCATACCTGTGCCGGAGGATGGGTGAAGCTGATGTCCTTAATATACAACCGATTTATGGCAAAGTCAAGAGAAATTTGCTAAAATAAAGACTTACATTAAACGTTTGTTCAGTTTTGGGTTGCGGGGATTGGCATTGGAGTTACGAGGGGCGAGGGGAATTTGGAGAGGCCAGCGTGGATGCTGGACCCAGCGCGCTGGCGCGGATCAACAAAAATTAAGAGGAGCTAGCAATTGGCAGAACTTCTTACAACGAGCGAAATTAATGCTCGAATCGAACACATCATCAATGACGCAAAAGAACGAGTTGTGCTCGTCAGTCCATACTTGAAACTTGGTCCTCGACTTCAAACACTAATCGAAGATAAAGACCGAATGAAGGTCGAGATGGTTGTGATTTACGGCAAGAATGAACTATCACCCACCGAGATTGAATGGTTGAGCAAGTTGTCCCGCGTTAGAACATCGTTTTGTCAAAACCTTCATGCGAAGTGCTATTACAACGAGTTTCAGGGGCTCGTAACATCCATGAACTTGTACGACTATTCTCAGATTAATAATGAGGAGTTGGGCGTAGCGTTCAATAAAGATGATGACCGACAACTTTACGAAAAAATGAAAGAAGCAGTAGACAGAATCTACCGCTCCAGCCAAGACATTGCGCTCTCAGTTCAGAAGGTCGCTAAAGAAGAAAAGAAGCCGGAAGCACCGAAAGCTGCTGCTAAACCTGTGGCGAAAAAGAATGCGGACGAAGGTCATTGCATTCGTTGCAATGCGACACTACCACACGATCCTGAACATCCCTATTGCCGAGATTGTTATGGCGATTGGAAAAAAGAAGGTAAGGATTCGCTGTCACCTGAGAAGTTTTGCCATTGGTGTGGGAAGCCGAATAAGAGTACATTGGAAAAACCAGTCGACTACGAGTGCTATAAGAAGCATTTGAAACCGATGGGATATTGAGATTACAGAGTTTTCGGAGGGATTCTTCAGGTTTCTGCTGAAACCTTCAGAATGACGACCATTTGAACATCACGATGACGACGCATTGTTCACTTATTCCACAATGTCCAAACGTGTCGTCATTCTGAACGTAGGCTTGGCGTAGTGAAGAATCACTCTGGGGTTTGGGGTTGCTTGGGAGTGTTTTTCGGAGGGATTCTTCAGGTTTCTGCTGAAACCTTCAGAATGACGACCATTTG
>CAZPKG010000023.1:0-773 GCA_964587105.1 uncultured Alphaproteobacteria bacterium | reverse complement strand
CTGAACGTAGGCTTGGCGTAGTGAAGAATCACTCTGGGGTTTGGGGTTGCTTGGGGAGTGTTTTTCTGAGGGATTCTTCAGGTTTCTGCTGAAACCTTTAGAATGACGACCTGTTGAACATCACGATGACGACAACTAAAAGAAAACGACATTTCTTAGAACGAGCATTGAGCGAATATGATTGAGCGTTGGTATAGCGTCTATATCTTGACGGGGGAATCGGGGGTGCTCTATATCGGCATGACAAATAATTTGAAGCGGCGAATTGGGGAACACAAGCAGAAGAAGATTGAAGGGTTCACGAAGAAATATGGTTTGACGAAGCTTGTTCACTTTGAGCGTTATGCGACCGCCACGGCGGCGATTGCTCGTGAAAAGCAATTGAAGGGGTGGGCACGAAAGCGAAAGATCGAATTGATTGAAACAGGGAACCCGAATTGGTTGGATTTGGCAAGTGAGTGGTTTGAGGAGCGTTTGCCGGAGGGAGAATTGCCGAAAGGCTGAGCGCGGAGAAGCAGAGGGATCCTTCACTACGCCGAGCCTTCGTTCAGGATGACGACAATTAGTACACCTCGTAGCCGCAACCATAGTTGTTTCTGCTGAGTTTAAGACGTAGTTAGAAAGAAATTAGATCATTTTTAAGATATTGAATAATATGTGCTTGACAAGCACCCTGCGACGAGTTTGTGGGGGATGGGTGGCGTGCGTGGTTTTGGCGGGGATGTGCTCGGCCTCTTTTGCTGCGGATTCGGGGCTGAAAATCGGCCTACTCA
>CAZPKG010000022.1:0-46777 GCA_964587105.1 uncultured Alphaproteobacteria bacterium | reverse complement strand
TCAATCTTTGTTAGGACACCTTCAGATGGGAAGCTTGTAGTGCCCGCAACGATAAACCCCCCGTCTGAAGTCACGGCAAACTTTCGCGGCTCTCCTGTTCCCGGATAAACTCTTGTCCACATTGTGTCTGGTGGCTGTGCAAAGATATTTGCACTGATCATCATCACCACCACAAAACGTAATTGCCCGAGGCGGCGGAGGAAGGATGGGGTGTGGGGTGGGGAAGGCATTGCGTGGAAAATTTGAAATTTGAAATTAGAAATTGGAAAGCGGAGGCGGAACCCCCCTTTATCCCCCCGCGCAGCGCGGAGGGAGAACGGAATGTGGGCTGGCATGTTACAAGGAGCACATAGATAATTTAACGCGCAAGAGGGGGAATTTGATTCAGTTGATTGGTGCGATTGATAATAAATGACAACAATTAAGAATTATTTTCGACAGAGCGTTCGCGAACTGGGGTAAACTCTGGGTTTTTCTGGTTATAAACACTTGTTTTTACTGAAACGAACAACATTGTGCATCACCGGAAGATGATTTTTTTCGTCTTAGTAAATAAGTTGCAATAAACACGGATAATGAGTAAAATCAGACAATCCAAGTCAGGTTATATCAATTCCGTGGTGACAAAAACCCTAAACCATAAGTTAACACTCATTCTCTCCGTGTTGTTCGTGCTCGCGTGCGCGATCAGAGGAGAATCGGGTACGGAGACGACAAGTTTGAAAAGTCTGTCTGAGACGGGTCTTTATTCAAACTTTGCCGCGAAGAGTGTCGCGAAAGAAAATCTCATGTATTCGCCGCAGTATCCACTGTGGTCGGACGGCGCGGCAAAGCAGCGTTGGGTGTATTTACCGCTTGATTCGACAATTGACGCGAGTGATGCTGAGAATTGGGTTTTCCCAGTAGGGACGAAGTTCTGGAAAGAGTTTACGTTCGACAAGCGCGTGGAAACACGGATTATTGAAAAGACCGGGCCGAAGAAGTGGGCTTATCAAACTTATGCTTGGAATGACGAGCAGACGGACGCGTTTTTGGTCGGCGCGAACGGTTCACGCAATCATTTCGAAATTGCTGAGGGAATCAAACACGATATTCCGGGAGTCAACGACTGCAAGGTTTGTCACGAGGGGGATAACCGCGAAGTGATTCTTGGGTTCAACGCGCTGCAGCTCTCGCCTGACCGAGATTCGCTTGCGCCACATGCCGAGAAATTTGACTCGTCGATGATTGATTTGAATGACCTGATTGCGCAGGGAAGGCTCGTCAATCTCGCAGACGAGTTCAAGACGAAACCTCCGAGGATTCAAGGCAAGACGCCGCGCGAGCGGGCTGCTTTAGGGTACATTTGGGCGAACTGCGGCGGCTGTCACAACGCGGATGATCCGCTGGCTTCGGTGGGAATGGAATTGAAGCTGCCGCTGTTTGCAGATTCAAGCGCGCAGGATTCGGCGTTGGCGTCGGTGGTTGGCCATCCCAGCAAATTTAAGATTCCGGATAACGGTGAAGATCCTACCTATCGCATCTTACCCGGTTATCCGGAACATAGCTCCGTTATTTATCGCATGCTATCACGCAATCCGGTGCGGCAGATGCCGCCGCTCGGAACGAAGATTGTCGATCAGGAGGCCGTTGATCTCATATCGGAATGGATACGAGACGATTTAGGTAGGTAACAAAAAACGTAAGAAAAGGGAGAAGCAATGGGTCGCGCCGACAGAAAATTTGTGTTTCCGTTGATTGGAATGCTCAGTCTGGTGTTGGTTTTGAGCACAACCGCTTGGGGCGAAGGTGCAAGTAATCAAGCGAAGATCGATCACGGAAGACAACTTGTCAGAACGCACGCGTGCGGAGACTGCCACACGCCGTGGAAGCTTGGAGCTAACGGTCCGGAACCGGATTCCTCGCGCTTGATGTCGGGACATCCGCAAGAACTCGCGATGCTGCCTGCGCCGGCAGCGCAAGGGCCGTGGATTGCCTCGGTGTCGGGTACGTTTACCGCTTGGGCCGGTCCGTGGGGTGTGAGTTTCAGCAAGAACATTACCGGTGACAAGGAAACCGGAATCGGTAATTGGACGGAAGAGAACTTTGTGCAGACGATTCGCACGGGTCGCGAAATGGGCAAAGGCAGAATGCTTTTGCCACCGATGCCGTGGCCGTCATACGGTAATCTTACCGATGATGAACTGAGCAGTATCTACGCTTATCTGATGTCGATACCTGCAATCAGTAACAAGATTCCTGATCCGGCTGCACCGCCTGCGATGGAGCCGGCTAAGAAATAGATCGATCTGAAATTATCTGCGCCACTTCAGGAATTTCGCGAGAAACCTTGAAGTGGCAGGTGTCAGCAGAGTGCGGCGATAAAGATCGCCGCACTTTTTTATTGTCTCGGAATATGTCGGATAGGGGTGAATGTCGGAGGCGAGCTTGCTTAGGCTGATATTGTGGTTCATGCAAACGACAATTTCACCGATAAGTTCCCCGGCGTGCGGGCCGACGATGGTCGCGCCTTTAATTTGGCCGCGACGGTCATGGGTGATTTTGATGAATCCTGCCGGTGAGTCGTCCAAGACTGCGCGATCGACTTCGGAAAGATTGAGACGAATTGTCTGGTACTCTTTGCCCTCGTCACTATCCGAATCAACTCCGACATGTGCAAGTTCAGGATCCGTGTAAATTGCCCAGGGGATATTTAAGTCCGACGCTTTGGCTGTGCTGAAGAAGAGCGCATTGCCGATGA
Organism: uncultured Alphaproteobacteria bacterium; assembly: GCA_964587105.1. Classification (GTDB taxonomy): domain Bacteria; phylum Electryoneota; class RPQS01; order RPQS01; family RPQS01; genus JABWCQ01. The sequence continues at coordinate 44,037 of CAZPKG010000022.1, read as the reverse complement.
CGATGCGAGCGAGCGCGTCGGCGGCGTGGGTGAATTTGAATTTCGAGCAAACGTCTCCGCAGGCGAAGATGTGCGGATTAGTTGTGCGAAGTTGGCTGTTGACTTTTATGCCGTCGGATGTGGTTTCGACATGAACTTTGTCGAGATTCATCCCTTCGACATTGGCCGTGCGGCCTGCCGCGATGAGGATGTGGTCGAAATCGCTCGAGACGGATTGTCCGTTGACTTCACATGCGACGGTCTTGACTGCGCCGCGACGAGTGAACTGAAGGTTCTTTACGCCAAGCTGGAAACTCACTCCGTCTTGTGCGAGCGTTGCCTTAATGATGCTGCTTGCATCGCGGTCTTCTTTGGGAAGAACGCGGGTTTGAATTTCAAAGATTGTGACCTTCGCTCCCAATCTGGCGAAGGCTTGAGCCATTTCAACTCCCGTCGCTCCTGCACCGATGACGGCTAAGCGTTCGGGGAGTTCGGTTAGGTTAAAGAGAGTTTCATTGGTGAGCGGTTCAATTTCTTCAATGCCGGGGATTTTTGGCATTGATGCACGCGCGCCGGTGGCAATTACGGCACGGGCGAAGCTAAGTTTGCGCTCGCCGACTTCGATGGTCGAGGAGTCGAGAAACTTTCCCGTGCCGAGATAGACGTCAACACCTTTTTCGGTCAAAGACTTTACACCATCTGCAAAAGAAATTTGCGCGCGAAGTCTGCGCATGCGATCCATGACGGCTGCGAAATCAACTTCGCACGACGAGACGTTCAAACCGAACTCTTTTGCCCGGTTGATCTCATGCGCAGCGCGGGCAGAGCGCAGCAGAGCCGTGGACGGCACGCAACCTGTGTTCAAGCGGTCACCGCCGAGAAATTGTCGTTCGATCAACGCGACTTTGGCCCCCAACCCTGCCGCGCCGACTGCCGTAATGAGACCTGCCGTGCCGCCGCCGATTACCACAAGGTTGTAACGGCCATTCGGTGTCGGATTCACATATTCAGTCGGATGAACGTGCGAGAGCAGTTCAAGATTGTGCCGATCTGCGGGCAGAAGTGTTTTGGGGTCGGTGGTGCTCATGCAGGTTTAGTTTTAAGGTATATGTAAAACAGGTGTTTACAACAAACTGCTGAGACAGTAGCTGTTGCGGTTTGACCGTAACTGGTTTGAGGTTTGGTCGATTTTTGGCTATATTACCTGAATGCAGAAAGATACGGATACCAAATGGCGACCGCAAGGATAAATCCGACGGCAATGCCGTTCACTGACACCGTGAGCGTAATTATTCCCACGCTGAACGAGGAGCAGCGACTGCCGAAGCTGCTTGAGTTTCTGGCATTGGAACAACCACGCCCCGAGGTGATTGTGGTGGACGGCGGAAGCTTGGATCATACGGCGGATAAGGCGGAAATTTGGGCTGACAAACTGTTGGTCACGCCGCCGGGGCTGGGCTATCAGCTAAATCAAGGGGCAAAGGCTGCAAGCGGCGCTGTTTTGTGGTTTCTCCATGCGGACAGCGAACCACCCCGCCACAGCGTGAGCAAGATTCTCGAAGTGCTGCACAATCGTCCGGAACTTCTGGGCGGAGCCTTTCGTCTGAAGTTTGACGGATCGAAACTCGGTGCGCGAGCCGTTACGCTGGCGGCGAATGCTCTATCGAAGTTCTTTGCAATGCCGTGGGGTGAGCAGGGTTTGTTTGTTCGGAAGAGCGTGTTTGAAGAGTTGGGCGGATTTCCCGACGCGGAGAAGAGCGCGCATGTCTTTCCACAGAAACTTGCAAAACACGGAAAGACTTATTTGATGAAAGAGCCGCTGGTGACTTCGCCGCGCAAATACGAGCGGTTGGGAACTATGAAAGCTGCGGCTCAGGACCTTGGGAGCTTGTGGCGGGTTTACAAATGATGCGCTTAAATTTGATATTGGTTCTGGTGCTGGCGTCACGAGTTTTCGCATTTGATCATTCGCACGCGCAGTTTCAATCCGTGCTGGACAAATATGTGAAAGACGGGCGCGTGAACTACGCGGGATTGCTGAATGACCGGACGGAATTGGATGCTTACGTCGCTTCGATCGGCGAAATCAGTTTCGAACAGTATCGCGCGTTCACCAAGAGCGAGAAGCTCGCGCTGATGATCAATCTTTACAATGCGGCGGCGATTCAGTTTGTCTTGGATCATTGGCCAATTGAGAGCATTCAGGACGTCGGCGGTCTTTTTTCGAGTCCGTGGAACATGAAATTTGTCAAACTGTTCGGACGCGAGGCCTCGCTCGGTATGATTGAACATGATATTTTGCGTGCGGATTTCAAGGAGCCGCGCATTCATTTCGCGATTGTCGGTGCATCGCTTGGCGGACCAATTTTGCGTTCTGATGTTTATGTGGATACCAAACTCACTCAGCAGTTGGCCGAACAGGAGCGCGCGTTCTTGACCGGGCGACCCAAGGACAACCGGCTCGAAAACGGCGTGCTGTATATTTCGCCGATGTTCAAATGGTACAAAGAGGATTTTGACGACAACGAAGGCGTGCGGACGCTATTCCAAATTTACTTTCCTGACGTGAAGGTTGACACGCGAATTGAATATACGGAATATGATTGGGGATTGAACGGGCAGTAGGCCCTCGATACAGACCCCCCTTATTCCCCCCGGCTCGCGGGGGGAGACCAGAAATATGAACACATTAATTTGTATGGCGAGGATGCCTGAACTTGGGAAGGTGAAGACGCGGATTGCAGAAGCTGCGGGTCATGCGCGTACGTATGAAATTTATGTTGAGCTTGTGAAGCGCTGCCGGGCAGTGCTGGAATCAGTGGATGAATCGGTAGAGGTTGAAGTGACGTTTGAAGAGCCGTTTGACTTTATCAAAGGGCAACAGTTTTTTGGGATGAAGGCATTTTATTCGCTGCAAACAAACGGTGATTTGGGGCAGCGAATGTGCGTTGCGGCGATTCGCGGATTTCAAGGAGGGGCGAGGAAAGTGATCTTGATTGGAAGTGATTGTCCTGAGTTGACCCAAGAACACGTCAATCAGGCGTTTCGTATTTTAGATGAAGTACCGATCGTGTTCGGGAAGGCAAAGAGCGGCGGTTACTATTTGCTCGGTCTGACCAGAATTGTGCCGGAAATTTTCGCTGAATTGCCGTGGAGCACGGAGCAGTTGTTGGAGCTTTCGATTGCGAGATTGACGGAAGCCGGCATAGCGCATGGCTTATTGCCGGAGCTTAGAGATATTCATACGATTGAAGATTGGGAAGCACTCACAAAATGAAGCCTTGTAAAATCACAACTATTAGAGTGAGTATTTATGCGATTATTCACAACAGCGACGGCAACTTTATGCCTCGTCGCACTCGTACACGCGCAAGGGTTTAGAGAATTTAGGATACCGACAAACTCGACACGGGCGGTATCTGCCTATGCAAACCTGAGTGGCAGCGCCGGAGACGGACACCGCAACTTGCAGGGAAACACTTCCGAGAATTATTACGGCCAATTATCGGTTCACGGGTACTTCGACTACGATAGCGAAGACTTGGGTTGGTCAATCGAGCCGTTGCTTGAAGCAAGCAACAATGGCTCGCATTCGGAAAATGATTACGAGCGGTCGTCCGGCAAAGAGAACTATTTTTACAATTCGATTGATTTGTGGCAGCGACTGAGCACTTCCGCAAATTCCATCTATTTCCCGAATCCGTCACCGCTTGGTTTTGAGGTCGGGGGATTCGGAAGTGTGGGAACGTCTCAGTATTGGTATCACCGTGAAAGCCGGTATGATAGGTACGACGGATACCAATCAAACTCCGGGCTGACTGACATCGAAGCAAACCGAATCGAGTATGATGCTTCAGTTGAATTGGGAGCAGGATGGGGGAGAGTACGAAACGCGAGCGGAGTTTATTGGGCGTACGAAGTCGAGCGAAAGCTGCACGAGCTGGGCCGTCTATCAGGTGATCTTTCGCCAGAGACGAAGCGCAAGCTGGCGGAATTCGCCTATACAAGTTCTCAATACGGCGTACAGCATGACCGTTCATCGAAGTATTATTGGCAAGAAGTCGAAAAGATTGTGACGAGCGACGCGGCATTTCAAGGCCCGCTTGACGCATATGCGTTGTATCGGCTGAGTGATTATTTCCACTCCGGAATTTCGCATTGGAAGGGTATTCGCGGTGGGCTTTATGCGCGCACGGGTCACACGAATCATATGGCTTTCGAGACACGCGATGATTTTCAAACAAGTAGATACGATACGACGATCTATCACGATACGACAAGCTTTGGATCCAACACCATTACTGAAAGATCGGATGAACTTCTGATCGGCCCAGGAGTTCAAGGCTATTTTCCGCTCTCTTACTCTTGGCAAATCAACTTGGATTCACGACTGGAGAGAAGAGTGCTGCCAAGCGACGACGGCTTTGGTTTTAGCAGCTATCTCTCTGTTGAGCATTTGCTGTTCGACCGCTTGAGTGTGAGATACGCGGTGGAACATTTGCGATGGCTGGCGGACAGTAAAGATCGCAACCGAAGCCGAGGGAGCAGTTGGGCTATTGACAACGAACTTAGGGCCGAGTATTACGTTGAAGATCATGTAAACATCGGATGTTCCGTTAACTACTTTCAGTATCGATTTGAGAACTATGTTCCTAATTTAGACAGTCAAGATGATCCTGTTCGATTTTCCCGGGGCTTGAACTATAGCCTGAATATTTCTTACAGACTGCATGGCAGCGCAGGTGCAGCAAACAGTAAACTGCCGCGCAGCAGCATCAGGAGACATTTGACCGGCTATCCAAGTACCGTAGATCTGCCGTGGGATTTATACAATTCGGGTGCATTGCCTCCGGTGCCGCGATAGATAAAACAATCGCGCAGAGTTTAATCTAATTCTTATGATGCTAATTGAAGGAAAGAACAATGCATCGCAAACTTTTATGCTTACTAATGCTGGGGATTGCGGGGACAGTTTGGGCGGATGAGTTTAGTGAATTTAGAGTGCCGAGGAATCGGGCTGTTCAGACGGGATTCAGGTTTGGGGCGAATTTTTCCCGACAGGCTAACGGATCAACAGACACAGACTGGTCAAAATCGACCGGTTACTCACACAACGGCAATGGGTCTTTTTATCACAGCTTGTGGACAGAATCAGAACGAGCGACCAACGAATTGTTATTCAGTGGTTATTTGAATGAAAGTGTTTCACGCAGCGACGCAAATTACCGAGGTTACTATGTCGGGGAGAATGGTAACGACCACCGTCAAGGGTATGGTTTTGGATCCGGCGCGAGCTTGAGCGTGGAACATAGCCGGTACTTGTTTGGGGATTTGATCGGCGGAACTGTCGAAATGTATGCTCTAGCTGAATACGATGGTGTTGGTGACAAGCGACACGGCTATAGTCGTCGTTGGAGCAGTTATGTTGATCAATACGAGGAGTATTCATATCGCTCCGAATCGGAGGACTGGCGCCAAAGATATAGATTTTCAACTGATGTCGGTCCGAAATTCGGCAGAACCCGAAATGTCACTGCTGTTGCAAGAGCGTTAGTGATGGAACAGCGGCTGATTGACTCGGGCGTCCTAAGCGGTAAATTGCAGGCTAGTACACGTTCGGCTTTGGCGAGTGTCATTTACTCTTCCGATTACTACAATTTGAAGCACGATCGAAGCGACAAATTCTTCTGGGCGGATGTCGAGAAGGTTTTTGCTTCAGACCCGGCATATGTGAAGCCGCTTGACGCATACACCTTGACGCACATTCAGGAAGGATATCTTGGGTCAACAACTCGCTTCCGCGGTTTGTCGTTTTCACCGTTGATTTCCTATGATCATTCTAATGAACTAAGCCATTCCTGGGATCAGCAAGTTCAAATTTATCGAGACGAATCGGGGTATGTTTATCAAGCTTATGAAAGGTATGGAAGCAATGCTTGGCGATCTGACCATTTTTCATATGGTGCAAGTGTCGCATATGACGTGCCTTTTGGTTTGAAGTGGCAGTACCATTTAGCTGCGCAGTACTTTCATGCTCCTAAGACCAACTCGGTAGGATATCCGCATACACAGTACTGGCGAACCAGAGTGCAGTCAAATCTCTCATGGCTTGTAACAGATCGCTGGTTCGGCAGGGCGACGTTGAACGCAGACTTGAAATATGACGATACGGTCGGCGATAAGTCTCCGATGAGCGAGCGGAATGATTATGGGTTTATGCTCGAAGTGGACTTCCTCGTCTTGGACAGAGTAGCCATCTTTGGGGAGTACAGCGATGTCATCAATTATTCAGTCAATCGCACTGCTTATTACGATTATTATGATGGAAGCGCAATTACACATTATAACGAGAATTATTCGCGTCGGTCTGAGTTCAGGATCGGAATGACTTACTCGTTCCGAGGACCGGTTTTGGCAAGCAACAATTATTATTACTATTCACACTAAAAGGAGAACACTCGCAACAAATTGTTAATACGCGCAGACAGACTTAGCATCTTGGAAAACTCTTAACACAAGGAGACGGGCTATGCGCGGATATGTCTTATTGACGGGCTTATTGATATTTAGTTATTGCGGATATGGATTTGAACTAAAGACATTTTGGATTCCGACGCACACGGTTCATGCGCTGAGCGCCACGGCGAACGGGAGTCTATATAACGACGGATTTTCGGATACACAAAGTGGCAGCAGATACTTGAGTGGTTACGCGAGAATCGGGTCAAGCGGGTACTATTTGTATGACAGCGAGGCCTTCAGCATAGAGACGTGGGGTACAACGGAGTTTGGCGGCAGCACGGGGTCCAGTAAACGGCGCGGACCCAATTATGACGGGAATTACGAGCGAAACGAGTCAGAAAGCAACTCGACCGGCCAGACCTATGCGGGTGAGTTGCGGAGTATCTACTTTCCGACATCTTTGCCGATTGGTGTTTCGCTTGGCGGATACTTTGAATCACAAGTCAGCCAGAGTTGGAGACACTCAGATGGGTTTCTCGACACCGACTCGAGTGAGATAACTTCTATTTTCGATGTGACTGAAAATCGGATTTACCATTCTGTGTCGGGTGAAATTGAAATAGGCTGGGGACGGCTACGTGACGCAACGGGATCTTACAAGGCTTACGTCGTCGAACAGAGGCTGAAAGATATGGGTCGCCTGAGCGGTGAATTGTCGGCTGAAACCCGGCAGAAGCTTGGTGAGTTGTTTTATCGAAGACAGGATTATGACACTCGTTGGGAACGCGGTGACAGGCGGTTCTGGGATGACGTTGAAGCAATTCTGAAATCGGATGCGGCGTTGACCGGCCCGCTCGATGCATACGCTTTGTACCGCATCGATGAGACCGTTTCGCCGGCGTCGTTAACACGCTGGTGCGGTACCCGGCTAGGCGTGACCGCCGGAGGAGTGCACCACAATTATATCAACAAGTACGCTCGAAAGTCTCGCTCGCACACTGTGCCGGATGTAGGTGAGCCTGTTGACAGCCTCGTTGCGTTTGGCACAGATGAAGCAGAGCATGGGGAGAGATCGGGACTTGGATTAGCGCTTGAGTCCAACATACCGCTTAGTTGGACGTTGCAGTTCACGGGAAACTCTGAGATTTCGCACAGTCTTGATCCTGCTAACGACGGTTTCTTCTGGGCGACGGATTTGAGCATTGAATATGCGATGCACGACAGGTGGAAGACGAGCTATACGTTGCTCCATACGCGCGAAATCAATGATCCTAAAGAGCGGAGTGAACTGAACGGACAAGGCTGGACAATTGGTCACATGGCAAGGTTGGTTTATTATGCCGAAGACAAACTCCGCTTCTCTGTTTTGGTTTATCAGAATCAAGACTACGAGTGGGACTACAGACCGAACACCCCCAGTCAGCCGCGCTACTCCCGCCACGTAACGGACTTTCAAGTGAGTCTCGGGCTATCGTACATTTTTAGCGGTTGGCGTTCGGCGGGCTCGATTAAGTATCTGCCTCGCACGCACGATTCTTCCGGTGATTGGGTGAATCCTTACCTGTGGTGGTAAAGAGAATTGACAGAACTTCACATATCGGTAACATCAACATGATGGTTCGACTATTGGCGGCGCTTTGCTGTGCCGCGATTCTGATGGGATGCTCTAATAAGTCCGATAAGCCGTCGAGTCCGGCTGCGGAAGCGCCCAAGGAAGCCCCCAAACTGGATACGAAAGGTGTGCTGCTCCAGCCCGGTTATGCTGCGCTGCTGGTGGCCTTCCCGGAACCGACGCAGGTAGGCGACTGGATGGCGATGGTGACGCTGAAGGGCGAAACAGAGACCGAAACGCTGCCGCGAATTCCATTGGCAGGTTCGCATTCAGTCACGGTGCTGAATGTCCGCCCCGGAGAGTATGTCATTGACGCGAAAGCGTGGGTGCGCAAGAACCCGCCCTATGCCGGCGGAGAAAGCAAACCGACAAAGTTGGTGGCCGGAGAGTTGCTGTTAATGAGAGGAACTCCTATCTTTGACAAGAGCGGCTCGCTTGTAAACGTTGAACTCCTTGAGGCGGGTCGCACCAGTTGGGGGCTGACCACGCCGCCGGAATTGACCAGATATATCGCTGAAAAAGCCGACCAAGCCCGTGCCTCCGGCTAACCAGCATGAAATGCTGGACGGTTTCGCTTCGCGGGCCGCTTGTTAAGCGGGTTTTTCGCTTCGCTGGCGCTTGGGATAGTTGGAATTACAAATCCTCTTTTGCTCATTAAGCAAGGGAGCATACATTGAACCTAACGCCACTTGATTCGAAAGGGTGGCAAATTACGAAACGGATCGAAAGTACTGACTATGATTTTGGGAATAGTGCAAACGCACCCCGCATTTGGGGAAATTGCGAGAAATCAAAAACAAATTGAAGATCTCATGGGGGATCGTCAGGCTGACCTGTGGGTTCTCCCGGAGTTAGCCTTAACCGGATATGAAATGCGCGGTCGCGAAGAGAGCTTGCAGCTTTCCGAAGAGTTGCCTGCGGGGCCGACGACCAAATGGCTCGCACAGATGTGCCGTGAACGGAATTGCTATATGGTGATGGGCATGGTCGAGCGCGAAGGCAAAAAGGTTTATAACGGTTCTGTGTTCATGGGACCGAAAGGAATCGTTGGCCGCTATCGCAAGGTGCACCTGTATGACAAAGAAGTGGAGAGGTTTGATGCCGGTGATATTCCCTTCAACGTGTATGACATTGGTTTTGCACGAGTCGGTGTGATGATTTGTTTCGATTGGAGATTTCCGGAAGTGATGCGCACGATGGCGCTGCGCGGCGCGCAAGTGATCGCGCATCCATCTAACTTGGTTTTGCCGTTTTGTCAGGCGGCGATGGTGACCCGGACATTCGAGAACAACGTGTTTGCCGCCACCGCCAATCGCATCGGCGTCGAAGAGCGCGACGGCCGCAAGGTGTCGTTCACAGGCCGTAGCGTGATTATGGGCACTCAAGGTGAGTTGCTGGCCTCGGGTGCGATGACGGCCACTGATGTAATGACCGTCGAGATAGACCCGAAGGTTGCCGACGATAAGACGATCAACAAGTATAATGACACGTTCACGACTCGGAGAGTGGATTTCTACGAGATGTGATGTGGTGGTTTTGAAACATATTGCCAAAGAGCCCGGCCAAAGCCGGGTTCTTTTTTTGCCGTGTGCCGGAGCAAGTACTCAACGAGGAATTTTGACGGTGTGTAATCCATTCTTTCTGATTGTAATCTAAAATGGTCTTTTGAACGAATCTGAACGGGGCGTCAGTTGGATTAAGCGTAGTTTAGATGAATAATAGCGAAGGCGTTACTTTAAGTCTGCTTTCGGCACCCGCTTTGCTTGTGTTCTGACAACACGAATAGCGTTCAATTAAGTTGACCATAAGAGCACACTCCAGTGAGTAAAAACGACACTCTCAATTCCTCAGACACTCGGGCAGGCAAGTATTTGACGTTCGAATTGGCTGACGAAGCCTATGGCATCGAGATCCTTAAGGTTCGCGAGATCATCGGCATGATGGACATTACCCAAGTACCGCGTATGCCCGCACATGTGCGCGGCGTTATTAATCTGCGCGGCAAGGTGATCCCTGTAATTGATCTGCGCCTGAAATTTGACATGCCATCTACGGAGCAAACGGCTGAAACTTGCATCATTGTCGTGGACGTCATGGGCCAGATGATGGGTTTGCAGGTTGACAAAGTTTCAGAAGTCCTGGACATTGTCGGAAATGAAATCGAAGATGCACCGATGATCAACGCCTCGGTTGACAATTCATTCATTCTCGGTATGGGCAAGGCTAAGGGCCGCGTCAACATTCTGCTCAATATCGACAAAGTCCTTTCGTTCGACGACGGCGTAGTCGCCGCTCAATTGAACGAAGTGGAAGCTTAATGTTTGCGGGGTTGGGGCGCCGCGTGCGGCGCCCTGATCCAACAAGATTGCCAGATTCCATAGCTTTTTGCCTTAAGAGACTCCATTTCCGCCAAGTGTAGGAATCATGGAGTCTTTTCTCTCTCTTAAGGGTAGCTTAAGACACCGGTTGATTTCTATAACACGGAACTCCGATTTTCGTTTCGACCGAAGAACCGAAGATGTGAACGAAATGGTGTCGAGATGTGACAGTATCATTCTAAAAAGGCAACTATTACCACCAAGACAAACTTCTTAAAAAAAAATTAACCGAAGGGGCACCAATGAAGAATAATTGTGAATAATGGGACAAAAACTAAATTATTTTGACCCGTTGCCAAATTGGCACTGCGATTGCCTTACCAGAGGTGCGAACTACACATCGCACATCGGATAGTATCTATCCGTTTCGACTTGACAACCATTGGATCGAAAAAGACGGAGATTAGTCGTGATTAGTAACTTGTCTTTGCGCACAAAGATAATCGCAGTAGGTATTGCGCTGCCATTGGCTCTGATGCTCGTTTTGCTGGGGCTGTATAAGCAGCATGAACATGCAAATGCCGAAGCCACCTATGTTGAGAAAGCCCGCGCAGTCGTGACTGCGGTAGGTGATGTGCGAAACCAAATGGAAGAGGCATGGGACAAAGACATATACAATGTCGAACAGGTGCGCGAATTTGCAGAGAAAAATGATCTTGACCGCGTACTCCACACCGTCCCGGTTTTTACTGCTTGGCAAACGGGTATGGCAAGCGCCGAAAAAGGCGGTTTCAAATTCAGAACACCTAAGTTTGAACCGAGAAACCCCGAGAATCAACCAGATGCGATTGAAGCCGAAGCTCTTCGTCACCTGGAGAGTTCCGGAGACCACGAGTATTTCGTTCATGACCCAAACTTGAACTCGATTAGATATTTCCAACCGATTCGTTTGACTAAGACCTGTTTGATCTGTCATGGTGATCCGAATACTTCTGAAACTCTGTGGGGCAACAACCGTGGATTGGATCCGACGGGTGCCAAAATGGAAAACTGGAATGTCGGTGAAATTCATGGCGCATTCGAAGTAATTCAACCTCTGGAAGCTGCCGAAGCCGCAACGGCGGCCGCAATGTGGCAGGCCGCGTGGATTATTGGGTTGGGCCTTGGACTCATGGCCGTCGCTCTGTTCTTCTTCGTGCAGATCATGATCAACAAGCCCGTTTCGCACATCATCGAAAGCCTTAATAATGGTTCAATGCAGCTAACCCAAGCTGCTAACGAAGTTTCCGGATCGAGCCAAGGCTTATCACAGGGCGCCAGCGAGCAAGCCTCGTCCATTGAAGAGATCAGCGCCAGCATCGAACAGATGTCGGCAATGACTCGCCAAAACGCGGACAACTCGCACACTGCAACCTCGCTTATGGAGGAGACGTCAAAGTCCGTTCGTGACGTCGAAAACAGCGCAGGCAGAATGAGTGAGACGATGAATTCGATTCAGGATGCTTCGGCTCAAACGTCCAAGATTGTCAAGACGATTGACGAGATTGCCTTCCAAACAAACTTGTTGGCCTTGAATGCCGCAGTGGAAGCGGCCCGCGCAGGTGAAGCCGGCAAAGGCTTTGCCGTTGTCGCGGAAGAAGTGAGAAATCTGGCTATGCGATCGGCGGAAGCGGCAAAAGAGACCAACCGCCTGATTGAAGAGACCGTGTCGCGGGTGAATGAAGGCGGTACGGCGGTTACGCAAGTGACTAACTCGCTTGGAGCCGTGACGCAGACTGTGACAAAGGCGCAACAGCTGATTCGAGAGATCGCTGCGGCCTCTTCCGAACAAGCGGACGGCATCACGCAAGTGACAGCCGCAATCTCACAGATGGACAAGGTCACGCAGAGCAACGCTGCCGCAGCGGAAGAAGGAGCTGCGGCGGCTGAAGAGCTGTCGGGCCAAGCCGAATCGCTGACCGGAACTGTGAATGAGATGTTCAAGCTTGTGCAAGGAGACAGCGCTCACAAGCCGGCCAAACAACCACGCCGCAATACAACACGATTTGAAAAACCGAAGACAAGCCACAGCTACCGGCAAGCGGCGGCGGCCTCAAAGAAGCCTGTGACGCCAGCGAAGCTGACATCGCATCACAATGACTTCCCGCTGGATGACGACGACCTGAACAGCTTCTAAGAACGACAGAACAAGAAATCAAATGAGAACGGGGGCCTCAGTAAGGCCCCCGTTCTTTTTATGAGTGCGACTTCAGAAAGTCACTCGGAAAACAGGCAATTCACACATTAACATTTCCCTTGCAACTTTTGAGCATTTAGACGATGAAACTATTAGGTATTATCAACAGACAATCGATGACGACGAAGTTAGTTCTGTTGTGTCTCGTGTTCGGCATCATGCCGATGATCGTATTTGGTTTGATCAGTGACAACGCGTTGCTTCATGCTGAACATGAGTCGAGCCGCATTGTCGAAAGCGAAGCCGTTAACCTCGCCGACAAGATTGACCGGAACCTTTTTGAGCGTTACGGTGACGTCCAAGCCTTCGGATTGAACCGGATCATTGGTGACAAGCGATCCGATTGGTATCGCCGCGACGAAAATTCAATTTCCGAAGCGATGAATCAATATGTCGCGACTTACGGCATCTACTCACTGACGATGCTATGCGACATGCAGGGGAAAGTTATCGCCGTAAATTCGAAAAACGCAAGAGGCGAGAACATCAACAGCTCATTCATTTATGATGAGAATTTCTCGCAGGCCGACTGGTTCCAATCTTGTGTCAGAAAGAACTTCACGACTTCAATGCAGTTCGCCGCAAAAGAGAACACCATAGCCAACGGCACATACATCGAAGACGTTCACATCGATGAACTTGTCAAGCGGGCCTATTCAGGCGATGACGGCATAACCATTGGATTCAGTGCGCCGGTCTATGACGAGCAAGGCGAGATGATCGGTGTGTGGACGAACCGAGCAATGTTTTCGCTCGTCGAAGAGATGATCTTGGGAGCGTATGGGCATCTTTATTCGTCAGGGCTGAGTAAAGCTGAGCTTACTGTGATGGATCACAAGGGAAACATTATCGTTGACCACGATCCAAGCACTCGCGGCGGGAAGAATGTGATCACACGCGATATGGATAACGTCATATTGAAATTCAACTTGCCTGAGAAGGGCGTTGAACCTGCAAAACGCGCCGTTAACGGAGAAACGGGCGTAATGAATGCCATGCATGCGCGCAAAAAAGTTGAGCAGATATGCGGTTATGCACATCTTAAAGGCGCAATGGGCTATCCCGGTATGAATTGGTCGGTCTTGGTGAGGATTAATCGAGACGAGGCGCTGGCCGAGTCCCTTACTGCCAAAACCCGCATGAAATGGTCCGGAGTAATCCTTATGATTATCATCGGCCTGTTGGCGTGGGTGGCCGGTAAAAAGTTTAGCGCGCCAATCATTTCGGCCTCGGAAGAGATGGCTTCGGCTGCTGAAGAGGTGTCCAGTGCGACGAATGAACTCAGCAGCACAGCGCAGGGTTTGGCTGACGGCGCAAATCAGCAAGCGTCAGCAATTGAGGAGATCAGTTCAAGCTTAGAAGAGATTTCAGCGATGACGAAACAGAATGCTGATAACTCGCGGATGGCTTCAAACTTAATGCTGCAAACCACTGAAGCCGTTGACAAAGCTGAACACGCCACCGACGAAATGGACAATGCGATGAAACTGATCAAAGAGTCATCCGATCAGACTTCGAAAATCGTCAAGACGATCGACGAGATTGCTTTTCAGACAAACCTGCTTGCGTTGAATGCTGCGGTTGAAGCGGCGCGCGCAGGCGAGGCGGGCAAGGGTTTCGCCGTTGTGGCAGAAGAGGTTCGCAATCTTGCGCTGCGTTCGGCGGAAGCTGCGAAGAACACTTCTGGTATGATCGAAAGTACCGTTGAGCGCGTGCAGCACGGTGTCCATATGGTTGGCGGTCTAAAATCATCATTGGGCGACGTTACCGGCGCTGCGAAAAAAGCCGCAAGTTTAGTTGGTGAAATTTCGGCTGCTTCATCCGAGCAGGCTCAGGGAATTGAACAGGTCAACTCCGCAGTCTCGCAAATGGATCGCGTGACGCAACAAAATGCTGCTGCGGCGGAAGAATCCGCATCTGCTGCGTCGGAAATGCACCAGCAAGCGCAAGGTATGGCCGACAACGTGCAATCGTTAATATCAATGGTGCGCGGAGCGGGTCAAGTGAGGAAATAGTTCAACTCAGTTGGGAGGCGCAAATTGACACAAATTCACTTCGCAACCTTGCAAACTACTTAAAACAAAAGTCTTAGACATTTCCTACGAGCCACGGGCAAAAGGGACGCATCAATCTGATGCGTCCCTTTGTCATTTATTCCTATTGCTTATTAATATTGTTTATGTTATAACATACTGTACCATAATGGGACAAACGTAGCATCAGAATAAACTCATATATTAACTGAGCATCTGCTCAAGAATCGAGGGAGATTATGCGGCGGTTCTTCTGCGCGTTGGCGGTTGGTTGCCTCCTTTGGACTGTGGTTTTGGCCAATCAAGTGAGTTATCAGGGGATACTTACGAATTCAGGGGGGGATAGCCTCTTGAATGGGGCCTTTGACTTTTCATTTTCGATTTTTCCAACTGCCACAGGTGGGACAGCACGTTGGACAGAAACACACACAAACGTAGATGTCCAGAACGGCGTGTACTCAGTTCTTTTGGGTGAAACGACTCCGCTTCCGGATTCCATCGGTGCCAGCAATTGGCTTCAAATATCGGTTGAAGCAACGGTGTTGTTGCCGCGGCTGCCGATCACGGCTGATTTTCGGGCTATTGAAGCACGACATGCGCAAAACTCAGATTCCGTCAACCATATCGGCGCGCGCTCAACACCTACCGCAAACCATCTCGTTCCTCTGGGTGCCGACGGCAAATTCCCCGAGTCAGTGCTGCCATTCACACTCGACTCAATTCTTGCCGGACAGGGACTGACGGGTGTGCCTGCATTGAACGATCGACAAGGAGGCAATCGGCTGGATGAGAGATTGACTCTCAATGTCGGTGCAGGCACTGGCATCACAGTCACCGCCGATCAAGTGTCGGCCACATTGGGGACTTCAATTGCAACGGCAGAGATTGAAGACAATGCCGTGACGACCGGAAAGGTTCAAGATAACACTTTGACTGCGGCAGACATCTCGCCAGATATCGTTTCGAGCGTTGACGGAGTTAGCAATGACGGTGGCAATATTGACTTAATTGCCGGTGCGAATATTACGATTACTCCCAATGACGCAAACAACACGATTACGATCGCCGCAGCCGGCGGCGGGGGCGGGTACAGCGCAGGACGGTGCATAAGCCTTGTGGGCAACACCATCGCGAACACGATGACGGTTCAAAGCGGTGACGAATGCATAAACGTCGTGTTCGACAGCGCGACGTGCGCTTATGATATTTACAACACGATGAATATCATCAACGGCGTATGCACTCGGTCGGTTTATGACACGGCGAGCTGCACTTTTCGTATAGACGTCGATCTGGCTTGCCTCGACAGCCTGATTCAGGTTCAGATGGATTCGATTCCGTCCGACTCTGTGTTTGATTCTGAGGTTTATGCGAAGTCGTTCGTTGTGACTGATGACGGAACGCTTGAAAGCGCAAAGGCACACTTGACAAGCGACGGTTATCTCATCATGCACAGCGATTCATTCGACATGAATATCGGTCCTGACGGTTTGACCGTGACGAATCTTGCAGGAGACCAATTTGAAATCGGTCCGCGAGGCTGGGGAATGTTGCGGGCCGACGGGAAATCGGCAGGAACAGATTCGGACGGAGAAGTTTTCGCGCCGTCATTCTGGGTACGCGATCCGGCAACAGGAGACACATTAATTCATCTTGCTTCAAACGGAGAAATCCACGTCGGCGATGCAAACCACCGAATACTAATCAGCCCGGATCATGTCTCAGTCTTCAACGAAGATACGGATTCGTGGACGGTTTTGGACAAAGGAGGCGTAGTCGTAAGTGACAGTCTTGAATTGCAAGGTGTGTCATTGGATAAAGATGGAATCTTCATCGGGGATGCCGTCGGAGCAAACGGCCACTTGTTGAACGTGGACGGGACATGCAACGTCTTTCAAAACGGGGAAATCGTCTCCGGGCTTGATTCTGACGGCGAAATGTATGCAAAGTCATTTTATGTTCCCAATCCTGAAGGTGGTGAGCCGCTCATTCATTTGACCGACGACGGACAGATTCTGATAAATGGCCAGCCAATCGCAACAGAGATTGGAGATCACATTGAATTTGAGGTCGGCTCAAACACAAGCTTGATGAACGCTGACGGCGTCGCTGTTAACAATGGCACGGTGTCACGGAGCGCCATAACCGGAGCGGGTGTTGCGACCAGTTCAGACGACAATTCGAGCTACATGGACATGCAATTCGACGGCACATGGGAGGCAAAACAGAACGGGCAAGTTGTATCAGGTCTTGATACAAACGGTGAAGTATATGCAAAGTCATTCTACGTGCGAGACTCAGAAACCGGCGACACGCTCTTGCACATCACCAGCAATGGGCAGATCACTGATGCCACAGGAGCATTGTTGTTCGACGGTACGAACATTGTGCGCGACGGCATCCACGACGTGAATATTGGCTCAGCAAACGGTGTAAGCGTAACCGATGGCGCCGTTGGTGCTGGAATCAACAAAGATGGATTGACGGTTGCCGACTTCAATGCTTTCAATGTATTCAGTGTAAAGACTAACGGGACATGGGAAGCCACCCGGGATCTTGTGCCAATTGCGGCTTTAGACTCGACCGGTGAAATCATTGCCAAGTCGTTTGAAGTTCGAGATTCTGTCACAGGAATTACGAAAGCACATTTGACGAATGAGGGCAATCTTGAACTGCCGGAAGGTGCTCAAGTGTTAATTGGCGGTGTGCCCATTGGCGGCGGCGGTGGAGTTGGCGATCAAATAGAATTTACGGATGGTGACGAGTCAACATTCATCAATGCCGGCGGTGTCGCGATCATAGATCAAAGCGCGGGAAGTACGTTGATTGGCGGAGACGGTATGTCAACTTATGGACCCGGCGGCAACGGTGTCAGCATAAACGCCAACGGTACATGGAGCGCTGGACAGAATAACGTTACCGTTGCCGGACTTCAAAACAACGGTGAAATCCACGCCAAGTCATTTGAAGTACGTGACTCGGCGGGCGGCCCGATACTCGCGCATTTACAAAACAGCGGCGGTGTCGGATTTCTCAACATGCCCAGCGGTGTCGTCGCCTCTGGATCCGTTTTTGGCGCAACCCGAGTCTATTCAAGCGTCATCAACGGCAACACTCAAACTTATTCCGAGCAAACTCCAACGTTCATGAGATCGCAGACGACTGTCAGCAATAGTGTGACTTCCGGCTGGAGATTTGGTGCAGACGGTACGATGACGCATTACTTTGATCCTGCTGGTGCGCCGCCACCGGTGCTCATGCATGAAGTGAACTCCGCCGGACAGTGCGTGCATCACGGCGAATTGTGGATGGGCCCACCAGCTCAGGGTAATCACTTTCTTGGACTTGGAGTCACAACGGGAATTGGTGTGTCGGGAAACATGACTATTTATGGAAAGCTGAATACGGTAGGACCTATGGATCCGATCATCTGCGAGCAGTTTCCTGTGCATCCGCGAGCAACAGTCGAACCCGGAATGGTGCTTGTGCAGGATGTCGATAGCGATTTCTTGATTCCCTGTCATGCCGCCGCACAGACGGGCGTGATTGGCGTGATTCCGCCAAAGGAAACCGTCAATGAAAATGGAAACATCTTGCTGACGATTCTGGGTTTCGCCGCAGCCCCACATCCTGAAACCGGCGCCCGTCTCGAGATGCGTGTCAAAGCCGACGCAAAATACGGTGCGATCAAGCGCGGAGATTTGCTGACTACATCCGCGACGCCCGGCCATGCGATGCTGGCAAGCGACCCAAAACTTGGAACGATCGTTGGAAAAGCGCTCGAATCGCTCGAAAGCGGAACGGGTGAAATCAAAGTTATGGTCACTTTGCAATAGGAGGAACCATGAGATTTCTCATTATCGTACTGCTTCATTCGAGTATCGTTCTCGCACAGTTTCGACAATTGAGCGGTTCAAGCGGCTCGATTTCTGGATCAGCAAGTTCGCAAACGATGGAGTCCACTGTACTCGCCGGGCAACCGATTGTCGGGGCCGCGTCAGGGGGGGAGTTCGGCGCACGAAGCGGTATTACGTCGATATTTGAGCAGACCATTATCTCGCTTGAAATTCCCGACAACAATCCCGAGTTGCCGTCCGAGTTTTCTTTTGCCCAGAACTTTCCCAACCCGTTCAATCCTTCGACATCATTCAAGTTTACATTGCCAGTTAGAAGCAGCACAAATCTCATTGTGTACGATAATCTTGGTCGCGAAGCAGCGCGTGTATTTGAGCAGGATCTTGCCGCCGGAACATATACGTCAAACTTTGTGGCTCCCGTGTCGTGGGCCAGCGGTGTGTATTTCGCGGTGTTCAAGGCGGGCAACTTTGTACAGGTCAGGAAATTGGTCTTGTTGAAGTAGTGTTGACGTATCTTAAATTGAAAGGGCAGCCAATGGCTGCCCTTTTCAGTTTTGCAAATTTTGTTGAAGCTACTTCCGCTTCACGATAACCATGGTTGAATCGTCTTCCATCGGAATACGACCACAGAACCGTTCAACGTCAATCTCAATTTCTTTCACGATGTGAGTTGCAGGCTCGTGGCGCAGGCCGATTGCCAATTGCTTGATACGCTCTTCACCGTATTCTTCTTCGGCGTCGTTCATTGCTTCGCTGACGCCGTCGGTATAAAGCACAAGCAAATCTCCCGAGTTAAAATCCACACTTTGCTCTTCATAAGCCATGTTGGGAATCGCACCGAGAATCAGTCCGGTCGGCGGGAGTTCTTTGACATGGCCGTTGACGCTGACGAGTTGCGGCGGATTATGACCGGCATTTACAAAACGCAGTTTAGAAGTGCGAGGATCATACAGCACCGCCACAAAAGTGATGTATTGCTCGGGTGGAGTATTGCGGAAAATGAGATTGTTAACTTGAGCAATTGATCGTGTCAAGGGAATGCCGATGTCCACTGCCATTCGCAACGAGGCTTGCAGGTTTGCCATCAGGAGCGCCGCGCCCGCGCCTTTGCCGGATACGTCGGCGATAGCGATGAGTGTTTCTCCATCGGGGAGCGACAGCACGTCGAAGTAATCTCCCGCGACGTCAAGCGAAAAGCGATTGTGAGTGGCAATCTCCAGCCCCGGCGTGTGCGGCAGCACTTGCGGCAAGAACCCCTCTTGAATACGCCGCGCCATTTGCATTTGCTCTTCCAGCCTGCGCTTTTCGACGTTCTCTTCGATCAGCCGCATGTTCTCACTGGCCAATGCGACCTGCGGTGCCAGCGTTGTTAACACGCTAATCTCTTCGGGCGCGTAATCCTCTTCTTCTGTCTTGAAACCAAGCGCTAAGAATCCGGTCATGCGTTGTTGTGTCATGAGCGGGAGCACGAGCGCGACGTTATTACCCGAAAGCCACTTCAGCTCATCGTCCGTGATCTGTGTGCGCCCACTGGCAATTAATTCGTCAACAAGCAGCGGTCGGCGCTCGCTGTGAAGCCGGATCACAAAATCGCCCTTCGGAGAAAACGGCGTCGCTTCAAGATTCTGCAGCACGAAATTGTCGCCGTTGATTCCAGCCAGCACGGGATGAACGGTTTGAATGCTCAGACTTTCGCGGATGTTTTCGGCCAATTGCATCCAGAATTGATCGCAGTCACCGACTGAAGTCGAGCGTTCCAGCGCAGACTCAAGCCGCGAGCGAAGTTGTTGTCGCTCGGGATAGAACCGCGTTTCCAGAATCTTGCTAAGCCGTGTCGAAACCCGCCCTGCGGCAAGGGCAAACAGAATTACCAAAATCATTGACCACGGACTTCTCCCCGCGCCGCTGCCGAACAGCGTATAATTACCGACGACGTAAAGTACCGCGAACAGGACAAGGAAGGCAAAGACGGCGGCGATCAGGTAGCGCGTGCCGCGACGAAGTTTACCTTGCACTTCCAACAACCTGTACTTTCCAAATGCGTAAGCAAACGAGATCGGAGTGAGCAGCAAGAGTGAGAAACTTGCGACGATACTTCCTAATTGGAGCATCGTACCGCTCTCAAAATAGTCGCTAAAGATGTTCAGCACTGCGATCAAAATGACAAAACCGCCCAATCCGATTGCGGTACCCCAGAACACCAACCTTAACTGACGCTTTTCGAGCCGGTCTTCGGTGCGAACGAATCGGCGGCTGAGAATTACGAAACCTGTGATCAGTGAGAGCAGCAAGGGCAAGAGAATCCATTTCGAAGTCATCTCGGCGATGTCAGGATCAAGCGCTTTCATGGCCGCCAAGGATGCAACGACGATCATTACTATCCACGGCAGATAGATCAGCGGCACAACCCACCGTTTGTGCTTGTGCATGAACTTCAATGGCCGTGGGAACAGCAATTGAAGATGGAGCCAGAAAACGCTCAAGCCGAGTGCAAATACTCCGAGGCCGTTCAGTACTGCTTGGAAATACGGGACCTTAAAGGTCGCAAAATAGGCAGGGACGATGTGGACTCCCGAGATCATAACCGAAGTCATCGCGAAGCAAAACCACGCGAAGACGCGAACCTGCACCAAGTTCGGCTGTGCAAAGAAAGCCCATAATCCTACGCCAATGAAACCCAACGCAATCAAAAAGCGCAGGATGTCAATCACAAGAAGCATGGCTATGCTGGACGGTTCATCCACTTTAGCCTGCATCACAAAATCGCGGATTCCGTCGGGGCCGTTCACGCGAATTGTAAAGACAGTGTCAGGAGGCAGCGCCCGCTGCATAATCGACCGCCACAATTCAGGAGTGGCCGGTTGCTCACCAATCTGGAGGATAGTGTCGCCTCTTACCGGATACTTGCCGTCAAGAAAGTCGCGTTCCTTGACAACAGTGAACACACGAACGGTGTCATTGGATTCGGAAACATCCTGTTCTGTTTCAAACTGAAACACACCCGACCTGCTGTAAACCTTAAACCCTGATTGCTCTTGGAACAGCAGCAAAACCAGAATTGTGAGCAACAGCAAGCCCGCCAACCCGGCGGCTGCGCGAGCGAAGGCGTCGTAGTTGGAAGGTTTCTCGTGTGCCGATTGCGGGACTATGGACTCGGTTTCCATGATGAACTCAAAATAACCAAAGCGACCCCGATAATCAAATGAAAGGCTTGCTTTTGGCGAGGAATCTGTTAGTTTTCCGGTAACAATATCTCAGTTGCTGATTGTGGGTCCCGGGGATCTGCAGTCACGCGAACGGCTCGTTCTCCCTTTCGGACGAGCCGTTTCTTTTTTGCTGACCCTACTAAGGTTTCTTCACTATACTTACTACACCTAACTTCCAGCAAAACCTCTACTTAAACTTGACTAACCTACCCTATCCTCATTGGAATTGCGACAGATTGCCGCTATCTTTGTCCTGTTACTTGCCCGCGCTCCCTTCACGGGAGTCGCAATTCTACCGGAGAATGATGATGAAACGATGCTTAATTGCTTTATTACTGACCCTTACGCTGACCGTAGCCAGCCAAGCTCTGCCGCTGGCCTCGTTTTCTGCCGTTGGACAGTCGAGGCAGGTGCTCGTGAGATGGGAGCTTGCTTCCTCTCAGCCAGTTGCTCGCTTTGACGTAATTCGGAACGGCTTGGCTGCCGGCAGGGTTCCTGCGGACGGCGATTTGACCTATGAATGGGTGGACCGCGAGGTTCAAAATGATCGCGAGTACAGCTATTCTTTGTTTGCGGTGATGGCTGACGGAAGCCGCGAAGAGTTGGGAACGGTTACGGCAACTCCGGCGTTTGACGCGGCGATTGTCCGTGATTTTAAGCTGCATCAAAACTTCCCCAACCCGTTCAACCCCGAAACTACAATTGCCGTTGAGTTGGCTGAAGACGGCCCAGCCGTACTTACCGTGTACGATGTGCTCGGACAGCAAGTCGCTCGTCCGTTTGCAGGTAATTACTCTCGCGGGCGCTACACGGTGTTGTTTAACGGACGTGATTTGCCGTCCGGCGTATATTTCTACCAATTACAAGCCGGAAACTTTGTTGACCAGAAGAAGATGGTCCTCCTGAAATAATTGTTTGAATACTGCGTTTACACTGTCGTGTTTGCGCAGATAACTGAGTGAGCGATTTTATCTGGGGCCGGCCAATTTGACCGCCCCAGTTTGATGATTAAGAAAGTAACCGATAAACGTTAGTGTCACAGAACTGAGGAGAGCGTACACGATGAAGAAACTGATTATCGTTTTGTGTTTGGGTATGTTGACCGTTGCGGCGTTCGCTGCGCGAACGACGACGGAGATTAAGGCGGATATCCGGTTGGTTAAGCAGTCGATAGCAGCCGAGAAGGCCGTCGGCGGTGACATTTCTGGCGCCAAAAAAGAGCTTGTCAGACTGCATCGGGAACTCAACGGATTGATTCCGCGTGGCGTCGGTCGTCTCGATGATGGCGGCGAGACATGCGAAGACGCAACCGAAGTGACGAGTGCACCGTATGTTGACGGCGGAGTCATCGACGAAGAAACCGGCGATGACTATGTTTACGCGGATGAATGTGGAAGTGAAGGATCGGAAGTTGTTTATCACCTTTTAGTCGGTGAAAATGGGATTGCGCCGGGTGTTTATACGATTACAACTTGCGGCTCTGACTTTGACACAGTGATTGAATTATGGGATGGCTGTCCAGACAATGAATCCGCATCAGTTGTTGCGTGCAACGACGATATGCCGGACGAAGACGAATGTGATGACGGCAACAGCGGTTTGTCGAGCTGCATTACTGAAGTAGAACTCGGAGAGGGAGAGTACTATCTGGTAGTCTTTGGCTATGATTACGATTCAGGTGATTATTGGTTGACGTTAAACTCTGGTATTGATTGCGGCGGAAACAACAATGGTTGCCCGGCCGAAGCTGAGAACTCTTGGTGTGATTGGGCTGAGCCGATCGTGTTGGACGGTGGTTCCGCTTATGTGCTCGCATCCTCCACTTTAGGTGCGCGTCATCCAAATCCGGAAGATTGCGGAACGTATCCGGAAGCCTGCGGTTTGTGGTACGAAGTGATTGGTACGGGTAACACGATGCGCGCCCACACGTGCAGCGAGCAGACGAATTATGACACCAAGATCAACGTTTACACAGGGTCCTGCGAAGATCTTGTTTGCGTTGACGGCAACGATGACTGGTATTACTATGACGAAGAATCCGGTGAATATCTCGAAGGTTGCCCCGATTTTTATCTCGCTTCCTATGTTGAGTGGTGCTCCGTTGAGGGGGAAAGCTACTTCATTTTTGTGAATGGCTACGACGGTGAAGTTGGTCGTTTTGGTTTGACCGTGGAAGATTCGGGCGAACCGTGTGAGCCGCCGTGCTACTACAATGACTACTACTTCTCGGTTGAGCAAGTGCCGTTCTGCCAGTGCTTGACGATTTGCCCGGGTCAAATTCAAAAGATTTTTGTTGGTCCGGCCAGCGAGTTCCAGCGCCCGGTTGCGACGTGGGCTGATGGTTGTCTCATTGCATCGGACAATATTCCGCCGTCAGGTTGTGAATCCGATTGTTATCCGGCGTATCCGCAACTCTATATGGAGTGGATCTATCTGCCGGATCGTCAGCTTTGGTGCATGGACCTCTATTCTGATCAGGGCGGCTGCTACTGCTTCTGCATCGATCGCGTGCTGCCGGTTGAGCTGAACAGCTTCACGGCGGTTGCCGGAGACGGTCAAGTCGAATTGGCTTGGGCAACGGGTTCGGAAACCAATGCCGATCATTTTGAAATTTCGCGCGACGGTGTGACGATGGCGCAGGTCACCGCCACAAATTCCGCGACGGGTTCGCACTACAACTGGACCGACGCGAATGTCACCAACGGTACCGTGTATAACTACACGCTCGTGTTAGTGAACATGGACGGTTCACGTGACAATCTTGCAACTCAGTCTGCCGCGCCGACGCTCGGATCGGGTGTTGCCACAACCTATGCGTTGATGCAGAACTATCCGAATCCGTTCAACCCGGAGACGAACATCACGTTCAGCTTGCCGGAAGTTTCGAATGTTGAACTGCGCGTCTTCAATGCCGTTGGTCAGGAAGTCGCCGTGCTTGCCAATGGCAGCTATGCCGCAGGCAATCACACGATCAAGTTCAGCGGTGAAGGCTTGGCATCAGGCTTGTACTTCTACACCTTGAAGGCAGGTAGCTTCTCGGCTCAGCACAAGATGCTCTTGCTGAAGTAAGGCTAAGTTGATTGGATTGAAGGGCCGCAGGAGTTTTCCTGCGGCCCTTTTTGATTTGGAAATTGTTGTGAAGTTGCTCTTTTCCTCGCACCAGACTATATTGAATTGTTGTGTGATTGCAACGCCTCTGATTTCTGCGCGATATTGGTAGGACATACTTTTTTGCATTTTCGTCAACCTAATGATTACCTTATGGTTGACGGGTCAGATAAATTTGAGAAATATTCCCTAAGGTCCTTAGCATGGACATCAAACGAAGTCGCCCCGCCCTACTGTCCACCTGGAAACGGTAACTAATGTACAGATTGAAGAGAATAGTTGCGGCGGCTACTTTCCTGACTTGTATATTTGATGCCGCCGCAACTATACGAATTGTTTTGCCAGCACAGAGTGTTCAGGATGCAATAAACGCGTCCCAAACCGGCGATACGCTAATTCTTGAAGACGGAGAATACCTCGAGAATTTAGTCGTAAACGGCATAGGATTGACGATTGCAAGCCGCTACTTGCTTGACGGCAATTCTGCGCACATTCAAGGTACGATCGTAAACGGTGGAAATGGAACTGGAGATACGCTGAGTTGCTTGCTTATTGATAATACCGATGGTCTTGCGACAATGGTTGTCGGACTGACTTTTTCTGACGGCCACGGAACTCCGACAGCATTAGTTGAAAACCAAATTGCCGGAGGCGCGATTTTTTCACTTTCCGATCTATCAATTGATCACTGCGTGATTCGAAAGTCGACCGCTATGTATGGCGGTGGGTTATTTATTCAAGGTGAATCCACTTCCGAGCCATATGAGCTCAGCATGACATCATGTATTGTCGAGTCATGTTTTACATCGGCCTATGCTGGCGCGGGCTGGATAAAAAACTGCAACATGTTCGCTCGCAGCCTATCAATACTATCCAACTCTGCATCAATTGGCGAGGGAGCTTTTTACATTGACCGTGGAATTCAGGACATCAGTGACTGTCGCTTTGAAAATAATAGCGGACCAATTGGGGGACTTTCAATCAGTCGGGGCGAAGGAACAGTTCAAAACTCGACGTTTGTCGGAAATGGCGGCGTCGATGGTCTTGCTTGTCATTTGTATTGCAGTGGCGGAAGGCGATTGAAAGTTAACTCGTGCCAATTCATGAACAGTCAAAGCGGAAGTATCGCAGTGTTTTTGTATGGCAGGACGAATGATTCTATTCCGGATTTTTACGGAAATATCATCAGCGCGAACAACTCTTTTGATTTGACAGGCACCATTGCGATGATAACTGGATTTGGCCGAATTCACCACAATGTTATTGTCGGAAATCAAAATGTGAATGGCGGTGCTCTCTACGTCGCCGATGGCGCATTTTTGAGGGCAGATCATAATGTGTTTGAAAGCAACACGTCGGACAATCCAGCAAGTGGCTCAGTTTTGCTAATGAACGGAAACAATACCGTTGTGCTTGATTCTAACATAATCATGGGCAACGGCGGAGTTTCGATGAGTTGCGTAATTGTCAATAACTGTCAAAACACTGTCTTCGCTGACAATAACTGGTGGGGGGATGAAACCGGGCCGTATCATCCGACTTTGAATCCCAATGGTCAAGGCGACACTTTGGAATGGAATCGCGTAGATTTCACCCCTTGGCTAACCTCTCCGCCTGACACAAGCCTACCCAATGATGTCTCAAGTGTACGGCCTGTAATCCCATCCACTTGGCGGCTCTTGAGCCTTTACCCGAATCCCTTCAACAACGAATTTCGCATTGAGATTGCCGGATTCACACGCGATGATTTTGTTCTATCGCTGTATGATCTATTGGGCCGCGAGGTCGCCGTCCTGCATCGCGGCGGCATGGTCGGCGGGAGTATCAGTTTCACCGCTCCGCCTGACCTTAGCTCGGGTGTCTATTTCGTAAAAGCTGCAGATCGACATTCTATCGAAACAAAGAAAGTCGTGTTGCTGAAGTAGAGCGATAGGAAAATGAACCATTATTTGAGCAGGGCGAACGAATTGTTCGCCCGTTTTTTTCTGGTGACAAACTCACCTACATTGGAGACTTCTTCCTCGTGAATCATGTTTCCCTCTTACAGTCGTTGTTTTTCATAGAATAGCGGAGAATAATGAAATGGGAAAAGCGGGATTGTGGGGGCGAGTATCGTTGACTTCACGGTGTATAGATGCTATAATAAGTTGACTGAAATGGTCAAGTTATAAGCTTGAATAACCTGAGGACGAGACATGAGACACAAATTATTGATTTTGATGGCGGTTATGGCTGTTGCGACGGGTGTTGCGTTGGCAGGGCCTTATACTCATTTTGCGACTTTGAGTAGTAACCAAGAGGTACCCCCCAACACGACTACCGGTTCGGGTACGGCACGGTGCGAATTGGTTGGAGATGACCTTTATTACACAATTGCATTCGGCGGTCTGTCCGCACCCGTGACCGCAGGACATTTTCACACCGGGGTTGTTGGTGTAGCGGGCGGAGTTGTCGTTGGCTTGCAGAATCTGTCGGCTACCGGTGCTTTTGGCGTTTGGAGCGACCTGACGCCTGCCCAGATTGCACAGTTGAACGCACACGGTTTCTATATCAACATCCACACGACTGCGTTCCCCGGTGGTGAGATTCGCGGTCAAGTGTTGACACGCGGAACGTGCGTGGCGCATTTGCGCGGATCCAATGAAGTTCCGCCAAACGGCTCAACCGCGCAGGGCTTTGGTTGGTTTTGGTTAGACGCAAATGACGACACGCTTCAATATGCGATCGCGTGGAGCGCCCTTGGTTCACCGATGACCGCCGCGCATATTCATCGTGCGGTTGCGGGAGTTGCGGGTCCGGTCGTTCATGGTTTGCAGAATTTGGTTCCCGGCTCGGCAGGTGGTGTTTGGGGCCCGATTACGGCTCAGAACGTGATTCAGTTGGAAGCCGAGAGTCTCTATGTAAACGTGCACAGTCAAGTCTTCCCCGGCGGGGAAATTCGCGGTCAGATTATTTGCATCTGCATTCCTGAAGATGCAAACTTCAATGCGCTCACGGACGCCGGAACGTCACAATGTATCGCTCTCTGTCCCGATCAATCTTCGCGTATCCGCGTGACCAATATACCTGACGGATTGTTCCCGATTGTTACGAAGAGACTGGGCTGCACAACGCCGTGTAATTTTGACTGCGATCCGGCAAGCTATATTCAGGAGTTTTTCGGCGGAAACTGGCAATACACGAACGGCGTGTTCTGGCTGGAAATTCGCGGCGACGGTTGCATCTGTGTGACCTTGGATGATATTCTCCCCGTCGAATTGAATGATTTCGACGCCATTGCCGGTGATGGAATCGTGACGGTGAATTGGAGAACGGCGTCTGAATCGAATCTCGACAGATTTGAAATTCAGCGTGACGGCCTGATCATGGCGCATGTGAGCGCGCAGAACGCCGCCTCCGGCGCGGAATATTCGTGGGTTGACAACACCGTGAACAACGGCACGACTTATAGCTATACGCTGGTCGTCGTAAACGCTGACGGTTCGCGCGAAACGTTGGTTACGGAATCGGCAACGCCGCAAGAGAATTTCGTGGTCAACTCATTTGCGCTATATCAGAACTACCCGAACCCGTTTAATCCGCAAACGAACATCACCTTCGATCTTACAGAAGCGTCACTTGTGAACTTGAAGGTGTTTAACGTTGCCGGGCAAGAGATTGCCGTGATTGCAAACGGAAACTACGCCGCTGGCCGTCATGTGGTCAGTTTTGATGCCACCGGCTTGGCTTCGGGTGTTTATCTCTATCGCTTGGAAGCAAATGGACATGCTGCCCAGCAGAAGATGGTTTTGATCAAGTAAACGTATGATGTACCGAAGTTGACTGTCGTGGCACCTGGCCCACAGCATTGCTGACGACAGGAAAGTGAGGCGGGGCGGACCGAGTGGCTCGCCCCGCTTTGCGTTTTAATATGGAGGAGTGATATACGAACTTGAGGCGGCTAAAACCGTTTAATTGGACTTGTGAATCTTGAATTTGACTATTTGAATCTAATTTATCTTCAATCGAGGCAGATGTTTGAACAAGACAACAGACCCTGAACAGTTGGTCAGTGAGACAATGTCATAAACAGTTGAAAATACGGATAATTATAGTGAGTATACTTGACAACCCAGAGTTTGAGGTGTAAATTATCAAAGGCAAATGTTGCGGGTCCGCAACGCTTGCCGATGAGTATAATGGCTATTTCTGAAGCTGTCAAATAGAACAAGGAACCGGAATCGATGAAGAAACTCAGACTGTTTATGTTGATGCTGTGCGCTACGGCAGCGATGGCCTCAAGTGACTTAAACTCGCCGATTGGAACACCTAACGACGGGCGCGGACCCGTTCCCACGCTTGACGACCAGTGCGTTGTGGATTTTCAGGGCTACATCTATGGAAGCCACACCGGAAGCACCACGTGGCCCGGCGGCAGCAACACCTTCCGCTTGGCAGCCTTCTGCTTCACGACTTCGGGCTGCCCAGATCTGCCTGATACGTTCTACACGTATTGCACAGATATGGACCACCCGCTACAGCAATTCCCGTATTGCGTGGATATCAACGAATGCGAAGTTGACGGAGCTTATCCGACCGTTGTTCCCGCTCTGGCCTATGTGCTGACGAACTATGACGTCGTTGATGCTCAAACCGACCGCATTAAGCAGTTGGCCGTGTGGAAGCTTTCAATGGATCGCAGTGGCGGCCCGAATACGGGCATTCCGTTTGTGAATATCAATGATGGACGCGGTTATCCTAATCTCGGTGACACGCCGGTCTATCCCTATGTGAATACAATCTACAACTCAGATCCGCTGAACAACGATCCTGCCAACGCGCTCGTTCTCGACGCGCTCGGCTATGACGTCGATCTCGATCCGACGTTTGCCAAGAACGTTGTGAACTGTGGTGATGAACTCTTGATTGCGACTGATCCGGTCGTGATTGCAGATGGCTATGCGACCATTTGTGCGACCATTACGTTGGTTCGCGGCGCGCACGCCATTAGCTTGGGCAATACTTCCGTTTCGGGTGTGTGGATTGACTTCTCCGAGTTGAACAACAATGGCACGTTGAGCGCGCCGGGTGGTTTCACCAACTCACTCGGTCAAGTTCAAGTTTGCATTACGCAGTCCGTTGACAATTCTTATTCTGATGTTCGCCTGCGGGCTTGCTCATATGGCCTGTGGCCCAAGAAGTTGGAACCGTGCGAAGGCGAAGCACAGTCGCAAGTGCTGGTGAATGTTACGCCGTGCGAAGTTTGCTACACACTGGACATTCCGGGTGATAGCTGGCTGCCTGTCGAACTGGCTTCCTTCACTGCCGTTGGTGGAATCAATTATGTCAACGTGGCGTGGTCAACGTCTTCCGAATCCGCTCTGGATCGCTTTGAAGTCGTGCGCAACGGCCAAGTGATTGCGCAAGTTGCTGCTCGCAACGATGCTTCCGGTGCCAACTATGGTTTCCTGGACAGCGATGTAACGGCCAATGAAGTATACACCTATCAACTCGTGTGCTTGTCAGTTTCCGGCGTGCGTGAAGTGATGGCAACGGCGTCGGCAACGCCGCGTGGTGAAATGAGCGTCGTGAATGAGTTCACGTTGCATCAGAACTACCCGAATCCGTTCAACCCGTCCACGTCGATTCGCTTTGATATAGCAGAAGCGGCAAACGTAACCTTGTCTGTTTACAATGTGGCCGGACAAGAAGTTGCAACGCTCGTGAATGGTAATCTTTCGGCAGGTTCACATAGCGTGAACTTCGACGGCGCGAATCTGACTTCAGGTGTGTATCTCTACCGCTTGACCGCAGGTAGCTTCACCGCCACCGAAAAGATGATCCTGATGAAATAGGTGCTTGTAAAGCACGTCTTGCGCTGGCGCGGCATTCGCCGTAAGTTGGGGCACATAGATAGAACAATAAGTGGGGCGAGCTGACGGGTTCGCCCCGCTTTTTTGTTCCGAGAGGCATTCTTGACAAAAATTATCTTATTTAAGTGGGTCAATCACATTAGTATAATATTATTATATTCTTAAATACGTTGACAAATCGCAAAATGCGCCAAAATTATTGACTTCACTCATGCATCTTTAGCTATACTTACTATCTTATATGTACTTTCGTGCATGTTGAATAAGAGTCAATACAAACCAACCAAGTGTCCATGAGACACGGGGAGCAAGTATGAAAAGATTAGGATTAAGTTTGTTGTTAGTGGCCATGCTGGTGGCCTCTGCGTCTGCCGGTACGGTCGAGTCTGAAAGCGCAGCAGCTGCCAAGCGCGCAATGTTTGGAGGAGATCCGACGACCGCTATCGTCTCGTCGCTCGGAAATGCCTTGGTAGTCGTGCAGATTGACGAAGATGGCGACTTCAATATCGGAACGGCGGACGGCAGAAGTCTGTTGTACTTCTATCCAAGCGATCCCATCACCTCAGATATTCGCATCATGGTGGACGGATCGGTGTACAACCTCACCAATGAAGTAGGCACGGCGTGCAACGGCACAGCAACTTTCGTAAGCTGGAACAATGACGGAACTGCTATTCACACCTACTACACACTTGGCAACCTCGATATCGAAGTTCGCCATACTCCGGTCATGTTCAGCGGCACGACTGCTGCGATTCTGACCGAGACGTTTGTTCATAACAACGACGGCGCTGCGCACAACATTGGTGTTGTCTATCAGTACGACACGACCGTTGACGGCGACGACGCTGCCGAGTTGTTCCATGGCCCGACTCAGGCTTTGGTTGAAACTTGCTACGATGCTCCTTACAGCACGACCTACTGGGATGCTATTCCTGTATCCGGTTTGCTTGTCGGTCGCGGCACCTTCACTGGCGGCGATGCCGTGACGCCCGATCATCTTTCTTACGGTCAGTGGGGCACCTATTGGGGAACTTGCGCCAACCGTGTTTGTGAAGGCTTGCCCTATGGCGACTCATCCGTTCTCTATCAGTGGGATGAAGATCCTGTTCCGTCCGACGGCTCACGCCGCGTGGCGACCTATTATGGCGTCGGCGAACTTCAGATCGCCCCGGGTGATTTGCAGCTTTCCGCTTCGATCCCGCCTGTGATTTGCACCGATGACGGTATTTCACCGAATCCGGTCGAAGTTCTTGTCAACGTGACCAACACAGGCGGTACGCGCTGCGACAATTTGGTTGTCACGTTGATTGGTGGATCGGGCCCCGGCGGTACCGGCACTATCACCAGTGCCAACCCGCAGAATATCCCGTTCCTCGGCGCGGGTAACAACGACGCTGTGAGCTTCACGGTTCAGTTGACGCCGAACGTTGCGGGCGGCTGTATCTACTTTGTCGCCACTGTTGCTTCGGCGAACTGCCCGGCGAATACGATTGAGTTCTGTGTTGAAGTTCCGGCTTGCGATCCTTGCCATCCGACCAGTGCCCTGTTTGACGCTCTGACTGACGTCGGCGAATCACAGTGCATTGAACTTTGCCCGAATGAAAGCTCGCGCATTCGCGTGATTCACCTCGCGCCCGGCCAGTATCCTGTCGTGACCAAGCGTTTGGGCTGCCGTAATCCATACTGTGATACCGACTGCGATGCCTCAGAGTACATCCAGGAGTTCTTTGGTGGTCAGTGGCAAATCACAAACGGCGTGTTCTGGCTGGAAATTCGCGGCAACGGTTGCATTTGCGTGACCCTCGACGACGTGTTGCCGGTTGAACTCAACAGCTTCACCGCTGTCGCTGAAAACGGCATGATCAACCTTGCTTGGTCAACAGCATCGGAGAGCAATCTCGACCGCTTTGAACTCGTTCGCAACGGCAGCACGATGGCCAGCATCACTGCGCAGAACGCGTCCGCCGGCGCTCAGTACACGTGGTCTGACGAAAATGTTCAGAGTGGCACGTTGTACACCTACGACCTCGTTGCCGTGAGCCTCGATGGATCGCGCGAGACGCTCGCAACGCGTTCGGCCACGCCGCAAGGTGATGTTGCCGTAATCTCGAATTACGCGCTGCATCAGAACTACCCGAACCCGTTCAACCCCGAAACGAACATCGCATTTGATTTGGCCGAAGCCGGTCATGTCGAATTAACGGTGATCAACGTGTCCGGTCAGGAGATCGCTTCACTGGCTTCCGGCTACTTCGCTGCCGGTCGTCATCAAGTGAGCTTCAACGGCGCGAATTTCGCATCGGGTGTGTACATGTATCAGATCAAGGTGAACGGTTTCACCGCCACCGAAAAGATGATCCTGATGAAGTAGTGCGTGTAACGCACGTCTTGCGCTGGCGCGGCGTTCGCCGTATGTTGGTGCAAGGGGTTTGATGATTAAGCGGGGCGAACCATTGGTTCGCCCCGCTTTGTTTGCATGAATTGTTAGAAGTTCGTATCATCTGTGCATGAAGATTGGATCACTGGTAATCTGCTTGCTTGTTTTGCTGGCGGCATGTTCAAAGGAAACGAAGAAGCCCGGCGAGGGGGCGTTTGAGCCGTTGGTGCTTGTTGTGGATTCGGCGAAACTGGGTGATTTGATTGAGATCGGTGGAGTACGGTTGAACGCTCCTGCTGATTGGGTGAATCTTGATAGCTCGGCGATGCAGCAACTGATTGGGGTAGCCGGTCGCGATACGAGCGCCATGCAGCTTCGCCCTGAATGGGCTTTCAAACGCGAGGGCGGCGGACCGATGCTACTCGTGAGCAGGTTTCCCAAAGTACTGAAACTTGGCGCTCGCTTTATTCCGTGGGCCGGTGAAGTGGCCAAGACCTATCGCGATCAACGGAAAGATGTGGTTGTGCAAGAACATTGGATGAGTGTATCAGGTATTGAGGCTCTCCAGCTTTACGGACAAAGCGCCAAACTTGTGCACGTCAAAATACTGCTCAACGCGGACGAACCCGTGAGCCTTGATTACACGGTTCCCGCTGATATGTGGCCCGAAGAAGTCCGCGCAGTTGAATCCTCGCTGGGTTCGTTGCGAAAGATCTATCCATAGACAAACTTACAATGTAGGTGCATAAAAAAGCCCGCTCTAATGAGCGGGCTTTTCGTTGCAACCAGCTTTTTTTGATCAGCTGCGCTTTTTAGCTTGAATGATCAGCCATTCAAGCAAGTCAATCGTGCTTTCAGGATGTCCCAAGACAACCGCAACGGGACGGGCATGGTCATCAATGACATAGTACGATGGGTAACCCTGGACAGCAAGACGATCATTGAGTTCCTTGCTGCCAAACACGAAATCGAGTTTCCACGGCTTACCGTTAATATCGGTAGAATCCATCAGCGCGAGAGCTTTGTCACTCTTGCCCTCGGCGTGAACTGCATACATAGCGAAAGGGAGCTTGTTTTCAGTCTTCAAGGCGTTCATTTCCGGCAGCGACCGCTGCACACAGCCTTTTCACCAATATGTAAACATTTCGAGCACCGTGTACTGCCCTGCCAGATCGGAAGCAGTCATCTTGTGCTCGCTGCCATGCATTCCCAAATCTATCTGCAACGGCGGTTCTTTGGGGAGCAGTTCGGCCGCCAACGCGAAGTACTGGTCAGCATCACGTTTTTGTCCATAGAGGCCCAATATCGACATCTTAAGGGATTTGTCACCGGGCTGAACAACTAAGCCAGCCTGATAGCACTCAAGGGCTTTGTCTAAATTGCCCAGTTGCTCGTAGCTGTCGGCGCAGTAGTACCAACCTTCGGGACGCGACGGGTCTTTGGCGATAGCTTGCTCGAAAAAGCCTACCGATACATTCAAGTCCGGCTTTTCTTTGTTCAGCTCTGAGACTGCCGCCAGATAGTAGCCCCAGAAATTATTGGGGTCGTCTGCCATGATGAGTTCGGCTTGCGCCTTCATCATATCGCTCTCGCCGACTTTGCGCGCGTAGAGATAGCGGTTGGCCGTGGACGGGTTCTTGTCCATGCGCTCTTTCCAGAACTCTACCGTGAGATCACCCTTGCGGTTCAGAATATTCTGGACACTGCGCAGCAATGGAATGTCGTTGGGATTGTTGTTCAGATACTCAGTCGCCAGCCGGACCTGTTCGGCATCCGAAATCGTATCCGGAATAGCTTCCCAAGCTACTTCGGCGGCGGACTTCACTTGTGGAAGTGGTTGGGCGGGTGCGGCGGCCCAAACACAATTTGCTGCGATCAAGCACAGCAATACGGTTACTTTAATCACTCGCTCTCCTTTTCGTTAGTGACATGGACGAATTTACGAATATTCGACTGGAATGGAAAGAGGGCGCGCGTAATCCGTCATATTCACCAGCTCCGGTTGACTTGAACCAGTTCTCTGGTTGTGATGGCCGAACATCGTGGACAAACGACGCCGAATTGGCTCCTATCGCAAACTATATTTAGCAGATAAACACATTAGAAACAGGGTCAAAGCGGTCATTCTTACTACACCTACTATAGTTGGCATATGGGTTGCCATTCATCAACACGAACATCAACTGACCGCCCCTGAGGAGGAGTGTATGAAGAAGCAACTTGCCCCCTTGTTCCGTCCGATTAGTTTGCTTGTAGGTCTCGTAACCGCTTCGCTGCTTGTCATCGGCTGCAGTCTTTTGGAGCCGCCAACGGCTTCGAGTGACTCAACTGAATCGAGCACCAATCTCTGGACTCCGCAACTCGGCGACGAGTTAGTTCCGGGTCGCCAAATTCCCATCATCTTGGATGAGAATTACTGGGAAACTCCGGGAATGATAAATCCGAGTTTGCGCGGCCTGACCAACGTTGCGCCTGTGCCTATCAGTGGGGCAGTGGGTGGAACCGTGCGGTGCGGTAATCACAACTATGTCGTACCGGCCGGAGCAATCTCAGGGACAATCAACTTTACGATGGCACTCGCGTCGGGGAGCGGAATCGGGGTGGATTGCGGGCCAAGTCCGTTGAACTTTAACTCCGGTTACCGAGTTCGCTTGACACTATCCTATGCTGGAACGCAATACGATCCCGACTATTGCGAACGCGCAGGAATTGAACCGTTAGACGCGTCTCTTCTACAAATTTGGTATGTCCCCGCTAACGGTGACGCACCGATTCGTCAGGATATGGGGCGCATATTCGACGCCGGCACAAAGACTATCTCGGTTCAAGTTGATCACTTCAGCCGTTACATTGTCGCCTAAAACTCCGTGGTCTCCCCGGGCGGCAGCTTTCATGCGGTCTGCCGCCCGGCGGAGAATGAACTTATAGTGTACCCATAGTACTTTACTGAATTGGAGCTACGACGTGATAAGGTTGATTCGCAGATATATATTGTTTTATGAAGCTTGATCCTGACTAATTCTCCGCACGCTGCATGTGCACCCTTGTCCTCCCGCTTGACCTTGAGCAAGTCAAGCGGGAGGGTGTTTTTGTGACAAGAAACCGATTCAGCTTAGTCGAATTAATGATGTTAACAATGTGGGTATTATGAATCGTGTAAAGCAACCATCCATGAGTGGATAAAAACCAGCGCAACGAAGTGTCAGTAATACAAGCTCCTGTTTTCTCTACACACAAAAGACTTACTATAGTTGGCATATGGGTTGCGATTAGACAACACGAACATATCAAAAAACCCAACGTCAGAAAAGAGACAAATTATGAGAATCAACATCCTACCTATCAAAGCCCTTGCGATTGCGGCGTTGGTTGTGTTTGCGGTCGGGTGTTCAGAGCTAAATGCTCCCACTGCATCATCGCCACCTGAAACATCGTCGGAGAACTTCCAATACCCGCCGATTGACAATGTCATCGCCACCGTGGAGAATGCCGGCTACAAAGTCGTTAGCCCCCGCGCCGAATCCGCGTTGGATGATCAAGATTGTGACACAATTCGATCTGACAGGTATGCGCGAGTAAATCAAGCTGGAAGCTTGAACTTGCAAAGTATCGTTCGATTGGAGTGGACCCAAAATGTCCTGCCATCAAACATGACCCTTTCGATTGTTGCACCGTCAGAGTGTTTAGGTGTGGCCGATTTCTATCCGCACCCGACATTCTTCAATGGTACGGTCAACATCGTTTGGGATGTCAGTATCATGGACCTGCCGGATGATTTCAACTTTGACAATCTTGTTCCGCTTTATGTCCACGATGATGGAACAATTGAAGAGGTTCAGTATTCATGGCGCGGAAATCATCAACAATTAGTTGTTGTGACAAATCACTTCAGCCGCTACATTATTACACAGCGCCTTGCCGGCTAAGACATCACAACACCCAACGGACAAGACCCGGTCGCTTCTGGCCGGGTTTTTGTCTTTATGGGTTGCGGATATAGAAAGAGACGGCGATTTGGTTGCCATCTCTCGACCAATATGCAAAGAACAAGAGTTTACGATTCCAACGGTTGCAGATGCAAGACTCATCGTCCATAGACTCCAGATATCAAATATTGCGGACCATCGGCGTCGGCGGGATGGGTGTCGTGTATTTGGTCGTGGACACGCGTCGAAGCAACCAGATTATGGCGCTCAAAACTCTCAAAGGATTGCATGACGAGGCGTCCGTTGAGAGTTTTAGGTCAGAGTTCCGTAATATTCGCGGCGTTATTCATCCGCATATTCCGGAGGTCTTTGACTTCGGAGCTTTGCCGAAGGAACAGGGCGGCTACTATTTCACAAGTGAATTTGTAGATGGTAAGCCGCTTGATCAGTTGGCAAGTGAGTGGCGACCGGATCAACTGCGAACAGTATTGGTCAGCCTCTGCCGTGCGTTGGCATTCTTGCATAGCCGAGGTTTGCTGCATCGCGACATTAAGCCTGACAACGTACTTGGACGCTTTAACCTGCAAGGCGAATTCACGACGCTAAAGCTTGTGGATTTCGGTTTGGCGGGTCAGCACGAAGCGACATATGAAGATGCCGGCGGCACATTAGATTACATGGCGCCGGAGATCGTCCAGACCGGACAATCCAGCATCGCCTCGGATTTGTACGCCTTGGGAATGTTGATGTATCGGCTGGCCGTCGGTCATCTGCCGTTCGACGGTGTTGACGCCGTTGCCAAAGCGCAGAACCGCACCAAACTGGAAGCCCCGCATCCGCTGCGCTTCCGGCCTGATCTCCCGGTAGGACTGGCCGACGTGATTGCCGCGCTCGTGCAGATAAATCCGGACGAGCGCCCTCGCTCGGCCAGGCATGTCATTGCAATGCTCAATGAGCGCGATGGCTTTGCGTTTGACTACGAAACACCGGAGACGCGCCACGCATACATTTCCTCTTCGGGAATGGTCACAAATGTAGCCGCCCGAAGCGAACTTGCGGAGCAGAGGACAAAGCTGCTTGAAGGTGTTCAGCCACAGAACATCTTGATTGCCGCTGAAGCCGGATTGGGACGTACACGGTTGCTCAAAGAATTTGCAGTCGAATTGACACTCGTCGGACTCAAGGCACGCGTCGTTCAGACTATTCGCGATTTGCCCACTATTGGTAATTGTCCCGACGTCATGCTCGTTCCGGATGCAGGCGTGTTACCTAATGAAAAGCTCAAAGAGATTGCTGCTACTGCAGCCTGTCATAAGTGCTGGTGGATCATTGCGGGAAGCTTTGAAGACGGAATTCCTGATTGGCTTAGAGAATGGAAGCTCTTACAGCTTTCACCGCTCGATTCCGCTGGGATCGAAGATTTCGTGCGGATGACCTTCCCAGACAACACGTTCCCGCCGAACTTCCGAAAGCGGCTGCTTGGACATACGTTGGGATATCCTTCCGCGTTGGAAGTGGCGCTTGAAGAGCTGGTTGCTTCGGATCATCTTCGTATCGGTTTGACCGGCTGGGAACTCATGCCGGGTCGCTGGAAACTCCCTCTACATCGCCATGTTGAGCAGGCGATTGCCCGTAAACTCGAACAGCTATCGGAGTGTTCGCGCTCAGTGCTAAGCTGTCTGGCTTGCTCGATGTCTCCGCTCCCATTCAATGTAATTAAGAATGTGATCGGCCCCAACGCTTGCGCTTCGCCGAAGATGATCTTCAACGGGGTTGCTGAAACAGGTTGGGCACTCGTAGGCGAAAACGGTATTGAGTTGACTCATCAAGCCGTCTATGTTTATTTGTCAGCACAACTTGTTGACTACGAGCGGCGTTCGCTTCACGCGGCAATGTACAGGTTCTGGTCGATTGCCGAGGACGTTGATGAGAATGTGAGGGCAGAAGAACTCCTGTTCCATGACATTTTGTCAGGGCTCTTCCGAACGGCAGTTCCCGATACGGAACGAGTTCTCGACGAAGCGATTCGCAAAGGTAAGCTTGCGTGGGCCAGAAAGCTCTTGGAATCGTCGATTGAAACCGCACCCGAGTCACATAGATTCGCACTCCTTACCGCATTTTCTCGCATCGAATATATTGAAGGCGACATAAATTATGCCGCACAGCTTCTGGGGAAAGTAATTGGACAAGGAACGGTTGAAGCAACAAAGTCGAATCTTGTCAAATTGTCGCGGTACGCAAGTTTGCGCGAGAAGCTCGGCCACGCAGAGGAAGCGGAAGAAATTCTATTGCGATGTCTCAACGTGCTCGACGAAGACACACAGCAAGCTTCCGGATCGATTTACGGCACGCTTGCATGGATTGCGTTCAAACGCGGCGAAGGAGAACGCGCTCGCGACTTTGCAGAGCGCGGATTGGTGCATATAAGACCGGATTCTACCGATGCGGGCTTTGCTTTGTTGCTGAATACGGTGGCCACTTTGGCTTTCTATCGAGGTGACACAGACGTGGCCCGGACGTATTGGCAGCGCAGCCTTGAAGTATATGAAGCGCTCGCCGACCGCAAAGGCATCGCGAATATGTATAACAACCTCGGCGTGCTGGCCGCCCAAGCGGGCGACCGGCTGCGCGCGCGAAATCTGTGGGAACGTTGCGTAGAAATCTCGAAAGAAATCGACGACATTCAACGGTTAGCGGGAATATACAACAATCTCGGTATTGATTCGCTCGAAACCGGTAATCTGCGAGAAGCCGAAGAATTTTACTTGAAGGCTCTGTCGTTGTTCCGACGGATGGAAAGTCCGCGCGAGCAAACCGAGATACTAAGCAATTTGGGAGAATTGGCTTATCAGCGAGCAGATTATCCGCGCGCGTTAGCCTATCTCAATGAAGCCGTCAAGCAAGCATCCGAGATTGGCGATCAGGAGTCGCAACTTGAACCGCTAATTTATTTGGGCAAGCTGATGCTCACAATGGAAGAGCTTGAGAAGTCAGAAGAGATTCTCCAAAATGTGCAGGACATCGCAGCCACCATCGGTACGCGCAAAGCGGAGGGGCAAGCTTGGGAAGGTCTGGCGGCGCTGTTCGCGCGACGAAATGAGTATGATCGAGCGTTTGCAGCATCTGATCGCGCCCGCGATTTACTTGCAGACGAAGCTGATCCGCTTGCGCTCCTGCATTTGCACTTGACCCGTTGCCAAATCGCCGCCGACAGTGGAAAACACGATGCAGTGAAAGAAGAGCTTCTGAATGCACAGAAGGTCGGCGATACAAAATGGGATCCCTATACGTCGGCGCGAACACAATTGACGGAAACGTTCTATGCCGGCCTTCCGATCGAACCGGCAAAGTGGCAAGTGGCTCTGCGAAAGCTGTCAATTTACCCGGACTTGCTGTGGAAATTTCATTGGGCGACAGGACGCCAGTTCGCACGTGGCGGTCAAGCGAAACGCGCGTTGGACGAATACGGTCGCGGCGTTGCGGTGCTGAAAGCGATCGCGGCACGATTGCCTGAATCTCAGCAGAATCTCTTTCTGCACGCACCCCATATTCTAAAATTCAGACACGAAGCAATGGAGCTTCGCAAGTCGTTGCAACAACAGAGGTAACTGTGGCACTGGATTTCTTTGAAGATCTGAACGACATTACGCCGTCGCATATGCAAGGGTCAGAGCTTGATCCGACGGGCGGAATCGCGTCGGGACTTGCCAAACTTGCGGCTCTTATAGAAGATATCAATCGCGATATGACGCCGGATGCAATTCTTGATCGTGCGATGAGCGCAGCGATCGAATTGACC
Organism: uncultured Alphaproteobacteria bacterium; assembly: GCA_964587105.1. Lineage (GTDB taxonomy): Bacteria > Electryoneota > RPQS01 > RPQS01 > RPQS01 > JABWCQ01. The sequence goes on along the minus strand of CAZPKG010000022.1, from coordinate 3,269 downwards.
GGCGCCGAGCGCGGATTTCTCGTCTTGATTGAGTCAAACGGAGAGTGGCGGTTCTCGGTGGCGCGCAACATGGACAGCGATATTGCAGATGCGGAAGCCGCCGCGTCGCAAACAATTATCCGTCGTGTGCTCGACAACCGTCATCCGATTCTTATCAATGACGTAATCGGTGGGTCCGACTTGCAGCAGCACCAGTCGATCGCGAAGATGCAGGTTCGCTCGATTATGGGCGCCCCGCTCGTTTCAAAAAATAAACTGTTAGGCGTAGCCTACGTTGATACGACCAAGCTTGCCGGAGTATTTGACCAGACGAGCTTGATGTTGTTTGAAACGTTCGTGCATCTTGCGGCGGTAGCGCTTGAAAACGCGCGACTCTATGAAGCGGAGAAAGAATCAAAGATACGCTACAAGGAATTGCAAGAGTATCTTTCGACGATTTTGCAGAGTCAGCCGCATGGTGTGATCATCCTCGACAAAGACGGATGCGTGGATTACGCGAACCCACAGGCTGTGACCGTGTTAGGCGGTGGTGTGCGCATCGGTTCAACTCTTGTGAATGCTTCTTGCAGTCGTGTGGCGATCGAGACCCTTTCCGGTGCGCACGAAAAATTCAAGTTGACCGGCGATATCGGCAGGCAGACTTTGATGATTGAAGATCGAACGGTTGCGTATTCCTTTTTCAAACTGACCCGAACCCACGATGGTCGCGAACGCGCAGGCTTGATTTTGGAAGATGTGACCATGCAAAAGAAACTTGAGCAACAAGTCGTCGAGTCCGAGAAGAAATCAACCGTGAATCAATTGGCCGGTGGAATTGCACACGAGATTAACAACAGCTTGCAACCTGTCAAAGGGCGGGTAGAACTGCTTGCGATGAGGCTTGAGCGTGAAGGCATGAATCTCAGCGAACCCATTCGCAAGGACTTGACCACGATTTCCGCGCTGACGGAAAGAATTGAAAAGATTGCAAGCAACCTGCGGCATCTGACGAAGCCGACCGAGCCCGATTTTACGGTTGTGGATATGAAGTCGTTAGTTAACTCGGTTGTCGAGTTGCTTGAAACTTCAACGGGCAGCTTGCGAGGCTTCACTCGCGCCGGCGGGAATTCACAATTTGTTTTGCAACTCGATCTCGAAGATGGGCTTGAAATTTACGGCGATCCGCATGGTCTGGAATCAGCTTTCATCAATATGATCATCAATTCCGTGCATTCGATGGAAGGCGCCGAAGGTGGAACACTAACTTTGTCGGCACATCGAACAGGGGATCAGATAGTTGTTTCTGTCTCCGATACAGGTGTCGGTATTCCAACAGAGCAATTGACTAACATTTTTGAGCCGTATTTTTCGACCAAAGGCGAGCGCGGTACAGGTTTGGGCCTGCCAATTGTGCGAAATATTGCCGATATTCACGGGGCGGTGCTGACGCTTGATTCGACGGTCGGCAAGGGAACCACAATCACTTTGGCGTTTCCGGCCTACGACGGTGAGTCAGTTAACAATTAAGTCGTGTAGGGCAGTTTAGAAAACTACAGACCTGCGGTTGCGAGAGGCCGCAGGTTTTTGTATATTGTGGATCTACTTTCCTCGGAATCATTTCCTAATATGCGTTACAATAATATGAGTTTGCGTGGCTTAATCAGGGCTTTGGCGGTCGTTTCACTGATGTTGGGCTGTTCTGCCGCGATGGCGGGCGCTCTGACTCCGGGCCTTGAGGCGGCATACCGTTCGGCCGGGGAACAGGCTAAGCTGCCAACTTTGATTTCCTTGAGCCGTCAGGCTGATCTCGCGAACTTGCGCCTGCGTCTGCAAGCAAATATCGGAAGCTCGGCTGCGGAGAAACACGCAAGCATTATCGAATCACTGCAAACATTATCCACGAGTTCGCAAACCGAAACTAAAGCGTCATTCGAGATTCTTGAACGCAACGGCATGGTGGATGGAATTGAATATTTTTGGATTTCCAATCTAATTAAGGCGAATGTGTCGCGTGCCGGCGCGGAGCTAATCGCGAATTTTGAAGCCGTTGATGAAGTCGGGCTTGATGAAGCGGTTAGAATAATCGAAGCCGCTTCGACTTCGTCGTCCGATGTGAAATTGCTTTCGTCCGAGCCTTCTTTGCACACAATGCACGTGCGCGAGATTTGGTCGGCGGGTGTGACCGGTTCAGGGAGCATTGTTGCGGTTGTCGGTAATCCGTTTGATTCAAGTCATCCCGCATTTGCCGATCGCCTTAAGGGAGCTGAAGGGCTTCTGGCATCAACATTTTGCGGAGATGCTACACCGGTACTTCTTGGCGCTGCCGTCGGATGTGACAAGCAAAAAGGAGACACGATTGGCGTGGCGCCCGACGCGAATTGGAGATTGCTTCCGCTTGTTTGCAGTGGTGAGCCCAAACTGTCTGACGTCATTCGCGTTATGCAGGAAAGTCAGAACGGCGACTTTGCAAACGTTCCTGACGTCATCGTGCAGGGTTGGGAAGTGGGCGATTCATGTGCTTCCGGTGCGCCGAATTTTGCATGGGACGTATTTAGGAACGTAGAAGAGCTGGGCACCGCACTGGTGTGGGCTGCTGGCGAGCATGGCAATCTTGGCCGTGGCTCTGTTGCGTTGCCGGCAGCGTTGTCTAATGCAGAGCAAACATTCTTTTCGGTTGGCGCGGTCACCGCTGACGGCAATACTGTGCAACCGACGAGCAGTCGCGGACCGTCTCCTTGTGATCGTAAGTCGATAAAGCCCGAACTGACTGCAATTGGTGAAGCACGCTCAGCCGGTAAATCAGGTTTCTTGTCCGCGCACAGTTCGTTAGTGGCGGCGGGATATGTCGCAGGCACTGTGGCGCTCATGCGGCAAGTGAATCCAGATATTACTCCGGCTGCTATCAAAATCGCGCTGCAACTATCTGCAACCGATAAAGGTGTGGCGGGTGAAGATAACGACTATGGCTTTGGTTTGTTGGACATAAATGCTGCGGTTGAAATGGCCGCTTCATCCAGTGAAGTCGGAGTTGTCAGCGGTACCGTGCGCTACGGCGGAGAACGGGTTGCCGGTGCGCGTATCTTTCTCGTTGGAAACAGCGGTAGCTACACCGCGACGTCGAACGCCGAAGGCCAATTCAGGTTCACGCAAATCCCCGCCGAAAAGAAATTCGCTCTATACGTGGCGCGATTTGGATACAAGGATTTTACTGCGCCCGATTCCGTTGCGACGACCAAGCAGCGCGAATTTTCCGTCGGTGTTGATCTCGAACGCGGTATTGCCGACGACGC
>CAZPKG010000021.1:0-47484 GCA_964587105.1 uncultured Alphaproteobacteria bacterium | reverse complement strand
GTTTGCGATGGCCGGGGTGACGTATGTGCCTGCGGGACCCGTGACCGGTAAGTGGCTTGCGGGCGACTCCGTAATCGTCGAGTCCGGCGCCTACGTCCCAGCTGACGGTGAACTGGGTGTCGAGAGCGGTGTTGGTATCTTTTTCGAAGGTGTCAGCAGGTTTGAGATTGAAGGCAGCCTTTCTCTTGAAGGCAATGCCTTGATGCCTGTGCGAATTTATGCCGTAGATGGTTGGCGCGGTATTCGATTTAGCGGAGATACGTGGAATCGCATGACCTTTGTAAGCATAATGAGCGATTTTGGTATGCCCCGTCAGTGCGTCGAAGTCCGAGACGGCGGGTTGGATATCAGAAATTGTGATTTTACCGCCTCTGAAAATTGTTTGCGTGTTATGGGCGGCGAGCTGCATGCGATTGAAAACGTTTTCATGACGAACAAGCTCTACTCGAAGATCGTTGAACTCAGTGGAATGCGTGGTTTTCCGTCAGAAGACTGCAAGCTTGCGCCGGGCAATATCTTTAGAGACAATTTCCTGAAGTGCGAAGTTGCGCCGTTGCAGCCGGGCGATCCGATTGATCCGTTTTCGGTTACATCAGGTTTGTGGGTGGACTACTGCACGAACATCTGCATGAACTCAAATGAGATTACTGTTCGAGCCCCACTGACCGTAGTTGGTGTGCGATTCGGAAATACTCCGGATTTCGGTGACCAGTCATGGGATTTAGATCAAACCGTTGTTTACGTTGAGAGCTATACTCAGATGGCGATCGGCGTTTTGAACGAAGTTAACGGTGATTTAGACGTCTCCAAAATGACCATCACGGTTCGCGGCGCAGAAGGCTATTCGTCAAGTTGTTTCTTTGCCGCGCGTACTGCTTATATTCGTGTAAATTCGACTACAACGATAATGGGAAGCCCACTGGACATCTTCTTCAACACCAGTGGCGCTGGTCGAATTGATGCCAACTATTTGCTGAAGTGGGCGGAAGCAGGTTCGTCATTGTTAGATGAAGATCCGTCAGTGCCGCCGATGTCTTCGGACGAAGAATTGACGCCCTTTGATAACCTAACCGTGAATCTTGGTGATTCTGTTTGGGAAGAGAACCCTCAATTTGCTATGAGTGGTGAATGGGGAAGATGGAACAGTCGTGCTGAGATTGCGGCCTTTTTCGCTTTGACGAGATTCTCTCCTTGTATCGATAGAGGCGACCCTGAGTTAGGGCAAGATCCGGATAATACGCGCTTGGATATCGGTCGGTTCTATTTTGATCAGACTTCGAGCCCCGTTGGCCATGAGCCAGGTCTCGTTGAAAGTTCTGCAATGCTTCCGGCCTATCCCAATCCATTTAACCCGAGTACGGTTATGCCGATCGAGGTCGCTGGGCCGGGGCTCCTTAAGGTGACGGTTTGGGATGTGTTAGGTCGTGTGGTCTGGGAGGAAAATAGGCCGGTTTATGCAGCTGGCTTGCAAAACGTGCACTTTACGGCCTCAGGTTTGGCCTCTGGCTCCTATTTGGCGCAGGCTGAGTTTGATGGTCAGATTGTCGGGAATCAGCGACTTTCATTAGTAAAGTAGTGTGAATAAAGTGTTTTGAAGGGTCGTTAGGTAACCTAACGACCCTTTTTCATTTAGTCAATAATAGTGCACGAAGTGTGCACAATCACTTGACATGCGCGCAAATTGTCAATACCTTCAAGTATGAAAGAGTACCTTTACACTTTAGCTTTGGCCTTGGTTGTTGCGGGCTGTGCATGGACTCCTGAGCGAACGAATCCGTATGATCCGGACTCGCCATTGTACATAGACCCGCCCATTTCCAACATCGCACCGACAATAACGAGCATCCGAGCGAATACCCAGTGCGTGAACTTCTCGACAGAAGACCAGTGCGACATCAGAATAACTGCGCGGGTGGTTGATCCAGACAACAATGTGAATTTGGATTCTGTGGTGGCGAATATTCGGGATTTTCAGCACGTCACACATTTCTTCGGAAAACTCACTTATAACCCCGTGGACTTGACTTGGGTGCTGAACCGGCATGAGACCGAACTTGATTCTTCCGCTGAACAGCACGTCGGGAGCTTAATTACTGTGGTAGCCACTGACGACTCTGGTGCAACAGCAATTGATTCCGTTGAATTTCCTTCATTGTTCCGCGAGTACGTGACCCTGAACTGGCCTGACGACCCTGCACACTGCACATGCCCGGACTTTCGTGATTTCAGTTGGAATAGATGGACAGGGGAAGGCCAGCTCAGTGCGATGGAGTTGAGATTCTATTTCAGGAATTTTGAAGAGGTACCATCCCTCACGATCAAGCATGAGGCGCTCCAAGACACGTTCCACACTGTAATGGAGGATTTTGTGCCGTCGGACAGTAACTCGACAATATTTTATGGTTGGCGGTTATTTGTCTTTGATCAAAGCGGCAATGGATGTGGTTCGGCGTCCGGTGGATTCAACTATAGAGAAACTTGCAACGGAGAATGCGGACCATAGTTCGTAGTCTGCATATAATAAACTACAATGGAAAGCTCAGCCCGACTTCCGGGTCCCGCCGGAATGACATCGCAGCCTGCACTGCCCCGTGAGCAGCTGCAAGCATTGTTTGATATTTCTCAAGTCCTGAACGCAATTTGGGAGATTGACTCGCTACTGGAACGGATCATGGATATCGCGATCCAGACAGTAAATGCCGAGCGTGGATTTCTTGTCTTGCGCGAGGACGGCAACGGTACCGGATTGTCAGTCCGGACTGCGCGCAATATTTCACCGGAAGCGGCCCTCTCGGTTTCAGAGATCAGCCGTTCAATTGTGATGGGCGCGATTGAATCTCAACAAGGCGTGCTGACAATTGACGCGCAAACCGATCCGCGTTTCGCCGGCGCCGAATCCGTTATCTTCAATCAGATTCGCGCCGTGATGGCCGTGCCATTCTTGCTGCGCGGCAAAATCGTCGGAGCAATCTACCTTGATAGCCGCAAGCATCGCGAAGGATTCACGGACGAGTTGCTCGCGTTTGTCAAAGCGTTCTCTAACCTGTGCGCAATCGCGATTGAAAACGCGCGGTTAATGGGCAGCTTGCGCGATGAGAACTATCAACTGCGCAGCGAAGTCCAGAGAACCTATCAATTCAAAGAGATCATCGGCAACAGCCCACGGATGCAGGATATCTTTGAGTTACTGAATAAGATCATCCACGCGGATATTTCTGTTTTGCTTGAAGGCGAATCAGGAACCGGCAAGGAGCTTGTCGCGCGCGCCCTTCATTACAACGGCCCGCGGCGCGACAAAGCATTCATCGCGCAGTTTTGCGGCAACCTGTCCGAAACGTTGCTTGAAAGCGAATTGTTTGGCCACGAGCGCGGCGCCTTCACGGGCGCAGTGTCCGACAAAAAAGGCCTGCTGGAAATCGCGGATGGCGGAACGTTCTTTCTCGATGAAGTATCGGACATCCCGCCGTCCATTCAAGCAAAATTGCTGCGCGTGCTCCAAGACGGCGAATTTAGACGAGTCGGTGACACGGAGACTCGGCGTGTTGACGTGCGTGTGATTTCCGCGACGAACAAACCGCTAAGCAAAGAAGTTGAAAAAGGTGGTTTCCGCGAAGACCTTTTCTATCGTCTGAACGTGATTACGATTAACATGCCTCCGCTCCGAGACCGGGACGGAGACTTGCCGCTTCTGGTGCGCCACTTCTTGAACAAGTATGCGTCGAAAAGCGGAATGCAGGAAAAGCGGATCGCCTCCGACGCCATGCGTATGCTCTCTGGCTATCATTGGCCGGGCAACGTACGCGAACTTGAGAACGCAATTGAGCGCGCCATCGTTCTGGCCGGTGAGCGTGACATCACACCGGATGAGCTGATCATCCCGCGCGTGATGAAAGCGCCGGGTGGATCGCGATCTTTGCGCGAGCATGAACGGGATTATGTCATGCGCACACTCGACGAAATGGGGGGCAACAAAACAAAGACCGCCTCGGCTCTCGGCGTCTCGCTGCGCTGGCTGCACTATAAGCTGGCGGAGTGGAAAGACGGCAGCAATTGATCCAGACGTAACTGATCTGTTGATGTTGTCATGAGCGAAGACCGGGTAAAACTCGTCCGCGAACTTTCGCGCAGCGGAGTTGCGACGGTGTGGGAAGGTTGGGACAATAGTCTCGACCGAAAAGTGCTCGTGAAATCTATTCATCCGCAGTTCGCGCGCGACGCCGATCTGCGGATTCGTTTTGAGCGGGAGGCCCGTGCAATAGCGCGGCTGTCCCACCCGAACGTTGTACAAATTTACGATATTCAAGCGGGCGAGGATTCGCTTTCGCTGATGCTTGAATTCATCGAAGGCGAAACGCTTGGAAGTCTGCTCAAGCGGCGCGGTGTGCTGCCGTACGGACTGGCGTTGCGAGTCACGACGGAGATTTTGGCCGGGCTTGAAGCGGCGCACGCCAACGGAATTATCCATCGTGATCTTAAACCGGACAATATTCTTATTGCGCGTAACGGCGCGGTGAAGATAACGGATTTTGGCTTAGCGAGTTTGCGGGACTTACCGGCCGTAACGCAAGAGGGCATGGTTGTGGGGACGCCCTCCTATATGTCTCCCGAACAGGCATTAGGTGGTGATACCGGCCCGCAGACGGACTTGTTCACGTGCGGCGCAATGTTCTTTGAAATGCTGACCGGAACGCGGCTTATACAAGGCGAAAACTTGGGTGAAGCGTTTCAGAATGTCATGAAGTACAAGCCGCCTGATTTGAACATTTATGCGCAAGTCATTCCGGCAAACGCTCGCAAGATTCTCGAAGAGTTAATCGAGCGCGATCCGTCGCAACGTCCTCGCTCCGCATCTGTTGTGCGAAATGCGCTGTTAGCCGAACCGCAAGAGTATCAACTGACTTCGGCGGCGCTCGCGTCATTTCTGACGGGTGACGAAATGACCAAGCCGGTGATAATTGCGCCACGCAAACACAGCCACACAAAGCGCTGGTATGCCGTGGCAGCTTCAGTTGCTCTTGTTGCCGTGCTGGCCATGATTTTCTCATTGCTCGATTTCAGTCCCGAAAAACCGGTCGTCAATAAACCACTTCCGACTCCAATTGACACGACACGAGTTGCAAAACCGGATACCGCCGGAAAGATCCTACCATCTCCCTCCAAGCCCGCGCAAAAAGACTCGGCTTCTGTCAGGAAGCCCATCCAGCCGCCGGATACAACCAAGAAGACTCCGCAAGAAACAAAACCACCGACCCCGACCGGCCCGGCCTACGCCACAATATCAAGCACACCATGGGCGCGCGTGTTCTACAATGATTCTCTGTTGGGCACAACTCCGCTGATGACTCCGCTCAAGCTGCCATCAGGTCAGGGCACGCTGTTGTTTCTGAATGATCAGATCAAACTTCCTGTTTCGCGATTGGTCGATTTGAAACCGAACGACACGACAGAGATCGCTTTGAACCTTCAAGAGTCAATCGCACGACTCAAAATATCCTCTGTCCGCCCGTGGGCCGACGTTTACGTAGATGGAGAAATGAAGTTTCGCACGCCGTCAACTCAGGTTCTCTTTCTCCCGCTTGGTCGCCATAAGCTTGAATTGCGGCACCCCGAATTCCCCACTTATACAAAGGAGTTGATTTTCGAGGCCGGAGACCCGGTCTATGAGGTCCGGGTTGACCTCACTCAACTCTAAGCTCCAACTCCTCCTTTCTTTGTGGGATTTGCGACAATCCCAAAAATTTCATAAATTTAAGATTGCATTAAAGTGGGAACAAGTCCCGTTTTCGAGCGTTTATTTTCCATAAACTGTTACAATATCAACCATAAGCAACTTATTTGCTGATCCATGATTGAACTTCACGATTTGACCAAATCCTACGGCGGCGCCAAAGCCGTGGACGCGGTCTCGTTGAGCGTACCAAAGGGCCAAATTCTCGGATTTCTGGGCCCCAACGGCGCCGGCAAGACTACGACCATGAGGATGATCACGGGCTACATGCCGCCCACTTCAGGCTCAATTAAGGTTGACGGCCTGACGATGGAAAAGGACTCTCTCGCCATTCGCGAGAAGATCGGATACCTTCCGGAGATGGCGCCGGTGTATCAAGACATGAACGTGCTGGATTATTTGCACTATGTTTGCGACCTTCGGAAAATCTCCAAGGACAGACATGGCGCACGCATCAAAGAAGTAGTTGAACGATGCGGACTCGGAGCGGTTTTGGGCAAAGACGTTGGCCAACTTTCCAAAGGTTATCGTCAGCGCGTGGGTCTGTCGCAGGCAATTATCCACAACCCTGAGTACTTGATCCTGGATGAGCCGACAGCAGGATTAGACCCTAATCAGATCGTGGAAATCCGCGCACTGATCAAGGAATTGGGCCGTGAAAAGACGGTTATTCTTTCGACTCACATTCTTTCAGAAGTTCAAGCCACGTGTTCACGTGTCATAATTATCAGCAGCGGCAAGCTTGTAGCGGATAATACGCCTGAAGGTCTTCAAGCAGGCTTGCAAGGCAGAACCGTCCTAATGCTGACACTTAAGGGTGGAGCGGACGGCGCAGTCGCAAAATTGAAAGCGTTGCCGGTAGTTGATGAAGTGCGCAACGTTCAGACAGGCAAGTCCGGCGAAAACAAGTTCCGCGTTGAAAGCAATCCCAATTCAGATGTTCGCGAAGACGTATTCAAGCTTGCCGTTCGCGAGAATTGGACCATACTCGAGATGATCCCCGAGACGCAGAGTCTCGAAGAAGTGTTCCACAAACTTACGGCGGCCTAAACCATGAACAATATAATGGTCATCGCGCGCCGCGAGTTCAAGTCCTACTTTGATTCTCCCGTCGCCTACATCGTCCTCACGTTCTTCCTCATTATTACGGGCTACTTCTTCACCAGCAATCTGTTCCTGGCCAATCAGGCCGACTTGCGCACGCTGTGGGGAATTGTACCGCTACTGTTTGTATTTTTTATTCCCGCACTTTCCATGAAACTCTTAGCCGAAGAGAAGAAGTCGGGAACCATAGAACTGCTTTACACCTACCCCATCAAAGATTCCGAGATCGTGGTAGGCAAATACCTCGCGGCTTTAGGGCTTCTCGGAGTCTTGGTCGCCTGCACGATTGTTTATGCCTTAACCATCGGCAGCTTGGGCAACATGGACGGTGGTCAGGCGGTTGCCGGATATATTGGGTTGATTCTAATGGCGGCTTCCTATCTTGCGATTGGAGTATTTGCCTCGTCTGTCACAGACAATCAGATCGTCGCGTTTATTCTAGCGCTGTTCATCTCGTTCTTCTTCTTTATCGCCGACAAGATTCTGTTCTTCCTGCCCGGCGGAATTGCCGGAATCTTTGAGTATCTGGCTATTGAGTATCACTTCCAAAATGTGGCTCGCGGCGTAATCGATACACGCAATCTGCTTTACTTTGGTTCGGTGATTTTCTTCGGTTTGCTTTTGGCAAGCCACGCACTTTCGCGCCGCCGGGGGGACTAAGCACATGAAAAAGAGTACCTGGTCTGTTTCCAACATATCGACTCTCCTTGTGATCGCCGCAATCTTGGTTGTGGTGAATTTGATCGGCTTGAAACTTTTCGCCCGTGCCGACCTAACTGAGCAGTCAATTTACACTCTGAGTCAAGCGTCTCGAGGTGTGGTAGGCAATCTGTCTGATCGCTTGACTGTCAAAGCCTACTTCACGAAAGACTTGCCCGCTCCGTATAATGCCAATTCTCGTTATGTCCGCGATATCTTAGAAGACTATCGCACCTACGGCAACGGCAATTTCTATTACGAATTTGTTGACCCTGCGGATGAAGATCAGCTTGAGAAGGAAGCGCAAGGCTATCGCGTGCAGCCCGCACAAGTGAACGTGATGGAGAAGGACGCGCTCCAACTCAAAAAGGTTTACATGGGGCTTGTGCTAATTTACGGCGACAAGCACGAAACGATTCCACTCATTCAGTCGGTGGACAATTTCGAGTATGAAATGACCTCGACTATTAAGCGGTTGGTTGCGAAGAAATTGCCCAAGGTTGGTTTTCTGACAAATTACGGAATGCCTGACCTCGGTCAGGACTTGCGGGTTGTGGCGCAATCCTTGTCAAAATACTACGAAATTGTTCCGGTAAGCACGAGGTCCGGCACGGAGTTGATACCTGATGACGTCAGCGTGTTGTGCATCGTGCAACCGAAAGAAGCCATTGACGACTGGACGAAGTTCGTGGTTGATCAGTTCATCATGCGCGGCGGCAAGGTTGCATGGTTCATCAATAAGGTTGCGGGCGACGCTTCGCAATCTCAGGCAACTCCGATCAACATTGACATTGACGATTGGACTCGCCGCTACGGGTTCACCGTTGCCAACAATCTCGTGCTGGACGGCAATGGCGCGATGATAAATATCCAACGGCAGCAGGGGCAGTTTATGATGACGAACCTTGTTCGCTATCCTGCTTTCCCTGAAATCGTGAATTTCAATCAGGATCATCCGATTACGAAGGGGTTGAGCAGCGGCACGTTATTCTTCCCGAGTTCGATTGACACGGTGAAACCTGCGGAAGGTTCGGTTGAGATCAAGCCGCTCTTGCAATCAACCGAATACACGATTGTGCAGGTCGGTCAGTTTGACATCAGCCCTGAAGCCCGTCGCGAGCGTGCTCAGTTTACAGGCGGCCAGAAGCTCTTTGCCGCTTCATTGAGCGGAACGTTTCCGTCCTATTTCAAGGGCCGCGGTGTTCCCACGCCCGCCGATTCAACGGCAACGACGCCCGCATTGAACATCATGACCGAGAGTTCAGATACGCGTATGGTCGTGTTCGGCGACGGCAACATGCTGCAAGGTCAATACATGCAACAGGGCGGGCCGAACCTTGTATTGTTCTTAAACACAATTGACTGGCTCTCGCAGGACACAGACCTGCTTGAAATTCGTTCGCGTGATGCGGCGGTAAGACCGCTTAATCCGAATATTTCCGATGAAACAAAGCAGCGTGTCAAGCTCGCGAACCTGATTGGCCCGCCGGCGCTTGTGTTATTGTTAGGCGCAATTCGCTGGAACCGCCGCCGCAAACGCAAAGAGGTTTCGCTATGAACAAGACATTGGTATTAGCCGCCGTTTTGTTTGCATTGGTCGGAATCTACTGGATGATGAACCAGAGCGAACCAGTCGGCAAGACAGATATTCCTCTTGTGCAGGCTGACAGCGCATCCGTATCCGCACTGAAGATAATCACGGCAACGGACACAACCGAGCTTCGCAAAGAGGGAGACGGCTGGAAAGTGCTGGGAGCAAAAGTTTTTCCGGCAAATTCGCAAAACGTTGGTCGGGCCTTGCAGAGATTTTCGCAAATGACGAAGAAGGCCATGGTCACGGACAAGCCTGATCGCTACGGCGAATTTGAAGTGGACGGCGCCAAAGGCGTGTTGGTCAATTTTACTGCCAACGGCAAAGATCAGTCGGTTTACTTAGGCAAGGCCGGTCCGACGATGCAAACCAGTTACGCGCGCGTTGAAGGTGATCAAGAAGTTTGGGAAATCGGCGGCAATCATGCTTCCGCGTTTCGTCGTCCCGCGTCCGATTGGCGCGACAAAACGATAACGGCATTGCCGATGGACAGTGTGCGCAAGTTCACAATAACTCGCGACAATGCAACGATCACGCTTGAAAAGCAGGACACGCTCTGGAATGCAGCTGAAAACGGCGTGCCGTTTCCCGCGACCAAGCAGAATGTCGAGCGGGTAACGAGGTTGCTGTCGCGCATGAGCGCGGTTGAGTTTGCCGACACGTTGAGCGACGCGACCTTTGCCACTCCAAAAGGCGTCGTGACGGTTGAGATGATGGATGGAAGCCGAACGGAATTGTTGCTTGTGCCGCGTGATGACAAACAGTACTTCGTGCGCAAGACCGGCGCATCCTCGGATTTTGTGATTTACAACAGCACGGCGGACGTGTTGTTGAAGAAGAAGGATGATTTGATTGAGAAAGCCAAGCCCGCTGGTTAAGACTTCAACGGCGGAACATGATATGAATGCGAAGCCTCCGGTTTGCGCCGGAGGCTTTGTCTTATTTGGGGATATACGAACTTGAATTCGCTGAAGCATCTCATACCCTACCTGCGGCCATACAAGCGCCAAATTATCTGGGGCTGTATCGCCGCAATCTTATCAACCGCTATCGGCGCACTCGCTCCGTGGATAATGAAGCTCGCAATCGATGATCTGCGCGGCGACATTACGGCTCGCAAATTAGCCGAGTATGCAGGTTTGATCGTCGCCGTCTATTTGGTCGGCGGCGTATTTCGTTACTATATGCGGATGCTGTTGATTGGCATGTCGCGCTACGTCGAGCAGGATTTGCGCGCCAAAGTGTTCGCCCATCTGCAAGCTCAGCCGGTGCAGTACTACACGCGCCACCGCACGGGCGACTTGATGGCGCGCATGACGAATGACCTGGACAGCGTGCGCAACGTGCTGGGACCAGGCTTCATGTATCCTATTGATACGGGACTGACGGCGGTTTTTTCGCTCGTGCTGATGATCATGATCTCGCCGAAATTGACGCTGATGACTCTGGTGATCACTCCGCTTGTCAGCTACTCGGTCTATAAACTCGGTAAAGTGACGCACAAGCTCACCACGGATATACAGGAGCAATACTCCAAACTATCTGATCAAGCGCAGGAAAACCTCTCGGGTGTTCGCGTTGTGCGCGCGTTTTCGCAGGAAGATCAGGAACGCGCCAAATTTGATGTGCTGAACAAAGAATACGTCAAGCGGAACATCTCGATGACGCGTGTGCAAGCGCTGTTCTTCCCCTTAATGGGCTTCTTCTTTGAAGTCGGCGCCGCCTTGATCCTGTTGATTGGCGGTTACGGCATCATTAAGAACGAGATGTCAGTCGGAGATTTTGTGGCTTTTGTCGGATATCTTGGAATGCTGGCCTGGCCGATGATCGCCATTGGTTGGGTTGCCAATTTACTCCAGCGCGGTGCGGCGTCAATGAAGCGAATACAGGAGTTGCTTGATACAGAACCGGCGATCCAGAATCCTCAGTCGAGCAAGCTTCCGCAGCATCGCAAAGGTGAGATTCGTTTTGAAAATGTCACCTTCACTTTTGACGACCGCGAACCGGCTCTCAAGAACCTCAATTTCGTAATACAACCCGGCCAAACAGTCGCCTTTGTCGGGGCGACCGGCAGCGGCAAGACAACCCTCATCAATTGTATTCCGCGATTGCTTGATCCTACGAGCGGCAGAGTATTGATCGACGGAGTACCTACGAACGAATGGAATCTCGACGAACTGCGCAAATGCGTTGCAATGGTACCGCAGGACGCATTCTTGTTTTCAGAAACGGTTTACAACAACTTGATCTTCGGCAAGCCCGGCGTCAGTCGCGATGAGGCAATGTCCGCCGCGCGGGTTTCCCGCATTGACAAAGACGTGGAGAATTTTGCAAACGGCTATGACACTTTGGTCGGCGAGCGCGGCGTCACGCTTTCAGGCGGACAAAAGGGCCGACTTGCATTGGCGCGCGCGCTGGTACGGGATCCGCTCATCTTAATTTTGGATGATGCGTTGGCGGCAGTGGATACGCACACTGAGGAAGAGATTCTAACGGGTCTGAAGAAGTTCATGCATAACCGCACGTCAATTTTGATTTCACATCGTGTATCAACAGTGCATGAAGCGGATTGCATTTTCGTATTGGATAATGGAGCGATTATCGAACAGGGCACACACGACGAGCTTATCGCAATTGACGGCTACTATGCCGACATGGAACGCCGACAACGTCTTGAAGAAGAACTGGAGCTTGCCGAATGAGTGACAAGACAAAGACCTCCGATGATCGTGACGTAATGGGCAAAGCCTACGACTCCGTATTGGCCAAACGCCTGTGGGGTTACGTCGGCGATCAGAAGACAAAACTCTTTCTTGCGGTGACATTGTTGATAATGGGCGCCGCAACGGAGCTTGCCGGACCGTGGCTATCCAAAATCGCGATTGACAAGTACATCGCCAATGGTGACATGCCCGGACTCATGAAGATTGTCGCGATCTTCATTGTTGTTGCGGCAGTCTCGGCGGCTTTGCGCTGGAGCCAAGTCTATCTCACGGGCGAAGCCGGACAGATCATCATGTACCGGATGCGGCGTGACGTGTTCGACAAATTGCAGAAGCTCTCAGTTCCTTATTTTGACAAGAATCCCGTCGGACGCTTGATGACGCGAGTCACCTCGGACGTGCAAGCGCTTTACGAACTGTTCGGATCGGGTATGGTCGCGATTTTCGGCGACGTGTTCACGTTAGCCGGAATCATGATTGTGATGTTTGTGATCAATTGGAAGCTTGCATTGCTTACGCTTACGGTTATCCCGATTCTGCTCGCGGTCACCTTTGCATTTCGCAAAAAGGTTCGCGATCTCTACCGGCAGACCCGTTCACAGATTTCCAACTTAAACGGATATCTGCAAGAGAATATCACGGGTATGCGAGTCGTGCAGTTGTTTGGCCGCGAAGATCACAACTATCAGCGTTTTCAGGAACAGAACAGTGCCTTGAAGAACACATATCTTGACACGATCTTCTTCTATGCTCTGTTCTTTCCCGGTGTGGAATTAATCTCGGCATTGGCAGTGGGCGCAATCATCTGGGGCGGAGGTACAATGATGATCGGCGGCACGGTGACGGTCGGCACACTCGTGGCATTCCTGCAATATGTCGAACGCTTCTACAGACCCGTTCGTGATCTCGCAGAAAAGTACAACATTCTACAGGCGGCAATGGCGGCGGCAGAGCGCGTTTTTCAAGTGCTGGATGAGCCGATTCAAGTGGACGAATCGAACTCTCCGGCCACACCCGTAGAGCCAAATGCTCCATTTATCGAGTTCCGCAACGTTTGGTTTGCATACAAAACCGACGAGTGGATTTTGCAGGACGTCAGTTTTGTTGTGCGCGAAGGCGAATCGATCGCGGTAGTTGGTGCAACCGGAGCGGGGAAGACGACGATCATATCACTCCTGCAGCGTTTCTACGACGTCCAGCAAGGCCAGATACTTATCAAAGGGCGCGACATTCGTGAGTATCCGCTCGCCGAATTGCGAGCGATGTTGGGGATCGTGTTACAGGACGTATTCATTTTTGCCGGGAACATCGCTGACAACATCCGTTATGGCAAACCTGATGCGACGGACGCTGAAGTAGAAGAGGCTGTACAACTTGTGTTTGCCACCAGATTCATCGACCGACTCCCGGGACAATTGGCCGAACCGGTGGTCGAGCGCGGCGCTACACTTTCGACCGGCCAAAGACAATTGTTAGCTTTTGCACGCGCTCTTCTAAGAAAGCCCGACCTGCTAATTTTGGATGAGGCAACCGCCTCTATTGACACCGAAACGGAACAGCTAATTCAGCAAGCAATCGGTAGGGTTTTGACAGGCCGAACTTCGATAATTATCGCACATCGCCTGTCAACCATTCAAAGTTGCGACCGAATACTGGTAATGCACCACGGAAAACTGCGTGAAGAGGGGTCTCACGACGAACTCCTGAAACTTGGTGGTATCTACCACCGCCTGTATCGCCTGCAATTCAGCCATGCCGCTGGCTCCGAAGCAACCGCTGTCCTCCCTTGACTTTTGGGCTATTTTCCGCTACCTTAACCCTAATACACCCGCAATCATAAACGCATTGTTTTTGTTGAAGTAAACATCTCTTGAGCGTCACACGAACCGACATAGAAAATCTGGCCAAATTGGCTCGGATGAGACTGAACGAGGAAGAGTTCGCGGTTCTTGAAAAGGACCTTAACGCGATTTTGGCTTATTTCGATCAGCTCAAGGCCGTTGACGTGACTGGAATTAAGCCGATGGTGCACTGCGTGGAAGGGGACAACCTGTTAGAGGATGACGTGCCGCACGAGTCGCTTCCGCGCGAAATTGTGTTGCGTGATGCGCCTGATCGGACAGAGGAGTTTTTCCGGCTTCCGAGAGTGTTAGGCGGATGAGCAAAGTCTTGGCGGTAATCCCCGCACGCTTTGGAGCCACTCGTTTTCCGGGGAAGCCGCTCGAGTTGCTGTGGGGAAAACCGATGGTTCAGCATGTGTGGGAAAAATGCACGGCCGCGTCAGGCGTTGATCGTGTTGTGGTGGCCACTGATGATGATCGCATTTTGCGAGTTTGCGCGGGTTTTGGCGCAGAAGCCGTAATGACCGATCCGGCTTTACCCTCAGGCACGGATCGAGTAGCGGCTGCTGCCTCTGAGACACCGGGCTACGAAATCGTTCTGAACGTGCAGGGCGACGAGCCGATGATGGAGCCTGAAGTAATCGGCGCCGTTGCAATGTTGATGCAAAGCGCGGGATTGCAAATCGGCACCGCTGTCGTACCTACGCGTGTTGACAAAGAGCTTGAGCGCCCGCATGTGGTCAAAGCTGTGGTTGCGCAAGACGGACGCGCGCTCTATTTCAGCCGATCGGTCATTCCCTTCCTGCGAAATCAACCGGCAAACGGCACGATTCACAACCGCCATCTTGGTATCTACGGTTTTCGCCGCGAGATTCTTGAACAACTTGTAAAGCTGCCGACATCTCCGCTCGAACAGGTCGAAAGCCTTGAGCAGTTGCGATGGCTGGAAGCAGGTTACGTCATTCACACGGTTGCGGTGCAAAGCCGTTCAGTCGGTGTGGATACTCCCGAAGATTTGTTGAACCTTTCTCTCCGAACCCCTTAAATCATCATGTCGCCGCAAAAAAATTCGCGCAAAGCAAGTCGCACGAAATATGTGTTCATCACCGGCGGAGTGGTGTCTTCGCTGGGCAAGGGCATCGCGTCCGCATCGATTGGGCGGCTGCTCAAGGCGCGCGGGCTGAAAGTCTCGATGATGAAATTGGATCCCTATATCAATGTGGATCCGGGCACAATGAATCCGTTTCAGCACGGCGAAGTCTATGTCACGGAGGACGGCGCTGAAACGGATCTTGATTTAGGGCACTATGAGCGTTTCATAGATGAAGACATGTCCCGCGCGAACAACGCGACGACCGGTCAGGTATATTACACGGTGATTTCCAAGGAGCGCAAAGGCGACTATCTCGGCGCGACGGTGCAGGTTATTCCGCACATTACAGGCGAGATTATCGAGCGAATGCTTGCCGTGACGCGCGGCTCAAAACAGTACGACGTCGTGTTGGTTGAAGTCGGCGGAACCGTCGGCGATATTGAGAGTCTGCCCTACATCGAAGCGATTCGACAATTCGGATTGGAACTCGGTCCCAAAAATTGTGTATATATTCATCTGACGCTTGTTCCGTTTATTCAGACTGCGCAGGAAGTCAAGACGAAACCAACGCAGCACTCGGTCAAAGAGTTGCGCGAAATCGGTGTCCAGCCGGACTTATTGTTGTGCAGAACCGACCGTCCGTTGGATCGCAAAGTCAAGGACAAGATCGCTCTGTTTTGTAATGTTGGCAGGGAAGACGTGTTTGACGTGCCCGATGTGGACACAGTCTATGAATTGCCGCTGATATTTGAGCGCGAAGGAATGGGCAAACGCTTGCTCGATCAGTTGGGTTTGCGTGCGAAGGAGCCCGATTTTTCACAGTGGCAATCGGTCGTCCGTAAGATCAAACATCCGTCGGGAACTGTTCGGATTTTAATTGCCGGCAAGTACGTTGAAGTGCGCGATTCGTACAAATCGATTATCGAGTCTTTTGTCCATGCCGGCGCATTTCACGGCGCAAAAGTCGAACTCAAATGGGTTGAAGCCGAGGAATTTGAACACGGCGACGCGAAAGATTTGATGGCCGGATGCAGCGGACTGCTTGTTCCGGGCGGATTTGGCGAGCGAGGCATCGAAGGAAAAATATCCGCAATTCAACACGCTCGTACCAAAGGCATTCCGTTTTTCGGAATCTGTTTGGGCATGCAGGCTGCGGTTATCGAGTACGCGCGCAATGTTTGTGGATTACGCAAAGCTCACTCTACGGAGTTCGCGCCGACGACGAAGCATCCCGTAATTGATCTGTTGCCGGAGCAGCGCGGTCTGAAGCAAAAGGGCGCAACGATGCGCTTAGGCAGCTATCCGTGTTTCCTCACGCGCGGCTCAAAAGCACACGCGGCATTCAATACCGATGCGATTACCGAGCGTCACCGCCACCGCTTTGAAGTGAATAATCAATATCGCGAGCAACTTGAGCAGCAAGGTTTGCGCTGCACTGGCGTTTGGCCCGGGGGCGACTTGGTGGAAATAGTTGAGTTGCTCGATCATCCGTGGTTTCTTGCCGTTCAATTCCATCCGGAACTGAAGAGCCGTCCGACGCACCCGCATCCTCTGTTCAGAGATTTTGTGGGAGCATGTATGAATATAACAGAGCCGAAAGCGAAAGAACATGCTTCGGCCAAAAAACTTGAAACAGCGATAGAGGAGTAGGAATGCAGCGCACCCACAAGGCGACGCTCATTCCCGGTGACGGTATCGGCCCGTCGATCTCTGAGGCCGCAGTGGCCATCATGGAGGCGACGGGCGTTGTCATTCAGTGGGAAGTTTGTCATGCAGGTTTAGCCGCGATTGCAGCAGGAAAAGATCCGCTGCCCAAAGAAACGGCCGATTCAGTTGATAGAACGGGAGTAGTTCTCAAAGGCCCAATCACGACACCAGTTGGTGGCGGCTACAAGAGCGTGAACGTATCCATGAGAATGAAATGGAATCTTTACGCCAATGTCAGACCTTGCGTTTCATTTGACGGCCTGAAGACACCCTTCCCGAACACGAACATCGTAGTCGTGCGCGAGAATACGGAAGGTCTCTATACGGGTCAGGAAATGTACGTTGATCCTGACAAGCGCGCAGCAATTGTCGTTGCTTGCAACACACGGTCGGCAATGGATCGCGTGTGTTCCTACACTTTCGACTGGGCGCGCAAGAACGGCCGCAAGAAAGTGACGTGCATCCATAAGGCGAATATCCTGAAGATCTTTTCCGGTATTTTTCTTGAGAGCTTTCGCGAAGTTGCGGCCAATCATCCGGATATTATGGCCGAAGAGAAAATCATTGACGCGGCGTGCATGGAACTTGTCAAGAAACCGCACGCCTACGACGTGATTGTAACGACGAATTTGTTTGGCGACATCATCTCTGATTTGACTGCAGGTTTGGTAGGCGGCTTGGGCGTAGCACCAGGCGCAAACTACGGTGACAAAGTTTCGATGTTCGAGGCCATTCATGGCAGCGCGCCCGATATCGCGGGCAAAGGCATCGCAAACCCGATATCGCTTGTGCTTGCAGGCGCGATGATGTTGCGGCATATCGGCGAAGACGCCGCGGCCGCGAATGTTGATCAAGCAGTGCGCGCCGTGCTGAAGGAAGGTAAATATTTGACTCCCGATCTGTTGTCCGGTTCACAGTACGGTACAGCCGACATAACGAAAGCAATCATTGACAAACTCAATTGATATTGGCGGCGAGTTCTATCCGCTCGCGATTATTGCCGGACCTTGCGTGATCGAATCGGAAGACCTGTGTTTGTTTCTGGCCGAAGAGCTTGCCATGATTGCGACGCGCACGGGCGTTCTGCCGGTTTTCAAAGCGAGTTTTGACAAAGCAAATCGCACGTCCGTAACAAGTTTTCGCGGACCGGGCTTGGATGAGGGTTTGCGAATTCTGGAAAATGTTCGCAAGAACTCCGGATTGCCTGTGACAACCGATATTCATCTACCTGAGCAAGCTGCACCGGCAGGAGAAGTCGTGGACATCCTACAGATTCCCGCCTTCTTGTGCA
Source organism: uncultured Alphaproteobacteria bacterium (assembly GCA_964587105.1). GTDB lineage: Bacteria > Electryoneota > RPQS01 > RPQS01 > RPQS01 > JABWCQ01. Next base: position 29,707 of record CAZPKG010000021.1, on the reverse strand, counting down.
GACAAACAGATATTCTTGTTGCGGCGGGCAAAACGGGCAAGGCAGTGAATGTGAAAAAAGGGCAATTCGTTGCGCCAGAGGACATGCGATTCGCCGCCGATAAAATCGCTTCAACGGGCAACGGAAAAGTATTGTTGACCGAGCGCGGCGCAAGCTTTGGCTATCGCGATTTAGTTGTGGATATGCGTTCGCTTGTACAACTTGCCGACTTGGGTTTTCCGGTAGTTTTCGATGCGACTCACAGTGTTCAAAAAATGGGCGGGCAAGGCGGCGGAGTCTCTGGAGGAACGCCACGATTCATCGGCCCGCTTTCGCGCGCCGCCGTTGCCACTGGCGCTGTTTCAGCGGTCTTTATTGAAACACATCCCGATCCGGCTCACGCGCTTTCCGACGGCGGCAATATGCTTCCGTTATCTGAACTGGAACCCTTGATAAAGAGTTTGGTCCGAATCGTTGAGTCCTTAAAGGTTGATGCATCATGAGCGCTCCGCAAGACAGAATCCGTCTCAAGGGAATCCAAATATATGCCCATCACGGCGCTCTCGATGAAGAACGACGTCTTGGACAATTGTTTGAACTTGATTGCGAAGTCGCCGGAGACTTTGGCCGCAGCGGAAGCAGCGGCGATGATCTCTATTGGACGGTGGATTACACACTGCTCTTTCGCGAATTGGAACGCACATTTCTTGCTGAAAATTATCGCTTGCTCGAAACCTGCGCCTCTGAACTTGCTAATGCAGTGTTGGTGAAATTTGCCGCCGTTCAGGAAGTCGTTGTGCGCGTTCGCAAACCACATGTTCCGATGGGAGGCGTCATCAGCAACGTCGAAGTCGAAGTTGTGCGATGTCGAGTAAATGATTAGGCACGCATATGTCGCTTTCGGCACAAATGAAGGCGACCTGAGAAAGAACCTCTCCAATACCCTTATGGAGTTTGGCGAGCGCGGGATACATCTGTTAGGCATCGCAAGCTGTTGCATGTCCAAACCTGCCGAGGGTGTGGAAGGCGGCGCTTTTCTGAACACTGTGTTCGAGTGCGGACGCGAGATGCCGCCCGAGAAATTTTTTGCGATTCTGCAGCGGATAGAAGCCACGCTCGGCTCCGCAAACAAGAAGAATGGCGGCGCGCGGATATGTGATTTGGATTTGCTGTTGTGGGGAAATCTGTTTATCGCGCATTCCAATCTAACTGTTCCGCATCCGCGCATGCTTCGCCGAGATTTTGTATTGAAGCCTCTCTGTGAGTTGATACCCGATGAGATCATGCCCGGATCAACATTGACGTTTCGTGAGCATCTTGAGCGCTGCGAAGATAAGTACATCATCGAGTCTGATCATCCCATCGAAACATGAGCACCCGCCATCGGTATATCGCGATTGAAGGAGTTATCGGCGTTGGGAAGACCTCGCTGGCGAGAATTCTCTCGGAGAATCTGAATGGTCGGCTCATCCTCGAAAATCACGACGAGAATCCGTTTCTCGCACAGTTCTACAAAGACCAGCGCCACTACGCATTTCAGACGCAGCTGTTCTTTCTCCTGTCGCGTTTCCGCCAACAGCAGGAGCTTCCCGAGCCGGATTTCTTTCATTCGACGCTGATCTCGGATTATATTTTTCCGAAAGACCGCATTTTTGCCTACATCAATTTGAGCGAAGCCGAGTTGACTTTGTATGAAAAAGTGATGGCGTTAATGGAAGTGCGAGTGCGAAAACCTGATATTGTGGTCTATCTGCAAAGTTCGACGGATCGTTTGATGAAGAACATCAGATTGCGCAGCAGACCATATGAGCGCGATATGTCGGAAGAATATATCCGCACGTTGAACGAAGGCTACAATCATTTCTTCTTCAACTATGATGAAACTCCGCTGTTGATCGTGAACACGACGCAGCTTGACTTTGTGAATAACTCAAATCATTTAGCGGCGATTACGTCGGAAATTGAACGTGAACAGCTCGGCACACGCTACTTCAACCCGGTGGATATTTAGAATGCTGCGGATGTTATTGGTCGTTGTCGCGGCCGTGCTCGCGGTGAAGATTCTGATGAATCTGTTTCGCTCGCGCACGACGGAGAACAACGTCAAAGGCCGTCCCCAGCGTCCGGCAAATTCCGCGCGCCGCGCTGATGACATCGAAGACGCCGAATTTAGAGAGATAAAATAATGCAGCGTGAAATAGTAAGTACGTCGTCGGCCCCGGCGGCAATCGGCCCCTATAGTCAGGGCGTGAAAGTCCACGGACCGCTGCTCTTCACAGCAGGTCAGATCCCGCTGAATCCCGCTACGATGGAGATTGTTGGTGCAACCGCATCCGAGCAATGCGCGCAAGTCATGCAGAACCTACGCGCGATTCTTGAAGCTGCAGGAACTGATTTTGATCATGTCGTCAAGACGACGATATTTCTGAAGTCCATGAGTGATTTTGTCGCCGTGAATGAAGTTTACGGAGCCGTATTCAAGAAATCTCCGCCTGCTCGAAGCACGGTTGCAGTGGCAGGTTTGCCCAAAGACGTGTTAGTTGAGATTGAATGTATCGCGCTCTTGCCATCGGCATAATCTTGCTTTCACTCGTTTGGGCATCTTCGGTTTATGCCGCAGAGCCGAATCGAGTGAAACCGAAAAAGAGCACGACGGGCGCAGTCTTTCGTTCGCTTGCTGTACCCGGTTGGGGACAGTTTTATAATGAATCATATGTGAAGTCGGCGGCGTTTTTTGTGACTGAAGTGCTTCTGATTGTTGGAACCTCGCGGTACAACGACTGGATGCAGGCCGCGAAGAAAGCCGATAACTTCACCGAAGAAAAACTGTTTCGTAGCTCGCGCAACAAAAATATCTGGTGGATCGCCGGGATCAAATTACTCTCGCTCGGTGACGCCTATGTGGATGCACAGCTTTTTGAAATTGACATCTCGCCGAGTTTAACGCCCGAAAACAGTGACGGCTTTCAAATCGGCGCCACAATTCGATTCTAAGTAACTCCTACAATGTCTCTATTTGACCAATTGGTCGTTAAGACAATGCCGCTCGTCCCGCGCGGAATCATCCGTCGGGTGGCGGCAAAATATATCGCCGGTGAAACGCTCGCGGACGCGATGCAAGTGGTGCAGGATTTTAACGCGCGCGGAATGCATGCGACCGTGGATGTTTTGGGTGAGTTTGTCTCCGATCCGTCGGAAGCGCGTCAGGAAATCGACGCCTATCTAAAATTAATCGATGCGATCTCCGAACGCAAACTTAAATCCGGTGTTTCCGTTAAGCTTACGGCCGTCGGCCTCTCTATCAGCCCGAAACTCGCGCGTGAAAATCTAAAAATTCTAATCGAGTCAGCTGCAAAACGCGATGTGTTCGTGCGCATCGATATGGAAGATTCACCCTACACGAGCGAAACTCTGGCGATTTTTGAAGAGTTTCGAAACGAGTGCAGGCTGGGCATTGTTGTTCAGGCCTACCTGAAAAGAACTGCTGATGACGTCAAGCGCTTGATGGATAGAGGCCCGACGAATTTCAGATTGTGCAAGGGAATCTACGTTGAGCCGGAGAGTATTGCGTACAAAGATCGCAAGGCCGTTCAAGATAACTATCTATCATTGCTCGACTTGATGTTCAAGGGCGGCGCACAGGTCGGTATCGCCACGCACGACGATTATTTGATCACCGAGTCCGAGAAGCTGATTAAATCACATGGCATGGATCGTGCACGGTATGAGTTTCAAATGCTGTTGGGCGTGCTGCCAGAGTTGCGCGATAGCATCGTGAAGCGCGGGCATCGCATGAGAGTGTATGTGCCTTTCGGCAAAGCGTGGTACGGCTACTCGACGCGCCGGTTGAAAGAAAATCCGGCGTTGGCGGGTTACGTGGTGAAGAGTTTGTTTAAGGCGGGCTAAGGGAAATTCGTTTAATAACGAGGCAGAAGTTCGGGTCACCGCGAGAATTCGTGTGGTGACCCTCTCTCTGAGTGGACATGAGCATTCAAGAAGATTGGCTAAATACCATTACGTGCGGAGATTGTTTTGAGCTGATTCGGCAACTGCCTGATGAGTCCATTGATCTCGTCGTAACGGATCCTCCATACGGGATTGACTATCAATCCAACCGACGCACAGCGCGCGAAAAATTGCCCAAGTTCGCCAATGACGTCTCGCTCGAATGGGTGGGGGACTGGGTGGACGAAATGCATCGCGTCCTGAAAAACGACACGCATTTTTATTGTTTTACGCGCTATGACACGTATCCCGTTTTCTATGCGGAAATCGCGCGCAAGTTTGAAGTGAAAAACTGCCTTATCTGGGTGAAGAACAATCACGGCAGCGGCGATTTGAACGGCTCCTACGCGCCGCAATATGAGATGATAATTTTCGCGCACAAAGGCAAACGGCATCTCAACGGCAAACGCGATGCGGACGTGATGGAGTATGATAACGTTCCTTCCGCTCAGCGCGCGCACGCAACGCAAAAGCCGCGCGATCTGCTTCGCATGTTGATCGAGAAGAGCACGATGCCGGGCGAAGTTGTGCTCGATCCATTTGCAGGCACGGGGAGCACAGGCTTCGCATGTCTTGAACACAGTCATCATGAAGGTGACGCAAGTGAACGCCGATTCGTCTTGTTTGAACTTAATCCCGAGTTCGTAAAACATGCGCGCTCCGGCGGCCTCGGCCGACAGGGTGCAATGTTCGCTGTCGAACGGGATTACAGCAAATTGTCCGCTCCCAAAGAGCGTCCCGCACTGCGCGCGAAACGATACACGGCGCGCAAGGATCAGACAATGTGGCTCGAATTAAGATAGCTAATTCACAGTTTGCTAATGAAAAAGCCCGTCTCGCGACGGGCTTTTCATTTCAAATACGACTAACCTACTTGATAATTCCGAGCGACTTGCCAACCTTCTTGAAAGCCGTGATCGCCGCATCAAGGTGGTCGCCGTCATGTGCGGCCGAAATCTGCACGCGAATCCGCGCTTGTCCCTTGGGCACAACGGGGAAGAAGAAACCGATGACATACACGCCCTCTTCGAGCATCGCCGTCGCCATCTCCTGCGCCTTGTGAGCGTCGTAGAGCATGATCGGAACAATCGGATGCTCGCCGGGCTTGATATCGAATCCCGCCGCAGTCATGGCTTCACGGAAGTACTTGGTGTTAGCGTGCAGCTTGTCGCGCAGCGCGGTCGTTTCCATCAACATATCGAGCGCTTTCGACGCACCCGCGATAATCGGCGGCGGAACGGTATTGGAAAACAGATATGGACGCGAGCGTTGGCGCAGAATATCCACGATTTCCTGCCTTGCGGCCGTGAACCCGCCGCATGCACCGCCAAGCGCTTTCCCCAAAGTGGACGTGATAATATCCACTCGGCCCATCACATTGTGATGCTCATGAGTGCCACGCCCATGCTTGCCCATGAAACCCGTCGAATGCGAATCATCAACCATCACAATGGCGTTATATTTCTCTGCGAGATCGCAAATCTGGGGTAGCGGGGCAATCGAGCCGTCCATCGAAAATACGCCGTCCGTACCCACAAGGCGGAAACGGCAATCCTGCGTCTCTTTCAAGCGCTCTTCAAGGTCCTGCATATCGCAGTTCTTGTAAATGAATCGCTTGGCTTTTGAGAGTCGTATTCCGTCAATGATTGACGCATGATTCAGCGCATCGGTTATTATCGCGTCTTCTTCCTTCATCAGCGTCTCAAACAGTCCGCCGTTGGCGTCAAAGCACGATGAGTAAAGGATTGCATCGTCCATGCCGATGAACTTGGCCAGGCGGTTCTCAAGCTTCTTATGAATATCCTGTGTGCCGCAGATAAACCGCACGGACGAGAGTCCATAACCGCGCAGATCGAGCGCCTCCTTGGCAACTTCAATAAGAGCTGGATGGTCGCCGAGGCCGAGATAGTTATTTGCGCAAAAATTTAGAACGTCGCGGTTGCGAACTTTGATTTCGGCCCCTTGCGGAGAATCAATGATGCGCTCGTTTTTGAACAATCCGGACTCGCGAATACCGACGAGTTCGGAGGAGAGAAATTCTTTGAAACCGTTATACATTGGTCTAATCTAACTGTTTACTGTAGTCGAACGGGGAGGACGACGAACTGCAAACCGTGGAACATCAAACGGCGCTGCAGCGTCATCGGAGTTTCGTTATGTAAGAATCTTGTCCAGAAAGTATCTTTCCAGAATAGCAATTTTGCGGCAAAGAACACGCTATTGGGGAACTCTTCATGCACCTGCACGCAGAGTCGCTCGATCTCGGCCATGTAATCTAATTCGCAGCTCGTTCGCGATTCGGCCTTTAAACCATACGAACGGGCCAGCATGACATACTTTTCAGTCTCTTTGTTCACCTCGTCCTGAAGTGATTGCATTTCGCTGACGCCCTTGAACCGGCCCGAGTCGATTGCCCCGACCGAGACGAAGATAAACTGTTTGAATCGTCCACCAAACAGACGCTGCGTTGAGAGTAGCAGGTGAATTCCTTGTCCGCTGAACTTTTGCACGAGAATGACCGCGGTCGGTTCATTCGTTTTCAATGCGTCAGCCTTAACGGTGGATTCTCCCAGGGAGAGTGTGCCCAAGATATCATCGAGTTCTTTGACTTTGGTCTCAACCTCTCGGTAGTGTTTGCGAATCTTCAAGCACAGCAGGAGAAACAGGCCCGTCAAGAGTACAACAAGCCAACCACCGTGCGAGAACTTTATAACCACCATGATCGCCAGCAGCACGAGACTGACTGCCAGCCCAGCCATGCTGATCAAGAAATGCTTGCGCCATGTCGGATCGATCTTCCGCTTCTGATACCACAGCTTTGACATTCCCAACAGCGCAAGTGAGAAGCATAGGAACACGTCAATCGCGTACAGAGCCACCAGAACGGTCGTGTCGCCGCGCGCAAATAAGATAAATCCGATAGCAGCGGCTCCCATCAAAACGATGCCGTTTTGCGTAACCAACCGCTCAGACAAGTGGCCAAAACGATGAGGCACCCACGAATCTTCAGCCATATTGGCCAACACGCGCGGCCCGCCGATAAATCCCGTTTGTGCCGCAATGAACAATAACAACGCCGCCGAGATCAGCATCACGCTTGTCAGTATTCCGCCGGCATCTAATCCGGCAAAATGCCATCCTCCCGTAATCTGATCAAACAACGATGCGTTGAGCGTCTTGCCCTCGACGTGTGGAGTTTGAAACAGGAAGAAGTTCAGCAGCAGCATCACCGACAAGAAAGCGAGTGACACCGCCATATAGAACATGGTTCTTTTACCGGTGCGAACTCGCGGCTCTTTCAACGTCTGCATACCGTTGGCGACGGCTTCAATACCGGTAAGAGTACCCGCACCCATCGAGAAGGCATGGAGCAGCGCGCCGATGATAAACAGCCATCCTTCAGTCTTGACCATGTCGCTCGCTAAACTCAGATTCTCAGCCGATCGAACCGAGAAATCCGGCAAGTGTGAGATGAGACCATAAGACACCAATCCCACGTGAGTGATCACGAAGATTAGGAAGATTGGCAGAAGAACTAAGATAGATTCCTTGAGGCCGCGCAGATTCAAAGCTATCAGGAACACCACCGCCGCAATGGCCACCCACGTTCGCAAGAAGTCGTAATGAGCCGGCACCATGCTAAACACCGCGTCAACGCCTGAAACTATCGACACGGCAATCGTCAGCACATAGTCAATAACAAGAGCAGTTCCGGCCAGTGCGCCAAGCTGCGGTGATAACAGCTTGGACGCGACCAGATATCCGCCTCCGCCGTTCGGGAATTCTTCAATGACCTGCACATACGCCGCCGAGATAATCATAATTGTCACGGCAATCATAAGTGCAAGTACGGGAGCAAGGAAAGTCGCTCCATGAAGCGCGAGATAGGCCTCTTCCGGACCATAGTTGGCGGAAGAAATTCCATCCGCTCCCAAACCAACCCACGCAAAAAACGCGATCAGAGAAATATTGTGAAAAACAGCCGGATCAAACGGATTCAAGCGACGGCCAAGTACCGTGCGCTGAATTCGTTTGACCAACGACAGCTTTTCCGTCTCGTGATCGTGTTCCGGCGTCGGTTGTATCGACGGTTTTGGCACTGACTAAGCCTTTGGCAATCCGCCGGGATAAAGAACGACTTTAAGTCCTTCGCCGGCAAGTTTCGTTTGAAATCCGCGTTCGAAATCAGCCAACGCGAATTGATGTGTGACAAGTCGTTTTGCAGTGCCGAGGAATTCGCCTTGCAGCAGCGCGAGCATATCCGCCCACGTATTGAAAATCCGGCGGCCAAAAATTCCGTGAATCGTCAAGCCTTTCATCACTACGTCGCCGGAGAAATTCACCGCCATTTCGCCTGACGGCAAACCGAGCAGCACAAAATCACCGCCCATGCGCAGAGTCTTGAAGGCGTCGCTGTAAGCTGAGGTCGCACCCGACATTTCCAGCACAACGTCAAGCCCGCGCTTGGTGTGATCGGCGGTCGCCATCTTGATGAATTCTTGATGCTGTTTCTCGTCCTTGACGTTGAACACTTCGTCCGCGCCTTCATCCTTCGCGACCTTGAGCACATAATCCGAAATGTCTGTCACATAGATTTTCTTTGCGCCCATTAATCGGCACAAAGCAACGGCAAGAATTCCCAACGGCCCGGCGCCAAGTACGGCAACGTCTTTTCCAACAACGTCTGCCGCGCGCGACGTATAAACCGAGTTTCCGATAGCGTCTAAATAAGCCGCCACTTCAACTGAAAGTTCCGGCGGAAGCGGCACGATTGCGCTGGCGGGTAGCTTAACATAATCGGCAAAAGCGCCGGGTTGGTCAATCCCTCCGACGGTTTGGGATAGGCACCAGTGGCCGTTTCCTGTCCGGCAATTGTAGCATTGGCCGCAGGTCCAGTGCATTTCCGCAGAAACAAACTGACCCTTGCTGAGGCCCTCCACACCGTGGCCCATATCTTCTATATGTCCGCAGAATTCGTGGCCGATGGTCAGGGGGACCACCTTGCCCATTCTGTTCATTAATGACGGCTTGGCGGCATGAATATGAACGTCTGTACCGCAGATGCCGGCTGCTTTAACTTTAACAATGACATCATGCGGGGTTGTGATTTGCGGGACCGGCGCGTTCGGAAGATACGTCAGTCCGGGATTAGTATTACTTTTTTGAATGGCTTGCATAAGAGGGTTCGAGATATGATATGAAAGGGGGCAAACCGATAAGCCATGAAAATACTTAAACCCACTGAATAAAGCAATGAGGGCCTTTCGGGTGAAAAATGTCTAATTATCTGAAATAACGCTATTTAACCGTTATGTGCAATTTAGACACTTAGGAAGGGTGGATTAGGTTAATTAAAGAGATGGCCTTGCCCCGCCGATAATTCAAACGGTAATAAGCTGTTCACGAACCGGGTGAGACATCATGAACCTGGACCAATTTTCCTGTCCGAACCCCGGTTGCCCCGATCATGGCAAGAATAATGGGGGCAACATAAATCTCTATACACGCTACGGTCGCAAACAGGTACGCCTGCTGATTTGTAAGACCTGCGGTAAGACATTTAGCGAGCTGAAGGGTACGCCATTTTGGGACTCTCGGCTTGATTGGGATACTATCGAGAAGATCTATCGGAGTCTCTTAACGGGTCAAGGTATCCGTGCGACGGCTCGTGATTTTAACTTGTCGAAGAATACCGTCAAGCGTTATCTCCGCTTGGCCAACAAAGATTACGGCACCGTGCTGAACTTCCTTCAGGATCGCGGCGTCATCTCAAATGGAGATGCACAACTGCGGGAGTTGCTCGCGCAATTCTCCAGTCGTCGTCAAGTCACCTTGAGTGACCGTCCGAGCGCTGTCGCAATGTAATGGGCAAGGGCAAGTTTGAGGGCATGACGGCCCGCCGATTGGCGGGCCGTTGTTTTTTGCTGGCATTTGCATTTACCGTCAAACTCCGTTACATTGCGGGTTCCAAAAAACTTCGGGGCGTAGCGCAGTCCGGTAGCGCATCTGCTTTGGGAGCAGAGGGTCGCTGGTTCGAATCCAGTCGCCCCGACAAGTAAAAACAGGTGTTTACACACCTGTTTTTTGTTTTTCACAGCGTCGCCCGCCTCCGTGCAAAATGTAGGGGCGGATGGCAATCCGCCCGCGCCAAACTTCTGTCATCCTCTGTAAGGATCCAGCCAAAGCAGCCTACCATCGCCAGCGCAAATGAAAAGGGCAGACTTGTCATCCTGAAGGCCGCCGCGGCCTGAAGGATCTTGTAAAGCAAATTGAGAATGCCAAGCATGTCCCGCGTATGGTGTAGGGGCGGCAGGCGTGCCGCCAGTGCCAAACCGCACCACAACTTCCAAGCCCACTGTCATGCTGGAAGCATCTTACCAAGCAAACCACAATTTGAAGCGCAAACCACCCCTCTTGACAATCTCAACTCAAAACCCCTTCTTGCACAAAGGTCACAGGAACCAACAAACCCCCACACCTCGGAGACCAATATTATGACGCGAATTCTATCTGTATTCAATCTTTTGAAGCGGGTGGGATCTAGCCCCGAAAACGGGTATCACTTTGAATGTCTGAAAAGAGTGGTATATTTGTTAACGACGAGGCACTTATGGAACTGGCTATGAATCGGATGATCATAATTGTTTGGAAGAACGTTCATTACGACCTATTGACGCGAACAGTTGGCCAAACAATTGAGCTATAAACTGACATCAAACAAGATTAAGCGGGGTTCACTGTGAACAATCTTCTTTTCGGGATAGGGTTTCTATTTGTATTCAAGCTGGTGGCATTTGCGGACACCAGAGTCTTTCTGGACTTTTCATCTGTCGAAGGCTCTTCATGCGCAAAATCGACTGTAAAAAGTACTCTCTCTCAATCTCTTGCAATAATAAACGTTCATGTATTATCAAAGCAAACCACCAGTTTGCTACCTAAATCATCCATGACACAACCGAGCTGGTTAGAAGTTGAATTTGATTTGGATGCAACACCTTCGACTTTTGATCCGGATCAAGACGTTTATGAATTGTGTCAGCCTGAGTATTTTGTAATAGATGAGCGAGCGCGGACCCAAGGATCAGACGCCCATTCTCTCACATCAGCACTTGACCAATCAACGTACTACTTTCAAATCGAAGTCCCAGAAGAATTAGTGGGAAGAACTCTATGCGTACGAGCGCATCTGGCTCCACCTCCCTACGGACCAATCGTATCGACTGGAAATCCTATCGAACGAAATTTTGATTCTCGTGCAATCGAAACCCCTTGTTCAGCAGCTGATACCAATCGTATAGGCGAGTCAATGGTTATCACCGCGTTTTACAAAGAGGATATTGCACGGGGTATTCTCGTAACTGATTCGCTTCTTGATCAAGGATGGAAGTCCGAAAGAGGATTGCGCAAGGCGTATCTTGCAGCAAAGAATTGGGAACGATACGAATCCGCACTAACGTATTTGGATATATTTTACCAGAACTTTGGTTTTTTTGGGGCTAAACGAGACCCCTCGCAAACCTTGGGAAGTGTTGCACTTGATGTGCGCGCCGATTCATTGTATCAGGCAGAAAGATCATATCTTGTTGAAGCAATCCGTCTGCAGGAAAAGTAATTCCACGCGGCGGCACCCGCTGCGGGTGCCCCGAACCGCCGAGCACACCTCCACCACACCAAATTCTTAGTCAATTCAAGCCATATCAACAGTTTGTTAAGTTTAATAAAATGAAAATATCCATTGCGCAAACGTTCAAAATTTTGTATATTAAAGGAATTGAAAAATAACAAGGAGTTAGACTTTGTGAATTATGGTGCACTCAAGAAAATTAACCTCCTGTTAATCCAATACTCCCGTTCCGACAATTGTTAGCGTTTTACACAGAAACAACGCCTTATGTGGTCACTAAGCGGTTGTGTTTTTCGCCAAATCAGTAGATCCACCCACGTCCTAAAATCTTCTATCGCACGCATTCTGTCTCACTCCACAGTCCGCTTTAGATACCTGCCACCGAACCCGAGACATTCAGCAAACATTTAAGTCTCGCCTCTCGGCATCCGCCTCTCTTTTCCACTGAATCAAAAAAAGCCTAAAAGTTCGCGATAGCCTTGATGTGCATGAAATGCACGTTTTGCACGGAATGCACGGTAAGTCATTAATGGTGAGTTTGATTTTATTAAGGTTAGGAAGAAAAAATCAAACCTCAAAAGGGCTTGAAAATTGCCGTAAGTTCTTGAGTTGCAAGGAACCTGAGTTTTTTGACGAGCCTCTGAGGACTTGATAAATTGCCGCTCTCATCGTAAGTTGAGTGCTACTAAGTTCATGGAGGACCGTGCAAGGCATGCGACACGAGCACGGGCAATCTGCAACGGTAAGCCATATGTATGGAGGAAGTACCATGTTAAACCGACTGATTCGTCGGCGTAAGAACCAGAAGGGTTTCACCCTTATCGAAATCTTGATCGTGGTGGTCATCGTGGCCATTCTCGCCGCGATTTCGGTGCCGATCTATCTTGAGTATGTTGAAAGCGCCCGTGCGAGCGATGCCAAGACGGCAATTAGCTCAATCTGGCAGGCCGCTCAGATCTTCTATCAGGACCGTGGCGAATATCCCGGTAACGTCGAAGACCTGCAGGACGCTCGCTATGTGAAGATTTCGGAGTCAACTCTGCTCCAATGGACCTTCTCGTTCACGGGTAATCCACCGGATGAAATTGTGGCGACCTCGACCGATCAAATGCGCGGCGGCGCCGGCAAAGAAGTCAAGTACGTCGTCAAAGAAGGCAAGTGGTTGGGCTACGGCCTGCCTGAGCCGGACGAAGAGTAAGATATGTGAACGGTGCGGAGCGGAGCGATTCCGCTCCGCACTTGTTCGATTAGACGTTGGCGTTTTCGGGGTATGAGCAATAGCTTTAGGGTTCAGGAAGCGAGGAAAGACACGTGGCAGTAGCAACGGCAACACATATTAACATCTTCGAGCTGCTTCGGTTTGCCGTAGATCAAGGTGCGTCGGACTTGCACCTTTCGAGTGAATCGACTCCGATGATTCGCGTGCATGGTCGTATGCGCAAGTTGAACTTGCCGAAAATGGCCCATGCCACCCTTGAGAATATTGTTCAGCAGGTGTTGACTCGCGAGCAGCTCGAGCGCTTCCTTGAAATGAAGGAAATCGACTTCTCGGCCAAGCTCGAAGATATCGCCCGCTTCCGTGTAAACGTCTTCCAGCAGATCAACGGCTACGGCGCTGTGTTCCGTACCATTCCCTCGGAAATCCGTTCGTTTGAAGAACTCGGACTTCCCGAAGTAATGCGCGACTTGGCCGACCGTGATCGCGGTTTGGTGCTTCTGACCGGCCCGACAGGCTCCGGTAAGACCACCACTCTGGCCACCATGGTGGACTGGATTAATGAGTATAAAGAACTTCATATCATCACGATTGAAGACCCGGTTGAGTTCTTCCATGATTCGAAGAACTGTATGATGAACCAGCGCGAGTTGGGGGCGAACACGCACAGTTTCGCCAACGCCTTGCGTGCCGCACTTCGTGAAGACCCGGACGTGATTCTGGTCGGCGAAATGCGCGACTTGGAAACCATCTCGCTGGCCTTGACGGCGGCGGAAACGGGTCACTTGGTGTTCGCGACGTTGCACACGTCCAGCGCGGCCAAGACAATCGACCGTATTATTGATATTTTCCCGGCTGCCCAAAAGACTCAGGTCCGCTCGATGTTGGCGGAGTCGCTGGAAGCCGTTGTGGCACAGAAACTGCTTCCGAAAAAGGATGGACTGGGCCGAGTGGTTGCTTCCGAGATCATGGTGGCAACGACGGCGGTCCGTAACCTGATCCGCGAAGATAAAATCTATCAGATCCCTTCTGTAATCCAGTCGGGCGGAAAATCGGGTATGCAAAGCCTCGATCAGGACTTGATGCGCTTGATGCACAAGGGCTTGATCAGCCGCGAAACAGCGGCTCACGTGGCCGAAAATTCCAAGTTGTTCGAGGTTAACCTCTCCGAGTAATCCGGGGGGTGGGCCTTGGACCACTGGAATCAATCAATGAGGCCGAACATGAGCAAACGCATTCGCAAACTGGAGCGCGGTGCAGCCGATCTGGTGACGATAGCCGTCGGTATGACGATTCTCGCCATCGCCGCGATTGGGACCTCTTACTCCCTCCTGTATGGGCGAGAAGCCCTAATTCACCAGGAACACTACAAGACTGCCCTCTATAAGCTTCGCGGCTTTATGGAGGAGGAGACGGCTCGTATCCGTTTCTCTGCCAATTATCGCTACGATTTGGCGTACATCATCACTCCACATGAACAGGAAGTGGAGCTGGATAGTCGCACAGATCGTGATGGCAGAGTCATGATGACCACTGCGCTTTTGCGCCGTGAGGCCTTCTATCAAGGGGATGACCCCTTGACGACTTTGAATCCGGACTACTACCGTGTGACGTGTACCGCGTCATGGGAAGAGCCAGTCATCGCCGGTGACTTGGGGTCAGACGATGACCGCGAGCGCAAGGGCCCGGAACGCACGATTAGACTTCAATCCACTTTCATTATCCCCAATTGAGGAGGCAGAACATGAGTAAGCTCAAGAATGTCCTCCGCAAGGCAGGACTTGAAAAACTAAGCAGAGCGGCCGGCTTTACGCTGGTGTCGCAAATGTTGGCGGTCTTTATTGGCGCGACCGTCTTGTTGGGCGGATGGGCCGCATTTCGTGATTTCAGAATGCAAACGCGGGTTGCAAACGCCGAACGGCAGATGGACCAATACGCGCATTCTGCAATGACTGAAATGGTGAATGTATTGCAATGGTCGCTCGGCGGGTATCAGGTAACCAGTGGTAGAAACCCGCGCTGGCGCATTGCAATTGGAGAATTTGTCGGTGAGAACGGTGGCTTGAACAGCACGGTGCGTTCAGGCGGCCACTTCCCATATTTGACAGACAACTATTTTACGACCGGGCAGGTTGCCTTTGGTCATAAGATGTACGGCGGTTTCATCACGTTGAGTCACAATGCCGATCGCGGCATAATGTTCAACAACGTGGAGCCTGAGTGGGGCAAGCGCAGTGCCGAGTGGCCGTATTTTTGGAGCGCTCGACAGGCGCGAAATGCACAAACCGATCTTGCCGCTTTTGACCAACGTGACAGGATGCGCGTAACGGAGTTTTCGATCGACTATCCGCTCATCACGGATCCGCGTGCTTCATATGAAACGCGCGAGTTTACTCGCTCGTCAATTCATATCAAGCTGGTGATGCAGTATCGCTACCGCGCAGATGGATCGCTTGCCTTGTACGGCGATGATTACATTCGTGAACGCGTTTACGAGACGACGATTTCCCCGTTGAACTGGGGTAAAGCGATTACCGACAATCGGTTTTTCAAAGAATTCGTTGTCACCGGCTTGACGGGCTAACCGTCCGCTTGCCGCAAGATAGTTTGGCTTTGATCTTTACAATTTGAATAGTCTCCGGTTGCTGCCGCGCCGATTTCGCGGCGCGGCAGCCCGGTCTGCATACTGTTGAATGTCGCTTGGGGCTGTCTCGTTCCCTCGCAGAGCATGACGGTCGGCACGAGTTTTTGCTTTCTGGCTTTTCTGAAAGTCAGGTAGCGGGAGCTTTGCCAATCTGGCTGTCGGGCTTTCCGAATGACGACTAAGTCCTTACACAGATCAACAGGGAACGGATCATGAACAGGACCACTCTACACCTCGCAACTCGCCGCGATCGCGGCTATATCCTCGTGGCCATGATGGCGCTGACAATGGCGCTATTGGGGACGGGCATTGCGTTTATGCAGTGGGCAACCGATGAGTCAATTCAAGGCGAGCGGGCGCAATCGTCCATGCAGGCCTATTACGTGGCTCAGGCAGGTGTGATCGAACGCGGCTTGATGTGGTTGTATTCGCAACCGGCAGGCTTGGTGCCGCAGACGGTTATCAATCTTGGCGACGGTACCGTCGGTGACGTGGGCCGCTACAAGAATGTAAAAATTTCGCCGATCTTTGGGTCCGTTGACCACAACTCGCTCTTTAGCTTCGACCAGAAGTACAAGATTGAGGCAGTCGGAATCGTCAACGCGCCGTGGGACAACCGCGAAGTGGCTCCGGATACGGCGAAGGCGATTCTCTATGTTCAGGTACGTAGTTTTGTGGACTACATGTACTTGACCAATTGGGAAACGTCGGCAACCTTCCCGGGCGATATTGTTCGCTTCTTCGGTCGCGATACGCTGTTTGGGCGCGCGCATTCCAACGACTGGATTGCGACGCAGAACGCGCAAGGCGGAATTCCTGTGGCTTGCGACATCGTATCCACAACGAAGCCGAGTTTTAGAGAAGGATCGCCGAATCCGGCCTTCAACTTTGACTACTGTGGCGGCTCGCCGCTGTTTAACCAGCCTCGGGTTGAGTTGCCAGAACTTGCGGAAAGCATTCGTGCAAACGCGACTTATTACGATTTCCCTGGGGAAGAGTACTACGTCTCAATTCGCGGCGGATCTGTGCAAGTGTATCACTGGCCCGAGGGCACGGAATTTGACACGACCAGTGCGCAGAATTTTAGTTTCCCGATTACAGAAAGCACCTGTGTGTTCTTTAACGGCCGCGTAAGAATGCGCGGCGTTATGAACAACCAAGGATGTAACCTTACAATCGGTTGCGCAGAAGACATTCGGCTCATTGACAACGTGATGCTTGCAGGTACGAACATGACGAATGGGACGTTGGCTCCCAACTCGACAAGTATCTTGGGTATCGTTAGTGAGCAGTGGATATATATTGCGAACACTTGGGAGAACGGCCGCGAAAACAAGACCGGCACGCCACCCAATAACCGTGATATCGTGCTGACCGCTGCGATCGTGTCGCTGCGGGGCAGCTTCCAGCTTGAGCAGATGAACGACGTCGGTGATCCTTACATAAGCCCAACAAATCCCGACGAGCGCGGGAACATCGTGATGACCGGATCTATTACGCAGTGGCGACGTGGATATGTTCACCGCTCGAACCGCGGCGGCACGGGCTACAACAAGGTCTATCACTATGACAGACGTTTCGGATATCGTCGGCCGCCGTGCTTCCTCGGAGCTGAGGATGAAGACGGTCGAGTCTTACTGAATATGGTTCAGTGGGGCCAAGCCTCCGAAGATCCGGTTGACGTCGCGGCTCAGCGTCGCGTCAGGTATAACTAATCAAAGCCCAAGTCCTCGGACTTGCGCCGACCTCAACTTGAACCGTTTGTCGAGAGCGATCTTGGCATGGTGATATGTTGAATCCGTTCCCTCAGAGATTCTTGAATTGTGCCTGCGGGCAGAACATGCCCGCAGGCCAATTCGATTCGCGCCGCGGCCCTTCCTTCCTCGATACGATCTGCCGCAGCTATGCCCGACAACTTAGAGCAGAAACCCTCTTGATTTCCTCTCTCGCTTTGGAGATCCCGTGTTTGGATTAAAAACAAATGTTCGCGTGGGCCTTGATATTGGCTCACATGCGATTCAACTGGTCGTGACCGAAAAGCACGGAGACAAGAACCGTCTTATCGGCGCTTGGACCCGTGACATCTACAGTGCCGCTAACGAGCGGTATGACCTTGATGGCCCCAAGAAGGGCGCCATCGTTCCGCTCGTTCTGGACATGTTCCGCGAGGCAGGGATAAAACCGGGACGCGTTCAGCATCTTGGCTCTTGTCTTTCAGGCCTCAACATGGCGACGAAGGAGATACGCTCGCTTTCCATGCCGGAAGACGAAATGGCGAGCGCGTTGAATCAAGAAGGGCGAAAGCACTTGCCGCTCGACGGCTCGGAACTGCTTGTTGACTACCAAATTCTTGGTGACGACACCCGTGAAGCCGATAAGGTGCGGGTGCTTTTGGCTGTGACGACAAAGCGCACGCTTGACGCACATCTTGACGTGCTGCGCGAGCTTGATCTTAAGCCCGGCGTGGTTGATCTTGAGCCACTTGCGTGCGTCAATTCGTACATCAGCCGTAACGAATTGCCGGATGACGGCGTGGTGTGCTTCCTGAATATCGGAGCGCGCCGCACGAATCTTGTCATTCTGGGCCGTAAGGATATGTACTTCAGTCGCGATCTTCCGGTTGCGGGATGGAGCTTCACTGAAGATATTATGAACCGGATGAACTGCACCTTTGCGGAGGCTGAGGAAATCAAGAAGCGTCAAGGATTGACGTCAAAGGACCTCAAGCCGATGGCTACTGCCGGTGCCGAAACATTGGCCGCAAGCCTCGCGCTGTCCGATAAGGCTCCGATTGAAAAGCTGTATGATGAGACTAACCGTTCGATCCGTTACTACGTCAAGGAAACCGGACAGAGCGGTATTATGAAATTTGTGCTGTTTGGCGGCACGGCTGCTTCGCAGGAGTTGTGTGACTTCCTTGCGAGCCGTTTCAGCGTGCCGGTGGAAGCGTACGATCCGTTCAAGATTCTGGACGGCACTGCGGACGTGAAGAACCATCCGCAGTTTGCGACAGCAGTTGGGTTGGCCCTGCGCGCGCAGGCGATTTACTAAACACCGGCCGCAAGGCAATTGACCAAGAGCAATGGTAAGAATATTTACAATTAATCTGAACAAGGGCGAAGGCGAAATCGTCCTGCGTCAGCGCCGTCAGGAACGCCGCAGCTTTTTGCTGCTCTTTCTGATGGGTCTGGTGTTCGCCGTTTTGGGCGGAATCACGTGGGCTCAAAATGAGGCGATTAACGACGTGATTTCTTCGCGCCGCGACAAGCTTGAACGTATCAAATACGAACTCGACAGCTTGAAGCGGGAAGGCACAAACGTGTCGAAGGATGACGTAATGGCATTGGCGAATTTGGAGACCGAACGCTTTTTGTGGGCGCGCCGTCTCGAGGTTCTGGCCGAAGTGCTTCCTCCGGGCATGTCTGTGACGGGACTTGAATTGAACAATAATCGCCTGTTCCTGAATTGCATCGCTCAAGTTGACTCCTCGGAAAAGGAATTCGACATCATTTCGAGCTTTGTAGATTTGCTGAAGACGACCCCCGATTTCCGTCAAGGGATGTTTGAAATCAAGTTTGACAAGTCAATTCGCAAGGTTGTCGAAGATCAGGATGCGCTGATGTTCTCCGTCGAGTGTATCACTCGTGATCCGGATCGCGGCAAGAAGAAGAAGTCCTCTTCCTCTATTGCCGCGCCGTCAAAAACCATCGTACAAGGCTCGTAAGGGGAACACGACAAATGAGAAAAGCAATTGCCGCATTGATTCTCCTGATTATCGCCGCCGGTGGCTTCTACTACTACCTGAAATTAGTGTACAAGCCGAAGCCGGGTATTGTGCGTGAGTTGGACGAAGAAATCCGCGTAGAAAACGAGAAGCTCATCGCCGCGCAAATTATCGCGAGCGAATTGAAGCAGGTTACCCGTCTAATCGAAGGCAACCTCGCACAGTCGCAGCGCGACTCTCTGGCCGAGGACGCCTCGATCCCGTTCATGAACCAGCTTACCGATATTCTGCGCAATCACAATATCGATTTGAAGACGATTGAACCCGGGCGCCGCAGAAATTACAACACCTATCTCGCCACGCCGTATATGGTGGAAGTGAACACGAGCTACAAATCGCTGGTGAATTTCCTGAACGACGTTGAGAAGAGCAATCGTCTGGTGACGGTTGACAAGTTCGAATTGAGCAGTCAGGTCAAGCAGGTTCAAGCGATGGCCAAGAACGGTTTGACAGACAAGCGTCCGATGATGTTAGAAATGTCCACATTGACCCTAATCAAGCAGAAATAAGCCGAAAGGCCATAAACGATATGTCGCAACGCTTAAATGTTCTGTGGGGCATCCTGCTCACCTTGCTGGTGGTGACGATGGCGTGGATGGGGTGGCAGAACTACAGAATTTCCGAACGCATCGAGGTCATGCGCAACAAAGCGATTATCCTCGGTACGGACCAGCAGCTCGAAGAGACGGTCAACACGCTTGAAAAAGATCTTAATGATCGTATTGCGTATCAGACCAACGTCTCAGTAGATCCGCTTGACTTGACGCGCACGATTCAGAGTAAGTCGTTCTTGGCGAGCTTGGGTTTGCGCGAGACGCTTGAACAACGCGGCCGTATGCGTTTGTCTTGCACTGTGATGGGTGAGAATCCTTCAGGAATCGTTAAATTCATGGGCCGCAGCCACGTGCTGAGAATCGGCGATGAATTGAATGGTTTCCGCGTAGCCGCGATTGGCCCGGCAGAAATGGTTTTGATGAAGGGCGGTTCGCGCTTAGTGCTTGTTAATGAATCCGCTCCTGAAGGAGAATTCTCTGAGCGCAGTACCTCGCTCGATAAAGAGGGTTCGAACTTTTAATTTGGTGCGGGTTTAGGGACTTTTATTAATTGAAATTTGCAAATTTTAGCCGAGATAAAGGAACAGGCTTTTGAAACTGGCAATGCTTCTCCGTAATTCTCAAGGGCGAACCCAGGGTTCGTTCGCGTGGCGCGGCGGGCTGTTGATGGCCGCGCTGGTCTGCATGCTTTTTGCGCAGACACCCGTTCGTGCGCAAGGCGATGACGCACTGCAAAAGTTGGTAACGATAGATGCCGACGATGCGTTTTTGCCTTCGGTTCTCTCGATTCTTGCGGTCGAAAGCGGTTTTAATATCGTGACCGGCCCGCAGGTGAATCAAGAAGAGAGGATTTCTATCCACCTGAAGGACACTCCCATCGAGCAGGCCATGAACCTTGTGGTCCGCGCGGCGGGGTTGTCCTATGAAATCGTGGGTAAATCGTTTCTTGTTGCACCGGAAAAGCAACTGGAAAAGCAAGTCGGTCTAAATTCCTACGTGATCGACTTGCAGTACACGGATGCTTTGACTGTGGCCAAGATGCTTGAAAACATGCAAGCCGGGATCTCGATTGACGCAACCGGCAACAAGCTTTTGGTCGTGACAAGCCCCAAAGTGCTGGCTGACATTCAGCGTGTTGTTCAAGAAGTTGATGTGCCGCCGCTGCAGATCGTGCTCGAATGCCGCATGATTGAAGTAGCGGTTGATAACGCAGAAGCATTAGGTATGGATTGGAACCGTTTGTCTACAATCTCTACCGTCATTGCCGAGACGCCTGTGGATGCGTACGGCAATCCAGTATCTAGCGATGGTGTTTCAGCGCTATCGGGTATCGATCCGTCTGTCAAAGGGCGGGTTCCTGCGACACTGCCATTTTTCCCGCTTGAAACGCGTCGTTTAGGGTATTGGTCAAAGCAAGCGACCGCGTTTGAAATCGCGCTCGACGCTCTGCTAAAGACGGGTCGGGCGGATGTTCTCGCGAATACTTCAATTGCCACCTTGAACAACCAAGAGGCATCAATTCAGGTAGTTGACGAGATTCCCTACGTTGCCCGTTCCGGCGGTGTTGGTGGTCAGGTTCAGGTGAATGATGTTGTTGTCGGTGTATTGTTGAAGGTTACCCCTAAAATAAACTCAGATGGCTACATTACCACAACAATTACTCCCGAGTTGTCATCGATTTTTCAATTCTTGGAAGCTCAAGACACGCAGTTGCCGTGGGTAAAGCGCCGTACGTCCTCGACGACGATCCGCATCAAAGATGGGGAGACTGTTATCATCGGCGGACTGTTGGGCGTTGAGTCTTCCAACACGGAGAATCGCTTCCCATTTTTGGGTGATATTCCATTTATTGGAAGCCTTTTCCGTCACAAATCTGCTTCTACTCGTAAAACTGACTTGATTATCCAGGTCACGCCGCATATTATTGGCACCGGTTATGCGCTTGAGCTTCCGGAACGAGTGAAGGATGTGCAAGACAAGTTCATGCCGCAGGAGAGTGGTGAAGGCAACAAGTAAGCGCGCGCCGCGCGTGCAGGTCGCGGCAATGTGTTGGCTTGGTCTGTTGATCTTTGGCATTGCAACAAGTTCCGCGCAGGAAGCGGGAACGACGGCCGGCCAAACGCTTAAGTCCGATGTATTAAAACGCATGACGGGAAAATCGTCAGGCGCGGATGGACTTAGCCTGACGGCCTATGAAGGCGTGATTGATCGGGACAGCTACCGTGTTGGCCCTGGCGACAAGCTGATGCTACAAGTTTGGAGTCCTGCTTATGAGGAATCTCCGACTTTTGTTTCAGGTGATGGCCGAATTGCCGTCCCTTATGCCGGACCGGTTGATGTCGCGGGACTTACGCTCGCTGAAGCTGAATCTGCGGTTGCCGCAGAGTTCTTAAGCGCATTACGTCGAGGCCGCATTACGATGTCGCTCCTCGAACCGAGAAAAATCCGTGTTCATGTCACGGGTCAGGTAGTGGTTCCCGGAACTCTGGCTCTTTCTGCAACGGCTCGAGTTGCCGATGCAATTGAAATGTCCGGTGGAGTTCGAACCGAGCTTGAGTATGGCAACGGGGATTCCGTCAAAGTGCCTCTTGCTTCACTTCGTCAGATCGAAATGCGTGACGGGACAACGGGCGCTGTAACACACGTTGACTTACTTCGATTTCTTCAAGGCGGCGACCTGAGCGGCAATCCGTATTTGACGAGCGGCGCCGTAATCTATGTCCCGCCTCGGTCGGAAGGCACTCAAGTTGGAGTCTTCGGTGAAGTCCGCAATCCGGGACTTTACGATTACTCTGCAGGCGATGATGTTGCGACCCTGTTGAGTTTAGCGGGCGGTTTAACAACGCTTGCTGACTCTACAAAAATCAGCCTCCAAACGTCTGAAGGTGAAACCAAGCAACTAAGCTACTCACCGTCGTCGTTGGCGACTCCGGTTCATGTTGGAGATCGTGTATATGTCGGCGGAAGCCCTAAGAACGATGCTCTTGGCTCGGTTTCGCTGAGCGGGCAATTGAAACATCCCGGTGGATATACAATAACACCGGGTGTGACGACCGTCGCAGACGTCATTCAGCAGGCGGGCGGCTTGACAGCGGATGCTGCGGCACAGTCAGCAAGACTTGTCCGTAACGGCGACGACAGAGTGGAGATGGAGCGCCGTCGCTTGTCCACGAAGCCCCAGAAGGGATCGCAGCGAGACGACCCGACGATGCTTGCAGACTTGGAAATGTCAGCCGAGTTCGCTCGCTGGGCGTATGGTACTGTGGTTCTGGACCTCACTGCAAAAGAGGGTGAGTCCGGCTGGCCCGGCGAAGTCGTTTTGCAGGACGGTGACAGACTTGAAGTGCCGTCACAACCGCTTGGCGTTCGTGTTTTAGGCTATGTGAATAATGCGGGTGAAGTTCCGTGGGTGGACGGTGCGAACCTGTCTTACTATTTGGATGAAGCAGGCGGAAAAAATGCCGCAGGCTGGAAAGGCCGCGCGGTCGTTTTGAAAGCCCGCAACGGTTCACAGATTCGATACTCAGATCGAGTGTCAATAGATCCCGGCGATGTAATATTCGTTCCCCAGAGACCGCGAACGACCGGTTGGGATCGGTTCAAAGACGTCGTAACAGTTGTTGCTCAACTGGCGACAATCGTGCTGGTGATTGACTCGGCTAACAAGAAATAGAACAATAACCTCTTGGTCGGTACAGGGATCAATCGGAGATTTTCGAACTGGAAGTTTCCGGTCGGTTTCCCAAACCCAAACAAAGGACCTGGAGGGACTTATGGAGGCAAGAATGAAACTCATCCGCTGGGCAGCTCTAACCATTGCCACATTGGCGATACTGCTAAGCAGCGTAGGCTGTCAAGAGAAGACGAGCACAGACAACGGTGGCGGCGGCGGCGGCACACCCGGCTCAATTCAGATTGTCACCGGCACGCCGAATGACACTCTGCGCTTTTTGCCGGCTGACTCTGCATCAACCACCGTCACAATTATCGTCACCGACACGCGTGGCCTGGCGATGCCCGGACAACCGGTAAGCATCAGCTTGGCGAACACAAGCTTGGGTGTCATTGAGTACGTTGACGACGCGCTTAAAGACACGACGAATTCACTTGGCCGAGTGAACTGTATTTTCCGCACGTATGCTCAGGCTGGTGATCAAATCATCGCTGCTACATCAGGCGGACTTACCGCTTCGCGCACTTTGGTGATTCGCGAGCTTGAAGGCTCGATCAACACGGTCGCGATTCGGGTGACGCCGCAGCAGCTGGAAGCATCACCGTTGACGGATGACTCTGCGCTCGTGGACATTACCATCCGAGACGCAAGTAATGTTGGTGTTCCCAATGTGGCACTGACTTTGTCGGCTTCCGGCGGTTTGATTGCTACTCCGCCTGTTACAGATGCATCAGGTCGCACGACGACATGGTGGTACAACAACCGTGAATTTGGCGATTTCTGGATTTTTGTCCGTGCGGGCAGCAAGCGTGACTCAGCCAGAGTCAATGTAACAGAAGTTCCGCCGGTTCAGGGCACCTTGACAGTTGCTACCAGTCAGCAACAAATTGAAGCGGATGGTTGTATCACTGCGGCGATTGTAACTGCAACCTTGAAGAACCAGTTTGGCGAAGCCGTTCGTAGTGACACGGTTCGATTTGGCGCGCCCGAGCTTGGTGCAATACAACCTTACGCGATTACAGATTCGCTCGGCGTTGCCACCGCGAACTTCTGCGGTATGTTGATTCCGAACGATCAAGATCCTACTGACTCCTCGATGATTGTTGCCCGTTACGAGAAGTGGGGTATCCGTGATACAGTCAATATTCGTATCGTGCCAGCATCAGGAATTGGAACTGTAAATCTTGGCGTTACCAATACGGTGGGTGTCGCCGGCAAGGACTCCGTTGCGCTCAACGTGAGCGTTCTATTTGCAAATGGCTCACCTGTTAACGGCTACTATGTTAAGTTCCGCTTCACCCAGTGCGGCGACTTCAAATATGACTCATTGCGCTTGGTAAACGGTCACCCTGATTCAACGAACTTCTACTATCTGTGCCAATCGGTGCCATCCGTTCCAGTTGAACTTACTGCTGAGGTGGACGGCGTGTTTTCTGACCCAGTTCAGATATTCGTGAACCCAGGTGCTCCTAATACCGTGGTGTTACATCCGATCGCTCCAACAACGATTAACATGCCTGTTAATGTTGTCGCAAGCGTAACCGACACATTCAACAATCCTGTTCGTGCAAATGTACCTGTTGGGTTCTTGGCTTCGTTCGGTTCAATCACGCCGTTTTCAAATACGGACGCATCTGGCGATGCAACTGCGAGCTTTAATCCCGGTACGACTTCGGGTGTTGCACTCATCAAGGCTTATTTGACGACGGGTGGCGATACGGCTGTAACCTCCGCGCAGGTGACATCGGGCTCGGCCAACTCGGTTACAGCGAGCCTCGTTCCGTCAAGTTTGGCGGCTCAAGGATCAGGTGGTCAAGATTGGTCACAGATTCAAGCGCATGTGTTTGATGCCAACGGTAACCCCGTTCCTGACGGTGCGTGGGTTCGTTTTATCTTGGTGAATGGCCCAGTTGGCGCAAACATCAACAGTCGTGGAGCTCTTGATTCAGCTCAAACGGCCAGCGGCTTAGCAGTGGCGACATTGAACGCAGGCACGGGTCTCGGACCTGTTGCTATTAGCGCTTGCATTCGAGTTGGCGCAGTTGAAACATGTGTGCCGATTACTGGTTCAGTTGTGGCTGGCCCTCCTGCTGAAATTGACATGGGTCTTGACGAAGTCGGCGAGGACGCCGGTGGTGGTTCATGGGACGTGGAAATCAGTGCGCTTGTGAAGGACGCTTTGCAGAACGTCGTGCTCGATGGCACCGTTGTCTTCTTTGAAGTTTCGCCGCCGGAACTCGCTCAGGTGTTGTCAACTGCTGTTGTGGTCGGAAACGTAAATCAGGATGGCGATACCCACCCCGGTGTTGCATACTCCACTCTTCGTTACAACTCATTGGCTACGAACAGCACGGTGCAGATTACCGCAAGTACGGCTAACGGAATCGAGCAGACCTTCGAGTTCTTGCTTCCGATTCAAGAGCCGGCAATCGTGTTAAACTGTCTGCCGGGCTCATGGCACTTCAATGCTCAGGGCAGCACTTGCCACATAGAGCTTCAGGCGATCGTTCGCGACGGTCACCAGGTATTGATCAACAGCCAGGAAGTGTACTACTCCGCGACTCGCGGCAGAATGTACGCAACGACGAACGGCGTTCCGCCGGCGATCAGCACGGACTTCACCGGTCCGGATTATGGCGAACCGGATGGACAGTGCTCGATCTGGTTGGTTGAAGACGTAGATTTCATTTTCCCCGACGCTTTGACGCCCGAAATTCCGGGTGAAGTTCGTGTCGAGGTTGTTGGATATCAGGACGCGACGGACTCACAGGTCATCAATTTCCGCCGCATTCCTTGATGTGAAGAAAGTTTGAAACATTGGGGGCCGGAGCCGGACATTTGCCGGCTCCGGCCCGTATTTGGACGACGACAGGAAGTACAAAACGACATTATGCGTGAGAAGTTAGGCGAGATACTGGTCCGATTGGGCCACGTAAATGCGCAGCAGCTCAATGAAGGGCTGACGCGCCAAAAAGAAAGTCGAAAGAAGATCGGCGAAACGCTGATCTCGCTTGGTCATTGTTCCGAAGAGAACGTCTACGCCGCATTGGCTCAACAATGGGGTGTTGAATATATTCCTGCAGATGCATTGACGGCAAAGAACGCCAACGCATTGGCGGTGGTTCCTGAAGGATTTGCCAAAGAGCATTTCCTGATTCCGATTGGCCTAACGGAGTCCATGATCATCGTTGCGATGACGGACCCGGACGACATTGTTGCGATTGACAACCTTGAAAAGCTGTCGGGCAAGCGAGTGGATGCCAAGCTTGCTTCGCCGTCAGCAATCATGTCGGCGATTGAAAATTCTTACGAGAAGATTCGCAAGGCCGGCGAAGTCACTGAAGCCATCGGTGATCTGCAGTTCTTCGCCACTTCGGATGAAGACGACGAGAGCATGGTTGACATGAGCAAGACGGGAGCGAATGAAGACGCTCCGGTCGTCAAGCTTGTGAATCTTATGCTTCAGGATTCAATTACTTCACGCGCAACAGATATTCACATCGAGCCTTATGAAGAGGCGCTTGTCGTGCGTTTCCGTATTGACGGCGTGCTGCAGGAGGTCATGCGACCGCCAAAAGCTTCACACGCGGGTATTGTTTCGCGTATCAAGATTCTATCGAAACTGAATATCGCCGAGAAGCGTTTGCCGCAAGACGGTCGCTTCACGGTCAGAACTCCTGAAAAAGAAATCGATATGCGTGTCTCGATCCTCCCGCTCGTTACGGGCGAGAAGATCGTGATGCGTTTGTTGGACAAGTCGAGCTTTGCATTCAGCTTAGCGACGCTGGGTTTCGTCGAAGAGGACGGCAAGATATTCCGCCGTTGGATTCGCCAGCCGTACGGCATGGTTATCATCTCCGGCCCGACGGGTGCCGGTAAGTCCACCACGTTGTTTGCGGCTTTGAACGAAATCAAAAGTGTCGAGGACAATATCACGACGGTGGAAGATCCGGTCGAATATCACGTCCCCGGCGTTAATCAAGTGCAAACGAAAGCGAAAATAGGTTTGACATTTGCGGCGGCGTTGCGCTCAATTCTGCGTCAGGACCCCGACAAATTGCTAATCGGTGAAATTCGAGACGAAGAAACCGCCGACATCGCGGTGAAATTCGCGTTGACGGGACACTTGGTGTTCTCCACGGTTCACGCCAACGACGCGCCTTCGACAATTACGCGACTTTTGGATATCGGTGTGCCTCCATTCTTGTGCGGATCGGTATTGAATCTTGTTATGGCCCAGCGACTCGTGCGCCGGATTTGCCAGCACTGCAAGGTTGAATACGATCCGGATGAAGCCGAAATGCAGGCGCTACTGATTGACAAGGACTTCTTGAAAGGCCGGAAATTTTGGCGCGGGCGCGGCTGTGCGCAGTGTCGCAACACGGGCTATCATGGCCGTACCGGTATTTTCGAGATTCTCGAAATGCGTCGAAATATCCGTTCGTTGGTATTTGACAATGCCAACCAGGATGAGATTCGCAATGCCGCAATTGCAAACGGCATGATTTCGCTGCGCGATGCGGCGTTCAAGAAAATTTTTGCAGGGATTACGACCAGCCACGAGCTTTTGCGCGTGACGGTGCAGGAAATCTAACTCAAAGCGGACGGGCAAACAGGCGATGCCGACATACAGTTACGTCATCAAAGACGCCGCGGGAAACCGTCAGGAAGATAATATCAAGGCCGCAAGCTACGAAGCTGCGGTGGACGTGCTGCGCCGCAAGGGAGCAGCACAGATCGTATCAGTTCGCGAAATCAAGGGAGGCTTGGCGCTCGACGAGATGAGCGTCGGCGAACAGGTAAGCCTTGCGGTTTATCGTTGGCGCACACGAGTTCCCCTGAAGACTCTGGTGTTTTTCACGCGCCAGTTGTCAACGATGTTCTCGGCCGGTTTGACGATTGAGCGTGCGATTCAAAACCTCCTTCAGGAAGAGCGCAACCATAAGTTCAAGAAAGTCCTTGTGCAGGTGGCAACGGACTTGAAAAAAGGTTATGCGTTGTCCGAATGTTTGGCGAAACACCCTGGCGTATTCTCCAACTTATTTGTGGCGCTCGTTCATGCGGGTGAAGTTTCAGGTAACTTGCATGTGATTTTGGAGCAGTTGTCCGACTACCTTGAATCCGTTGCGGATACGCAGCGCAAGGTTATCTCGGCCATGTCCTACCCGGTCTTTTCGATCATCTTCTTGACTGTCGTGATCAGCTTCCTGATGATCTTCGTTGTACCGTTGTTTGAGGACGTTTACGGAAAGTTGTCGGCCAAGCTGCCGTTCGCGACGCTTGTCTTGATGAAGCTGTCCAAGCTAATGGTCAATCAGGCGCCGTTGGTATTCACGTTCGCGGTCATGGCTCTTTCCGGTTTGTGGCTGTTGACGAAGACCAAGCGCGGTGGTTTGATCTGGGACAACATGAAACTCCGTTTCCCGGTCTTTGGCGGCCTCTTGATGTCCTCTTTGATGGACAAGTTTGCGCGCACATTTGGTATCTTGATTGGGTCGGGCGTTCCGGTGCTCGAATCTCTGAGCCATTCCATCCGCGTCGTCGAGAATAGAGTGATTGGCAACGCCTTGCGCGATGCGCAACATATGATCAAAGACGGTTATGCGATTTCGGTGGCAATGAAGAAAACCGGAGTTTTCCCG
Source organism: uncultured Alphaproteobacteria bacterium (assembly GCA_964587105.1). GTDB lineage: Bacteria > Electryoneota > RPQS01 > RPQS01 > RPQS01 > JABWCQ01. The sequence goes on along the minus strand of CAZPKG010000021.1, from coordinate 586 downwards.
CCAATTATGGTGCAGCTTATTCAGACGGGCGAAGAAACCGGTGAAATCAACAAGCTGCTTGAGAAAGTCTCCGACTTCTACTCCAAAGAGGTTGACGCCACAATCGGCCGTTTGACCTCGCTTATTGAACCGCTGTTGATTATCCTTATCGGCGGTGTGATTGGTATCATTTTGATCGCAATTTATCTGCCGGTCTTTATGTTGGGCCGCGCGATTCAGGCAAGTTCGTAAGGCACAGGGCTTGCAATTTACGAAGGGTGACTGCATATTGTTTGCAGTCACCCTTTTCTTTTCAGGAGAATCTCGTTGACCGTCTTAACTCCGTGGGGCGAGCTCCCGGCACTCCCCGTATTCGTAATCGTCGGCTTTCTGGGCGCTTGCTTCGGCAGCTTCGCCAATGTGCTGATTTACCGCCTGCCCGCCGAGGAGTCGCTTGTCAAACCGGCGTCCCGATGTCCGGGTTGCGGAAACCCCATCGCTTGGTTCGATAATATCCCAATCCTAAGCTGGCTGATCCTGCGTGGCAAATGCCGGAGATGCAAGGCGTCCATCTCAATTCAGTATCCGCTGATTGAATTGGCTTCGG
>CAZPKG010000020.1:0-51535 GCA_964587105.1 uncultured Alphaproteobacteria bacterium | reverse complement strand
CGGGCAACGTCGGTCGGGTCGGATCGGTACAGGTAGCAATTGGGCCAGTTTGCTTGGTTCAAGCGCATGAATTCGCCGCGATCAAGTAACATCTTCGTTAGCATGTCGCGTTCCGCGTCGGAACCGTCGCACCAGTGTACTTTGTCGGGTTTGAGAAGTTTTGCACATTCATCAACCCATGATGAGACGGCGGAGTTGCCAGTCATAAATTCCTCGTAATCAGTAATATAAGATTGAAAAGGGATAGAATACTGCTTATTGAAAGCTAACCAACTTCCTCCTGAATGTCAAGACAGAATAATGTTCCTCGTTGCCCCGAATGAAGGCATATCGTTGATAACTTGACACGTCAAGTAATATTACATTTGCGGGAACGTCTGGGAATCGAACCCAGCCATCCATGTGTTACATAGACGCTAACGGTTTTGAAGACCGCGGGAGCCACCAGTGCCCCATCCGTCCCCACGGCGATTAGGCCGTGATTGGTGATGCTTGTCTAAGCAGGCTGACGTAGTTTGCGGGAGCGTTGGAAAAGCCGCCGTTGCTCATGAACAAGACTACTTTCGGTCCGCCTGCGTGAGTGTTCAAAAGGAAATTAGGAATCTCAGAATTTTCGAGCGCAATAGCGGGCACGTCGGCGGCGCTTAACTCTGAAACCATTCGCGCAGTATCCACAACTTCGGTTGCGGGGATTATTTCCTTGCGATGAACAGTTCCGATGACCACCTCATGCGCATTGGCGAGAGCCGCGCGAAATTCGTTTTGATACTTGTTGCGAACAGCTGTATTCGAACGCGGCTCAAATACGGCAATCACGTTGTGATTCGGAAAACGAGTGCGAATTGCGTTGATGGCCGCAGCTATTGCTGTGGGATGATGTGCGAAGTCGTCGTAAACAAACAACTCAGCACCTTCATAAAGAAGCTCAATGCGGCGTTTGATTCCTCTGAACGATCGCGATGCGTTTGAAAGCTCTGAGTGCGAAATTCCCAATGTCGCGACGGCGGCTATTGACATTGCGACATTCAGGTAATTGTAATCGCCAATCACTCCGGGAGCAAAGTTCTCAATCATGCTACCGTCCGGGCAGGTGAGCGAATTACCGTGAAAAGAATAGTCGCTTGCCGAATCGGCGGAAACTGTAATCACTGCGCAGGGAGATTTTTGGGACAGCTCCAGTGCGAGCGGGCTGTCTGCGGCGACAATTAGTTTTCCGTTCGAGGGCAACTGGGCAACTAAGCGGCGAAATGATACGAGCATCTCCTCAAGCGTAGGGAAGATGTCAAGGTGATCGTGCTCGACACGACCGAGGAGTAAGATGTTCGGGAAGTAATCGAGGAATTTCGAGCGCTTGTCGAAGAACGCGCTATCGTATTCGTCGCCTTCAATGACAAACTCTGCACCGTGCCCGACATTTCCCCCATATGGCAATGTTAACGGGTCGGCGCCGATGAGGTAGCTCGGATCGCGACCGAGTTCATGCAGGAGGTGAGCTACGCAAGCGGTTGTCGTGCTCTTTCCGTGAGTGCCTGCAACGACAATTCTCGTTTTATGGGCCATGACCGTGCGACGGAGAAACCCCGGAAAGGATTCCAGAGGGAGATTCCGATTTAGCACTTCTTCGACTTCGATCTGACCTCGCGATTGAACGTTGCCGACAATAACTGTGGTGCTGCAATCCTGCGGAATGTTTTCAACTGAGTACGGAGTTTTGGCGACGATTCCCGCGCGCTTCAATAATGATGCGGCCGGCTCATACACTCCTTGATCGGAGCCTGACACTTGAAAACCTGCAGAGCGCAAGAGAACCGCGACATTTGCCATCGCGATGCCTCCAATGCCAATCAAGTAAACAGACTTGGATTCAAACATGCGAAGTTGTCGCGTGCGATTGCAGTTCGGCTGCTTTCAGCGTGTTGCTCATCAGCATTGCGATGGTCATCGGTCCTACGCCTCCGGGAACGGGCGTGATTGCAGACGCTACGTCAAATGCGGCATCGTACTGCACGTCGCCGCAGAGGCCGCCGCCTTCAGATTCGGGTTTGCGATGAATGCCGACGTCAATAACAACTGCGCCGGGCTTGATCATTTCGCGAGTGACAAAATTTGGTTGTCCGATTGCGACGATGAGAATATCCGCCGATGAGGTGATTGCTGATAGATTTCGACTGCGCGAATGACAAATCGTAACCGTGGCATCGCCCAGCGCTCCTTTTGTAGAAAGCAGAGTTGCGATGGGACGGCCGACAAGATTCGAGCGGCCCAGGACGACTGCATTCTGACCGGGAATCTGGATTCCTGCCGCGCGAAGCAGTTCAACTATTCCCGCCGGTGTGCAGGGAACAAAACGAGGACGGCCAAGCGATAAGAGCCCGGCGTTTGCGGGATGCAGTCCGTCAACATCTTTCATGGGATCAATCGCATCGATGATTTCATCGGCGTCAAGATGCTTGGGCAAAGGCAATTGAACCAATATTCCGTGAAAGCGGTTGTCAGAGTTCAGTTCCGCGATTCTCTCGAGTAGTTCAGTCCGAGATGTGCTTGCGGGCATTACGAAAGTTTCTGAGAACATGCCAAGTTTAGCACAGGCTTTGCTTTTTGACTTTACATAAACCGCTGAGGCGGGATCATCGCCGACCAGCACGACCGCGAGTCCCGGTGTTACTCCCGACTCTTTAGCGAACTTCTCGACACGGAGCTTGACATCAGCCTGAAGAGCGGCGGAAATTGCCGTGCCATCAATCTTAGTAGCCATGAATTATATGAGAACCGATTTTGAGCGAGCGAATCCTGCGGCGTACTGCCGAAGGTGAAGATAGTCAAAGAAGATTCTGGGAACTCGCAAATTAATTATTGCAGAGACAAATAAACGAACCATCTGGTAAATTGGAGCAGCGCAAATGACATGAAACATTGCACGACTCAGCGCGGAGAACCGATCGCGTTCAAAAGGGTTGTGATAGAATCGGTCAAGATTCAGTTCACGAAAGAGGCGAGTGTGTTTCTTGACTAATAGTGGAATGCTTGCCTCGCCAAACTTTCGTTTGTTTTCAAGAAGCTGATCCAATGATCTGAAGTGGTGGTGGACCGCGCGGACTTCAAAGTTTCCGTAGATTGGTATGCCGGCATTCTCTAATCGAACGCCGAAGTCAAGGTCTTCCCCACCCCAACTTTGAAAAGCTTCATCAAAATCGCCGACGCGCTCGATTGTGCGCTTAAGAATGGAACAGTTTCCGGTAGCGAAATAGCGGCCCGGAAGTCTGCTACCTTGACTCAGCTTTGCCGCTCCACATCCATCGAGGTAGCGATAGAGGGCATTGTACTCGCCTGTTTGCGCGTAGTCCGATTTACCGACAATAGCGCAGATTTCATCTTGATGCAGGCTTGCATGAAGCGATACGAAATTTGATTCCACGGTGTGATCACCGTCGATCATCACGATCAGCGATCCGCGCGCTGCCGCGATACCATGATTACGACCGGCGGCACGGCTTAAGGGAAACTCGAGAATGACTGGTTGAATGAGATGCGAGGTTTGCGTGCGCAGCCAATCTGCTGTTCCGTCTGTGGAACCGTTGCTCACAACAACAATCTCGAATTCACCCGCGCTGTAGTCCTGCTTGAGCAATAACGATATTAAACGTTGAACATGTTCAAGTTGATTGTGACATAACACGACAACGCTGACGAACATCTTTACTGCCACCCCAGTCGCTCGTAGTGACCGTACAGCACCTCAGCAACCCGCGATACAGAGTGTCGTTCAAGCGCCCACTCTCTGGAATACTCAGAAATCAATTTCAAGCGGGCGGGATCACTCAATGTTTTCTCCAAGACCTCAAGCAGCGAATCAGGCTCGGCTTGTATGAATGGATGCTCATTGATTAGGGGACGCATCGCTTCGGGAATATTCGTTACTACGGGGATGCCCATTGCTATTGCTTCCACCCCACTCATGCCATATCCCCATCCGGCTTCATTTGTCAACTGGTCAATGAAAATGTCGCACGAGCGTTTTGTTGTAAGCGCATCCTGGTAAGACATACCGCGAATTAGGACTAACTCGACATCCATCTTCTTGCGAAGATGCTCAACTGCGCTCAATACGGCAGGTGTGCCTTTGAATGCGTTGCGTGCTGCATGCCCAATGCGAATGGTTTTACCCTGCGCGTATGGTTTGTATTCAAAGGAATCGACGTTAACGGGTAGATAGAGATAGTGAAGTCGCTCATCAACGGCAGCCAGGTCCCACTCGGGAGTCAGACGAAGGTCAGTTATTTTATCTACGGCCGGGATGTAGCCGCGCGAACGAAGGTCAGAACCGTGATAGTAGGCTACTACACCTTTGCTGCGGTTCTTGAAGGCGCGAGCAAAACGACTGTCACGCGTAAAATCGCAGCCGCCGTCCAAGTGCAGCACGTCAAAGCCAAAGAGGTCGTATTCTTCAATTGCTCTCGAAATTGTCCGCCAATTTAGTTCATCACGAATAGCAAAGAGTGCGCGTGCAACCGGGTTTGGCGACCATTCGGGAATCATGCCGTTAACAATTCTCGATGGCGTTTGATCCGGATCGTGAGTAACGGCCTTGCGCAATGCGCGCACCCATGCGCGATCCGGCATGCCGCCAAGATTCAAACAAATGTCATCTGGAAAATCTGACCGACTATGCCAGAACGTGATGTAGCGGCATGTATCGCCTCGGCGCTCGTGCTCGCGTTTGAAAAGACTAAGCGTGCCGGAGACATGCTCGGGCGCAACGTAAAGAATCTTCATAGCCGAACTAAGCGGCGTATTGAGCGAAGCTCGTCTTCAGGAAAGAAACGAAAGGCAAAAAGCGCAAGTGGAAACGCAACTGCGAGAGCGATTCGCCAATATAGAGAAAGCGGAGCAAGCGCGGCAACCGCCGTGAAGACGCCGCCAACGATGAACAGCGTGGCGATCCTTCCCCACTCGTAGGAAATCGGATAGATGCGATTGACTGTTAAGTACAACGCGACCGATTGGATCAAGAATGCAGCGAGTGTAATCCAAGCTGCGGCCATCATACCGTAAATGGGAACAAAAATAATGTTGGCGACAATCGTAAACAGAGCTGCGACGCCGGTCACAAGCGGAAGCTTACGGGTTGCCTTCTTCAAGTAAATTCCCACCATCAAGTTGGCGTAGATTCCGTCGAAGATATGCGCGGCGAGGATCAAGGGAAATACCGACAGTCCGGCCCAGAACGCAGGGGCGATCAGGTTTCCCACAATCGGCAAGTCAGTTCTTACGAGGGGCGGGATGAACAACGTCAGCCAAACCATCAAGGATGTTGCGACAAGCACATAGTAGGTCATGGTCTTGGCGAACAAGGTCGGAGCTTGCTCATCTTGCGCGTGTTTCAGAAAGAACGGCTGCCACGCGAAGCGAAACGCTGCATTGACCACACCCATGAACATTCCAAGCTTGTAGCCTGCCGAATAGAGGCCCGCCTCCGAGACTCCGCGATACAGCTCGAGAGCCTTGCGGTCCGAGAGTTCAACGACCATGACAAACAAATAGGTTGGCACGTTCGGAATCCCAAAGACAAGCATTTCGCGTAACAAAGGTCCGTCAATCTTAAATTTGCACAACTTCAGAATGTTCGGCAAGAGCAGAACGGTTGTGACAATGCTTGAAATTAAGTTTGCCCAAAGCACCCCACGAAGGCCCATGTTCAGGCCCTCAATCAGCCAGACGTTTAATCCAAGATTTATGCCGACGTTGATCAGTTTTTGAGCGGAGAAAACAAGCGGGCGGTTGTCGCTGCGAAGCTTGAGAAAAGGAAACGTGCTGATTGTGTCAAAGAACAGGATCGAAATGCACAACAGTACATTGGACGAAACGCTTGATGCGTCTTGCGGCGAATGAATCAGCAGTTTACCGAGTTCGACGCTGAAGAGTGCGAGGATTGCACTAAGGATTAAGCTTGTAGCAACGCTGGCAAGAAGAACCGTACCGTTGACCTCGGCTTTGCTTTTGCCGTGATCAGTCAGGTTGTAGAAACGGAGGTATGCAATATCCAAACCATAGATGTAGAATGTTTGAACAATTGCCAAGAACAAGTAGTAGAGCGACAGCTCGCCGTAGTCGGCGGCGGTCATTCTATGACTGTAATACGGGAGGAGGAGAAACGTAACGGAGCGCGTCAGGACGTGAGCGAATCCGTAAACGACTGACTCTTTTGTCAGCGAACGCAGCTTGCTGGATACGCCGTTAGAAGACAAAGAGTAAATACGGTATGAGGAGAATGATGAGCCACAACCACGGATTGCGAAGCTTGTTCGGCAGAGCCTCAATGCCGACAATCAGCGCGGGCCAGGCGACAAAGAGATATCGGCCTTCGGCCTGATCGTAACGCAAATTAAGCCACAAGAATGCTGCGAGGCTGACCACAGAAATTGTTGCTGCCCATGACGCTTCGCACATTTTCTTGACAATTCCCATGACAATCCATTCGAGAGCGATCAATGTTGGTAAGAATAGAGCGAATCCAATCCAATTCTTCCATAGCTCGCTCCACGGGAAGACGGATGAGCGCGCGACATACAGCAGTGCGTTCAGGTCAGGAACGCGCAAATGAGGCTCGCCGAATCCTGCCGAAAGGGGAATTGGACTGCCAAACACAAAATAGTTGTAGGCCGTAAGCGGGATACATGCCGTAAGAACATACAGAGTTCCAATCACCGCGCGACTGCGATGAGCGGAATATGTCTTGGCAATTGCAAGTGCAACGAGTGGCGCGAAGAGCAGAATAGTCAGTTTTACATAAAGGCCGATGATAAATGCTATGATCAGCCAATAGAAATTGCGGGATGATTGATAACGCTGATGACTAAGATAGGCCCAAACGATCCAGCCAATCAGCAGCCACGCAATCATTTCGTTTCCGGCAAGCGATGAGAAGCGGACAAAGACGCCGGAGAGAGAAAGTAAGATAAGGAATACTGCTCGCGACGTTTCGCTTACCGAGCGTCCGAGTTCACTTGAAATCGATGCAGCAACGAGAAGGAGAAAGGTCATGTAGAGCAATGAAAGCCAACGACCGACTTCGGCTATTCCACGTGCGCTCTTGGCGTTGAATGGTTTGCAGGCAATAGCGTGCAATATATAGGAGAGTGGCGATTGATAGTTCTCAAAGGTCGGAAGGCCAGCGTGAGGACTCTCAGTTATGGGCGAAATGGCTCGCGGCAACGTCCCCGTGTGCACAATGTGGTTCGTGAATTCGACGTGTGCAGGCTCATCGTTGTAGCCCGATAGGTTGCCCACTTGCGCCGGTTCATTAAACGGTGTCGCGAGAACAAACGCGACTCGGAGTATGATACCAACTGTAAGGGCGATGAGAACCGGAGTCCTATGATCGCCGGTGAGCAAGTTTATCGACACAAAAGTGATCGGCCTGTCATTTCAGCGGGTTTGGGCAAGCCCATATAATCGAGAATGGTCGGAGCAAGGTCGGCAAGCCTGCCGCCATCTGAGAGTACAATTCCGTTGTCCGCATTGTAGAGAGCGAGAGGGACTAAGTTAGTCGTGTGAGCAGTATGGGGGCCATTCGTGCTTGCGTCCCACATCTGCTCCGCGTTGCCGTGATCGGCTGTGATTAGAAGTGCGTAACCGCTTTCACTTGCTGCGGCACACATCTCGCGAACGCTCTTGTCAACAGTCTCGACGGCCTTGACGGCGGCTCGCATGACGCCAGTATGGCCTACCATGTCACAGTTCGCGAAATTCACGCAGACAAAATCAAATTTCTTGCTGCGAATTGCCGCGCAGAGATTGCTTGTGACTTCTTGTGCACTCATCTCCGGCTGTAAGTCATACGTGGCTACCTTGGGAGACTGCACTAAGATGCGATCTTCGCCGACAAAAGGCGTGTCTTCGCCACCATTGAAGAAAAAAGTTACGTGCGGATACTTTTCAGTTTCGGCGATACGCAATTGCAGCTTGCCTTCATCAGAAAGGGCTTTGCCAAGAATATTGGTCATGCGCTGCGGCGGATACAAAACCGGAAAGGTGTAGGCCTCATGGTATTGCGTCATCGTAACGTAAGACTTAACTTTGACAGGGCATGGAAACTCAGAGAAGGTTTCATTTGTTAACGCAGCTGTCAATTGACGCGCACGATCGGCGCGGAAATTGAAAAACAAGACTCCATCCTGCGGTCGGATCGCAGAAGTTGAATTACGGCGAATCACGGTGGGCAGAATGAACTCATCCGTCACTCCTGATACATACGACGCTTCGATGGCGGCTTCGGCGGATGGCGCATCAACGCCTTCGCCCAAGCAGAGCGCATCGTAAGCTTTTTGCAATCTGTCCCAGCGCTTGTCGCGATCCATTGCGTAATAGCGCCCGGAAATCGTGGCAATTTGACCGACGCCGAATTCTGCAATCCACTCTTCCAGTTTTGCGACGTGAGCTTTTCCACTATGCGGCGGTGTGTCGCGTCCATCGGTGAAAACGTGAATTGTAACGTCGTGAAACTCTTCGCGACGACAAGTTTCGAGAATGGCCCGCAGATGATTCAAGGAGGAATGCACACCACCATCACTCACGAGTCCAAGTAAGTGAAGCGCAGCATTGCGCGATTTCAAATCACGAACTAAATTTAGAAGAACCGGATTATGATAAAATTCTCCACTTCGGATGGAGACGTCAATGCGGGTAATGTCCTGATAAACAACTCGGCCAGCCCCAATATTCAAATGGCCGACTTCGCTGTTTCCCATCTGCCCAATCGGGAGACCGACGTCTTCACCGCAGGTGATAAGAGTCGCTGCGGGCGAGTCCTTCCATAATTTATCGAGAAAGGGAGTGTTAGCTTGTGTAACTGCATTGTAAGGGCCGTCCGGCGCAAGGCCGTAGCCGTCGAGGATTGCAAGAATTATGCGACGCACAGATTATGTTTTCTTTTCAAAGTTACGGCCGGGCACGCGGTCGTTGCCACGGCGTTCTGTAATTGCTTTTGAATCAAGATACTCAAGGAATGGTACTACAAACTTCCTTGATGAATTTAGTTCTTTGCTCAAGTCGGATACCTGCAAGGATCCGCGAGTAATGAGCATTTCACGCACACGATCGATTGCTTGTTCAAATACTGCACGATCGAAAAACATGTCCGTTCCAAGCCGGACTGCGCGCTCAAGTCGAAAGGCGGCGACGAGCGCCTTTTCAATTTCGTTTCTCGGTTTGTTCAACGATTCGGCAAGAACGGCGGACGAGGAGGGCGCAAACGCATCCTGAGCGAGCCGGGTTATCACTAAGTCAACAAGCGCGGACAGTCGAGCGTCGAGCGATTGGGTTACTCCTTGAAGCTTGTAGAGCGACCCCTCTTGCAAAATCTTTTTAGAATCAACAAGCCGAGAGAGCGTCCAGTCGAGCAGAGCGGCCGGTAAGAGCGGCAAGGCAGACGAAATGTGCAAGGCGGAGAAGCCCGCGACTCCCGGCTGTTCAGCGTGAGACTGCTTCAGCTTCTGAAAAACAATTTCATTCCACTTTGAGATGGACGCAGCGTGAAACACAAAACCGGATTGAAGGTGGATTGCAGAATCCGACTTCAGAAATTGAGAGCGAAACTTCTCTTCAGAGAGCGCAAACAACTGACAAACTGAACGAAGCGGAATTCCAAATGGCACACGCGATTCAAGCCAAAGGGGGACCGCCTGATCTTTGGCGGCGCAATTCAATGCACTTAAGCGCTTGGTGGCGATGTCGCGTTGACGAGTTCCGCGCAACGGAGGATCTATGTCGAGTACTCTCCCACCACCCAACGTGTCCAACGGCGAATAGCGGCGCAAGATAAAGTTGTCGCCCCACGTGGCGACGACTTCGTGATCGAGCAAGACGAGCGCGTATTGGCAGGAATCAGCGCCGCCGATGAAACGGTAGCGACCCATGACTTCTTGCGTACCGATGAGAAATCGGACCCGTTGGCGATCCTTCACGTGCGGCGCGTCGGGAATCTGCTCAAAACTGACGGCGAGTCGGCGCGCGGAAATCAGCGCGGCAGGAGTTGTAATGGTTTGACCGCGCAGAGGCAAGGCATCAACATTCAGATTCAGCGCGGCGCGCATGCCGGACTTGATCAACGTCTGCTCATGTGCGTTGGACTGCAATTGCTTGACGCGTGCCGGAATTCTTCCGGGCAGCAACTCGACTTTTTGTTCGCGCTCAATTGTTCCTGAAAGTACGGTGCCAGTTACCACCGTTCCATGACCATGTACATTGAAAACGCGATCGACAGGAATGCGCAAGACGTCGGAAGTACTGCGCAATTGAAGTTTGGGAAGTTCTGAGAGCAGGAATGCGCGAAGCTCCTGTATGCCTGCGCCGCTCAGTGAATCAACTTCAAATATTGTGGCGTCGGCAAGAAAGGTATTATGAACGCCGGAACGGATTTGTTCTTTGACGAGTGCACGCCATTCTGCTTCGGTCATGCCGATTTTCGTCAGTACGATTGCTCCGTGTTTTAGCCCAAGCAGGCGTAGGATGTGAAGGTGCTCACGCGTTTGCGGCATGATGCCGTCATCTGAAGCGATGACGAGGAGCGCAAAGTCAATTGTAGCAGCACCGGCAACCATGTTGTGAATAAATTTCTCATGGCCGGGGACGTCAATGATTGCGGCGACGTCATCGAGAAAGGCGTAGCCAAGGTCAATCGTAATTTGACGGCGCTTCTCTTCGGGCAAGCGATCGGGATCGGTACCTGTGAGGGCGCGGACAAGCGAAGACTTGCCGTGATCAATGTGCCCCGCAGTGCCGACAATGACCCGACCCATCAGTCTCGGCGAAAAATACTCTGCATATCAAACGAATGGTATTCAGCCATACACCATTGACAACCGTTATACTGCGGACGATGCTGAGGGTCAATCATACGCTTGACTTGATCCAACGTATAAATCTTTCGGCGCTTGTCTTCAGGAATCTTCTTGATCTGGCACTCGTACTTAGGCGAAGCCATGCTATGAATAATCAGGTGTTCTTCATCAACCAGAAACATTTGTTAGTCCTCTTCATGAGGTTGATCTGAGAGCTGCGAAAACTTATTGCGAAGAAGCTTCTTTTCCGCGCCGGTGAGTTCGCGCCAACGTCCGGGTCTTAGATTGCCCAGAAACAGGCCGGCCTGTTCGACACGGGTAAGTGATTTTACATGCGATCCAATCGCAGTAATCATGCGGCGCAATTGGCGCTTGCGTCCGTCGGCGAGAGTAACTTCATAGACAGACGGAGTGATTTCGCGGACGTCCAGAGCTTGTGCCGGGCCATCCGAGAGCATAATTCCTTTGGCCAACTTCATTGCCTGACTGCGTTCGAGCGGCGGATGAACTTCAATGCGGTAGACTTTTTGAGATCCGTAGCGCGGGTGCGAAAGGACGTTCGCGAGTTCGCCGTCGTCCGTTACAAGTAGGAGTCCTGCTGAGTCTTTGTCAAGTCTTCCAACGGGAAAATAGCGACGATCATCCGGGAGGTAATCGAGAATTATCGGACCCTCTTCCCTGCCTACTTTGCATGTGCTTAGAACGCCGACCGGTTTGTTAAACATCAGCACGCGCGGTTCAGGAGCCTCTTTGATACGTTTGCCGTCAACGTGAACCGTATCACGCAGCGGGTCGATCATGGTTCCCAGAGTGGTAACGCGAGCGTGATTGACTTCAACTCTTCCAGACACGATCAAGGTATCGGCGGCGCGTCGAGAACATACGCCGTGCCGCGAAAGGTAGCGGTTCAGCCGTTCCTTAGCAAGCAAAAAACCCTCCTGTCGAGGGTCTCTACCGCGATTGTTCGCTCCCCGCGCCGTCTCGCTCAACTTTGCGTCAACACGTTTGATTTCTTGTAACGGGCCTGCCATTTATCCAACGGAATGTCGGTCTTGGCCTTGAACTTCAATTTGCGTTTGCCAAACATGGCGTCGACGCGAATTGTCAATTCAGCGACATATCCGTCAGATAACTGGACGATCTCTTCGGCTACCAGGTCTTCGTATTGCAACTTGATGGCGCGTTCACCGGGGTACAAGCTGCCTAACAGTGTCGCATCAAAAGAGTCTTTGGGACCGTCGAGTATCAACTCGTTGTCCACGTAAACGCGCAGTTTCTTGCCGTCAAACTTCAAGAAGCTTTCGTTCGGTACAACTGCCACCGAAGCCGAACCGCTCAAGCGCTCGTATGTGCCGACGATTTCGTGGTCGGGGTTTTCGGCGGTCACATTGATGCGAACAGGGTCGGGCGTTTTATAGCCGGGCACATCTGCAAACTCAATCACGCGCGCGCCGTAGTTTGAACTGACTTTGGCGGAGCCGACTCCGACTGCTGTTCCATCAACTCTAATCCCTGCCGCAAGCGGTTTGGTTTGGACAGTGAGTTGTGGAACGGGCAATTTGTTCACCGGTTGCAACGAGAACGACGCGAGTTCGCTCTGACCACTTTCGGATAGCGCGATCTCGATGCTGTCGGGCGTCACAAGATGTTCGGCGAGTTCGAGCGAGAATACATAGTAGCCGCGATCGAGTCCACGAAACGTGTAAGGAGTGCGGTTTGTCGTGCGCGCACCGTTTACGATTATCAAGGCGCCGGTCGGTTCAGAGGTAACGGTAATCTGAGTGCCTGTAAGTGACACTCGAGCCGTTTCACTAATCTCTGTGTTCGAGGTTTCTGTTTGACGCGGCTGTGGAATCGACGTTTCATTTCGCGAACCGCCATTGCGATCGTTCGCTCGCAATTCGTCGTCGGTTATGTCTGAGAAATCAAGCATCGACTTTCTTTGCGGAGCTGCGGGGATCGAGCGGATCATTTCCTCATCTGTCGTGAAAATATCCTGACGAACGCCGTCGCGAACGGGCACGATGTCGGGAGTCGCTACCCGTGCTGAATCAGACATCACGAACGTCGCAATGGACATCCGGTCACGTTGCACTTCGACAATCGCAACTTCGGGATCGGATATCAGTCCGGGGCCGCGAACTGTTATCAACCTTCGTCCGATCGATACATTCAGGAGAACTGAATCCGTCAACGCGCCGGTTTGAACTCCGTCGATGTAGATATCCGCGCCTTTGATTGTCGAAGTCACGCGCAACTGTCCAGAGGGCGTGACGTCTCGATTCAAGAACCACCATGCCGCGGCAGCGATGAGTACGAGCGGAATGGCAATTTTCGCGAGATTGCCGACAAGCTGAAGGATAGGACGAGAACTACGTCGGGGCATAGGTTCTTTTGGTTTGACTAAGCAAGCGGTTTAGGCGGCGCGGTCTGGCTGCCGGTGCCGACGTTCATGAACGGTCGCAACAGCTCCATCGGGATCGGGAACACGGTAACAGAATTGTTTTCGGCAGCAATCTCGACTAATGTTTGGAGATAGCGCAGCTGCAAGGCTTCGGGATGACGGGCAATTACCGACGCGGCTTCGGTCAACTGATCAGCGGCCTGACGTTCACCCTCGGCGGCGATGATCTTAGCGCGACGCTCGCGTTCGGCTTCCGCTTGGCGGGACATTGCACGCTTCATTTCCTGAGGCAGGTCGACATGCTTCAGTTCAACCAAAGACACCTTGATTCCCCACGGGTCCGTTTGTCTGTCGATGATTTGCTGAAGCTCATCATTGATCTTTTCACGCTCTGAGAGAATCTCATCGAGCGAAATCTGACCAAGTACGCTGCGCAAGGTCGTCTGTGACAACTGGCTTGTCGCGAACATATAGTTTTCGACGTCAAGAACAGACCGTTCGGGGTCCATAACGCGAAAGAACACGACGGCATTCACTTGCAGCGAAACGTTGTCACGAGTAATGACGTCCTGCGGCGGAACATCCAAGACGACCGTTCGCAAGCTTATCTTGACCATCCTGTCAACGAGAGGAATGAGCAGAATGAGTCCGGGTCCTTTTACTCCAATGGATCGGCCCAATCTAAAGACTACGCCTCGTTCATATTCATTCAGAATTCTGATCGAAGTTGAAATAATGAATAACGCGAAGACGATTACAAACACCAATACAGGTAACATGGCGACTCCTTTGGTTAAGACGCCTTATCAGACAACGGTTCGACAGTCAATTCCATGCCTTTCACGGCAGTAACCTTGATCCGCTCGCCGCGCGGCGCAGGCGTGGCCGAGAGCGCAGTCCAGATTTCGCCGTGAACAAGAACTTTGCCGCGTGGATTCAAGTCGATAGTAACCGTGCCGGTTTCGCCGACGAGGCCTTCGACTCCGGTGACGACTTTTCGCGATTGAGCGCGTAAGCCCATTCCTACCACAAAGGCGAAGAAAAGTGCGGTGAAGATTGCGGCCGGAAAAATCAGACCCAATCCCACTTGAATGCCGGTGACGCCCGGCTGAAAGAGCATGAGTGATCCAAGTGTCATACTGACGATTCCTGCGACAGATAACATGCCGTAGCTGGTTATCTTGATTTCGAGAATGAACAGAATGATGGCGAACAAAATCAGCAACAGGCCGGCCCAACTGATGGGAAGAAGCTGTAAACTGAAAAATGCGATGATTAACGACATTCCGCCGACAACGCCGGGAAAGATAGCGCCGGGGTTGTAGAGTTCAAAAAACAATCCGTAAACGCCTATCAACATGAGAATATAGGCGATATTCGGATCCGCGATCATATCTAAGATTCGCAAACGCAGACTCATCGGAGGTCGAGCGACAATTGCGCCGTTGGTATCGAGCGTATCGGAAATTCCGTTGATCGTGACGACACGCCCGTTCAGTGCGAGCAAGAGCGAATCTGCGTTGGGCGCTATGATCTCGATCACGCCAAGCGACAAAGCTTCGGTCTCGGTAATGGACTTGCTTTCGCGCACGGCTTGCTCAGCCCATGTTGCGTTGCGATTGTGCTGTTCGGCTAAGGTTCGCGCGAAGGCCGCGGCATCATTGGTGACCTTGCCTTCCATTATGCCGGACGTGTCGGGCGCTGAGCCGATTCCTCCAAGACCGACTGGATGTGCGGCGCCAATGTTAGTTCCAGGAGCCATAGCAGCAACGTGTGAGGCAAGTGTAATGAAGACGCCGGCTGATCCCGCACGTGCACCAGAGGGCGCGACGTACACAACAATCGGGATATCGGATGCGAGCATCGTCTTACACATCATTCGAGTCGTCTTGAGCAAACCGCCAGGAGTGTCCATTTCAATGACAAGCAACTCGGCGTCGGCGCGTTGTGCTTCGGCGAGGGCGTTCTCCAACATCTCGTTGGCCACTGGGCCAATTGCGCCGTCAATCGTCAGCCATTGAATTGTTTTGGCTTGAACGAGAGACGAAATGAACAAAATGATGAGTAGTCGAAACAATGCGCGTCAGACGCTATTCGATTGAGTGCAATATCTGAGTGGCAAGCAAATCGACCTCTGAATCCGCAACCGTACGCATGTTCAGGAAGACCAACTCGTCTTGCACAACTGACATTACGGGGATTTGGGCTTGCCGCAGTTTCTTTGACCAACGAGCGGCAGTTGTGTTTTTGGGCAGGCAAACAACTGCGACAGAAGGTAACGGAGTCGCGGGCAATGTTCCTGAACCCGCTTGCGCGGGGGAGTCGCGCAACTCCAAGACTTGCCAAATTGAGTTTGCTGCCAGCTTGCTCATTAGAAGTTCGGCGCGCGCGCGAGTCACTTCAAGAGGCTCTGTGAACATCCGCCACGTCGGAATTTCCTGTGCTGGGCGGGACGGATGAAGGAAACTCGTCAATGTTGCGACAAGTGCGGCGACTTCGAGCTTACCCGGGCGCAAGACTCGCGCCAACGGAGATTTTTTCAATTTCTTAATCAAATCGGTTCGGCCCAAGATGATCCCTGCTTGTGGACCGCCAAGAACTTTGTCACCGGACACCAAAACCAGGTCTGCGCCATCAGCCAAACTCTGCGCGACGTGCGGTTCTTCCGGCAGGCCCATTTTTGCCCAATCCCAGAGCAGTCCACCGCCCAAATCATCAACACAAATTACGCCATGTCGATGTGCGACCTCCGCGAGGTCTTTGATTTCCACGCTTTCCGAAAAACCGTCGATGCGGTAGTTTGAAGGATAGGCGCGGAGAAGCATCACAGTCTTGGCAGATATTGCGGACTCAAAATCGTGGACGCGCGTGCGATTGGTTGTACCGACTTCGACCAGCTTAGCGCCCGCGCGGGACATAATATCGGGCAGGCGAAAGCTGCCGCCGATTTCAATTAGTTGTCCGCGCGAGACGATGACTTCTTTGCCGGAGGCCAACGCATTCAAGACCAGAAAGAGCGCGGCAGCATTGTTGTTCACCATCAGCGCAGCTTCGGCGCCGGTAAGCCAGCAGAACAACGATTCAACGTGTGCTTGGCGATCGCCGCGTTGTCCGCTGTCCAAATCGAGTTCAAGATCGCAGTAACCGGCGGACTCGATGATCGCGTCAATTGCAGCGGCTGACAACGAAGCCCGACCAAGGCCTGTATGCAAAATAACTCCGGTGCAGTTGAAGACGCGCCGGGGGCGCGAGTTCAGGTACGAGTTTATTCGAGTTGCCGCTTGGCGAGCGATTTGATTTTCGCTTGGCGCTACTCCACGCTGCTCGATCTTCTTTCGTGCTGATTCAATCTCTTCGCGAATAACCCGAGACTGCAATGGAACTGATACGAGATCGCGCAAGACGCGAAACTCGGGACGCTCGAGGAGCTTATCCACACCGGGAAGGCTGCGGCGTGCGTCCTGCGAATCTGCCATGAATTAGAGCGATGTTTCGAGCGTCAAGCGAACACCGGAAAAAGCTTGCACCTGACGGCATACGCCGTTAGAACATTTCAAGCCGCCGCGCTCTTTACCGTAGAAAATTATTGCGCGGTGTTTTCCGCCGCTGAATTTGTAGGCGGCTTCACCGGAGGCCCAATAGTCGCCTTCCTTCTTCTGTAATGCTTCGTCATCGGTTGTGGAAAATGAAGCATACAGAGAAAACGCATCTGAAGGCGCCCATGAAACTGCATAGAGCATATCGTGATACTTCTCATCATCAAGCGTCTTGTTGGTGATAAAAAGCTGCTCAGTCTCAAACTCAATTTCTTGCGAACCGCGGAAAGGGAATGTGGCGCGTACTTGGGTCCACATTCGCTTCTGCCAAACTGTTGAAGCTTCTTCGTTGGCTCCGAGTTCAAAAAACAGTTGTTGTCCACCGCTGAAAGACTGATCCACGTTGCCATACAGATCCCAATATGCCCGATATTTCTCTTCGAGCGTCGGCAACGGAACGGTTTCGTCGTCTTCAGTATGACGACTATTGGCGTTGAAATGGAAATTCAGAAACGTGTTCTCATGCACCAGGCCTGAGAGTTCAATTTGTCCGCCCACTTCATCCGGGACATTCATGACATGCGGATCGCGTCCCTGCAACAATCTTGGTGTAACCTCACGATGGAGCGTCGGCGGGTTTTGGACTTGCGTCACGCGATTGTAGTTGTAATCGGCATACTCAGTCAACAGCGACCAACCCCACTTGGAGAGAGTCATACCCACGAATGTAGCGTGCCCGGCTTCGTTTGCGCCCTGCAAGATAGTCTCAATCCATGCGCGTTCACCGTAAAGATTGAATATTCCGCGAGTGAAATTCCAATCGACTCCGGCAACGCTCATTTCAGGGTGAGCACCGCTGTCATGATAAACGTAACTAAAACCGAGATGTTCTGTGCCCGGTGAAAGCTCGACGCGGCCGGCTGTTGTGCTAATTTCCGGGACGAGCGCTCCTGCTTGAGTCTTGCCAGTGAGGCCGATAAGTTTGATCGATCCGGCGTCAATTTGCATACGCGCGCCGTCGTGTTCCGTGTCGAAGAACAGATCACGGTTTTCAAACATGCTTAGCGTCAAACCCGAGGCCCACAGATCGCTGAAATGACCGAAGCGAAATTTGAGTGGGTCTATCTGACCCTCGAAGAAGCGCTTGTCAAAGCGATTCTCCTTCGGAAGGCCGAGGAATTGATCCACGTCCGCTTCGGACGGGCGGAAATAGAGATACCTACCGCCTAAACGAAAATTGCCGCTAAACAGATCAAGCCGCAAGCGATTCTCGACGAAACGCCGCGCGATAGTATTGTCGGGGTTATCGCGTTCAGCATAAGGTATGTACACTTCGCGACCATTGTCCCAACGGAGTTGATTGGATCCGTCGAAGTCGATGTCTTCAAGTTGCGCGAGGGCCGTGCCGAAAAACAGCAGGCATGTGCAAAGACCAAATAAAAATTTACTCACCGGCAGACTCGAGAAGTTGATTTGCTTTGGCCAACATGGCGGTTGGGTCTTTCATTTCGCCACGATTTTCAAATACAGGTGCTCCGTCCTTGTCGAGCATGACCGTGAACGGAATTGATGTGCCGCCGTAGAGCTTCAGCACTTCGCCATCGGGATCGTGCAGGGCCGTCCAGCCGTAGCCTTTAGAATCGAGAAACGGTTTGACACGGCTCTTGGACTTCTGATTGTCTTCGGCGACAAGAAGCACGTTTAGTCCGCGTTTGTTCAAATCGTCGAGCGTACCCTTCATGGCGTCAAGTTCGGCTTTGCATGGTTTGCACCAAGTAGCCCAGAAGACCAATAAACTTGGGCGGTCACCGTTGTCGTTGGCAATGCTGTATTCACCGCCATTGACATTCGAGAGCGTCCAGTTTCGTCCTGCGGCGTGCGCCGACGCGAGAATCACAAAACAGGAAAGGATGACGAGAAGTTGTTTCATGTATGAAATCCTTTCAGGACTAATTTGATGTGTCAAATTCAGAAATCAACGATTCAATCGCACCCCGCAACTCACCCTCCGTCACACCGAACCAACGATAGCGAATCATGCCGGTGGGGTCGATCAAAATGTTCGTGGGACAGCTCGCTACTTCGTAATGGATTGTGCGTAGAGATTGGTCTTGATTCCAAAGAAGTGGGAATTGAAGGCCCAGAGTAGGATGATCCTCTTTATATCTTGCCAACAACGGCCAACCGTCTACGGCATCGACGCCGAAGACTTCGAGCCAACCGTCATACTGCGGGTCGGCATAGACTTCTTGAATGTGAGGAAATTCCGCTAAGCAAGGATTGCAAAGATAGAAGAAGAATGTGAGCATAACGATCTTGCCGCGATAATCTTGCAATCTGAATATTGCGCTGTCAAGATCGCTTGGTAAGGAGAAAACATGCGCAAGCGATCCGAGATTGGGTCCTTCCGCAAGCGGGGTGAATTGCGCGTTGATGCGCACGGTGTCGCGCGGTGCGAGTATAAGGTTCCAGCGGGCGGGCGCATTGGTCAAGTTTCCCGCTAAATAAGTTGATGCAGACCACGTCCCTACGCCAATATCAATCAAGCGCGGAGGGACGACGGCGAACTCTGAATTATCAATAATTAGAGTTGTTCCATCAGGTGCGTCAACTAATTCAAGCGCGGCGAAGGGGGCGTCTTGCGCAACGAGGGTGAGAAATGCCGTCCGGCCATCCTGCACGGTCACCACCGCTGAAGCCGGTTCGTAGCCGGGTTTGGCTGCCGAAATCGTGTGGTCACCGACAGAAACTTGACGAAGCGTATCGGGAGTAATCGAAGCTGTTTGAACTCCGTCCACAGAAATGCGCGCACCTAAGATCGCAGCGCCTAAAGTGTCATGCAGTTCGACAAATACTTGACCTTGATTTGTTTTAGTTTCTTCAATTTCACAACTGCTGATCAGGATTGTCAACAGCGCGGAAGATAGAATCAATAATAGGTGAGTTCGATTCATGCGAGGCCTATAGGATTTCATGATCAAGTGAATGCGTTAGCTCAGCTTGGCGAATAAATTCGAGATGGCTCTCAAAGGCCAGTCGCGGCAGGTGCGTCGTTTCAAACCAATGCGCTTCCACCGCATCGTCTCCCGCAAAGGCTGCCATCTCATTGCAGGTTGCAGTGTATGCTAATACGAGAACGTGGCCGAAAACGTGATCGTCGTGAGTGGTTGCAGAGATCAATCTCCCGGGGACACAGGTCACTCCGGTTTCTTCATGTACTTCGCGACACAATGCAATCTCAGGCGATTCACCTTGCTCCATAAAGCCAGACGGTAACGCCCAAAGTCCTGCGCCGGGATCGACTCCGCGCCTAATTAGCAAAACGCGGCCACTCTGAATCAGAACGGCCGCGACGGCGGGTAGAGGGTTTAGATAAACAACATTCCCGCACGCCAGGCAAACTGGTCTGAGGCGGCCTTCAAGATGTTTGCGCGTAAGCTGCTCACCGCAACGAGCACAATAACGGTACTGGTCCAGCATGTCTTCGCCGTCTGATTCCTTTGTCAATTCATTCGGAAGTCGAATCCAAGTTGTATTCATCGTTTGTCAGCAATCCTAATTTGGTCGCCGCAACCGAGGCCGCCTTTTGTTCGGCGGTTTTCTTGGAAGTTCCTTCTCCCGTACCGTAGGAGACGCCGTTCAGAAAAATCTCAACAACAAACCGTTTTGAATGATCAGGGCCGGTTTCTTCGACCAATCGATACTCCGGGCTGTCCCATGAATTGGCCTGTGCATGTTCGAGGACAAGGCTCTTGTAATTGACGTATTCGTCTTTGGTGACGATCTCGCGCCAATTATCAAGCAAGTGTGATTCAATGAAAGTGCGTGTCGGTTTTACACCGCCATCGAGATACATTGCTCCGATCAGAGCTTCAAAGGCGTCTTCAAGAATTGAGGCGCGGTTGCGGCCACCGGCCCTGTCTTCATTCTCGCTGACGATCAGAAACTCGCCGAGATCAATGCGCTTGGCCGCGCCGACCAAAGAAGTTCCCGAGACGATTACAGAACGGAGTTTTGTAAGCTGACCTTCCACCATTCCCGGAAAGAGATGGTAGAAGTACTCGGCAATAACGAAATCAAGCACGGCATCGCCCAAGAACTCGAGGCGTTCGTTGGATTCGTGCCGACCGAGATTTTCTTTGTTTAATATACTGCGATGGCGAAGCGCAGAAACGAGATACTGAGGGTCTTTGAAACGGTAGCCGATTCGGTTTTCCAATTGCCGCAACTGCTGACGTACTTCGCGGGGGACGTCCCCCTGTTTTCGAAGCAGCATGTCGCGGAACCAATTCATGCAACCGCTTACCTTTCCTTGGTGAACTCCGGCTTAGAGACAATCAGCGACGAATTATGACCGCCGAACCCAAAGGCGTTTGACATGGCCACATTCACTTCGCGTTTTACAGCAACATTCGGAGTAACGAACAGATCGCACTCCGGATCTTGATTTTCGATATTGATCGTAGGTGGAATCAGATTGTTTTTCGTAGCCAATATCGTGGCGATGGCCTCAATCGCTCCAGCCGCGCCGAGCGTGTGCCCGGTCATGGATTTCGTTGAAGACACGGCAAGTTGCTCAGCATATTTACCAAACACGCGGCGGATCGCCTTAATTTCAGTCGGGTCTCCGACGTCGGTTGAGGTCCCGTGCGCATTGATGTAAGCGATGCTGGTGCGGTCAATAGCGGCTTCTTTCAGGGCGGCTTCCATAGCTCGCCGTGCACCGTCGCCGTCGATATGAGGAGCCGTGATATGATAGGCGTCACCGCTCGCGCCAACGCCGAGAATCTCTGCGTGAATATTGGCGCCTCTCCGCTTGGCGGATTCGTAAGACTCCAAGACTAACACGCCCGCGCCTTCGCCGATTACAAAACCATCGCGGTCGTTGTCATAGGGGCGGCTGGCTTTTTCCGGCGCGTCGTTACGTGTTGAAAGAGCCTTCATCGCATTAAATCCGCCGACCCCGAGATGCGTAATGGCGGCTTCGGTGCCTCCGGCGAGGATCACGTCAGCTTCTCCGGCTTGGATTAACCGCGCCGCCATGTGAATAGAGTGACCTGCCGTCGCGCAGGCCGAGACGACTGCAAAGTTCGGCCCGCCGAGTCGAAAGGTGATCGAGACCTGCCCAGAGACAATGTCCGAAATCATCATCGGCACGAAGAACGGGCTGATACGTTTCGGACCGCGCTCGAGATAGATCTTGGCTTGCTCTTCAAACAGCTCAATACCACCGATACCCGAACCGATAATTACGCCGATGCGGTCTCGATCAACGGGTATCGTATCGCCAATGAGTCCGGCGTCGGTCAACGCTTGATGCGAAGCCGCGATGCCGAACTGCGTGAATCGTTGAAATCTGCGCGCTTCCTTCGGGTCGATAATGTCACCGATCGAGAAGTTTTTGACTTCGCAAGCGAACTTGGTTACAAATTCCGCAGGGTCAAACAACGTAATCGGTCCGGCGCCAGATCTGCCATTGGTAATGGCGTCCCAGAAGCTTGAAACATCGTTGCCTACCGGGGAAATGACTCCCATTCCGGTGACGACAACTCTCTGTCTCGACATATAGTTAGGCCGGTTAATTTAGGCGCTGGCTTCGGTCTTGCTCTTGAGATAGTTGAGAGCGTCGCCAACGGATTTCATCGTTTCCGCGTCCTGGTCAGGAATTTCGAGACCGAATTCTTCTTCGAATGCCATGACCAGTTCAACGAGATCCAGCGAGTCGGCTCCGAGATCTTCGACGAAACTTGCGCCGTCAGTGACGCTGGCGAGATCCACTTGCAAGCGATCCGCGATAATCTTCTTAATCTTGTTTTCCAAGTCGGACATATTCAAGGCCTCCGGTTGAAAATAACGAACGGTTTGTTATTTGTTTTACATATGCAAGCCGCCGTCAATGACTACCACCTGTCCGGTAATGTAATCAGAAGCGGCGGATGCGAGGAATGCGCAAACTTGCGCAATATCTTCGGGCTTACCGAGATACTTCAGAGGAATCGCCTGCATGTAGGCGTCGCGAGTCTCTTCGGTGAGCTGGTGAGTCATTTCAGTTTCAATGAAGCCGGGCGCGACGGCGTTGGCGCGGATGCCGCGGCCCGCAAGTTCTTTGGCGACGGATTTCGTTAAGCCAATCATACCGGCTTTAGACGCCGAGTAGTTTGCCTGACCGGCATTTCCCATCACGCCGACTACGGAAGCGATATTCACAATCTTGCCGTAGCGGGCCTTCATCATCGGCTTGATGGCAGCTTGCGTGCAGACAAACGTGCCAGTGAGATTCACGTTGATGACGCGCTCCCAATCGGTGGCGGACATGCGCATAAGCAAGCCGTCGCGCGTTATGCCTGCATTATTGACGAGAATGCTCAGGCCGCCAAGTTCATCCGATATCTTCTGAACAAACGCTGTGGCACCGTCTCGATCCGTGACGTCCAATATTTGTTGAATAACGCGGACGCCATACTCTGACCTAAATTCGTGTGCGGTCTTGTCAAGATCGTCAGAGAGAACGTCCGTCAGTGCGAGGTCAGCGCCGTCGTCGGCCAGCTTGCGAGCAATCGACTTACCGATTCCGCGCGCCGAGCCTGTCACCCAAGCAACTCTTCCTGCGAGGGGTTTGCTCATGCGGACGCTCCGGTCAAGATTAAATCGAGTTCCGCAGCCGTACCGATTGTGTCAGCGGAGGCGCCGTTGATTGTCCTTTTCAAGAGACCTGCCAAAACATTTCCGGGCCCGAGTTCAAGCCAACGGGCCGGACCGAGCGAATTTTGAGTTTGTAAACAATCGGTCCAACGAACAGGCGATAGTAACTGTTCAGAAAGATTCTTGCGAATTGTTGTAGGATCGCCGTGCGGTTGACCGTGAACATTTGCCAGGACAGGGGTTGTCGGAGTTCTTATCTCCGCTGAGGCGAGCGCTTCAGTTAATCGGTCTGCGGCGGATGACATTAACGGGGAGTGAAACGCTCCGGAGACTACAAGCTTGCGAACGAGCTTGGCGCCAGCAGCTTTACACAGTTCCATTGCCTTTTCCACGGCGGGAACTTCACCTGAAATGACCAATTGGCCCGGCGAATTGTAATTAGCAGGAACAACGATTCCGACCGGTGCAAGTTCGCTGCAAATCTGTTCCACTTCTTCATTGGCGAGGCCAACGATTGCAGCCATTGTGCCGGGGCGCTCTGTGCCTGCAATTTGCATGGCTTCAGCGCGAACTTTGACGAGTGCGAGACCGGTTTCAAAGGTAAACGCGCCAGCACATGCAAGAGCCGAGTACTCGCCGAGGCTATGACCGGCAGTGGAATGTGGTGTTATGCCCTGCTCAGCAAGCAGTTCACCTACAATTACTGAGTGAACGTAAAGCGCAGGCTGCGTGACACGAGTTTGGCGCAGTTCCTCTTCGGGACCTTGAAAACAGAAACGCGCGAGATCAAAACCGAGAATTTCGTTTGCTTGTGCAAAACGACGCTTGGCGTGATCGAATTTTTCATGCAGGTCCTTGGCCATCCCGACAAACTGAGAGCCTTGACCGGAACAGAGATATGCGGCTGAATTGGGATTCAAGAGGAAAGTAGTGCTTAGAAACGGACGACCATTCCGCCCCAGGTGAAGCCGCCGCCGAAAACCACGGACAGCATCAATTGACCGTCCTTAAGTTTGCCTTCTTTGCGAGCTTCATACATGGCAAGCGGAACCGACGCGGAAGACGTGTTGCCGTACTTGTGAATATTCAGAAAGACTTGGTCCATCGGAAGCCCCATGCGTTCGGCGGTGGCTTTGATGATGCGCGTGTTAGCCTGATGCGGAATCAACCAGTCAATATCCGAGGGTTGCAAACCGGCTTTTTCCACGACCTCGATCGCTGTTCGTTCAAGCATTCGTACAGCGTGGCGAAAGACCTCGTTGCCATTCATGAATAGAAATTTGTCGCCGTTTTCCATTCCGCCGCTCTTTGAGGCCGTGCCTGCTCCAATCGAATAAAGTAAATCTACGTAGGAGCCATTGGAGCCTATCGAGATTGACAGAAGGCCCCGATCATCATCCGACTTGGTTAGTACAACGGCTCCGGCGGCGTCACCGAACAGCACGCAAGTGGAGCGGTCATCCCAATTCACCATCGGCGTGAGCATTTCACTGCCAATAACGAGAACTTTTTTTGCGCGTCCGGCTTGAATCAGAGTGTCCGCATTGTAAAGCGCGAAAAGGAAGCCGCTGCAAGTGGCACTGACATCCCATGCTGCAGCGTTCTTCGCACCAATGGCTTCTTGCACAAAAACTGACGTTGCAGGAAACCGCATGTCACCGGAAATCGTGGCGAGAATAATCGCGTCGAGTTCAAGCGGATCGACATTTGCTTCAGCGAGTGCTTCGCGAGCGGCCTTGATGCAATAGTCAGACGTGCGCTCGCCTTTTTTCATAATGCGGCGCTCTTTGATTCCCGTGCGCGACGTGATCCATTCGTCGGAAGTGTCCACCATTTTTTCGAGATCAGCATTCGACAAAACGGTCTCCGGAATTCCAACGCCCAAACCAATGATTCGAGAAATAGGCTTTACGCCTTTACTCATCGTCCGTCTCCTCTACTTCCAACTCGTCACGCTTTTCCGTGCGACCCTTATATCTTGCGACACCACGCGCCAACATTCCAGCGTCATATTGATCGACGCCGCCACTTAACGCGCCGGGCAGATCGCGCTCAACCATATTGCGGGCCTCGCGAATGGCGTTCTTAATTGCCTTTGCAGGAGAGCCGCCGTGACAAATAACTGAAACGCCGTTCACTCCGAGGAGCGGGACCCCTCCGATTTCCGAGTAGTCAAACTCTTTGGCAAGCTGCATGAGTTGTGCGGGCGGCTCCATCCGAGCACCATCGGGGCCGGTGGACATGCGCTTCGCAAACGCATGATACAATGATTCGGAAAGCTTCAACACGACATTGCCGACAAAACCATCGCAAACAACGACGTCTGCTTTGTGCCGAAAAATATCGCGGCCTTCGATATTGCCGATGAAGTTCAGTCCGCTTTGCTCAAGTAGGTAGTGCGTCGCCAGGACAAGCTCATTGCCTTTAGTCTTTTCTTCCCCGATGGACAAGAGTGCGATGCGCGGGGCTTTCAAGCCAATCAGAAGTTCCATATACACGGAACCCATGACAGCAAACTGAAGCAGGTTGATTGGTTTGCAATCGGTGTTAGCGCCTACGTCAAGCAAAATCGTAAATTTGCCGCCACCTTGCGGAAAAAGGCCGCCGATTGTTGGACGCTTAACCCCTTTGATCAAACCAAGTTTCAGGTAGCTTGCTGCCATTTGGACACCGGTGTGACCGGCGGACACAATGGCTGCCGCATCGCCGCTCTGATGCATGTCAATTGCACGAAGCAACGAGCTATTTGGTTTCGAGCGCACGACTTTGCCCGGTGAATCCGTCATTTCGACGACTTCCGGTGCGTCTTCGACAATAAGCCGACCGTCTTCGGTTGAGCGGCCGAGTTTGTTTAGTTCCGAGATAATGACATCCGAGGGACCAAACAACGCAACACGCACCTCTGGCATCTCATCTGTAGCGAGACAAGCGGCCTCAACGGGCACTCGAGGGGCATGGTCGCCCCCCATCGCATCCAAGGCTATGACCATGGACGACAACGGTAGATTCGCTTAGCTGTTCTTAACTTGAACGACGAAACGGCCATTGTAATAGCCGCACGAGCCGCACACACGGTGCGGTGCGATCACCGCTTTGCAATTTGAGCAGGTGGCCAAAGCCGGGCCTGTCAAATTATAATTTGCGCGACGGCGATCGCGGCGCGATTTTCCTGTTCGTCTTTTTGGTACTGGCATTTTCGGAAGGGTTAGTTTTTATTGACAGAATCTAATTCAATTTGCAACCACACGGGCCATCATTCAGATTGGCACCGCAGTTCACGCACAGTCCTTGGCACTCTTCAGAGCACAAATGCCGTCCGGAATAGGCAAGGATCAAGAAGTCCCGCAAGTCTTGAGTGAGATCGAGGTCAGTTGTGCCCGGTTTTATGTAAACGAATGAGTCATCATCCACGATGTCTCCGGCAGGTGCATGACCAATAACAAAGATGAGCGGGCTTTCTACGGATATCCTGACGTCACAATGCGAAAGACAGCGGTCGCATTCGGCGGCGGCTGTGGTTTCGAGCTTGACTTTCAGGTCAAAATACGGATCATGACGATCTAAACGAAAACTCGCCGTTATGGCGTGCGTAAATTCGTCAGGACTCAGTTCCAAATCTGCAGGAGTGATTTCTTCCTTGATCTCGTGGATTCCGACGGAATACGAAGGTAGGTGGAGTTTCACGGCAAGAGAACTGAAGTAATAAAGATAACAAGACTTTGGAAGAATATCAAGCAACGACTCGGAAAGATGCAAACCTACAATATTATTCTTTAGAGTATTGTTTTACAAGTACTTATAAGATATACGAAGGTTCGGCACCGGGAGTCAGGCCTCGCTTTCGGGCGAAAGGCCCATTCCAGGCAGGTCAGTATCGGTCAAACGGGTTTCAAGCGAGCGGATGTGGTCGCGAATTTTGGCCGCTTCCTCATACGCTTCCATCTCAACACATTCTTTGAGCTTTTGATGCAAATACGCGATTTGTTCCACAATCGAGCGATTGACAGGCTCGTTGCTCACTGCGGCGCCGTCCATGACTTTCTTGGCGACTTGAATCGGTGCCTTGGATTTTAGAGCGAGCGCGATGGCGTCTGACGGGCGCGCATCGATCCGGCGAATCTCACCGTTGGCAATCTTGAGTTCAACTTCGGCGTAAAAGGTATTGTCCCGAAGGTCACAGATCGTAGTGGAACGAATGTCAATTTCGCCTTCTTTGAGAATCGCCGCGAAAAGATCATAGGTCATCGGACGGGCGTACTCGAGACCCTGCAAGAGAAAGGAAATGCTCTGAGCTTCTGCTGCGCCAATAAAAATCGGCAGCCAGCGTTCACCCTCTTTTTCTTTCAATATGACGACGTAGCCCTGATACGGTGGGCAGACGGAAATTCCGATTACTTCAACGAGAACCATGTTGTCTCCAGATACTCACTTCCAATCTCGAACTTCACTCTCGATTGTCTTGATTTTCTTCGTCGGCTGGCGCGGGCTTCTCAACGACTGTTTGATCCTTCGCAATCTGCGCTGCGGTGCGCGGAGGAATCACGTAACCAAACCGCTTTACTTTTCCCGATGGCGTGCGTGGAATTGCATCAATCACGGAAACGCGCTCAGGCAATTGATACTTAGGGATGCTGGGGCTAAGGCTTTGAATCGCTTGCGCAAAGTCCACCGTTCCGTTTTTCGGAAGAATTGCCGCCGCGACTTCATTCTCAACTTCGTCATGCGGCGCGGCAAAGACCACTGCATCAGCGACAGATTGGATTGACCGAATACTTTGCTCTATTGCGACGGCATTGACCAGAAATCCTGCGCGATAGAAGCTTGACTTATCGCATCCAGTAACGTATAGATAGTCGTGCTGATCGAACTTGGCCCAATCGCCTGTGGCAGTCCACGATGTTGCCGGTTCGTTCTTTGACTGAAACGTCAGTGAAACCGATTTGATAGGTGAAGGAGCGTTTTTGTAATAGAGCTTGCCGTAAACATCGTGACCGACGCTCTTTCCTTCCGAACCAATGATGCAAATTTCGGCGCCAGCAGTCGGGCGTCCGACTGATTCAGCAGGCCAGACCCCGGGAACAGGATTGATCGTGAGGAAACCTGCGGCCTCGGTCAAACTCAAACCGTTCCAGACGGCGGCATCGGTGGCTTGGGCGATTGTTGTGGCGTATGACTCCGACAGCTGGGCATCTGTACACATCACCGCCGTTACTTTTGCTTTGATGGTGAGCAAGCGCTCAGCATTCCAGTCAGTGCTATCTGATGATTGCGAGAGTAGCAGGATGCGCGAGTTTGTATTCTTACGGGCTACACCAGCGAGAGAGGCTTGCGGTTCATCGAGAACAAGAGTTCCGCCGTTGGCGAGAGTCGCGCACAACCCCAGAGCGAACACTGAAGGCGATGCGAGTGTTCCTGTGTACCAAAGTTCCGAAGCGGGCTTCAAGCGCAAGGCATATGCCAGCGCCGAAGATTGCCACGCAATTGCTGCAGCTGAGTGTTGAATCGCGCGCGGGAGACCGCAAGCGCCGGACGTGTGGAGCATGAATCCACCTTCGGCGCTTGTTTCGGGAGCGGAGGTGCGCTTGGAGACGGCTTCAGCTTCTCCCTCCCCTACCCACTTGAGATAGGGCAAGCGAGCTTTAAATCCAGCGGCCTCAAGTGATTTTCCACTGTACAATCCGTGAACACGCACAGCGTCAAGCAACTTTGAGAGCAGTTCGACTTCCTGACGAGGATCGATCAGAAATGGAATCGCGCCTTCACAGAAGCAACCAAGGATCGCCGCAATCGAAGACACAGACCGATCACAAGCAACAGCCACAATGTGATCCATGCCGATACCGGATTGGTTCAGTGCGCCGCGATAGAGCGAAACTTCTTCGGACAGTGCGGCGGCGGTAATCTTCTTTCCCTGCGCGACAAGCACGGGGCGATCTGGCTTGTCCGATAACAAGCGGTAGGCCCAGGTTGCGGCGGAGAAGTTTGATTGATCGACAGGCATTTTCTATCCGACTAATTCACCAAGTCGATCAAGCGAGCGGTACTGCACGGCTTCGGTGACGTGTGTAAGTTCGATATCTTCACATCCCTCAAGATCGGCAATTGTGCGAGCAACCTTGCGAATGCGGTGGTAGGCGCGCGCAGAGAGTCCCATGTTTTCGACGACCTGTCGAAGGAGTTCGAGACTGTGGCCGTCGATCGGCGCGAATTGTTCAATCTCTTTGTTGTTCATTTGCGCGTTGGCAAACAGGTCGGAACGGTAGTTTTCAAACCGTGCTCGTTGCTTGCGGCGCGCCAGATCCACTCGCTCGCGCACGTGCTGAGTATTGTCCTTCGGCGCAGGCGAGGAAAGCTCGTTCCACGAAACGCGCGGTACTTCAACATGCAAGTCGATTCGGTCCAGCAGCGGGCCGGAAATTTTTGAGACGTAGCGGCGAATCTGCTCAGGTGTGCATTTGCATTCGCGGTCAGGGTCGGTGGCAAATCCGCATGGGCAAGGATTCATGGCCGCAATGAGCATAAACTGCGCGGGATAGGCAAGTGTAACAGCGGCACGCGAAAGAGTAACCACGCCATCTTCGAGCGGCTGGCGCAAGACTTCCAACACATTCTTGTGAAACTCAGGTAACTCGTCCAGAAAGAGCACGCCGTGGTGCGCGAGGGAGACTTCTCCGGGGCGCGGTACCATACCTCCGCCGATCAAACCTGCATCCGAGACAGTGTGATGCGGCGAACGGAAAGGACGATTGGCAACAATGGCCTGACCACTCTTCAACATCCCTGCCACTGAATGAACGCGCGTAGTTTCAAGCGCTTCTTCAAGGCTGAACTCCGGTAGAATTCCGGGCAGTCGTTTCGCGAGCATTGTCTTGCCTGATCCGGGAGGACCGATCATCAGCACGTTGTGCCCACCGGCAGCTGCAACTTCGAGTGCACGCTTTACGGAATTTTGTCCACGCACATCCGAGAAGTCGCCAACCGGTTCACGTGAGTCGTTGAACAAGCGCTGATGATCGACGAGGAAGCGAGACACAGGAAGCTGGCCGTTCAGATAATCAACGGCATCCCGCAATGTCGCAACAGGATAGACTTCAACTTCGGGAATAAGCGCGGCTTCCTGCGCATTCGCTTCGGGAACTATCAAGCGGCGAACGCCTTCACGGCGCATAGCGCCTGATACAGGGAGTACTCCGCGAATTGGTCTTACGTGACCGTCCAGAGCAAGTTCGCCGATGATCGCAATATCGCTAAGCGCGTCCGGGGCAAGTTGACCCGATGCTCCGAGAATTCCGATCGCCATCGGTAGATCAAATCCACTTCCCTCTTTGCGAATGTTCGCGGGCGCAAGATTGATTACGATCTTGCGCTGGGGCATGGCGAATCCGGAGTTCTTGATCGCGGCGGAGATTCGCTCGCGTGCTTCTTTCACTGCATTATCAGGCAGTCCGACAACGACGGTCGCATTCTCCGTAGAATTTTCCAGATGACACTCGGCGCGGACGCGATACGCATCCACTCCTAATAGTGCAGCCGTTGTGACGTCGGAAAACATGTTGGTTAGATTGCCTTGTCGTAGATTCGCCAAGTCTTGTAGGCTTTGGCGCCCATGCCCACTGCGGCACTTGTCATCATTTCGTTGTCTTCAAGCACCCATGAAAACTCACCCCAGCCATAACCGACGGCGGTGCCCGCTTCGTATGCACGAAGATACAAAACGGCGTCAATACCCTTCTTGCGATACTGCGGAAGCACTCCCATTGCAAGGATGCGAGCGCGTCCAACTTTGTGCTTATTCAGTAGAAGGTGAATAATGCCAAACGGAAACAGCTTGCCATTCAGTTTCTTGAAGATGACATTCAAGTCCGGCAAGCCAAGTATGAAGCCAACCGCCGTGCCGTCTTTGGTTTCGGCAAACTGGATCAGCCGCGGATCAAGCACCATCTTCAGACCTTCTGCCATCACGTCGATCTCTTCATCGGTCATCGGCACGAAGCCCCAATTCTCTTCCCATGCGGAATTGTAGATGACCTTGAACCGCTCTACTTCGCCTTTGAAATCCTTCTGATTGAACGGGCGAAAGCGAATTTCCATGCGCTCTTCGATCTTGCGGCCGATTGAGCGAATGCGATCGGTCAATTGCCCGTCAAACATCTGATAGGCCAACAAGTCTTTGGCCTTGCCGAATCCGACGCCTTCAATCAAAGTTGCATAGTAGGCCGGGTTGTGCGTCATCATCACGGCCGGCGGAGTATCGAATCCGTCAATTAGCAAACCACACTCTTCGTTGGTCGAAAAATTCATTGGGCCTCGCATCGTGTCGAGGCCCTGATCTTTCAAGAATTGCTCCGCAGCATTCAGTAAGGCCGCAGCGACGGACTGATCATTCACGCATTCAAAGAAGCCAAAGAAGCCGACTTTATCCTTCCAAAATTCATTGTGCGCATGGTTTACAATCGCACTAATACGACCGCGAACGTCGCCATTTTCATCTAAAGCGATGAAATGCTTGACGTTCGCGTGTTTGTGGAAAGGATGTTTGGGTGAAAACAGATTCCGCTGATCGAACAGCAGCGGCGGCACCCAATTCGGATCAGTGGCCTGAACTTGCCAGGGAAACCGAAGAAAACGGGTCAGCGTCTTCTGATCGGATACCGTTTGAATGCGAATCGGAATGGAGAGCCTCCGCATGAAATGGGATGATCTTCGAAATCTTGGCAATCTTGTCCAGCGCAAAATCAAGCTGATCATGCGTATGCGTGGACATCACGGAAAACCTAATCAAACTCTGACCGGGTTGTACGGCAGGCGGGACAACCGGATTGATGAACACACCTTCGTCCTGCATCATCTTGCATACTTGGAACGTATTGACCGCATCTCCCACAACTACTGGGATAATTGGAGTGTTGCTGTGGCCGGTGTCAAGTCCGAGATTCTGTAACCCGTTGCGGAGATAATTGGCGTTGCTCCACAGCAACTCACGGCGCTCAGGTTCTTCGTTGATGATCTTCAATGCCGCGATCACCGCGCCAACCGTTGCCGGAGGCGGGCTGGCCGAAAAGATCATGGCGCGGGCGTGGTGGCGCAGGAAATGAACAATATCTTCCGAGGCCGCGACGAAACCGCCAATTGCGGCAAGAGATTTTGAAAACGTCCCGATAATAACGTCGGTTTCATTGGTCAGGCCGAAGTGTTCGGCTGTGCCTTCGCCGTGCGGACCAAATACACCGACTCCGTGCGCATCATCGAGAATCAAATCCGCATTGTATTTCTGACAGAGCTTTACGACCGAAGGCAAATCGACGGTGTCGCCCTCCATTGAGAATACGCCTTCCGTGATGACAATCATCTCTTTGCCCTGATGCGCTATCAGCAACCGCTCCAGATCGGCCATATCGTTGTGCCGGAATTTGGCGACGCGGCCAAAGGACAAGCGCGTGGCGTCGATAATGCTGGCGTGTGAGAGCGCGTCAGCGATGATCCAAGTATTGCGCGAAACCAATGTCGCAATACCGCCGAGATTGGCCTGATAGCCGGTCGTGAATAGAAGCACGGCGTCTTTGCGCAGGAACTCCGCGAGTTTTTCTTCGCACTCTTTGTGAATACTCAGAGTGCCATTGAGAAAACGTGAACCGGCGCAACCCGCTCCGAAATCATCCACCGCTTTGCGTGCAGCTTCTTTGACCTTCGGGTGGTTCGTCAAGCCCAGATAGTTGTTCGAGCCGAGCATGAGGATATCGCGGCCGTTGATCTTGACGACGGCATCCTGGTCGGTTTCTATCGCCCGGAAATACGGGTAAATTCCGGCGGACATTACATCACGGGCGGTATGAAACTGAGCGACTTTCTCGGCTATTCTCAAGCTTGGACTCCAGAACTATTTCGAACACGCAGCTGACGCGGCGCGGGTTAAAATTTACGGCTGAAGAGATCGGACAAAAACGGAACAAAGAAACCGCGGCCCTTGAACACGTTCATAATGCCCAGCGCCGCGAGGACGATGCAAAAAAACAGAACAAGATCCCAAATGAACCGGAAACGTAATAAGAGCGCGACAACTTCAATGAAAAAGAGCGCCATGCCCAGCCTAACATGACCGTGCACAAAGGCAGACTCTTCGCGCTTAAAGAACGGCACGAAGCAAACAACCGGGACATAGGCAAGCACGGCGAGGAGCTTCTCGTCCTCGCTGATATCATATTGCTCGCTGGGAGGTGGCGTCTGGAATTCTTCGGACATAGAGTTGTGCTTGCACCCCCGACGGGACTCGAACCCATGCTCCCGGCTCCGGAGGCCGGTGCTCTATCCACTGAGCTACGGGGGTAGTTTCCGACGGTCAGGTAGCCCGACCTGCTTTAACCTGCTAATGTAATCAAATTAGACCCAACATGCAATATGAACCGAATGAGTCTAAATATTTGATTTTTCTTAATTTCTATTGAAAGACTTACGCGAAAAACGTATGTGTTGAGCGGTTCTTTTGGGCTGCGTTGCCCGAACTCGGTGGACAGGCATGACTATCTCAAATTCGTTCTTAGCGTCCAAGCTGGGTGGCGAGGGCTGTGTCGTACACTTCGGAAGCCATTTCGAGGGGAAGTGTAACCCAATCGTTTATGACGATCAGCTCCCCTCCTACCCTACCCAACATTTGCAAGGACACGCCGTGGGCGAGACACATGTCTTTCAGTTGCGGCCACTTTTCATGCGTCACGCTGACAACCGCGCAGCCGGATGTTTCCGCGAATAATGTGTCAACAACCCGCTCTTTCCACGGAAACGTTAGCAAGCAACCGATTCCTCCAGCCATACAAGATTCGGCTACGGTAACGGCGAGTCCGCCTTCAGAAATATCGTGAGCGGAAACAAGAACGTCGTTCTTGGCGAGTTCGGGAAGAAGCTTTATCAGTTGAATGTTCTGATCAATGTCGAGCCGAGGCGGCGGTCCGGCAATGACATCGTGGACGGTTGCCAGAAACTCACTGCAACCGAGGTCGGGTCCAATGTCGCCCAACAAAGCAATGAAGTCGCCTTCCTCCTTGAACGCAATGCCAACGTGCTTGTCAATGTCGTCAAGCACGCCGACCATGCCGATTACAGGCGTTGGGCGGACCGGGCCGCTGGGAGATTCGTTGTAGAATGAGACATTGCCCCCTGTAACGGGAATACCCAAGGCTACGCAGGCATCCGACATGCCCGTTATCGCTTCGTGGAAGAAGTAGTAGTTATGCGGTTTGTTCGGGTTAGCAAAATTGAGGCAATTTGTGATTCCAACAGGCACGGCTCCGGTGCAGGCCACGTTGCGCGCACCTTCGAAAACTGCGAGCGCCGTGCCGCGCCGGGGATCAACTGATACATAGCGAGAATTGCAATCGACCGACAGAGATAGTCCCTTATTTGTTCCCGGAACACGAACGATTCCTGCGTCGGTCTTGCCGCCGCCTTGAGCGGTGGCCGCACCTATCGTGTGATCATATTGCTCAAAGACGAGTTTGCGACTGCAAATATTCGGGGCGCTGAGAATCGCAAGCAACACGTCGTTCCAATCGTTGGGATCAGGCAAATGGGTGGGATCAAAGTTGAGCAGCGGGTCGAGCGAATCGGGGCGCTCATGCTCGCGCTTGTAACGAGGCGCCCCCCCACCGAGGACCAAATCCGCAGCCGGTATGACTCCGACAGTCTTGCCGTCTTCTTCGATCGTGAAGAGTTTATCCCCAGTGACATATCCAACCTCGTCGGCATGCAAGTCCCACTTGCTGAATATCTCGCGGGCTTTGTGTTCCTGACCTTTCTTGAGAATCACGAGCATGCGCTCTTGAGATTCAGAAAGGCAGATTTCGTAGGCATTCATGCCCTTTTCTCGGCGCGAAACCTTATTCACATCAAGGTGGATTCCGGTGTCCGCGCGTGCGGGCGTCTCGCTGCAAGAACAGCATATTCCGGCAGCGCCCATGTCTTGAATGCCGACGAGCGCATCCGTTCCGGCGAGTTCCAATGTTGCTTCAAGGAGGAGCTTCTCTTTGAACGGGTCGGCGATTTGGACGGACGGTCGTTTCTCTTTTGAGGACTCTGAAAGGTCTTCGGAAGCAAATGAAGCTCCGTGAATTCCATCGCGACCGGTTGCTGAACCGACTACGAAAATGGGATTGCCCACTCCGTGCGCAGCGCCTTTGATAATCTTGCCGACTTCGACGACGCCAACGGCCATCGCGTTGATCAAAGGATTCTCATTGTACGACGGGTCAAAATAAATCTCACCCGCGACAGTTGGAACGCCAAAGCAGTTGCCGTAGTGACTGATTCCTTTCACAACTCCGTCGAGTAGCATGGCTGTTCGAGGATGTGAAGGGTCTCCGAATCTTAAGGAGTTGAGCGCGGCAATCGGGCGCGCGCCCATCGAGAAAATGTCGCGCAAAATTCCACCTACGCCTGTGGCCGCGCCTTGAAACGGCTCGATCGCAGAGGGATGGTTGTGACTTTCAATCTTGAAACAAACGGCCAGTCCGTCGCCGATGTCGATAAGCCCGGCGTTCTCGTCACCCGCTTCCACCAGCACACGCTCGCCTTTCTTAGGCAAGCGTTTCAATTCGAGAATGGAATTCTTATATGAACAGTGCTCTGACCACATGGCGGAAAAAATTCCGAGTTCAACAAATGTCGGCACGCGACCGAGAATTTGTTGAATACGATCATACTCTTCGCTTGACAATCCATGCGACAGCGCGGTTTCCAGTGTGACAGGTGGATAGACGTTGCTCATACAGTTCAGCTTGATTTACGCTCTTGAAAAAACAATATTACACGATCTGCGAGGTTCGGACTGACGCCTTTAATTGCAATTAGCTCATCCCGCGTTGCTTCGCTCAGTCTTTGGAAGCTACGGAAATGTGTGAGTAAGAGTTTTCGGCGCGCGGGGCCGACGCCGGGGATGTCCTGTAATTCAGACGCCATTGACTCTTTTTGCCGAAGCTGCCGATGGTAGGTGATCGAGTAACGGTGAACTTCATCACGGACAGACTGAAGCAATTTTAGCGCGGAAGAGGTCTTGGGTAAGTTGTGCGGTTCGGATTCGCCGGGGCGGTAGATTTCTTCGAGTTTCTTAGCGAGTCCGATGATTTGATAGTCGTGCACGCCGACTGAATGCAGTGCATCTACTGCAGCGGCAAGCTGACCTTTGCCGCCGTCAATTAGGATGAGATCGGGCATCGGCTGCTGCTCGCGCATGACTCGCGCGAAGCGACGTGAAACGGCTTCGTGCATCGAGGCGAAATCGTCCTGGCCTTCGACCGTTTTGATTTTGAAACGACGGTAGTCGTTGCGTGCGGGGCGGCCCATTTTGAAGACAACCATGCCCGCAACTTTATTCTCGCCCATCAAAGTGGAGATATCGAACGCGACAATTTCGCGGGGAATATCTTTCAAACCGAGTCTATTCTTCAGTTCGGCCAAACTGGCCGGAATGCGCTCGCGTTGTGAAGCCGAACGGAGAATCTCCTGTAATTGCAGATCAGCGTTACGTTGCGCGAGATCAACCATTTGAACTTTCTCGCCGCGTTCGGGAACTTTGATAGTGAGCCTATTCTCGGCTTGATCACGCAACCAGTGATATAGCAATTCCGAGTCCGTCGGTTCATATGGCAATATCAACTCGTCGGGAATTCCCGATTGCGAGTAATAAAGTTGTATTGCCTGCGTCAGCACTTCGTTGAGCGGCGTGTCCTTCGGAAGTTTAAGCGGATACTGCACGCGGCCGAGCAATCGCCCGTTCCGCACCTGCATCACCACCAGACAGCCGTCTTCATCCTGTACCGCAAGGCCTATGATGTCGCGTTCGACCGGCTCAGGTGAAATAATCGTTTGCCGGCGAGTGAGATTCTCAATTGACGCCAGCCAATCGCGCAGTTGCGCTGCGCGCTCGAAGCGCAGAGTATCTGACGCGCGCTCCATGTCCTCGCGCAATTGCGTGATGATGTCAGAGCCGCGGCCTTTGATTACTGCTGTGAAGTCGCGGACGCGGCCCGCATATTCATCGCGAGATTCGTTGCCAATGCAGGGGGCGTTGCAACGACCCAGATGAAACTCAAGACAGGATTTGAATTTACCCTTGCCGATGGACTCTTCTGTTAACGGCAGATTGCAAGTGCGAATTTGGAGCATTCCGCGCAAGACATGAAGAAGGCCTTTCAAATAACGCAAGTCGCCATAAGGACCGTAGTATTTTGAACCGTCTTGCAAAGGCCTGCGCGTCAGGAAAATTCGCGGAAACTGTTCATTGGCAATCTGCAAGTAAGGCTGCGACTTGTCATCTTTCAGCATCACGTTGTAGCGCGGCTTATGCTGGCGGATGAGATTACTTTCAAGGATCAGCGCTTCGTACTCCGTCTTGGTCGTGATGACCTCAAGGTCTTCGATTTTGGAGACGAGAATTTCAAACTGAGGGCGGCCATCGGACGTTTTTTGAAAGTACTGCCGCACGCGATTGCGCAATACTTTTGCCTTTCCGATGTAAATTACTTTGCCTTTTGCATCCCGAAAGATGTAAACGCCCGGATCTTTTGGCAGGTTAGTTAATTTGTCATTCAGGTCCGGCGACACGGCGAGCGCTCTCTACTTTTTGGGATGTTCCACCACTTCAACCAGAACACCACTGAGAGCCGACGGATGCACGAAACCTACGAGCGTATTCTCTGCTCCGGGCCGAAGAGTTGTGTTGATTAAGCGCGCGCCATTTTCGGCGAATTCATTCAGCAAGAGTTGTCCGTCCGGTGTTCTGAGTGCGATGTGATGAATGCCCGGCCCGCGCTTCTCCAGGAATTTGCCAACAGCGGATTCTGGCTTGTCAGGAGCAATCAGCTCAATGCGGAAGTCGCCGAGTCTTAAGAAGGCGACATGTGCGCTTTGCTCAACGACGTGCTCGCGATGAGTCAATGTTGCGCCCGTGACTCTATTCCATTCATCGATAGCCTTGTCAATGTCCGTCACTGCAACGGCGATGTGATCCAAGCCCTGTATCATTGCTTATTACCTGCAAAGAACGATTGAATTTCAGCCATCAAATTATCTCCAGTGGCCACTGACTTCACTGGAACGGGAAGCGATTGCTGCAGAATCTTGCCATAGCGAGTCGCCGTTAAACGAGTGTCGGTGATTATTGCGATTCCGCGATCTGAGGGATGGCGAATCAATCTGCCGAGTCCTTGACGCAATCTTGTTGCGCACGACGGGATGCTGAGCGAATAAAACGGGTCCTGTTTTTGTGAGAGCGCTAATTCTCCGCGCGCTTCGTGCCACGGCTCGGTTGGGACGTCAAAGGGAAGTTTGACAACGACGAGAATTTCAAGAGCGTCGCCCACCAGATCGATACCTTCCCAAAGCGCCGAAGAGCCGATCAGCATTCCACCCGAGGCCTCGCGAAAGGCTTTCAACACTTCGTGCGTGTCACGTCCACCCTTCTGTTGAAACAGCTGTCTATGTTTCTTGCGCGCCACCGGTGACAGCTTCTTAACTAACTCGTCTGAACTGGCATGCGAAGTGCACAAGACAAGTGTAGATCGATTGACTTCTGCCATGAGAGCCGAAAGAAATTCCACGACGCTATCCAAGTGTTGAGTGACTTGCTTTGCTTCGGGAAGAAAGGTCGGGCAGAGAAGTCGCATTTGTTTGGCGAGCGCGAAGGGCGAATCGAGCACAACTTTGACAACTTCAGCTTTGTCAGTCGATCTGATGCCCAGCGCATTGGCGAGCACGGCATAGTCGCCGTGGTGAGCGAGCGTCGCGGAAGTCAAAACCGTGCCGTTAGATTTCGACCAAAGCGCGTTAAAGAGCGAATCTGCAATGGAAATCGGCGCGGCGAACAATGACAAAGTTGGATTCGTCCGACGTTGTGAGGCTTCTACCCAATAGACATAATTTGCATCGTTACATCCGATAGTGAGCCTGCCTGACTCGATTAGATCGGCAAGCGCTACCGCGATCGATCGCAATTCAAGCACGCGTTCTTTGACGTCGCGCGGCAACTCTTCTTCGCGGGCGAGAACTTGATTCAATTTATCAAGGCGCTCGCTTAATTCTTCAAACTCATCCAGCAGCGGGCTTAACGCGCTTTCAATGAGTTCCTGATCGGCGGTCTGATGTCTTAACCTCTGGCGAGTTTCTTCTGTTTGCGATTGCGAAGGAAATCCTGCAGCTTCCTGAAATGAAAGTCGGCTGCGTTGAAAGAGCGACTTTGTCAAAATATCGAGTGCAATCAGCTCATCGGTAGCGTCACTGTCCTTGATGTCCTTAGCTAACCTCGTTAGGAGTCCGCGCGACGAGCGTTCATCAGCTAATCGAGAAAGAACATTGCGAGTAACTTTAAGGCTAAAGACGGCTGTATAGGCTGAGACGACGGCGCGCTCGAATTGATGCGCTTCATCAATGATCAATCTGCGCTCCGCTCCTTCCCCGCCAAGAAAACGAGTGAAGTCCGTTGCCAGAAGCGCGTGGTTGATCAGAATAACTTTGGATTTCTTGGCTTCATCAAGCGCTTGACGGTAGAAATCTCCGCGATTTGCTCCGCACATTGCGCCTGAACACGCCGCTCCATCCGAACATACCATTGACCATAACAAAGGTTCATGCTCAGGACGAAATCCGCCGATTTCACCGACGTCCCCCCGCAATGTCAGATGCGACCAACGCAACAAAGGCAGCAGCTTGTGGCGATCGCCGTCGGATAGTCTGCCGTCGAGATCGCGCAAGGCAGTCCGGAATCTGCGTTTGCATAAATAGTTGTCCCGACCTTTCAGAACCGCCGCAGGGACGCGCGCCTCAAGAGAAATTCCGATGTCACGAATATCCTTGTGCATTAGCTGCTCTTGAAGCGAGCGCGTGTGAGATGAAACAACAACTTGGCGGTCGCTACCTTCATTTCCACCGAGCGCCCATTCAAGAGCAGGAACGAGGTAGCCGATGGACTTCCCTGTCCCAGTCGGCGCTTCGAGCAGGAGAATTTGCTGCTGCTCAAACGCCTTGCCAACAAGTTCGGCCATGCGAATTTGCTGTTCACGCGGCGAGAAGTGCGGCAACATTTTCTCGAATGCTCCGCCGCTATCGAGTTCTGCACCATTTATGCTCTCAAGCGGTGAACTACGGTCATCATTATTTGAGTCGCGATGAGGCGCAGCAATATCAAAGCTCACTTGCTTCAAGCGGTCAAAGAACACTTCCGAGCGATGATGGCCTTGACTTGCGACGGTTGACATCTCCGCCGTTAAATCACTCCAGACTCGCGTTGGCAACTGCCGAACCATTTCGACAAGAATTTCGCCTGTAGCTTGCGCATCGTCGCTGGCGCGATGAGCCGATTTGAGCTTGATTCCGAAGGTTGAGCAAAGACTGCCTAAAGAAAACCGCGGAAGCTCGGCCCAGAATATGCGCGCAAGTTCCGCGGTATCAAGCACCGTCTTGCCCGGGAAACGAAAATCTGCTCCGCCGCCGGCAACCAGGAAACCCAGATCAAAAGATGTGTTCTGACCAACTATCGGCATTTCGCCGATAAATGACAACAGCTCGTTGCTGACCTCCGAAAATTTCGGCGCGCCGACTAAGTCTCGATCGGTGATTCCGGTCAGTGACGTGATGATGTACGGAAGCGTGCGACCGGGATTGACGAACGATTGATAAACGTCAGCTACCGCTCCATGCTCAAACAGCACCGCGCCAATTTCGATGATTTCATCATTGGCGGGAGTCAGGCCGGTGGTCTCGAGATCAATCGCGACAAACCGGCTCAGTCCGAGAGGAGCAAGCCAGCCCGATTGATTAAGCTCACGCGCCTGTGCTGTCGAAATAGCGGATGTTGAGGTTACGTGCTGCGCCTGCTTCATCGAGCCTTCTTACCGGAGTCGTGTAGGGCGCATGCTTCAAGAGATCCGGCGTCTCCGTGGCTTCGCGATCAATTTGCTGCATGACTTCGATGAACTCGTCAAGCGTTTCTTTGGTTTCGCTCTCTGTCGGTTCAATCATCAGACACTCAGGAACGATCAAGGGAAAATACACCGTCGGCGGATGAATTCCGTAATCCAACAAACGTTTGGCGATGTCAGTCGTGCGGACGCCTTTTGCTTTCTGGTTATTGCCGGAAAACACCGCTTCGTGCATACACGGCTTGTCAATGTAGATTTGATATGTCGGCGAAAGTTTCTTGCGCAAGTAGTTCGCGTTAATGATGGCGTTCTCGCTAATTGCATGCAATCCATTGCCGCCGAGACTTCTGATGTAGGCCAATGCGCGCACGTGCATTCCGAAGTTGCCATAATATGTGTGCACGGATCCAATCGAATCCGGGCGATTCCAATCCCAAGCAAACACATCGCCGTTCTTTTTCAAGACGGGCACGGGCAAATGGCGCGCGAGTTTCTCTTTTATCGCTACTGGACCACTGCCTGGGCCGCCGCCGCCGTGAGGAGTCGAAAACGTCTTGTGCAAGTTCATATGACAGGCGTCAAATCCCATGTCGCCCGGTCGGGAGATTCCCAACAGCGCATTCAAATTTGCACCGTCCATATAGACCAAGCCGCCGGCCTCATGGACAAGATCGATAATCTTGGCGATGTTTGATTCAAACAACCCAATGGTATTCGGGTTTGTGATCATCAGCCCCGCGACGTCTTCATCAAGGGTGCGCTTTAGAGCCTCAATATCCATCAAGCCATTCGAATCGGACGGAAGCTGCGTGACTCCGTATCCGGCAAGTACAATCGAAGCCGGATTCGTACCATGCGCGCTATCCGGTATGACGATACGCTTGCGCACATTGCCATTCTTCATGTGATACGCCCGGAACATCAACAGCGCGGTAAACTCGCCTTGTGCGCCGGCGGCAGGCTGGAGAGTGATGTTATCCATTCCGGTTACCTCGAGCAAGGCATCGGACAATTCACCGAGCAACTCAAGCGCGCCTTGCGCTGTCGTAGCAGGTTGCCAGGGGCTAAGTCCGGCAAAGCCGGGTAGCGCTGCCACCTCATCATTGATTTTCGGATTGTACTTCATCGTACAAGATCCGAGCGGATAGAAATCGCGGTCAATATGATGGTTTCGAGTTGACAAATTAATGTAGTGACGAACGGCCGTGCTCTCCGCCACTTCGGGCAATCTTGGCGCAGAGTTGCGCTGCAATTCGGCGGGCAGTTCAAATGCAGGGAGACTGCCCGGCGTCGGCGGAGCCTGAAAACCGGCTCGACCTTCGTGGCTATGCTCAAAAATCAGCTTTGTTTCACTTTGCAGGGAGACTACGTCGCGTTTCACTTCGCACCTCCTGTCGCATACTCAGTTGCCATAGCAACATATTTGTCCATCTCTTCCAGCGTTCGAGTTTCGGTCAGCGCGACTAAAAGTCCGCGCTCATCGGTCATGCCGAACTTTGTTAATGGAATACCAGCGAGTATCCCCCGCTCCGACATGAATTTGAAAAACTGTCTTGCGTCACCAGGAACTTTCAGAAGAAATTCACGAAAGTGAACTCCTTTGTGCGCAATCGTGAAGCCCGGTACAGCGGACAGTTTCTTCATTAAGTATTGCGCGCGACGTGCACAGGCAACGCCGATATCCTTAAGGCCCGTCGGGCCGAGCATGGACATATAAAACGTTGCGCGCGTTGCGAGCAAGCCTTGATTCGTGCAAATATTTGACGTGGCCTTATCTCGGCGAATGTGCTGTTCCCGAGTCTGCAAGGTCAACACGAAACCGCGCCGACCGTCGACGTCTTTTGTGATGCCGACAATGCGGCCCGGCATCAAGCGAACGAGTTCATTTGTGGCGGCGAATAACCCGAGGTAAGGGCCGCCGTATGACATATAGTTGCCGAGACACTGGCCTTCGCCGACGACGATGTCTGCGCCCATTTGACCGGGGGATTTCAGCACGCCCATCGCCATCGGGTCCGTTACAAAGACCACAAGAGTACCATTTGCGTGGGCACGATCGACGAGTTGCTTCAGATCGTCAATTATCCCATAGAAATTTGGATATTGCACCACAAGTGCGGCAACGTCGTCGCCGAGCAACATGCTAATCGTGTCATTCGATTGCGAACCGTTGGGGCAGGGCGCAACATCGAATGTCATTCCAAGCGCGATGTTGTTGGTCTCGGCAACCCGACGATATGAAGGATGAACAGCCTCAGTCCAAACTATGCGCTGGCGTTTGGTATGCGCCCGAGCCATTGCGATCGCCTCGGAAAGTGCTGTGCCGGCATCATACATGCTGGCATTCGCGGCGGGCATGCCGAAGAGTTCGCAAATCATG
Organism: uncultured Alphaproteobacteria bacterium; assembly: GCA_964587105.1. Lineage (GTDB taxonomy): Bacteria > Electryoneota > RPQS01 > RPQS01 > RPQS01 > JABWCQ01. The sequence goes on along the minus strand of CAZPKG010000020.1, from coordinate 7,832 downwards.
GATTGAAACTCAAAAATAACTTGCAGCGTTCCTTGTGCCACTTCGGGCTGATAGGGCGTATAGGCCGTAACGTATTCACTGCGAGATGCTATCGCATTGACTGCGGCAGGAACGTAATGATCATAACTCCCGGCGCCCATGAAGCAGGCATGGCCCATGGCGCTCAGGTTTTTTTCCGACATGCGGGTCAGATCACGGCGAACTTGCCACTCTGATTGACCGTCGGCAATTTTCAAAGGTCTATTTAAGCGAAGCGATGCAGGAATCTGTTCTAGCAAATCTTCAAATGAGGAGACCCCGATGTCGCGCAGCATCGCACTGCGATCATCGGGGGTATTCGGAATGTAGCGCATTATTTGTGAAGCGTTAATTTAGGCAAGTTCGATTAAGCGCTGGTTAAGTCCTTGTATGCTTCCGGAGTCAAAAGGTGCGCCTTCTCGGATTCGAAATTTGAAGGGCGAATTTTGACGATCCAGCCGTTTGTGTAAGGTTCACGATTCATGATTTCAGGGGTGCCGGCAAGTTCGGGATTCACTTCAACGACGTCGCCGGAAATCGGGGAATAGATGTCGGCCACGGCCTTTACGGCCTCGATTGTGCCGAAGCTGTCGCCTTGCTTGGCTTTGCTGCCTACGTCGGGCAATTGCACAAACACTACGTCACCCAGTTCGCCTTGCGCGAAATCGGTGATACCAACGAGCGCCAAGTCGCCTTCGATCTTGACCCATTCATGTTCTTTTGTATAGAGATACCCAGCCGGAATATTCATTGCAAGAAATCCTTGACGATGTTATTTTTCTTTATTGAATCAAGCTTTCGCTTGTTGTTCCATGTATTGTTCGACCCACTTCGTGTGCACCTTGCCGGACTTAAAGGCCTCTGTGGCAAGCATGTCGAGATGAAAGGGGATCGTCGTGTGAATGCCCTCGACGACAAACTCAGAGAGTGCGCGGCGGCAACGCGCCAAAGCTTCTTCGCGCGTCGATCCGTACACGATGAGCTTGGCAATCAAGCTGTCGTAGAACGGAGGAATTAAATAGCCTTGATAAACGTGCGTATCCACTCGAACACCAGGGCCACCGGGAAGATTCCACACAGCGACATTTCCGGGAGACGGCAGGAAACCGCGCGACGCATCCTCAGCGTTCACACGGCATTCTATTGCGTGTCCGCGAAGTTGGATGTCCTTTTGCTTTGGTAGATCTTCGCCTAGCGCAACCAGGAGTTGCCATTTCACCAAATCAACACCGGTTACCATTTCAGTTACCGGATGCTCGACTTGAATGCGCGTGTTCATCTCCATGAAATAAAAACTGCCATCGGGATCAAGAAGGAACTCCATTGTTCCGGCGCCGGAATACTTGATCGCTCCAGCGGCTTGAACGGCGGTCTTACCCATTAGTTCGCGGAGTTTCGGTTCGACGGCAGGTGACGGAGATTCTTCGATGAGCTTTTGATGCCGCCGTTGCATGGAGCAATCGCGCTCGCCCAAGTGAATACAACCGCCGCGACCGTCTCCGAGAACTTGAATCTCGATGTGGCGGGGATTTACAATGGCCTTCTCAAGATACAAGTCGCCGTTCGAAAAAGCAGCTTCGGCTTCGGCACTTGCCATTTCAAAGGCCGTTTCTACGCCGCCGAGTTCCTGAACCAATCTCATACCGCGACCGCCGCCGCCTGCGACCGCCTTTATCATTACCGGAAGTCCGAATTTCTCAGCGAGCGCACGAGCTTCAGCGGCATTGGAAACCGGGCCATCGCTGCCGGGAACGACGGGACAACCGGCGGCAATCATCGTGCGTTTCGCTTCCGATTTGTTGCCCATCATGTCAATCACATTCGGATCGGGGCCGATCCAAACGATTTCATGGGCCATGCAAATGCGCGCGAAATCGGAATTCTCGGCCATGAAACCATAGCCGGGATGAATTGCATCCGCGCCGGTTATTTCAGCAGCCGAGATGATTGCTTTGGGAGATAAATAGCTTTGGGATGCGGAGGCGGGGCCTATGCACACCGATTCATCGGCGAATCTAACATGAAGGGAGTCGCGATCCGCCGTGGAAAACACCGCAACGGATTGCAGTCCGAGGTCTTTGCACGCACGAATTACTCGAAGCGCGATCTCGCCGCGATTCGCAACCAGAACTCGCTTGAACATCAGCCGATTCTCTCGATACGGAACATTGCTTGGCCGAACTCGACGGGTTGGGCATTCTCTGCCAAGACGTCCACGACGCGGCCTTTGAATTCCGCTTCGATTTCGTTCATCAGCTTCATCGCTTCAATGATACAAAGAACTTTACCCGGTTCGATGATATCGCCGACGCGAACATAGGGATCGGTATCCGGAGACGGGGCACGATAGAATGTGCCGACCATCGGAGCTTTGATCTCAACGATGTTTGCTGACGGAGCGGCGGGCGCAGCCGGCGCAGAAGCCGCGGGCGCAGGTGCGGGTGGCGCAAGCGAAGCAGGCGCGGAATAGCCTATCGGCGCCATCGCCGGCATTTGCGGAGCGGAGAGCATAGTGACCGAACTGCTCGCGCCATTTTTTGAAATTCTAATCTTGAGATCGTTTTCAACCAATTCAAATTCATTGATCGGGCTTCGCTCGATCATACGAATCAGTTTTTGGATTTCGCCGATGTCAATACGTGGTTTTTCTTTTGAGGTCCGTGTGGACATGCTGGCTCCTTAGTTGGGCCGGTGAACGAACTTCACGCGGGTTTCGCCCGCCTTTTCAGAACCGATGGGTACCAAGCGCTCTGCAGGAAAACCCTGCGATGCGAGCACATCTCGGACCGCTTCGGCTCGAGACTGCGTCAGTTGCCGCCGAAATTCGGGTGAACTGACTGTTTCGTTTGTTTGCGCACGTATCTCAAGCTGTCCATCTTCATACTTCTGTCCAAGCTCGGCTGCAATAGTTCGCAGATACTGCACGCTACGCAGGCTTAGCTCGGCGCTGCCTGTTACAAATTCGATACTCGGGCCAGACGATCTGAGACTTGTTTCGGTTGTTGTTGCTGCCGGTGATCCGTAGGTCTCAAAAAATATTTCGATCACGTCAAATGCGTTCAGGATTCCTGCTTCAATCACATCTTCAACGGGCTCGGACTCAAATTGTCGCGACGTCTTCGGCAAATCATGATTGCCGTTTATTCGCGGGGAACGTGATTGAGAATTGTGATTTGGTCTTACGGAGCCGGGCGTCACAACTTTGTTTTTTGTCCAAGTTGCAACTTGCTCCTGATTCGGTTGCACAGGCGTCGAAGGTGTTTGACGTTCGGTTCCTATTGTATCCGAATTAAGATGTTTGGGTTGGATTGCCTGTGTCTGTTCTTGTTTGACGATCGGCTGATCGTGTGAGAAAGTATGAGCCGTGCGTGAATTCAGATACAACACGCCGGAAGAAGCAAACAAGAGAACGGCATAGAACAGAATCGCACCGCGCCCGCGTGTAGAATGCTGCCGACCCTTAGCGAACCAGACTGCTACGAACACGAGTGCCAGTAGCAAGGCCAGAACGGCAAGAATCAGGCGCATTTGATCCATAGTCTATCAGGCGCGCTTCACCCGGTCGAGATATTCACCCGTACGAGTATCTACGCGAACGACATCGCCAATTTCACAGAAGAGCGGCACGTTAACCTCCGCTCCCGATTCAAGAATTGCGGGCTTACCTGTGCTGGAAACAGTGTCGCCTTTGAAGCCGGGTGCGGTTTCCTTGATTTCGAGTTCCATGAAGTTCGGCAACTCAATTGTGAGGGCTTCACTATCGAGGAAGTTCACGCGACAAACGACGCCTTCTTTCATCCACTGAGCTTTGTCTCCAAGCCAAACTTTCGTAAACTGAAATTGCTCATAGGATTCCTGATCCATGAAGTGAAAGCTTTCGCCGTCGTTGTACAAGTATTGCAAATCCTTGCCGTCCACTCGAACCGTTTCAATGGAAGCACCGGAATTCAATGTGCGCTCGATGATGCGGCCCGTGCGTGCGTTGCGTAACGTGATTCGCACAAAGGCTCCGCCCTTGCCGGGTTTCACATGCTGAAAATCGGCGATTTCGAAAATCTGTCCTTCCATCAGCAAGGTCAATCCCTTACGTACATCTGCTGTAGTTGCCATGAATCTCTTGTTTATCTGTTAGTTTATGAATCAAACTTCAGTTCACCCTTGAGTAACAATTCGAACTGTTCTTCAGTCAGAACCGGCACTCCGAGTGAGATAGCTTTTTCGAGTTTCGATCCGGCTTTTTCACCGGCCACGACGAAACTGGTCTTTTTGGAAACTGAGCCTGAGGGTCTGCCGCCTTGCGAAAGGATAGCGCGTTCAATTTCTTCGCGGGAGAATCTTTCCAAACTGCCGGTAACAACTACCGTCAGGCCCTCAAGGGTTGTACCGCGGTTGACGGAAGTAGTATCTTTAAGCTGAACTTCGGCCCGTCTTAGTTTAACGAGCAAAGTTCGCCATTGAGTGGATGCAAAGTACTCCGTGATTGCTTGCGCGACACGGGGGCCGACATCGGGCAGGTTTTCAAGTGACTGAGTTTGCGCTTGCGCAATAAGCTCAAGATCGCCAAATTGTGCAGCAAGCGTGCGCGCCGTGCTTTCACCAACGAAACGAATCCCCAATCCGAAGATCAGGCGATCAAGGCTTGCAGATTTAGCGGATTCGAGAGCGGCAACAAGTTTCTCAGCGGATTTTTGCGCAAAACCGGGAACGGATAGCAGCTGCTTGGGCGTAAGGAAGAACAGATCAATAGGATCTTTAACGAGCCCCTGATCAACCAGAGCGTCAATCGTTTCGGAGCCGAGGCCTGCAATATCAAGTGCGCCGCGAGATGCAAAATGCTCGATTTGCCGTTTGACGACTTCGGGATCTTGCGGATTGGTGCAACGCAAAGCAACTTCTCCGGGAACACGTTCGAGCGCTGATCCGCACACGGGACATGTGTCAGGTTCCGTAATTGGTTTTGCGTTGCGCTTTCGATTCTCGGCAAGAGTTCCTGTGACCTTGGGGATCACGTCACCGCCGCGTTCAAGTGTGACAGTGTCGCCATAATGCAAATCCAAGCGGCGAATTTCATCAAAATTGTGCAGCGTGGCGCGCTTCACCGTTACTCCACTGAGCGAGACAGGTTCCAGCTCGGCGACCGGAGTTAGGACTCCTGTTCTCCCGACTTGGAACGAAACGCCATTCAAGCGCGTCGTGGCTTGCCGAGCCGAGAATTTGCAAGCGATTGCCCAGCGAGGTGCACGTGATGTCAATCCAAGCTTGCGCTGCTGGGCAAGAGAATTGACCTTTACAACCACGCCGTCAATCTCAAACGGCAAGGTGTCGCGCCGCGCTTCCCACGACTGCCAGAAATCTATTACTTCGTCAATAGTCTTGGCAACTCGCGATTCTGGGCTAACGGGAAGCCCGAGAGATTTCAAGAAATCCAGTCCATCCGCATGAGATAACATGGGTTGGTCAGGCGAATCGTAGCCATAGCAGACCACTCGAAGTGGTCTGCGAGCAACCAATGAGGGATCCAACAGTTTCAAAGAGCCGGCTACAGTATTGCGAGGATTAGCCAGGGCTTTCTTCCCTTCGGCGACTTGCTCGTCATTGAAAGCAAGAAAATCATCTGTCCTCATGTAAACCTCGCCTCGAACATACAAAGTTTCAGGAGGCGAGGCTTTCCGGCCGCTATCCGCCAGTCTTAGAGGTATGCCCTTAACGGTACGGATATTAGCGGTAATATCGTCGCCCTTTTCGCCGTCTCCTCGAGTGGCCGCGCGTGACAACAAACCAGCTTTATATGTTAGAAGAAGGGAAACACCGTCGAACTTTAGTTCACACGAGTATTCCGGGTGATCGCCTTCCAGGCCTTCAACAACGCGACGGTGAAACTCTGATATGTCATTTAGATCATACGAGTTCTGCAGAGAAAGCATCGGAAACGGGTGTTTTACGGATGCAAATCCCTCTGTCAGGACATCCCCGATCCGCTGCGTCGGGCTGTCCGGTGTGACCAGCTCGGGGTGCGACGCTTCAAGCTCGCGCAACCGCGAGAATAACCTGTCGTAGTCAAAATCGCTGATTTCCGGCCTGCCCTCGGCATAATAAAGGCGGTCGTGACGGGCGATTTCCCTGCGAAGCGCCTCAATTTCCTGCTTTGGAGCGGCCATTTTGCGTGATTTTTGGGCGAAGGCGGGGTCTGAGGGCAGTTGGGAGCACAGGAAACTACTAAAAATTCTGAAAAATGGCAACTATCCAGACAAAAAATCGGTGGTCAATTCAGGCGGCGAGTGAACTGTTTCGATTGGGGGCAATTGCGTCTAAGCGACTATATTCCTATATTTTATGCTTGTGCTAAGTTCTGAGAATTCGAATTCATGACCGTCTGGTTGACGGGATTCGTTGTCTTGCCATCAGCATTGTGGGTGGTGGGAGTTCTTAAGTGGATTGCTGGATCAAACCGCAAATCGGCTAATTACGTGCAGAATTCCACGACCGTAATTGTGGTTGCGCGAAATGAAGAGCAGACTATTGTTGACTGCTTGAGTAGCGTTGCCAACCAAGTTGCCCCTGCGAACGAAATTGTGTTGATGGATGACTTTTCGACCGATAAAACGTTTGCCTTGGCTACCGAAGTCTCGCAGAGGTTTCCAAACGTGCGAGTCGAACGAGCAGATGACGGTCCGAATAGAGTGAGTCCAAAGAAACATGCATTGTTATCGGCTTATGCCATGACATCGAGCGATCGAGTCGCTCTAACCGACGCGGATTGTGTCGTACCCAGCACTTGGCTTAGAAGCCTTGGTTCAGAGTTCGATTCAGAAACTGGTGCGGTCATTGGAGCTTCGTGGCCGAACGTGCCGATCACTTTGTCGGAACGGGTATATCGTTGGGAACGCTTGATCGCGAACACGTTGATGGCGTCGGCGTGTGGGTGGGGAACTCCGGCATCGGCATGTGGGCACAGTATTCTGTATGCGCGCGAGGCCTTGACGAAAGTGGATGCACCTGTTAGACGCGACTTGCCTTCCGGGGACGATGATTTGACGGTTCAAGCCGTTGCGAAGGCGGGGTACAAAGTCCGGTTTTGCGCAAATGCTGAAAGCGTTGTAAGAGACTTAGGTGGATTGCGAGGCTCGCGATGGTCACAGGCTGCGCGTCATCAGGGCGTCACGCGTCTCTATCCAGCCCGATGGCGGTTACTATTTGCGGCGTCCATTGTTGCGAATCTTGTTAGCCTCGTTCTGCTGTTATTCATACCATTGTTTGATGATCCGACAATTCCAAGTTTGGCAGTTTTCGGGAAAGTGTGTTTCGATACATCCGCCGGAGTCTTGTTGGCGAGAAAACTCAAATTGGATATTTCTGTTGTTGAAATTTTTCTCGCTTCGCTCGTCTTGCCGATTTGGGCGATTTGGCGATCTGCCGCAGGGTTGTTTGGCAAGTCATTTGATTGGCGCGGACGAAAAATGGGTGCCCCGCAAGGCGCGACATCCAGTTGATGCAATGACCATTCACTCACATCCAATTTCTAACACAGTTGTCGATCCGCTTGACAAAAAGTCAGGCCGGTTGGTTCCGCGTTGGCTAAAGATTGCTGCCACTATTGGAGTCTTGTTGTTGCTCTCGTGGCAGGTGAAGTGGCGCGAAGTGATCGAGGCGCTGAGCAGTGCGAATACGTTAGGGGTATTGGCCGCAATTGCACTGTGGGCGCCGAATCAGTGGCTGCAATATGCGCGGTGGAAGCTCATTGCGCAACGCGCGACCACGCAACCCCTACCCAACGATATTCGAGAAAGCTAATGGCTTGGGCATAACTTAGGGTT
>CAZPKG010000019.1:0-53524 GCA_964587105.1 uncultured Alphaproteobacteria bacterium | reverse complement strand
CCCGATAAATCCACACATAATATTGCCCCTGTTGTGCCGTGTAACTTAGCTAAACGAGGTCACAAGATTCGTTATTCCCACTCCACGGTTGCCGGAGGTTTGGTGCTAATATCGTATGCAACGCGATTGATGCCGCGAACTTCATTTATGATGCGAGAAGCAGAACGACTCAAGAGTTCATAAGGAAGCCGCGTGAAATCAGCGGTCATGAAATCGTCGGTGTTGACCGCGCGCAGGACGCAGACGCTCTCATAAGTGCGCTCATCGCCCATCACTCCGACTGATTTTACAGGGAGAAGCACCGCAAAGGCCTGGCGAGTTTGCTCGTACCAGTTTGCGTCGCGAAGCTCCTGCATGAAAATCGCATCCGCCTGCCGAAGAATGTCGCAGCGTTCTTTGGTAACTTCACCGAGAACACGAACAGCGAGGCCCGGACCGGGGAACGGATGACGATGAGTGATGGCACGAGGCAAACCAAGCAGCACGCCGAGATTGCGCGCTTCATCCTTAAACAGTTCGCGCAACGGCTCGATGAGTTTCAAGTGTAGCGTGTCGGGCAATCCGCCGACGTTGTGATGCGACTTGATCGTCGCGGACGGACCCTTGACGGAAACGCTTTCAATTACGTCGGGGTAAAGTGTGCCTTGTGCGAGGAAATCAACTTCTTTGTGGCGCGCCGCTTCTTCTTGAAAAACCTCAATGAACAGGCGGCCAATCGTCTTGCGTTTTTGTTCCGGTTCGGTGATTCCCTTAAGCTCTGAATAGAACTTTGTCTGCGCGTCCACCACCTCAAGTTCGATGTGGCCATGATCGCGGAACGTTTCGACAATTTGTTCGCGTTCGCCGAGCCGGCCTAATCCAGTGTCAACATAGAAGCACAACACTTGACCGGGAATGGCGCGATTCAAAAGCATTGCAGTGACTGCAGAGTCCAGTCCGCCGGACAAGGCACAGAGTACTTTTTGTTGTCCGACCGTACTGCGAATATCGGCCACCGCTTGATCAATAAATGACTCCATACTCCAGCCGCCCGCACAGCCGCAAATATTGAAGGCAAAATTTCTAAGCAGCGCGGAACCTTCTGGCGTGTGCGTTACTTCAGGATGGAATTGAACTCCATAAGCTTTCGTGACGACATTGCAAACAGCGGCAACCAATCCGTGTGTGCTGCGGCCCATAAGTTTGAGCGGCGCACGCACTTCTTCCAGATGATCGCCGTGATTCATCCATACCTGCATTGGCAGATGAATGCCGTCAAGCAGATGACCAGACTCGCTATAGTCAACTTGAGCCGGGCCAAATTCACCGGCGCGACCCTTCACAACTGGTGTGCCGTAGTGCTTGCCGATCAATTGCATCCCGTAACATATCCCTAAGATAGGCAATCCCAAGTCATACAGCTTGGGATCGGGAAACGGCGCGCCTTCAGCATGAACACTTGCTGGACCACCGGACATAACCACGCCTCGCGTTTCCGGCGTCGCGATATCTTCAAGCTTAGCGTTGAACGGAAGAATTTCGCAATAGACGCCGTGCTCGCGCAACCGCCGCGCAATCAGTTGGGTCGTTTGCCCGCCGAAATCTAATATGACGATGCGTTCGGTATGCTTCATGAATTGGATAGGGGGTGCAGGGCTTCAGCCCAGCGATCAACAACCGGCAAGGCCGAGTGATTGGTCAAATCAAAATGGATCGGAGTGACAGCGACAAATCCTTCGTTCAGCGCCGTGCCGTCGGTATCGACCTCGTTCAGCGGCAATTTGTGACCGTCCATCCAGTAGTAAGTGCGACCACGCGGATCATTGCGCTTCAAGAAAGTCTCTTTGAACCGCCCTTGACCTTGCTTGATAACTTTAACTCCAAGAATTCTGTCGCTGGGAAGCGCGGGCACGTTAACATTCAGAAGAGTTCCGTCAGGAAGACCCTCGGCCAACACCTGCTGAGCGGAACGCCGCGCGACTGCGGCCGCTGGGCCGAAATCTTCGTGTGTGAATGAATCGAGCGATACAGCTATCGCCGGGATGCCGTTTATTGCTCCTTCTGTGGCCGCCGACACCGTCCCAGAGTAGATGATCGAGATTCCGGTATTCTCGCCGCGGTTGATACCTGAAATCACCAAGCCCGGAATTTCAGGGAGTAACTCCGACAGCGCAAGCTTCACGCAATCGGCTGGACTTCCGTTGACTGCAAATGAGCGATACGCTCCACCGACAATGAAATCAGTCAGCCGAATCGGTTCCGCGATAGTTATTGAATGTCCGACTGCCGATTGCTCACGATCTGGCGCAACCACCCAAACTTGTCCTAAATCCGCCACAGCTCGAACGAGAGCATGAAGCCCCGGCGAGTGAATTCCATCATCGTTCGAAATTAATATGATCACGTACGCGCCACCGATTCAGACATGAATGCTCTTAAGAAATGCGTTATCGTTGCTTTTAGTTCCTGTCGATTCACGATGCGATCCAAAAATCCTTTTTCGAGTAGGAATTCACTGCGTTGAAAGCCCGGCGGTAAGTCCTGACCAATCGTTTGCTTGATCACACGCGGCCCGGCGAATCCGATCAGCGCGCCAGGCTCGGCGATGATAATGTCGCCGAGCATCGAAAAACTCGCCGTTGTGCCGCCGGTCGTCGGATTGGTAATAACCGAAATATACGGCAATCCTGCCTCGTCAAGTTGCGTTAGTTTTACACTCGTCTTGGCCATCTGCATGAGCGAAACCATGCCCTCCTGCATGCGCATACCGCCCGAACGCGAGACTAACACAAGCGCGCGGCGCTCAGCGATTGCACGATCAACAGCGCGCGCGATTTTCTCGCCCACAACGCTGCCGACGCTGCCTCCCATGAACGAGAACTCCATGATACCAAGTTCAACAGGAAAAGCGTTCACGAGGCACGAGCCGATTGTGATTGCATCGTTTTTGCCCGTAGCTTTGATGGACGAGACGACTCGCTCGCTGTACTTTTTGGAGTCCTTGAAGTTAAGCGGATCGAGTGGCTTGAGCTTGCTATCGCTTTCGACCCAGCTGCCGGGATCCGCGAGCATCTCAATATAGGCCTCAGCAGGCATCGCGAAGTGAAACGAACACTTCGGGCACACAAGCTGAAGCTTTTCAAGCTCCTTTTTGAAAACAATTTCGCCACAGTTGTCACACTTCACCCAAAGTGTATCCTGCGTGGTTTTTTTCTGATCCGGAGAAATTACACTACGTTCGCGGCGAAACCACTCAAGTGCCATTTTGCTCCCCTTCTGCCCCGTCTGGGCGGTCGGTTTTACGAACACGCCGGTGCATCACAAGCGCGTTCTCTCCATCATGGTAATAACTCTTACGAATACCCAACTCAGCAAATCCATAGCGCCGATAAAGCGCTTTGGCCGATTCGTTAGATTCGCGCACCTCCAAATATACATCTGCCATCTTCTGTTTGACGGCGCGCTCAAACAGAAAATCAAGAACAAACGACGCTACTCCGCTCCTGCGCTTCGTCTTATCAACCGCAAGATTGAGGATGTGTACTTCGTCGAGCACCCACTGCGTAACAATGTAGCCGGCGACGCGACCTTCAAGCAATGCAACCCAACTCGTGCGATACAGTACAATGAAATTCCGAAAGGCCGTCAATGACCACGGGTCGGCAAAGGCATCTTTCTCTATCGCCAGCACGTCGTGAAGGTGATCAGCAGTCAATTCGACGATTGTCAAGTTCTGATCAGCCATTTGTCAATTCGGAGTAGCGATCGCAAATCTCAGTGACCTGTTTCATCTCGGCCACGTCGTGCACTCTGATTACATCCGCTCCATTCATGACCGCAATCGCGACTGCGGCCGCAGTTGAAAACTGTCTTGCGGAAGCGGGCAAACCGGAAAACTCTCCTGTGAACGCCTTCCGCGATGGCCCCACCAGAATTCCCGCGACTAAACCTCTCAGGATGTTCAAATTCCGGAGTAAGACGTAGTTGTGAGTAAATGATTTTCCGAATCCGAGTCCGGGGTCCACAAGAATAGACTCGCTTTCGATGCCATGATGATTGGCGATGGCGACTGATTCAGTCAGAGATTGAGCAACCTCAGCGACGACGTCATCGTAATGGGGCTCCTGCTGCATGGTAGCTGGTGTGCCGCGCATGTGCATTAGAACAATACCGGCATGATAATCCCGGCAGACAGGCGCAAGCTCGACGTCTTCCTTCAAACCCGACACGTCGTTGATGATATCCGCGCCGATTGCCAGACAAAATTTGGCAACGACGCTTGAGCGCGTGTCAATCGATATGATTGCATCTGTCTCGGCGCGAATTTCTTCGAGTACCGGAAGCAATCTTCCCAGCTGAATATCCGTGGATACTCCGTGGCTGCCCGGTCGAGTGGATTCGGCTCCAAGATCGATTATGTCTGCGCCTTGCTTGACGAGTTCCAACGCGTGCTCGGCGGCGCGCGACGCTTCAATATATTGTCCCCCGTCCGAAAATGAATCCGGCGTCACATTCACAATTCCCATCAGCCGCGTGCGTCCGCCGATTTCAAGAATGCCGCGACGATGTCGAAACGTTCGTGGCTTAGGCTTTTCCATCCATGAGCAACAGAGCTTCCATGCGCGTCGCCGATTTTGACAATGCACCGCGCACAGCGGACGTGACCGTCCAACTTCCGTGAACTTTCTCGCCGCGCATCATCAAGCACAAATGCTGCGCGCGAATCACCACGAAGGCCCCCATCGGCTGAAGTTTTTCAATAAGCGTATCAGCAATCGCGGTCGTCATGCTCTCTTGCAATTGCGGACGCTGTGAAAGTACGCGCACGACGCGCGCCAACGATGAAAAGCCTGTTACGTGGGAGTCTTTAGGAATGTACGCAATCGAAACGAAGCCCCAGAACGGCAAAAGGTGATGTTCACACATCGAATAGAACGGAATGTCTCGATGAATAATCATCTCCGTTGTGTTTTCAGCGGGATAGAGCGACAGTGTTTCTGCGGGCGCCGATCCAATTCCCGAGAAAACTTCCGAATACATTTCGGCTACACGGCGAGGCGTGCCCTTCAATCCTTCACGATCAGGATTTTCGCCAACTGCAAGCAAGATTTCTCGAACGGCGGCCTCAATTCTGGCTTTGTCCATTGAAGCGCCTTTCTTTCGGTTCAAGCTGGAAAACGATAACCTCTTCGCCGCCGGCTTTCAGCTCGACTCTGCGTGCGGCTTCGCCCACGATTCCATAGCCATCTTTCGCGACTGAAATAATGTGCGTGCCGGGCGCGAGGTCTTGCAAGACGTTATCAGTTCTAAACTCGGTCGGCATCCCGTTCAGGATAATCGTTGCACCTTCGATATTCGCAAGCACCTGAATACTGCCGTGACTCTGTTGCAAGGCAAAGATCATCAAGGCAACGCCGATGAAAGCCAACACGGCAATCATAACAATATTATTGCGAACCGACTTCTGGCCCTCTTCAAGCTCTTCGATGTCAACCGGAATCTGCTTTTCGCGTTCGGCGGCTTCGGTTGCAGTTATCCATTCGAGTTCACCGTCCTCGTTTTCGATCTGCTTATAGTCGCCGCGAGCGGTGTAGTAATTCTGAATCTCTTCTTCGATGATCCGCTTGCGTTCAAGCTCGTCAATCGTTGTGAGTTTGACTTCGCCGGATTTTTCTTTCGAGCGAAGTTCTTCGCGGGCTTCAAGCTCTTTGCGAACGAGATCGCGCAGGCGTTGTTCTTCGTTGTGGTCGATCACGCGGAAGGTCCTTTGCCGTTGGTCTGCGGAAGGTCGAGCAGATCGCGGATTTCTTCACCGCTGAGCGACTCGCGTTCAACCAAAGTTTCGGCCAGGCGGTCCAGACGTTTGCGCTCGCGATTTAGAATCTCGCGCGAACGTTTCTCGGCGCCTTCAACCAGCTCACGCACGGCTTGATCAATCGCGTGTGCGGTTTCATCGCTATAATCTTGATTCGTCGTGTAGTCGCGGCCTAAAAAGACCTCTTCCTGTTTTTGGCCGTAGGTAATAGGGCCGAGCGTATCGCTCATGCCCCAGCGAGTTACCATAGTCTTGGCGATCTCTGTGGCACGCTTCAAATCATTTGCCGCGCCGGACGTGACCTCGTTAAAGACTTCCAGTTCGGCAACGCGACCGCCAAGCAGCGTCGCCAGTTGGCCTTCAAGATATTTGCGCGAATAGCTGCGCTTGTCATCGAGCGGAACAAAATGTGTCAGCCCGAGCGCTTGACCACGAGGAATAATTGTCACTTTATGAACGGGATCGACTTCAGGCGAAAACATCGCGACCAGTACGTGCCCTGCTTCGTGATAGGCCGTGATGAGGCGCTCTTTCTCGGGAATTACGACAGACTTGCGCTCGATTCCCATCATCACCTTATCTTTGGCGGCCTCGAGGTCTTGCATCATCACGCGATCGCTGTCGCGGCGTGCGGCAAGCAACGCAGCCTCGTTCATCAAGTTTGCCAATTCCGCGCCCGACATACCGGGCGTGCTCTTGGCGATGACTTCGAGATCGATGTCAGTGCCGAGCGGCTTGTTCTTAGTGTGCACCTTGAGAATTGCAAGACGGCCCTTGACGTCCGGACGATCCACCACAATCTGTCTGTCAAAGCGCCCCGGACGCAAGAGTGCGGGATCGAGAATATCGGGGCGATTCGTTGCCGCAACGAGGATGACACCGTCGTTCTCTTCAAAGCCGTCCATCTCGATTAGCAATTGATTCAACGTTTGCTCACGCTCATCATGACCGCCGCCAAGACCCGCGCCGCGATGCCGTCCGACCGCGTCAATTTCATCGATGAAGATAATGCACGGCGCGTTCTTCTTGCCGGTCTCAAACAAATCACGAACACGGCTCGCGCCAACACCGACAAACATTTCGACGAACTCCGCGCCGCTGATTGAGAAAAACGGAACCCCCGCTTCACCGGCCACAGCTTTGGCTAAAAGGGTTTTACCTGTCCCGGGCGGGCCAAGCAACAGCACGCCGCGCGGTATGCGGCCTCCCACGCGAACAAATTTCTTGGGCTCGCGAAGAAAATCTATTATCTCGAGCAGTTCCTCTTTAGCCTCATCTGCGCCGGCAACGTTCTCAAAAGTGATCTTCTGATTGGAATCGGAATAAACGCGCGCTTTGCTCTTGCCAAACTGGAACAACCCTTTTGGTCCCATATTGGACATGCGGCGAATCATGATAATGCCGAATCCCAAGAGCAAAATCCACGGCAGCATTCCGAGGAGATATGATCCGATGTCGGGGCGCTTCACCTTGAAATCAAGTTCCACTCCGGCATTCTTCCATTTTTCGAGCAAGGCGCTGTCAAGCGTCGGCGGCAGCGTCACCGTGAATTTTGATCCGTCCTTCATTTTGCCATGAAAGACCTGATCGCGAATTACACCTGACTGGACACGCCCGTCGGCAATTGCCTGTTCAAATGAGTGATAGGTGATCTGTTGTTCCGCGCCACGTTGCGTAACAAGTTGCGCCACAACGATTGTAGCCAACGCGACGAGCAAGAGCACGTACAGCAGTCGCGTGACTTTTCGCCACTCGATGCGAGTGTCGTCATCGTCAGGACCGCGGCCCTTGGGATTTTGGGATTTGTTTGCGCTCACAAGTCTATGGGTTCGTCCAGTACATAAAGATCGGGCAAGTGCCTGCCCGCTCCGGCGTAGTCAAGTCCGTAACCAACCACAAATTCATCCGGCAGATCAATCGAAATGAAATCCACGGCGATACCGGCCTGAATGGATTTGGGTTTGCGAAAACATGCGGCCATACTCAAGCTGGCAGGATGCCTGACCATCAGATAGCCGCGCAGGAAGTCCCACGAATTTCCTGTATCAACAATATCGTCAACAAGAATTACATGACGATCTTTGATCTCGATATCAATATCTTTGATTAACTTAATGCGGCCAGACTCCATCCCGTCTCGATAGCTCGAAAGTTTGATGAAATCAACCGTGCAAGGCAGATTTGTCGCGCGCACAATGTCCGCCATATACATGAAGCAACCTGTGAGCACTCCGACAAAGACCGGGTTCTTTCCGCGATAGCGTTCGTGAATCTCGTCGGCTGTGCTCAAAACCGCTCTTTGGATTTCGTCTTCCTGGAGAAACTTGCGAAACTGGCGCGGCGGATTTCCGACGGTTATCTTATCGGGATACTTGCTGGTCACGACGGGGATGTGCTTTCCAATGGATGTTCACGACGGATTTCTCGCCGTGAGGTTTAACATGTTCAGCAATACCTAAACCGGGTACTGCAATGATCACGTCGTTCTGACAAATTACCGGCCAGTCAGCACGGACAGCGGGGTGCACTCCGGCTTCGGCAAGCCAATCGGAGATTTTTCGGTTGCGCCGCGCAACAGGTCTGAATCGCTCGCCCGGCGTCCACCGCCTGACTTCAATCTTCTGCGTAGCGCCAGATTCGACTGACAACACGCCAGATTCAATATCACGAAAGACGTCAGGCGTCAACACGACATGTTCTGACAATCTTGGCGAGTTCGCGTTTTGCGTGTCTCGCGATGCCAGCCAAACCTTTCGCCCGGCGCGATGCAGTTCAATGCCTCCCGCGAGTGGCAAGGAAGAGCGAAAATTCCCCGCTCGCAGAAATTCCACGACTTGCCGCCGTAACGCCGATTTCAAGCGCATGTTGGGCTGTCCAAGCAAAGCCGCCCACTTCAATTCGACTGCAAGAAAGTCTAAGTCTTCAAGATACAAGTTTTTCGGTAATTTCTCAAGACCAGAGACCCACGAAAAATCGTTGCTTAAAGAAATGTTATTATTAGTTTTAACAAGTCGCGAGGTGATCTCTTGCAGCGATTGGATTCGTCGGCCGTGCCGTGAAAGCTGAATCGAGGCAGGGCTCTCGTGTTTCAGCGTTGCTCGAGCCTGAACACGTAAGAAGCGAGAGTCCTCGTTCATGGGATCAATATCATACTCGTCGTCAGCGGAAATCAGGTCACGGAGTTCGGCTCTGGTGACGCCAAGAAATGGGCGCAATACTTTTCCGCGTTGAATCGGAATACCGGTGCATTCGTACCACGATGAATTCATCTTCAGCTTCATCAGCACGGTTTCGGCGTCGTCATCCTGTGTGTGCGCAGTTACAACAAGCGCACAATTCTGACTCGTTCTGATTTCTTCAAGCGCCAAATAACGAAGCCTACGAGCGCAGGCCTCGACAGATTCGTTTCTCTCGGCAAGGGTCGCAGGCACGTCAACATTTGCAAAGACAAACGGAACCTTTAGGGACTCGGCTTGACTTGAAACGAGATTGACAACGCTGTCGGCGTCGTCGCGCAAATTGTGATTAACATGCGCGGCGACAATTCGACTATGCCAATCATTCTGTGAAACGAACCATTTAAGCATGGCCAACGAATCTGCACCGCCGGATACCGCAAGCAACACTTTCTCACGCGGAGAAACACGAGCCAAAATTTCTTCAGAGGACTTAAACACCGGGTTTCACAGCGCGAAACAAGAGGGAACCAGCAAAACCCAAGCGCACACGATCCGGAATCGGACGGCCCTTCATTCTATAAGCCATCTTCCAAAGCGCCATTCCCACCAAATAACGGAAGCGCCGCCATGGCCGAGTAATCTTGCTGATAAGCTTCACGTTATTCCAGACCCAGAAGCGCCCATTGAGAGATTCTACATACGACCAGCCGGGATGAAGCTCAATCTCGCCGAATCCGGCGCGCCGAAACACTTCCGTAAGTCCGAGGTGGCTCATATGAAAATAAGAATTCGCGTGATAGGCCTCGAGAAACGCCGCCGAACCGACAAGCGTTCCACCGGGCTTCAGCACACGGTGAATTTCACGCGCGGCTTGAAACGGATTGTAAAGATGCTCGAAGACCGCCGTAGAAACGACGATATCAAACTGCGCATCGGAAAACGGGAGTTCATGGCCATCACACACGACGTCCGTGAACGGTCCGGGATAAATATCGAAGCAGACAAGTTCGTATCCCGCTCGCTCAAGCCAGACGCGATCTCCGCCGTCGCCGCTGCCGAAACTCAAAACTCTCTTGCCGCTTGTTTTGCCGAGCATCTCCCGCAACGGCCCCGTATTCCAATGGCTGTTCGCAACTTCCAGATCCAACGCCGACTCTTGGACAACGTGTGCAAGAATTTCGTTTTCGTCGAGTGGCGAGCGTGAACTCAAGAAGACAGGGATATTCGTGGCCTTGTGCTGTGGGTACTTCTTGCCGCAGGCCGGACACTCGAAGCCGAATTCAACAGGCTTGAGTTCGCTTTTTGAGCATTCGACACAGACAAGTTTGGGCCAATCACTGAAATTCATGTTCACCTGAATAATTGAGTTTCGCAAGTCATCGACTAAGTTGACAAGAGAACAAAAGAGCCGCCGGACAAATCCCGGCGGCTCGAGGCAGCTTGTGTAGCGGAGGAGGGACTTGAACCCCCGACACCAGGATTATGATTCCCGTGCTCTAACCAACTGAGCTACTCCGCCCCAGAGGACAACGAGGGTAGTCGCCGTCCAGAAACCACAAATTTACAACCATCTATGGTATTTGTCAAGTTCCCGCACTCGACTCGATTGCGATTTCGGCTAAATTCTATATTGTTTATACTTAACTTAGCTCATCATGCAGAGGGCAGGGTGGCAAGGATTTGCAATGAATAGAGAAATCCCGCTATCTTTCATTGGCCCCGACCTTGCAGATAGCTTGGGGACACTGCAAAACCCATGAAAAAAATTCTACTTACCGGCGGTGCCGGATTCATCGGCTCACACTTAGCTGAAGCCCTGCTCGCGCAAGGGACGGCTGTCGTTTGTTATGACAGTTTCGATCTTTACTACCCCCGCAAGCTTAAAGAGTTGAATCTCGCCGAATGCTCGCGCCATCCGAATTTTCTCCTCATTGAGGGCGATATTCGAGATCGCGCGCTCTTGGCTGAAGTATTTGCGCATCACAAATTCGATGCGGTCGTGCATTTGGCAGCACGTGCCGGAGTACGACCTTCACTTGAACAGCCAGAACTTTATGCAGAAGTCAATATTGGCGCGACCGTCGGGCTGTTTGAACTGTGCAGAATATCAAATGTCAAAAAGGTCGTGTTCGCTTCGAGTTCGTCTGTGTACGGAGATCGTGACGGCGGACCTTTTCGCGAAAGCGACAACACCGACCTTCCGCTCAGCCCCTATGGTTCAACAAAGAAAGCGGGCGAAGTGGTCGCGCATGTTTATTCGCATTTGTACGGCTTCTCAATTGCGTGCTTGCGGTTCTTCACGGTGTATGGACCACGGCAAAGACCGGATTTGGCCATTCGCAAGTTTGTTAAGAAGGCGTTGAACAACGAGCCGATCCCAGTGTTCGGTGACGGCAGTTCGCGCAGAGATTACACACATGTTTCAGATATTGTGGGCGGTATTCTCGGTGCGCTGTCGTGGGTGGAAGTATCGAAAGAACGCTACGGAATCTTCAACTTGGGATCGCATGCTCCCGTCGAACTCAGGCAACTGCTCGCATGGATTGAAGAGGGAGTTGGCAAACCACTTCACATTGACCGCCTGCCGCCGCAGCCGGGCGACGTATTTCAAACGTTTGCAGACACGACCTTAGCCGAGAAGGAACTTGGGTTCCGTCACGATGTAAAATTTGAAGACGGGCTTCGCGATTTCATCGAGTGGATGAAGGCACACGATTTTAGTTAGCCGCGAACAAACTCCGTTTTTCCATTTATGATAGTCCGCGTGATTTGCATTGCATGCAGATCGCGCGGATTTGTTTTGAAAGGATCAGCTGACATTACGCACATATCTGCAAAGTAACCTGACTCAATTTTGCCGATAGTGTTTTCCCACCCTTCCGCATAGGCCGCACCGGATGTATAAGCGGTCAATGCATCGGCGACGGTGAGACATTGTTCACTGTGCCAACCTCCTGCCGGTGTGCCGTCTGTGCGCGTGCGAGTAACTGCGGCATGAATTCCTTCAATCGGGCTCATACTTTCAATGGGCCAATCACTGCCGAATGCAAGCACAGCACCGGCCTTTTTCAAACTGTTCCACGCATAGGATGTTGTTTCGCGCGCCGCACCAAGTCGCTTTGCCACGAAACTCATATCGGCAGTGCAATGAATCGGTTGCATACTGGCCACGACGCCAAGTTTTGCAAAACGCTCGATGTCGCGCTCGCGGAGGTGCTGACAATGCTCAATTCGCGGACGAAACTCAGGGCCAACACCATTTGAACCGGCCATTTCAATGGCATCTAACACAACACTGTTTGCTCGGTCGCCAATCGCGTGCATTGCGATTTGGTAGCCTTCACGATGTGCGCTGCGAATGAATCGGGCAAGCGGCCCTTCTCGTACAAGCAATTCGCCCGTACTATTTGCGTCATCAGCGTAAGGCTGCCAGAAGGATGCGGTGCGTGAACCTAAAGCGCCGTCAGTGAATCCTTTGAAGCACTTGTAACGAAACTTGCCTGAGTCGCGCTGCTCAAATTTGTCCGCTTCAAAATCAAATGTGGTAGTCACCTTCCACATGTTCAGGCGCATGATTTGATCAACGGAATCTGCGATTCTCAAATACGCATCAAGCAATCCGTGCCTTACACTGGCACTCGCACAGGTGATGCCGAGCGACAGCGCGTGTCGTTGCGCGCGCAGAAACGCTTCGTGATACTCGATTTCAGTAGGTTCAGGAATCTGATCTGCAACGAGAATTGCAGCTTTTTCGCGAAGAACGCCGTTCAGCTTGCCATCAGTGCCGCGCTCAAAAATCCCGCCTTCGGGATTTCTCGTTGAGCCATCTACACGAACCCTTATTAAGGCTGCCGAATTTACAACCGCAGAGTGCAGATCGTGAGTCCAAGCGAAAAACGGATTGTTTGGTGTAACACGATCCAATTCGTTGCGAGTGACCGTGACCTCTGTCTGCATAACCCCATGTCCTTGGATCCATTCACCATGCGCAGGTTTGCGCTTACCGATGAAGTCGGAAATCCGCTCGAGAATCTCCTCAACGGTTCTCGCTCCGCTAAAATCGATATGCGCCATTTGCAAGCCGCCGGTTATCAGATGCAAATGTGCGTCATGAAAGCCGGGGAGGAGAATCTCATCTGAACTGAGAACTAAGGTGTCAATTGAATCGTTCTGAAACACTCCTCGTTCTATTGAGGATATCCGCCCGTGCTCAATGCGAATGCGCACAGGTTCTGCCTGTGCGCCGCCTAACCATGCCTTGCCGACTATGAAAGAGTGATTCATTTGTCAAAATCGCGGCGAAGGCGCTGAATTGCCAAGGCTTTTCCACTCATAATATCGGCGTCAATTATTACAGCGTGTAACCGGACTTCGCCTGTGGCAACTCCGGATTTCCCGCCCCCCATCGGCTGGAGGAATCTGTGCAAAGCGCTTGCTGTGTCCATTCCAATTACTCCCGAATGCGGCCCGGTCATGCCGACATCCGTCAAGTATGCCGTACCGCCCGGAAGAATTTGCTCGTCAGCAGTTTGCACGTGCGTGTGCGTACCGATCACCGCTGTCGTAATTCCGTCGAGATAACGAGCGAGAGCGAGCTTCTCTGCGGTGGCCTCAGCATGGAAATCAACGAACACAAGTTGCGTCTCTTCGCGTAACTTTTCAATAATCTGTTTTCCCATGCGGAATGGATCGTCAGACGGCGCCAGCAAAGCGCGGCCCATCAGATTGACAATCCCCCACTTCACTCGCGGCGATATTTCAACAAGTGCATAGCCCCGTCCCGGTGCATCAACGGGAAAGTTGTGTGGCCGGAGAATGCGCGGGTTCTCATTAATTACGGCGTAGGCTTTGTCGCGATAGAGCGTGTGATTTCCACCTGACAAGACATCCGCGCCGGCGTCGAATAGTTTGCGAATGATAGCAGGTGAGAGACCTTTTCCACCGTCAGAATTTTCAGCATTGACGACGCATATGTCGGCAGAGAGTTCACGAAGAAGCCCGGGCAACAGTGCGACGACCGCCTGCTGTCCGGGCTCTCCATAAACATCTCCGACGAATAACAGGCGGCTTGAGCCTGCGGGCTTACTTTGCAAGGCCTGAGGCAACAAATTCTCTCAGTACTGTAACTTTGATTTGACCCGGATATTCAAGATCAGCTTCGATCTTTTTGGCAATATCCGTGGCGAGCATCTCGGCCATCGAATCATTGACCTTTTGCGGCTCAACAATAATGCGGATTTCGCGGCCGGCCTGAATTGCAAATGTCTTTTGCACGCCCTTGAAGCTTGACGCAATCTCTTCGAGTTGCTGCAAGCGTTTTACATAAAGCTCTAACGTCTCGCGACGTGCGCCGGGACGAGCGCCGGAAATTGCGTCAGCCGCCTGAACCAACACTCCTATCGGTGAAATAAACTCCGTGTCGTTGTGATGCGCGGCGATCGTGTTGATAACGATTTTCGGCTCTCGATACTTCTTAGCAAGCTCGACGCCGATTTCTACGTGCGTGCCTTCCGTGTAGCGGTCAATCGCCTTACCGATGTCATGCAGAAGTCCTGCTCGGCGGCCCATCTTGGCGTCAAAACCAAGTTGAGCACACATTAAGGCGGACAGGTGAGCAACTTCGATCGAATGGTGAAGAATGTTCTGGCCGTAACTCGTACGGTATTTCAGGCGACCGACAAGCTTGACCATCTCGCGATGCAATCCGGTTACGCCCGCTTCGAGGCACGCGGCGTCGCCGATCTGCATCAGCTTCTCTTCCATCTCCTTTTCAATCTTCTTGACCAGTTCTTCGATGCGCTGCGGATGAATCCGCCCATCTGCCATCAACTGCTCAAGCGCAAGCCGGGCGATCTCTCGACGATAGGGATCAAAGCCCGACACAACCACCGTTTCAGGTGTGTCGTCCACGATGATATCCACGCCCGTCGCCTGTTCAAAAGCCCGGATATTCCGGCCTTCGCGACCGATGATGCGGCCTTTGATTTCGTCGTTGGGAATATGTACGGCGGACACGGTGCTCTCAACGCTGTGATCTGCGGCAGAGCGCTGAATTGCCGACACAATTACTTCTTTGGCTTCGCGGTTGGCTGTTGCTTTGGCCTCGTCGCGCATATTCTTGATCAGCTCGGCGGTGGCATTCTGAGCCTCCGTCAAGAGAGATTCCTTAAGCTGATCGAGCGCTTCGTCTTTTGACAATCCCGCCGCGCGCTCAAGCTCAGCCTGCGCGCGTTTCAGAGTGTCTTCCAATTCAACTTCCTGATCAGCCAGCTTCTTCTCTTTCTGAGTATTCTGGCCGAGCAGACGATCTACTTCTTTGCGTTTCTTTTCGACGTCGTCGCGCTGATTCTTCAGGTTCGCGTCGCGATCCTTAATTGAGCGCTCCTGCCGGGCCAATTCATCTTTGACCTGACGCATCTCATCTTCCAGAGCGGTACGGAGTTTCAACTGCTCAGCGCCAAGCTCCAGCATTTTCTCTTTGTACATCGTCTCGGCTTCTTTGTGAGCATCGGCGACAATTCGCTCCGCTTCTTGCCGAGAAGTTTCCAATCTCTCACGAGAAATTGAACGGCTCAGAAACCAACCAATCAGAAATGCTGCGATGCCGGAGCCGGCGGCCAGCGCAACAACCAGAAATATGTTATCCATCAACGGTTTTCTCCGCTGTATATATAAAAAGAATCCCTGAATGGCAGACGTGGTACCAAGAACCTGGTACGACACGGCGGGAATTCACCTGCACGGTTCTTGCTTCCACTATCCGCAACGGTGTTCACCGAGGGGAACCTGATCGCTCAGGCTTAGGCTTGCAATAGACGCCAGAGTTGAACTCCCTTTTCTTTGACTATTGGTTCTTGAATCAAGAATCTGCCAAAACAGGGATCTAAATCCTAAATTTTTTACGAATCCTGTACCTTAACTCCATCCTCCGTCATTTCATCAACTGCGGGATTGCGATGGGCTACACTCCCAACTCCCGAAGTTTGGCATCCAATGTCTGCTCAAGGTCGCGCGCGCGCTGGTTCAGTTTCAATTCAAGTTGCGAGCGCTCAGTCTGAACTTCCGATAACTCATGAGCAAGTTGCAGCGCCGCGAGCACCGCTAAATCTCCCGCCGGGCGCGTTCGGTCCGCGCCATGCACAAGCTTCATGCGCTCATCCACCATTCCGGCAACGCGCTTCAGATAGCCCGGATCTGCGGTTTTACGGAGACGATAGGCCCGGTCAAAGATGGTAACTTCAACCGCGTCGTCCTGTGTGCTTTCTTGAAGCAAATCGCTCATTGATTATGTGACAAGTGAGCTTGCCGCTTACGCGACCTCGAGCTTCTCCAACAAGGCGGAAATGCGCGTGCGAATCAATTCTTCAGTTTGCACGTCGCGCTGGTTTTCCGACAGCTTATCGCACTTGCGCTTGGAGTCATCAAGCTCTTTCACAGTCGCATCGTGCTGCTGGCGAAGCGTACTTAATTCACTCGATATCTTCTTGTTCTCGTCTTGAAGTTCGGTGAGTTTTGTTAAAAGGCGGGCAATTTTCTGATCGAGTGCGTCAAGCGTCTGAATATCCATGCTGAAAGACAAAATGGCGTAATGATTATGGGGAAAGGACACTCAGCGCAAAACGGCTGAATGTTTTTGTTGTAAACCTAAAAGAACGTTCTGGATGAACCCATCGACTTCGGAGGCATCCAAGCTTCGGTCGGGATGAAGAAACTCCAGCCGGACTGCCACGGATTTCTTGCCGGAACCAAGCTTATCACTGACAAACACGTCGAACGGCCAAAGTGACACTAACAAACTCCCTGCCGATTCCCTGATTGTCGAGGCAAGCTCCGCATAGCTGACCTCACTATCCACAACGATCGCAAGGTCCCGCCAGGAAAGCGGAAACTTGGGCAAAGGCTCGAACCGAAAGCCAGTTTGTTGGTGGTTTACCATGACTCCCAAGTTCAACTCAAACCAGGCAACATCCGCATCAATGTCCAGAGGAGCACAAACCGACTTGGGCCAGATTCCAAACGAACCGGCTTTGTTGCCGGCAACAGTTAGCTCTCCGGCCAGAAGCCCCGAAGTATCAAGAGCATAGCAATTAATATGATAATTGTCAAGGGATAAGCGGGTCCCAAGAATCTCCAATACTGACTTCAAATCAAAGAAATCAATTGATTCTTTAGATGGCTCCCAGCCTTGTGGTCTCCTGCGGCCCGTTATCAAGCCAGCCACTACTCGCCGCTCCCATGTGCGCGGATCTTCAGGCTGCCCGGTGTGAAAGGTGCGCGTGGTCTCAAAAAGTCGGAGGTCGCGGTCACCGCGCTCGAAATTGGCGGCAGCGGCACGGAACAGAGGAGGCAAGACACTCCCCTGCAAGTAGCGCATTTCGTCCGTTACGGGATTTCCAAGGAGGACTCCCTCTGGAGTTCCGGGAGGATCGAGGCGAGGTTCAGGATTCCACATGGAAAGTGAAAGAGCTTGATAGAACCCCTGACTGACAAGGATGTCCTCTACTTTGCGGCGAATAGTGTGAGCAGGATCGTCTTGACCGGATAAGACAACTTTGCTTGTTTCGGCGGTCGGGATCTTGTCATAGCCATTTACCCGAACGATTTCCTCTATCAGGTCCACTTCACGCTCAAGGTCGGGGCGGTGTGTCGGAGCCTTGATTTGCCACGGCTCAGAAGAGGAATTTACTTCACATCCTAAGCGCGTGAGAATGTCCTGCATTTCAGTTGATTCATACTCAACGCCGATCAAGGCTGACGCGCGCTGCGGTCGAAATGAAATGTCAACCGGAACGATAGTTTGCGGGTACGCATCCACCATGTCCGACCAAACCTCTCCTCCACCCCACGTTTGCATTAGCGACATTGCCGCATCGGCAGCATATGGAACTTGATTCGGATCGCAACCGCGTTCAAAGCGGCGGGATGAATCAGTGGACATGCCAAGCGATTTCGCTGTGCGCCTAACATGCACGGGATCAAAGTACGCGCACTCGAGGACAACGTCGGTCGTATCTTCTCGAATTTCACTATTCTGACCGCCCATGATTCCCGCCAATGCCACACCGTGCTTGGCGTCGGCGATCAGCAGATCAGCTGAACTTAGTTTCTGCTCCTTGCCATCGAGCGTAATGAACTTTTCACCTGAAGCGGCGTAACGAACTCTGATTTCGTGATCAGCTAAGAATCTGGCGTCAAACGCATGAAGCGGTTGGCCCGTCTCAAGCATGACGTAATTTGTGACGTCCACGATGTTCGAGATAGGTCGGATACCGCAGCGTTGAAGTCGCAATGCCACATCAAATGGTGACGGGCCGATCTTGACTCCGGTAATTACGCGCGCGGTGTAACGCGGACAAGCTTGTGGAGCTTCGAGAATAACCTTGACAAAATCGGAGGCTTTGCGTGAGGATTCGGAAATCGAGTAGCTCTTGCGTTTCCACGGAAGTTTGTACTTAGCCGCGATGTCCCGCGCGACACCGATATGCGAAAGAAAATCCGGACGATTCGGCGTAATCTCGACGTCATAAACGGTGTCCTGATAATCAAGATACCGCGATGCTGGAGCGCCAACTTCCCACTCCTGCGGAAGTTCAATGATACCTGCGTGAGATGGTGCGAGGCCAAGTTCTTCTTCCGATGCCAACATGCCGTTTGATTCGTGTCCGCGCAGCTTGGCTTTCTTGATCACCATTCCCGACGCTGTCTTGGAACCTGCCAGCATCACCGCGACTTTCAAACCGACTCTGACATTCGGTGCGCCGCAGACAATTGAAAGCGTTTCGGCACCAACATTGGTCTTGGTTATCGAAAGGTGGTCGGTGCCTTCGATTTTGGAGCACTCGACGACCTGACCAATAACAACATTTTCAAGCGAAGGCTTGTAAACTTCAGTGGATTCAATTTCGAGTCCGAGCCACGTCAAGACATCACCTAATTGCTCAGGCGGAACAGGCAAGTCAACAAACTCGGAGAGCCATTTATAGCTAAGTAACATGGTCGTATTAGCGCGGAGTAATTCCGGAGAATTGTCTTAAGAATCGCACGTCGCTGTCTGTCAGCAATCGAATGTTCTGAATACCAAAGCGCAACATCGCGATGCGGTCAATGCCTAAACCAAACGCAAAACCCGTGTAGATTTCAGTATCGTAGCCAACACCTGCAAGCACATTCGGATCCACCATGCCACAGCCACCCATCTCGAGCCAGCCCGTGCTCTTGCAAATTCTACAGCCTTCTCCTTTGCAGAAAGGACAGGTCACGTCAACTTCGGCCGACGGCTCCGTAAACGGAAAGAAATGCGGACGGAAACGAAGCTTAGTCTGTTGGCCAAAGAGCTCACGATAGAACGATAGCAATGTGCCCTTAAGTTCGGCCATAGTGACACCTTTATCCACATACAACCCTTCGCACTGATGGAACATCGGTGAGTGAGTCGCATCGGGACGATCGCGACGATAGACTCGGCCCGGTGAAATAATACGAATCGGCGGATCCTGTTTCTCCATCGTGCGGACTTGCACAGGTGACGTCTCTGTTCTCACAACGAAACCGTTGGGCAAATAGATCGTATCGCTCTCGTCCCGCGACGGATGCCACGCGGGCGTGTTGAGCATGTCAAAATTATACTTGACCAACTCAATCTCCGGACCATCGGCGACGCGAAATCCCATGCTGCCGAAGATGTCCGTGATCTCGCGCATCACCAAAGTCAAGGGATGATAGCTGCCGATCCACTGCGCACGACCAGGAAGCGTCGTGTCAATAGACGGGCCCTTCGACTTTGGAGTGAGCGCGATCTTTCGCGTCGCTTCGAGCGCTTCAAGTTCAGCTTTGAGATCGTTCAATGCCTGACCAAAAGCCGGGCGATCCTCCGCGCTCGCCTGACCAAGCAACTTGAATAAACCTGCCACAGCACCCTTGCGCGAAAGGTACTTGATCGAGACTTGTTCAAGCGCGGCCAGATCGGCCGCTTCATTTAGCGCGGCGGTGGCTTCCTGTCTGATTTTATCGAGTTCTGCTCGCATGAAATGGGATTGTCTAAAAAAAGAGAAAGGCGACCCCTGCGGAGCAAGGATCGCCCGTCAACAAAAACACAAGATTGGACGGACTCGAAAGGGTTTACTTACGCAGCCTTGACCATTTGGGTCAACTGCTGAAATCCTTGCGGATCATTCACGGCCAATTCGGCGAGCTGACGACGGTCGAGGGCGATTCCCTGCTGCTTCAGCCCGCAAATAAATCGGGAATAGCTGAGGCCATGCTCACGCGCAGCCGCGTTGATACGCACCACCCAGATGTTGCGATAAAGGCTCTTCTTCTTGCGGCGGTCGCCAAAACTGCGTGCCCACGCCTTCTCAACTGTCTCCGTTGCCGCACGAATTAGCGTGCCGCGACGGCCAATATAACCCTTGGCCGCTTTGAAGACTTTGTTTTTCCGGCGGCGTGTCGCCGGATTATTTGTAGCTCTTGGCATTCTTGTATACCTAAAGTATGATTTTGCTCTTCACAGATTCCAGCGGGGCGGCACGCCACGCTCGGCAGAACAGAGATTAGGCCATCGCCATCATGCGCTTAACCTTCAACTCTTCTCCACCTTCAAATACCACAGCGCCCGTCAAACGGTTCTTCTGCGCGGTATTCTTGTGCGTCAGTTTGTGACGGCGGCGCGTCTTGAAAAAGACGAGTTTGCCGGTGCCCGTAACCTTGCACCGCTTTGCCATCGAACGCTTTGTCTTCATCTTCGGCATTGTCTTGCCTCTATTTCCAAATTATTTACGAATCAACATCATGATCATCTGGTTGTGCCCTTCCATTTTCGGTGGGGCTTCGGCCTTAGCGACGTCCGCAACTTCTTCTGAAATGCGCGCCATCATGCGCACACCGAATTCCTGATGCGTTATCATTCGGCCACGGAACCAGATGCTAACTTTTACTTTTGATCCTTCTTCAATGAACCGACGAGCCATGCGCGCTTTTGTAAGCAGGTCGTGGTCATCCGTCGAAGGAGACAAGCGAATCGTTTTAAGTGTAGAACTCGCTGACTTCTTGCGCGAACTCTTGTCCTTTTTGGAGACGCTGTACTTAAACTTCCCGAAGTCCATAATCCGGACGACAGGCGGCGTCGCAGCGGCTGCAATCTCCACCAAATCCAAATCCTCGGCGCGTGCTAACTCAAGCGCTTTGGACGGATGCATTACTCCGATCTGCTCTCCATCACTGCCGATAACCCGCACCTCCGGTGCGATGATTTTCTCATTGATACGGGTTGAGTTTGCCTTTGTGGTAGGCGGCGGTGTGCGCAGTTTTCCTCCGGACTTAGTGGGTAGTGCGATTCTTAATCTCGATTAGCAGACGTTCTGCCGTTTCAGCGATGGATAGACTGCCAAGGTCGCCCTCTTTGCGGCGGCGCAGCGAAACTTGCTCCGCTTCCGCCTCTTTGGGACCGATGACAGCCATGTAAGGAATTTTGTTAAGTTCGCCGTCACGAATCTTGAAACCAAGTTTTTCGTTCCGGTCATCAAGCGTTGCGCGAATGCCGTTGGCGACAAGTTCATCTGTGACGCGCTGCGCGTATTCAATGGTCTTATCTGACACGGGCAGAATGCGTATCTGCTCAGGTGAAAGCCAGAGCGGAAGATCACCCGCATAGTTCTCAATCAATATGCCGATGAAGCGCTCCATTGAACCCAGGAGAGCGCGGTGCAGCATCACGGGTGTGTGTCGTTGGCCATCGGCGCCGACATATTCCAAGTCAAACCGAGCAGGCATTGAGAAGTCGCACTGAACCGTCCCGCACTGCCACGTTCTGCCGATTGCATCCTTTATGTGGAAGTCAATCTTTGGGCCGTAAAACGCGCCGTCGCCGGGATTCAGCTTGAACTCCACACCCAATTGATTCAGCGCATTCGCCAGAGCGGCTTCAGCTTGGTCCCAAACTTCATCGGAGCCGACGCGCGATTCAGGACGAGTCGAAAGTTCAACACGGAACTCTTCAAAACCGAAGTCGCGATACATGTCAAAAATAAACTTGACAACTTTGCCGACCTCTTCTTCAATCTGATCGGTTGTCACGAAGATATGCGCGTCATCTTGCGTGAACACACGCACGCGGAACAGACCGTGAAGCACACCGCTTTTCTCATAGCGATGGACAGTGCCAAATTCGCAATACTTGAGTGGCAAATCGCGATACGATACCTGATGAGTACCGAAGACCAGGCAGTGGCCGGGGCAATTCATCGGTTTTAGCGCGTAAGACTGCTCGTCCACTTCAGAGAAATACATATTCTCTTTGTAGTGGTCGTAATGTCCCGATTTCTTCCACAACTCTTCATTCATAAGGAACGGAGTGCGAATTTCTTGATACCCGAAAGTCGCGTGTTTTGCGCGCCAATAGCGGGTAATTTCGTCCCAAATGATCTGTCCACGCGGATGAAAGAACACAGCTCCCGGCGACTCGCCGTGGAAGCTGAAGAGATCGAGTTGTTTGCCGAGCTTGCGGTGGTCGCGCTTAGCGGCCTCTTCTATTCTATGCAGGTGCTCGTCAAGTTGCTCTTTTGTCGGATAGGCCGTCGCGTACAAACGCTGAAGCATCTTGTTCTTCTCGTCGCCGCGCCAATAGGCTCCTGCAACTGAAAGAATTTTGAAATGCTTGATCCGGCTTGTGCGATCCAAATGCGGGCCGCGGCAAAGATCGACGAAATTCCCCTGCTCATAGACCGTCAGGTCTTCATTGAGATCGTGAATGAGTTCAAGCTTGTAATTCTCATTCATTCCCTTAAACAGAGCAAGCGCGTCCTGTTCCTTCAGGTCCTTGCGAACGAGAGGCAGATTGCGCTTCGATATCTCGCGCATCTTGTCTTCAATCACTGGAAAATCTTCCTGTGTGAAAACGTGCGGCGAATCGATATCGTAGTAGAAACCATCAGCGATCGGCGGGCCAATCGCAAGCTGGGATTCGGGCCAAAGCTCTTTGATCGCATGAGCCATCAAGTGCGCGGCAGAATGCCAGTAAACAAACTTGCCTTCAGGATGCTCGAAGCTAACGAACTTCAGCTTGCCGCCCCGCTCGAGCGGGCGATGCAGATCCCAAATATCTTGATCGAGAACGGAGGTCAGAATTCCTTGTGCGCCTACTTCCATCCCCATGGGGAGGAAATCAATGGGTTTCTGACCGGACTGAGCAGAGACGGACTTGCCGCCTTCAATTTCTAAAAGTAATTCTGACATGGTTGAGTACCTTTACGAACGGATACCTCTGGAAAGATCAAATAATCAGTGTGAACCGAAATCGTGTTCACATGGTGGGCGATACAAGATTCGAACTTGTGACCTCTTGCATGTCACGCAAGCGCTCTAACCAGCTGAGCTAATCGCCCCTCAAAAACAAAGCAACCGGCCCAATAGCCGGTAGTGCGACCGCAGGGCAGACAAACCAGAGCATTTGCGGTGAAGATGCTCTTCGTGTGCCGGGAGCCGGACTCGAACCGGCACGGGAATTTTGTTCCCTGGGGATTTTAAGTCCCCTGTGTCTACCATTTCACCATCCCGGCGAGCCGCGTTGGGCCAAAACCGGTCGGGATGCGGCTTTGAGGCGCCGAGCGGGTTCGAACCGCTGAATAGAGGTTTTGCAGACCTCCGCCTTACCACTTGGCTACGGCGCCGCACATCTGAATAGGCCGCTGGTCAGTTGGTACCGGCGCGGGCGCAGTAACACTGCAACGGGGCGCAGCCTTCAAGCAATCTTGGAGCGGGAGACGGGATTCGAACCCGCGACAGCCACGTTGGCAACGTGGAACTCTACCACTGAGTTACTCCCGCAAGAAAGAACAGACCCGATGACTTTATCGGGAGCGTTTTGTGGACCTGAGGGGGATCGAACCCCTGACCTCTTGAATGCCATTCAAGCGCGCTCCCAGCTGCGCCACAGGCCCGCGGTATTGTGTGCGAACCCGAAATATAAGGAACGCCGCCGAGCCTGTCAAGCTTCAAACTGCACTGATTGCCTCATTGCTCTTGCTGCTTCTACAGCGTAAATCGTTTGTTTTCAAAATATTACATTTAAGTGCTAATAAAATCAAGAGGCCGCACCCACTTGGGTGCGGCCTCCGACTATTCTAAGACCGAAAGACTACAGGCCCATGAAGTGGTTTGCGCAGCCTTCACCACAGAAGTACTGCTTCTGACCGTCCACGACAACATAGGGCGTTGAAGCGGTAACTTCAAAGTTTTGGCCCGACATTGAGCATGTGGCGATCTTCTTGCCATCTTCAACCTTGGCATTCGATTCCAATGTCGCGAGATTGGCCGCTTCGTGCGTGTAGTTCATCGCCATCGACGCCATCTTCTCACTGCACTTCACGGCACACGCATCGTCCGCAAAGTAGAAGCGCGCATTGCCAACTTGATTGTACGGGGTCTTGTCGTTTACAACGAACTTCTTGCCGTCAGCAACTGCGTACATCATGCCGTTTTCGACCTTATACACGTTCGCGCCGAAGTAGCCCTTGTCGCCACTGGCCATCTTGCTTGCTGAACAGGAACCCGAAGCGCCCTTGTCTTTGCAGCAAGAGCCTGCGCTCATCGCCGCGCCCTTCGAAGCATCGCACGATCCAGACGTCATCGAAGCGCTGCTCATCGATGAGCACTTCGACATGTCACACGAGCCAGAGGTCTTCATAGCACCTGCACTTGAGCACTTCGACATGTCACACGAGCCATTCGTCATCGCCGCGTGCTTGGTTGCGTCGCAGGTGCCGGAGGTCATCGAGGCGTTCTTTCCCGCCGAGCAAGTCGCGGAACACGAAGAACCGGCCGCAGTTGTTGCTGCACCAGTTGTGCATGAAGATCCGTTCGTCATGGCGGCATTAGTGCCAGTCAAGCACTTTGTGACGTCACATGAACCACTGGCCTTCTGTGCAGAAGCCTTGGATGCATCACAGCTGGCCGAGCAAGCGGCCTTGTCGCCGGTCGAGGTGAGGACCGCATTCGTCGCGGCCTGTTCAGTTGCGGTTTTCTTGACGGAGGCTTTCTTTGACGAACAAGCGCTACCGTCACACGCGTAGCTGTAGCTTCCGGCAAGTACCAGAGCCACCACGGCCATCGAGCCGAGAATTAGTCCTAACTTCTTCACATTCATCTCCTGTGTTTTTTTCCTCGCGAATCTCTCGCAATCTACAAAACTTCCAATTAACTTTCAGCATCCGGGCTAAAATAAAGCCGACGCAGTTGCTTTGGTCATTACTCTCAAAAAAATCAAAGTCTTAAGTCCGAAAATCGCATTCTAACGATTAAAGAAATCAATATGTTAGAAAATAGAGCAGATTCAGACGTAATCCGGCTTCGTCCGTTGCAATCAGCGGACCTTGACACTTTTCTACAACTCGGAAGCAAGACTTGCGGTTCCCTGCATGGCCGCCCAAGTCAATCAGAATCTGACCTTTTCGACCGCTTCAGGAGCTTCGTAAAGGAGTTTGCTTTCAGACACGAAAGCGAGATTTGGGTGGCAAGTTCGTCCTCCCAGCACTACTTAGGGCACATCTGGCTCTATACGACAAATAATAGGTTTAACGGAAACAGCGAGTTATGGGTCTGGGATGTTTCAGTAGTTCCGGAATTTCGCGGCAGAGGCGTCGGCAAGATCCTCATGGAATATTCGCGCAAGCGGGCTACCGAACTCGAATGCAATGAACTTTGGTTACTCGTGGCTGAGGACAACGAAGTTGCCAGAAAACTCTATACCTCTTGTGAAATGAAGTCGCGAGCACACATGCTCGCCCTCGAGTTATGAAACCTTAACTGCCTTAGCAATGAAGGGCGTCTCATCGAGACGCCCTTTTCGTATCATCATGCTTTGATTATGCGTGCGGTGCAGCCCAACGGACAATGCCCATACGCAACGGGTTGCCGAGGAACGGATGGCTTGGCACTACTCGAACAGTATAGCCGAACACGCCATTTTCAGGGGCTGTCCAACTGCCGCTGTAGATATGAGAAGATCCTTCAGAAGTGTGCTCCAACCTCGCATAACCTGATAACTCAAGGTCTCCGCCTCCTTGATCTTCGCCGTAACAAATTTGGACTTCAACGTCATCGGGTGACAAACCACCGAGGGCAACTTCCGCACGAACTTTAACTGAGCTGCCCGGATGCAGATTGTAAGTGGGTTCTGTTTGCACATTGAGGACTCGCACTTCGTGCCAACGACTCTCGAGATAACGCTTCCAGCGTGCGAGTTCGCGTGCGCCTGCCGCGTTATCCATTTCCATCATAGCACAGCGCTCAAGCGCTCGAGCATAGAAGTCCTCCCAGTATTCCTTAACCATCCGACGCGCGGCAAATCGTGGGACAAGGCCTGCAATCGAAGCCTTGACTTTCTGCATCCAAGCCGTGGGAATGCCGTTTTCATCTCGGCGATAGTAGAGCGGCACAATTTGATGTTCCAGCACGTCAAAGAGCATTCGTGCATCGCTCTCGTCTTGTTTGCCGTCGTCACCGAACTGCATTGCACCACCGATTGCCCAACCGTTCTCCGGCAGATAAGCTTCATCCCACCAGCCGTCCAGAATTGAGAAATTCAAGCCGCCGTTGATCAGAACCTTCATGCCACTCGTGCCGCTGGCCTCAAGCGGACGACGGGGATTGTTCATCCAGACATCCACGCCACGCACCAAATGAGCGGCTACATTCATGTCGTAGTTTTCGAGAAACAGCATCCGATGCTCGACTCCGTTTTCACGGGCGAATCGGATCAATTCCGCGATCAAGTCCTTGCCCATGACGTCCTGCGGATGCGCTTTGCCCGCAAAGATAAACTGAACCGGACGCTCGGGGTCGCGTAAAAGTGCGAGAAGCCTTTTCGGATGCGAGAGTAGGAGCGTGGCACGCTTATACGTCGCAAAGCGCCGCGCAAATCCGATTGTAAGCACGTCGGGCGCCAGAATCTCTTCAAGCTCCTCTGCTAAGGGAACGAAGCCGCTAACGCGCTGGCGGTATTGCGAAACTCGCGACCGCGCAAAGTCGATCAAACGGAGCTTGCCGAGGTTGTGCGTTTCCCAGATTTCGTTATCGGGAATGCCGTCCACCTGCGCCCAAAGTCGCTTATCATCCGGGCCATTGTACCAATCGGCATTGAAATGGCGCTGATAGAGTTGCGACATGTCGGGCGATATCCATGTCGCATGATGCACGCCGTTGGTAACAAAATCAATCGGAACCTCTTCATGCGGAAGATTGGGCCAACTTTCCGTCCACATACGGCGCGACACGTCGGCGTGCAAACGACTTACTCCGTTTGTGTAATCTGCCGTTCGCAGAGCGCAGATCGCCATATTAAACGGCTGACCCGGCGTGCCTGGGCGAACGCTGCCGAGACCCAAGACTTCATCACGTGAGATGCCGTAGCGGTCATATATCTGCCCGAAATATTTGTCCATCAACTCCGTCGAAAATTCATCGATACCGGCGGGCACGGGAGTGTGGGTCGTGAACAAAGTTCCAGCTGCGACAAGCTGCAAGGCTTCATACCAAGACAGTCCTTGATCGGCGGCAGCATGAAGAACTCGCGCAATTTGAACAAACGCGGAATGCCCTTCGTTCATGTGACAAACGGACATCTTGATTCCGAGCTTACGCAGCAATTCAATTCCACCGAAACCCAGCACTATTTCCTGCTGGATGCGAGTTTCACGATCGCCACCGTACAAAGTGTGTGTAATTGAGCGATCTGCGGGGCTGTTTTGCGGAAGATCCGTGTCCAGCACATAGAGCGGGACTCGACCAACTGTAACGAGCCATGC
The DNA here is from genome assembly GCA_964587105.1 of uncultured Alphaproteobacteria bacterium. GTDB lineage: Bacteria > Electryoneota > RPQS01 > RPQS01 > RPQS01 > JABWCQ01. The sequence continues at coordinate 25,754 of CAZPKG010000019.1, read as the reverse complement.
GCCGATAGTCAACTGACGATTGTGAAATGGAATTTGAATCGTGACGCGTTGTCCTTGATCATCGAGCACGGGCTGAATCGGCAAAACGTCAAAATCGTTTTGAGGATAGAGTTCATTCTGGCGACCGTTGACGTCAAGTCGTTGCTGAAAATAACCTTGGCGATACGCCAGACCAATTCCCACAACAGGAAGTCCTAAGTCAGACGCCGCTTTCAAATAGTCGCCGCTCAATACGCCCAAGCCGCCGCTGTACAACGGCAAGCACTCCGCGAGCCCGTACTCCATGGAGAAGAATACGATCCGCCCATTTTGCTCGCCGCTATGCACTTGACGGTACCACGACTCGGCATTCAGATAAGAATCAAGCAAACTTAGGCAGTGCTTATAGTGCTCTTGAAACTCAATACTATTGGCCGCACGCGTAAGCTTCCACTGCGGAACGTCCATCAGCATCCTAACCGGATTATGATGAGTTACTTCCCACATTTCCGGATCGAGCCGACGAAACAAATCAATCATTTCGGGCCGCCACGACCAGTAGTAGTTGTAGGCAAGCTCGGTTAAGCGCGACAAGCCTTCAGGCAGATTGGGGGTGAAGCGAAAACTGGCAAGAGAAGAGAGCTTCATTCGAGTCGGATTCTCCAAGATTCAAATTCAGAATACTGTTACTCACATCAGAGGGGCCAGTCGGCCCCTCTGAGGAATCGCGAATGTTAGTTTAGCGAAGCAGCATCATCTTGCGAATCAGCTGGTTCTGCGGTGTATTCAAACGGTAGAAGTAAACGCCCGTGCCGATGTTGGTGGCGTCAAATTCCACTCGATGATGACCGGCGGCAATTCTGCCATTGAGCAGTGTCGAAACCGTTCTGCCCGTAATGTCAAAGACGTCTAATGTCACCTGCGATTCAATCGGCAGACCAAACGTGATACTGGTTGTGGGATTGAACGGATTCGGATAGTTCTGTGCGAGGTAAATTTCGGTCGGTACGGCGGCGTGCTCGTCGCTGACCGGCGTTACCGTGAACTGTGACAAGTTTGAACTATCCGAAATTCCGCCGTCATAATTTGCAATCACCCAGAATCGGTAAATCCCTTGGTTTGGCGGGGTATAGACCAGGAATGTATCTGCAATTCCCGTGACAGGCTGACGGCCGCCAACCAATACCGTATAATTAGACAGTGCATCTAAGCTGTTTTCGCCATTATCGCGAATACCGCCACCCCAAGTGGGCGGACTCCAATGCAAACGAATCACTCCCAACTGGGAATCAAATTCCCCAGCCAGATTTGTGGGAGGATCCAGCCTATACGACGTGACATTCACGACCGCCTCCCCGCCTACAGGGATAGTGAATTGCTCGGATTCGATGTTTTCATATCCGTTGAACTCAAACTCAAGTCTGAACTGGCCAGAAGGCATTCCCGCAACACTGAATGAGCCATCGGCCTCTGGCGCAAATGCCAAAGCTCCAACACGAATCGTCGCGGTGGACAAATCCGTTGCCGGAATTGCAGTAATCTGACCTGAGACTGTTCCTGTTCCAACGATTGGGCCCGTGGTGTAGCGCAAAGCGTATGGTGCGGTGATAGTGAACTGGTTTGGATCCGCACCGCCATCAAAATAGACCATTAAGCCCGCTGTTCCAGTTGAATTTTCAATGCCCAATGTTGCATCCATATCGGTGTCCGGGCCGTCATAATCGAAGCGTTCGTAGTGGATTTCAAATTCACTGTCGCCGGTCGTCGTGTGACGAGCATCCTGCGAATAGAGAATGAACTGAGCCGTCACCTTGAAGGAATCCGGCGCAAAGTGAGGTACCTGATAGTACTCGACAATGAAGCGATCGTTTGCTTCATCGTGGTAGTAAGCAATCTGACCGCCTTGTGCCGGGCTATAGGGATACAAGTCATCCCAGAAAACGTAAACGCAATTATTCGGAGTGGCGGCGCTGGGAATGAATCCATTGCGATATGGCGCTGTTCCCGGCGCGACCGTTCCAAAGCCGATCCAACCATCAGCGCCAACTGTGAGACCTCCGGTCTGCACTCCGTAGAACCGAGCATTAAAGGGTAATGCAACCGAAAGAGCCCAGTCGTTCCCAGTTCCGGGACCAATCAGCGTTCCGGGACCACCTGCAGCTGGTGCAATTGATGTGAATTCAAACGTTGGCGCATATCCCGTATCAGCCGATTCATAGCAATAATATCCGTTCGCATCAGGGCCGACCGGCGATGTGCGCGTGTCAATCAAAATGAAATTAACGTCAACTGTTCCGTTTGCATCAATCTCGACAGTCTGCGAAGCCGATGTCAGGCCAAGCGTCGCGGTTATCACGTATTCATTGCTACCGGGCAAAGCATGAGTGAAATTTCCAGCTACATTTGACAAATCCCCGTTGATGTCTGCATTGGGAAATTGATAAGTAATCTGTGCACCTTCAATTGGCGTTCCGTCTTGTGTTTCCACATGACCATTCACTGTCCCATTACCGGCCACTGCAATGACTGCAAAGTTCTGAGTTACACTCTCAGAATTAGCATTCACCGTAAGGGTTTGTGGGATATAGCCATACGCACGTGAATGAAGCTGATAATTTGCGTTGCGCGGAACAAAGATAGTATAGTTGCCCTCTGCATCCGTGAGCGAGTGAATCCCTTCACCAACGACGGACACCTCACCCGGTACACCCTGACCGGGATTGGAAGAGGGATATACTTGGCCTGAGATTTCGCACCAGAGCGCAACCAAAGGAATATTCGAAGCGAGGGCAAATGTCTGAGCTTCTCCAATATTGATCTCGCCAAATACTCGCGCCCTCCATGTTCCGGCGATGGGATTGGCAACGTGCACTTTCTCGCACACGTTCACACTGTCCACACCGGGTTGGGCCGCCGTTCCGGGGGACGACGGGTTCAGCACCCACGGCTGATAACCAAGGTTTGCCGGTGAAACAAGCACGAGGTTAAGGTCATTCACAAGCGTCGGGATGACGTTTCCAAGTGCGGGAACATCCGACCAGGCGAGACTGACATCAAGTGACGGAGTATTTTCCGGAACATCAAATTCAAAATCGCGTGTTTGATCAATAGCCAACGAGCCTTGCAGAACGCCGCCCGCTTGCAGTTGATCGATCGCACGCTGAGCGTTAACCAATCCAAACCCCGATTGGAAATCCGGGCCAACGTTGCCAAGATCATTCGCGGAGTTGATCATCAACGCCTTCATTGCTTCCGGCAGAGGGTCGGGAGCGCCGGGAAATAACGTATGCCAACGCTCGAGGATCAAACAGCCAACGCCCGCCGTAGCCGGTGTGGCCATCGATGTACCCGACATCACTTCATAACCGCCGCCGGGCGAACAGGAAGTGACATTTACTCCCGTCGCGCAGACTTCCGGTTTTATTCGACCATCGTCTGTCGGACCAAATGACGAAAACGACGCCAATGCATCAGTCGAAGTTGTAGCGCCGACAGTTACAATGTTCTTGGCCGACGCGGGAATCGACATACAGCGATATGAATTATTGTTGCAGCCTGCGTCGCCGCGTTCGTTTCCAGCGGCCCAAAACTGAATCAACGGCCGGTCAACAGTTTGCCTGACCATGCCGTCAAGAATACGAGAAGTCAATTCGTAGTCTCCAAACCATGAGCATGGATAGGCATTCGGACTAACGTTTGCTCCCATCGAATTCGTGGTCAACTCAATTCCGTAAGTTTCACGCGCAAAGATGTAATCTGTGCTGACGTCGTTTGGGCTATTGTAGAAGCAGAACGGAGCGCACTCGTTGTATTGACCGCTGATTATCGTCGCCTGCGGGGCCATGCCGCGGTTCGTTCCACCTGAGTTAAGTCCACTCCCGCCCACTGTACCCGCCACATGCGTTGGATGATTCGCAACCGTTCCGGTCTCCATGTGAGTTACTCGTCCACCGAAATCCGGGTGAGAGTCATCCACCATTCCACCGTCGTAAACAAGAATGGTTACTCCGTCGCCTGACAAATTATACGGGGCAGCCTGCACCTCATTGACGTGCAAGCGGGTACGGACGGTCGCGTTCAATTCATCAAGGGGAGGTGAGACCTCATTAATAAACAGTACCGCGTCCAAACTCGCCAAGTCGAAAATCTTGCCGGGATCGGCTGCAACAACGAGCGAATGCAACGCTTCAATGTGATCCCCGACAACATAGCCTGATTGTTCAAACAACTTGGCGGCTGTTTCAAGCGGAACATCGCTAAAGATATCAACATTAAACATGCGAGCGCCGTTTTCATATTCGCTCCAGACGCCAAAATCACGTGTTTGAACGCGCGGATGCAACTTGTACTCAGGTGCGAACGGAATCGCCGCGCGAACACCCAGTGCGGTCAGTTCAGTTTGCGTTACGATACGCGAGAGTTTCACGGCGAAGGCGCGCTCAGGTAGGTAGCCCAGCAATTCAATGCCCGCTGATTCCAGACGCGCGCGGTCGGCGGCAGTTAGAGCCTCGTAAAACTGCAAGATCGCGTGCTCACCTGTGACTTGATTACTCAACCCGAACTCAAGCTCGGCAGGCTGCACTGTGCCGCTCTGAAAGTAGATCTCGTAGCCGGCCTGCACCGACGCCGCACCAAACAGCAGGCAAGTTACCAACAAGAGTGTAAAACAACGCTGTTTCATGCCATCCTCCATATCCGCAAGGGTTATTTCTCGGACCCAGAATATTTGCTAAAAGTCTTCCGGCCATTCGACCGAAATAAATACTACACCGTTTTCAATCTTCGTTTCGCGCGGCGGTGCGTCGGCGCCTTCCATATTCAGGCACTTTCCCGTGCGAATGTCATACTTCCAATCGTGCATGAAACATGTGACAATGTTCCCCTGCACATTTCCTGCCGCAAGGTTTGCCCGCATATGCCTGCATGCCGCATCGAGTCCAAACAGCTCTCCGCCGACTGCAAAGACAGCATAAGGCCTGCCTAATATCGTGATACTGCGCGCCGTGCCGTCTTTCAGTTCATCCCGTTTGCAAACTCGAAACCAGCGCGCGCTCATGATCTTGCTTGAGATAAGTAGTGTGACAAAATCTTCACACCATGTCTTCGGCTGTTCTCAATGAAAACTCGTGAAGTTTCCCGCCCGGCTACCAACACTCCCGCTACATAAATTCCCGGCACATTTGTCTCCAGCGTGCCCGGATCATGCACAGGAATTTCGGCGTCGCCGGAAAACTCAATTCCAATTGAACGCAGCCAAGCATAATCGGGGTTATATCCCGTTAACAAGAAAACCGCGTCAGTTGGAATCTCCATTTGGATTCCATTCGTATCGCATTTCACAGAATGCTCGCAAATCTCAATGAGCCGTGAGTTCAAGTGCAAATCAATGCCGCCCTCGCGGATACGATTGTCAAGATCGGGTCGAATCCAGTATTTGATGGACGGTGACAACGTTTTGCCACGATGAATCAACGTGACGCGCGCACCACTCCTCAATAGTTCCAATGCGGATTCGGCGGCGGAATTCTTGCCGCCTACAATTACAACGTTCTTGCCGATATGCGGGTGCGCATCTTTGTAATAATGCGATACATGCGGCAAAGACTCACCGGGAATATTCAGCAGATTCGGCTGGTCATACGAACCCGTCGCCAAAACAACTGAAATTGCCGTAAAGTCTCCATGGCTTGTGCGAACCACAAATCCCTTGTCGACTCGCTCGATACTTCTGACCGCGCAATCTGTCAAAAACGGCAAGTAGTTCGAAATCACAATGCGCGTGAAGTAATCCAACACCTCACGTCGGGATGGCTTTGCACCCTCAGCGACGAGAGGTATTCCGGGAAACTCCAAAAGCTCAGCCGTCGAGAAAAACAGCATCCGATCAGGAAAGTTGTAGATTGTGTTACACAACGATCCGCGGTCAAGCAGCAGGGCGCGAACACCACACCGCTTGGCTTCGAGAGCTACACCAATCCCTGCCGGGCCGCTGCCAACAATGATCAACTGCCAATCGCGATCGCGAGTCAGCATTTTGGAGTCTATTCGCCCATGATTTTGACCACCACGCGCTTGCGGCGCTGGCCGTCAAATTCCGCGTAATAGACTTGCTGCCACGGACCCAGATCGAGTTTGCCGTTCGTGATCGGCAGGATTACTTGATGATGCAATATCAAATTCTTCAAGTGCGCGCTGCCGTTGTCTTCGCCCGTGCGATGATGACGGTAATCCTTGTCTGGCGCCAAACCGCGTAACCACTCTTTAATGTCCTCTATCAATCCGTCTTCGGCGTCATTGACATAAACCGCCGCAGTGATGTGCATAGCGGAAACAAGCGCCATGCCTTCGCGCACCCCGGAAGTCGCGACCGCCTTTTCTACTCGATCCGTAATCAGCACAAATTCCTCACGCTTCGACGTTTGAAACGTGAGATAATCCGTATGAAACTTCATTTTCCACCCAAGACACGGAACAGCATCTGTATCGGATCATAGTAGCGATCAGCGACGCGTTCCTTTAATGGAATGATTGCGTTATCCGTAATGTGAATATGTTCGGGGCAGACTTCAGTGCAGCACTTGGTGATGTTGCAAAATCCTACGCCGCCGATTTCCTTGATAAACGGAATGCGGTCTTCAACGTCAAGCGGATGCATTTCGAGCGATGCAAGTCGTGCCATGAATCGCGGACCAGCAAACTCTTCGTGTTTTCCGTGATTGCGAAGAACGTGGCAAACCGTTTGACAGAGATAGCATTCGATGCACTTACGGAACTCCTGTACACGATCAACTTCGTACTGGTACATCCGTTGCTTGCCGTCGGCGTCTTTCGGACGAGGCTTAAACGGCTTAATCTTCTTATTGACGGAAAAATTCCAGGACACGTCCGTGACTAAATCTCGCACGTGCGGGAATGTCTTTAACGGTTCTACGGTAATCGGCTTTTCATTATTCAGCGTGTCCATGCGTGTCATACACATCAGACTCGGTTTGCCGTTCACTTCAGCGCTGCACGAGCCGCACTTGCCGGCTTTGCAATTCCAACGGCACGCAAGATCGGGCGCTTCAGTCGCCTGAATGCGATGAATGACGTCCAGAACGACCATTCCGTCGTCAATCTGAACGTTGTAATCGTGAAGTTGGCCGCTGTCCTTCTCGCCACGAAAGACTTTCATGTTAACAGTTCGCGACATCTTATGCCTCCTCCACGAATTTCTTAAGCTCATCCGGTACGGCAGGCAGCGGATCCGCGCGCAGCGCCATCTTCCCGTTTTCGTTTGTTATGATGTGATTGATCTTTGAAAAGCTCTTGTCGTATTCAGGAAAATCGATTCGCGAATGTCCGCCGCGGCTTTCACGACGTTCAAGCGCCGCCATCGCAATCGCGCGAGACACGACAACCATACTGCGCAAATCCATTGCCAGATTCCAGCCAGGATTATACGCGCGCGCGCCGTTCACGGTAAGTTTGTTGACGCGCGATTCAAAAGAATCGAGAGCTTTAAGCGCTGTCCTCAACTCCTCATCCGTGCGCACGATGCCGACGTTGTCTTGCATCATATCCTGCAACTCTTTGTGAACGGAATAAGGATTCTCTCCATCTTTGCGCTCAAAGCATGAGAGATTGTCAGCTATCGCTTGCTCAACTTCCGTCTGAGAGGGTTGAGCCGCGCTTGCCTTCTTCGCATACTCTGCCGCTCCCCACCCTGCCCGTCTGCCGAACACCAAGAGATCAGACAATGAATTTCCGCCCAAGCGGTTCGCGCCATGTAGACCCGCCGCGACTTCGCCTGCGGCAAACAAGCCCGGTAGTGTACTCATGGCGGTTTCGGCCTCGACTTTGATTCCGCCCATCATGTAGTGACAGGTCGGTCCAACCTCCATCGCTTCTTTCGTGATATCAACATTGGCAAGCTGCTTGAACTGATGATACATCGACGGCAGTTTGCGTCTGATGTCATCAGCCGTGCGCCGTGTTGCAATGTCGAGAAATGCTCCGCCGTGCGGACTGCCGCGTCCGGCTTGAACTTCGGCGCGAATCGAACGCGCAACAACGTCGCGCGTCAACAACTCAGGCGGACGGCGCACTGTCGCCAACTTGCCCGCCGCAACTTCCGCGACCCATTGATTAGCTTCCTGCTCTGTGGCCGCGACATCGTTCTTGAATGCATCAGGGATATAGTCAAACATAAAACGACGACCGTCTTTGTTCAACAAAACGCCACCTTCTCCGCGCACGCCTTCTGTGACAAGCGTTCCGCGTACTGAGAGCGGCCAGACCATTCCGGTGGGATGAAATTGCACAAACTCCATATCGAGCAACTCCGCTCCGGCGCGCCATGCGAGAGCTTGTCCGTCGCCGCTATACTCCCATGAATTGGATGTGATCGCAAACGACTTACCCCCTCCGCCCGTTGCGAGTACGATTGCCTTGGCACGGAAGAGATGAAACTCGCCGGTTACTCGTGAGTATGCCAATGCGCCGCACGCTTTGCCGTTCGATTTGAACAAGTGCGTGACTGTCACCTCCATGAAGATCTCGGCGTTCATGTGAACAACCTTATCTTGCAAGGTGCGAATCATCTCAAGCCCGGTGCGGTCGCCGACGTGTGCCAAGCGTGGATACGTGTGCCCGCCAAAATTGCGCTGATTGATCAAACCGTCAGGTGTGCGATCAAACACCGCGCCCCAATCTTCAAGCTCTTGAATTCTGTCCGGCGCTTCCTTGGCATGCAATTCCGCCATTCGGAAATAGTTGAGTTGCTTGCCGCCCTTCATCGTGTCGCGAAAATGCGTCTGCCACGAGTCGCGATCATCAGCGTTGCGCAGCGCCGCGGCAGCGCCGCCTTCGGCCATAACTGTATGGGCTTTGCCAAGCAGCGATTTCATCACCACCGCGGTCTTGGCGCCAAGCGCTGCCGATTCAATGGCCGCGCGCAATCCCGCGCCGCCCGCGCCGACGACTAAAACGTCAAAATCATGCGTTGTATATTGTGCCATTAGAAGAACCTCACGTCAGACCATATACCCATAGCACACATCCGCACATACACGTCCGCGAATCCAACCGTGAACAAGCTGCACCAAAAATAGACGTTGTGCAGATTATTCAGACTTGAAACTCCGCTCCAAATCTTATGTCGCGTTACGCCCGCCGCAGCGCAAGAATAGCAATCGATTTTTCCGCCGACAAGATGCCGAAGCGAATGGCAGCTAAAAACGTACAGCGTCAAAAAAATCGTGTCCGCAGCAACGACGATATTCCCAAGTCCCATTCCCCAACCGTCACTAAACTTAAACGCATCGAAAAAATGTATCCAATGGAATATCACCAACACGGTCACAAGGTACAGGAAATAGCGATGCAGATTATTCAGAACCCACGGCAAGGCGCGCTCGCCTTTGTAATCGCGATCTCCCTTGCCAACGGCACAGGCCGAAGGGGACATTGCGACGGAGCGGTAGTAGGCCTTGCGGCCATAGTAGCAGGTCAGGCGAAATCCCGCCGGAACCCACAATATGAGGAGAGCGGGCGACCATGTGAAGCCCGGTATGAACCGCGTCAAATCGGGCGAAAAAAACGGCGATATGTAGGGACCAAACTTGCTGTATTCAACGGGCTGAAACGCCGCCCAACTCGCATAGGCGATGAATACGATAAATGTGGTTGCCATCGCGAGCGGCACTACCCACCAAGCGTCTTGGCGGCGCGTCGCAAGAAATGGCTCTCGGGTTCCCGGAACAGGATAGGCCATAGGAGTTGCTATTCGAAATAATTAGAGTAGAAGTATCAGGTGGGAAGTTCACCGAAGTGAACACGATCAATTTCTGACAAGAAAACCTTGTGGACATAATCAGTCGGAACAACCAACACAATCCGGTTCGGCAAGCGCGACCTGCGCAGATGATCTACGGCGGATTCTACGATGCAGCGCGCAACCACAGCAGTTGCAAGCTCACCGGGTTCAATATACGCCGCCGGTATCGCGACCGAGCGCATGTTCTGGCGGTGCCCCATGAGCAACGCGTTGCGCAATGCTTCGCGTAGCGCTTCAATGGTTGGTCTGCGTGAGAGCGTCGTAACGGCGATATGAATAATCTTCTCTGCTTCAAGCGAACCGGCGCTTGTCAGGCAAACCTGGCCCATCGCAAGCTTCTCGTTTGCACGTAACTCGCGGTCAACTTCATAGCCTGCTCGACGGACAACTTCAACGCCGATTGGAGCCGCAGGGAGCAACTCACAATGAACAGGCGAAATGATAGCCTGTGTCGCGAGTTCCCAAATATCGCCTACGAACGTGTCAATTTCTCCGAAACCGCTCTTCACAATAATGTATGCTCAGTCTGTGAAAAATCTTTCACGAGCGAAGCCGGTCAATGACTTTCTTCAAACGCGCGTAGCTCTCGGGGAGACTCTCCGAGAGCACTTTGGTTTCACCGACGGCGGACATGAAATTTGAGTCCCCATTCCACCTCGGTACGACGTGATAGTGCAAATGGTCAAGGATTCCGGCACCCGCCGCCCGACCGATATTCATGCCGATATTATAGCCATGCGGTGTAAAACACTCCGCCAAGGCCTTGCGGGAGATTTCGATCAGCTCTCCCAATTCGACATGCTCTTCTGGCGCAAGCGATCCGAAATCTCCCGTATGCCGATTCGGGATCACCATCAAGTGACCACTGTTGTACGGAAAGAGATTCATCACCACAAAGCTGTGATTTCCGCGCATTAGGATCAGATTCCCGGCGTCGTCTGACCCTTCAAACATCCTGCAGAAAACACAACCTTCCGGCTGCTCTTGCTTGACTGTTTCCAATATGTAGCTCATCCGCCACGGTGCCCATAGGCGATCCACAGCAGATTAATCCTCTTCTTGCTCTTCGACATACTCGGCGACGATCTTCTCCTGAAGTTCCGGCGGGAGTATTTCATAATGGGAGAAGGCCTGCGAGTGCATTCCGCGACCTTGAGTCATCGAGCGCAGCGTCGTAGAATAGCGGAAGAGTTCTTTTTGCGGAACCTTGGCCTTGATAACCTGATAGCGGCCCTCGCCTTCCATTCCTTGAATCTTGCCGCGACGCCCGGACAGATCGCCCATCACATCGCCCATAAACTCTTCTGGCACTCGAACGACCAAGTCATAGATCGGCTCGAGCAAAAGTGGTTTGCATTTCTTGAACGCCTCCTTGAAGCCGTTGCGGCCAGCGATCTTGAATGCGAGTTCCGACGAATCCACGTCGTGATACTTTCCGTCGAATACTGTAACCTTTACGTCCACCACGGGATATCCGGCGATAACCCCTCGAATCATCGTGTCTTGAATTCCCTTGTCAATCGCGGGAATGAATTTTCCAGGAATTGCACCGCCAACGATCGCATCCACAAACTCATATCCTTCGCCGCGTGGTTTTGCCTCCATGCGCAAATTGCAGACGCCGTATTGGCCGCGGCCACCGGATTGTTTCTTGTGCTTGCCTTCCGCTTCTGCCGAGCCGCGAATAGTTTCGCGATAGGCCACACGAGGTTCAACGAGTTCAGCGTCCACGTGGAAGCGGTCTTTTAATCTTGACAACAAAGCTGACAGTTGAAGATCGCCGTGACCGCGCAGAATCAACTGACCAATTTCAGGAATCTGTTCAACCTGGAAGCTCGGATCTTCAACGTGCAATTGATGCAAACCTGAGGCAACTTTATCTTCTTCGCCCTTAGTTTTCGGAACAACCGCCATTTCCAAAACCGGCGGCGGAAACTCGATACGCGGAAGTTTGTAGGCCTTGGCCTTGTCAGATAGCGTATCACCCGTATGAGTAGATTTCAGTTTCACCATGGCTCCGAGATCGCCTGCCACAAGCTTAGTCGTCGCTTCGCGAGCCTTGCCGTCCACATGAAAGAGTTGGCCGATCTTCTCCATTTGGCCCGTATGGGTATTGAGCAACTCCCCACCCTGCTCGATCTTGCCGGCAAACACGCGAACATAGCACAAATCACCAACGTGCGGCTCTGTTACGGTCTTATAAACAAGCGCACAAGTTGGCTCCTTCTCATCTTCGTGAATCTCGACCTCTTTGCCATCGCCTGTCGTGGCCACAATTGACGAGCGTTCATGCGGATCCGGACCCTCGACGATTAAAAAGTCTAATAGACGACTAACGCCGATATTCTGAGTCCCAGAACCAGCCAACACCGGCACAAGCTTACCTGTTGCAAAACCTTTGCGCAGTCCTTGGAGCAATTGCTCATCAGTCAATTCGCCTTTTTCAAAGTAGATTTCAATCAGTTCGTCGTCAGATTCGGCGGCGACTTCCATCAACTTCGCGCGCAACTCCAAGGCTTTTGCACGATTCTCGCCTTCAAGTGGGACTTCCGTCCACTTGCCGGTCAAGTCGCGCGAATATTTGAACGCCTTCATGGTCAATCCACTGGCGATAGTGTCGAAATCAAGACCGGGATTTACAGGAAAATGAATTGGCTGAACCTTTTTGCCAAATTCTTCTTCAAGGTGCTCGACGACTTCGTCCCACTTCGTGTGCTCCTTGTCCAACTTTGTGACAAAGAACATGCGAGGGAGGCCGAACTTCTCGCCCGCTTCAAAGGCAATCGAGTGACCAATGTCATGTCCTGACGTGCCATCCACCGGTAGCAAGGCAATGTCCACGGCCCGCAATGCCGAAACCATGTCGCCGGAAAAATCGGCAAACCCCGGTGCATCCACGATATTAAAAAAATGTCCATCGTATTCACCTTGCATAAGGCTCACTTGCATGGACATTTGTCGTTCTATCTCATCTTTTGTGTAATCCGAAACCGTTGTGCCTGCCTCAATACTACCCAATCTGTGAATCACGCCCATATTAAGCAGCATCGACTCAGCAAGCATCGTCTTGCCGCAATGGCCGTGACCAAACAACCCAATGTTGCGAATTTTCTCCGTGCTGACCTGTGCCACTGAGGCCTCCAATCCAAGCGAAAATTATGTTAAGTTCAAAAATACTACAGGCTCCCTATAAGGAGCCTGTAAGAAAATACGTTATCCCACTAAAATTGTCAAGGGAACCAAAGTTTTTTCTGCACTTGCGTTCACAAAGGCGAACCTTGATTTGGTCTAACTTCACTTATCTTCCCAAGGCTAACTGCGGCCATTTCAAGCTCCTTTGCACGAGCCTGCCAGAGAGATGACGAACCAGAAGCAATACCTGACCTAATTCGGCATAATACAGCACGAAATCTCAGGAGGAGCCGGGCCATTCCAATAAACCGGTTTCGTTGCCCGGCCGAGCCATGTTTCTCAAACAATATTGAAAGTCCGTTCAATCGCCAGCTCAGGACAGGTTCATTCGGTATCTTGGTCGGTCTATAACGAGTTGAAAGTGCATCATAATGAAGAATCTGAGCTTGCGGAGCAAAGACTATCTTCCAGCCGGACTTCCGTAAGCGCAAACAAAGATCGACTTCCTCATGATAGACAAAGAACCTTTCATCCATTCCACCTGCTTGACGGAATGCAGACGACCGGATCAGCATCGCACCACCGCTGACTGCCGGTACCTCAATAATCTGACCGCGACGACGCTCCCTACCCCGGATAAGGATGCTCTTGATTGAGTAAGGAAGCAAAATGCCTTTGAGTTCGGGTAAGAGATTCAGAAACTCCTTGGCCATATTAGGCTTGGCAAGGACGGATTGCTGAGAGTCGCCTTCAAACGAGGTCAACTGCGCTCCCACTACGGCAATCTCGGGATCTCGCTCCGCCATTTCGACTAATCTAACAATTGAGTTCTTTGCCACCCAAGTGTCAGGGTTCAACATTAAGAAAAAATCAGAATCCGATGCTGCGAATGATTGGTTCACTGCGGCGGCAAACCCAATATTCACCGGATTCACCAGCACTTTAATCTGCGGAAACTCATACTCAAGCATGGCCAGCGAACCATCCGAAGATGCATTCTCGACAATGATGACTTCAACTTTCACCTCATCCTTGACGCGCTCGATACTCCGCAAGCAGTCTCGCAAGGCATCGCGGGTGTTGAAGCTGACAATCGCAATTGTAACGGATGGGACGTAGGTCATGGCCTCAATATACTGGAAGTTAGGGACATAGGCAAGAAAAGGGGCCGCTTTTGCGGCCCGCTTCAGTTGATCATCGTGTTTGCCGGCGCTGTTGGCGCTCTTGCATCCGCTGCTTCATTTCACCAGGCGGCGGGCCGCCACGCTCCTCCATAAATTGGCGAATCCGGCGGGGCAACTCGTCCAACAAGATTGAACAGCGCGAGACCTGCTGGGGCGTCAGAAAGTCAGCGAGATTTGTTAGAAACACTTCGCGTTTTGCTAATATCTCAGTCTGCAGTGCGTTTGACTTTGAGATGAGGGCTTTAACATCGGATTTACTCGACTGGTTTCTGACCGGAGTATTTCCTTCGCTTAGCGAACGCATCATGCTTTCCGCTTTGACCTTGGAAACGTCGCTTTCCGAAAGTTCGTCCAATTCGCGGCGTGTGTCGCCCAATTCTCGTTGCATCGGCTCAGTCTCTGATCGAAACTGTCGCAAGAGAGGGTAGAACTTCTCTGCTTCCGACGGACTCAATTCAAGCTCTTCCGCGAATTTGCCAATGATGACTGTCTCAACTCTCTCGCGACGTTGCTCGGGAGTCATTCGGCGGTCTTGCGCGACAGCAGGTACTGCCAAAATGATCGTCAATAATATGTAAGATAAAATACTCATCTCTCTTAGAAGAAATCGGTCTCCTGAATTTCTGCAATGACTAAATCAAAATCCTGCTCATCCAGTTCCAAAATCTCGTCTGTCGTCACATCCACAACACTTATCGCTTGGTCGGATTCCGAGGGCGTTTCTGTATCCTCGCTAACCGAATCAATTTGGGCGGATTCGACGCCCAAGTAGTCTGCTAACTCAAGCGGGTCAGCGTCATCGACAACAAATTCCTCAACAGTCGCGTTCAGCGTTGTGGTGGTCACTTGTTCGAGAACTCTTTGCCCACTATTTCTCCCCGGAAACCAGACTCCGACCAACAGTACTGCCGCAGCGCCTACCATCGCGATGGTCTTGCGATAAGATAGCCAAAGCCCCGATGTTTGGTTATTTAACCGACCACGAATCGAAACAAGAAAAGCCCCGTCGCTGCTTCGCGGCGCACCCCAAAGCAGATCCTCATTCATGAGGTCTGGTCGGCTCTCAGTATGTAATTTGCGGTCTTTCATGGTTATCACTTACTTACTATAAATATCCAAATTTCGGATACTTATTCTTCTTCTCCTCGAACATAAGCCCCAAGCTCCGCCTGAAGTTTCTTTATGGCTTGATGGTAGTTGGCCTTGATTGTCCCGACATCTCGATCCATGATCTCAGCAATCTCAGCATGGGGTAACTCCCGGAAGTACCGCAGGATAAACACTGCACGCTGTTTGTCCGGGAGCTTCGCTATGGCAAATCTCGCCTTGCCAAGAAACTCAGCCTGCTCAGTTGGGAGATCCGCAGTCTCAGTTGCCGGTAGAACCATTTCTTCATGATCCAACCTAAAAAACGACCGCACTTTTCTTGATCGCAACTTATTCAAACACAGGTTGATACAAATCCTGTACAACCATGTATAGAAGGATGAACTGGCACGAAAGCTGCCTAAGCCCTCATAGGCCTTGATGAACGCGTCCTGACAAATGTCATCGGCATCATCCGCATTCCCAAGCAAACCGATGGCTGTGTGATACAACGACTTACGGTGCCGAAGTACTAACTGATTAAAGGCCTCATCCCGCCCGGCCTGCGCAGCCTCAACGAGAGAGCGGTCGTCGCGCTCGTCGGGTTTTCGCACGTCTATCTATTGGACACCAGAGGAGCCACGAGGTTTATTCTGCCTAAAGTTCGGTACCGATAGTGAACCGATTGAGATACCCGATTTCACCATGCGAAGTAAGTGCGTAGTCAAAGGCAAGTTGTTTGACTTTCAAGCCAAGCCCGGCAGAAAATCCGGCGAAGGCGTCGGAGGATAAGCCGGTTCGTTGATCAACTCCGATGGTCGAATAGCCTACCCTACCCACGAATTGCGATGCAAAGCCGATCTCAAGCCCGCCGCGCCCTTCAAGTCCCTCTGCTGTCATGTAAGCCCCCGCAAGGCTGAACTTTACAGGCAAATGCTCAAGAGGAACAGCGAAACCAAGCTCGTAAGATGTCGGAAGATCGTCCTTTTCGGACAGAAATGCGCTCGTGGCCATTCCAAATGACTTCACAGCAGCACCAACCACCCAGTCGTTGAAACCGGTATCATATTGAAGCCCCGCATCAACCGCCACGGCCGATGCTCCTGTTCCGTCTATGTCACGATATTGGTATTTCAGGGCGCCACCGACCCGAAGTTCAGGCCGAATCGAACGCGCAACAGCCCCTCGCAACTGAAAATCAGATGCGCCAAATTCGCCGTTCTTGAAGCCGTTTTCGTCCGCACGGTCGAAGGATCCGTAGCTCAGGTAATCCGCTCCGGCAGCCCAAACCATGTTGTTTTTCATGGGACGGGCATAAGCAAGTGTTCCCTGATTGATGTCCAAAACATGCTTCGTGAAACCAGCTGCCGCTGTTGCATGGTCGAGCACAGCCAAGCCGGCTACATTGCTTTGGAGCGAGGACATGTCTCCCGAATGGGCAATGGCGCTACCGGCCAGACCCGATGATCTCGCAAAACCGTCTGTCCTAAACAACTCGTAGCCGGTAGTTCCGCTGGCCGCAAAAGCGCGGAAAGTGCTCAAGACGATGATGAGGGTCAGGGTGATAATTCGCAAGTTAGACTCCGTGATTAGTTGCCGGGCTTGGGCCGATCATGCGGCGGGTCATCGGGTGGCGACTCTTGTTCTTCGTCGCCAAAGGTGCGATTGCGTACAATGGTGTAGTTCACCGTATAGGGCACTTCGCGCGGCTCGCCTGATTGCTCAGACATATGCTCAGTCCGCCAAGCCTCCAAAGTCCTGCGCCGACGTAAGTAAGCAAAGCTCCCTGCCGACAGAACCAGAATAATAAACAAAACCGATATCCACAACTCGCCGTCGGTCCATAATGAGCCACCATATTCCTCGCTTATTCTGGCTCTATGTTCGCGTTCAAACTCGCTGTAGGGAATCCCGAAAATGCGGGGGAACACTGACTCGATGTCCCGTCCTTTTCGCAACTCATGGACCAGATTCGCGAGGCCGGAATCCCCGAATTTCTTCCAGAGGTCTTGAGTTGCGGCAAGCGATTGCGCATAACCCTGCCGAGCATCGGCCGAGTTCATTCCCATTAGTCCCTGAATGTCCCA
The DNA here is from genome assembly GCA_964587105.1 of uncultured Alphaproteobacteria bacterium. Classification (GTDB taxonomy): domain Bacteria; phylum Electryoneota; class RPQS01; order RPQS01; family RPQS01; genus JABWCQ01. The sequence goes on along the minus strand of CAZPKG010000019.1, from coordinate 8,469 downwards.
AAAGGTCATCAGCCGTCCGGATGCTGCCGCACGGCCTAAGACATGGACATCCATGAATTCTTGCTGACCCGCCATGAATTGCGCCATCCCTTCATCCAACCATCGGGGAATCGCGGCGTTCGGAGCGCCCATATCAAGTACCAAATGAACGAGTTCATGCACGGCGGTTTCTGCAAGCGGACCCCCGTTAGCATTGAAGCGCGGCGACTTAAGCACCGCCACTCCGTGATTGGGATAGGCAATACCGTTAGCCCATAGTGGACTTCCGGCAGTGACCCTTCCCCACTCTTCTGCAGTTGGAGTTAAGACAAATCGAGCGGAATCGAGCAACGGAAGGTTAAGTCGAGAGGAGATCATCGGCAAACGAGACGACAGTGCCTCGACAAGCGGCTGAGCCAAACTCGAATCTTCCGGACAGAAAGTAATGGCAAAGCGTCCGTAGTCGCGGGTCAGGTAATCTGATTCACGGGATGCATGAAGCGGACCAAACAGGCCCAGAATCAACAAGCTAAGCAGTACTCGCAGGATCAACATCGACTTCCCATTGCACTCGCTTTAGCTCGTCAGAGTTTCGTTGTTCATCAAACAATCTCTTGATCGCGCTGCGCAACGCCGCTCCGGTCGGGTCGCTGGCGCGCGTGGTGCGCGCGAGCAATTGATATCGAATGCGATTGCGCACTTTCACGACGGCGCACGGCGAAGGGCCAAGCAACTCGATATGCTTGACCCCTTCCAATTGCCGTTTCACAAAAAGCATGGATCGAGCCACGACGGATTCATCAGTGGCAATAGCACGCAACAACACAACTCGGCTGAACGGCGGAAACCCACCGCGTTGACGATGCGCAAGTTCGGATTCGGCAAACTCGATCCAGCGACCATGCATGGCGGTGTGAATCGCCGGATGTTCATGCGCTCTGGTTTGGAGAATGACTTTGCCATTTGTCGAAGCGCGGCCAGCCCTGCCCCCAAGCTGCAGCAACAGGCTTGCACCCCGCTCGCTCGCGCGAAAATCGGGATAAAATAGTTCAGTGTCTGCATCCGCCACAACGGCGAGTTCCACATTCGGAAAATCGAGGCCCTTTGCAACCATTTGTGTGCCCACCAAGAGATCATATTTCCCTTGAGCGAACAACGACATGAGTTCGCCATGTGCGCCCAGCTTTGCCATTGCGTCGGAGTCCATCCGTGCAATCCGCGCATCTGGAAATTGCTGCAACAACTCTTCGGCAATACGTTGGGTTCCGCTGCCGCACATGCTCATGTCATCTGAACCGCACGCCGGACACAAGTCAGGCGCGTCGTCGCGGTGATGGCAATAATGGCAACGTAAAATTCGGCCCGGACGATGGTAGGTCAATGAGACCGAACAATTCGGACATTCAAACAACTTTCCGCAATTTCGACAAATCAAGAACGGAGCAAATCCGCGTCGATTTTGCAGCACAATTGCTTGCTTCCCTCGTGCGAGAATTTCCGCAATTGCGGCATACGTCGTTGGCGAGAGGATGTGCTGTTCTCGTTTCGCAGATGACTCTTCCTCTTTCTCGTCTGTTTCGTCAGAATCACCTGCTTCATCTACGGGAGTGACCAGCACTACTTCGGGAAGTTGTGCGCCGGACACGCGTTCAGGCAATGATAGCAGCGCCAGTCTCCGTTGATCGACAGCAAAGAGACTCTCAAGCGATGGCGTCGCGCTTCCGAGAATGGCAACCGCACCTGACTGCGCTGCGCGATAAAGTCCGGCGTCGCGTGCAGAATAGCGCGGCACTCCTTCGGTTTGCTTGTACGACGCATCGTGCTCTTCATCCACTACAACGAGCCCGAGATCGTCAAGCGGCGCGAAGATCGCTGATCGCGCCCCGATCACCACGCGATAGCTCCCATTCGAGATTCCGCGCCAAAGGTCATAACGCACCGCCATCGGCTGGCCGCTGTGTTGAATGGCAACATGCTCGCCAAAGACTGCGCGAAATCTTCCCCATAGCAGCGGTGTTAACGAAATCTCAGGCACAAGCACGAGCGCCGTGCGGTTCATTGCCAACGTTTGCTTGATTGCTTCAATATAAACGCGAGTTTTTCCCGAACCTGTCACGCCATGCAATAAGAATCCGGTGAATTTTCTCTCGTCAAGCGCCGCAGAGATCGCGGCAACGGCAAGCGACTGGTGAATCGTGAGCGGTGCGTCAGGCTCCTCGGCCAGCACTGGAATCTCGTCAGGCCGCCACCGCGAGAGCACCTCTTTGCGTTCACGCACATAGCCTTTTGTGATTAACTCATCGAGTGCTTGTCGCCGTTGCTTGCTTGCCCCACGCATCAGATGACGACGCGGAATGCCTTCTTCTGCTCCATCGAGCAATTCGCGAATAATCCGCTGCGCGCTTCGCGTCGTAATGAAAGTCCACAAAGATTCGTCGGCGACGCCGGAGCGGGCTTCGGATGTCAATTCAATCATTTTTTCAACAAGATCGCCGGTTCGCGGTCCGCGCAGATGGGGTTTATACTCAATCAGGCCATTCTGCTTTAACTTGCGAATTTCCGCGCCATCAGGATCCAATCCAAAACGATTTTGAATTTGTCGCGCACTGAGCGGAGCCTCTTCCAGCGCTTCGAGCAGCTCTGCAACCTCAAGCGCGTAGCCTTCGGAACCCAAGTCCAGTTGATCGCGATGTCTCTCCGTCAACGAAAAACGAAACTGATCTTCAGCATCCAAACCCGCCGGAAGCGCGGCCCGCAATGCATCACCCCACGTACAAAGATAGTAATCCGAAATCCACTTTGTGAACTCGAGTAGCTCTTCAGAGAATGCAGGCGAATCGTCAAGTAGCTGTTCAATTGCGCGCGTCGCTTCTGGAACCGCGCGAGCGTCAACGGCAACTACAAATCCCGTCACTCTGCGCGATCTGAAGGGGACCAATACGCGAGTGCCGCGCTCGATTGTCTGCGACAATTCACGCGGCACAAGGTAGGAATATTCTCCTTCGACTCCCGGTATAACGACCTGAGCCGACGCGGCTCTCATTGCTTCTTCCCTCTGAAAAATAGTCGAATCGGAACACCGTCAAATCCATACTGTTCGCGCAATCTGCGCTCAAGGAACAGCTGATAATTTTCAGGAATCAACTTGGCCCACCGCGAAAACATGATAAATGTCGGCGGCTCGGCTTCCGCTTGAGTCACATAATCCAACCGTAAATCGTGGCCTTTCACAGCCGGAGGCGGTTGGCGATCCATCAACTGCTTCAGGAAGCGATTGAGTTCTCCAGTCGAAATTCGCTTCTGTCGCTCCTCATGCACGCGCAATGCTACTTCAATCACCTTATGAACGCGCTGCATATCTTTTGCGGATATAAAGAGCTTCTCAATAAAGTTGATATTCGACAAACGCTCGTCAACTTCTTCGGCGATGAGTCCTGCCGTGCGTTCGTCTTTTTCGACCAAGTCCCACTTATTCAGGCAGAGAATTACGCCTTTTCCATAGGTAACGGCCTCCTGCAATATCTTCACATCCTGCGCGAGCAATCCCTCTTGGGCCTCGATCATCACGATGGCGATGTCGCACTCTTTCAACGCCTTCTGCGTGCGCACGGTTGTGTAGAACTCGAGCGCTTCCTTTACTTTTGCTTTGCGGCGGAGGCCTGCAGTGTCAATAAGAGTTAACGATTGCTTGTAATACTTTACGACGCTGTCAATCGAATCGCGCGTCGTTCCGGCAACGTCCGTCACAATGTGGCGTTGTTCGCCGAGCAGAGCATTCACTAACGAAGACTTGCCTGTATTAGGTCTTCCGATCACAGCGATCAATGGACGAGGCCGCTCGACAGTTTTGTCGCCGGATTCTGGAAGCACCTCGCAAATTTTCTCGAGCAATTCGCCGAAGCCGTAACCTTGAATTGCACTCAGCGGTTGTGGATCACCGAGTCCGAGTTTGTAGAAGCTTGGGATTTCGGCTTCCATGTTGAAATTGTCGGTCTTGTTGATCGCGACAATTACGGGAAGGTTCGACTTCTTGAGCAACTGTGCGATGTCAAGATCTGAATCCGTCAAACCGGTTTGCGCATCGCCGATATACAGAACAACGTCGCACTCTTCCAGAGCAAATTTTACTTGCTCGCGAATGGCCGCATCAAACAACTCTTCAGAGCGCGGAACCCAGCCGCCTGTGTCCATGACCAGAAACTCGCGTCCCTCGAACTCAACTGTGCCGACGTGACGGTCGCGCGTCACTCCCGGTTCGGGAGAAGTAATCGCGCGATTTGTTCGCGTCATGCGATTAAAGATCGTGGATTTGCCCACGTTGGGGCGACCGACAATTGCTACAACGGGAAAACTCAAGCTATCCTACTTTTGCAAAATGATTTTGTTTACTGCCGTTTCTGATCCGCGATGAAGCATCACAAAATAGGCGCCTGACGTTTGGCCGGAGAAATCGATGTGTAGTGTACGCGCGCTCATCTCCGCGCCGACGGGCATCGTGCTCACCGTGCGGCCCAACACGTCAAATATACGCAACTGCCCTGCGAAAGGAGACGGACTCAGATCAATTGCGATTTGTGAGTTAAACGGATTGGGGTAACAGTGCATCAACGCAGGCGACTCGGCGACCGGTGCAGTTGGTGAAACCGGCGTACCGCTGTTTCTCAATACGACGTCAACGACAACCGGCAAATGGTCGGCGCAGTTGTGTAGCGCGTCCGCCACGCTGTCCGGCACGGCTTGGTTCGTTCCGTCGTTGATTGCCTGATTGAAATGCAAGCCATCATTGCCATATGCATGGTATGACGAAGGAATCACATATGAGCCACTGGTGTCCATCCATGCGGCGGAAGAGAGAATGAAATCAAATCTGTCATCCATTCCGCCCGTCGATCCTCCCCCGAATGAGGCCGTGCGCGGCGACTGTGTGTGGATATCGGCAAAACTTACGCTGTTGTTCCAGGCGCCCGGTCGATTAATCGGGTCAAGCAAACGACCGTTTGGGTTGTCGCCAAGCCCCAACAATAACTGATATGCAGGCTCGAATGATGAATAGAGATTGAAATCGCCACAGAACATGAACATCGAGCCGGCAGGAAGTTGGTCAAGCTCGCCGCGCAGCACTTCCGCTTCGGCGCGACGTCGCTCTTCGTTGTCTGAACCTGAACTCGCCTTCAAATGGCCGGAGTACATGCGAAACTGTTCATTTCCCATCGAGCTGCTCGAAAAAACATATTCCGAGAAGTCGCGCAATGTTGTCGAGATCTGCCGTTGACTTACTAATGAAATCCGCGATGACAAATAGAAGCATGCATTATCCGTGTCGGGCCCGTTCACAAAATTTGCAGCTTCCCAATCGGGATCCATTTGGCGAAACACCTGTGCTAAAATATTGTTGACCGCCGTTTGGTCGATAACTTCCTGATTGACGACTAAGTCCGGCTGAACTGAGCGCATAATCGTGCGCAGTTCGTCAATACGATCGGAACTTGAGCCGGAGAAATTAAGAATATTGTACGTCATAATGCGCAATGTATCTTGCGCACTTGAAACGGAAGCCAGAGCCAGAAGTAGCGCGGCGACAGTAATATTAATAGAGCGGATCATTTCAAATAGATAAGTTTGGTTCGGGCGATCATGCTGCCGGATTGAACTTCGGCAATGTACGTTCCGGAGGCGTACTTTTCAGGCCGCCAAGTGAGACTGTGTTCTCCTGAGATCATCATACCGTCATACAAGCGCGTGACAAGCTGTCCGGAAATCGAATAGATGCTCACCCGTGTTTGCCCTGCTTTTTCAAGCGAAAAAGCGATTCGGGTTTCATTGTTGAATGGATTTGGATATGTGGAAACTCGAAATTCGTTTGGCGTTGGGACGTTATTTACCGCCAACGTTACGTTAACTTGAATCGTGCCGGTCGTGTACAAAAGCCCATCGCTTACTCTAACGTAAACGCAGTCAATTTCTAAAGTGTTGAACTGATACTGCATTGTGTCGGCAGTAGATATTAGTTGCCCGTGAATGCGCCACTCATAGCGGAGCGAGTCGCCGTCTTCGTCTGTTGCCTGCACAGAGAAATTTACTGTTGTGCCAACCACAATATTTATCTCTCCGCCAGATTCAACCGGCAAGAGGGAAACAATTTCAGGAACATGATTGCTGCCCAGCGAATCAAGGGGTAGCGACACAAATGAACGCCCGTACGTAGCTGCGAAGAGCGTCCGCGTCGTGTTGTTGATGAACATGTCAAGCGTCGGCACGGGCGGCAAACCTTGGCCAAGCGCTGCCCAATTATCTCCGTAATCTTGACTCCAAAAGATTCCAAAATCAGACGCCACGTAGATGCGATTCACATAAATTGAATCATACAAAACGTCATTGAGCGGAACATCCGGCAGGCTCGCGCCAATTTCAATCCAGGTTTGGCCCCGATTCGTTGTGCGATAGAGATGAGCCTGCTGTTCGGCGTTCCGGTAGCCCGAAATCGTTAGTAGCGCTTCATTGGAGTCGGTCGGATGCGGAGTGATGCGTGTAATCCAGCGCGTCGGCAATCCGGTGTTGCGCAACTCCCAATTCGTTCCGCCGTTGGACGTTACCCACACGTTTGCATCATCGGTTCCGGCGTATATCACCTGCGAGTTCACGGGCGAAACGGCAATCGTTGTGATTGTTCCAAACACAAGATTGCCAGGGCCGGGGCCGTTTGTCAAATCGGGACTGATCGCCGTCCAGTTTTGTGCTCGATTCGTGGTTTTGTAAACTCGTTCCGCGCCATAATAAAGAACCTGCGGATTGCTGGGATCCATCACAACGGGAGTGGACCAGTTGCGACGTTCCGCGTCATCTATCCCGTTCAATGCCCAACCAAAATCATCGCCGCCGTTTGTGCTGCGGCCAAGCCCGCCGTATTGGTATTCGGCAAAAATATAGTTATTGTTCGACGGATCCACTAATGTATAGAAGCCATCTCCGCCGTAGATTCGCTCATATTCGTTTATCGCTCCGGTCATGCTGCGCAGCGTGCCGTTGTCTTGCGTGCCGCCGTACAGTCGTTGCGGCTCGTGTGCGTCGTAACTGCCCGCATAGTATTGAATCGCGGGGAAATTGTTCAGATCCGTAAAATCATTTCCGTTGTTCGACGTGCGATAGAAGCCGCCGTCATTGCCGAGCAGAAACCTGAATGGCTGTTGCGGATCAAACCACATCGCATGATGATCGACATGTACATCGCTGCCAATCTCCGTCCAACTTGCGCCGCCGTTCGATGATCGATGCAACGTCACTCCGAACACAAAAACCATGTTCTCGTCATCGGGCCGTACTCTTATGTTTCCGAAGTACCACCCAAAATTCGAATAGATGTCGGATAAACTTCCGTCATTCGTCTGGGTCCAGTTTTCACCACCGTCGGCCGTTCGAAAAACGCCTAAGAAATACCCGGGATGATCTGCGAAACTGGCATACAATACTTGCGGATTTGATTGAGATATTGCCAAACCTACTCGGCCCACGTTGTCCCCAATCGGCGGCAGGCCGGACGAGAGTCTCGTCCAAGTCGCTCCGCGATTAGTCGATTTATAGATCCCCGTTCCTCGGCCTCCGGCCCGACGCTCTTCCGGCGTCCGAATACGCTGCCACATCGCCGCGTAAACAACGTCAGGATTCTCAGGATCAACAACGACGTCACACGCGCCTGTCGAGTCATTTACAAACAGTTTGCGTTCCCACGTCACGCCTGCATCATCGCTAAAATAGATCCCGCGCTCGCCGCCCGTAACAAAGAGTTCGCCCATCGCGGCAACCCAAACATTGGTCGGATCCTGCGGATGCACTACGATTCGCGCGATGAACCGACTGTCCGCGAGTCCGCTGAGTTGCCATGTGGTTCCGCCGTTTGTGCTCTTATACAACCCCGATCCGAAATAGCTGAAGCCCGATGAGTTTGCTTCACCCGTGCCACAATAAATTGTATTGGGATTTTGCGGATCAAGAGCTAACGCGCCAATTGAGGGAGTCGGCAGCGCATCTGTTATCGGCGTATAATTGCGACCGCCGTCAGTGGTCTTGAATACTCCGCCCGTAGCGCTTCCAACGTAATAGAGACTATCATTCGTGGGATGACCAACGATGTCCGTGATGCGACCACCTATATTCGTCGGACCCCGTTGAACCCAAAACGGATCTTCATCGAGTGAACTATTGCGCATCCGCGCCGCTTCGCGTGCGCCATTCAAGACGCGCGCCGGATCAAGATATGGTTCAGGCCACGTTCTCTGCTGCATGAACCATTCAGACGGAAACGGGCCGCCTTCTTCTTCGTGCTTCGGCGAATATAGCTGAGCAAAGGCAAACCAGACGACCAATGCCGCCAAGATGAGAAGTGCAAGTATGCGAATCATTTGCGGGGACATCGACTGGCGTTCTCAAATTTTACAACTTGAGTTGGCACCGTTGCATGTTTAGGCAAAAGCACGTAGATTTGAGCGAAGTTCA
>CAZPKG010000018.1:0-53682 GCA_964587105.1 uncultured Alphaproteobacteria bacterium | reverse complement strand
CACGGGGGAGTTAGGGGGGGTCTCTGGTTCCCCTCGGTTCACGGGGGGGGTAGGGGGGGTCTGCCGCACTCTCATCGCCTCCCACACCGCCGAAACAATCAGCACAACACCAACAACCTGCAGCCAGCCGAGCCGTTCACCGAGCCAGATCATTGCCGCTGCAATCACCATCGGGCTATAGACGCAATCCACGATGGACGACAGCGCGGCGCCCAAACGGTTTAGCATCATAAAGAACAGCGTATCGGCAATTCCGATTCCCAACGCGCCGCTCACCAACAACAGCACGACATCACGCAGCGAAAAATCCGGTATCGTTCCACCTTCAATTAGCAATACCGTCGGCAAAATCAGCGCGGTGGCAAGCACGCTCTTGAACAAATTCAGCGCAATCGGATGAACCGTCTCGCCGCTCTTCTTAAACAGAATCACAGCCACAGCCCAAAACATCGCCGTCGCCAGCGCCAATATCTCACCAAGATGCGGAATTGTATCCACGAATAAAAGGTACGAATAATAAACGAACTATGTTGGGGCGGATGGCAATTCGTCTGCGTTGCTTCAAGTAAACGACTGCGCCGCCCAACAGGCGGCGCAGGTCATGCGTTCAAAACAATATGCGGGGAATTTGAGGGAAATCAAAAGCAAGGCTTGCCGGTAGTGGCGGGTCTTGACCCGCCTGTGTTCAATCTGCAATTTATTGTAGGGGCGGCCGGCGTGCCGCCCGCGCTAGTCAACATCGACAATCTCGAGCGGATTGTCATCACGTAGCAAAGCGAAGGGACTATTATTGCAAATCGAGATTTCAAGCGAGTAGCCATCACACTTATGCCGCTTTAACCGTAGGGTCACTTGCTTCACCCAATGTCACTTATCAAAGAAGATAAACCCATGGCAAGATTTGTCACAACAAAGTTAGCGTAGGCTACTTGCTGTGTTCGTCAACCACTTTTCTTGCTCCATCCGCATTTTCAGCGTAGTGTTTCACATAATACCGGGCACCAATTGCATTTCCAATCACTAGCAGTATCCAAAGGCTGTACTCAATTGCTACTACGTATGCTGGATAGTTCGAGTTCTTCAACCGACTCTCCCATCCAAATGGGGAGGGCAATGCAAGCGCCTGCTCTAAATATGAAAGATAGTTGCCAATAAATCTCGCCTGAAGCGCGATACAGCCAGTTCGAAGAGCTAATATCACCGAAAGAAAAAGTGGGACCAGCCCTACCCACTTTGACACAGGTGGTCGACCGCGAGAAAGCAACCACGACCAAACTCCTGCAGATGCTAATAAGGCATACTCAGGCAAAGCACGTTGCGTTTCAAGTAGTGCATAAATTTCTTGATGCAGAGCGTTGTATTCAGCAATAAGGAAGTTCAGTTGATCCGGATTCATATTCCTCCAGAAATTTGCGTCATGTATGTTCGGCAAACAGGGACGAGAAGTGAAAGTACTTCCTACTCAAATCAGTTCTTTTGCGCGACCAAAAGCCCAAATTTCAAAAAGGGCATACAACAGTATGATCTAAGCAGTTTGGTTTGCACGTCAATCAAATTACCTTCGGCCAACACCATCTGCTTCCAATCCTCAAGTGACCTGTTCTCATGTTCGTCGTGACGCAACTCAAGGTTCAGCAGGCTGTCATAGAGGCGAACTAAGGTGCGGTCAAATCTGGTCTGATTCGACAAAATGTCTTCGACAATTATTAATTTGCCTGAATGCGATAGTACTCGCAATGCCTCGCCAATCACCTGGTCAGGCTTATCAACGTGGTGTAGCACCCAGAATACAGTGACACAGTCAAAGCTTCCATCATCAAATGGAAGCTTGTGCGCATCGGATTGAACAAATTTGAACTGATCTGAATTTCGATGCTCCTCAATCAAATAGTCGGATACGTCTAAGCCAATTACGACTCGATTGGGAATTGCCGCCATCACGCATGTGATTGCGCCCGTTCCGCAGCCAATGTCTAGTATACGTTCCGATCCTTCGATCAAATCTCGAACTTTGAACTTGTGTTTGAACCAGTCAGCTCGCTTCCGCTGCGAGTAACGAAAGAGATTAGTCCATTTGTCTAACCAATAAACGAACCGTTGAGCTGTATTCATTCTAGTGGTTGCATGCCCAGATTGGATTGCCGTGGCCGAAGTTACGTGCACAGAAATTAATAACCGCCAGCCAAATAGTAGATGTTCAGAAACTCCTCACCGATCCTCGTATCTGCCCAGACCTTTATCAACTTGTCGTCAACTCCAGTAATGCTTTCCGCGGCAGTCTCTGACAGTACGGATCTCCACATCATACCGGAGACTCCCGGATTGACCGTAACCATATTTGTAAGCATTTCTTGTCTTAGACAAATCGGGTCCAAGTTCCCGTAAAGGTAGGACAATGCCCCGTCTTTCAGGGGTATCTCGCCAGCTGGAAACAAAGAAGCAGTACACTCGATCCATCTTTTGTAATAGAGCTGTAAATGCGGTCTCGTCAAAGGTCCTCTTGGTCCCTGGAGCGGCTGAATTTCATCCAGAGGTGACTTGTAAATTCTGTGTTGCGTATGCGAGGGGAAATGCGTTAGGACTTCTTGAGCAACATGCTCGATGCTGTCCGCATCTTCTGTACTCAATGTGTCCCCGTACAAGCTCGCTCTTCCAATCCATATTGTATCCTGATTTGCGTGCGCGGGATCAAACCCACCAAGTACATATTTCGGTTCACCATTCACAAGTATGATAATTCCTCTGGCTTCAAAGACGAAGATTCCAAATTCGAGTGGATTGGTGCCGCCCTCTTGAAGTCCGTCATACGTTTCTACCTGCACAGAATCCACCACACCAACTTGCACAGGATATCGTTGAGTTCTGATGAAGGAACTTAACGAATCGCTCCACTCAGAAGGCGTATTCCTCCATGCTCTCACAGTCACGCTGTCGCCAGGAGGATAGGTGAGATTGGCATGCACCCAGCCGTTCGTCGTTGAGTAATCAGTGCTGTCATTGCCGTGGATGATACGCACTTTCGCACTATCAACAACATTCCTATCGAAGTCTTTCACGAGCAGATGGAAATTCAGCAGCGAATCCTCCGCCGTCACATGAAAGAACTGGAGGGCCGTCAATGCGCTTGCGAAAAACTGCGTGTCCGCCGTCGCCCCAAGTTGCTCGTACACACCGTCCTCAATAGACGCGTTAAAGACCGCATAACGATTCGCTCCCGCTATAGGCGGCCACGCCAGACGAACCCTATCCGCTCCGTGCGCTGAAATAACCACCATCGGTGGCAAAGGAGTGGCCGACACAGACGATAACATCTGAATCAGCAGAGCCGAAATAGCAAAACACCCTCTCCAACGCAGGATAAGCCGCGGCTTTTTCGTTTTCGTTCTGTCATACGACTGTTCCATTTGTCTAAGATAAGCACAAACAACCGCCCCGTCAAGCAAGACGGCGGGGCCGACGAATTCATTACCCCCCAACGCCTCCCCACCTCCCCTCTTTTTCCCTAACTACAATTTGAACAAATGTTTACCAAGTTCAATAAAATGAAAATAACTCTTGACCATGCGTTCAAATTATCGTATATTAGGGAAAACAAAAAGCGACTCTCGCAAGCCGCCCATCCGAACTTTCCTATTTCCTATTTCACATTTCCAATTTGAATTAGACCATTCTCCCAAGACCTAACCCCGCCCACGTCCCCGCCAGACACCCGATCAGAGTGATAAACACATTCGACATCGCGGCCATCATCTTCTCATCCTGAATCAAAGCAATCGTCTCGTAGCTGAACGACGAATACGTCGTGAACCCCCCCAGCAGTCCAATCGTTAGGAACACCTTCAGCGCAGGCGAGTCATCGAATCGCGCGGCCAGAGCGGACATCAAAAATCCGATCAAAAAACAGCCCGTGATGTTGACCACCACCGTGCCGTAAGGAAATCCCAGTGCCGTCATGCGGTACACCATCCCCGACATCAGATACCGCAGCGCCGACCCAGTCCCGCCGCCGACAAAAATGAGGAGGTAATTCTTCATAGAGTCAACGTAACAAAACGCGGCGACTCTTTCAAGCCGCCGCGTCAAGAACCAAGGAGATTAGGGTTCTTTTCTAAAACGAGTAAGTTACTTCGAAAGCTGCTGTCGTGCGCGCATCCGTCGCCTTACCATCCGAATCCAGCCAGACCTCTTCATTGGCCGAGTCCATACGAATTTCGAGCAAGCAACCCATGTTCTCACCCAATTTCACCGTCGGAGCAATCGTAATACTCGAGTAGATCATATCCTTCTCCGATGGTACGCCTGTGCGAATCCCGCGGTCATCATCAAACGATCCGAATCTTCCCGTCAAGCCGAACGTCTCATTGAAATCGTAGTGGCCCATGACCAGAAATCCTGTCCAGCCAGCATCGTCCACACCAACCACTTCGGTTTCTGAACCAATATTGAGTTCTCCGCCAAGCAGAAGTTGTTCAGTTATGTTCGCCGTAACATCCACATCAAACACTGTCCGATCCTTCGCATCCTTGCCGCCCGCTTCAGGACCTAAAATGGCAGAGAGTCCCAGGCCAATCTTCTCGACAGGCTTGATTCCCAGCCTTCCGCCGAACGTAATCGCGTCATTGTTCTCTGCATTGTTATCCCAACCATTGACGATGTAGGCATGAAGGTCAACTTGATCGGTGAAGCTCATGTAGCCCTTGATTCCTGTCAAATTTGTGGGCAAACCGTACGTGAAAACTTCTGAGTGCGAATATTGAAACATGTCCACCGGATCGAGCAACTCATAGCCGATCGGAGCATTGAACTTGCCGAACGTGACTTCCAGAGTCTTGTCGTTAATCGGGAAGTTATACTGCATGTAACCTTGCTCGAGATAGTCAATCGCGTTCATCGGGTCCGCGCCGTTCACATACTCGATGTCCGCGCGCACGAAGCCTTTATCGCCTAACGCTCGCTGCAAATCCACTTCAACCTGATCAAGGCTAAAGCCGTTGAACTCGCCTGAGTCCGGGTTCGCATTGCCGTCATTGAAATAAGCCGCATCCACAAATCCTGTAGCCGATACGACCGGCAGTTCAAGCGCCCAGGCTGACGCGACAACCAAAAATGTCAGTGCAATGAGAGAGTTTCTCATGATGTTCCTTGATAAATTGATTAATGTTCGTAAGCCTCTTCACCGTGGAGCGACAAGTCAAGTCCTTCCTGCTCTTCGCGCTCTGTGGTTTTGACCTCGGTGAACTTGTTGATGATTACGAGCATGATATATGTGAATCCGAAAGCATAGATCGACGAAACGACAATCGTCACAAGCTGCTTAATGAAGAAATCACCGCCGCCATAGAGCAAACCATTTGCTCCAGCAGGATTGACTAATTTGCTGCCAAGTATGCCGAGCATGACAATACCTAATAACCCGCCGACGCCGTGAACTCCCCAGACATCAAGTGCATCATCCCATTGCAGTTTGTTCTTAAGAGATACCGCGAAGTAGCAAACGAGTCCGGCCACACAGCCGATGATTACAGCACTCGTCGTCGAAACAAATCCCGCCGCCGGAGTAATGGTCGCAAGCCCGGCAACTGCGCCTGTCAGTAATCCGACAAATTTGGGCTTCTTTTCGAGTACCCACGCGAGCAACATCCATACCACACCTGCAAAAGATGCGGCGATGTCCGTATTCAAGAAAGCAAGTCCGGTAATTGAATCAACTTTGAGTTCGCTGCCCGCATTAAATCCGTACCAGCCGAACCAAAGCAAACCTGTTCCAAGCGCCACCAAGGGGATGCTATGCGGAACATTTTCGAGCACTTTACGTCTTCCCACATATAGAATCGAAGCCAGCGCCGCCATACCGGCAATGTTGTGCACAACAATTCCACCTGCGAAATCCAAAACGCCCCACTTTTGCAGAATGCCGCCGCCCCACACCATGTGGACGAACGGGCAATAGACAAGCAAAAGCCAAGCAATAAGAAAGATTAAGTACGCCGGAAACTTGATGCGGTTCGCAAATGCTCCAGTAATAAGTGCCGGAGTGATAATCGCGAACATCATCTGATAAGCAAAGAACACAAACAACGGAATGCTCGGATTAAGCGGACACGGAGTGTTTAGATCTACTCCGTTCAAGAACGCCTGATCGAGGTTTCCGATAATAGCGCCGTCGCCCGAGAAACAAAGCGAATACCCAACTGCCCACCAAACGATCGTGGTGACGCCCATCGATACGAAACTCTGGATCATAATGGCCAGAGTGTTGCGGCGGCTGACCAACCCGCCATAGAAGAAAGCCAGGCCCGGAGTCATCAGCATGACCAGACTCGTGGCCACCAACATAAAACCTGTATTACCTGTGTCGAACATGATAATTCCTCAAAAAAGAGTGGAATGATACCTATTCGACAAAATACAATAAGGAACGATAAGCGGTATCAGGAAATTCCTGATTTTAGGGCGGGGTTTCCCTTAGCCGAACCTACTCGAGCGAAGTCAGCCCTTCACGAAGCGCATAGCGGGTGAGTTCAGGGAGCGTGTGAATGTCAAGCTTGTCCATAATGTGCATACGATGGGTTTCGACAGTCTTGGCGCTCAGGTTCAAGAGATCGGCAATTTGTTTGGTAGATTTCCCTTCGGCAATCAATTGCAAGACCTCGCGCTCGCGGCCGCTCAGAATATCAAAAGCAGACGGGGCAGTTGAATTGTTCTGTTGCACGAAACCTGCGATGACTTGTTCATTGATTTGCGGCGATAGGTAGAATTGATTGCTCATTACTTTTTGAATTGCGCGGAAGATCTCTTCGGGTGATGAATCTTTCAGCAGGTAGCCGCGTACTCCGGCCCTCAATGCCTCGAGCACGTAGCGTCGGTCCGAATGCATGGAAACTATCACAACCCGCACCTCGGGGATCTCTTCATGGATTCGACGCGCGGCCTCAATTCCGTTAAGTTCAGGCATTGATATATCCATTAGCACAACGTCGGGAAGCTGCTCTTTGGCCAGTGCGATGGCCTCAAGTCCGGTAGCCGCTTCGCCGATTATGGATACTTCGGGATGCCGCTCGATCAACTGGCGCAAACCCATGCGGAAGAGCTTATGATCGTCGGCAATCGCGATTCGGATTTTGCTCATTTGATTTCCAGTGGGACTGCCAACGTTACTTTTGTTCCGTGTCCAATATTTGACACCAGAATCATAGAGCCACCGAAATGGCGCAGCCGTTCACGAATGCTAAACAGTCCAAAACCTTCACGAACTGCAGACTGTTCGAGCTTTGTCGTATCGAAGCCAACGCCGTCATCATTGACTGTTAGTGTAAACCAATGCCCTTCACACTTGGTTTCGATATGGACAGTTTTGGCTTGTGCGTACTTTACGCAATTAGTGAGCAATTCCTGAACACAGCGAAAGACTGTGATGTTTACAGCTTCGGGCAGATTGCGGACTATGGGATCTAACTTAGTTTTCGTGCGCAGCTTGTGATGTTGTTCGTAGTGTTCAGCCAGCCATTCGAGAGCTGCAGAAAGCCCAAGCTCGTAGAGAATCGGCGTACTGATTTCAAAGGTCAGGCGGCGCGTGAATTGAATAGCGCGCTCGATCAAAGCGATGATTTCATCAAATCGATTTTCAAATCCACAGAAAACCGCGTCACCTCGGAATTGCTGTGCGCGCAACTTGATGAAGGCAAATTCCTGAATCACGTGGTCATGCAGGTCAGCGGCAATTTCGCGATTTTTGCGGGCCTCGGCCAGAGATAGCTCCGTTGCCAACCTGCGCAACTCGGAGGTTCTTTCTTGGATTAATAATTCCAGATTTTCGTTGGCCAGTTTATGCAGAATGTATGACCGCAGCATCTCGGCAACGGAGTCGATCAATTCGCGTTCTTCGGCCAGAAACGGACCTTCGTCTTCGCGAGGCCGTTCTTCAAGATAGACAACCTGAAGAATGCCTTCCTCACCGCTCTGCGGAGTGAACATGGCCGATTGCATCCATGGTGTGACTTGAAATCCGGGCGACGCTTCGTTAAAGGCGCGAAAGCTGATGCGCGCGGCGGTGATCTCAGGATATTGCCAGGCTGCCGGAAGCAAGGCCACAACGTCGCACAGAACGTCGCGCATAGAGCGGTCATCATCTTGAAGCAGACGCGCCGTCTTGTGCAGGGCGGTAAGCTCTTTGACGCGCTCTTGAAGTTTGCGCAAAGTGAGGTCGGCGGGCTGAGTCGGCATATCTGAATTTACGATAGAATTAGCGAATCCGCAACTAAACAAAATGCCGCCCCAAAATTGAGACGGCATTGCTGTTAAGTGCGCGGGCAGCGGGCTATCTACCGGCCTGCCAGATTCCACCGCGCAAGGGGTATTTTGTGGGGTCGCGCTCGGCCAAGCGAGCATAGAGTTCTTTTCCGCCGGACGATGTATAGCCATTGGCCTCCGCCCACGCGAAGCCGCTTTCGAGAGACTCCATTTCGAGTTCGGCTGCGCGTGAACTGAACTTGTAGAGTCTTGACCGCAGGCTGGCCGCATCGGGATCGCGGCGGTCGAGCGAATGCGTTGCCAAATCGAGGGTCTCGTGGACGGTTCGATTCATCAAGGCGTAGTCTCGGTCGAGCGCGAGTTTGTGTTCGGCCAGAATTGACAATGAGTCGCGGTCCGGGACGGCGGCAAACAGCTGTGTAAATATCTCTGTGAGTGCCGCAGATGATTCGGTCGCGAGCTTATCCGCTTCGTCAACTTGTGCACCGAGATTTTCGGTCATTGACACCACCGCATCAGGATTGGACGTGGCATTTAGAGTGCGCGAAATCTGCGTCGCATTGGCCGACGTCGCTTGCCACTGACTTCCACATAGCTTTCGAAGCTCCATAACAGGCTTCAGCAAGTCCTGATAAAGTGATGCAACCGAGAAATCGGCGCCCTGAATATTCTGATTCTGACGCGCATAACGCCAAGCAAGCTTGCGATAGTCGGCGCAGGTCTGCAACACCGGAAATGCCTCATGAACGATGGCGTCGAAGCGCGGGGAATAGCCGTTTTGTCCGAAGCTGCGCAAGGGAGTTTGTTGCCACAAAGATGCGGCCCAGCCCTCAAGCTGATTAGCTACGTGAACGTATAAATCATACGTCTCCTGCCGCGCTTCGGCCTGAAAATCGCGCGTCTGTGTTGACCAGTGATCAGGCGACAGTTCAGGCAAAGATTGATCATCATGCTGGGCTGTGAAGACGAAAATGTCAGCCGCTTGACCGAAAGTGGCCAGCGCCTGATCGCGCAGTTTGTCGCGCATGATCAAGTCTTCTGGACGACTCGAAAACATACCCAACCTCAACAGCGCGTCACCTTCCAAGCGATGAAGCTTGCCGGTCAAGAGCGCAACTGCGGATTCATAGGACGGCGCAATAGTGAGTAGTTCATTGGTGCTTTTCTCAAGATCGTTGCACCAGCGCGAAGCTTCTTTGGCATTCCATTCGAGCGAAACATGCAGCGTTTTGTCGAGCGCGGCAAATTCAAATTGGAGCAACTCCCAGCGGGCGCGCGCGGCAGCATTGGCCACCAACGGATCGCTGAAGCCGGGACGTCGTTTGTGCTTTTGCCAAACGCTCCATGCCAACTCAAATTCTTGTTTGGCCTGCATGTCGCGACTCAAAACTTGTTCAATCAATCCGAGTTCAACCGCAGCACGTAACGCTTGCGGAGTATTTGGAGCGGTGTTGTTGCTCAGAGTGAAAAGAACTTCACGCGCGGCCTCTTCCTGATCAGCGCGCAGGAGGACATTGGCCAACGTTAACTGGTCTTGCGCAGGCATTACATATTTCATGCGCTGAAGGTCAATTCCGATTAGCGCGGCAGGCAGCCAGAATTGTTCCTGAGCGTACGCACGAAAAATTGTCGCTTTGAAATCACCGGCCCACGAAGCTGTAGGGTTGCGGCCTGACATATCGAGGAGCATGTCCGCGACCGCGAGCTGATCTTCGGGTTTGCCGTTTAGCGGCCAGCAAAATTGCAGCACGTATTTTGTCCACGGAGCTTCAGGGTCAGCTTTACACAACTCGACCGCCCACTGATGGCCGGACGGGTTATTTGAAGTGGAACGCGCGATCAACGCAATCGTGTGACAGGTGGAATCCCGCCACTTCTCGTCGCCGTCATTCAACAGCGATGCTTTGAGTTGGTCACCAAGATTTTTGAGCTGGGCGACGTCCGGCGAGGGTTGATCGAGCAGGATTCGTGCAGTTTGCAATTGCTGCTGCAATTCGGTGACCGTTCCCGCAGCGGAAGCCGTGAAAATCATGCAAAGACAAGCGAGATACATCGTATTTCTGTAGCGCACGGGAAAACACTCCTGAGTTAGCTACAGAGTGTTTGGCAAGCAGTATGCCTAACACGAAAAAGCCCCGTAAGCGGGGCCGTTGAATTCGTTCATTGCGAGGCACAGATTAGACTACTCTACTTCAATTCCGTGCTTTCTAAGCTTAGGTGGGAGGTTGTCATCAATGTTCTCGATATCCGAGTCATTTAGCTCAATAAGGCTAAGGTTATTCGCTTTGTACAAGTTAAGCTTTTCTTCCTTTCGCTTTGCATAAGCTGCAACTTCCTCGAGTCCCCAATACTCGATATACACTTTTCCAGAGGGCAAGTAGAAATCGCAGTAGAGGTCATCTTCTATTGGGACTTTTCGTTCATAAGCATGGGTAATCTGCTTAAAGTAAAGATAGTTGTCAATTAACAGCTCGCCACGTGACCTAACCATGTGTCCGTCTGCCGCGCGAAGCTTCGCGGGGAATTTATCACGGAAGCCCACCTCCTCTGACTTGGTATCGTTCACGTTTTGTTCTGATGAAGGCTTTTCTCCCTTTGATTCGAGAACTGCGTCCTTGAACGATCTATTCTTCAAGATGGAAGCAGGCCATTGAACAAAGGGGGTCTTACTTGCATCATGTTCTTTATCAACACCACCGTACTTTCTGCCTTGTGGAGTAGTTATCCAACCATGATTGCCACTTCCCTTTGCGATCCATCCGAGTTCCACAAGAATTGAGTTCACACGCTTTGCGGCAAGACCAACATTTTCACCCAACTTGGTCGCTGTAAGAGATTTTTCAGATTGAGGTTCTTTAGATGAACTTGAACAATTTGAACAGAGTTTTCGATCTTTGTCCATGGGTGTTTCACACTTAGTGCATTCCCAAAGATGGCCTGCCTTTTCAGCCTTCCAATGCTGCAAACATAACTCGTGATCGGCTTTTGACACTTCAGTTTTACAGCCATCAACAATGCATGTCTTCATTTGTAGCGCACTCAGAATTGAATAGAAGTTTCAAACGAGAAATCGGAAATACGAGAAAGGCCTTGCATTGCGCTAGGCCTTTCAATTACCAAATTCCGACCGGGTTGCGGAGGACTTTAACCTAGCTCGGCGAACCTATGTGCGTGAGCTAATCTGCTTTGTGCTCGGCGACTTGGACAAGCGCGTTGAAGCGGTTGTAGGCTGCGCGGGCTTCGTCGCGGTCGGCTGAGTTTTCGGCGGACTCGATACGCTTGTGCGCGTCAAGCTTGTCCTGCTTGGCCTTTGCAACATCGATTTCGTTCTTGCGAAAACAGGTTTCTGCGAGAATGATGGCTTTGTTGTCTTGCACAGTGAAGTAGCCGCCGCCGATGGCGAACTCTTCTTTGTGAGTCGGGAAATCAATCTGCAAACGGCCCGGCCCAAGACCCGCAACCATCGGCGAGTGATTGGCTAAAACTCCAAAGTCACCACCTGAACCCGGGGCGCGCACGTGCACAACCTCGGCGGACAGCAGATGTTTTTCGGGAGTGATTAGCTCAACGTGAAACGTATTAGCCATGACTTACTTTTGCGCGGCTTCGTGGTTGCGGATAACGTCTTCGATACCACCACACATGTAGAAGCTCTGCTCGCCGATGTGATCGTAATCGCCGTTCAAAATGCCCTTGAAGGCCTTGATGGTGTCGGCAGTCTTGACATAGACACCGGGACGGCCCGTGAAGGCTTCGGCAACGTGGAACGGCTGCGAGAGGAACTTCTGAATCTTACGCGCGCGTTCGACGACGCGCTTGTCGTCGTCAGAAAGTTCGTCCATACCCAAAATTGCAATGATGTCCTGCAGATCTTTGTAGCGCTGCAGGGTTGACTGCACGCCGCGCGCGACGTCGTAATGCTCTTGGCCAACGATTAGCGGATCAAGAATACGCGAAGTCGAGTCGAGCGGATCCACGGCAGGATAGATACCCAACTCAGCGATCTGACGAGACAACACGGTGGTTGCGTCAAGGTGCAAGAACGTGGTGGCCGGAGCGGGGTCGGTCAAGTCGTCGGCAGGAACGTAGATCGCCTGCACGGATGTGATCGAGCCTTTGTTGGTAGAGGTGATACGCTCTTGAAGCGCGCCCATCTCTGTTGCCAAAGTCGGCTGATAACCCACGGCGGACGGCATACGGCCAAGAAGCGCGGACACCTCGGAACCGGCCTGCGTGAAACGGAAGATGTTATCAATGAAGAGCAGCACGTCGCGACCTTCTTCATCACGGAAATACTCAGCCATCGTGAGGCCGGTCAGAGCGACGCGCGAACGCGAACCTGGCGGCTCATTCATCTGACCGAAGACCATTGCGACTTTGGAATCCTTCAGCGCGGCTTTGTCCACCTTGGCAATATCAAACGAATGCGCATCAAAGCCCTTGCCATAGGACACAACGCCAGATTCGACGAACTCGCGCAGAAGGTCGTTGCCTTCACGAGTACGCTCACCGACTCCAGCGAACACAGACAGACCGGAGTGTTCTTTGGCGATGTTGTTAATCAACTCCTGCACGATAACCGTTTTGCCGACACCCGCGCCGCCAAAGAGTCCGATCTTGCCACCCTTTGAGAAGGGTTGAATCAAGTCGATGACCTTAATACCGGTTTCGAGAATCTCGGCTTTGGTATTCAATTCGGTCATTTTCGGAGCACTACGGTGAATCGGGTAACGCTTTTCTGATTTCACCGGACCGAGATCATCTACCGGCGCACCGGTCACATTTAGAATGCGGCCAAGCACGGCGCCACCGACGGGCACGCTAATGGGTTGCGAAGTATTGACGACAACCATGCCGCGCGTCAAACCTTCGGTCGGGTCCATGGAGACGGCGCGAACAGTGTTGTCACCCAGGTGCTGCTGCACTTCAAGTGTAACTTCCGTGCCTTGTTTGTCACAATGGAGCGCGGTGTAAAGCGGCGGGAGATCGCCGTCCGGAAATTCGACGTCAATCACGACGCCGATGATCTGCTTGATGGTACCGTTTTTCATCGGATCTATATTTGATTAGGAGAAAATTCTAAAAAGTCAGGGGCATCCGCAGCGGATGCCGCCGTGATCAAATTACAGCTTAGCGAGAATCGCGTCGCGCCACTCAGGTTGTTTACGGGCGAACGCAGCCTCAAGAATCAACGGCATGAGTTCGCGGTCGTACGCATTGGGATAGGTAGTGCGGGATTCAAGGAACGTAAAGATTGCTTCAGGTTGGGCGCGGCCAATTTCGCGCATTGCAGAAACGACGTTACGGCGGACAAACTCGGCGGCGTCTTCATAGAGCGGCACAAGCAGTTTCAAGACACGTTCGGTGTTTTGCGCGGATTGCGAGGCGAAACCAACGAGTCCGCGAGCGACAACACGGCGAACACGGTAGTTGGCGTCGGTGCGCCATTCATCAAACAGGGTGTACACGAAATCGGCGTGTATTTCTGCCCAACCCGCAAGTTCAGTGCGCAAATCAAAGATCATCGGAACCGTGTCGCGTACGCCGGCATTTTCGTCATCGGCAAGATGCTTGATGAGCGAGAGCCACGTGCGTGGGTTGAATTTTCCGATTCGCGCAATCAGCACGCAGCCCAAGGCGCGGGCGGCATCGCAGGCCGAACTTGAAAGCCTGAGCGTGATATCCACTGCGGCTTCGGGGTTGCGCTCGATGGCGTCAGCAATGGTGTTGCCGAGTTCGAGGATACGAAACGACTCTTCGGCAGAATACTCAGAGAGCAATTGTTCGCAGTCGGCGAAATGCAGATCGCCTTGATCCGGCAGATCGCGCCAGCGCTTGATCGAAGTAAGAATAGCAGCAGCGAGTGCGTCGCGGCTTTCCAGCGCGTCGCTCACGGAGACGGGAACGATCCGCCTGGGGGACGCAATGGATCAACAGGATGCTCGATGTGACCACGATGCTCGCGCGGCTCAGGGGCGGCGCGTTCAATCAAAGATCGCATGTCCTGCAAATCGATAAAATGCGAGCCGATTGCTTGACGAAGCTCGGCGGCAATCCAATTCTGTGTTGAAACGACGCAGATCTGACGACCGCGCGAACGCAGCAACTCTAAGGCGCGCTCGAAGTCGCCATCACCGGAGAGCAAAATCGCTTTATCAAAGTTATCGATGGTGTTGAACATGTCCATGACAATTTCGACGTCGAGATTGGCTTTTTGCGTGGTCTCGCCGGTTTCGCTGTCATAGATCGTTTTCAAACCTTTGGTGCGCACAACGTAGCCTGCATAGGACAGGAAGCGCACAAAATTTTCATCACGCGGATCGGGCGGTTGCTTCAGCCCCATGTACCAATAGGCATCGGTAAGCTCATCGTCGCCGCGAAGTACTTTTAATAATTTTGCAGGATCAAAGAACCAACCGAGTCCTTTTTTCTGCGTGTAGAACATATTTGCGCCGTCCACGAAAATGGACACGCGCTTGCGAGGGAGTACCGGCACGAATTAGGTTACCTTTTTGCGTATCAATAAATATAAGCGTCTGTGCCGTCTCATGGGTACCGTTTCAGGCGGCAGTGCCATTTCCGAGGCGGAAGTAGCGTGTGCTGACGTTATCTTGTGCCAGCTTCGGCGCAGGGGTGACAATTTGGATTGCTCCAAGAAGCGGGTTGCTTTTTCCTGAAAGAATGCAACGTCGCCCGCATAGAAAAGATCGAGATCGGAGTAGCCATGCGCCCAGCTGGCAGCTTCGGTCGGCGTGGGCAATCCATGTTTGACGGTTTCGGAAAGCTCCGCAATATTCAATTGCAATTCAGCGGCGAATCTGTCCAAACTTGCGTAGATCGATTTCTGCAAGTCCGTACCGAGCGGACACGCGATAATCAACTCCCGATTGGCAAGTTCAGCCAGTTTCTTTACGTATGCGTTTCGCTCGGGAGCGGGGATTCGATGAACCACATCAAACGAGATCATTACGTCGGCTTGCGCTTCTCCAATAGTGATGCTCGCGTTTGGCAACTGCGGTTTCAAGTGCTCCACCAAATTTTCAGCGGTCGGACCATTCAACGCAATTGATGTAAATGGCGGATCCGCCTCTTGCAGCAGATCTGCTAAGTGGCGTGCGCTGGACGATGAATCAAAGAACGGGAGTTGCACAGGAGCGGGCGGAACGCCTATCGCCCCTACTTAAGACCTTCGGCGCCGGCGACGATTTCCAAAATTTCACCGGTGATGGCTGACTGGCGTGCCTTGTTGTATTGCAGTGTCAGGCGGTCGATAATCTCGCCGGCGTTTTGCGTGGCGTTTTCCATCGCCGTCATACGCGCGGCCATTTCGGAAGCGAACGACTCAAGCAGAATGTGCCACATTTGGACATTCACATACTTTGGCAGTATCGTGTTCAAAATCTCCATCTCGTTGGGCTCAAAGATAATCTCGGCACCACAGTTCTTCGGTTCGTGTTCGGGAACGATCGGGAGTAACTGTTCGACGACGACTTGCTGTTGGATGACGCTCTTGAACTCATTATAAACCACATATACGCGGTCCATCGAGCTGTTCAAGTACTGTGCTGTTATCGTCTCACCCAACTCAACGGCATGATTGAAGTCGAGATGATTAAAAAAACCTGACAAGCGGCCCGTGACATCGGCGCCGCGACGAGTAAAGAACTCAGTGCTTTTCTTTCCTACCGTGACCAGATGCACTTCATGTTGAGCATTTTCACGCATCAACTGTTGTGCCTTCTTCATAATGTTCACATTGAAGCTTCCGGCCAATCCTCTGTCACCTGTGACAACAACAATGCCCACGCTGTCAACGTCGCGAATCTCCAGCAGCGGATGGTGTGAGCGATCAACGCGGGCAGACAGATCGCGGATTGCGTCGCGAAGTGTCAGCGAGTACGGTCGCGCATTCATCATGGCTTCTTGCGCACGACGGAGCTTGGCGGCGGCGACCATCTTCATGACGCGCGTAACCTGCTGCGTGGACTTGACGCTGGAGATGCGCCGCTTAATTGTTTTTAGACCGGCCATTGATCAAAAAATAGGAAATAGAAAATTCGAAGTAGGAAAACGAAATCAAGCTCCAGTGACGAACGGCTCAATCACAGGGTTCGCAGCTGCTTTACGAACTCGGTAAAAGAGCCAGAGCCAGAGCATCAACATACCAACGGTTTGGCTTCCACTCATGATGCGACCAAGATCAGAATCTTGATAGAAGCGCGTAAGCTTCATCAGAAAAAAGAACGAGGTTATTAAAATCCAATAGAGTCTGAAACGGGACTCATTTAGGGTCCACTCTTCGTGAATGGCCCAACCCAAGACAGGTAAGAGCCAAAGCCAATAGTGCTCCCATGATGTTGATAACGAGAGCATGATTCCCGCAAGCAGAAGACCTATATATGCTGGAAAACTTGCGCGAGAATATCCATTGCGATACAACGCGAGCCACGCGATAGTCGGCACTGCAACAAGAGAGAGAATAACCTTCTTTGCTACCTCAAGTCGCGCGTCAGTAAACGGAACGATATCGATCAGGGGTTTATCGTAGGCAAGTCTTATGAACCATCCGAGTAGTGACTGGTTCCCTTGATAGGGGTAGGCCAACGTACGGAACTCACTCACGGCCTCCCAAAAGAATTCATGAATTCGAAGGCCGAGCATCACGAGTGAGAGACCGTAAATTCCCAAGACGACGAGGAGCGCAGTGATAACGGTCTTCCAGCGCTTCGTGATAAATGGTATAGCGATGATGCCTATAGGAAAGAGCTTGACTGCGCCAACAAATCCGAGCATAAGCCCAGCAAGTCGCTGTTTCTCATCTCTAAGCCAGAGCAATCCAATCCACGTCAATGCAGCAAGCAGCGGTACAATCTGCCCAAGTTTGGTTGTGCGGCTGATAGGAAAGCAGAGCAGAACCAGCGCAATACACCATAGTACGTTTCTGAAATTGCGCTTTGCTCCAGTCAGGCGCAGTACAACCCACGCATTTAGAAAGATCAGACCAACATTGATTGCAAAGAGAATGTTGCGCCAGATTTTCGCATCTACTGAACTGACTGACGAAAGGGACGCTGCTACGAAAGGCGGATAGAAATAGGGGTTTCCAAAACCTTCTCCGCCAATTTTCTGTGCTTCCGGTTCCCATCGTTTGTACCACTCATCGAATTTTGCAACGGGAGTGTACATTGATTCAACGTCACCATTTTCCCATTGATGTGCTGCCAATTGGATTGGCAGAAGATCAATCATCCAAAGGGGGAAAGCGGTTCGCTGCCAGAGATAGACTCCGGCAACGAGTAAGAGAACTAATAACCAATCAGGCGGGCGTTTCACGAGTGTGCCGCCGCATTTCGGGATTTACTTATTCCAGGTAGATTTGAAGTCGGTGATGAGGGTCTTCAGCTTGCCGGTGAGATCATCGTCGATGGCTTTCTTGGTGCGAATGCCCTCGAGAACGGGTGCGCCGACTGAACGGACGTACTTGGCAAAATCCACTTGAAAGCGCGCTATTTCGCCGTCTTCAATATCATCGAGATAGCCTTGACCGGCAGTCCATAGAATAACGACCTGCTCTTCAACAGGCCACGGTGAGTATTGGCCTTGCTTCAGCACTTCGACCAATTTTGCACCACGAGTCAACTGAGCCTTTGTAGCTTTGTCGAGGTCTGAGGCAAACTGAGCAAAGGCCGCAAGCGCTCGGTATTGAGCCAAATCGAGACGCAACTTACCCGCCACCTGACGCATAGCTTTGATTTGGGCATTACCACCGACACGGGAAACGGAGATACCGACATTGATGGCAGGGCGAATACCGGAATAGAAGAGTTCTGATTCCAAGAAGATCTGACCATCGGTAATCGAAATCACGTTGGTCGGAATGTATGCTGACACGTCGCCAGCCTGAGTTTCGATGATCGGCAATGCGGTCAACGATCCTCCGCCTAATGCGTCATTCAACTTTGCAGCGCGTTCGAGCAAACGTGAGTGCAAATAGAAGACGTCACCCGGATAGGCTTCACGGCCCGGCGGACGACGGAGCAAGAGCGACATCTGACGATAAGCCCAAGCATGCTTAGTCAAGTCGTCATAGATACAAACAGCGTGCTTGGCATTGTCACGGAAATACTCTCCCATCGCCGCACCAGCATAGGGTGCAAGGAACTGTAGGGGAGCGGAGTCAACAGCGGTTGAAGAAACCACAATGGTGTGTTCCATTGCTCCGTTGTCTTCGAGAGTCTTGACCACTTGCGCGATCGTTGAGCCCTTTTGACCGATGGCGACGTAGATACAGATAACGCCTTGGCCCTTTTGATTGATAATGGTATCAATCGCGATGGCAGTCTTTCCTGTCTGACGGTCACCGATGATAAGTTCGCGCTGTCCACGACCGATGGGGATCATGGCGTCAATAGCTTTGATACCGGTTTGCAGCGGCTCTTTCACCGGCTGACGGCTGACGACACCTGTGGCAATGCGCTCAACTGGACTGAAGAGCTTGGCATTGATGGGGCCTTTTCCGTCGAGCGGTTGACCAAGCGGGTTGACCACACGGCCCACGAGTTCTGGACCGACGGGGACCTGCACCACTTTACCGGTACGCTTGACGATATCGCCTTCTTTCACGGACGAATCGGAACCGAAGAGCACGCAACCGACGTTGTCCTCTTCGAGGTTCAAGGCCATACCTTGAATGTCGCCGGGGAATTCGACGAGTTCGCCATACATGACCTTGTCGAGGCCATAGACGCGGGCAATACCGTCACCGACGTAAACGACGCGGCCGACTTCATCAACGGCAGAGAGCGACTTGTAATCGGCAATCTGCTCTTTGAGTATGGAAGTTATTTCTTCGGGCTTGAGTTTCGTGGACATGGGGAAAGAAAACGAAAAATTAAAAATTAAAAACGAGAACGGTGCAACGGCACACCCGCAGCGGGTGCCGCGGCGTTAATCAAACCGCAGCGGACATGCGCTTGCCTAAGTCTTGGACTTTGCGAACGAGCGAGCCGTCAAGGATGCGGTCGGGATATTGCACGACAACGCCGCCGATTAGAGCGGGGTTGACTTTGTAGGTGATAATCGGAGTCTTGCCGCTGCGAGTAGCGATACTCTGTGCGACGTTTTGCTTCATCGCGTCGGAGAGCGGAATTGCAGTAGAGACAGAGACCTCAACCTCACCAAGCGATTCACGATAGAGCTTGTGAAACCGAGCGGGAATCGCCGCGAGAATTTCCAGACGGACTTTTTCAATCAGCAGATCAATGAAGCGGCGGGTCATTTCGCAGAAGCCGACTTTGTCGCCGATGCTCATTAGAATTGCACGGCGCTTCGCATTGCTAAACGACGGGCTGGCCAGAAGCACGGGCAATTCGCGGTTTTCCTGATAGATCGCCGCAAGCGCCTGCAAATCGTGCTCGACTTCAGCCGCACAACCAACTTTTTGAGCAGCTTGAAACAGTGAGCGCGCGTAGCGCAGGGAAGTTGCGCCGTCAACGGATTTCAACGATCCTCCTTCAGCGCTTCCATGATAAGCTTCTCATGCTCCTTGTCGTCAATTACACGGCCCAGCAAACGCGAGGTTGCTTTTGCTGTGAGTTCGGCGACATGACGCGAGAGATCAGCTTTGGCGGCGTCGGATTCGCGTTCGATATCCACGCGGGCTTTTTCGAGCAGTTTTTGTCCCTGCTCTTTGGCCACAGCTTCCATTTCGGCGCGATGCTTTTCAGCCTGGTCCTGAGCGGACTGGATGATGTCAGCGGCCTCTTTTTTCGCGTTGGCCATGGCCTGCTTGTAGTCGGCCAACAGTGCGCCGGCTTTTTCGCGCTCGGACTTGGCAGTTTCGAGGTCGGTGCGGATCGAGTTTTCGCGATCCGTCAAGCCCTTGATGATTGGCTTCCAGCCGAATTTACCCACGATCCAAACGACGATCAGGAATGTGACAATCGTCCAGAGAATGGAACCGGGTTCGATGTTGAGGATATTTTGCAGGCCCATGAGGAAAATTCAAATTTACAAAATCCAAATTCCAATGCGGAATTTGACGAGCAGACGACCGTAGTGGGATTCAATCATGTTCGGCAGCCATGTGGGCAGCCGCGACAAGACTATCTTACTTGGTCCAGATGAGGATACAGATCAGGAATGCGAAGAGAGCGGCACCTTCGACAAGACCGGCCATAACGAGGGCGGCACCTTGGATTTTGCCGGCGGATTCAGGCTGACGAGCGATACCGTCCATAGCGCCCTTACCGATTGAACCGATACCAATACCTGCACCGAGAGCGAAGAGACCAGCGCCCAAACCAGCGCCGAGCAGAGCGAGACCGTTTCCGAGTTCCATTTTCGAGTTTCTCCGAAAAAGATTACGTGATATGATTAGAAGATTAGTGCGAATTCAGATTCCGGCCGGGTTGCGGAGGACCTTAACCCGGCTCGGCGCAAAAGACTATTCCGGCGGCGCGGGGACGCACCGCTCGGCGAGCATTTGCTAATGCGACGGGTGCATGGTCAGGCCCATGAAAGTGGCCGTGAGCATAATAAAGATGTAGCTCTGAATCAGAGCGACTATGATTTCGAGCATGAAGACGCCGACCGCGACTGCAATCGCGGGAGCGGCAAACATCAGGCTGACAATCAAACCGAGCAGAACCGCGAGCACTGCGTGGCCCGCGAGCATATTAGCAAAAAGACGAATGGTCAAGGCAAAGGGACGAATCAGGAAGCTGACGATTTCGATAATGATCATCAGCGGCATCAGCCACCCGGGAACTCCCGGAGGAGCAAAGGAATGCAAGAAGCCGCCGAGGCCGTTTACTTTGACGCCCATCCCGACCATCAAACTCAGAGTGCACAGGGCAAGTCCGGCGGTGACATTCACGTTGCCCGTTGCAGAACTTCCCCACGGCAACAGACCAAGCAAATTCGAGAACAGAATTCCGGTGAAGAGCGTCATGAAGTACGGCATGAACGCATCCGTTTTCTCATGCAAGTTCGGCTTCACGACTTCGTTGCGAACGAACACGATTAAGCCTTCGAGCGCGTTGCGGAATCCACTCGGGACGTCGGTCTTTTGGCGAGCGGCCATCCAGACCAACAAACCCATTAGAGTAAGCGCAATCAGCCACCACACTCGGTGCTTGGTCAGCGTGAATTCATATTCACCGAAACGAAACGTAGGCAGATGAATTTCCGCGCCAAAGAACTCCATATGGTCGGAATCGACCAAGTGGTGTTCGAGAATGTGCACGAGCGTGGTACCCAATCCGCCCTCTTCGTGGCCACCATGACCTTGTTCGGTCTTGACGGGTTGCGCGTGCGGATCTCGTTTGGCAACCTGATGATCTTCCTTAGCGAATGCGAGTCCGCAGAGGACGACAACGGCAAGTATAAGTAGCGTACGAGCGAATTTCATTTGGCTGAACGGGAGATCAGGTATTCAATTGCGAGACTGAGATAGAAAGCGAGAACGATTCCAAGAACGATAGCAACTTTGCCGACTTCAGGATTTTGCATTTGCCAGAAAAGTCCGGCTCCGATTAGGGCAAACCTCAAAGCGACACCAATTCCCCAGAGCTTGACAAAATTGGCCATGCTATGGCGGGCTTTGAACCAAGCGAGAATCAGCGCGGGGATGGAAGCGATGGCGCTGATGGCCATGCCGATCAGGAACGAATTCATAACGGATTGGGGCACCCGCAGCGGGTGCCGCCGCGACATTTGGCAGATTCCGGCGGGGCGGGGACGCCCACGCTCGGCGAAAATCAGGTGTGGGGACGTCCGCGTACGGCGATGATCACTCGTTCTTGTCTTGCTGGCGCATTAAAAGGATAGTACGATAAAGCGCGGCGGCGAAACCGACAATTGCTCCGAGAGCCATCAACAAGGGAAAGGTTTTTAGCCGATTGTCGATCCACCAACCTACAAGACCGAATAGCGCCGTTGCGGCAACAATGGTCAGGCCGATTGCAAGCGGGTCTTGCCGAGGCGGCTGATAACCTTTGAACAAGTTAGGAAGAGACGGGGGTCATCGGACGATTGCGAGGCACAAGATTCACATCGTCAACATCAGGCGGTAGCGTGATATTGGGGCGTGACATTGGTGTGCTCTTCTCATCAGTGGCGGCATGTCCGCGCACTTTTGCACCCTCTTGAATGGAGAGTTTGCCTGCCGAAAGATCACCTTCAAGTTCAGCGGAAGATTCAAGATGAATCTTCTGCTTGGCCATAAGCGAGCCTTTAACTCTGCCCGCGACGATGATGCTCTCTGCTTGAATGTTCCCTTCGACGATCCCGGTAGTGCCGATGGTGACCATTTTTGAGCAGATCAGATCACCGACGACGCGGCCATCGATACGAAGTGAACCTTGGGTCTTAAGAGTGCCGTTGATTTCGGCATCTTTGGCCAGTAGTGTGGACATTTCTCCGGAAAAGCTATCCGAAGAAGTCAAGCGAGTCCATTTAGCCATGAAGCCCGTCCTCCCTGTTGGGATTTGGCTGTGAATGACGCGGAATGCAGCGTAAGTTAGCCTGCACTTCGCGCCAAGACAGATTCAGGATTAACCCGAACGCCATCTTTCCAGATTTCGAAATGAAGATGTGGCGCGGAACTGCGCCCGGAATTCCCGAGGAGCGCGATCGGTTGTCCCTGCAGGACGCGGTCTCCGGGTTCGACCAGCAAGATTTGATTGTGGCCGTAGAAGGTAACGTAGCCGGACTTATGTCCGATGGCAATCAGGTTGCCATAGGGATAGCTCCAGCCGGCAAAGAGCACGATGCCGTTTCCGCCTGCCTG
The DNA here is from genome assembly GCA_964587105.1 of uncultured Alphaproteobacteria bacterium. Taxonomy (GTDB): domain Bacteria; phylum Electryoneota; class RPQS01; order RPQS01; family RPQS01; genus JABWCQ01. The sequence continues at coordinate 30,641 of CAZPKG010000018.1, read as the reverse complement.
AATAGTCGTGCCCTCGCGGGCGGCGACATCCAGACCATAGTGGCCGGGGTCATTCAGTGCATTCTTGGATTCAAACGAGCGGGTGATGTAGCCGCGCACCGGGGGATGCGTGGGAATATCTGATGGCAGAACGCTTTCGGCGGGTACCTCCGCCTGATTCTCCCCATAGATATTCAAAATGGATTCGTCTGCGGGAAGATTTTCGTCCTGCGATACAAACTCAGTGCTCGGAGATGCAGCCAATGCTTCATCGGAGGGAACTTGTCCTTCGGGAAGCTGAAGGCCTCGGCGCAATTGCTGTTCAAACTGCTTTAACTCAGCCAAGCGCTCAGCAATATCACGAATGCGTTCGTTGGTTGCTTCAAGCTCTTTGACTCTGGCTTGAAGGGCTGTGTTGTCAGAAATTTGAGACGACAGCGACCACGTCATGAAGCCGAAAGTAATGAGCAACGCGAGGGCGGCTATCCCTACTCCAACAGCAACGTAAAACCAGGTTCGCTTGAGGCGAAACTGGCGCATTCTGGCTTGACTCTCTGATAGGACTACGACGGTCCACTCTTTTTCGTGGTTAGGCATCGTAATCAGGCCAGAAAATCCATCGATAATTCGGGAATATACAGAATTAGACTCGGAGTGTCAAGTGAAAAAATAAACGATGTGCTCAGAAAGTATTTGTAAATACTAAATTTCCGGCTCAAGCTGGCGACATTTTGCGGCTTCAAAGAGGAGCACAGCGGCGGCGGCTGAGACGTTCAAGCTGTCAATATGGCGGTAAAGAGGAATTTTGACGGTAAGATCGGCACGCTTCTGTAGGATTTGCGAAACACCGCCACCTTCGGCACCGAGGATCAAAACGGTCGGACGATCCCAATCGAGTTCCGAGTAAGACTTGGCGTGCGGGTCGGCGGCTGCGGCGGCAACCCACCATCCGTTTTCTTTCAAGGTGCGGACGGTTTGGTCGAGATTCGTGACCTGATATAAGTCAATTAACGCCGCGCAACCGGCTGATGATTTGAACACAACTTCCGTAAGTGGCGATTGACGGCGCTTGCGAAAAAGCACGGCGTCCACACCCGCGGCATAAGCCGTGCGAAGAATTGCACCGAAGTTGCGGGGATCTTCAATTCCGTCAAGCAGAAGGACTAACGGTGCAGGCTTGCGATCAACAATTTCATCGAGGATCTCAAAATCACCAAAGATTTCAGGCAACTCGATTCGGGCCTTAATGCCTTGCGTGGGCACGTCGGAATCGGTGACAGGAATCGGCGCTTCGCGAAGCGAGACATGCCGCTTTTGCGCAAGGTCGCGAATATGTTGAATTACTTCGCCATGCGAGCCGGGCGCAATTGTTATATCCTGCACAAGGCCGCGTCGCAACGCTTCGAGAACGGGGTTGCGGCCATAAATGGTCAGCGAGTTATCGGAGTAGGGACGATCACCGTAGGGTGAACGATCACGGTTGTTAAAGGTGCGGCGGGGCAACTACGGAGAAATTGGAAATTTGAAATAGGAAATGGGAAAACAATGTAAACAGAAAGTGTGTTTATTTGTCCACTATCTCCAGGAGACGATTTAGATCATCAATGCTATAATAGGTGATTTCGATTGTGCCGCCGCGGCCTTTTGGCTTGATCTTCACTCTTGTGGAGAGTTGCCGGCTCAAGGTGTTCTCAACTTGGGCAAGGGCTTTGGCTTCACGAGACTCGTTGGCTGTCGAAGTCGCCGATTTTGCTCGGACGGGCTTAGGCTTGCGCGTCATTGCCTCTGCATTTCGGACGGTCAACTTGCCGTCCACCAAGAATCTCTCGAAGAGGTCAAGCTGTTCCCCTTCATCAACCACTGAAAGCAAGGCGCGGGCGTGGCCCATCGTGAGCTTGCCTTCAGTTAGCGCGGTTTGGATTCGCGGCGGAAGTTTTAACAAACGCACGAGGTTGGCAATGTGCGCGCGACTCATTCCCATTTTTTCGGCGACGACTTCTTGCGTCAGCGTGTATTGCTGCTGCAAACGCACGATAGCTTGGGCAATTTCAATCGGCGTCAGGTCTTCGCGATGAACGTTTTCAAGAATCGCAAGTTCCAGCATCTCTTCGGAACTCTCAACGATGCGAACCTGCGCAGGAATTGTTTTCAGTCCGGCGGCGCGAGTAGCTCGCAGCCGACGTTCGCCAAGGATGAGTTGATAGCGATTGCCTGCAGGACGAACAACGACGGGCTGCAAGAGACCTTGCTTAAGAATTGAGTTCTTTAGCTCGTCAATGGCTTCATCACGGAATACTTGCCGAGGCTGAAAGGGATTAGGATCAATAAGATCAACCGAGATTTGATTGATCTCCTGCTCATTCGCTACAGGAGAATTAGCTTCTTCTTCGGTGATGAGCGCGCGTAATCCTTTACCTAAAGCCTTGTGTGATTTCATGCGACGGCCTCGCGGGGCGGAAGTTGCTGGTGACTTAAGAATTCGACGGTAAACTCGCGGTAGTTTTGCGCACCGCGGCTTAGCGGATCGTAGGTATAGACGGTCTGGCCAAAACTGGGAGCTTCGGACAAACGGACGTTGCGGAGAATCATAGTCTTGTAAACGCGCTTTTCAAACACTCCGGTAATCTCGTCGGCAACTTGCTTCGTGAGATTCAGGCGGCCGTCGTACATCGTGAGCAAAATGCCCTCGATTTCGAGCGATACGTTCAGATGGCGTTTGACAAGATTGACAGACTTCATCAACTGTGCAAGCCCTTCAAGCGCGTAGTACTCGCATTGCATAGGAACAAGAATCGTATGGGCGGCGGCCATTGCATTCAACGTGAGCAAGCCCAACGACGGCGGGGTGTCAAGTACAATAAACTGAAACTGATCGCCGAGGTTTAGCAGTGCTTCGGCGAGAATCCGCTCGCGTGCGAGTTTGGAGACCAACTCAATTTCTGCGCCGTGCAAACGCGTGTCAGCAGGAAGCAGACTAAGGCCGCCGACATTTGTGGCGCGAATCGCATCAGCGGCAGGCATCTCGTTTATCAGAACGTCATACACGCCGTTTTGCGATTCGGCGGGTGTGACACCGAGTCCGGCAGTAGCATTTCCCTGCGGATCGAGATCGATCAGCAATGTAGGATAGCCTTCAAGAGCCATACCTGCGGCGAGATGGACTGCGGTGGTGGTCTTCCCCACTCCGCCTTTTTGGTTTGCTATGGCGATTGTTTTGGTTGGCATGATTCTCCCCATTGGAGTTTGAGGGGTTACAAACTCCAATTTACGGTGGTTACAAATTCCGGTCGGGCTGCGGCAGACCTTAACCCGACTCGGCGGAACGAACAGCGGATTCCGGCGGGGCGGGGACGCCCGCGCTCGGCGAAGCGAACTGGTGACCGATTTCAACTCGGCGAAAAGAATAACAAGCTTCGGTTATCCTCCAGCAAGGAGACCGAGTTTGGGTAAATGAGATTGGCGGAATTTTTCGCGCAGCAACGGGTATTCTTTTAACTCGGGATCATGTTCGACCATCGAGAACGCGCGTTCGCGGGCAAAATTCAGGAGCGGCTCGTCGCGTTCGGGGATGTAGTGGCGATGCTCCGCTTCACCGGATTGGCGCGTACCGAAAAGTTCACCGGCGCCGCGTAATTTGAAATCGAGTTCGGCAATCTCAAAGCCGTCACTGGTGGATTGAATCGCTTCGAGGCGGGCTTTGGCTTCCTCTGTCAATTTTGGGCCGGGAAGCAGGATGAATACTGACTTTTGTCCTTTGCGTCCGATGCGACCGCGTAGTTGATGTAGCGCGGCAAGGCCCAAACGCTCTGGATTTTCGATGACCATTACGGATGCATCAGGGACATCGACTCCAACTTCAACGACGGGCGTCGCTACGAGAATTGGAGTGACTCCTTCGCGAAATGCTTTGACGGCGGCCTCTTTTTCATCCGAGTCCATACGGCCATGCAGCAACCCAACCTTGACTGATTTCAGAACGCCGGTTGAGACTCGTTTGTGATAATCAACCGCAGCTTCAACTTGAATCTTGTCGGACTCCTCAACCAACGGACAGACGATGAACACACGCTGATTCGTTTTGGCCTGATCGAGGAGAAATTTGTAAACACGCTCGCGATCGGGACCATAACGTACAGCAGTTGTGACGTCGCGCGGTCCGCCGGGAAGTTCGCGCAAGGTTGAGACATCCAGGTCGCCAAGCTCGCTTAGTCGCAATGTGCGCGGAATCGGCGTCGCGGTCATCACGAGCAGATTGGGACGCTTTCCTTTGCTCGAAAGTTGAGCACGCTGTTCGACGCCGAATCGGTGTTGTTCATCTATAACCAACAGACCGAGGCGCGGGAAACTCAATTTTTCGTTCAGCAGCGCATGCGTTCCGACGACAATATCCACTACTCCTGCCGCCACGGCCGAAAAAATTTCCCGCCTTTGCGGAACAGTAAGTTTGCCTCGCAGAATACGGACAGACAGCCCGGCGGCCTGCGCAGGCGGCGCGATGCTACGCGCGTGCTGTTGCGCAAGGATTTCAGTGGGCGCCATGAACGCGGTTTGAAAACCTGCATCTGCGGCCATAGCAGCGGCGAGTAACGCAACGGTGGTTTTACCGGCGCCTACTTCACCGTGGAGCAATCGCTGCATCGGCATCGGACTCGTAAGGTCCTGACGAATCTCAGTCAGCACCTCTTTCTGACCGTTGGTCAAAGGAAACGGAAGCGCGTCGAGCACTTTGCGCGTAATCGGGCCGATGTTGTCAAAGGGGCCGACTCCCGGCAGCACTTTGTTGTAGTGTTTGCGGAGTGCAAAGAGCAACTGGTGAAAGAACAACTCTTCAAAGCGCACGCGCCGCCATGCTTTGGCAAGCAGGTCTGGCGAGTCGGGAAAATGCACTTGAAACATCGCTTCTGACAGCGGCAGCGCATCGGCAACGGCGAGATCATCGGGCGGAAGGTACTCGGAAAGCTCTGTGCGAACGAGTGCGAGCGCTTCCTGCTGAATGCGGCGCATGTTGCGCGTTTCCAGACCAACTTTGCGCAGATCGAGCGACATCGGATAGAGCGCGACGATCTTCCCCGTGTTAAACATCCTGCTCTCGTCGCCGTCTTCGCCGAGACGATCGACAGCGGGATGCGTGAAAACGCGCGTTTCCTCATCAGTTAGCTTGCCGCTGACTGCGACAAGTTCATCCACGACGAGTTGCTTTTGCCAATATTGTGCGCCTTGAAACCAAACACACTTTAACGTTCCGGACAAGTCGTTGATCATCGCGGTCAACATAACTTTTCCGGTGCGAGTGCGGCGCGTATCCACCGAAATTACTTTGCCGACAACGGTGACTTCGTACTCGGTAGGAACCAATTCACGAATCGTGAGTTGCCGCGAGCGATCAAGATAGCGGCGCGGATAGAAACGAATCAAATCGTCAAGCGAACGAACTCCGATTTTCTCAAGAGCTTTGGTACGAAACTCGCCGACTTGGCGCAGAATCGTTACGGGTTCCTTGAGGAGATCGGGCACAACGGAAACTACTTGTTACGAATCGTGTAGGTCAAGACCACTTCTTTGTCCGGCTCAGCAGCGACGTCAAACTCAAATTGATTGGCATTCACTTTACGCAGCGGCAGGCTCGATTTCGTGACGGACCAGTCGCCCCAAGAATGCTCGACCACAACGACGGTCACCGCCTCATTCTTACGGTTGCGGAGTTTGACTTCAATGTCTTGCTCGTACACAGAGTTTGAGATTTGGCGGTAGTCTTTTTGCGCGCGCTCTACGGCGATGTCGAAGGCATTGCCGATCGTGACGCGAACCTTTTCATCGCGCGGAGTATGATCAAGATTGTCCTCTCCGATAAATTCTTGCGAGCCATCGGTGTCACGCTGAAACACTCGCACTCGGCCTGCTGGAAGTGGAATGCCGAGTTGATTTTCTTTTGAGTTTAGAAACTCAAGCGAGACGCTGACTTTGTCGTTTTTTCGGCTGTAGTCGTATTCGTAGATACGCTTGGTTTGAACCGTCGCATTCGGGAACAGGCTGACTTGTTTGGTTTGGTTATCCAGCAAATCCGTCTGACGCTCGAGGGTGTAGAGATGATACTCGAAGAAAGATTTCTCGGAGAACTGCGAACCGCCGTCCATTGCCATTTCTGAAACACGCATCATGTCATTGTATTTCGGCATCGGCGGCTGCGCACGATGAACTTCACCGGCAATCAGCTTTAGCTTCGCGTCCATGTAAGAAGCGCCTGACATATTGTTCAATGTGACCCACGCGGACAGATCGGCTTTGTTGCTCTCGTCAATCACGGCAACGTAATCGGCATTCCAGTTCATGCCTCCGGTCAAATAGGAAACTTCGGCTTCCTGATTTCCACCGCTCGGGGCATTGACCAACCAACGCAATGTCGGGCGAGTTATTAAGCCGGATGGCAGTTTCGGATACCGAACTTCCTGAATAGACTCCATTAACAGCGAGCGTAACGAGCCATCGTTAGTCTGCAGGACGATGGTACTGCCGGAAGAGGTCAACAATTTTCCGGTCACGACGTCGCCTTTTTCATTCACGACTTCGATGGTCTCATCAACATATTTCTCGAGCAGTTTCTCAGGGGAAACCAGATCGAAGTCGAAATTCTGTTCAAGTAAAGTCACACCATTGGATTTGAAATGAACGGAGGATTGATCGATACGCGCGGCTACGTCGCGAAACAGTAGTTCGCCGTTGCCCTTTTGAAAGCCCATTTCGCGGACGTCGCGGACAAGCGCGAGGTCTTGATTATAGACTGTGACGGAAACGCCCGACTTGGCGAAAGCGGAAATGCAAAGGGCGAGAATTGCGAGAAGTGTTAGGAAAAATCGGATCATGTTAATCCTCTGTTCGAGTTCGGTATGCTACTTTGCAGCTTCAAGTTCGTCCAGAAAGCGGCGGATTTTTTCGTGAGCATGTTCAAGCTCAGAAAGTTTCTCCCGTTCTGATTCTACGACTTCGGGCTTGGCGCGTTCGACGAAGCTCGGGTTTGAGAGCTTGGCTTTAGTTCCTTCAACGAGCTTAAGCAAACGCTCATCTTCTTTGGATAGTCTGGCGCGCTCGGCGTTCACGTCGATCAAACCCTGCAACGGCACATAGACTTCAATACCTTGAACGATCGCGGAGGCGCTGCCTTTCGGGCGGTGCTGGTCCATTTCAAATTCAGACAGACCGGCCAAGCGAATCACGAAATCGGCAAACGGCTCCCACTCATTTGCAAGTTTTGAGTGATCGGCGCGGACGCCTGCTGGAATGCGCGTCGTATGCGGAATGCGAAGCTCACCGCGAATATTACGAATCGCATTGACAACATCCTGCAATCTGCTGAACTGCGCTTCAACACTTTCCTCGACGAGCGTGGCTTGATAAGTCGGGAAGTTCGCCTGCATAATGCTCGCAAAGCGATGGTTTGCGGGCCAGCTTGTTGCAGAAAGTTTGCTCAGCGTCTGGTAGATTTCCTCGGTGACGAAGGGCATGATGGGATGCAACATGCGCACGATTCCATGCAAAATTCCGAACGCATGTTTCAGCGCCTCGCGGCGTTCACTCGTTGTGCCTTGCAACCGAACTTTGATCAGTTCGAGATACCAATCACAGAAATCATTCCAGACAAATCCGTAGGCGCGTTTCGCGGCATCGGCAAAGCGAAACTCACTAAGGGCGCGGTCAAAGTCACGAACGCACGAGAAGAACGCGGATGTAATCCATTGGTCGATGAGATTCTCAGGCGCATTAGGAAGAATTTCCACCGGATCGAATGCAAAGGTTTCGCCCTCGTCGGGGACATTCATCAAAAGGAACCGCGTGGCATTCCAAATCTTATTGGCAAAGTTGCGGCCATGTTCACACATTTCGCTGCCGAAGCGAACATCGCCGCCGCGCGGGGTTTGTGAAATCATGGTGAAGCGCAAGGCGTCGGCGCCGTAAGACTCGATGACCTCAATCGGGTCGGGAGAATTACCGAGCGATTTCGACATCTTACGGCCTTGCATGTCGCGAACCAATCCCGTGAAATAAACGTCTTGATACGGTGAGACGCCAAAGACTTCCTCTGAGGCAATGATCATTCGCGCAACCCACAAAAAAATAATATCGGGCGCGGTAACGAGCGTCGAACTGGGGAAAAAGTGCGCGAGGTCTTCCGTCTGCTCGGGCCAACCGAGAGTAGAAAACGGCCATAGCCAAGAGGAGAACCAAGTGTCCACAACATCCGGGTCTTGTTCAAGCGTCAGGCCCTTGTACTTCGGATCACTTGTCGGATCGTCGAGCGAACAGATAATCTCGCCGGTTTCTTTGACGGTCCACAACGGAATCCGATGGCCCCACCATATTTGGCGTGAAATGCACCAGTCGCGAACATTTTCAAGCCAATGAAAGTAGGTTTTCTCCCAATGTTCTGGATGAAATTTGACGCGGCCTTCGCGAACGGCGGCGATGGCGGGCTGGGCAAGCTCCTGCATACGCACGAACCATTGCTCGGATAAGAGCGGCTCGATGACGGTGCCCGTACGCTCGTTGTGACCGACTGATGTAGTGTACGGCTCAATCTTCTCAAGGAAACTTTGTTCTTCGAGTGCGGCAACAACGCGCTTGCGCGCTTCTTTCCGATCGAGTCCTCGGAATTGCTCCGGAACGAGATCCGTCATGCGGCCATCAGGGCCGATGACAATCAGGAAATCGAGATTATGACGATTGCCGATTTCAAAATCGTTGGGGTCATGCGCAGGAGTAACCTTGACACAACCCGTGCCGAATTCGCGATCGACATATTCGTCGGGTACGATCCGAATTTTGCGTCCCGTGAGTGGAAGATCAATTGTCTTGCCGTGCAAATGCAGATAGCGCTCATCTTCAGGATGTACCGCCACAGCCGTGTCACCCAGCATGGTTTCCGGACGTGTCGTGGCAACGACGAGATGCCCGCTTCCGTCCGATAGCGGATACTTGAAATGCCACAAATTCGAGTTGACGTTGCGGTATTCTACCTGCTCGTCAGAGAGCGCGGTGCGTTTTTCGGGATCCCAATTAACGATGCGTTTGCCACGATAGATCAAACCTTTCTTATAGAGCCGCACGAAGATTTCGGCAACAGCGCGGGACATATCCGGGTCGAGCGTGAAACGCGTGCGCGACCAATCACAGCTTGCGCCGATTCGGCGAAGCTGCTGCAAGATTATTCCGCCGTAGTTTTCGCGCCATTCCCAAATTCGCTCAACGAGTCTCTCGCGGCCCAAATCATGGCGAGTCAGACCCTCTTTGGCGAGTTGGTCTTCGACCTTGATTTGCGTCGCGATTCCCGCGTGATCTGTGCCGGGCAGCCACAGCACGTCATCTCCGTTCATACGCCGCCAACGCGCGAGCAAATCCTGCAACGAATTATTTAAGACGTGGCCCAGCGTTAACATGCCTGTTACGTTAGGCGGCGGCATCATAATCACGTACGGTTTGTGATCTTTGCGGATCTGCGCGCGAAAACAGCCGTGAGTCTCCCACATCTGATAGAGGCGGGACTCAACTGTTGACGGCGAATAGGTCTTATCGAGTTCTATTTTAGGCATGACGAATCAGAAGGTCGGAAGTCAAAAGTATGAAGTCAGAAAGAGATACTTATCTCGAATAATAGGCGGGGCGAGCGGGTCTCAGGCCGGCGATAAAACCTAATACAACTCCGGCAACGAAGCCGCCGATATGAGCGAGCCACGCAACTCCGCCGCCTTCGCGGCTCATTTCATTGAAAAAACCGGAAAGTTGCATTACAAACCAAACACCGAGCATAAGAATTGCAGGGACACGGATGAATCGAACGATGAAGACAATCCAGAAAAGCACCACGACGCGCGCTTTCGGATAGGCGAGCATGTACGCACCAAGCACGGCGCTGATAGCGCCCGATGCGCCGACCATCGGAATTTGAGATGATGGATCGAAAAATACGTGGCTAAGCGCTGCGACCAGTCCGCCGATGAGGTAGAAGAACAGAAACTGAACGTGGCCTAAGCGATCTTCGACATTGTTGCCGAATATCCAAAGGTAGAGCATGTTTCCGCCCAAATGCATCAAGCCGCCATGCATGAACATCGAGCTAAAGAGCGTCAGCCAAGCAACAGGAATTGTCGGAAGCAAGTCCCAACCCATTGCGATGTCGCGCGGAATGGCTCCCCACGCAAATACGAATTGCTGCTGCGCTTCGGGCGGTTGCAGCATTTGCATTGCAAACACGATCACATTGATTGCAATCAAAGCAATCGTAGTGAACGGAGTTGTTCGTGTGGGGTTTTCGTCACGAATTGGAATCATGGAATCGTGACTGTCGTATCCCAGTTCTTCAACAAACCTGCACGGTTGGCGGCTTCAAACTCCACGCGATGTTTACCCGACGAGAGCTTTGACCTTGTCCAAATCACGCCCCCGTCTTCCTCATATTCGTATTCGGGAATCGCGACTTCGCCGTCAATCTTGCAGCGAACACGGTTGTCGTCGATTGAGGACTCGGGGTCAACCAATGTAAACGAAATCTTGCCGCTCTTGCCGGTCAAGGTCAGCTTCGGTGGTGAATCGTCTATTGCGATTCCATAGGCTCCGCCGCGCAAGACAAAGCAGGACATTTTTGTCGAATCGGTCGACGGAATTCTCCACAGCGGCGTTTTGCCCGTTGCGCCAGAGCGCTTGTAGAAATACTTGCCCGGCTCAAAGTTCTCGTTTGCCGTCAGCACTTGCTTGGCAGGGAAAGCGAAGTTCTCATCATTGATTCGGCACTCATTTCCAACTGGAAAAACTTCCGCCCAACTTAACGAGACTTCATCGCCGCTCAGCACGAAGCCGTTTGACTCGCAGGACATCTCTTTGCGGGTGCGCACCGCCGGCAATCCTGCTTCAACGGGAATGCGGACGGATTCCGTATTTCCGTTGCGGTCTTCCACCTCAATGCGGATCACACCGACATAATCCTCAATCCAACCCAACGGCAGGTCGTCATCCACTGCGAGATTACGATTCGGCCATTCAAACAATCGACGCACGTCGCGGTCGTCGTTTTTGAACTCGGGATAGACGAGCTTCTCATAGATACTTGACGGACCGAGTAGATCGATTTCAGAGCATTTGTCTTCAAAGATCAAGCGTTCGTTCTCGAAAACGCGCACGGCATTGGGAACGGCATTACGTCCCCATGGCCCGGGATCGAACGTGCGAATCATAAAGGCGACAGGCTCGATTGATTTGACGCGCGGAGATGCGCTCAACACAAGATCTCGGCCAATCGCGGTTGGAATATCATCCGAGAGCTTTACCCAGCGCACGCCCACGATTACGGGCTTATCGAGGTCTTTGGGTTTGTAAAATGCAAGCGGATCCCGCTGCACGGCGCCGGTGCGAACTTCAAAATGTAAGTGAGCAGGGCCGCGTCCACTGGAACCTGTAAAGCAAATTGTTTCACCGGCTTTGTAGCGCGGTGCATTCGTGCTGTCAAAGGTGAAGTCAACGCGATAGGTCCCGGTCACAAGTTGGCTGTCGCGCACCGTTTCCTGAAGCGCTGGTTCGTAACGGCTCAAGTGACCGAAGACGGCTGTGTTGCCGTCACTCAAGCGGAAATAGAGCGTGCGCCCGTAACCGGGAGGGTTAATGCCAATGCGCTCTATCCAGCCATCCGTTGGAGCAATGACTTTTAGCGGCGTGCGCGCGCGAAGATCAACTCCGCCGTGAAAGTGATCCATGCGGCTGTCGGCGTGTCCGCCGGTGAGCGTGCGCGAATCGGGCAACGGCCACAGATAGTCGACGGCCATCGCTTGACTTGCACAGATGAGTAGGAAGATTAGTACTCGCGCCACCGCAAAGCCGCACTAAAGAGCAAACCAACCATTGCCAACGTAACCAACATCGAACTTCCGCCGTAGCTCACCAAAGGCAACGGTAAGCCGGTGACGGGCAGAAAGCCGACGGTCATCAGGAGATTAGTGAGAGTCTGAAAAATGATTGTTCCCACGACGCCGATTGCGACGAGCGAATAGAACGGCGAGTGACATTTCGAGGCGATGCTCACTCCGCGATAGTAAAAAACGAAGAATGCAAATACGACAACCAGTGCGCCGATGAAGCCCCACTCTTCGGCGAAAGCTGAGAAGATGAAATCGTTATGACCTTCGGGGAGAAACTGCAATTGAGTTTGAGTGCCGTTCAAGAATCCTTTGCCCATCACTCCACCGGAACCGACGGCGATCTTTGACTGGATCAATTGATATGCGGCGCCAAGCGGGTCAGACTCGGGATCCAAGAACGTCGTAATGCGGCGCTGTTGGTGCGGCTCGAGTTTGCTCCAGAGTTTTGGAGTCAACGTGCCGAAAAAGAGATAAAGTCCGGTCAGTGCGGCAACCCACGGTAATCGGCGAATTGAGAAATAGGCGATTGCCGTGAAGATCACCAAGAATAAGATATGCAGCGGCATGCTCCAGACAGTCAGGACTGCGGCTACCGGCATAATCATTAAGAGCAAATATTGCGGGGCAACTCCGATCCAAGCGGTCATTACAAAGAGCATGACGGGATAGATGAGTGCCGTGCCTAAATCCGGTTGAACCAAAATTAGACCCATCGGAACAACCGCGATCGCACATGCCGTCACAAAGAGCCAGAGCTTGTCGAGGTCTTTTTGATTTTCAGCAAGCAATCTCGCCAGGGCAAGCAGAGTGGCAATTTTTGCAAACTCAGACGGCTGGATTTGCACACCACCGAACTCAAACCAACTTGTTGCACCTTTGTGAGTGGCTCCAACGGCCAGAACAAGAACAAGCGTTACGAGAGAAATGCCATAGAAGATGTAGGCCAGCATTTCAAAGATACGCAACGGCAGCGATAGGATGCCGAGGGCGAAGGCCGAGCCGATTCCGATCCAGAAAAACTGACGCTGAAAGTGATAGAGACCCGAGCCTTCCGCGTGACTGGTCGAGAAGTTTGACAACAATCCGACACCGAGCAGCACAAGAATAGCCAAGACGAGCCAGAGGTCGGCGAACTTACTGCGGCTGATCATTCGACCTCCTCAGTGGGTTCTTCAACAGGTGTAGCTTTCTTCGGCGGCGCGGATTCGTCTTTATCTTCTTCGGCAGCAGCTTTCTTTTCGTACAATTCAGGATAGAGTTCACGACGGATCAGATAGCGCAGAACTTCTCCGGCGACGGGCGCACCTGCTCCGGAACCGCTTTTGCCGAATTCGACGAGAGCACAACAGGCGTACATGGGATCATCAATCGGGCCGTAACAGATGAACCAACCGTGGTCGTCGCCGTGAGCATTCTGCGCCGTGCCGGTTTTGCCCGCAATCTTGCAACTGTCGTCCTGCTGTTTCCGCGCCGTTCCGGATGATCCCCATACCACTTGTTCCATTCCGTGCTGTGCATAATCCAGTACGCTTTGCGGCACGTCAGCAATCGGCACGCCATCGGAGGGGCCGCGTTTCTTCAAAGTTCGCGTAGAGGGATCGAAAATTCCATCTACTAAATACGGTTCACGCCAAACTCCATCGGCGGCAATTGTGCTGGCGAAGGAGCACAACTGCAACGGTGTCGCCAGCATTTCGCCTTGACCGATTGAAACAGAAACCAGAAACCCCGTTGACCAACCGTTTTCGCCGTAGCGTTTATCATAATACTCGCGAGACGGCGCGAGACCTGCGGCCTCGCTTGTTTGGTCGATGCCGGACGGTGAGCCAAAGTGAAACCGCTTTAATGCGCGATTGATTCCGTCCACTCCGAGTTGTAAACCAAGTTTGTAATAGAACACGTCGCAACTTTGCGCGAGCGACTGTACGCAGTCAATGTGTCCGTGTCCACCCTTCTTCCAACACTTGAAAGTGCGGTTTCCGTAGGTGAAGCTACCGGGACAGGACACGCTGAAGGACGGAGTGATGACGCCGCTGCTCAGACCCTCGATCAGCATCGCAGGTTTGATCGTGGAACCGGGCGGATACATGGTTTGCACCGCTCGGTTGAGCATGGGCTTTTGTGGATCGTTTAACAGCGCGCGCCAATCACTTGACGAAATCGAACCCGCAAAAACATCCGGGTTGTACGTAGGCGCGCTGGCAAGAACCACGACTCCGCCCGTGCGAACATCCATTGCGACCACGGCGCCGATTTTGTCAACGAGTAGCGACTCGGCGAGAATTTGCGCATCGCGATCCAACGTTGTCCAAAGCTCTTGTCCGGGAACCGGTTCAATTCGACCTAACTCTTTGCCGGTATCAACTTCTTGGCCATGAACATCGACCACTGAGAGCCTGCTGCCTTTTTCGCCGCGCAAATCCTTATCGTAGAGTCGCTCAAGCCCGCGCTTGCCGACGAGATCGCCAGATTCAAGACCGGGGAATTTCGCTAACTCTTCATCGGCGATTTCGGCCACATAACCAATCGCGTGGGGAGCGATACCGCCGGGGTAGAACCGCTTTGGTTCGATTTCAAGATACGACCCGGGAATCTCATCGCGCGTTTCTTCAAATCGAGCGAGCAAAGTGTAGGGCAGGTCGCGGCGCAATCGTTGTGGTCGGAAAGAGGTGCGATACGGTTTGAGAACTTTCTCGCGAATTTCAGCCGGATCGCCAGCGAGCGCAAAACCGATTTTCTCGACTGCCAAACTGTCTTTGTAAAGATCGCGCGGAATTCCGTAACAGGTGTAGGACGGACGATTACTGACCAAAAGCGCGCCTCGTCTATCACGAATAACGCCGCGCGGCGCAAGCATTTCGACAAACCGAATACGATTGTCTTCGGACTTGGCTCGAAACTCTGGACCTTGAACAACCTGCAACTGCACCAGCCGGTAGATCAGGAGAGCAAAAACGACAATTCCAACTCCGAGAAAACCAGCGTCGCGAAAAATTTCGTTGCGTTGGCTCATCGAGATGCGCTGTCACGCTTGTGCAGCGGAGAAAGGAACCAGAGCACCGCAAGGCCGGTTGTCCAGAGTGCAGAAGGGATACCGCTCCACAGGAGCAAACTTAAGAACGGCAATTCATTTGCGCGCGCAAGCAGAAGCATGCGCAGGATTTCAAGCAAGAGTCCAAAGAGAAAAACCAAGACGGTCCACGGCCACCAAAGACGAAACGGCGCGCCCTCGGCAACACGAGCCGAAAAGAAACCGGCGATGCAAAAAGCAAAGCCTGACATTCCAAGCGGCAGAGATCCGAGCGCATCGATGGCGAGACCCAAGATAAATCCGGTGACTGTTCCCCAGAGCGAACCGTACTGAATACCAACATATACAATAAAGGGCAAAAGAAACGACGGTCGCGCGTTACCAATGGTTAGGAGCGGGCCGATGCCAGCTTGCAGAACGAGAAGGCTGAGCGCGGTGACTAATGCTTTCGCGCTCATTGATCGCCTCCGATCGGAAGATCATTTTGCCCAGCATATTCGTCAGGCCAACCTGTATCGGTGACGACAAAAACATCTTCAACCGTGCGCAAATCAACGAAAGGCTGCACCAGCCAACTCTCTCCGTATATAGAGATAACGGATGGTGCATCTGTGATGACGCCAACGCGCAACCCTTTGGGAAAGACCGAACCAGCGCCGGAGGTCAAGACTAAGTCGCCCGACTTAATGTCAACGCCTTGAGGAAGCCCGGTCAATGTGTAGCGATCGGGGCCGGTCCAACGCAAGATTCCGCGCATGCGAGTGCGTTCGAGCATGACCGCAACGCCGTAGCTGTTTCCGACAAGCGTTTGTATCAACGCGGTGTGATCGGTTACTTCAACTGTTTTACCGACCAAACCCTGCGGAGTGATAACGGCAGCATGAAGTGGCACGCCTGCGCTACGTCCCATATCAATCCTGAATTGCCCGCCGAGCGCCGGGCCGACCGCACTAATGACGGATGCAGATATTGTCGAGATATTGGAGCGTTCCCTGAGTCCAAGCATCGCACGCAGCCGATCATTTTCAAGCGCGGCGTCGCGATACTTCGCATTTTCCTTGCTCAACGCGACGGCATGTTGCTGAAGAATATCATAGTCCGACCATATGGAAAAGAGCCGACGAACAATGTGCAACGGTGATGCGGCATAGCCGACAACATCCGTAGCCGTATCTTTAAGCTCTCGAACTCCGGGCTTCGGGCTGGTTAAGAGCAACACCAAAGAGATCGCGGCGCACGAGAGAAAGACGATCCATTCAAGAGTACCGCTTGCCTGGCGGTTTCGCGCTGGCATTGCAGATTAATTAGGAAGAAGGACTCGGTGGTAGGTTTCCATATCATCGAGAACTTTGCCCGTGCCGCGAACCACACACGTGAGGGGATCTTCAGCAAGGAAGACGGGCAGGGAAGTTTCTTCGCGCAGACGCACATCGAGTCCGCGAATCAACGCGCCGCCGCCGGTCATGATGATTCCGCGGTCACGAATATCAGCGGCAAGCTCCGGCGGAGTTTTTTCAAGTGCGTTTTTTACGGCGTCAACGATTTGCGAAATCGGCTCTTCGATTGCATCACGAATTTCAATGGAGTTGATCTCGACTGCTTTCGGCACGCCTTCGACAAGGTCGCGGCCCTTGGCTACGATGGACAATTCTTGCTCGAGCTTAGCGGCGGAACCGATGCGAGTTTTAATCTCCTCTGCGGTGCGCTCGCCGATTAGCAAATTGTAGTTGCGGCGCATGAACTGAATGATTGCTTCATCCAGCTCGTCACCGCCGACTCGGATTGAAGTGTCGGTAATGATTCCCGAAAGAGCGATGACTGCGATCTCCGTCGTGCCGCCGCCGATATCAATCACCATGTTGCCGATGGGATCCAAAACGGGCAGACCGACCCCCAGCGCCGCGGCCATCGGTTCGGCGATCAAAAAGACTTCGCGTGCGCCTGCGTGCTCGGCGGAGTCTCTAATAATGCGTTTTTCGGATTTGGTCACACCGGACGGGACGCACACAATGACGCGCGGACGAAGCAAGCGGTTTGTTTGCGCTTTGCGGATTAGCGCGCGAATCATGATTTCAGCGACTTCATCGTCGTCAATCACGCCGTCGCGCATGGGCCGGATGACTTCAAGGTCGCGGTGCGTCTTGCCAAGCATTTCGCGGGCTTCGTTGCCGATGGCGATGACTTTGCGGTCGCTTTTGCGAATAGCGACCATGGACGGCTCGCGCACGAGAATTCCCTTGCCTTTTACAAAGACAAGCGTGTTTCGCGTGCCGAGATCAATTGCAATTTCGTTGGAGAAAAATCCCGATAGGGAAAAGGACATATGCTCCTCGATTATAAGGAAATAAAGAGGTTTAACCCTCGTCTGACAGAACGACTCCGGAAGAAAGATTGGGCGGATTGATTCCGCGTTTCTTTTCTTCAGCCCACAAGTAGTCAAGTATCATCGGCTGTTCTTCCGCGTCAACTTGAACATAGACCGAATAGTATGCGCCCCACGTGCAAATCATTTTTTGATTTTGCGCGGCGGCAATCGCCTCTTCAAGCGACGGCAGTTTGCGCGTCATACGTCCGACGATGGCGTAGATTGCGCCGCTTACGTCGCGTTTGACGATGTAATTTTTGCCCATGTAGCGCACACGCGAAGGCGGGCGGACATAGAGCGGTTGCTTGAGGTTTTTAGGCCAGTTGCTCATGATTCATCTCAGTGTTTGAAGTGCCGGCGACCGGTAAAAAGCATGGCGATATTGTGTTCGTTTGCAGCTTCGATGACTTCATCGTCGCGCACGGATCCGCCGGGTTGAATTACGGCGGTGGCACCGGCTTGAGCGATGAAGTCCAACCCATCGCGAAACGGAAAGAATGCGTCTGACGCGCAGACGGATCCGCGCAATGATATTGACGAGGCTTCAGCTTTCAGAACTGCGAAGCGGGCCGAATCAACGCGCGACATCTGTCCCGCGCCGATGCCAAGAGTTCCGTTGCGGGAAGAGAATACGATTGCATTTGAGCGGACGTGCTTACAGACTTTCCAGCCCAGTTGCATTGCCGCAAGCTCGTCTTCAGTTGGTTCTCTTTTGGTAACCACTTTGGCGTCGGCCCATTCAGGGAAACCTGCGTCTTTGTCTTGCAAAAGATAGCCGCCCCAAATTGCTCGAAGCTCGGTGGACGCGAGGCGGGACTGCAAAGCCTGCAGATCAAAGGAGATCAAGCGCAGAGCTTTCTTTTTCGCCAGAATTTCCCGCGCGCCGTCGGTGAATGACGGGGCGAGAATAATCTCGAGGAAGATGTCAGAAAGAATGCGCGCTGAATTCTCATCTAAAGGGCGATTCAGTGCGACGATTCCGCCGAATGCGGAGACAGGATCGGTGAGAAGCGCGGTTGTGATTGCTTGTGCGGGTGTTTCGCCGAGACCCACGCCGCAAGGAGTAACGTGCTTGATGATCACGCACGCACATTCCTCAAACTCTCCTAACAAGGCCAACGCGCCGTCGGCGTCGAGCAGATTGTTATACGAGAGCTGCTTCCCGGAGAGTTTATCGGAAGCAACCAAACCCTCAGAGTGCGCGTGAAACGGAGCGAACAGCGCCGCTTGTTGATGCGGGTTCTCTCCATAGCGAAGAGCGCGCGATTTACGCAATGCGAGCGCCTGAAAATCTCCGGAGTTCAACCAATTGGCAATTGCGCCGTCGTAGGCCACAAGTTCCATGAAAGCATGGCGACCTAACTTGTCCGCAAGTTCCTCACTAACAGAGCCATCACCGATTTCGAGTTCATTCAGGAACTCTGCATATTGCTCGGTGTTGGTTAGAACAACCACATGTTTTCTATTCTTGACGGCCCCGCGGACCATTGAGGGGCCGCCGACGTCGATGTTCTCGTTGGTCTCTTCGTCGGATTTTCCTTGCGCAAGTGTTTGCGCGAAAGGATAGAAGTTCACAACGAGTAGATCAATCGGATCAAGTCCAAGTCGCCGCATATCTTCCACGTCACCGGCGTGATCGCGGCGAGCGAGCATCCCGCCATGAATGCGCGGATGCAGCGTCTTGATACGGCCTTCCATCGCTTCGGGGTGACCGGTGAAATCGGCGACTTCGATGACCGGAATGCCGGCATTCAAAATTGCCTTTGCCGTTCCACCAGAGGCGATTAGTTCAACTTTGCGATCATGAAGTGCTCGGGCGAGGTCAATCAGTCCGGTTTTGTCACTGACAGATAGAAGAGCACGGCGGATTTGAATCATTGATAGAGAATTAGGGTAGCGGAGTTACTTTGCGACCTTCAATTATATATTTGCCTTTAACGATCATGCGTAAGGCTCCAACATAAAGCGTCTTTTCAATATTTTGCACGCGGGACGCGAGCGTGTCGGGAGTGTCGTCAGGCTTGACCATTACCGCCTGCTGCGCGATGATGGGGCCGTGATCATATTCTTCATCCACGAAATGTACGGTCGCGCCTGAAATCTTTGATCCATAAGCCAAGACAGCCTCGTGCACATGGTGACCATACATGCCTTTGCCGCCAAAAGCGGGAAGCAATGCCGGGTGAATATTTACGATACGATGACGAAAGGCGGCGACTACTTGTGGCGGGACAAGCTCCATATAGCCGCACAGGAAGATGAAATCGCAATTGTGTTTTCGCAACACAGCAAGCAGCGCGTCGCCATGTTCGCTTGTATTCAAAAAATCTTTTCGGGACAAGACTTCTGAATCAACGCCAAGCTGCCGCGCACGCTCGAGCGCGAACGCTTTGCGATTTGAACACAAAAGCAGCGCGGGTACAGCGGGCAAGTTCTCCAAACGAAGCGAGTCAACAAGCTGTTGAAACGTCGAACCGTTGCCGGAGGCAAAGAATGCAATTCGCATACTTTAGATAGCGGAATCGAACGGTGAAATTGCGTAGGAAAGTGAAAATTGATCGCGGGCGATGCTGAGACGCATCGGCGAACCCACCGGAAGCGTCATGCGTGTCGCGCCATGTCCATAGGGGAAGCCCGTGAGAATCGGATAGCTGGTACCGCGCGTCGCATCGAGCAGACTTTGCTTCAGTAAGTCATTATTGATCGAAGCCTCTTCCCCACTCCACCCAAAATCGCCGACGACCAACGCAGCAAGATTTTGCAGGACTCCTGCATTGCGCAGATGGAAGAGCAATCGATCAACGCGATACGGCGGCTCGGCGATATCTTCAATTACTAGAATCACCCCGCGCAAATCAGGCAACCATGGCGTACCCAGCAGCGTTGCTATCATTGTCAGGTTGCCCGGCATGAGCGGAGCGATGATTTCACGCGCACCGGAGCGCAACAACTCAAGGCTAACGCCGGAAAAACAATTTAACCAGTTGTCATGCTCAGCACCGGCAAGCAATTGCAGCGCGAAATTGCGCGTTTCTTCAGTCAGCGATCCGTCAAATTCGATTGTAAGCGGACCGCTGAATGTCGTGGCGCGATGCCTCGCCCAGAGCGCCCATTGCAAAGCCGTCAGATCAGAGAAGCCGAGAAAGGGTTTCTCCGAATTTGCAATTTGCTCAAGATTCATTAGTGAAAGCAATCGCGAAGTGCCAACTCCGCCTCGCGCACACCACACGGTGTCCACCTCGGGATCGCCAAACAACGACTCTAATTCCTGCTTGCGGATGTCATCCGACGCAGACAGAAATCCGAGTTTGCTGTAAACGCTTGGTGTCACCTTTATCTTGTAACCAAGCGCGCGGAGCTGCTCAATCGCACGCTCCAAACTCTCTACGCGGACAGGGCCGGCAGGAGCACAAACTCCAATCGTGGCACCGTGCGAGATTGGCTTCAGCACGACGTTAGTAGCCCCACTGCGGTCCCGATAACGTGTAATCTCCGAATCCCGTATAATCAACGAACACAAAGCGGCGATTCAAATTATGGTAGTACCAAATTTCATACGGCCGCGAGCCTGATTCAAAGGGATGCCGTTCAATATCCGTTGGCTCGCCGTACATGATGTAGATTCGACCGCGGTCTGTTTCCCAACCTGGGCGGTGCGTCGAGTATTTCTCATCGCAAAACTGCACGCGGAAATAGTACTCTTCCATCAATTCATTGCGCGGTGTATCCGGCGTGGGATCTCGCTTTTTCCAAAATTCACGAAACAACTGCTCGCGATCGGAAATTGCGGCGCCGCGCAAACGACGGTTCTCTTCAGCGGTTGCGATGTACTTGACCTGACGAATGGCTTGACCCAAATCAGATATCGACGCGGGCACGCCGGGGATGTTCACTGCAAAAATTACCTCACGCGCTTCGCGACGGCCAAAGCCAATCGCCTCAAACGTTACTTTGTATTCCTGCACTGGCAGGTTCTTCATTACAACCGAATACTCGAGGTGCTGAACGCCGCCGGTAGGAAGAATTTTCTCCGACTGTGAGGCAACGGGCTTCTTGTCCTCACCGGCAACGGTCCACGAAATCAGCAGTGAATCCTTGGCCACTGAGACTAAGTCGATCGCGACAAGCGCGGGTTGTTCGCGATTCGAGAAATTTTCAATGACCCGCGGCGTGTTCGGAGCATCCAACAAGGTATCGCGGTCGAGCCAATAGAGATCGGACACAGACAGCAACGAATCCATAAGCGCAGCAGATGCCTCGCCACTCCAGCGCGATTTGCGTTTTGTCTCGCGGTCCGTTATTACCACGGATACTTTGTAGTCGCCCGGCTTGACATAGAACTCCTCGGTACGAACGGCATTCATTGTGCGGCTGTTCGTCTCTTTGAACTCATTAGTCAACACGTCAATATCCACACTGCGCTCAGCGGCGAGCATCCCTTCATTGTCAAGCAACATGAAGGCCGCTTCAAAGCGCGCGGCGAAACCGTCTTGCTGGCCGCGAACAAAAGTCAAATTGTCATACGGCACGGAGAGCGCGACAAAAATCAACGCGCTGTCCGCTTTGCTCGACAAACGTTGACCGCTGCGGCAACGAAAGCCGCGCGCTTCAGGTGTGTCTTCACGCGGGCGCTGCGCGAAGACAATTGATACAATCAGAGTTAGTGCGACAAGACCGGCAGTGCAAAGCTTCCGCATGAATCACTCCGTTGCAGATTTTCCGAATGAATCGGAACGGCATCCAATTGATAGGCTGCGGCTCCCGTGACTTTCACAAGGTGCATGACGCCGGGCGTCAAAGTTCCGCGCACGCGCACGAGCGCATCAATGTCAGGAGCGTCCCATGCGCTACGTCCCCACGACGCCTCGCGCACATTGCGCTCGATGAGCACGGGAATCGTCTCGTTGACGAGCGTCTTGTGGCGGCTCAAGCAAATTTGCTTTTGCAGTTTCATTAAGCGATCCAAGCGGTCAAGCGCGACGCCTTCTTCAACCCGACCGGGCAACTCTGCTCCGGCGGTGCCGATTTGCGGCGAATAGGTGAAGACGCCGGCGCGCTCGAATTGTATTTCTTCCATGAAGCGGTAGAGTTCCTCAAAATCCTGATCGGTTTCCCCGGGGAAGCCGACAAGAACGGTTGTTCGAACACACGCATTATCCCTGCCATCGCGGAAAGCGTCGATGGATTCTTTCATTTTCGCGGCGGATGTCTTGCGATTCATCAGTTTGAGCATTCGATCGGACGCGTGTTCAATGGGAAAATCGAGATACGGTGCAAGCTTGGGCACGCGCGCAAGTTCGGACATGAATTTCGGCGGCGCCGAAGGCGGATGCGCATAGAGGATTCGAATCCACTCGATGCCTTCGATCTCAGAGAGTTGATTACATAGCTCCACAAGCATTCGCTTGCGGTAAATATCTACCCCGTAACTTGTGCTCTCTTGCGCAATGATCAGCAGTTCTTTCACCCCTGTGCGCGCCAACAGTTTGGCCTCATGGACAAGTTTTTCGATGGGTTCGCTGCGATAGAGTCCGCGCATTTGAGGAATTGCGCAAAATGCACACGCGTGTGAACAGCCGTCTGAAATTCTTAAGTACGCTGAACCGGGCCCGGCTTTGCCGCTAAACATCGTTACATTGGGCGATTCCACGACGCTCAACGGATTTGCGCCGAGCGCAGAGAGCATGCTTGACCATTCGCCGATGCCGAAGACGCCGTCAAGTTCGGGAAGCTCGGCGCGAATTTCCGCGCCGTCACGCTGCGTTAAGCAACCCATCGCGTACACTCGTCGTCCGCGCTTGGCTTGTTTCCAGCGCACGGCTTCAAGCATGACTTGGATAGACTCTACTTTAGCGTCATCAATGAATCCGCACGTATTGACGACCACTACGTCGGCCTGCGATTCACGAGCGACGTACTCGAATCCACCTTGCTTCAATAAGCTGGCAAGCGTGTCGCTGTCAACGGCGTTTTTGGCGCAGCCGAGTGTTTGAATCATGACGCGCGGAGGACGCAAATCTGCTGCGCAATGTCGTTTCATTGCCACAGACACTCCACGTTCTTCTCGCCGATCATTCGCCGCACTTGCGAAAGCACGTCAAGTGAAGTCTTCAAGCGATAGCGGCGGGAACGGATGAATCTGTCCTCACCGTTCTGCTCGACTCGAAATAGAATCTCGACGTCGCCGTTATGATGCGCGAACAGATCTTCAAGCGCATTCAATGTGCGTTCCATATTCGGTTGCGGCGCAAGATGAATTAAGAGCTTGCGTGCAAACCGGGCTTTGGCTTCCTCGATTGTGAAAATCTCTTCGGCGATAAACTTTGGCTCTTCATCTTCGCGGCGTGAAACGCGTGCGACAATGACAAGCTTGGCATCTTTCTGCAGCGAACGCGAGTAGTTTTCAAGGACGTCGGCAAAAACCAATATTTCCGATGAACCGGTGTAGTCCTCAAATGTTACAGTCGCCATCGGTTTGCCCTTGCGGGTTACTTGTCGACGGACATCAGTAACTACACCGCCGATTCGCACGCTATCCTGATCAATCAGGTCAGACGTATCTCCAAGAGTAGCGGTCGTGATGCTCTCGATGACTTCGCGCTCTTGATCGAGCGGATGTCCGGATGCATAGAAGCCCAAGAGTTCCTTCTCTTTGGAAATCTTCTCTTCAAACGATTGGTCCATCACTTCGGGAAGTCTTGGCTCCATTGAGGAAGAACCGGAAGCTTCACCAAACAAAGACGATTGTCCAAAATCGCGTTCGCGCTCTTTTTCAAGCGAGAAGGAAAGAAAAGCCTCAATGGAAGCGAAGAACTGTCCACGATTCCCCGGCAAGCTATCGAGCGCGCCGGCGCCGATCAAGCTTTCAATTACTTTGCGGTTCACGACGCGTGAATCCACGCGTGCGGCCACGTCAAAGAAGCTCGTGAACGGCCCGTCTTTCTCGCGCGCGGCAATGATGGCTTCAACGGGAGCTTGGCCAATGTTCTTGATGTTCTCCAGGCCGCAGCGGACTGCGCCTTCGGTAACCGAAAAGTTGCGTTCGGATCGATTCACATCCGGCGGAAATACGGACACGTTGTTACGACGCGCGTCATTGATGATCTTCGGCATCTGTTTCGTATCACCATGATACGATGCGATGTCGGAGGCCATGAATTCGGCTGGATAGTTCGCTTTCAGGTAAGCGGTCTGGTAGGCGAGCACGGCGTAACACGCCGCGTGCGCCTTAACAAATCCGTACTCTGAAAACTTTCTGACCAGCTCGTAAATTTCCTCGGCGAGCTTCTTGGATAATCCGCTGTGCGATAGGCAACCATCGATAAACTCGGCGTGAACCTTCTCCATCTCCTCTTTTTTCTTCTTGCCCATTGCTTTGCGCAAAATATCGGCGCGTCCGAGCGTAAAGCCTGCGATATCGCGCGCGATTCGCAGCACCTGCTCCTGATAGACGATGACACCGTAGGTTTGCTTGAGAATAGGCTCAAGATTGGGATGAAGATAGGCAACCTGTGTGCGTCCGTGCTTGCGATCAATGAAGTCGCCGATCATGTTCATCGGGCCGGGGCGATAGAGCGCCACCATAGCCACAATGTCGTCAATGCAATTCGGTTTCAACTTCGTCAACCACTCGCGCATACCGCCGGATTCAAGCTGAAAGACGCCGGTCGTATCGCCGCGTCCCAACAAATCATAAGTTTTTTCATCAAACGACTCGTGCACGGAATCCAGGTCCAACTCTACGCCGCGTTTGGCAAGCATGTTCATGCAAAGATCGATGACGTTGAGCGTGCGCAAACCTAAGAAGTCCATCTTGAGCAGGCCGATCTTGTCCACAATGTTCATATCGAACTGCGTGGTAATCGACCCGTCGGATTGACGGAAGAGCGGCACATAATCGGTTAATGGCCCGGGCGTGATGACGACTCCGGCAGCGTGGGTTGAAGCATGGCGGCAAAGGCCTTCGAGCGCGCCGCCGACCGACCAAACTTTGCGAAAGTCGTCACGCTCTTTGAGCAATTCCACTAACTCGGGATTGCCGTCAGTAGCGTTTGCAAGACTTGAGGTTGGGCCGTCGGGAATTTTTTTTGCGAGCTTATCCATGTCGGCATAGCTCATTCCTAACACGCGGCCAACATCGCGGACAACGGCGCGGGCCTTCAACCTTCCAAATGTGATGATCTGCGCAACTGATTCAGCGCCGTATTTTTCACGGACGTATTCAATGACGCGCGCGCGGCCTTCGTCATGAAAGTCAATGTCAATATCGGGCATCGAGATGCGCTCAGGGTTCAGGAAGCGCTCGAAATAGAGGTCGAAACGAATCGGGTCGAGGCTCGTGATACCCAACGCATAGCAAACAAGCGAACCCGCAGCGGATCCACGGCCGGGACCGACAGGGACATCTATTGAGCGGGCATAACGCACAAAATCTGAAACGATCAAGAAATATCCGGAAAAACCCATTTGATCGATCACGCGCAACTCGTAATTCAACCGTTCTTCCAGATCAGGAGTGACTGAAGAATAACGGCGCGTCATTCCGATGCGCGCGAGCTTGGTCAGGTAGGCGGTCTCATTTTCTTCGCCTTCAGGCAACGGAAAGCGCGGCAGGTGACGAGTCGAGAAATCCAATTTGATGTTGCACTTCTCGGCGACCTCGCGCGTGTTTAACAGCGCTTCCGGGACGTCGCTGAAGAGTTCGGCCATTTCTTCAGGAGTCTTGAGGTAAAACTCCTGTGTATCAAACTTCATGCGCTCAATGTCGGACACGTTTTTTCCGGTGCCGATACAGAGCAAACAGTCGTGCGCTTCAGCGTGCGTGCGGTTTAGGTAGTGCGTATCATTCGTGCAGATAACCTTTGAACCAAGCCTGCCTGCCAGTTTGATGAGCTGCTTGTTCAAATTTACTTCTTCGGGAAGATCGTGTCGCTGAATCTCGACATAAAAATCATCCCCGAAAAGTTCTTTGTACCACATCGCCTTCTCCCAAGCGCCGGACTCGTCACCGGACATTAAGAGCGAAGGAATATCCGACGACATACAGCCCGACGTGGCAATCAAACCCTGGCAATGCTTTTCGAGCACTCCGGAATCAATGCGCGGCTTGTAATAAAACCCTTCAGTGTAGCCGATTGACGAGAGCTTGACGAGATTCTTGTAGCCGATTTCATCTTTGGCGAGCAGGAGCAGGTGGTTGGCGTATTCGTCACCGTTGCGCTTGCGTTGTCCGCCTGATTTGTCGAATCGATCCTTACAAATGTACACTTCACAACCGATAATCGGCTGCACGCCTTGCGCTTTGCAAATGGAATAAAAATCTACCGCGCCGTGCAGCGCGCCGTGATCGGTCAACGCAATCGCGGGCATGCCTAATTCGACGGTACGCTTTACGAGATCCGTAACTTTGCACGCGCCGTCGAGAAGACTATACTCGGAGTGATTGTGAAGATGTACGAAATCCGCGCTCATAGATCGCCTTCGGCCCGGCGAATATCCGCGCCGACCCGAGAAAGTTTCTCCTCAAGTTTTTCGTAACCGCGATCCAAATGATAAACGCGTTTTACTTCCGTCTCGCCATCAGCCGCAAGTCCGGCCAGAACAAGGCACACTGAAGCACGCAAATCCGTGGACATGACTGGCGCTCCGGTAAGTTTTGGTACGCCCGTGACGACTGCGGTATTGTTGTCCATATGAATTTGAGCGCCAAGACGGAAGAGTTCGGCGACGTGCGTAAAGCGATCCGTGTAGATCGTGTCCGTAATGTGCGAAACTCCGTCGGCGATTGTTGCCAGTGCCATGAACGGCGCTTGCAAATCCGTCGGAAAGTTCGGGTACACGTCGGTCGTTACGTCAATGGGTTTCAGTTTGCCGCTCGAGCGCTCGACTGAAATCCAATCAGCGCCGACTGCGACGGTCAACCCGGCCTGCCGCGCCTTTTCAATCACCGCGTTAAGCTGTTGCGGATCGGCATGTGTAAGTTTGACCTTTCCTTTCGTCATGCCAACTGCGCACATGAACGAACCCGTTTCAATTCGATCGGGCGACATAACGGCATCGGCAGGTTGAAGCTCGGCCACTCCCTGAATAGTCAGGTCGCGTCCACCAATTCCCGAAATGCGCGCGCCCATCTTATTCAAGAACAGTGCCAGAGATGTGACCTCCGGTTCGAGCGCGACATTCTTCAGTACGGTGGTACCTTCCGCGCGAACGGCAGCCATCAAGACGTTTGCCGACGCGCCGACGCTGGAAATACCAAATTCAAACGTTGCACCTTTAAGAGGCAAAGCCGAAGCGACAACGTAACCTTGATCAAGCGTGAGTTTCGCGCCGAGCGCTTCCATGCCCTTTAAATGCAAATCAACCGGGCGCGGTCCCCACGCACAACCACCGGGAAGTGAAACGCGCGCTTCGCCGTGCCTTCCGAGCAAGGCGCCAAGCACATAGAAGCTCGCGCGCATGGTTTTGACAAGATCATACGGCGCTTCAATGTGCGACGCGTGACTCGTGTCAATCAAGAGTTCGTTGCCGGACTCATCAATTTTGGCACCGAGAATGCGCAGCAGATTCGACATAGTGCGCACGTCTTTGAGCTGCGGGACGTTTGTGAAGCGATAGAAACCGGGGGCAAGGAGCGTGGCTGCGAGCAACGGCAGCGTGGCATTTTTCGATCCCGAAATTGGTATCTCTCCTTCGAGCGGGCGTCCGCCGCGGAGAATTAGGCTATCCAAATTATTCTGCCTGTTCCGACGTGGTGTTGTGAGAGTTTAGGAGTTCGCCTGCGGCGGCAAGGGCGCTGCCGGAGATTTCCGAACCCGCGAGCAATGCGGCGACGGCTTCAGCGCGCTGCTCTGGTAAGAGCATTGCGGCGTTAGTGATCGTGCGATCGCGTGATGTGCTTTTGGAAACGTGAAGTTGGTGTTCGGCACGGGCGGCAATCTGCGGCAAATGTGTTACAACAATCAGCTGTTGTTCCCGACCGAGATCATAAAGCAAGCTGGCGACGGACGCGGCGACGCGGCCTGAAATGCCCAAGTCAATTTCATCGTAAACGAGGAGCGGATAGTGCATCCGTTCGGCAACGACGCTCTTGATGGCTAGCGTTACGCGCGACGACTCGCCTCCGGAAGCAACCTCAGCCAACGGCAGAAGTGCTTGCCCGGCGGACGCTCTAAACATGAATTGAACCGTATCAGCGCCGCTGCGGGAGATGGTTTCTACTTCAGCAAAGTCAACGGAGTCCAACGACACTTCAAAACTCGGCTTGTTGAATCCGAGAGGTTTGAGAGTCTGTTCGACCGCCATCGCAAATGAAATCCCTGCAGCTTTCCGTTTGTTTGACAACACGCGCGCGGCTGCCGAAAGTGCTTGATTTGCTTTTTCGAGATTAGAATCGATTCCAGAAAGCTTGCGTTCCATTTCGGCCAGCGCGTCCAGCTCGCTTTTCATGTGCGCAGCTTGCTCAAGAATTTGATTGAGATCGAGTCCGTGCTTACGGCGCAATTCCGAGAGCGTTGCAGCGCGCTGGCGGAGCTTCTCCAGTTCCTCAGGATTGACGTCGATACGCTCAGCGTAATGGCTGACTTCCCCGCTCACGTCGCGGAGCCGCGCGGCTAAATCGGCAAGTTCGGCAACAACATCCGAAAATTCTGCGTCAATGCGCTTGATCTCTTCAGCAAGTTGGCGCGCTTGGCCCGTGAGCGACACGGCGCATACGTCATCTTGCTCGAGCAGGCCGGCTACTTGATTGGCAAGAACAATCAGTTTTTCCGATTGCTCAAGTTTTTTGAGCTTGGCGGCAATGTCAACATCCTCGCCTTCACGGAGGCCAAGTCGGTCAATCTCTTCAAGCTGATATGCGAGCAGAGCCTGTTCTTTGCGGCGTTCCTGAACATCGCGCAAAAGTTCTTCTCGCTCTGCCGCTAAGTCGTGCCGTGTCTTGTAGGCGGAAGCAACTGCCTCTCGTTCCTCTGAGGAATGAGCGAACGCATCCAAAAAATCGAGTTGTCTGGACGGTTTGAATAGCGACAAGCTATCTCTCTGCCCGTGAAAATCCATCAGCGCATCGCCGACAGACTTCAGGAGTTCAATTGTCGCCGGACGATCCTGAATGAAACCGCGCGCCCTGCCGCCTCGTCCCAACTCGCGGCGAACGGACAGCACATCGGACGGGCTGTCGCAAAATTCTTCACCAACCAACGCTTCGAGTTCTTCCGCGCAGGAGAGCCTGAATTCGACGTCGATCACCGCGCGTTCTGCGCCGTCGCGGATCATTTGTTCGCCAAACGAATCGCCGAAGACGACTTGCAGCGCACCGAGAATCATACTCTTGCCCGCGCCGGTTTCGCCCGTGATTGCAGTGAACCCCCGTTCGAAATTAAGTTCGATTTCCTCGACGAGCAGAAAATTGCGAATATGCAGGCGCGCAAGCATCTATCAGCGGCCCAATACTGCAACCTTGCCGGTCGCGGAGTGACCGTCACCCGTTGTCGCAACCAATAGATAAACACCGCCGGCAACGAAATCTCCGTCGGTGTTCTTTCCATCCCACCCGATTGTGATGGCTTGCGTCCACGTCAGTTCGCGCACGAGACGACCGCCCAATGTGAATACGCGAAGTTGGTCAAAACGTCCACCCAGTGCATCAGCGTCGAGAAACAGCGATTGCGAGCCGTCCGCATGGAACGGGTTAGGATAAGGAGTCACAGTGTCGAGCGCGGGTTCGCGCGAAACATAAGGCGTCTGAAGTCGCGACAGTCCGTCAAGAGTGCCGAGCCAGACTTCACCCGTAAGCGGATTCGACGTAATCGAGGTTATGCCGTTGGAAGCAAGATCAGATGCGTAGTCAATGCTGCTGGATGTTTGAAAAACATGAATCCAAGTGAACGAAGGGTCCAGAACTGCTACGCCGTTATCGGTGCCGAACCACTTGTTGTCCTGCGAATCAACGTGAATTGCGTTGACGCGATTACCGATTGGCAGATCATACAAGCAGATGAAGCGCATCGAGTTTACGCTTGCGTTCGGATTGAGTCCGCCTTGTGAATAGTAGGCGCCGGTCGGCGTGCCGACCCAGAGGTAGTTTTGATGATCAACAGCAAATGTAACCACTTCGCGGGAAATATCTTCGAAACAAGTTGTGGCCGCGTCTTGCAATGCAACGGGGTCGTAACTTTCCCATGTATCGTCGGTTGTATCGGTCAAAGTATTGTTCGGGTCGCAGACAAAAGTATGATTTCCACCGCTGCTGGCCCCAATAAGAAAGCGTCCGAACGGATCGCTCATGATCTCGCTAATTTCATAAGGCCGGGCATTCGGGTTTTCGCTTTGCGTAAGATAGTTTGCCCACGGAATGTCACTATGTCCATTT
>CAZPKG010000017.1:0-61731 GCA_964587105.1 uncultured Alphaproteobacteria bacterium | reverse complement strand
AATTGTCTGGATATTTTCAATATTCTGCGTCCCCGGCACGTACAACACCGGCTTGCCAAGCTCCGTTGCACGTCCGATCGCTTCATCGATCGCGTCAATTCCGGCGATCTTCCGAAACCACAATGCCTGCCCAGTCTTGGCGCGCTTCACCATGAACATCACCAAAACATAGAACAGAATCACCATCAAGAAGATGTTGAGTCTGTTCCAATTAAACCACGAGGCCACAGATGAGTACGGTCCAACAATCGACGACTCGCTAAGCCGCAATCGTTTTTCAAATCTCACCGTCACTGAATCAGGATTTGTCGAGTCCGGCACAGCCAGAGTTGTGGAGTCCACCGCCACGACCTTAATATAGTATGGCTTGTCCGGCTCAACCTTCCAACCATCGCCCGACGACATTCGTGCTTCAGTTGTCTTGCTATCCACTTCGGCCATAATCTGAAACGGGCCGTTCGCAGACTCGGCCGCGAGCAACTGGTATTTCAAAATAGTAAATCCGACCTGCGCAGTCGGAGTCCATGAAACATTCAGTGCTTCGCCGCCATCGTTCGGGGCGTCGGTTACCACAACTTGCGTCGGTGCCGCCCCTTGACCCAATACGACAATTGCCGTATCGGCTTGACCGAACACGGCAATACTCTCAAGAAAGACAATGGCAGACAATGTTAGGGACTTTAGGAGCATACTCCTCCATCCTTAAGAAAAGGGAATTCGGCGGACACTGGTTCTACGATACTCCGAAAAATACGGAAGGAAGGTGGGGGGGACCCTGAGGTAGTATTACCTTGCGCTCACAGCACGCAAAATATGACGAGAAATTAACGATTTACAACCTGTCTGTCAAGGTTCAAGCGCCAGAATAAATAAATAGTTTGCTTCCTATTATCAATGATTGTGAACCATTACATTAATTCTAAATAATTGTCTTTTTTGATTTAAGGTGCAAATACGCCCAAATCCGGTCGCCCCCCGTCACGCGCACGC
Organism: uncultured Alphaproteobacteria bacterium; assembly: GCA_964587105.1. Taxonomy (GTDB): domain Bacteria; phylum Electryoneota; class RPQS01; order RPQS01; family RPQS01; genus JABWCQ01. The sequence continues at coordinate 60,741 of CAZPKG010000017.1, read as the reverse complement.
GACTTCTCATAGTCGCTAATACCCGCTTTGCCAGCACCCGGAGAATAGTCTTCAAGTTCAACAGTAAATGATCCAAACGAGACCTTTGAACTCATTACTACCGGAATTCTTCGCTCATCAGCCGTCACCCAAACATACACATGAGCCTTGCGCTCCTTCTGAAACAACCCACCACTCTTCAGCACAGGCTCGCAAACGAAGCAATCAAACTCGCCGGCCAATGTCTGCACAGTATCGCGCGCCAGTACGAATACAAGTAAGTCGTATGTTACTTTGACGTCGTGAGTTCTAATCGCAATTGTGTCACCAACCTCAAGCGGAACCGTTCGCGTGCGATAGCCAGCTGATAACACGTCCTGCACGCGCGGCTCAACTTTCTTCGGAGTCTTTTCAATCGCTTCATCCCACCAATAGGCCAAACTATCCTTCAAACTAAACCGAACTAACTTTTCATCCTTGTAGAATCCCTCCATCAGCCGCTTGTGAAACTTATGGCTGTAGATTGAGTCCGTGTCCACCCAAGTTGTGATCGTATCTCTAACTTTGAACACCCAATCAAATCCCTTGGCCGAGCGCGCACTCGACTGAATCCGCCATGCCCATTGATCGCCAATCTTGACGGTGTCGATAACCTGCAATTCGGCCTTTCCGGCCGGAACTGCACTGAAGGACACATGGTAAGTCATTCGCTCGCCCATTGAAAAAGGAATATTCTCCGGCACCGAGATAGAATCACGCCGCACTGAAAATGTTGTCGTAGAGTCCGGCGAATAAATATCTTCAGCCCGACAGAGCACTACTGGGCCAAATACAAGAAGGCACAATGAGAAGAGTCTATGTAAGCTGCTCAAATGTTTCCCGTCATCCTTTCTTCCAAATTTTCTCAATATCTGATTCCGCGATCGCCCCTTCGCGAACCATCACTGGCTGCTTGCCCCGCACGTCAACCACGGTCGAGGCCTTTCCCAGCAGCAATGCTTTGGTCTTAATCACCAAGTCACATGAATCAAGCACAGCAGGATCCATCTCGCTGTACAATCGTGGAGCGGGCCGCCCCGGTAAATTTGCACTCGTGGCCCAAAGCGGCCGTTCCGTTCGCCGCATCACCTCTAATATGAACTCGTGATTAGGGATTCTGTATCCCAAAGTTCGTTCTTTTCCCTGAAATTCTTCAGGAATTGACTGAGACACATGCCAGACGACCGTCAACGGCCCCGGCCAATAACTTTCAACCAAATGCACAAGCTTCGGCCCGGGAACTTCGCCTCCGAATTGCGACAGCCGAATCAAACTCTCGATAAGTATTGCCGTCGGCTTGGCATTGCGGTCCGGCTTCACGGTCATCAGCTTGTCAAGCACCCTACGGCTGAAAGCCATCCCGCCTAATCCGTACACAGTGTCCGTTGGAAATGCGATCAGTTCGCCTGCCAAGACAGCCTTGCACGTACGCTCAACGCACGCCTCAAAACTCGATTCGGTCAATTCAAGCTGTTCCACTACCAACTCCCGACAATCTTGTTGAGTAGGTCTTCCACAAGCTTAGTCGTTGCCTCAGTCACCGCCGTTTCCCGGTTGGAAAGGTCCCCGCCATAGGCATAGATTGACCATGCGGGGAAATTTTGCGTCCATTTCACTTCGCCCGTTTCGCGAATGACAAGGTCAATCCTGCACATCATTGAAAAACGATATTCATCAACAGTTATCTCCGTTCCGCTGCGCGCCGTGTAAGGTTCATCTTTCGCGTCCGTCAGCGTGCCGACCAAGATCGCGTCTGCGTTACTTTCCGACACAATCCGCAGCGTCCCGTCCTTCTGAAACCCGCGAATCAATTGATCAGTCACGGTTTCCGACAGCCCGAACTCCGAAGACTCGTTCGTAAAAGTCGGGATTGCCAGCGTTTTCACGTCGCCTGCAACCTGGCCCTTGAATGAATAACAGCTTGACAGCAAACTGCAAGCCACAATGAGGAGCAGCTTAACCAATGTTGTACTCCTTGAGTTTTCGATAGAGCGTCCGTTCTCCAATTCCCAAATCTCGCGCCGTCTTGCGCCGGTTCCCCTGGTTCTGCTCGAGCATCTTCTGAATTTGCTCGCGTTCCAAATCAGTTAGTCTGTTAGACGGCAATGGCTCTTCCGTTATCGCTTGCGAAGACGCAATCGCCGTCTCAAGAATCGTTCGCAAGTCCCGCACCTCCCGCCTTACGTCAAGCAGAGTCGCCAACAGCAGGTCATTTCCAATTGGTTGTTGATCGCGCGATGCCAGTATCGGCAGTAACGCTCGCGGTGAAGACAAATGCGGTCGAAAATGATCAGAATGGAGCACAGACAATCCGCGATTTAGTGTCAACACGGATTCGATGGTGTTCTTCAATTCGCGCACATTTCCGGGCCAATACTGCTGTGACAATAAGTCCAAAGCATCACTTGTAAATCGCGGTATAGCCAGACGGTTTCGTTCGGCAAACTCGCGGGCAAACTGCACGGCCAGAACCGGAATATCCGCCATGCGCTCGCGCAACGGTGGAATCTGAATCGTCACGGCTTTCAGTCTGAAGAACAAATCATGTCGAAAATCGCCCTTTGCAACCGCGTCTGCCAAGTCAACATTTGTCGAGGCCAGAACTCGCACATCAACCGGAACGGTCTTGCTCGATCCGACTCGCATCACCTCGCGTGATTCCAAAATCCTGAGCAACTTCACCTGTGATTCCATCGGCATTTCGCCGATCTCATCCAATACCAAAGTTCCCCCTTGCGCCTGTTCAAAATAGCCCGTGCGCTTGCGATCAGCTCCCGTGAAGCTCCCGCGCTCGTGACCAAACACTTCGCTTTCAAAAATCCCCTGCGGTATCGCGCCGCAGTTCACAAACAGCAGTGGCCCGTTGCTGCGGCTCGAATGTTCATGAATTGCGCGCGCCACAAGCTCTTTGCCCGTTCCGCTTTCTCCGATGATCAACACGGATATATCAGTCGGTGCGGCTTGCAAGATCAGCGACTTGACCGCCCGTAGCGAATCACTCTCGCCTACAAGTTGATCCAGAGCGTTCATTGTGCCTCCGACAAAGCAATATCGGATCTCATTCGCAAACCCTCGACAACTGCCTTATTTGCCAACTCATAGGCCGCCGACCGCGCGCCTTCCATCGTGTCGCCGAGGCCTACGGCATTGAGGACTCGTCCGCCTGATGAAACCCAGCTGCCATCAATGGTCGAAGTTCCCGCCGAGAACAAAATCTGGTTCGCGTTGCCAGAAGGGGCGCTTAACGGTACATGTTTGCGATAGCTTGACGGATAACCTTCGGCGCAAAGAACAACACAAACTGCGTTGCGCGAGGCCTGCGATGAGAATTTGTTCGGATTCAATTCACCTTTGGCGCATTCAAGCATTGGTTCAAGCAGATCGTACCCTAAACAGGGCAACATTACTTGTGTTTCAGGATCACCAAACCTGCAGTTAAATTCAATCACCTGCGGCCCGCGTTCAGTCAACATGATCCCAACATACAATAGCCCCCGGTACGGCGTGCCTTGCTCTTTTAGCGCCGATAGAATAGGAGAAACCACGCGCATTTCCACGTCACGAATAATCTGAGTGGTCACGTGTCGCGCCGGACAAAATGTCCCCATTCCGCCCGTGTTGGGGCCGCGGTCACCGTCAAATGCGCGTTTATAATCCTGAGCAGGGGGGAGGGCCAAGAACCGCTCGCCGTCACACATAAAATGCAGTGAGCCTTCGCGACCCGCGAGCATTTCTTCCACTACAATCGTTGCCCCGGCTTCACCCAATTCTTTTTCATACAGAAGCCGTCGCCCCACTTCAATTGCTTCCGAATCACTCGTGCAAACAAATGCACCCTTGCCCGCCGCCAATCCGTCCGCTTTGACCACGCGGCCATTCGCTCGCGGATTTGAGAGTACAAACTTCTCAAACTCTGCGTAATTTGAAAACACTTCAAACTCCGCCGTCGGAACCGCGCAATCTTTCATTAGCCGTTTAGCAAACACCTTGGAAGACTCCAACCTCGCAGCAGCCTGACATGGCCCGAAAGTCAACACTCCCTTTCGCGCAAGTTCGTCCGCCAGCCCATCTGCCAATGGTTGCTCCGGCCCGACGACCACAAAATCAATTCTGAGTTTTTCAATCTCATCCAAAAGGAGCGCGACATTCTGCTCAACCTTCACAAGTGTCGCAAGTTCAGCCATTCCCGGATTCCCCGGCATGGCAAAGAGTTCTGAAACCCGTGGGCTTTGCTTCAGCTTCCAAGTGAGCGCGTGTTCGCGACCGCCGCTGCCGATTACTGCAACTCGCAAATCAAAATCTCCTGCTAAACGCGAATGTTCCCGTGTCGCCGCCGCCAGTAACGTCCAACTGCCAGGTTCCGTTCACACTGTCCGGATTGATGTATCGCCCGTCCAATCGAAACGGATACTCCTGTCCTTCATAAGGCGCTGTCCCCCAAATGCTGATGCCCGTCCCGTCTTGCGCGCCGCCCGTAACATCGCCCAACAGAGTATAGAACCCAAATTGAGATTCGACGCTTCCAGTATAGAGATTCCCTTCTTGCATAATAAACAAATCAGCGTTCTGTGTCGTATTGAGAAATTGACTGTACATCCACCCATTCCAATCGCCGCTCAAATTATATGCGCCGCGTACCTTGCTGAGTGTGTAGTTCGGCTGACCCGCTGGCTCCAAGACATAAATCATCATTGCCACATTTGAAACAACTCCGAGACAACGATATGTCGAACCTCGCGTAAACTCAAATCTCACACTATCCTCGTCCGTCGTGACGTTCGTGATGGTCATCGGAACATCTGAACCAGCGTATTCCACAATGCCCTCCCACTGAGCAGAATCTTCTTCCGAAATCACCATTCGCATATTGTAGCCTGTCCCTCCGGGCCTGCCCCAACCCACAAACGTTCCAGCAACGTGCGGATTCTCCGAGTCCCCCGAGTCTGTCGGCGTCTTCTTGCAGCCCATCAAGACGATAACGGTAATCACAAATAATATCCCAAGTTGTGCGTATCTCATCCGCGCACCTGCTCCTTTAAGCGATTGATTTCGTCGCGCAATTCAGCCGCTTTCTCGTACTGCTGAGCTTTCGCCATGCGCTTCATTTCCTTTTCAAGCCTGCCGATTAAATCCTCCAGATCAAACGTTGACAAAAACTCCGATTGCGCGTCGTTGACAATCTCGCGAATCTTCGCATCCGCAACCGTCGTTGAGAGCATCACGTCCGCAATAGATTTAATAATTGAAGCCGGCGTAATCCCATTGGCTTCGTTATATTCCTTCTGGAGTTGACGGCGGCGGTTCGTTTCGTCAATCACCTTCTTCATCGAATCCGTGACCTTGTCAGCATAAAAAATCACACGGCCATTCAAGTTGCGCGCCGCTCGCCCCGCAATCTGAAGCAGGCTTCGCTCGCTTCGCAAAAACCCCTCTTTATCGGCGTCTAAAATCGCCACAAGTGACACTTCCGGTAAGTCCAATCCTTCACGGAGCAGATTGATTCCTACCAGCACGTCAAACTTCTTGAGTCGCAAATCCCGCAAAATCTCAACTCGTTCCAGTGAATCGATCTCGCTATGGAGATACTTCACTCGAAGCTGCATCTGTTCCAAGTATTCCGCTAAATGCTCGGACATTCGCTTGGTTAAAGTTAGCACCAGAGTGCGCTCGCCGCGATCAACCGTATCCCGAATCTCGCCCAGCAGATTATCAATCTGCCCTTTGGATGGCCTTACATCAATCTCCGGATCAAGCAGTCCCGTCGGTCGTATGATCTGTTCAACCAATACACCCTTGCTCTTCTCGATTTCATAGTCTGAAGGCGTCGCGCTCACGAACACGCACTGATTGATTGTGTCTTCCCACTCCTGAAAATACATCGGACGGTTGTCATACGCGGACGGCAGCCGGAATCCAAAGTCCACAAGATTCACCTTGCGTGCCCGGTCGCCCCGGTACATTCCGCCAATCTGCGGCACGGTAACATGCGATTCGTCCACAATTAACAGGAAGTCTTTCGGAAAATAGTCGAACAACGTATCCGGTCGCTCGCCCGGCTTTCGACCTGACATATGGCGCGAATAGTTTTCAACCCCGCTGCAAAATCCGACTTCGCGCAGCATCTCTAAATCGTATCTCGTGCGCTGCTCGATACGCTGCGCTTCAATCAGCTTGTTCATGCTTCGCAGCTCTTCAATCCGCTCCTCAAGCTCATCTTGAATCGATATCATCGCGCGTTTCAGGTTCGGCGGAGTCGTCACAAAGTGTTTCGCGGGATAGATTGCCAAACCCTCGCGCCTGTCTATCGCTTCGCCCGTTAATATCTTGAAATGCGTAATTGATTCAAGCGTGTCTCCGAAAAAATCAAAGCGAAAGGCCGTCTCCTCATAGGCAGGATGTATTTCCAAAACGTCGCCTTTCACCCGAAATGTTCCGCGTGGAAACTCAACGTCATTGCGCGTATAGTGCATCTCCACCAGTCGTCCGAGGATGTCCCGACGCTGATATTCTTTCCCCACTTCAAGCAGCAGCAACAGGTCTTTGTAATCTTTCGGTGATCCCAAGCCATATATGCACGAAACCGAAGCAACAATTATCACGTCACGCCGTTCAAGCAGGGAAGAGGTAGCCCGCAGCCTGAGACGGTCAATTTCCTCATTGACTTGCGTGTCCTTCTCGATATAGGTGTCCGACGTCGGAATGTAGGCTTCGGGCTGGTAGTAGTCGTAATATGAAATAAAGAACTCGACCGTATTATTCGGAAAAAAGCTCTTAAACTCCCCGAACAGCTGGGCGGCTAAGGTCTTGTTATGACTCATGATTAGGGTCGGTTTTTGGACAGCCTGAATCACGTTGGCCATCGTAAAAGTCTTGCCCGAACCGGTCACTCCAAGCAACGTCTGGAACCGCTCTTTGGACTTTAGCCCTTCCACCAATTGCCGAATTGCTTCCCCTTGGTCACCGCGTGGGGTGAGGTCTGTCACTAATTCAAATGGTTTCATGTATCCAATATAGCGGTTTCCTGCCAAATCTGCAAGCAATTTGGCAGAGTTCATATTCAGATAAGTTGTGTATTTACATGTAATTCATCATTATTCTCATATCCATTAGTTCAATGTCTGTCTGCACACGAGCCCTTGCGATTTTCGGCATACGTTTGTATATTTTAGGTTCTAAAAATCAACATGATGAAAACTTAAGGCAGATCAATGCTTCAATCGATGCGGGAAAACATGCCCCTGGTCATGTGGACTCTTGTGGGGGCTTTCGTCCTCACAATCGTCTTCAGCTGGGGTATGGGCGGATTCAAAGGAACTTCGGGCGGTCTCGACGGAGTTATCGGCAAAGTCGGTAACACTGAAATTATGTATGACCGCTATAACAAACTCGTTCAAGACCGACTGGCTCAACAACGACAAGACAAGCCGGACCAGGAAATCACCGATCAGCAGATTAAGCAAGTTCGTCAGCAAGTTTGGGACGATCTTGTTCGCATGGAACTCATGAAAGGCTACCAGCAAAAGTGGAGCATTGTGACCTCGGATAATGAAGTCGCGTATGCCGTTCGCAATAGCCCTCCGGAGTATATTCGGAACAACGAGAATTTCCAGACTGAGGGGCGTTTTGATCCCAATCTGTATCAAGAGTTCCTGAAGGATCCTAATCAGACACAAACATTGATTGCGATCGAACGTGACTATCGCGAGAGCATCGGCAATCAGAAAGTCATCGACAAGGTCATTCAGCCCGTTTTCGTCACGCCGCAAGAGGTTTGGGATGAGTATGTCGCCACGAATCGCAAATTTCAAGCGATTGTTGCATCATTTCCGAGTACCAACTTCACGGTTGACTCGGCCTCTGTTCCAATGAGCGAGATTGAAGAATACTATCGCACGCACACGCAAGATTATAAGCAGCCCGAGCGACGCAAACTCTCCTACGTCACAATGCCGCTTGTTATGACAGCCGCAGACACCGAGCGCGTCAACGAGACGGTTCAAGACGTTCTGGACATGCTTCGTCAAGGGGACAGCTTCAGCCAAGTTGCAACCGAATACTCAGAAGACCCCGGTTCTGCCAAGCAAGGCGGAAGCCTTGGCTGGTTCCAGCGCGGTCGCATGGTCAAGGAGTTCGACTCAACGGCATTTGTTGCTGAAATCGGCCAAGTTGTTGGTCCGGTTATGACCCGTTTTGGTGCCCACATTATTCGTGTTGACGCCCGTGACTTGAATGGAACGCAAGACTCGGTTCAGGCAAGCCACATATTGATCAAGTACGGAATCGGACCTGATACCGAATCCCGCATCGCTCAAAAGGCGAAGGATTACGCCGATGCCGCGACAGCTGATGGTTTTGAAGCGGCCGCTCAGGAATTCGGTCTCACGATTGAGAATACGACGCTCTTCCCCTATCAGGAAGCAGGCTCAATTCCCGGCATCGGCGCGCTTAAGCCCGTGATGGATTTCGCGTTTGGTTCGGAGATCGGCAAAGTAGGTTACGCACAGAAGACTCGTATTAAAGGTCAGGACGGCTACACTGTCTTTAAGCTTGCGGAAAAAGCTCCCGAAGGCGTCTCCCCGCTCACGGATGTCGAATCGACCGTTCGGACATCCATTATACGCAAACGTCAAGAAGAGATGGCACTACAGGCTGCACAGCAATTCCGCGGCCGCGTCGGCTCTGCCGATCAACTTGTTCCGGTTGCTCAGGCCTCTGGCGTCAAGATTGATACCACTTCACTGCACGGTGTCCGTGATTTTATTCGCGTAATCGGTCAAGATGAGGCAATTGGCAAATCCTTAGTCTCACTCCTTCCCGGACAGGTTTCCCCGGCAATGTCAAATTCTCGTGGTGGATATGTCGCCACCGTCTTGCAGATAACCGAAGCAGATTCATCTCAGTTTGCAACTCAGAAGGATCAGCTGACTCAGAACCTCGAGCGCACCAAACAAAATCGGGTTTACACAGATTGGTTGAAACAGGCCAAAGCAGACCTCGGTGTTGTGGATAATCGCTACCTCTACTACACGGACTTTTAGCCCGGTTTGTTTCACCTGATTCGGAGTAACCCTTTTGGCAAATCAGAAAACTGACAGCATAAGCCTGTTTGACATTCTCGCCTTTTTGATAAGGTGGAGACGTGTCTGGATTCCCTCAATGCTCATTGGGGGAATCGCTGTCGGAATCTATGCTTTTACGGCAACCCCCTTCTATCGTTCAACCGCAATTGTCAGAGGAATTGAAAACAATTCCGGCGGTCTGGGCGGACTGCTTGCGTCAAAGCTCGCTGGACTTGGAAATCTCGGCGGTTTTGCCACTTCCATGGGAGAAATTCGCGGTGACTTTTATCTGGTCCTGCTGCGCGAGAGAACGATGGGCGAGAAGGTCGTCGAAAAGTTCAACCTCCGCGATCGACTCAAAATGCCCAACGCCCCAATTGAGGATGTGCTGGATGCATGGAAAGCCCGCATTTACCATAAGTTTGAACCGACGCCCAATACGGTGAAGATAAGCGTTGATGATCCTGATCCGAAATTTGCTCAGAGCGTTGTAGAATTCTATGTTGAAAGCCTTGACTTGAGGCTCCTCGAACTCGGAACAGTTAAGGCGCGCAAAGAACGGGAATTCGCAGGACAACGACTCGAAGAGGCGAGGTCAACACTTTACGCTTTGGAAGATAGCATGTCTGCTTTTCAACGTCGATCTGGCATCTTCAACTTGGAAGAGCAGGCCAAGGCAACAGTTCAAGCTGTCGCTGCTGTTCAAGCCGAGCGTATGTTGGCTCGTGCCGACTTTGAGTTAAAGCAGAAATTGTTCACGTCGGAGAATCCGGAACTTCAAATCGCCCGCATGAAATTGGCAGGTCTGGATTCGTCGCTGTACTACTTGAACACTGCGCCCGAAAGCCCTGCAGAACGCGATTACTTGCTGCGTTTTGATGCCGCTACAGAAGACGGAAAAACGTACTTGCGGCTCTATCGTGATATTGAGCTGTACAGCCTTTTGATGGCCTTGCTTACTCAACAATTCGAACAGGCGAAGATGGACGAAACGCGCAATACTCCAACGCTCGCTATTGTTGAGCCTGCAACCTTGGGTACAAAGCGCGTTTCCCCGAACAGAGCGATGCTCATCGGATTAGGTGCGGGACTGGGACTCGTAATCGGATTATTGGGGGCCGGAATAATGAGTACAATTTCCGCAGTTTCTGCTTCCGATCACCCTGATCACGAACAATATCTTAAATTGAAGCGGAGTTGGAGTGGCCGTTAGTTCGGTCAATGTTTCTTCATCTCGGATATCTGAATGGGCAATTGGTTTGCTATTCGGAGGACTTGCAATTGCTCTTTTGCTTGTCTGGTTATTTTGGGGACGCGCGATACAACTTGCTATTTTGCTTGCTGCCGCCGGATCGCTTGTCGCGATGCTGCGATATCCCGAGATATCTTCCTTTTTGACGGGGCTGATTCTTGTTGCTAACCTTGGCGCGTTCATTCCCGGTTCGACATCCGGTTTCTTTGCCCTCGCTTTGTTCGTTCTCATCGTTCGAAAGCTGGTGTCTAGCGTCGTCCATTGGAGATTCGGAGCAATTGTTCTTGCTGCCTCACTCTTCATAGCCTATTATCAGGCAAGCGTGTTGTGGGCGGATGAGACGTACTTTTACAACTGGAACCCTATTCTGAGAGTTCCTATAGCTGTTCTGGTCGTCTCAGATCTGGTTGCCTCCCGAAGACACTATCTTGCGCTCTTCTTCGGCTGCGCTGTCGGCATGACGTTTACGTCAATTTCAGCAATGCGCACGGCCGTCGAATTCTACACGTCGGGTGTCGCAGATGAAATTGCCGGCCAAGTGAACAGTATCGAAACCTCAAGATTCTTCGGGCATTGGCCGGACCCCAACATCATGTCGATGACGCTGACCACATTTTTGGGTGGGGTGTTCGGGCTCTGGCGCAGCAGGATCAATGTTTACTTGCGCACGCTCATGTTCGTTGCCGTTGTTACTTCGGTTGCTGCAGTGGTCATATCGCTGTCGCGCGCCGGGCTATTGACTTGCATTATTGTACTGCTGATGATGACTGCGGTAGAACGAAAGCGATTCACAATTCTCGCTGTCTTTGGCTGCATTCTGGCGGTTCTTCTGACCATCGTGCCTGCCGATTTGTTTGGTAGAGCAGCATCCCTTTTCTCCGGTAACGACGCCTCTGGAAATGAGCGCTTCGCGCTTTCACTGTCAGGTTGGAGATTCTTCTGGTCAAACCCCATATTTGGCGGTGGAATAGGTAGCTATGAAAATTCTGTTTTATATGTGATTCAACATTTGCCGCATGGGGTTTTTGCGCACAATACCTTGGTCGATATCGCCGTTGACGGCGGATTAGTCGGCGTCGCGCTGATGGCTGGCGCGTTCTTCTTCGCGTTCAAAGGACTTTCTTGGAGCGATTGGCGCCCCGATCCCTATGATCCTATTGCCATGCTGAATGCAGGCTTGAGGAGCGGATTAATCGCAACCATCTTTTCCATGCTCACTATGTCGTCCGCCGCCTATGTACCGTTTTGGGTTTATCTTGTGTTGTGTGCAATGTTCGCGCTTTCTTGCCGCCAAGAAAAATCTGCGGTTACCCAAGCCGTTGCCTAAACAGTTATGCGGAGCTTCTGGCTGAGAGGTCTGCTTTTCCTGCTTGATTTTGCCGTTCTTGAATCCGCATTTTTTCTGATTTTCTGGTGGCGCTTTGAGACCGGCATGTTTGCCAATCCGGTTACATTCACAAGCAGTGAAGTCATTGTCCCCAGCCTGTTCGTTTCGCTCTTTTGGATTCTCCATTTCGTGATCTTCGGGCTGTATAGGTTTGACCCCTTAGAGTCCCGCGCCGTTGCTCTTTCAAATTGCATCCGCGCCGCCCTGTATGGCTGTGTGATTATCTTCATTGTCACATTCGATCCCGCAAATCCGCTGCCAACCACTCGAGTGATTCTCCTGACCTACGGACTTGGAGTAATGGCAGGAATTTCTTTCACGCGAATTGCGCTGTTAACCGTTCTGCAAGAGTTGCGGCTAAGAAACATCATGTCATTCGCGACTATTGCCGTCGGATCCGGAGCGAGGTTGTCGAATGTGCTGCACGTTTTGCGCTCAAATAAATTGATTGGCGCTCGAGTGCTTGGAGTCGTGGGCGGTTCAAATTTTGAGACTACCGAGCCGTGGTTGGGCAAGACTTCCGCTCTGCGAGAAGTTATTGCAAAGCGGAAATGCGAATTTGTTTACATCGCGTACGACGACAGTGAAATTCACGAATTGAACCGCACCATTAGGTTGCTGTCCGCATTGCCCGTCAGGTTGTTTCTCCCCGCAGATCACTATCAATTGTTGCTCGGTGCGGTTAAACCGCTCGGCAAACGCGGTCAGCCGATGATCGAAATTCGTCGCGACCTCTTGACGCCGATTGAAGCTATCTTGAAACGACTCTTTGACGTAGTCGTTTCGTTGCTTCTGCTCATTGTCACATTACCTCTGTGGGCACTCGTCGCAATTCTAATTGTCCTTGACAGCAACGGGCCGGTTTTCTTCGCCCAATCCCGAGTCGGTATTCGCGGCAATATTTTTCACATGCTGAAGTTTCGCAGCATGATTCCCGATGCCGAGCAGAAGACCGGACCCATTCTCGTTAAGAAAGGTGATCCGCGCATCACCCGAGTCGGGAAGTACTTGCGCTCAACTCGCATCGATGAATTGCCGCAATTGCTAAACGTACTTGTTGGCCAAATGAGTTTGGTCGGCCCGCGACCCGAACGACCCGAGTTCATTGAAGAATTCTCCCGAACTAGCCCACTGTTCAAGCGTCGCTTGAATGTTAAGCCCGGACTAACCGGTTGGGCGCAAGTTCATCTCCAATATGATGCGACAATCGTTGCGCCAGAAAAGAAATTGGAGATGGACCTATACTATATTGAAAACATGTCTCTTCCTTTGGATATCAAAATATTGTTTATGACAATGTTTGTTGTGCTCCGCGGCGAAGGGTAGCAAAAAGCAGAAATATGCTCGACATTAGACTGATACGTGAACACGAAGCCCATGTGCGCAGCCGCCTCGAAATGCGTGGTCCTGACCAAGCAAAGCTATTAGACGGTTTGCTTGATCTCGATCGCAAGCGTCGTGCGCTGATTGAAAACACCGATGCGCTCAAGGCCAAACGGAACGAATTGTCGGCGCAGATTGCCGAAGTCAGCAAGCGCAAAGAAGACGCGTCCGAACTGAAAGATCAGAGTCGCGCTATCGGCGACGAAATTGCGCGCGGTGATGCTGACCTTAAAGAGATTGAAGCTGAGATCGAAGTGCGATTGCTGCAAATTCCCAATTTGCCGCATGAGTCGGTCCCATTTGGCAAATCCGCTGAGGAAAACATTGTTGTACGGGAGTGGGGAAAGAAACCGGAATATGATTTCAAACCAAAGGATCATCTCTCATTAGGCAAATCGCTCGGCATTTGTGATTTCGAGCGCGGCACAAAAATCACCGGAAGCGGATTTCCTGTTTACAAAGCCGCAGGCGCGGTTCTCGAACGTTCACTTCTCAATTTCTTTCTCGAGACTCATCGCGAACGGGGAACGTACACGGAGGTCTCTGTCCCATTTGTCGTCAATCGCGACAGCATGACCGGAACGGGGCAGCTGCCGAAATTTGAAGAGGACTTGTACCGTTGCAACACAGATGATCTCTTCTTAATTCCGACTGCCGAAGTACCGATCACAAATCTTCATCGCGATGAAATGTTGTCGGAATCTGACCTTCCTCTGTGTTATTGTGGCTACACTCCCTGCTTTCGCCGGGAGGCCGGTTCCTATGGGAAAGATACGCGTGGGTTCTTGAGGTTGCACCAGTTTGACAAAGTTGAAATGGTGAAATTCGCCAAGCCTGATGAGTCTTACGCCGAACACGAGAAACTGACCGCCGACGCCACGCATTTGCTCGAGCTACTGGGCATACATTATAGAGTGATCCTGCTCTGTTCTGGCGATATGGGCTTTGGCGCTGCGAAGTGTTATGACATCGAGATCTGGTCACCCTGCGAAGAAAAATGGCTGGAGGTCTCCTCCTGCTCAAACTTCGAATCTTTTCAGGCTCGCCGGGCAGGTATTCGTTATCGCCGTGCCGACAACAACAAACCCGACTTCGTTCACACACTAAACGGTTCTGGCCTCGCCACGCCCAGATTGCTGGTTGTGCTGCTCGAGACTTTTCAGAATGATGATGGAACCGTGAGCATCCCTGACGTGTTGAAGAAGTACACGGGATTTGGCCTAATCACGCAGAACGGAACGAAGTAACCATTGGATTCCGGGCCGGTAAACGAACTTGAGCATGTTGCTGGGGTGCTGAACAGCATCGGTTGTTTGCCTGCGACAGATGGAAACTTCTCAGTTCGCACAGGCCTTTCCAGGGCCATCGTGACGCGCAAAGGAATTGAAAAACGCGCGCTCTGTGCTGACGACCTAATCGAAATTGATATTGAGGACGCCCAACCGGCTGAAGCCTCCTCAGAGTGGAAATTGCATCGCGCGCTCTATCTTACCCGCCTTGACGTCAACGCGATCCTGCACGTCCACGCGCCGCAGCTTGGCGTGTTCGTAGCGGCAGGAAGAATTCCTGACGTAAAGCTTCTGATGGAGGCTGAAATGACGTTGGGCGGAATCGCGCTGATTCCTTATGTCGAGCCGGGCACCTCATTGTTAGGAGAGTATGCGGTAAGATACGGCGGAGAGTGCGGAGTCCTTTTGCTCGAACGTCATGGTGTTGTTGCTGTCGGCGCCACGATTCGCGAAGCCCTGCATCGAATTGAGCGTGCTGAATTTCTCGCACGCGTTCAGCTTGGCATGAAGCTCCTTTAATATGATCCGGATTCTCGCGATTGAGTCGAGCTGTGATGAAAACTCTGCGGCCGTTATTGAGGACGGCCAAGTACGCTCTTTAGTCACTGTCACACAACAGATTCATCAGCAGTTTGGTGGAGTAGTTCCTGAGCTTGCCGGTCGCTCGCATCTGGAACTGCAGGATGCAAACGTCACAACTGCGCTCCGTAACGCCGGACTCGAGTTAAGAGATCTTAGCTTCGTTGCAGCCACAAGCGGCCCGGGATTGATTGGTTCGTTGCTTGTTGGACATTCTTATGCATCGGCTCTTACAACGATGCTTGGCGTTCCGCTAATCTCAACACATCACATGGAAGCTCACTTGTGGTCAGTCGAGATTGATCGCGAGCCTTTGCCTACTCCGTTTCTGGTTCTTTTGGTCAGCGGCGGGCATTCGATGCTCGTCATTGTGCGTGGATTTCGAGACTATGAGATTATTGGATCAACACGTGATGACGCGCTGGGCGAGGCATATGATAAGGTCGGCAAATTGCTCGGGCTTGGCTTTCCCGCCGGAGCAGCAATTGATCGTGAAGCAAACGCCGGCAACCCGCAGGCTATCGCCTTTCCGATTTCGATGCGTGACGGATCATTCGACTTCAGTTTCTCAGGTTTGAAAACGGCTGTTGCTTACAAACTTCGCGATGAGCCCGATTGGGCGCAAGTTGGCAGACGCGCCGACCTATTGGCCTCGTTTCAATCTGCCGCGATGCAATCCGTGCTCGAAAAAGTCTCTCGCGCCGCGCAAGCATACAAGGTTCGAGCAATCGCTGCCGCCGGCGGCGTTGCAGCGAATAGCGCGTTACGCAAAGGACTCGGAGAGATCGCTACGCAACTGAGTATTGAATTCGCAGTCCCGGCGATGAAATACTGTGCCGACAATGCCGCAATGATTGGTTTCACGGCTTGGAAGCAAATTACTGCCGGAATACCTGCCGCCGCGCTCACCGTAAAACCGCGCTGGCCACTCACGGATCTAAGTCAAACAGCAGCACACTCGATTTGAGTTTTACCTTTCCTTTGCTCGCGATTCGCGGAGTGACCTTTGGCGCTCCGGTGTTTGTGTTTGCCTTGATTGCACTTGCGCTGGTGGTGTTGGCCGTGATCGTCTATCAAAGAACGCTGCCACCAGTTGGTACTCCACGGCGTCGCCTGTTGGCGACCATTCGCGCATTGGTCTTGGTAATGATTCTCTTTCTGATCTTTGAACCCGTGCTGCGTTGGCTTGACCGCAGCGAACAGCGCGCCAAAATTCTCCTGCTCGTGGACAGGTCGGCTTCAATGAGCATTGCAGACAATGGCATCGTGCGTGACTCGCTTGTCGAGAGTTTCTTGCGTCGCTCTGAATTTGCTTCGTTGGCCGACCAAGGCCAGTTACGCACCTTTGTGTTTGGTGACACCGCCATCCAGATGTCACTCGATTCGATTAAGCAGTCTGCCGCAAACTACGTCGGTACCAATCCCGCCGGGGCATGGGACGCCGCGCGTTCTGCGACCTCCTCGGAAGATGTTGGCGCAGTAGTCATCGTCACAGATGGTGCGCACAACTCAGGGCCGAACCCTGAGCGCGCCGCTACCGAATCCGGAGTTCCAATCTACACTGTTGGAGCTGGCGACACCACGTTGCGTCGCGACGGATTGATCGCCGATCTCTTGACGAACGATATTGCCTACAAAGGCACGCAAGTTCCCGTCCGTGTCCGCGTGCGTGCGCAAGGCGTGGCAGGAAAATCCACAAGATTGAGATTGCTTGATTCCCGTTCGCGCACGTTGCTTGACGAGAGCGTTTCCTTTGATGGCTCGCTCTATGAAAAAACATTTGATGCGACATTCACCGCTGAGAGTGAAGGCGAGTTGAGGATTACAGCGATTCTCGATTCCATCGCGAGTGAGATGACTACCGAAAATAATCGCCGTTCCCGCGTTGTCCGCATACTCGACTCAAAGTACAATGTTGTAATCATCGCCGGAAGGCCGTCGCCAGATTTGACGTTTATTCGGCAAGCGCTTGGACAGGACACCACAATTGAAGTGGACGCCTACGTTGAATCCAAAAACGGATTCGTTGGTAACCGTGCGTACTCTGAAGAAGTTATTGACAACGCCGAACTGTTTGTCTTCATCGATTACCCGACCAGTGCGTCCAATCGTCAACTCTGGGAAGCCGTTGTAGATCGTTTGAATCAGGATGGCGTCCCGTTGCTCTACCAGCACGGGCCCGATGTTTCGCAGGCAACGCTCGCAAAGATTTCGTCTCGCTTGCCCGTAGAATTTCAACCGCAAGCTTCGTTTGAAAGCGTGATTTTGCGCGACGCAAGTTCGCACGCCGCACTAAGCGCGCGCGGACCGTTGCCGGCAAGCTGGAGCGATCTTCCGCCTACGCAAGGCTCCGTCGGAAATGTCACCGCGAAACCGTCTGCCGTTACCGTCGCGTCATTTGCCAATGAGTTAACTCCCGATTTGCCCGGCGGCCCTGCAATAGTTTTGTCCGAGCTAAGCCGTCGCCGTTCCGTCGCCATCACAGTGTTTGATACTTATCGCTGGGCGCTCGGCATGGCCAAGAATGCTCAAGCCGTGAACTTCCAGCGCGAATTCCTGTCCCGCTTGACGGCTTGGCTGCTCGCGCCGAGTGAAGAAAAGCAGTTCACGCTGTCAACGGATAAGAAAGTTTACAGCACCGGCGAAGTTGTTCGCATGGAAGGACAGGTGTATGGCGCCGATTTGACACCCGTCAATGACGCCGCGGTGCTCGTTGAAGTGAAACAAGGAGAACGCTCCGAGGTCGTTTCGTTGCGTGGTAAAGGCAATGGCCTCTATGAAGCGCAGTTGAACGCATGGGGTAGCGGCGACTATACTTTTGCAGGATCCGCCGTCTTGCGCAACGACACACTCGGCAAAGACAACGGTTCGTTCGTCGTCGAGTCCTTCAACCTCGAATGGCTCGATTCGCGAGCACGTTGGGATATTCTGCAAGGAATTTCAAGAAACTCCGGCGGCCTATTCGTCACTGCAGATCGTCCCGATTCTCTGTTTCAAAGACTTGCGTTACCGGCGAAAGTCGTTGAGAACTCGCGCGAAATTCCACTTTGGAACAAGCCACTTTTTCTCTGGTTACTAATCGGCCTGCTTGGCCTTGAATGGCTGTTGCGAAAGCGCAGCGGAATGCTGTAGATCATTAGTCATGAAAATTATTGACGAACTTAATCGCCGCAGAACGCAGTCAAAACTCGGTGGCGGCGAAAAACGCATCGAAGCGCAGCACAAGAAGGGTAAAATGACCGCCCGCGAGCGCCTCGATATCTTGTTAGACCCAGGCTCTTTCTGCGAAATCGATACATTGGTCACGCATCGTTCGCAGCAATTCGGTCTCGACAAACAAATCGTTTACGGAGACGGCGTTGTCACGGGCTACGGAAAGATCGACGGCCGTACGGTGTTTGTTTTTGCGCAGGATTTTACGGCATTTGGCGGCTCATTGGCCGAAGCGCATGGCAAAAAGATCTGCAAGATCATGGACATGGCGCTGAAAGTTGGCGCGCCTGTCATCGGACTAAATGATTCCGGCGGAGCGCGTGTGCAAGAGGGTGTTGTTTCGCTCGGAGCTTACGCTGATATTTTCCTTCGCAACACGCTCGCGTCCGGCGTCGTTCCGCAGCTTTCCGCGATTATGGGTCCGTGCGCCGGCGGGGCGGTTTACAGTCCTGCGATTACCGATTTCACCTTGATGGTTGAGAACACGAGCAACATGTTCGTGACCGGACCGAAAGTTGTGAAGACTGTGACGCACGAAGATATAACGAGTGAAGAACTCGGCGGCGCGGTAACGCACGCGTCGAAATCTGGCGTGGCGCATTTTGCCTGCCCTAACGAAGCTCATTGTTTGTTGACGTTGCGCCGAATGTTGAGCTACATGCCGCAAAATAATCAAGAGAGTCCGCCGCGGCAGCCCGCCCCTCGTCAATCGCCGACCGACGAAACGCTCGCCGCAATTATTCCGGCAGAGCCGACGAAGCCCTATGACATCAAAGAGGTCATTCGCCGTGTCGTGGATGCCGAGTCATTCTTAGAGGTGCATGCCGATTGGGCGATGAATATCGTCGTTGGCTTCGCATTCTTTGCCGGTCGTCCCGTTGGAATTGTGGCCAATCAACCCTCGGTGCTGGCCGGAGTGCTTGATATTGATTCGTCGCGCAAAGCCGGACGCTTCGTGCGCTTCTGCGATGCGTTCAATATTCCGCTCGTTACATTTGTGGATGTCCCCGGTTTCTTGCCGGGCACTGAGCAGGAATGGAACGGCATCATCGTCAACGGCGCAAAACTTCTGTATGCCTATTGTGAAGCCACCGTGCCGAAGATCACGGTCATCACGCGCAAAGCATACGGCGGAGCATACGACGTGATGAGTTCTAAGCATATTCGCGGCGATTTGAATTTCGCTTGGCCGACGGCCGAGATTGCCGTAATGGGCGCGCAAGGCGCCGTTGAGATTATCTTCTCAAAAGAGATTCAGACTTCCGATAACCCGGAAGCCGCTAAAGCAAATTTTGTCGCTGAATATACGGACCTGTTCGCCAATCCATTTGAAGCCGCTGCATACGGTTACGTTGACGAAGTGATCAATCCTTCCGAAACGCGCGCGCGTATCATCAGCGGCCTCGAGATGTTGGAGAACAAGGTGGATGCCAACCCACCCAAAAAACACGGCAACATTCCACTGTAAGCGATTATCGCCGAGCGGCGATTAAGCGTAAAACGCGGTTCCTCGCCGGAATCCGCTTCTGATTTCTGACTTCAAACTTTTGACTTAAAGCAAAGCACATGGCCCGAATTCTTGTCATCGACGACGACCACGACTACCGCGCGATTCTGCGCGAGTTCATCGAGACTCGCGGACACACGGTGCTTGAGGCCGATTCCGCCGGTGCGGGTACGGACATTTTCCTGCGCGAGAAGATTGACCTCGTCGTCTCGGATTTTATGATGCCCGAAAAGTCCGGCATGGAGCTGCTTTCCGAGCTAAAGAATATTCATCCGAAAGTTCTGTTCATCATGGTGACGGGTTTTGCCACGGTGGATACGGCTAAAGAGGCCATGCGGCTCGGCGCGTACGATATTTTGCCCAAACCGGTTGAAATGAATCAGCTCACCGCCGTTATGCAGCGCGCGCTGTCAACTATCGAGTTGCAGAGCAACCTATCGACGGTGCGCGGCGTGAATATCGCCTTGTTCGTTTCGATTCCGGTTTGGTTTGGACTAGGCTATCTACTCTTTCGCTTCTTGGGACGGTAAACTTCGTTGACTGGAGGATTCATTATGAACGGTCGCACGCTTGCTATTTGGCTGACACTCTGTGCCGCCAGCATATTGTTGTTCTCGGCTTGCAAGAATGACAAGAAAATTACCGGACCAAATAATCCCAACCCTGGTAACTTCTCGTTGGAATTGCGCGCAAATGACACGTTGCATTACAACATTGACAACCAAATCGTTGTAAGGCTATACAACGGAACGGGCATGGCGGTCAACGATACAGTGCGTTTCATGACACAATCCAATATTGGTTTCATGGATGACGTTCTCGTGATACCGCAATCGGACACTGTTGCTCATCCATGCGGCTCGAATCCTTGTGCAAAGTACATTTGTCAAGACACTACTCTTGCCAAAGACGCGATCTTCGGATTTGCGATTTCAGGTGGTGACACGGTCGCCACTGCGCAAATCGGGTTCTTCTTGAAGCATTAGCTTTGTGGGGGGGACGCCAATCTGCCCGTCACACACTTTTTTCGAAGGCCGAGCCACAGGGCTCGGCCTTTTGCGTTCTTTTGCGCTGAGATTTGACACCAAGTGCGCACTGTGCATTATCAATTATGCATTGAATGTAATCTGTGCGCACAAATTGCATTCATGATTATGATAAATCATGCAAGTCGATTCAATTTGAAGTATCAAGGAAACTTGTAAGCTAATATATAATAGAATATTATGAATATAGTTTGTTATAATATTCCGCCTGAAAATTTCTGGCACCATTCCTGCATAAGTCATATTCAGAATTTGCAGACAGATTCTGGATACAATGCAAAGTTTGAGGCGCTGGAAGGGTGAAGGTTAACGTATTATACCCCGGGACCCACCAAGATCGTAGCTAACATCTGAACAGCGCCTTATTTAAATCAAACGCCCGACTGGATTTCCAGCCGGGCGTTTTATGCTGTCAATCCTGCGCGATTACGCGCCAAAATAGTCTTTGTAGGCTTCCCCGAATTTGTCTTTTCCTGCTGCTAAAGCAAGTAATTTCGGCCATTTCGGCTGAATCAGTTCGAGCATTTGTCCGGCCAAGACTTGAATCTCCCACTGAGCGTGTTGGTCACATCTAAGTCTTGATAAATGATATAGTTCACGAGCATTTACAAAACACATGACACGTTTGACATGAGCATTTGTCAAGAGATAGGGGCCGACAAGTGGAAGAGACTCCGCAATTTTTGCAGAAACCTGACTCGATTCCTGCACGGCCTGTTTGAATGTGTCAGCTTGTCCCATTTCCTCGATGGCCGGCGGAACTACGGCAGCATATCTTAGATCGTAGGCTTGAACGAGCTGGGTCATCAGGCGATGCCGCTTGAACTGGGCGTAGCAGGTCGCGCTCATTTCCAGGACGAAGCTGGCGGTTGCCGACTCAAACTCTCGGTACATCGGATCATGTGGGCCGAGTTTCTCAAATAGTGCCCGCCAAACGTGGTCGGAAATCTCTGTGTTATTGAGAGAATTTCCGGTTGAGAACTTGAAGGCTTGAACGACTCGGGCTTCGGCCTGCTGGTCAAAATCCAGCAACTCGGCCTTTGGGCCGGACCAAAATTCGAGTTGGCCGTGGGCGGGTTCTGATTTGAAGAGCTTCGCGACTTCCGATCTGTTCGTTCGGGGAAACTCATTTCGAGTCGTGTATTTCACGAGTGAAGGAGCCATGCGGCCAACGGCGAGGTGAAGTCCGGTGCCGAGTTCGCGAATCTCGGTCAGCGGATGATCTGAGAGTTCCCACAGCAGATGCTCGAGATTGCGAGCGTTTAGCGTCATCCCCATCTGAGTTGAACAGCAGAGCGGAAGCAGATAGCGAGCATCTTCCTTTGCGCGAGTTTCAAGATCGCGCAACTGGAGCTTGTTCAGGTCGGTTGTGTCGTCCGGGAGATGGTGCTGGTGCAGATTGGCGAAGATTCTGTTGTACGCATCGAAGAGCTTCTTGACCATGTCGCGGTAGGCCCGTTCGTGCGCGGTTCCCAGAATTTCGCTGGGAATAATGTAATCTTCGCCGATCGTGATGTAGCGTTGGGATTTTTCGGTGAAGCTTTGCAGTCTGTGAAACTGCAACTCTTCGGCGGCGAGGCGGGAGAGATGGGAGATGTCGAAATTGAAACAAGCGTGTTCGGCAACCGACGCGTGACCTAAGCCGAAGATGATATTCTCATTTGATTTTCGGGCACGTGCGACGCTGAATCTGGCCGAGCGGCGCAGTTCGGTGACGTGCGACGGGTCGCGGCTGATGCGCGCGTAAGCTGCGGAAATTGTCTCGGGAGTGAACGCTTCGAAATCAATCCGCGAGCGGAGTTCGTCGCCGATTCTTTCAATGGCGGCCTTGAGTTCCGAGGCCGAGGGATTGTTGCCCATAGACTTTGAGAGTTGATCCACTTCGCGGAGGATGTCTATCGTCTCGGACAGCAGTTCGGCATCGACGTTGTAGCCGGCAAGCCTGACTATTGGAGGCATCTTAAGGGGATGGAACTTGGGGGATGGGGGATGAAAACCTCCTATGATAAGAGTTTTGGGCGGGAAGTGCTACTCCCTTACTTGCAGGCGGAAAATTCCAAATTCCAAATCCCAATTTACAGTTAGGGCGCGAGTGTAATCGATTCTCGATTTAGGCCAGTAGTGGAGCCGGGAAGTAGGATGTCGGCAAACCACTCTTGATCAAAGTGCTGGAATTAATATACAACAATTTGAACGTTTGCGCAATAGTTATTTTCATTTTATTGAACTTAACAAGTGATTGTTAGGCATGAATTTATGAAAAAAGAGGAGAGAATTGGAGGCATGTTTGGTGTTTGGGGCACCCGCGGCGGGTGCCGCCGTGAGGCATTGCTCGGGTTCTGGCCTCTTTTCTGTCATCCTTTGTAAGGATCTACCCAAACGGGACGATCGCTTGAAATTGGCAACCTTCTTTGACAAGATCCTTCCAGGATGACAAGGTGCTTGGATTGGTTGGTTAAGTTCAGAATATCGATTGGCTTGAATAGATCCTAACAGAGGATGACGGAAGGGGGGCGGACAGGCTTGACATTGTTGAGATGCTTGACATTCTACCCCTCCTTGCCCCCCCAGAGGACTGGGGGGGAATCAGAGTGACCCGGCAAATGAAAAAAGATTGGGGGAGGGGTTGCGGATTGGTGCGGGGGGTGGTAATTTGATTTATTGTGTGGGGAAATCAGTACAAATATATAGGTAATTGAGATGTACTTGATCATTATTTTATTGATGCTGGGAATAGGTGGGAATGTTTTTGCGCAGGCACCGGATACATTGTGGACGAGGACATTCGGGTCATGCTCGAACGATTGGTGCCGAAGCGGTCTTGTTGATAGCAGTGGAAAAATTATAGTAACAGGTGAATCATACGGCCATCAGCCTCAAAGTAGTGATATGGGGCTATTTATATTTGCTCCGTTAAGCATGCAACTCGATACCCAGTATTTTGGTCAAGTCGACGATGACGAGTATGGGCGTTCTGTATATCGACACGATGAAAACCATATTGCAGTATTTGGCATGAAAAGGGCAAGACCAACTACGGCATATTACAAATTTACGTTTATCGTTACTCCTGACTTAGGCGGCAATGAAGTCCTTCGCTATTATGGTGGTGCAGACGGAGCGCATGAATACTTAAGCGGCGCACTAGATATTGGCCACAGTGGATACGTTCTTTACGGTTCCACCGGTTCTTTTGGGACGTGGGGAAGCGACAACCTTTGGATTATAAGAATTAATCAAGTCGGTGACAGTATTTGGAGTTTTCCGTTTGGCGATGCAGCGCCGGAGTTTTCAAGGGGTGCGTGTATTTGTCCCGACTCAACCATGATCGTGGTCGGAGATCGTTGGTACGGGAACCAATGGAGCCCAACGTTTGTCCATTTTAATACTTCTGGTGAGATTCTGCATGGGGGACTCATCAGTACTCCGTTTAATCAAGAGTATATTCATGATGCGATTGCAATTTCTGATTCTACGTTTGCATTTTGCGGAGAAGTTGATAATCAAGCACGGGTTTATATAGCGGATCTTGGTGGAAACGTCCTTTGGAGCGTAGACGCAGGTTATGAAACACAGAGTTCTGCAGAAGCCTTGTTGCTTCTAAATGATGGGAACATAGCTGTTGCAGGTAATTATGTGATTCCAAATTCAAATCCTGACATTTTTGTGTGGTGTCTGTCAGCGAACGGAGACAGCCTCTGGACATATACATTGCCTTTGGAATCTGACGACCGCGCTGCCGACTTAAGAACAAACTCATTCGGCAATCTCTTTTTGTTCGGAAGCTCAACACGCGGATGCTCGGGTAGCTGGGATAATTTCGTTATATGTCTTGGGCCAGCCAGTTCCCTAACTGGAATAACAGTAGATGATCAGCATGGTAGCCTTCCGTTGTCCATTTTCTCCACTGACACAATCCGCTGGACAGGAGTTGGATTTGACGGCGGAGTGAGCATCGAGTTAAATCGCCATTACCTCATTGGCGCGTGGGAAACAATCACAGATTCTACTGAGAATGATGGGGCTTATGAGTGGTTTGTGACGGATCCGTTGTCCGACTCGTGCCGGATTCGGATTTGTGCATTGCAGGATACGTTTTGTGATGTGTCGGACGGAAATTTCTCCATTGTGTCTTCGCAGGGGTATCTTGCACTCGTGAGAAGCAGTCAGGCGAATGCGCCGCTGACGGGTTGGAATTTTGGAGCGGTAGAATGTCCAAGTGCGGCATCGCAATGGTTCCGGTTCAAGAATTTCGGAAGCGAATCCATTGTGGTGTTTCAGCCGCTTGAACCTGCTTCGAGTGAGTTTTCGCGGACGACACCGTGCGAAGCATTTTTCGCACTGGCTCCAAATCAGATGAGCGCGTGCTCAGTGCGCGTGGTGTTTGATGCGGCGAGTGATGGACTATATACGGACGTGCTCAGAGTGCAGACGGATGCTGTGAACGGAGTGAACGGATTTGTGGAGTTTGCGCTGGCGGGTGAGCAGATTTCTACACCGGCGGCACCGGAAGTGGTGATTACGACGGCGGGACTCGACGCGCATTTGAGTTGGTCGGTGGTGGATACGTCTATCGGCGGGTGCGCGGTGACCGGTCTCTGGTATGCAGTGTTCTATTCGCCGACCTCGGGCGGACCGTTTTATTATCACGGGTGGACGCCGCAGACGACGTACACGCATTCCGGTGTGGTGAATTTTTCGGCGACGCAGTTTTATCAGGTTGTGGCGGTGGAGGGGCCGGTGGCTCTTGCCGGATCGTTGGTTCGAGGGATGGAGATGGGGGAGGTATTGGGGAAAATTAGAAATGAGAAATTGGAAATGGGAAAGGCGGAATAGGAAAAATTCCAATTTACAAATTCCAAATTCCAATTCGGAATTGGAGGGGAGCAGAACGGAGGGGTCCTTCAGGCTGCGGCGGCCTTTAGGATGACAGCGAGGATTGATAGTTTCGATCCTGATTGGCGCGGGCGGATTGCCATCCGCCCCTACATCGTATGCGCTTAGGATAGCGAGGTTGCTTGACATTTTACCCCCCTTTGTCCCCCCAGAGGATTGGGGGGAAATCTGAGTTGCATTTTATCTGCTAAGTCTTTATATTCCAGCTTACGGTTGTAACCGCTTTCCACCAGCTATTTGCGTGACTGCTATAGTAATTGGCCCCCCACGATTACTAAGCTCCGCTTTGCTGGTGGTATTTTTTCCCCCTGCCGGGGTGGCGGAACTGGTAGACGCAGCAGACTCAAAATCTGCCGAGGGTTACCCCTCGTGCCGGTTCGATTCCGGCTCTCGGCACCCATGATGGTGGGCCGCACCCTCGGTGCGGCCTCTTTTTTGTGCTTGTTTGACACCTCTTGTTTTTTAAGCTGTTGGAGTTCAAATTGTCCTCGACCTATGCTACATCTGGAGTCAACCTCGACCGGGCCTCAGCGGCTAAGAAGCTGATCGCACAGGCCGCCAAGTCCACGCATACCTCCAATGTGGTGCGGGGGATTGGGTTGTTTGGCGGGTTTTACGCGCTGGACGAAGCTCCTGACGGACAGGTGCTCGTCGCCTCGACCGATGGTGTGGGGACCAAGGTGCTGCTGGCGGCGCAGTTGGGAAATATTTCCGGCCTCGGTCAAGACCTTGTTCAGCATTCTATCAATGATATATTGGTATGTGGGGCCAAGCCGATCTTCTTCCTTGATTACCTCGCGTTTGGGAAGCTTGAGCCTGCGATCGCGGGTGAACTTGCCGAAAGCCTCGCTCGCGGATGCAAGGCACATGGAGTCGCCTTAATTGGAGGTGAAACCGCCGAGATGCCTGGTCTCTATGCTGAAGGGCATTTTGACTTGGCGGGAACGATCGTGGGGACGGTGCGGCGAGACCGAATTTTTGACGGAGCGAAGGTGCAAACGGGAGACGTGCTTCTGGGTGTTTCGTCGAGCGGACCGCATACGAACGGCTATTCACTGATTCGGAGAGTGCTTGAGTCGAGAATAGAGTCGGGAGAGATTCGCTCACTGAAACTTTCAGATGGGACTCCGTTGGCCGAGGCCGTGCTGAAGCCGCACCGCTGTTACTACAATGAAATCGAGCCGCTGCTTACGCATCCGGGCTTACATGCGATGTCGCACATTACAGGCGGCGGATTGGTTGAGAATACAGAGCGTGTGTTGCGCGAGGGGATGCAGCTTGACGTGGATTGGAATTCGTGGAAGCTGCCGGAACTCTTTCGGAAGATTCAAGAGTGGGGAAGTGTCGAAGACGAAGAGATGCGCAAGGTGTTCAACTGCGGAATCGGGTTGGTGCTGATTGTGGCGAAAGATTCAGTGGATGAGTTTCACGCTCACTTTGCAAAATCGGGCGAGCAGATTTTCACGATTGGACGCGTGGTTTGAGTTCTTATCTTGCGGCACTGATTGGATATGTGATCGGCGGGATTCCGACGGGAATCTGGATCTCGAAGTTTGTCGCCGGTAAAGATCCGCGCGCCGAGGGATCTGGAAGCTCGGGAGCTACGAATGTGTCGCGAGTGTTGGGGAAGAAGTGGGGGATTATCGTACTCTTACTCGATGCGCTGAAGGGATTTGCGCCGGTGTTTTGGTTGGCACCGCTAATCTTCCAAGAGGATTTGCTTGGTGCGCAGGTGATCATGGCGTGCTGCGCCGTGATGGGGCATGTGTTTACGCCGTATGCGAATTTCAAAGGCGGGAAAGGTGTTGCAACTGCGGCAGGAGCGATGGCGGCGGTTGACCCATTGGCATTACTTTTTTCACTCGGAGTTTGGGTGATTGCATTTGTTGTGACAAGACGCGTTTCGCCGGCTTCGATAGTTGCGGCAATGGCGTTTCCCGTGTTGATGTGGAGATTGCATGACGGCGTGCCTACGATTAAGATTTTGGGCGGAGTGATGATTGCCGCATTCCTGATTTATACACACAGGCAGAACATCGTCAGACTATTCTTGGGCACGGAGCCGAGGTTTTTCTGATGAAGATCGCGGTATTAGGTGCTGGAAGTTGGGGAACTGCGCTGGCGATTCATGCCGGAGGGTTGGGGCATGAGGTAACGTTGTGGGCGCGAGAGGCGAACATCGTGAACGACATGCGAACGACGCGACGAAATTCGTACTTCTTGCCGGACGGGTTATTGCCGGACAGTGTTTTGGCGACGGGAGATATTGCCGAAGCGCTTGATGACGTTGAGGTCTTCCTCCTTGTTGTTCCGCTTCAGTTCCTGCGAGGGTTTGTGAAAGAACACGGAGATATGTTTCCGGATTCGTATTGTGTTGGAACAGCAAAGGGAATAGAAGCGACATCCGGCAAACTTGGGCACGAGATCTTGTATGAGACGATGCCGAGTTTTGACAGAATGAAATACGCCGCGCTTTCAGGACCAACTTTGGCCGCTGAAGTGGCTTTGGGTATGCCAACTTCAGCCGTGATTGCGAGTGAGAGCGAGATTGCAAGTAAGACATTGCAAAGTGCGTTGTCCTCAGAGAAGATGCGACTCTACCGTTCAACAGATGTGACTGGAGTCGAGCTTGCCGGAGCGATGAAGAATGTTATCGCACTGGCGGCGGGGATGGTGGACGGCATGGGGTATGGAGCGAACACGAAAGGGACACTGATTACGCGCGGGCTCGCTGAGCTTGCGCGATTAGGATGCGCGATCGGCGGCGAGCGCAAGACGTTTGTGGGATTATCGGGAATGGGGGATTTGACCACGACATGCATGTCACCGCGAAGCCGTAATCGTCAAGTCGGAGAATATATTGGCCGAGGAGATTCGCTTGAAACGGCTCTACATAAGACTGGGCAGGTCGCTGAAGGAGTTTGGACTGCGCGTGCAGCGTTGGAACTGGGGCACAAACACAATGTGAGCGTGCCTATCACCGAAGGCGTGTGCGCGGTGTTGGAAGGCAAGGTAACAGCGCGGGAAGCCGTGCGCGGATTGATGGAACGACAACTCAAAGAAGAAGATTAAGTAGCGAGGTGAATATGGCGACGCCAACTGCGCCACATGTTTATTTGGAAGATATTGCCAAGTACGACGGTCAGGATATTTTGCTCAAGGGCTGGCTCTACAATAAGCGCTCGTCGGGCAAGATTCGATTTGTTATGCTGCGCGACGGCACGGGCTTGATTCAGTGTGTCGGTTCGATCAATGATATTGGCGAAGAGGGCTTTGCGGCGGTGGATTCGTTGTCACAAGAATCTTCATTGATGGTTGTCGGAACCGTAAAGGCCGAACCGCGCGCGCCGGGTGGATTTGAGTTGATGTTGAAGCAAGTGATTCCAGTTCACGCCGCGATGGGTGAATTTCCGATTTCGCCAAAGGAGCATGGGACAGCTTTCTTGATGGATAACCGTCATTTGTGGCTGCGAAGTAAACGGCAGGTTGCGATCATGCGGATCCGTCATGCGATTGTAAAAGCAATTCGCGATTTCTTTGACGGACGGGGTTTCACTTTGTTTGATCCTCCGATTTTTACGAATGCGGCGTGTGAGGGCACATCGACTTTGTTTGAAACGGACTACTTCGGAGAGAAGGCGTATCTGTCGCAGTCTGGCCAACTTTACGGCGAGTGCGGCGCGATGGCGCTGGGGAAGATTTACACATTCGGACCGACGTTTCGCGCTGAGAAATCCAAGACGCGCCGACACTTGACGGAGTTTTGGATGATTGAACCGGAAGTCGCATACATGGATATGTGGGGCGCGGCGGAGCTTGCCGAGGACATGTGCTGCTTTGTGGTGCAGCGCGTGCTTGAGACGCGCATGGAAGAGTTGAAAGTGATTGAGCGTGATCCGGCTATTCTTGAAAAAATTCAGAAACCGTTTCCGCGCATCAGCTATGACGAAGCGATCAAGGTTTTGAAGAACGCAGGACATGACATTGAGTGGGGCGGGGACATCGGCGGCGACGAAGAAACGACGATTTCCAATCAGAATGACCGTCCGACTATTCTTTATCATTTCCCTGCGGATTTGAAAGCGTTCTATATGAAACGAGACGCTGGAAATCCGAAGCTTGCGCTGGGCTTTGACGTATTGGCGCCTGAAGGCAAAGGCGAGGTGATTGGCGGCGGTCAGCGTGAAGATAACTATGACGTGCTGGTAGAGCGCATCAAAGAACACGGACTGAATGTTGAGGATTTCGAGTGGTTCCTTGATTTGCGCAAGTACGGCTCCGTTCCACATGCGGGTTATGGGCTTGGTTTGGAGAGAACTGTGGCGTGGCTTTGTGGGTTGCCGCATGTGCGCGAGACGATTCCGTTTCCAAGAATGATATCAAGATTGAAGCCGTAGGATGAATAGACTGTAACAGGAGGTTCGCTATGAAAGCTGTTGCCTTGATGTTGCTTTGTGTGACGATTGCTTTTGGCCAGGTGACTATTGATCAAACAAACTGGCCATACGGTTCAGATCAGATTGGGAACTACTGGGACTATTTCAACACGTCGTCGAATGTCGCTGTGAGTATGGCGACAATCAATCCAACTCAGCAGGGCGGCGTGTGGAATTTTTCTTCGGGCCCGACAACGTCAACCGCGTCGAGTGAAATTCGCGCGACGGCCGGAGCGCCTGCTCCAATTCCACCGCAAACGTCGTATGTAGAGTACCAGACTCAAGGCGGTAGCACGCAGTGGCTTTACAGTGACGAGACTGCGGCAGGTACGTGGGCGCGCGGATTTGCGCAAGGCGGAACTGTGTATCCGTATGACGCTCCGCAGTGGAATATTTACCACTATCCAATGACCTACGGAACCACGTGGTCTTCGTCGTGGACATGGGGTGAAGAAGCTTTAGGTGTGCCGATTCAAGAGACGCGAAATTGCGAAATCGTGGGATGGGGAAACGTGACAACACCGTTCGGCGGACCGATGCAGTGTCTTGTGATGAGAACATTGCAAACGAGTTATGCCGAGTTTATGGGAGTTCCGCTCGTCGATGATTTATACCGCACTTACGAATGGATCGTCCCGGGAATTGGCAGCGTCGTGGCAATTCTTTCGGTAGAAGGCGAAGGCAATTGGCTTTTTAATACGGCCTCGGGTTACTTCCGATTAAACGACACGAATCTGGGCGGTGATTTGTTGCCTCCGAGTATTGCGGGAGTTACCGATTTGCCTGATACTCCGAATCCGGGACCGTACAATGTTACCGCGACAATTTCAGACGACAGCGAGATTCAGTCGGCATTGATTTACTATTCGACAAATGGCGGTGCCTATTTGAATGCACCTCCGACAAATGTCAACGGGAGCATCTACACGTTTCAAATTCCCGCGCGCACGGGATCGCCGATTCAGGAAGTTCGTTATTACATTTGGGCGCGAGACAATTCAACGAATCAGAATTCGGCGACAAGTCCAAGCAACGCACCAACCGGCTACTACTCGTTTAACTGGACGAACGATAACTTGCCACCGAGCTTTACGAATGTGACGGTATGGCCGTCTCCGACGAATTTCAACGGGCCATACCCGGTTAGCGCCACAATTAATGATGACAACGGAGTACTCTTCGCATCGCTGCATTATCGATTCGGCGCGGGAGCGTGGCAAGAAGTTCCTGCCGACGGAAATGTTGGTAATGTGTTTTCGTTTACGATTCCGGCAATCACATCGACAACGATTATTCGTTACTACCTGGAAGCGGTTGACAACTCGGGGTTTTTCAACACGGGATTTCATCCGCCAGCGGGGCAGTCCGGCCCAATCGTCTTTCAAGCTGTGTTCACCGTACCGGCGAATCCGCGTGCGATTGATGATTTGACCATCTCTATTTCCGGAAATGACGTGCAGCTTCGTTGGGATCCGATTACACTCGACGTCAATAACAATCCCACCGTGATTGATCACTATGACGTGTATCGCGGATCGGCGGGCGACGGAAGCGATTTTGTGTTGATTGGTAATACGGCTACGACGACCTACACAGACCTCGGAGTCATTGCGGGAAGTCCGGTACAACAATATATGGTGCGTGCCGTTCGCCAATGAGTTCTGAGTTTGTACGGTATAGAGTTGTGATAACCGGCCTTGTTCAAGGGGTCGGTTTTCGCTATTTTGTGCAAGAGCGAGCGGAGTCTTTGGGAATCACTGGTTGGGTTAGAAACCTGCGTGACGGAAGAGTGGAAGCGGAGATTGAGGGAGAGAGCGAGTTGATTTCAATGCTGATTGATGCAATGCGCGAAGGTCCGACGTTTTCTCATGTCGAAAGAGTGATTCCGTTTCCACTATCGGGTGGCAAGCAGTTTGCGGATTTTCGCGTGGCGCCCAATGGACAGTAAAGTCATTGCAGCTTTACGAGATTCTATGGCGGCAGACGAATTGTTGTTGCCGGGTGAACTCAATTTTGAAAAATACGGCAAAGACGAAACCGAAGATTTGTATTTCGCT
Source organism: uncultured Alphaproteobacteria bacterium (assembly GCA_964587105.1). GTDB lineage: Bacteria > Electryoneota > RPQS01 > RPQS01 > RPQS01 > JABWCQ01. Next base: position 28,619 of record CAZPKG010000017.1, on the reverse strand, counting down.
CCGCAAGTAGTTGTGCGGCCCAAGAGTGTTGAAGCCGTGCAGACAGTGGTGCGAATCGCGGATCGGTATGTTGTTCCGCTAATATCACGGGGCGGAGGAACCGGATTATCGGGCGGCGCTCTGCCGGTCAACGGCGGAATCGTGCTTTCAACTGAGAAGTTAAACCGGATACTTGAGATTGATCAAGAAAATTTCTTCGTGCGAGTTGAGCCCGGGGTGATTACGCAGGTGTTGCAAGAAGCAGTTGAGGCGGTTGGCTTATTCTATCCGGTTGATCCAGCGAGTCGAGGTTCGTGTACGATAGGTGGAAATGTTGCGGAAGGCGCTGGCGGACCACGCGCGCTGAAGTATGGCACAACGAAGGATTATGTGTTCGGGGTTGACGTCGTGCTGGCGAATGGTGAGCTTGTGCATTACGGCGGCAAGCGGCTCAAGGATGTAACCGGTTTCAATATGGTGCAGTTGTTTGTCGGGAGCGAGGGGACGCTTGGTGTGATTGTGGGGATTACGCTTAAACTGCTTCCGCTGCCAACGCAACGCAGAACTTTGATGGCGCCGTTTCCCTCACTTGAAAGCGCAGCTTCCGCAGTTCCGGCAATTTTGCTGCGCGGTGTGATACCTTGCGCGCTTGAGTTTATGGAACAGGCATGTCTTAAGGCGATTGAAGAGCGGCGCGGCGAGCCTGTTCCGCATTCAGACGCCGCGGCAACCTTGTTAATTGAAGTTGACGGAAATCATGAAGAGATGCTTGACCGTGAGATGGAGATTATCGGCGAGGTGTTGTTTGAACAGGGCGCGATTGACGTGGATGTAGCTGATGGCCCGACGAAACAAGCTGAGCTTTGGGCGATGCGGAGAGCGGCGGGTGAAGCGGTCAAGGGGATCTCGCCCTATAAAGAAGAAGATACAGTTGTGCCGCGCGCGAATTTGCCGAAGCTCGTTAAGGGAGTTCACGAGATTTGCGACCGACACGGCGTGAGAATGATTTGCTATGGTCACGCGGGCGACGGAAACATTCATGTGAATTTGCTGCGGGGAGTCTCACAGTATGATGAGTGGAACGCTCAGTGCGCCAAAGCAATTCCTGAGATATTTGGGCTGACTGTTGCGCTCGGTGGGACAATCAGCGGCGAACATGGGATTGGCTTTGTCCAGAAAGATTATCTGAGGCAAGGTTTATCGGACGCTGCGATTGAGAGTATGCGGTCCGTAAAAAGTGCCTTAGATCCTAAAGGGATTATGAACCCGGCAAAAATCTTTCCTGACCCGTAGAGAGGCGGGGCTTGACATTTTATTGCAAGCACCTTATATTGATAGGTTTGGCGGGTAGCTTGCCCCCGTAGCTCAGATGGATAGAGCGAGAGTTTCCTAAACTCTGCGTCGGAGGTTCGAGTCCTCTCGGGGGTACGATGGACTCAGAGCTTTCGACAGAATCAGAAAATTTTTTGCATAAACGAAACATTTACAATGGCTAAATCAGCAGCCGACCGAGGCGCACGACTGACAAAAGAAGAACTCAAGCATGACACGCTGGTCGAAACAGCGGTCAAAGTTGAGAGCTTTTATGAGACCCACAAGCAAAACGTCTGGATGGCGGCGGGCGGGGTTATCGTCCTGATTGTGGCTGCTTTTGCTATTCAGGGCTGGATGGGGAGTTCCTCGAATGAAGAGAGTTTTGCGCTTATGCAGGCGAAGACCGCCTATGGCCAGCGCCAGCTGAGTGAGGCTTCGGCGAAGTTCCAGCAGGTGCAGAGCAATTTTGGGGGCGCGGCGGCAGCTGAGGCGCAATATTATATTGCCCGGATCAAATTTGATCAAGGTGATTTTTCAGGCGCATTTAATGACTTTGACGCATGTTTGAAGAACTATTCGCCCGACGCAGCAACGACCGAAGGCGCGATGGCTGGGATTGCCGGGACATTGGAGGCTACAGGCAGGTTGGATGAAGCGGCTGCGAAGTTTCTTGAGACTGCAGACAAATTCCCTGAATCGGCCTACGCGCCAGAAGCGCTGACCCAAGCTGCCCGTGTCTATCTTAAGACAAATCAAAATGATAAGGCTCTGGCAGCGTTGGAGCGGATTATCAAAGACTATCCTGAGTCGCAGGCCTTCCAAAAGGCCAAGACACAGGCCGAGCAGCTTCGCTAATTTCCATGTTGACTTGCATTTGATGCCCAGTTTTGCTATACTCTTGTAGTCGAGTAAACCTTTAAAAAGTGGGCCAACGCCCGCTTTTTTGTTTATTTATCCTAAGGCTAATTATTGGATCGTCTTGAACAACACGTTGAAACGCTGCTCGCCGAGCACGGTTTTAAGCTCTTGGAGTATTCCCAGATTACACGAAATGGGACGACTCATTTGCGCGTGGTCGGAGACCGTGAAGTCGGTAGTATCTCAGTGGATGATTGCGCGATGCTCACACGGGAATTGCGTAATTTGATTATTGAGCAGAAGCTGATCAACGATGATTTCAGGATGGAGATTAGTTCGCCGGGGTTGGATTACCCGCTTCGAGAAGCATGGCAATTCAAGAAGAACATCGGCCGCTTGCTTAAAGTTCGGATTCCGGGACCAAAGGGTCCGAAAGACCTACGCGGCAGATTGGTTGAATTCGACGAAACCGCAGGACTAACCTTGCGATCAGAGTCACAGGTACATCAACTGGGGCAAGCGGATGTTTTGTCCGCCGTTGTGTTGCCTGAATTCAAGTCACCAGTGGAGTTGAAGAAATGAATTCCCCGATTGTTGAAGCCATCGGACAAATTCTGCAGGACAAGAGCATTGACCGCGACGCATTTCGCGAGATCATCGAGGGCGTGTTCCATGCGATGATCAAGAAGAAATACGGCAACGCGGAGAATTTCGATGTTATTTTCAATATCGACAAGGGCGATATTGAAATATTCTGCGAGAAAGAAATTGTGGACGACGACGATCTCACGGATCCTGTCACACAGATGCCGTTGTCGCGTGCGCTTAAGATCGACGAGGACCTTGACATCGGCGATACATACGCGGAACTCGTGAATATCGAAGAGTTCGGCCGCCGACTCGTGATGACGGCGCGTCAAAATCTGACGCAGAAAATTCGCGAGATCGAAAAAGAGAATATCTTCAATGAGTTCTCGGCTCGGCAGGGTGAAATCGTCACAGGCGAAATTCATCAGATTAACCGCAAGGAGATCCGCATTCATTTGGACCGCTATGAAGCGCTGATGCCGAAATCCGAGCAGGTTTACAATGAGAAATACGTTCGCGGCAAATCGATTCGCGGCATTATCAAGGAAGTCCGTCGCACGACGAAGGACCCCGAAGTAATTGTTTCGCGCGCGGCGCCGGGATTCGTGACGCGATTGTTTGAGCTTGAAGTCCCGGAAATCTTCGATAACATTATCGAGATCATGGGCGTCGCTCGTGAAGCCGGTGACCGGACGAAAATTGCGGTGCGCAGCCACGACAAAAGAATTGATCCGGTCGGTGCGTGTGTCGGCATGAAAGGAATTCGTATCCAAGCTGTCGTGCGCGAACTGGGCGGCGAAAAGATTGACATCATTCACTGGAGCGCCGATCCTGAAATCTATGTGAAGCGCGCAATGTCGCCCGCGACTCCACTGCTTGTGGTATATGACCAAGAGTCACATGCCGCCACGGTGGTTGTGCCGGATGACCAGATTCAATTTGCCATCGGCAAGCGCGGCCAGAATCTGAGACTCGCGTCAGAGCTTACGGGCATTCCGATTGAACCGATTAAGGAATCCGAATATCTGGCGCCAGAGCCGCTGCAGATCAGTGAAGTGAGCGAACTTGATGAGGCCACCAAATCCAGGCTGATCGAAGCCGGATTTGAAACGGCGGATGATATTCTCGACGCGGGCGACCTCAAGGTCATGGAAGCCACCAAGTTTGAACTTGGTCGCGTTCGCGAGATCATGGAGATTCTGAATACGTACTTCGTGACGGAAGAAGAATTGGCTCCAAGTGAGAAAAAAGATAACGCAGAATCTTCGAGTACGGCCCAGCAGCCGCAACCCGAGACAAAAATCGAAGGGTAAGGATACCGTCTTTTGAGTTCTGCCAAGCAGAAGAAGATTTATCAAGTTGCCAAGGAGCTTAACGTCGCGAGCCCCGCGATCGTCGAGTTCTTGGAGGATCGCGGCTACGACGTTTCGAAATCGCCTAAGCATATGTCGCCCATGACGGATGAGATGTATGACGAGGTGGTGAAGAAATTTGATCCGTCTCGCTGGCAGCAGTTGCACGTCACTGAGACGCAAACTGAAGCTCAACAATTGCGTGTTGAATCTGAGCGCGCGCGTACGGATCAACTCGAAGAGTTGCTTCAGACGGCGGCAACGCAAGCAATTGATTCCGCTTCGACTTTGATCAAGCAAGTTGAGCAGGAAGAAGCGAAACGCGACGAAGAGCGCAAAACGGACGAAGAGCGCGAGCAGATTCGTCTCGAGGCTGAAGCAAAAGCCAAAGAAGCTGAAGAAGAGCGTCTCAAGCGCGAGGCCGAAGAGAAAGCTCTCGAACGCGCGGCCAAAGAAAAAGAAGAAATTGCCAAGCGCCGTAAGGATATTGAAGCGGCTCGCGCGGCAGATGAAGCGCGCAAACAGGCGCGCGCTGAAGCGGCGAAGGCAAAGGCCGAAGGCAAGACTGCGCCGCGAACAGATTCACGCGGCGAGCGTAAGCCGGGGCAACCCGCGCGCGAGGGCGCACCGAGCAGACCGCAACAAGGTGGCACTCGTCCCGGCGCGCCGAGCGGAGCGCAACGACCAACTGCCGCTGGAGGTCGTCCTGCGCCAACTGGACCGCGCGTTCCGCGTCCGGATGGAGCGGCTGCACCTGCGACTCCTGCTCGTACTGAAGGATCAGATGCGCACAAGCGTCGTGCGCCGACAAAAGCGGATATTGAGCGTATCGAGAAGCAGAAGAAGCTGATCGCAGCGCAGAAGCAAGAGAAAACAAAACGCAGTCCGATCGTTGACGACAGCCGTTCGCGTCGAAAAGTAAAGACGAAACGGAAAGAAGTTAATCAGGCGGAAGTTGACGCCTCGATTCGTCAGACGTTGGCTTCAATGGACACCGGCAAGCGACGCGCAAAACGCCGCGACCGCGTAACCGGCGAGTTGGTCGAGACGCACGATAATATTTTGCAGTTGACCGAGTTCGTTTCAACTCAGGAACTCGCGAATTTGATGGACGTTGAAGTTGCTGAAGTCATTAAGAAATTCTTCTTGATGGGCAAGCTTGTGACGATCAATCAAAGACTCGAACATGACTTGATTGAGTTGATGGCGGACGAGTTCGGATTTCAAGTTGAGTTTGTCTCCGACGAAGAAGAGGTCGAACAAGATTTGTCCGACGAGCAAGATGCGCCAGAAGACCTCGTGCCGCGCCCGCCTGTTGTGACGGTCATGGGACACGTTGACCACGGCAAGACTTCGTTGCTCGATTACTTGCGCAAGACTTCCGTGATCTCTGAAGAACACGGCGGCATTACGCAGCATATCGGCGCGTATGAAGTCGTTCATAAGGGCCGCACAATCAGCTTCCTTGATACGCCTGGCCATGAAGCATTTACGGCGATGCGCGCGCGCGGAGCACAGGTGACGGACTTGGTGATTCTTGTTATTTCGGCTGACGATCAAGTGCGTCCACAGACGCTCGAAGCCTTGAGCCACGCGCAATCTGCCGACGTGCCGGTGATCGTGGCGATCAATAAGATTGATAGGCCGAATGCCGATCCTGAAAAGATCCGCAAGCAGCTTGCCGATCACAATGTATTGGTTGAGCAGTGGGGCGGTAAGGTTCAGTCGGCGGAGATTTCGGCGAAGTTCGGTCAGGGAATCGATGCGCTGCTCGAAGAGGTTTTGTTGGCTGCGGATATTCTTGAACTAAAGGGTAATCCGAAACGCCGCGCTCGCGCCACTGTGATTGAAACCAGAATTGACAAGGGACGCGGCGTCGTTGCGACGGTTGTCGTTACAAACGGCACATTGAACGTTGGTGATTATTTTGTCGCCGGTCAGCAATATGGCAAGGTGCGAACGCTGCTCGATGAGAATCATCGTCCCATTGATCATATCGGCCCCGGGCGACCGGCGCAGGTCGTGGGATTCTCCGGAGCGCCACAGGCGGGTGATACGTTTGTCGCGTTTGACAGCGAGCGGGAAGTGAAGGACATCGCGATGCGCAGACAACTGCTGCAACGCGAACAAACCTTCCGTCAGATTCGAATGCTCAGCCTTGATCAGATTTCGCAGCGTATTCGTGAAGGTGAAGTACGCGAGTTGCCGCTTATCATCAAAGGAGACGCTGACGGTTCCGTCGAAGCAATTTGTGATCAACTGCAACGGTTGGGCACCAAGGAAGTTGCCGTGAAGATCATTCACCGCGGCGTTGGTGCGATCAGCGAAAGCGATGTATTGCTTGCGGCGGCAACGGGTTCGATCATCTTAGGTTTCCACGTTCATCCGAATCTCAAGGCGCGCGAATTCGCAATGAGGGAGGGCGTTGACATTCGCGTCTATCGAATCATCTATGAGATGGAGAGCAACGTCAAGGAAGCTCTTGAAGGTATGCTTCGTCCGGATAAGCGCGAAGACGTGGTCGGCTTAATTGAGGTGCGCCAAACGTTTCATGTTCCGTCGGCCGGAACGATTGCCGGCTGTTTTGTTGTTTCGGGAGCGATCAAACGTCAAAGCCAGATCAGACTTTTGCGGGAAGGCAAGCAGGTTTGGGCCGGAACGATTGGTTCTCTAAAACGATTTAAGCAAGACGCGAGCGAAGTGAAAGCCGGCTATGAATGCGGTATCTTGTTAAACGGAATGAACGACGTGCGCGAAGGCGATTCAATTGAAGTGATAACCATCACGGAAGTAAAGCGCACTCTGGAACAATCGGTGGCATGAAATGCTGCGCAGGGGTGATGGCGGTAACGTTACATCTCCCCCACAGTCATTCGCTCAAAGAGCGGCGCAGCGTGGTCAATTCAGTGAAAGAGCGTGTGCGCAACAAGTGCAACGTCTCAATTTATGAAGAAGCTGGCGAAGGTTGGCAAATTTGTAATTTGGCCGTCTCTTGCGTGGCCGATACGGAATCGCACGTTGAGCAGCAGTTTCGCATGGCGCGGGAAATCATGGAGCAGGATACAAGATTGATATTGCTGAATCCGAAAATCGAGTACTATGTCTAATCTGCTCAGGCAAAACTTGGACGGGCCGCGCAGACCGCTTCGGCTTGGGGCGGAACTCGAACGCGAGATGCCCGGAATGATCCGGGATATCGCGACGATTCCGAATGACATGATTTTGTCCGTGACTGGTGTTACCGTGAGCGAAGATTTGTCGATGGCGCAGGTTTTTTTCAGTGTTATTGGCAGCGAAACTTCGGGTGAGTCCGTTGAGCGGCATTTGAACAAGCTCAGAGGGAAATTCCGCACTGCGATTGCAAAACGATTTGTTATGCGTCAGCATCCAGAGGTGCGGTTCAACTACGACCGGACGCCTGCTAAGGCCGCGCGTATTGAAGAGTTGTTGAAACAGGCTCGGAGCGGGGAAGAGGAATCGTGAAGTTTTCGGATGCCGAGCTTGCGCGGCTTCGTTCGTTCTTTGAATCGCCACGTGTTTTGATTTCGTCGCATGTTAGGCCTGATCCAGATGCTATCGGTTCGGTGTTGGCGCTCCGCGAAGCGGTGTTGCAATGCGGTGGGAGCCCGGTGTGTATTCTGGAGGACGCTTGTCCTGCGCGCTGTAAGGTGTTATTTGGCGCAAATGAAATACTGGTTGCGGGGGATTCGGATTTCGTGACGCTATTCGATGACGTAATCATTGTAGATTCGGGCAATCGCGAGCGGATAGGAAGCGTAGAAAAGTTGATTGCCAAAGGCGCGCGCGTTGCGAATTTGGATCATCACATTTCAAACTCGCGATTTGGAAACCTTGTTATTGTTGATACGGACGCCGCTGCCTCGGGCGAGTTGCTTTATGAATTGTTCACAGCTATGCGACTTAGCGTTACCGAGACCATGGCGACAAATATGCTGGCGGGTTTGTTGACGGATACAGGGAGATTTCGACACTCCAACACATCGCCGTCGGCGCTGCGGACCGCAGCGCATTTGGTGGAGTTAGGCGCATCGCTTGCGACATTGACCGAGCAGCTCTACTTCACAATTCCTGCCCACGACATCAAGTCAACCGCGCAAATTCTTTCCACTTTGGAACTGCACGCGAACGGATTAATTTCGACGATGTTTGTCACGCACGATTATGTTGTCGAAGATCCTGACAATCTGGTGGACTTGGGACGCGCGATCGAAGGAGTTGAGGTTGCGGTATTGTTCTCTGAGATGAAAGATGAACGGATTCGCGTATCGCTTCGCTCAAAGTCGCGGGTAAATGTTTCGGCGATAGCGGAAGCTTTTGGCGGGGGCGGACATGAACGCGCGGCGGGTTTTCGAATGTATGGCACGCTCCGATCTGTTCAGGCGCGATTGCTGCCGAGTTTGATTAGCGCTTTGGAAACGACTGCGAATTGAACGGACTGATTCTTCCGATTGATAAGCCTGCGGGGTGGACGTCGTTTGACGTGGTTGCGAAATTGCGTGGCGGGCTCAAGTGGAAAAAAGTTGGACACGCGGGGACGCTTGATCCGATGGCAACGGGATTGCTCATTGTTATGTTTGGCGACTGCACAACGCAGTCGGATGAATTTATGGGATTGGGAAAATCCTATCAAGGTGTTGTGCAGCTTGGCGTGACGACAGACAGCGATGATCTTGACGGAATGATCATGGCTGAATCAGACGTGGATTGGAATGAAGAGAAAATTGCAAAGTCGCTTGCTTCATTCCATGGGGAAATTTTGCAGCGACCGCCGGCAGTATCGGCAATCCGAGTTGATGGGAAGCGCAGCTACAAGCAGGCAAAAAAGGGTCAGGCGGTGGAGCTTGCGCCACGAGCCGTAACAATCTACGAGATCAAGATTGTCGAAATGAAAAATCCGTTTGTGACAATTGACGTCCGTTGCGGCAAAGGGACTTACATTCGTTCGATTGCGCGAGATTTGGGCGAAATGATGGGTTGTGGCGGCGCGCTTGCGGCGCTTCGACGAACGGCGATTGGAAATTATCACATTGAGAATGCATGGCGGCTGTCCGACGCGTTGAAACATCCGGAATTCATGGGGCGGTAACGGTTAAATGAATATTTACAGAGGTGTTTTACCCGGCGCAGTTACGGCAAAACGGACTGTTGTCACAATCGGCAGTTTTGACGGCCTGCACGTTGGTCATCGTCAAATACTTAGTCGAACTATTGATATTGCTAAAGAGCGCGAAGCCGTTCCTGTCGCAGTTACGTTTGACCCGCATCCGCGTTCATTTTTGAGTGGAGACCAACGAAACATCTCCATGCTATACAGCTTTGATGAACGGATGCAGTTGATCTGCGGGGCAGGGATTGACAATATCTTTGTTATTGACTTTAACGACGCTTTCAGAAATCTTTCACCAAAACGTTTTGTGGAAGAGTATGTTTTGAAAACGTGGAATGCTTCACACGTTGTTGCGGGATACGACCATACATTTGGCAAGGACCGCTCCGGCGATCACGAGAGCTTGATTACTCTGGGACGTGAATACGGGTTCGGCGTCGAAATTGTTCAGCCTGTAATCATCAACGATCAAGTCGTTTCGTCCACGGCGATCCGCCGTTTGATTATGGAAGGCGATATGCCGTTAGCCAATGCCATGCTGGGACGGAAGTTTTCGTTGACCGGACGCGTAGTACGGGGTTTTGGCCGCGGCAGAAGAATGGGATGTCCAACGGCAAACCTGTCGGAGTTCGCAGCGGGCAAAATCGTGCCGCGCGACGGGATTTATGCCGCCATCGTTGAGGTGAGCGGATACGCTTATCCGGCGGCGGTGTCAATTGGATTTAATCCCACGTTTGGTGGACAGATGCATTCAGTTGAGGCGCATATATTAGATTTTGACGCCGACCTCTATGATCGCGCGGTCACGTTGCGATTTGTGAGACGTCTGCGCGGAGAAATAAAATTCAGCGGCGAAGAGGCGTTGTCCGCGCAGATGAAGCAGGATATTTCAGATATTCGCGGAATATTGAGCGAGGAGGGTTTCAGTTTGGAACCGCAGCGCAAAATTCCGCTGGAAAACGTCATTTGACAACAAGAAGATAAAAACAAAGAACACGACTATGTCAGACGCAACGAATCCGCGCCGTCAACTGATGGAACAGTACGGCCGCTCAAAAGACGACACCGGCAGCCCGGAAGTTCAAGTCGCTTTGCTTACACATCGTATCAATTACTTGACTGAGCACTTGAAGACGAACAAGAAAGACAACCACTCGCGCCGCGGGCTGTTGTTATTGGTCGGAAAGCGTCGCCGGATTTTGAAGTATTTGAACAACAAAGACGTTAATCGTTACCGCGAACTCGTCAAGCAGCTTGGCCTCCGTGGCTAATAAGTGTTTCGAGCAGTAAACGGGAGCAGGAGAGGAAGAAAAGAGGAAAAAAATGACACGCGAAACACTTGAATTAGGTGGGTTAGAACTGACGCTTGAAACCGGCCGTATGGCTAAACAGGCGGACGGAGCAATATGGTTGACATATGGCGAGACTACCGTGCTTGCCACGATGTGCGCCGATCTCGACTCGGAGAAGGAATTTGATTTCATGCCGCTGACCGTGGACTACCGTGAAAAAATGTACGCGGTAGGCCGCATCCCCGGCGGATTTTTTAAGCGCGAGGGCCGGCCGTCTGAAAAGGAAACTTTGTCCGCGCGATTGACTGACCGTCCGCTTCGCCCGTTGTTCCCTGAAGGGTTCAATCGTGAAGTGCAGATTATGATTAACGTCTTTTCATCGGACGGCGAACATGATCCGGACGTGTTGGGTACAATTGCGGCTTCGGCGGCGTTGGCGATCTCGCACGTGCCGTTTAATGGTCCGGTGGGCTCAGTGCGCATGGGCTTTGTTGACGGCGAATACGTCGTCAACCCGACCTTCAAGCAGTTAGAAGAGTCGAAGCTTGACGTCGTCGTTTCGGGCACCGCTCAATCGATCATGATGATCGAGGGTATCGCGAAGCTTGTTGACGAAGACACATTCTTGAAGGCGATTGAAATTGCGCACGGCGAAATCAAGAAAATTGTCGCGCTGCAAGAGCGACTGGCAAAAGCAATCGGGAAGCAGAAAGTAGAGTTTGTTCCGGTTCAGAAGAACACCGCACTCGAATCGCGTCTCGAAAAGGATTATGATGGCCGAATTGCCGAATTGTGCAAGATTGCCGAAAAGCAAGAGCGCAGAAAAGCGATCAAGGCGATTGTCAACGACGCGATTGAAGCGCTTAGCGAGGAGTTTCCGGATGACGATGGCGAGATCAAAGAGTGGGTGAACGCCCGCTTTGACCTGCTCGTCCGCCGTCGCGCGGTCAAAGAGAAGATTCGCCTTGACGGTCGCGGGCACACAGATATTCGTCCGATCATGTGCGATATCGATATTCTTCCGCGTGTACACGGCAGCGCTTTATTCACACGTGGACAGACGCAGGCACTCGGAGCGATCACGTTAGGCGCAAAGTTCGATGAGCAGAAAGTTGACGGCATTGACGGCGTTTATTTCAAGCCGTATATGCTGCATTACAATTTCCCGCCGTTCAGCGTGGGTGAAGTTCGTAAATTCTTGGGTCAGTCGCGGCGTGAAGTCGGCCACGGAAATCTAGCGTGGCGTGCAATTCAGCCTGTGCTTCCGGCATGGGATGATTTTCCCTACACGATTCGCGTCGTATCCGAAGTGCTTGAATCAAACGGCAGCTCTTCGATGGCCACTGTTTGCGCAGGTTGCATGGCGTTGATGGCGGGCGGCGTTCCGCTGAAGGCGCCGGTTGCGGGTATTGCGATGGGTTTGATTGAAGAAGACGGCCAATTTGCAATTCTGTCTGATATTCTGGGCGACGAAGATCATTTAGGCGACATGGACTTTAAGGTGACCGGCAATGAGCAAGGCATCACCGCATGTCAAATGGATATTAAGATCGCCGGAATCTCAATTGAATTGATGCGCACGGCGATTCGTCAAGCGCGTCAGGGTATTGAACATATCTTGGGCAAGATGCGCGGAGCAATCGCAGAGCCGCGCCCGATGATTTCGCCGTTCGCTCCGCGAATCGCGTTCTTCACGGTTGATCCGGATAAGATCGGATTGATTATCGGACCCGGAGGCCGCACGATTCGCGATATTATTGCACGAAGCGGCGCGCAGATTGACATTGAAGACACAGGCCAGATTTGTATTTCCGGACCGAGTTCAACGGAGGTTGAAAAGGCGCTCGATATTTTGCGCGGTATGACGGAGAATCCGGAAGTCGGCAAGGTATATGACGGTCGCGTGACGAAGATTATGGAATTCGGAGCGTTCGTTGAAATTCTGCCGGGTCGTGAAGGACTCTTGCACGTCAGCGAAATTGAGCATCACCGAGTGAACAAAGTCACCGATCATCTGAATGTCGGCGACGCTGTGAACGTGAAGCTGGTCAAGATTACGCCGGAAGGAAAACTTGATCTTTCGCGCAAGGCATTGTTGCCGCGCCCTGAAGGAATGCCGGAAGAAGAGCCGCGCGAGCGTCGTGAACGCAGCGGCGGCGGCCACGGCGGACGCGACAAACATCGTGATGACCGCCGTCCGCGTACAGAAAAGGTCAAGGATCAAGATTAATCTTCTGCTTGATTCGGAAGGATTGACTCGTGGCTAAAGCTTCGACGTTTCAGAAAACCGTGATGCCGAACGGCATCAGGTTGGTGAGTGAAAAAATTCCCAGCGTGCGTTCCGCGTCGCTGGGAATTTGGGTGACTGTCGGATCGCGGCATGAAAGCGAAGCGCTGAACGGCATTTCGCATTTCATCGAACACATGGCGTTCAAAGGTACGACTTCGCGCTCAGCGATGGACATTGCAAAAACAATCGAGCGCGGCGGTGGACATATCAATGCGTTCACCGGCAAAGAGTTGACGTGTTTTTATGTGCATGTGTTGGACGAGCAATTGCCGACGGCGGTGGATTTATTGACCGACATTCTGCAAAATTCCGTGTATGATCCGGCTGAGATCGAAAAAGAGAAACAGGTGATTCTGGATGAAATCCGGGACCACGAGGATATGCCGGACGACGTTGTCTATGAGAAATTCGTGGGTCAGGTTTACAAAGATCATCCGCTGGCGCGACCGATACTTGGGCCGCCGAAAAATGTTTCGTCATTTACTCGAGATGACATTCAAGGGTTTATGAGGGAGCACTACAATCCGTATAGAATCGTGGTTGCGGCGGCGGGTAACGTGAAGCATTCGCAGCTTGAAAAAATGATCGGCGCGAGTCTGGCGGCGAAGGGCAAAAAGTTGAAATCCGCTTCGCAGCCGTTCAAGAAACTTGAGCCGGGCTTTGAACGAAACTCACGCGCGATTCAGCAGGCCCATATGCTGATGGGCGGGCGGAGCATTGAATACAAATCGAAAGACCGCGTGGCGGTATCGATGCTGAACACGGTGCTGGGCGGCGGAATGTCGTCGAGGCTGTTTCAGAATATTCGCGAGAAGCATGGAATCGCGTATGCCGTCTATTCCTACAATGACTCGTTATCAGATACCGGTTACTACGGCGTCTATCTTGCGACGGATAAACAACGAGTGGAACGCGCGCGAGAGATGGTCCTGAAAGAGCTTGTTGACTTGAAGGAGCGACCGCTGACGAAAACGGAGCTTGAAGAGATCAAGATTCAATACAAAGGCGGTTTGATGCTCGGGCTTGAGAATACGTCGAGCAGGATGATGCGGTTGGCGCGAATGGAGATTTATCAGGGTCGGTATGTACCACTGGACGAGATCAGCGCGCGAATCGACGGAGTTACACCCAAGCGTATTCAGGTCATGGCGAATCAACTTTTTGACGATAAGAACATCGTGACGACGTTACTTGAACCGAACGGCAAGAAGGCGCAGGATTGAGTATCACCATTCCAATAGTTCGCATGGCACATGCTCCGAGTGAGTTGCCGAGTTATGCGACGTTAGGAGCGGCGGGAATGGATTTGTGTTTGGCAGGCGAGGCTGTTACGCTTGCGCCGGGCGAACGTAAATTGTTGCCAACCGGATTTCGGATTGCAATTCCGGCGGGATATGAGGGCCAGGTAAGATTGCGGTCGGGATTTGCGCGTCGAACCGGATGTCTGATGCCGAATGCGCCCGGAACTATTGATTCGGATTATCGCGGCGAATTGCTGGTGTTGTTGATGAATGCGACGAGTGATCCGGTTGAGATTGTGAGCGGCGAACGATTTGCTCAACTTGTTGTTTGTCCCGTGACTCGAATTTCTTGGGAGCAAGTTCCAGAACTTGTTGAAAGCGATCGCGGGCACGGAGGATTCGGCAGCACAGGCCGATAGAGGAACTTGCGAAAGACCTGTGAATTATTTATGTTCTTGAGATCATGAGCACGGCGACTGAAAAACGAGATACGCGCGTTCCGCAATTGAAGAAGCTTTACTATTCGATTAGTGAAGCGGCTGATATGACTGGAGTACCGGCGCACGTGTTGCGATATTGGGAGAGCGAGTTTCCACAGCTTCACCCGAAGAAGGGGCGCGGAGGAAACAGGCTATACACGGAGAATGATCTTTCGTTGTTGTCACGGATTCACGATCTGCTGCACAACAAGAAGTTCACGATTGCGGGCGCACGCAAGCAGCTTGAAACGGGACTTGATGAATTGCCCGCTCAGGTTGTCCCAGTTGACGTGCTGGCGGAGGTGAAAAATGAGCTTCGTGAAATCTTGAATTTGATTGATATGTCGGGGCGTGGCGCAGCCCGGTAGCGCACCACACTGGGGGTGTGGGGGTCGCAGGTTCAAATCCTGTCGCCCCGACCATGAGACACACGGGACAACTCCCGTGTGTTTTTGTTAAGAGGCGGGTGTCTTCTGGCTGTCAGGATGAGATAGTTTTGAAAAAAAAAACTCCCTGCGCCGCACGCTGGGAGTTTACATCTTGTTCTCGAACTAGTCATCTGATCATTTCATCGTCCATTCATCCCTTCAAACCTAAACGAAATTGCTCCTGACTGACGGCCCCGCCGAGCCGAAGAGTTGCTTTTTGGACTTAGTAGATTTCCGGCATAGCCGATAAGATGCGATCCATAACGCTCTTTGATATCATCGCAGGCATGCGTCAATGCATCTTGATCTTGACGCGGCATGAAGAGTTCTTGTTGCATGACTTTCTTCATCGGAACAAGCTGTGATATATCTACACCCACCAGTCGTACCGGGCGAGAAGGATCATAGAGTTCTTGGAAGATACGCTTAGCAGCAACAAAAATATCTGATTCCATGTAAACATAGTGTGTCAGCTTCTTTTGCTGATGAACGGTGTCAAATCCCTTATACCGGATTTTCACGGATACCACGCGACCAGTCATCTGTGCATTTCGCATCCGGTGAGCGACTTTTTCTGCCAGCAGCATGATTCTTCCGAGTATTGCGTCAGAAGAAGTTTGATCCTGATAGAACGTGGTTTCGTGACTCATTGACTTCTCAGCAGGCAGATCCTCTGAGGATAGGACGGTGTTTCTTCCTCCGCCGCGCGCAAGCAATTGCAAATCCGGGCCGCGTTTGCCAAGAGTTGAACGTAAAATTTGAGCCGGGTAGTTAGCTAATTCACCGATCGTTCGAATTCCCAGCCCCGTTAATATGCGTTCAGTTGATTGACCAACACCTATAAGCTCCCGGACAAGTATATCACGATAGACTTCCGCTACTTTAGCGGGAGGAATATATGTAAATCCATTCGGTTTATTCATTCCCGATGCCATCTTTGCAACATTTCGTGTCGCTCCAGCTCCGATTGAAGCTGTGATCCCAATTTCTTTTGAAATTCTACCCCGAATTTCATCGGCCAGTCTATCGATGTTGTACTGTTTCCCAATAATATCCGTTACATCCATTGCTGCTTCGTCAATTGAGATAAACTCAACTCGATCCGTATAATCAAGCAGAATATTGCGGACGCGACTTGATGCATCCATGTAGCGACCCGAGTTTGAACGCACGCAAATGGCTTGAGGACATAACAATAAAGCTTCGTGCATCGGCATGCCAGAATGGACCCCAAACTTTCTTGCTTCATAAGATGCAGTTGTTACAACTCCCCGCGCTCCAGCGCTTCCGCCAACTAAGAGCGGTTTTCCTCTGAGGTTTGGGTTATCCCGCATTTCCACTGCAGCAAAAAATTGATCAAGATCTACGTGAAAAATAGTTTTGTTCATGAGGCCCACTCGTTACTGGGGTTTGAAATTCATCAAATACATTTATATCCTTGGTGCCCATAGTTGACTTAAGTCTGAAGGCGGAGACGCTCCATGCGCCAAGTCTGAGATTCATTGTTGAAGGATATCTCATAGACTTCTGGTCCATCACAATGTATAGAAAAGTATAAGTTTACTGAAGTCCCTTCTTTTTCTTTCCACATCCCATTTACTTTGTAAACCCTATAGACCCGCTCTCTCCAACGGAATTTTATGGGTTCGACTTTACCGCATCGAAACAATGCAATTACTTCAATAGGATCAAGTAAATCTGTATCGCTCATGAGTGATTAAACAAGTGTTCAATTTGTAGGCTAAAAGAATCCGGCCGGGCCGGAATGAACTTTTGTTCAAACACAAGATACGAAATCAAAAACGATTTGTCAAGTGTATAAAAGCTATATTTCAAATATCTGTATTTTATGAATATACATTCTCCCGCAGTCATTTTGAAGCGCGGCGCGGAAGCGCGCGTGTTTGGCGGACATTTGTGGATTTTTTCGAATGAGTTGCAGGATGGGTTTCAAAACTGTCAGGCCGGCGATATCGTTCGCGTGGTGGATGGCAAGGGAAGATTTTACGGTGTCGGAACGATCAATCCGCACAGTTTGATTGCCGTGCGATTGATGACGAGAGAAGATGAGCGCGTTGGCCGGGAATTTTTGTTTCGACGACTCGACAGCGCGTTGGCCGCGAGGCAGAGAATGCTCGGAGATAATCGAGTGGGCCGGATTGTATTCAGCGAGGCGGACGGCCTGCCGGGAATCATCGTGGATCGTTTCGAGAATTTGGTTGTCTATCAGACGTTGACGGCGGGAACAGAGCGTTTACAGGATGCGCTTGTCGAATGGATCGAAACTCAGTTGCAAGCTAGCATAATTGTC
This sequence comes from uncultured Alphaproteobacteria bacterium, assembly GCA_964587105.1. Taxonomy (GTDB): domain Bacteria; phylum Electryoneota; class RPQS01; order RPQS01; family RPQS01; genus JABWCQ01. The sequence continues at coordinate 11,359 of CAZPKG010000017.1, read as the reverse complement.
GCGGCGAATGATTCCTCCATGCGCGTGTTGGAAGGACTGCAACAGGAGCGAAAAATTGTTCGCGGTGAGATTGTCGAAATACTTCAGTTTGAGCAAGACGGCTTGAAATTGCTTGCCGATCCGGTGAAGGGTCAGAAGACGGGTTACTTCCTTGATCAACGAGTGAACCGCAAATTAATGCAGTCATTTGTGCGTGGCGGTGAATCATTTCTCGATCTGTTTTGCTACACGGGCGCGTTTGGCCTTTACGCATTGCAGGCTGGCGCGGGGAGCGCCACGTTTGTGGACGGATCGGATCGCGCATTGGAGTTGGTGCGACAGGTTGTGAAGGCGAATCAGTTTGAAGACCGCGCAACGTATGTCAAAGCCGATATCTTCGAGTGGTTGAAGCAAACTGAAGAACAATTTGACATTGTGAGTGTGGATCCACCGGCATTGGCAAAGAGTCGCAGCAAAGCGACGATTGCGTTGCGTGCCTATCGTGATTTGAATGCGCGTGCGATGAAATGGGTTAAGCCGGGCGGCCTGCTGTTGACGTCGAGTTGTTCGGGTCTGATTTCGCGCGTGAATTGGCGGAAATCTCTCGAGGAGGCGGCGTTCAAGAGCCGACGAAATGTCCGGTTCCTGGCCTTTGGGACACAGGCCCCGGATCATCCAATCTTGGCGGCGATGCCAGAAACGGAATACCTTAAATTTGCAGTGGCTCAGGTTGTGTAAATTTCATGTTTTTCGGGGCTTGACATTCCGCTAAGGGAGTGGTATATTCTGGTTCTGTGCGCGCAACTTTGGTCCACCCGTTGTCTGGTCATCTCTGATATAAGTATATGAGAAATTACAAGTTATCAAGGGATGAGATGGTGCTGACGCAACTTGCCCGTCGGGGGATCACTGATGAGCGGGTTCTCGATGTTATGCGGCAGGTCAAAAGGCATGAATTTGTCGAAGAGGCCTTTCAAAACCGCGCCTATGAAGACACTCCGCTGCCGATTGAAAACGGGCAGACAATCAGTCAGCCGTTTATCGTCGCAAGAATGACCGAGTTGCTGAAGGTGCAACCGACGGACAAAGTGCTGGAAATAGGAACCGGTTCGGGCTATCAAGCTGCGATCTTGTGTATGTTGGCCGGGAAAGTCTACACGATTGAGCGCCATTTTGCCTTGGCAAGAGAAGCTCGTGCGAGACTCGAGGCCGCAGGATTGACAAATGTGATTGTTAAACACGGTGACGGTACGATCGGCTGGTCGGATCAAGCACCGTTTGATAAGATTTTGATTACTGCGTCCGCACCGCATTTGCCCAAAACTCTTTCCGGTCAATTGAAAGAGGGAGGTCGAATGATTTTCCCGATGGGTGAGGGACGCGAACAGATTTTGAAGGTCGTTGACAAAATTGACGGCGAGCTTCAGACACAAGAGATGGGTGTGGTGTCCTTCGTGCCGCTGATCGGCAGGGAGGGATTCAGCGATCCGGGGTCGGATCCGAGACAATATATGTCGGGGCGTAGCGCAGTCCGGTAGCGCACTTGGTTCGGGACCAAGGGGTCGCAGGTTCAAATCCTGTCGCCCCGACGACGCAAATAAGCCGCCCCAGAGATGGTGCGGCTTTTTTGATTTTGCTTCATATCACTGGAAACGCGGTTGTTTGATTTTCTCTCTAATCTTGATGCTCGTTTAGAACAGGCCGCGATTGCTTATGGCGCCTGGACCTATTGGTTGATCTATGCCATTGTCTTCGCGGAAACAGGATTCATTGTTGCCGCGTTCTTACCGGGTGACACATTGCTGTTTGCCGCAGGAACATTTGCCGGCGCGGGAAACCTAAATGTCTATGAGCTTGCAGTCGGAATCCACCTCGCCGCCGTGTGCGGAGACAGCGCAAACTACTGGATATCTCGCAAACTGGGGCATCAGGTGCTCGTCAAGTGGACGAAACTGATTCGGCCCGCGTACTTGCGCCGAGCGACAATGTTCTATCGCAAGCACGGCGTGAAAGCCGTCTTGATTTCGCGATTTGTCCCGACGTTTCGCACCTTCGTGCCATTCATTGCCGGACTCTCAAAGATGCGCTATCTGCGATTCCTCGTGGCAAGCGTAGTTGGTTCGGCCTTGTGGGTCAGCGTATTCGTACTCGGCGGTTACTTTTTCGGCCAAATCGAATGGGTGAAGGAACATTTTGTAACGGCGATTGTGATGGTTGGGCTTCTGACAGTGATTCCGAGTTCAATTGGCATTATTCGCGCGCTGTACTTGAGTCGGAAAGCAAGTCAAACTTTAGCAAGATAGGCAGGGCATTTGGAATTTTTCTCCACAATCATTGACATCTTTCTCCATCTTGATGTGCACCTCGGACAGGTGATATCAGAGTATGGTACGTTGACCTATCTCATCCTCTTCGCAATCATCTTCTGCGAAACGGGTCTGGTGGTCATGCCGTTCTTGCCGGGAGATTCATTGTTGTTTGCGGCCGGTGCATTTGCGGCGCTTGGCTCGCTTGATTTGTCGTTGCTGTTGGGGATTCTCTATCTTGCGCCGATCTTGGGTGACTCGACAAACTACTGGGTCGGGCGATTTGTCGGACCAAAGGTACAAAATTCACGTTGGGTGAAGCGGGAGTACATTGACAAGACGCACGCGTTTTACGAGAAGCATGGCGGCAAGACAATTGTTATTGCGCGGTTCATGCCGATCTTCCGCACGTTCGCGCCGTTCGTGGCGGGGATCGGGAAGATGAACTACCTGCGGTTTCTTTCGTTCAGTGTATTTGGAACGTTGCTGTGGATCACGATCTGTGTGGTGGCAGGCTATTTCTTCGGCAACATTCCGTTCGTCAAGAAGAATTTCTCGCTGGTGATTTTCGCGATAATCGGTATCTCGGTTTTGCCGATGGCGATTCATCTTTTGCAGGACTATCTCAAGAAGCGGCGTGCGGCTAACGCTTGAGTTTGCTGATCACTCGCTGGCCGCCGAGTTGCTGCAGCATGGCGACGAGTTAAGCGATCCGGCGATTGTATTGCTGCATGATGCGCTGGGGTGTATGGGGACGTGGAAGGAGTTTCCGCAAGTTCTGTTTGACGCGACAGGTTTGGGTGTGGTGATGTTTGACCGGCGGGGGCATGGGCTGTCTTCACCGCTTTCTGATGAAGTGCGCACGAGTGAGTATCTTGAAGACGATGCGCGGAGGCTGCCGGAGATTCTCGATAAGTTGGGAGTGAGGCGGGCGATTTTGGTGGGACATAGTGACGGGGGTTCGATTGCGTTGGTGGCTGCGGCGCTGTGGCCTGAGCGAGTTGCTTCGGTGGTTTCAATTGCGGCGCATGTGATGTTGGAAGAGGTGACGGTTCAAGGTGTGCGCGTCACGGTGGCGACTGCTGATGAAACTCGGTTGGTTGAACGACTGCGGAAGTACCACGGTGAGAAGAGCGAGCGGCTCTATTCGGTGTGGCATGAGACGTGGCTCAATCCTGCTCATCGCGAGTGGAATCTGCTGCATTACTTGCCGAAGATTCAATGTCCGGTGTTGGTGATGCAGGGGGAGCTGGATGAATACGGGACGGTTGAGCAGGTGAATGCGATTGTCAATGGAGTTCAGACCCCATCCCCCAACCCCTTCCCCATGAATGGAGAAGGGGGGACAGAAGGGGGTCTGAAGAGAACTCGGTGGAAAAGCATTCCCAAAGTCCACTTTCAATTTGCTCGAGAGATGCGCAAGGAAGCTACGGAGGCCGAGAAAGCTCTGTGGAAGTCCCTTGCCAAGGATGGGCTTGGTGTGTCGTTTCGAAGGCAACACCCTATCGGGCCATTCATTGTAGATTTCTTTGCTTCGAGTATTGGACTTGTAATTGAAGTGGATGGCGGAGTGCATTTGCCTGATGACGCAAAAGAGTACGACGCGCTCAGGGATGAGCAGATGCAACAGGCGGGACTGACCGTTCTGCGGTTTGTGAATGATGATGTGTTAAAGAGGTTGGATTGGGTGCTCTCTGAAATTCGGAAGCAGATACAGACCCCAACCCCCGGCCCCTTCCCCATAAATGGAGAAGGGGAGACAGAAGCAGATTTAGTGTCTGGGCTCCCTTCCTCCATTCATGGGGGAAGGGTAGGGGATGGGGGTCTGAAGAGGGTGCGGGCGGTGATGTATCCGGGTGTGGGGCATGCGCCGCAAAGGGTAGTTGAAACGGAAGTTGTGGAGGCGGTTTTGGGGTTTGTAAGTGGTTGTTATTTGGAATAACGCTAACAATTGTCGGAACGGGAGTTGATTAGAAACAGGGGGTTGATTTTTGGGCTTGTGACATGGGGTGCGAGGGGCTGTTGGGGTGTCATATAGGTATTGAACGCTTGGGCAGGTAATTTTGTTCCCGGTAGGAAAAACAAGGAGTTAGGGGGGGAAGTTTGGCAAATAGGTTTGTAAGCGAGTAATCGAGGGAGATTTATGGCTTTATTTTCACCAAATACAATCGTATTGGCACTTGAGCTGATTGAAGGATGGTCACATCCACAAATTGATAATTTGTTGATTCGTTATAAGATTGAAACCATTGCTCCAATATCCGCTGGAAGCAAAGCAAATCGAATCAACTTGCTCGCTAAATTCTTGGTAACCGATCCACCTCAAAAAGGACCTTTAGGTGGTGGACTGGTTTTCGAATTGTTAGAGGAGATCATTCAGGATTGCCATCAACATGGGTACTCAATAAGCACAAGATTGGCTCGTTCGCTTGCTGTTGACGGTTTCTCGTTGAATCACGATTCAAGACTCATTTCTATTCTGCCAATTGCAACACCAGTTGCTGGGCAGGTTACAATGGTCGACACATTACTTACAAAATTTTCCTTCACGACTTCAGCGGGGCACTTGGCACAAGCGCTTTCGGCGCATGCACGCGGTGATTGGGCGGCAGCCAACAGTCAAGCACGGACGTTCTTTGAAAGTTTGTTTGATGAAATTGCCATCAAACTTGGTGTGCCCACGACTGCGACTTCAAGTCATTCAAGAAAAGAGTACTTGGCAAAGCTAACTCCTCCGTTTATAGATCCTGCTTTGAATGAATGGGATTTCACCAAGAAAGACGGGTTCGTTCAGGGAAGCTGGAGCCGTTTGCATCCTACTGGTTCGCATCCTGGTCTTTCTGATGAGGACGACTCGACATTTCGAATTCAACTTGTTTATCTAATTGCGCACAGATTTCTGAAGAGACTAGAAAACTACCCATAACAAATGAGCTCGTTAAGGAATCGGCGAAAACCATTTTCGACTCGGCATCAAAAAGTGCTTAATGAAGGCTTATTGTCTGTTGAATTGACTGAAGAGCTACGAAATAGGTTATTGACTACTGTTTATGAGTTTGATGACGAAATTCTCGTATATCCGTTTAAGAACAATAGCTCTTATCATGAACAGTCAACTGTTCTCGGCGAACTAATACCTGACTTCATTCAGGTTCAAGGCTGGAGAGGCCTAATTGTACGGCAAGATGAAAGTGAAAAAATAGTCGAAAACCTTGGTAACTGGTTCCGTCAGGCTTGGGCTCCTCACTTGCTGGATTTCATTGAAGTGTTCGCCCACAGGGGGGATACTAGTTTTTCAACCGAGATAAACGAAGTATTTGAATATTCAAGAAGTGCTTGGCGGATTTGCGACGGAGTTTTTCTGAAACTCGACCTTGAATTTCTCGAATTCGAACTCGCAAGTAGGACTCAAGACTTGCTGGTTAGACATGGCTTTGAAGGGGCATTTGAAGAGTTTCGCTCTGCGCGAGAAGATTGTTTGGACGGTGAAAATAAAGACGCAATCCATAAGTCGTGTAAGAGTATGGAAAGCACTCTGAAGAAGATCTTAGGAATATCTACCGGAACTGCGGAACAGCTAATTGACAAACTTGGACAAGCAGATTTTTTCAATGATTTGCCTCCAGATAAGCATGCAATAGTCCGCAATGCGTTAAAACAACTTGCAATTTTGCGAAATGAAATTGGTGCCCATGGCCAAGGGGCAGAAAGTATCGAGATACCGTCATATTATGCACAACTATGCTTGAATTTGTCGGCAACATATAACTACTTTCTGATCACAAAGTACATTGCAAGAATGCCGAGTTCTCTTGAAGAGAATAAGACTGACAGTGACAGTATTGATGAAAACGATCTACCATTTTAGTTGATTAAATATGTCGACAGACACCCCTCCTAAACACATTTCCGAACAACAGTACCCGTTTGCTGACATTGAGGCCAAGTGGCAGACTTGGTGGGCAGATAATGGGACTTATAAATTCACCCCCCCTAACCCCCCCGCGCGCGGAGGGGGATCAGAGAAGCCTGTGCACTATGTGCTGACGATGTTCAGTTATCCCTCGGGGGATAAGCTGCACATGGGGCACTGGTATTGCTATGCGCCGACGGACAGCTATGCGCGGTTCAAACGGATGCAGGGCTATGAGGTGTTCGAACCGATGGGCTTTGACTCGTTCGGCCTGCCCGCGGAGAACTACGCGATTAAGACGGGCGTGCATCCGGCCGAATCCACCGCGAAGAACATCAGCTTCATGCGCGAACAGTTGAAGAAGATCGGCGCGATGTACGACTGGGATTACGAAGTGGTCACGTCGTCGCCGGACTATTATAAGTGGACGCAGTGGTGGTTTTTGTTGATGTACAAGCGCGGGCTGGCCTATCAAAAAGACGCGCTGGTGAATTGGTGCCCGAACTGTCAGACGGTGCTGGCCAATGAGCAGGTCGGTGCGGATAATTTGTGCGAGCGTTGTGACACTCCAGTTGAGCGGCGCAAGATGAGGCAATGGTTTTTCCGAATTTCCGACTACAATCAGAGATTGCTCGATGGCCTTGATACAATTGATTGGCCGGAGAAAACGAAGGCCATGCAAAGGTATTGGATTGGGAAGTCGGAGGGGACGGAGATTGCTTTCAAATTAGAAATTAGAAATGAGAAATTAGAAAAGCAGACCCCATCCCCCAGCCACTTCCCCATGAATGGAGAAGGGGGGGCAGAAATTAAGGTCTTTACTACTCGAGCGGATACGTTGTTTGGGGTGACGTATGTGGTGCTGGCACCGGAGCACGCATTGGTGAAGGAGATTACTACCCCTGAGCAGAGGGGAGCGGTTGATGAGTATGTGCAGAAGGCTTTGAGCTTGTCTGAAGTGGATCGGCAGATGGAAGATCGTCCCAAGACTGGGGTGTTTACGGGCGCTTATTGTGTACATCCTCTGACGGGAGAATCTGTGCCGGTATGGGTGGCGGACTATGTGATTGGCAGTTACGGGACCGGCGCGGTGATGGCTGTGCCCGCGCATGATTCGAGGGATTTTGCGTTTGCGAAGACGTATGGGTTGGCGGTTAAGGAAGTCATTCAGAAAATTCCAAATTCCAAATTCCAAATTCCAGTTTCAGACCAGACCCCCCCTAACCCCCCCGTGAACGGAGGGGGATCAGAAGCATACACTGAGAAGGGTATGATGTTTGATTCGGGGGAATTCTCGGGGATGAGTTCGGAAGAGGGGATTCGCGCGGTGGGGCGGAAGCTGGAATCAATGGGGATGGGTAAACCTACCGTGACTTGGCACCTTAGGGATTGGACGGTGTCGCGGCAACGCTATTGGGGTGCGCCGATTCCGATGGTACACTGTGCTTCATGTGGAACAGTGCCGGTGCCGGAAGAGCAGCTACCTGTTTTATTGCCGCAGGATGTGACCGAGTACAAGCCGAAAGGGAAGTCGCCGTTGGCGAGTGTCGAGTCGTTTATCAAGACGACTTGCCCGAAGTGCGGTGAACCTGCCGAACGTGACCCTGATACGATGGATACGTTCGTGTGCTCATCGTGGTACTACCTTCGATACCCCGATGCACGGTTAGATAGCGCTCCTTTTGATAGAAATCACCTGAAAGATTTATTTCCGGTTCACACATACGTCGGCGGACCTGAACACGCTATGGGGCATCTGATTTACAGCAGGTTTTTTGCGAAAGTCGCTAAGGATGAGGGGTGGTTCCCCTATGAAGAGCCGTTTTCGCGGTTGATTCATCAGGGGATTATCCTGAACAAGGGCGAGCGGATGTCGAAGTCGAAAGGGAATACCGTTGCGCCGGAGCCTGTGCTGGAGCGCGTAGGATCGGACGTGCTTAGGTGCTACTTGATGTTCTCCGGTGACTATACTCAAGGTGGAGATTGGAGTGAAGGCGGGATCTCGGGGATTGAGAGATTTGTGGCGAGAGTTTGGAGATTGGGGATGGCGGTGGCGGAGAAAATTCCAAATTCCAAATTCCAAATTCCAATCGAATCAGAGAGTGAGCTTATTCCTCGTGATGTAGAAAGGAAATTGCATCAGACGATTCAGGCTGTGGGCAATGACTTGCAGGCATTTGCATTCAACACACAGCTTGCGCGGCTGATGGAGCTGACCAATTCGATTTATTCGTGGGTTGGTTCAGATTTGAAAGATGTGAAGTCAAGCGCCGCAAAGGTCGAAACGGTGGAGACTTTGATCAAGTTGATAGCTCCGTCGGCACCGCATTTGGCCGAGGAACTTTGGCACCAGTTTGGACATGAGTCGACGGTGTTCGACGCGGCGTGGCCGGAGTATGATCCTGAAAAGGCCAAAGTCGATACGATGACAATTGCCGTGCAGATAAACGGGAAACTAAGAGATACGTTTGAAGCTGCGGCGGGTACGACAAAAGAAGAGCTTGAAAAGCTTGCTCTTGATTTGGAGAAGATCAAGGTTCAATTGGAAGGCAAAGAGTTGGCCAAAGTGATTATCGTGCCGGGGAAGATTGTAAATTTGGTGGTGAAGGGGTAGGTTAGGGGCACTCGCAACGGGCGCCGCCACGACGTCTATTCTGAACAGAAAGGCCGGGGAAACCCGGCCTTTTGATAATTCTGAAAGTCACATAAGCAACATTATGTGACAAACACGATCCGAAAGTCGGCTATTTAGGGGTTGGAACAGCTTGAAATGACATCTTCTCAAGCTCGACTACCAAACGATAGACTTTTCCCTCGGACAAGCTGATGGTCTCCTTGTGGCCGTAGTAGCCTCGCTGGTCGATTGAGATCTCAATCTCTCCTGCTCCGACATCTGTGGAATAGCAGATTTGAGATGGTTGAGTTCCCGATGCGAGTGAGCGGTCTTTGACGGAACAGCGCTTCATCGTGGCGCCATTGCTCAATGAGATTTTCGGGGAAGGTGAATTAACCTCAATCAGCAGGTGTGCTTGCGTGCCGGGCGGGAATCCAAGCGAGTTGCGGTCGCCTTCAACAATTAGGCGACTGCGGGACTCACGGCGAACCGTCGAGGACGATTTGATCAAGCTGATAACTTGGCTTGCCACATCGTCAGTGACGGCAGACAAATCCACCCAACTTGGTGCGGCCGCAGATGCTGCATAGCCGCGCGGAATCTCTCCTAAAGCAACATCTATCAACTGCGCATCCACCCGAATTGCGGTGGGTAACTCAGCATAGGTTCCAACAACGGCGAAGTCGGCCTCGACGGCCTTGGCGGCAGCGACTGCCTCAGCAATTGATCTTGCCGGCTTATCGATCTTCACAGGCTCAAGGTCATCACGGCTCATGAAATCCGACATTAGAAAACTCTGGAGCGCGAGGCGATACTCCATAACTTTGACCTGATTTCCCCAGATGTTGTAGGTGGAATCCATCAAGGGTTCAAACGGCAATACGGCGACGCGAGGAAGCGCCATCGATGCAGTGTAAACTGCCAATGTTAGGAAGATTAAGCCAAGTGACTTCATGTTGTTACCTCAAAAGTAAAGGGCCACCTGAATATTATACAGATGGCCCTCGATCCTTGTTTCAATGAACCGTTAGCTCAAGCGCTTTTCGAGAGCATCGACCTGATCATGGAGCGCCTTCGGGAACCGGTCTCCAAATGTCTTGAAATACTCACGTCGTCCGACAACTTCGTTGCGCCAGCCCGGTATATCGATCTTGAAAATTTCCTCAAGATCGGCCTTCGGAGCATCCAAGCCTTCGGTGTTTAGGTCTGACAGGTGAGGCAGGATTCCGATTGGGGTTTCGACCGCCCCGCCTTTTCCTTCAATGCGTCTAATGATCCACTCCAGCACGCGAACATTGTCGCTGAAACCGGGCCAAAGGAACTTGCCGGACTCGTCCTGGCGGAACCAGTTTACCGCATAAATCTTTGGTGGGTTCGGAACCTTCTTGCCCATATCGAGCCAATGCTGGAAGTAGTCGCCCATATGGTAGCCGCAGAATGGCAGCATGGCCATCGGGTCATGACGGATCGTTCCTGACTTGGTGTCGGTCGCGGCAGCAGTCGCCTCGCTTCCCATAGAGGCGCCTATCAAAACGCCGTGATCCCATGAGAACGTCTCGACAACTAACGGAACGAGATGCGTTCGACGGCCACCGAATAGGATTGCCGAAATTGGCACACCTTCGGGGTCTTGCCATTTTGGAGAAATCGACGGGCACTGCGAAGCAGGGGTCGTGAAGCGAGAATTGGGGTGCGCAGCTTTCTCCTTGCTGGCGGGAGTCCACGGATTGCCCATCCAATCAGTAAGTGCTTCAGGGGCCTTCGAAAGGCCTTCCCACCAGACGTTTCCGTTATCATCAACGGCGACATTTGTGAAGATCGAGTTTGCTGATGCGGTCTTCAAGGCATTGGCATTGGTCTTCGAAGAGGTACCCGGAGCCACACCAAAGAAACCTGCTTCAGGGTTGATTGCGTAAAGTCGGCCGTCCTTGCCGAAGCGCATCCATGCAATGTCATCGCCGACCGTCCACGTCTTCCACCCTTTCAAAGCCTCTGGCGGAATGACCATCGCGAGATTAGTCTTGCCACAGGCAGACGGAAACGCAGCAGCGATGTAATAGGTCTTCCCTTCCGGACTCTCAAGACCGAGTATCAACATGTGCTCAGCGAGCCAGCCCTCTTTGCGAGCTTGCGTCGAAGCAATACGAAGCGCGTGGCACTTCTTACCAAGCAGCGCATTGCCGCCATAGCCTGAACCGATTGACCAGATTTCGTTACGCTCGGGGAAGTGACAGATTGCGCGGGATTCAGGAGAAAGATCGCCAAGAGAGTGCATACCTTTGACGAAATCGAGCGAGTTGCCCAGCATATCGATGGCGGCTTTTCCCATGCGAGTCATAATTCGCATGTTCAGGACGACATAAGCAGAGTCGGTAATCTCGAAACCAACTTTGCTGTATGGACTGCCGAGCGGACCCATGACGTAGGGTACAACGTACATAGTGCGACCCTTCATGGCGCCGGCAAAGCGCGGGAGAATCTCCGCTTGCGCTTGAGCGGGCGACATATAGTTGTTAGTTGGGCCTGCGTCTGATTCGTTTTCGCAGC
>CAZPKG010000016.1:64534-80259 GCA_964587105.1 uncultured Alphaproteobacteria bacterium | reverse complement strand
GGTGTCCTCATCTCCCCTGATGACCCGGTTGATAATGTTACCCGAACTGTCTTCCACCTGCAGCAAATCCAGCATCGCCATATCAAGATAGTGTTTCCCCCAATCGTTCGTGCCGTCTTGCGAGCCCTGCTGTTCCACCATAGCAAGATTTTCGGCTTGATTCACCGCAACGGCGTGAAGAAACTCTTGCTGTTGATCGAGCAGTTGTCGCAATACCCGTTGGCTGGTGACAAGCTCTTCGCCCACGGTTTTTAGCACGCGCGCCGTTACGACACGTTTGAACACGAATAAGCTTGCAGCGGTCAAGACCGCCCCGGCAATCAGCGTCCAAAGTGTCGCACGCAGAAACAACGGAGATTTCAACATGTTTGCACTCCCGGAAATGAAAACGGGCCAACACACGTCGGCCCGTCCAAAAAATTCAAATCACAATGTGCACGGACTAACCGCACGAAAGATCAGCGGACCTCTCGGTGCAAAGTCATCTTGCGGAGATTCGGATTGTACTTCATCAACTCCATGCGATCCGGCGTATTCTTGCGGTTTTTCATCGTGCTGTAACGGCTGGGGGTCAAACCCTTGCCGCGCGCTTCGGTGCATTCCAGCGTGATGATAATGCGGCCTTCTTTTGCTTTCTTTGCCATGATCGAACTCCTTAAGCTTGAGTATGGCTGTGAGCGTGAAGCGCGTTGTGCAGTTCAATCTGCTTGCGCCACTCGGTGGGCAGACCATTCTTGGTCAAAGTCTTGAGACCGCGCGCTGAAACGCGAACACGCACCCACGTGCCCGTCGCCTCGTCAAAGAAACGCTTGGTACGCAGATTCGGGTATTGCCATTTACGCGTCTTGTTGTTCGCGTGGCTGACGTTGTTCGCTTTGTGGCGACCCCGTCCTGTAATCGGGCAAACTCGTGACATTTTCGTAATCTCGGTTATGAAGTAGGCCAGAGGCCCGGATTTCTAAAAGACTTCTGCTTCCTGCACGAAGGGCAACAAAGCAATATGACGGGCGCGCTTGATGGCCAGCGTCATGACGCGCTGTTGCTGACGGTCAAGGCGGGTCAGGCGGCGGGGCAGAATGCGGCCGTTGGAGCCGATGAAGCGCTGCAGCAACTTGATATCTTTGTAATCAACGTGCTTGATCCCATGTTCTTCCAGATAGGAGGGCTTGCGGGCCATTCCGGTCCGGATACGGGTTGCGCTGTTGCTGCTGGTGCGCTGGCGGGGTTTCTGAAATGCCATAAATCTGTCGAAAATTTGATTTTGAGCCGTTTTCGGCGTAAGCCTCAAAATATAACAGATGAGATTCCCAATGTCAAGGCGTCAACGGCCCAAAACTCACCATTCGGAGGCCAACTCAACACAAATAAATTAGTCAATGCACTTGAACATGTGAACAAATTATCATATATTTGAGAGGCCAAGAGTTCTTCTAACAGTCCCCAAGAGGTTTGCTCATCTGGATAACAAGCTCCTATTCTGCTTAATCTTAGATTTTCAGATCGTGCAAACGGCAGAAATGGCTCGGTTTACGTACTCCTCACGATTATCTCATTGTTTATGCTCATATTCCGTGTGAAATTGTTGGATTTTAGGGAATTGTGATGTGGATAAATCTTCAAAAATGATTGTTTCACCTCTTGACTACGGGCCACCCTCGCCCTATATTACGGCCCCAACAGCGCACCACCAGATATTGTGGTTACGTTTTCGACATATGTATAGATACGGTACTCGGACGAGGATGGAGAGGCTTGCAAGTATGGTACTTCGGGGTGGATCGCGGGAGGTTTGGATTGACAGGGAAGATCAATTTGTACCAAGGAGCAGGTTTTGAAATTCACTCGCCATTTTACCCGCGAAGGGCAAGATGTCTATACAGACCTGCGCTTCACAGCGTGGGCGTCCAAGCTGACGTCACCCGAGGGTAAGACCTTATTTGAGGCTAAGGACGTTTATGCGCCCGAAAGCTGGTCACAGGTGGCCGTTGATGTGCTCGCGCAGAAATATCTGCGCAAAGCGGGCGTACCAATGGCTTCCCGGCCGGTCTGGGAGCAGGATGTCCCGGAATGGCTTCTTCGCCACGAGCCTGATTGGTCGATTTTGGATAAGATGCCCGAGACTTCCCGCTTCGGAGGAGAGCGGGACTCGCGGCAAGTGTTCCGTCGTTTGGCAGGCTGCTGGACGTATTGGGGTTGGAAGGCCGGCTACTTCGATGGCGAACACGACGCCCGAATTTACTTCGACGAGCTGCAATACATGCTTGCGGCTCAAATCTGTGCGCCCAATAGTCCCCAGTGGTTCAACACGGGTCTCTATTGGGCGTATTCTATTGAAGGCCGTGCCCAGGGACACTATTTTGTAAATCCCAGAACGAATGAACTCGAACGCTCCAGAAACGCCTATGAGCGTCCGCAGCCGCACGCGTGCTTCATCCAGTCTGTCGATGACGACTTAGTCAATGAAGGCGGCATCATGGATCTATGGGTTCGCGAGGCGCGTCTTTTCAAATACGGCTCCGGTACGGGCACAAATTTCTCGCGTGTTCGTGGTGAAGAAGAGGGATTGTCCGGCGGTGGTCACTCAAGCGGCCTGATGAGTTTCTTGAGAATCGGCGACCGCGCCGCTGGAGCAATCAAATCGGGTGGTACGACTCGCCGCGCGGCAAAGATGGTTTGTCTGGACGCCGATCATCCTGACATTGAAGAGTTCGTGCAGTGGAAAGTCGTGGAAGAGCAGAAAGTCGCCGCACTCGTTGCCGGGTCCAAGATGAGCGAGATGCGATTGAATGAGATTCTGAAAGCTGCTCACGATCTGAGCGTCCCGACCGATTCGCGCCTGAATCCCAAACTGAATGCGCGCCTTCGCACCGCGATTCTGCGCGCTCGCAAGGATTTCATCCCCGATCCGTACATTCACCGCACGCTGCAATTCGCCTCACAGGGCTACACCGAGATGCGGATTGATACTTACGACACGGATTGGAACAACGCGGCTTATCAGACTGTAAGTGGGCAGAATTCCAATAATTCTGTTCGACTCAATAACAAATTTATGAAAGCCGTCGAGCGTGATGACAAGTGGGAGCTTAAGGCGCGCACGGATGGCCGGGTAACAAAGACATTGCGCGCTCGCGATCTCTGGAGCGAAATCTCCGAAGCCGCGTGGGCAAGCGCCGATCCGGGTATTCAGTACGACACCACGATTAACGAGTGGAATACCTGCCCGATTGACGGGCGCATTGACGCCAGCAATCCTTGTTCGGAATATATGTTCCTTGATGACACGGCTTGCAATCTCGCCAGTTTGAATCTAATGAAGTTCCTCGATACGTCGAAGAATACGTTTGATATTGACGCCTATCGCCATGCAATTCGCCTGTGGACTGTCGTGCTCGATGTTTCAGTCGAGATGGCGCAGTTCCCTTCGCAAAATATTGCGCGGCGTTCGTATGAATACCGCACGCTCGGTTTAGGCTATGCGAACATGGGCACGCTTGCGATGGTGATGGGCTTAGCCTATGACAGCCCTGAGGCTCGCGCGTGGTGTGCAGCATTGACCGCGATTCTCACAGGTGAATCCTATCGCACTTCCGCTGAGATGGCTGGAAAGCTCGGCGCGTTTCCCGCCTATCAACGGAACCACGAGCCGATGCTCCGCGTGATTCGCAATCATCGTCGTGCGGCTTATGGCGGTACGCTGGATGGCTACGAAGGCTTGAGCGTCATGCCCGTCGCGCTCGATGTCGGTCACTGTCCAGAGTATCTGGCTGATTCAGCGCGTGACGTTTGGGACGAAGCGCTCGCGCTTGGTGTGCAAAACGGCTATCGCAATGCGCAAGCTACCGTGATTGCCCCGACGGGTACAATCGGCCTGGTAATGGACTGCGATACCACCGGAATCGAACCTGATTTTGCGTTGGTGAAGTACAAGAAACTCGCCGGCGGCGGTTACTTCCGCATCATCAACAGCAGTGTGCCAATTGCGCTCGAAAACCTCGGCTATGCCGAAGGGCAGATTCGCCAAATCACGCACTATGTTTCAGGTACGAGCACGCTCGACGGAGCACCGCATATCAACCGTGATACGTTGCGCGCTAAGGGATTGCCCGAAGAGGCGCTCGACAAAATTGAAGTCCAACTCAAAGGCGCATTCAGCATCAGCTTTGCAATCACGCCGTGGGTGATTGGCGCCGACGTGGTGCGCGACCGCCTCAAGATCACCGAGGGAGATTTGCGCGAGTCGGGTCATGATCTGTTGATCGCGTTAGGTTTCAGCAAGGAGCAGATTCGTCAGGCGAACGACCACATTTGCGGGCGCATGACGATCGAAGGTGCACCACATCTTAAGTCCGAGCATCTGCCCGTCTTCGATTGCGCGAACAAGTGCGGCGCCTATGGTCAACGCTATATTCAACCGCTTGCCCATTTGAAAATGATGGCGGCCGCCCAACCGTTTATCAGCGGCGCCATTTCCAAGACGATCAATCTTCCGCGTCACGCTTCGGTTGAGAATATCAAGGATGCCTACTATCAGAGTTGGCGGATGATGTTGAAGGCCGTCGCGCTCTACCGTGACGGATCAAAGCTTTCTCAGCCGCTTAACTCAACTGCGGATGATTTTGGAATTGCCTCGCTCGGTTTGGAAGAGGACGCCACGCTTGAGAACGGACAAGTGGCACACGCAGTCGAGAAGATCATCTATGAAACACGCCGCCGCAGGTTGCCCGATCGTCGTCGTGGCTACACGCAAAAGGCTCGCATCGGTGGCCACAAAATCTACTTGCGCACCGGCGACTACGAAGACGGATCGTTGGGCGAAATTTTCCTCGACATGCACAAGGAGGGCGCGTCCTTCCGCAGCTTGATGAACTGCTTCGCGATCGCCGTAAGTCTCGGCCTCCAGCACGGGGTACCGCTGGATGAATATGTAGATGCATTCGTATTCACGCGCTTCGATCCCAACGGCCCTGTCGGCGGCAACGATCACATCAAGTACGCAACATCGGTCATTGATTACGTTTTCCGTGAACTCGCGATTTCGTATTTGGATCGCCATGATCTGGCGCATGTCGTGGACGCCCACACGGAAACGTCCCGCAGTGACGCCATTAACGGCGGCAAACGTCTCGAGGGCGAAGCCGCAGTCGTTCCGATCGCTCATGATACCATTGAGGAGAAGGCCGACCGTGAAGAAGACACCACCCACACGTCCCCATCGTTCGCATCTCCTTCTGCTGTGGCAACTGCAGAAGCTCACACGCAAACTCAGGCACCCCAAGCCGCCTATGCTGAAGCCGCCACGACGAACGGACACGTAAACGGCAGCAACAAATTGCAATTGATCGAACTTGCCCGCCGCCAAGGCTATGAAGGGGACGCCTGTTCCGAATGCGGCAGCTTCACCATGGTTCGCAACGGCACCTGCCTGAAGTGCACCAACTGCGGCGGCACGAGCGGATGTAGCTGAGCGGAATTCGCTTGAACATATAGAGTAAAAACAAAACGGGCGATCTGCAAAGGTCGCCCGTTTCAATATTCTGGACTAAAACTGATGCTCAGCGCACGCGCTTCAAATACCCTCTCGGGTTAAACGTCATCATGAATTTTTTGCGCGACTCATCAATCACGAAGTCGTGAGTCTCTTTCATGAAATCTTCCACAGCCTCCCATGGTCCCGGCCCGAATTCCGGAGCCCACGGATGTCCGTTGACATTGGTGTCTTCGACGATGATGTAACTGCCGACGCGAACAAATGAAGCATAGGCGCGAAGTTCATTCAGCACATGATTGCGCGAATGGTCTGAATCGAGTATGACAAGGACGGTTTCATTGGGGTTGACCAACGACTTAACCTTGTTGACAATTGCTTCCGAGGTCGAGGAACCTTGCAAATACGTAATGCGCGGGTGCACTGGCTTGCCGTCAGGCGGATCAATGTCAATAGTAATGACACGTCCACGCTGCATCAAGTCGCACATGTTTGCCAAAAACAGAGCGCTGCCGCCTAAACAGGTTCCGCACTCGATGATAACGTCCGGCTTGATTTCCCACATCAGCTCCTGATAGACCCAAGTATCCAACGGGCACTTGAAAATGCGGGCGCCCATCCAATTTGTATTCATCCAAGTTTCATCTTTGCGAATCCGGTAAAGATTGTGAAAATCGTCGATGATCTTCTGGTCTTCATCGCGATACGTCTGGGGCCGCATGTCGGCCTCTTTTCTTTTGCCAAGTGTAATCACAGGTGGGTCAGGTTAGACATGTCAAATTGAATGACTCAAGTTGTACTATCAAAGCGCAACACTTGTGCCATACTTCTTCAAGATGTAAAACACTGTTTTTAATAGCAATTAGTTTCAATCGCATACAGGGCGTCTCGGCAGTTATTGACCGTCAAACCGTTCTGAGATTGTCTTAAGTTTTCTTGACTTTACCCAGTGTTTTTCGTTCATTTAAGGTCTATGAGAAATCTCAACTTAGCAGGTCGCGATACGATCTTTATGCACGTTTTTGCAGTGGCCGCATTGCTCTTGGCGATTGGCTGCGCCTCGACAACTCCACCGACCAGCGAACTTCCTCCGCCCGTTACCCCGGTGGATACCAATTTTGTCCATGCAACCGCAACCTCATTTGACAGTGGAATGGTTGTGTGCGCCCACCCGCTTGCCGCTGCCGCCGGAAAAAAAGTCCTTGCTTCAGGCGGTAATGCCATGGATGCCGCGCTCGCTTCGCTCGCCATGCTGAACATCGTCGAACCACACGCCAGCGGGTTAGGCGGCGGTGGTTTTGCTCTCTATTACGATAAAGCAGGCGACTCAGTCTATATGCTTGACTACCGCGAGCGTGCGCCCAAACGCCTCAACCGCTCAATCTACTTTCAACCTGAAGATACGCTCAAGCTCGTTCAGCGCATGGGCGGAACGGCAGTTCTCGTTCCCGGCGCAGCCGCAGGCTGGCAGCAACTCCACCGCCGCTTCGGCACACGCACGATGCCAGAACTTTTCGCCGAAGCGGTCGCCGTTGCAGATACCGGCTACGAGATTTCTGAAAAGCAAGCGGCAATCATTTTCGAGCACGTCGAAGATTTGCAAAAAGATACTTTGCAAGCGTCGATCTTCTTGGAAGACAGTTTGCCGCCTGCTGCGGGATTCCGCATTAAGCAGCCGCGCCTGAGCAAACTTCTGAGCTTTCTTTCCAAAACGCGGTTGGAGAATTTCTACTTTCCACCATATTCAACAGAAGTTGTCGCCGCCATTCGCGCTCACGGAGGACAAGTCACCGAGTCTGATTTGAATGCGTATCAACCTGTTGAACGTAAACCGTTGCGCGTTAAATATCGCGACTATGACATAATCACTACGTCCCCACCTGCCGGCGGCGGTTTGGTGATGCTTGAAACTTTGAAACTGCTCGAGGCCTACGACCTCAAAAGCATGGGACTCTTAACGCCCGAGTACATCCACACTGTCTCAACGGCCATTCGCAAAGCACGTACGGATGGTTCTGCGTGGATCGGCGATCCTGATTTTGCGCGCGTTCCCGTGGATACGATGTTGTCGCCGACCTATCTCGCCCAAGTGCGCGACTCGCTGCCCAACGATACTGTTGCGCAAAAGCTTGCTCCACTCGATTCGATCCGCGCCTTTGGGCCGGGCAATACCACTCATCTGGTCGTCGCTGATAAAGAAGGCAATTTGGTTTCGATTACACAATCACTCAATTACTTCTTCGGTTCCGGCGTCATGGTGCCGGAGCTTGGCTTATTGTTGAACAACCATCTTGCCGATTTCAACAGCGACACAACGAGTTGTAATCCGATCGCGCCCAACCGCAGACCTTCTTCCAGCATGGCGCCAACCATCATCTTGAAGAACGGTGAGCCGGTGTTGGTTATCGGCACGCCGGGCGGTCCGCGCATCCCGGCCGCGATGGTCGAAGTCATTCTCGCCGTGCTGGAGTTCGACGTGCCGCTTAACGAAGCTCTCGATTTGCCGCGTTTTTTTCCCGCCGGAACAAATCTTGTTTACGAGACTCGATTTCCCCAAGAGACGCTTGATGCGCTCGCCGCAAAAGGGTGGAAGCCTTATCCAACTGAGCCGATCAGCAATTACTTCGGTGGCGTCCAAGCCATCAATTTCCCTGAGTCCGGTCCTCGCATGATCGGAAGCTCTGATCCACGTCGTGACGGTGCCGCCGACGGCTACTAAGACTAAATGTTAACTCGTAGCGCCGCAATTTTTGTTTTCATCGCCGTTTTTACAAACGGCTCGCTTGCTCTGGCTGTCAAACAGCACACGAGCTATGATCAAATGCTCGCCGCCGCACAAAAAATGCAGCGTGCCGAGCGCGAAATCTATTTGACGAAAGTGCGGCTTGGACTGGTCAATGTTGACGACGACATAAACCGCACTGGAATCATCGGCGAAGAGTACACTGCGCTGACGACCACCACCGGTTACTTGACGGCGAAACGTACCGCAACGAATCCGGATTTTGCGGCTTATCTCGTGCGTTTGTTGATCGAGCAGGACTTGAATGCGAACGATTCCATTCTGGTTACAATGACAGGCTCATTTCCCGGATTGAATCTCGCACTTATTTGTGCGCTCGAGCAATTGGAGATTCCCTGTTTTCGTGTTGCAAGTCTCGGCTCGTCAAGCTATGGCGCGAATCAACTCGAACTGACGTGGATTGACATTGAGGATATTCTTGTTCGCGAAGGAATTTTGTCACGTCGCAGCGATCTCGTTACGCTCGGCGGCACGGGTGATATCGGAGGCGGACTGGCCCCTGAGACAATTCAAGCTCTCCGCCGCAAATGCGCACGGCTTGACTATCCGCTGCTTGAGTCGGGGAATAAACGAACTCAATATGAAGAGCGGCTGGAGCTAATTGGTGAACCAAACAGCTACGCGCTTCTTATCAATGTTGGCGGCAACCACCTGATGCTCGGCACAGGACCTGAGGGCCGTGAGCTGCCAGGTGGCTTTATCCGCCCCGAGAGTGCTGATTGGGAGCGTAACGTATCAACGACGTCAGGCGGAATGGTTTTCGATTTTCTGCACAATGGATTTCCGGTGCTCAATCTCCTGCATGTTGAAGAGCTAGCCAATCAGGCTGGAATCCCAATCGATCCATCTCCGCTGCCGCGCTTGGGCACGTCGCCGGTCTATTTCGTGGAGACTCCGTGAGCGAAGGCCTGACGCTTCTGCTGATGATTGCGGTATTGTGCGGCGGAATATTTCTCCTGCGCATTCCTACTGGAGTATCTCTGATAATCTCTGCGCTCGCCGGCGCGCTCGCCTCGGGCAACGGGCTTGGCTTGCGTTTCATTGTCGAGGGCACGATGCTCTATCTCGATCCGATGCTGATCGTGGTAACGTCGCTCTTTTTCATGGCGGTCTTTCAACGCTCCGGCGCACTCAGTACGCTGAATGTCTGGGCCGTGCACACATTCGCCCGACGACCGTTCCTGCTTGTATCACTTCTGATGTTGCTCGTCATGTTCCCCGGAATGTTCACGGGTCTTACGGCACCTTGCGTCTTGACAACAGGCGCAATGGTCGCACCGCTCTTGCTTGCGGCAGGCGCGCCGCCTGCCGTGGCAGGAGCATTCATCGCGACAGGCGCATTTTTCGGGATGGTTGCGCCGCCGGTCAATATATGCGCGATGCTGATTGGCGCGGGCGTGGATATGCCGTACATCGGCTTTGATCTGCCGCTCTTTGCCATGACTTTTCCTCTCGCAATTATCTCTGCATTCTTGCTTGCCGGTCGTTATTTCAAGGAATTTGACGCGCGCAACGCAATCAATCTCCTGCCCGAGTCGCGCTATCAGCAACATGGATTCAAGCTCTTTCTTCCGATAATAGTCTTGACGGGGTTACTGCTTGGCGAGAAATTCGCACCCGGCGTGATTCCTTATCTCGGCATTCCATTGATCTTTGTCATTTGCGCCGCGTTAGGTTTCTTCACCGGAGATAAGGTGAGTGTCAAGGAAGCGACAAGTTGGTCCATTTCACAGTCTTTGTCAATTCTCGCCTTACTCGCGGGTATCGGCGCGTTTATTGAAGTACTCACTCTCTCCGGCGCACGTGGCTGGATCGTTATCAATTTGCTCTCGCTTCCTGATTGGCAGCTCTATCTCGGCATGGCCATATTGGTGCCGTTGTTCGGCGGCGTATCGGCTTACGGATCGAGCGTCGTGCTTGGTGTGCCGATTCTCTTGTCTCTTCTTGATCGCAACAACATTCTTGTTGCCGCCGCGCTCTCCATGCTTGCATCGGTTGGTGACTTCATGCCGCCGACACGCTTAGCAGTCTTGCTTGCCGGACCCATAGTCGGCGAAACACGCACCAGTCGAATTCTACGCTTCTGCACGTGGCCCGTCATCCTATCCGTGTCGTTATCCTTGTTGATCATCTACTTCGCGAACGGTCTCGCTAAACTACTGGTGCATTTCTAATCCATGCTGTTCTGGATCTACTGGCTGATTGCCGCGACTGTCTTGTTACTCTCCACCCGCGAACTGTTCTCGACGAAGGACTGGCGCAAACAACTCTCCGCAGCAGTTGTACTGCTTCCGCTTGTGCTGCGAGTCTTTCTACTCAAATGATCGGTAGATCCAGCGCACTTATCTTGCTTCTCTTGGTGTTGGCAACATGCGGCTATGTGGGCATGAGTTTTCGCGCGTCACGATTCGATGAGCCGCTTTATCCGTCCGGCGCATTGACGAAGAAACATGCGCTCTCGGATTACTTTTCAGTTTTGAAAGGCACTCGTGGTGACACTGACGTCTTTGAATTTCAGGCTAACGATAGCGGCGGCACGGTTTTAGTGCTTGGCGGAACGCATTGCGACGAGCCAGCCAGTTACATCGCGGCATATGTCATTCTGGAGAATCTTCAAATCACACGCGGACGCGCACTGGTCATTCCGCGAGCGAACAGATCAGCGCTGACACATACGCTGCCCGGCGAAGCGCATCCACAGCATTTTGCAATTGAGACAAGCAACGGTATGCGCACCTTCCGCATGGGCAGCCGCTATACAAATCCTCTGGATCAATGGCCGGATCCTGAAGTTTATGTGCATTTTCCCTCGGGTCAGGAACTTTCGGGGGCTGACAGCCGTAATCTAAATCGATGCTATCCGGGCCGCCAAGACGGCTATTTCACTGAGGAGGTTGCCCACGCCATTGCCACGCTCGTCGAGCAAGAACATGTGGATTTGGTCATAGATTTGCATGAGGCCTCGCTTGAATATCCGGTCATCAATGCCATTGTCGCTCATGAACGCGCCATGGAATGCGCAGCTAACGCAGTTGTCGAATTGCAGCTTGACGGACTTGATTTCGCACTTGAACCCTCGCCGCCTAATTTTCACGGCCTGTCGCATCGTGAGCTTGGAGATCACACACGCGCATTCGCTACGCTAATGGAATCCGCCAACGTGATTCAAGGGCGGTTGCGCGGTCGCACGAATCAAGATGTAATTCTCTCAGGGAAAGACCCAATGTATGAGCGCGCGGCCAAGATTGAAATGACTCGCGTGCCTTATGACGAAAACGGCATTCCGCTTGAAGTACGCGTAGGTCGACACCTTGCCGGTTTTCAAAAACTTGTTTCCTCATTTACAATGCTGAACGCCGACAAGCCAATAGAGCTTGCCGGATTGCCGACCTACGATGAGCTTCAGTCAAGAAAGCTTGGCGCATACCTTTCACACTCACACGCAACCTCACATTAGAGAAAGGTCAAAGATGAAAACGCTCTGGACCTTATGGCTATCTGTTTCGTTGATTTCTCTCGCGCAAGCGGCGGATTTTCGCACGCCCGTACTGCTCACAAGCGGCGGACAAAGCGCAGATCCTCAAATGATCAAGACTCTGCTCGTGCGCGACAGTATTGCGTTTGATTACAAACCGATGGCGACGGCGGCCGACCTTGACGGAAAAGGCTCTGTAATAATCGTTCTGGGTGGTTCAAGCAAAGGTCTTGGCGCGGCAAAAGTCAGCGCCGAAGAGGAGTCCGCTCGAATTTCAAACCTGCTCACTGCGGCACGAGAAAAGAAGATTCCGATTCTTGCCATGCACATCGGCGGCAAGAACCGTCGGGGCGCTCTCTCTGATTCCTTCAATCGCATCGGTGCGGAACAAGCGGATGAACTTATGATCCTGGTCGGCGGAGATGACGATCAGTTTTTTGATAAGATTGCCGAAGACAGGAAGATACCGCTTTCTCAAGCTGACAAGATTGCCAATCTTGGCCCTATGTTGAAAGCGAAATATGTCCCGGTTGCGGAGCCTGCCAAATAGTGATGCTGCGGCTGTTAGTTGTTCTCTGCGCGGTTTGTACGATTGCACTCGCCGCTCAGCCTCACGCGAATTATTGCCTCGATCTCGACGGCAAAACATCTGGTGCAATCCTGGGCTATGCAGCCGGCATTCAGTCATTGAATGGAGTATCCCGCTACACATTTGAAGCATGGGTAAGACCTCGCACGCAGGGCGGGGGAGGGCGAGGCCGTATTCTTGATCAAGAAGGTTCAAGTCTGACGTTCTATTTGTCGGACGAAGGTCGCATCGGTTTTCGCGCTAACAGAGAATCAGGTTGGCAACTTTCTGAAGCCAACTCCATAAAGTTTTGGAAATGGCAGCATGTTGCCGTAACGTCTGATGGTAAGCTACTGCGCTTTTTTGTCGACGGCAAACTCGTGACAGCGGTCCCCACCGGCACGACGCTGAACATCACACGCAAGCCCGTTCACATCGGCAACGGGATTGGTGAAGACAACACGGCGCGAGGCTTTGACGGATGGCTGGACGAAATTCTCGTGAGCGATGTCTGCCGATGGACAAAGAATTTTGTTCCTCCTCAACGCGGCACATACATGGCGCCAAGCGCGGCGACTGCACTCTACCTGCCGTTTGATGAAGGTCCGGCTCAATCGGTTGCCCTTGACTACTCTACATACAACGCAGAGATAATCATAACAGAACCTCTGCGTCGCGTCAAGTCGCCGAATTAGATATGATGTAACAAAGAAGCCCCGATGCAAACACATCGGGGCTTCATATTTTGGTAGAGTCGAATTTACTTGAGCAGCAGCATCTTACGAGTGATTACCTGATTACCCATCTGTAAACGATAGAAGTACATTCCCGTCGCGGCAGTTTGAGCATTCCACTCCACAATGTGCTGTCCTTGCGCGACCTTGCCGTTCACCAGTGTTGCCACTTTTTGTCCGACGAGATTGAACACCGAAAGTTCAACGTTGCCTTCAGACGGTACCGCGAACTCAATCATCGTGTTCGGATTAAACGGATTCGGATAGTTTTGCTTCAACGCAAATTCGCGCGGAAGCTCAGGTGTTTCATCACCGTCGAGCGCAAAGAAAATCGTATCAGTTAAGCCGCATCCGGTCAATACGTCAGCAGTTGAACTATCGTGCATCACGATGTAACAATTTGCATTGGGAATTTGGCCGGGCAGATCACAGGTGACCTCCATCAAGGTTAGCTGGTCGGGGTCCGTTATTTGACACATGTGCGCCACGAAATTTCCGCCGCTGAAGAAATCAAAGTACAGTCGTGCGCCGCAAATGTCTCCCTCCGGCGGGGCAACGAGGAACATTGTAATTTCATGCGCGGCCTCGTCAAGATCAAACTCGTTGGCCGGGTTGAAACGCCGCAAAAAGGTGCGCCCGACTCCCTCGACAATCTCGGCTTGCTGGGAGCCGTTCGCAGCGGCAACTCCGACGCGGACTTCGCCGTCCACACAAAGGTCAAGGCTGGCCGATCTGAATGTGTCAGCAACTTGGTACGTAAATTCCCATTCATCGGACTCTTCATCATACACATAAATCAAGAACCCCGAAAGGCCTTCGCCGCTATGATCCCATGTGACTCGAACACGCGAGCAGAATTGGTCATCAGAAACTACGACATTGGTTACAGGATCAGGTGCCGTTCCAGTCGGACACGGCGAATCAGTACATGTAAAGTCAGATTCGGTAAAATAATACTCGGGAAAACCCGGCTCGAGCCGAATCGTGTCCGAAACCCAGCAGCAACTTGAACCACTGATCTTGAGGTAATACACGGGCTGATCAGGCGGCAACGGCATATTCAACATGGAGAACGACGGATCCGAATAGAAATTGCCTGCAATTTGACAAACCGAAAGGCCGTTAAATGACTGACACGAATAGCTTGCCTGGCCGATGTCCGCGCCCACTGGAACCAACGAATCTGCTGCGTCAGGTCCGTTCATGTTTCGATCCCAAAATACACACCAAGCGTCGACGCCGTCTGCAAACGGTACACGAGTGCCGGCATTGCATCCGCATCCAAGCCCTGGTTCATTTGGACAGAAAGCGAATGTAGCTACGGACGATTGTGCATACACGCTATGTGAAATTACGCACCACACTGTGACTAACAGGATTGTTCTGAGGAGTTTCATCGGGACTATGCCTCCACGGGATTATTTGATTAGAATTTCATTAGTTAGCGCGGCAATGCCTCTTTCGTCTTGGGCACTGTGCATCAAGAGGCTCTCCAGTTGCAAGCAGGGATTGAAGTTTAAGATGTTAATAAACATTTTCTTATGTCTTCAACAGTTGCCGAAAGTAAGTTAGCCCATTCGCTATCATATGATATAAAATTCTACTCACAAATTCATGAAGCTGACCCGAAAAAAAAGGCCCGGCAATAGCCGGGCCCATGATGAAAATCGAGACAATTTAGGGGGCTGTTGAGGAAACAACGACATAAAACTTCACGTCGTTGCCCGATACCGCGCCTAAGTCAGTGAACGTGGTGGAAGACGTTGAACCTTCCAATAGAGTGAACGGGCCGCCCGTCGTTGTGGCCGAGTAAATGCGGTAATACGGCGCACCGGAACTTGCCCAGTACAAAATAACGTCGTTCCCGCTCGGCATTATGACAAGCTCGGTCGGAGCAGGAATGGACGCGCCAAGCAAACGAATCATGCGTTGCCCGCCTTGGGCGTTGGGCACAAGGTCCGTCTCGGCATACCACACAGAATCACAACCGTCATAGAAATAGCTATTCGTACTTGCGGTGTTGTCATCGCGCCCGAATGCTTCATATTTGCCCACGACAGGATTATCCACAGCGATATAGAACGGCTGGCCAAGCACCAGTGGCGCTCCCAACGCGTCAAGCGTCGTTACAGTTGCCCAGACAACCTGCCCATTCGGCAAGCCGCCGATGACATTTCCAACTGAACCGCTTGCTTCGGTGAAAACAACTGTTCCGGGAAGTCCAGCGCTGCCATCGGCCAATATCACTCGACCTGTTATCGGCGAATGCGAGCTATCCGGATGGAATTTCGCAACAGCAACTTGGAAACCGCATAGCGCGAACGGATACGCCGGTGGAGTGTACTTCACCGCCCACGAGAACGGAACTTCATTTGCCCAATTGTAACCTTCTGCCGTTCCGTCATCAAATACAATGGCTGCCGGACAATCTTCAACATCAAACGATATCGTATCCGTATCAACAGTGTTTGTACCGTCCGTGGCGCGGATGAAGTAATCGTAGGCGCCTTCAACGGTAACAATTGAAGCCGCATATTCGCTGGGATTGCCCGTTGTAGGCATATTCAGCGAGCTAAACGCTCCGCCGCCGCTCGCGCGATAAAACAATGTTGTTGTGATCGGGCCGTGGTCATCCGTAACCTTTGCCGTGAAGGTCG
>CAZPKG010000016.1:0-64524 GCA_964587105.1 uncultured Alphaproteobacteria bacterium | reverse complement strand
AAGGTCGTGTTTCCCGGTTCGACGTCTCCATGATCGTCATGCACGATTACCGGTGGATTGTTGACAATGGAAATCGTGAAGTTCGCATCCGAGATATCCGTGGCCACAGGTTCATTCACGGACGTCAATCGAATACGCGCCGTCGTCGTTGCCGGCGCGCCGAAAATCAGGTTTGCACCTGCATTTGGTACCGTTGCCAACAACGTCCACGATCCGGCAGGGTAACTCCGGTTCAACTCGATATTGACGTTACCTGAAACCCCGGAACTATTCCAGGTTATTGATTGCAGCAATTCTCCGTTGAGAACTTCGCCGCCGTTTGGTGAAACAACCGTAATCGTCGGAAGAATGATCGTGAAATTGGCGTCGGACTCATCAGTCGCAGTAGGTGAATTGATGCTCGTTACTCGAATGCGGCAGGTAGCGGACGTCGCTGCTCCCGTGACGGTCCAGGCCTGTGTGCCGTCGTTCGCCGTGTTGGCGAACAGCGATTCCCAAGCACCGCCGGGATACGTGCGATTTAGTTCAATATTTACATTGCCCGTGACGTTTGCCGAAGTCCATGTAACAGTCTGGTTTGATCCGACGGCCCAACTCTGCCCACCGTTAGGTTGCGTAAGCGTAACCACCGGAACGATGGTGGCTGAAACGGTGAAGCTCAAATTGTACAACTGAATTGCATTCGTCGTGCCTTGATAAACACGAATGTAGTACGTTCCCGCGCCCGGCAAACCGGTATTGGGAATCGTTTCGGCGACGCCCGCTCCGTTTGCACTTGCTTCGGCAAGCACCGTCGTGCCGTTCGTGCCATATAATCTAAGCGACAGGTTTACGTCATCCGATGTTCTCTGTGTATCGCTGGCCGCACAGGTGCAAGCACCGGTTTGTGCGCATTGGTCGAAAAACATTCCGACCGGATTGACAGTGATGGTGATTTGGCGATTGACGGGGACTGTGAAAGCGTAATAATCCTGGTCCGTGTTATCGTCAATAGACATATTGTTTAAGGTCGTCGTCGCATCCGGTACGTTTCCGAACGGAGTTGCCGTCGCCGGAGTGTCGTTCGTTTCCGCCGAGTCACCATATTGCCGTTGCGCGCCGCGAATATCGTCATGCTGCGGACCGTCATACGCCGTGCAAATAAACGGCTCCATCAGGAACTGGCAATCTGCCGGGCAAACGTGCGACAATCCGATACCGTGCCCGGCTTCATGTGTGCACACATTGCGGAAAAAGCGATAGTCATTCGTGCTAGACTGCCAACTTTCGGCGTTGTCAAGCACCATATCGCCCGTATTGGGGAAGTAGTTATAAGCCAACACGCCGCTATTTCCATCCATCGGCGTAGCGGAAATACGAATGTCTCCACGCACGCCCAAGACTCCGGGGGATGTGTGCAAAACCGCACCATCGTCATTCGCCTCTTCAATGTAGATAAGGCCCGACAACGCTTGCCACTGATTAAACATCTGGCGGAACTTCGCCTTGCCATTCGCGACGCTTCCGAATTTGGAAGTCATCATCGCGTGGATAGTGTTAGTCTGAGTTCCAAATCCACCGTCAGGCACGGTTATACCGTCAGGAACGAAACTGTACGTCAGCACAGTCGGATCACCCTGTACGCCCGATGTTCCCGTGGCCGTAGAAGTCCATCGACTGGAGGAAATATATAGAGCTGGATTGTTCCAGTCAGGGTAGATGCGATTCAGGAGATTGATCACATCTTCTTCTGAAGTTCCCGGATCAAAGCAAAAAGCCTGATATGCAATGCCTGAGGTGGCAATCCGCTTTGCTTCATAAGAAGTGGCATTTGCCCAAAGAGTGCTTTCGATCAGCGCCGGGCCGCTGGGTTGTACGTCTGAGTTAGCGAAACTGAGCTGAGGCAGGAGCAGGGCTACAAGCGCCGCCAAAATGGTCTGCAATTCGAAACGGTTCAAACAGTTCTTCATCCGTGGACCCATAGGTTTCATCGTAACGTTACTAAGGAGTAAGGCTGTCCATACATGACACCCAAGGTGACAAAATAGGGCTAAAACCACGCAAAAGCAACGATTTCAGGCACGAAGTTTATTTTCTTGTCAGGAAATCCGGTATTCGGGAGTAGTCAAAGCAACTTCTTGGCCAATTTGCTTGATTTCGGGGCGGCATGTGCGTATTATTATTTCTTAGCTACGTTCCGGGTCATTATGGGTAATGAAAAGAAAACAATAGTTTAGAAAGGTCCATGCCATGCGCTACTTGATTTACTCCGCCGCCGCGCCGCTCTTGGTGTGCCTGGTCGTGTTTCTTGCGCCTGCACCGCGGCCAGTTGGGCCAGTTGGGGTTGCAACTCATTGTGACCAATTGTCGCCTCTTGCAGTCTGCTTTGATCAAGGAACGGATCAGGAATATGTAACAGAATGGACGCGCCGCCTCCTCGATCGAGCGGGGTCGCTGGATTACAACCTCGGGGGCCGTTGGAGCAACACGGCTCACGGTACAGGAGGCGTTCAGGGGGATAAAGTTACATTGACCTACAGTTTTGTCCCAGACGGAACCAGTATCGAGGGTGACCCCAGCGAGCTGTTCGCCCGCATGAACGAAATGTTCGGCACACCGCAAGTTTGGCAAGGGCTGTTTGCGCAAGTTTTTGAACGCTGGAGCGAAGTCACCGGAAACAGCTATGAGATGGTGTCGGATGACGGCGCGGCTTGGGGGCAAAACAGTCCCGGCGTCATTGGAGCCCGCGGCGACGTACGAATTGCCTCCACTCAGATCGATGGCGGAAGCGGTGTCTTGGCCTACAACTTTTTCCCGAACCGAGGGGACATGGTCTTGGATGCCGCCGAAGACTGGAACAATCCGACTCAGAACTACATTTTCCTGCGCAATGTTGTAGCGCATGAACATGGTCACGGAATCGGAATTGAGCATGTCTGCCCGATTACCACGACTAAGCTCCTTGAGCCGTTTTACACACCGGCCTTTGAAGGACCGCAGCACGACGATATTCTGGCCGGGCAGCGCGCTTACGGAGATCCTTTTGAGCCAAATGACGAATACACGGAGAGCTTTGACCTCGGGGCGATTGACGGCACACGCGAAGTTCAACTTGCCAGCCTCGATGACGAGACCGACACGGACTGGTGGCGCTTCAGCGTTGTTGCCGGCCGCTCGCTGACAATCTCAGTAACACCTGATGGCTACACCTATCTCGAAGGTCAGCAAAACGGGGATGGTAGTTGCGAGGCAGGCACAACATACAACACTGCCGACAACCAGAATCTGAATATCACTCTCTATGCCGGCCCCGACACTACCTTTCTCATTAGCGCGGAAGATCACGGTTTTAATTACGCTGATGAACTGTTCCGCTACGACGTTCCTGCCAATGTGACCAACCTGAAATTGCACGTGTGGGGCGCCACGACAAATTCCATTCAACTTTATCGCTTGCACATCGAATCGGTTGATCCCGCAACTCCCTATGTTCTTGGCTGTCCGCTTGCTATCGACACAACTTTGCAAGGCTTACCAGCAGTTGGAGCCTTAGTGTTGGCAAATCCCCAGCGCGGAAATTTGCTCGATGTCTCGTCAATTTCAATTTCAGGGCCGTTCACAGTTAGCCCCACAGGACCCTTCCAACTTGCACCAGATACCGACGCACCGATTACCATCACCTATAATGCCGAGAATCTGGGAACTCAAACGGGCACACTGACCATCAATCATAATGGCCCCGGTGGTCCGATTACCTGTGAAGTCTCAGGTACAGCGATCACGTCAGGATTGGTCTTTTTCACCGGCGCGGTCGCGAATTTCGGTGATGTCGCCATCAATCATGTTGACAGCGTACTTGTTGGATTGCGTGCGGAAGGCAACGTCGCCTTGACAATAAATTCAATAACGACGTCGGCTCCGTTTTCGGTCAACTTTGATGGCCCTGCGAGTATCCAGCCCGGCCCACTGCTGAGGGTTTATCCGCATGTTATTCCAACACAACTTGGCGAAACCCGTGGCTGGTTAATTATCAATCACTCTGCCGTTTCATCACCCGATTCAATTGAACTTGTTGTTAACGGAACACCTGACCTTGACGCAGGTGATCCTGCGCTTGTCCCGACCGAGTTTGCACTCTACCAGAACTATCCGAATCCCTTTAATCCGACCACGAAGATTGATTTTGATCTCCCGATCGCGTCTCCTGTGAGGCTAAGACTCTATAACATTCAGGGCCAACTTGTGCGCGAGATCATCAATAGTCAATCGATTGCACCGGGCCGCCACACGGTCGAACTGAATGCCGCTTCCCTTGCAGCTGGCGTATATATCTATCGTCTCGAAGCTGCAAATTTCCGCTCCGACCGCAAACTGCTCTTGCTGAAGTAATGACTCACACCGAAACTCCGGGCCGCTACAAAGTTTCATCCAAGGTCTGTATGGTGCAGAATCTGGGTATGAACAAAACCTTGTTCGGCGGCAACATGATGGCTTGGGTGGACGAGGCCGCCGCGATTTTCGCCCGTGAATACACTGGTGAACGTTTCATGGTCACATTGAAGTTCGGCGAGTTTGAATTTCACCATCCGGTGCGCGAAGGCGACATCATCCATTTCTTCTGTTTGAATCCACGCATTGGCCGCACCAGCTGCGCCTTTGAAATCGAGGCTGTTCGCAGCTCGGACGGCACCGTCGTCGTCAAAACCAGCGCCGTGTTTGTCTCCGTGGATGAGAATGGCAAACCCAAGAAGATCGACAAACGTCCGAATTGATCCGCACTTGCAACCTCACACCATCCCTTCACTCTCGCCCATGAACAAAACACTTCATCGTCAGGAATCACACGTGTCAGCAAACGGCCCCGCGCGCAATGGATCAGCACACCCGCTCCAGCCTTCAGAACTTTTTGGGCAGAACGTCTTCTCTTTGTCGGTGATGCGCCAAGTCTTGCCTAAGCCTGTGTACAAACACCTGCTGGCAATTCAAGACTCAGGACACGAATTGGATCCCGCGACGGCGGATGTAATTGCCGCCGCGATGAAGGATTGGGCGATGGCACGAGGTGCGACACACTATTCGCACTGGTTTCATCCGCTTCATGGGTTGACCGCCGAAAAGCATCAGTCCTTCTTGATTCCGACTCAAGACGGCGGAGTAATCACAGAGTTCACCGGAGCAAATCTGTTGCAAGGCGAGCCGGACGCTTCGAGTTTCCCATCAGGCGGGACGCGCTCAACATTTGAAGCGCGCGGATATACCGGATGGGATCCTACCAGTCCTGCCTTCCTAATGGAGGGCCGTTACGGCAAAACTCTGTATATTCCCAGTGTGTTCATTGGCTTCAACGGACATGCGCTCGATAAGAAGGCGCCGTTGTTGCGCTCAATCGACGCCATTAGTAAAGCCGCAATTCGCGTGTTAAAATTGTTCGGCCACGACGCCAAACAAGTTGTCACCACGGTTGGCTGTGAGCAAGAGTATTTTCTTGTCGATCGCAAGCTGTTTCTCGATCGCCCTGACTTAATGACCTGTGGCCGCACGCTCTACGGTGCACGTCCGCCCAAGGGACAGGAGATGGAAGATCACTACTTTGGTTCAATTCCAGAGCGAGTGCTGGCCTTCATGGAAGACCTCGAAGTTGAATTGTACAAACTCGGTATTCCCGTGACAACGCGGCACAACGAAGTTGCGCCCGGGCAATTTGAGTTCGCGCCGGTTTTTGAGCGCGCGAATATTGCCACCGATCACAATATGCTAATGATGTCGGTCATGAAGCGGGTTGCGGCACGCCATGAGCTTGCTTGCCTGACGCATGAAAAACCATTTGCCGGAATTAACGGCAGTGGCAAACACAACAATTGGTCAATGGCCGATGATCGCGGCACAAATCTCCTCGAGCCTGGCAGTACGCCGCAGGAAAACGCGCAGTTCCTCGTCTTCTTGTCTGCGACTGTTCGTGCACTGCATTTACACGGCGATCTGCTTCGCGCGTCAATTGCCACGCCGGCAAACGATCACCGCTTGGGTGCAAATGAAGCTCCTCCGGCGATCATGAGCGTTTATCTTGGCGATACCCTGACCGACGTGGTTGAATCGATCATCGGAGGCAAAGAGGTCAAAAAGAAAGGCGCCGCCTTTTTGGACATCGGAGTGACGTCGCTTCCACCACTCCCGTTGCACGATTCCGACCGCAATCGCACGTCACCGTTTGCCTTCACCGCCAACAAGTTTGAGTTTCGCGCTGTCGGCAGTGGACAGAATATCGCCCGACCAAACATGGTCATAAACGCGATCGTTGCCGAGTCGTTGCAGTTCATGGCAGATGAAATAGAGAAGGCACAGAAGAAAGAAAAAGACTTCAATGCGGCGGTCAAAGGTGTCGTGCAACGTGTGCTGACGGAGCATCAGGCCGTACTGTTCGGTGGTGACGGCTACTCATCTGAATGGCA
Organism: uncultured Alphaproteobacteria bacterium; assembly: GCA_964587105.1. Lineage (GTDB taxonomy): Bacteria > Electryoneota > RPQS01 > RPQS01 > RPQS01 > JABWCQ01. Next base: position 58,096 of record CAZPKG010000016.1, on the reverse strand, counting down.
CAAGGAAGCGGAAAAACGCGGCCTTGCCAATCTCCGCACGACTGTAGATGCGATTCCAGCCTTCATCACGCCCAAGTCCGTCAAGCTTTTCTCATATCTTGGTATTCTCACCGAGGCAGAGTTGCACAGCCGCTACCATGTCAAGCTTGAAACCTATGTCAAGATGACGAGCATCGAGGCGGGCTTGATGTCTTCTATGGGAGCGACGCAGATACTCCCTGCGGCATTGGAATATCAACGTCGGATTGCTTCTTCAATAGAAGAAACGGAAGACGTCCTTTCCTCGGCCATGCTGACGGGACAGCGCACTTTGCTTGAACTGCTCTCGCAGGCGATCGAGCGTTTTATCGAACGACTGCAGCAGCTTGATCAAACGCGGGCCGATGTTCCCGAGACGGATGATCATCTTGTGACCGCGAAATACTTCCGCGACCGGGTGATCCCCGCGATGCAGGAGCTTCGCGCTTCAGGCGATGAGCTTGAAGTCTTGGTGGATGCCCGCCTGTGGCCGATGCCCAAGTATCGCGACCTCTTGCATCTAAACTAATTTCCGCCAGATTTGTTTGAAGAACGCCCTCGGAAGTCCGGGGGCGTTTTCTTTTGCCCTCCACTTCACGTTATTCTAAAGTGCAGGCAAATTCCCGATTTATCGCCCTCAATCTCCAAAACTGACATGTTAATCCGTTGAATAACGTAGAATTATAAAGAATCAGGAGGCTTAAGCTTTGTAACTTATGTCACATGACGTTGTTATTATATTCCTTATATATTAAGCCTTAAACTCTTGACTTTGGGGCCTTTCCATTGTATTATTCAAATGGGTCTGCTTGCCGTGTGCCGCTTCTAATTCACTCTCTGTGAGGAGTGTACGAAAGCTCACGGCTTTTTGTTTTGCGCTGAGGTGAACGGCAATATTAACCACTGGACTAACGGGCGGCGATACCCCCGGAGGTGTCTGATGATCAAATTGAAATACTGTTTTGTTTGGATTGCGCTCCTGAGCTGCGCGTCGCTTGGATGGGCGCAGGGCGTCGGCAAACTCTCCGGCGCCATCAAAGACACGGGCACAGGTGAACCTATCCCCGGTGCCAATGTGGCCATTGAAGGAACGACACGCGGTGCAACGACGAATCTCAAAGGCGAGTTCTTCGTGCTCAACATTCCGATTGGCGAGTACACCGTGCGCGTCTCCACAATTGGCTACGAAACGCAACTGGTGCAAGGCGTAGTCATCGCCTCCGAGCAAACGACCGAGCTGAACTTAAAGCTCACAGAGACCGTGCTCACGGGCGAAGAAGTTGTGGTAACGGCTGTTCGCGATGTTATCAAACGCGACGTTGCCAACACGGTCAGGACGGTGGACACGCGCGAATTGACGGAACTTCCCGTCACACAATTCTCCGACGCGCTTTCGCGTCAAGCCGGCGTCGTGGGAAGCGGTACAAACCTCCACATTCGCGGTGGACGTCGGGATGAGATTCTCTTCCTCGTGGATGGCTTAGCCGTCCGCGACCCGCAATTCCAACGGCGCTACATGCAGGTTCCCAAATCTGCAATCGGAGAAATGCAAGTCTTGACCGCCGGCTTCAGCGCGGAATATGGCGAAGCGCAATCCGCTGTTGTGAATCTCGTCACGCGTGACGGCGATCCCACTTACAGCGGTCACGTCGAGCACGTCATGGATTTCTCAGGAGTGGGCGGCGGGACGTTTAGCGATTTGGGCGGAGACATATCTAAGGGATTGCCGCACCAGATGTCCGACCGCAAACAAGGATATCAGGACTACGATTATACTGAACTCTCGCTTTCCGGACCGGAGCCGATCACTGATCGGCTCTTGCCGCGTATGGGCGTAGAGATTCCCGGTAGCATGTCGTTTTTTGGATCAGGAACCTTCTGGGGGCGTAACGCCAACGAATTCGGAACCATTATCGGCGGCGACAAGTGGTTCAGACCGCAAGTGTCGGATCTATTTGGCTCCGATGTTCGCAAAGCGGAAGTTTACAACAACACAAACCTCAAGCTGACCTACAATTCTGAAAAGAATTACAAGATCAGTGCGAGTTGGATGAACAATCAGGAGCGCATTAATCCGTTCTGGTACAGGCTTTCGCAGCGCTTCCCCTACGATTTCCCGCTCAGCGAGCAAACGCTCGGTATGCACGCGCTTGCCTCTATTCAGGGTCTTGCGAGTGATGCGGATGACTACCGTCAGTGGACATATCAGGACTTGAACGGTGATGGTATCACGGACGGGGCAGACGCCGATCTGGCGGATGATGACGGTGATGGTCGAATGGATGAAGAGGCGTTGAATTGGGTTGACGACGACGGTGATGGCCGCATCGATGAAGACCTTCAGGCTTATCAATACAATCCTGCTGATCATGTTCGCACGGAGTTGATTCGAGATCAGCAGATGTATATCACGCTGAACCACAACCTCAACGCCAACACATTCCAGACGTTCAGGCTTGGCATCTATGACGCTTCGCGCGTGCTCTCAGGCGGCGGCAAGGCAGCCAATGAGTATGGCGTTGCTAGCGAACCCTACACCGATTTGCCCGGAGCGGATGGCACGCTGAATGGCCGCTACGATATTGGTGAACCGTTTACCGACATGGACGGCGACGGCATGTGGGACTACAATAACCCCAGCAACGCCTATCCAAGCGTCAATGGTTTTCACATCGCAGGCGACGGCCTCGGCGGAAACAGCCAACAGCTTGTTCCCGATTGGGCCGAGTTTGATTCCAAAACCTACACGATGAAGTGGGACATCACGTCACAAGTTCATCCGCGCCACCAAACTAAAGGCGGACTCGAATACAACTACTACAATGTAGCCTCGGAAGATCGCCCCTACTCGACGATCGACAACGCGGGTGAAGGAATTTATACCGACGTCTATCGCTACTATCCTTCGTCCGGCGCTGCGTACTTACAGGACAAGATGGAGTACCGCGACATCATAATCAATGCCGGATTGCGCTTGGACTACTGGCGCATTGGCGGAAACTCAATTCGCCAGCCGCTCGCAGATGATCCGACTCTCGCGAATTTTGTTGACTTTGATCCTCCAAGCAAGAACGGTGAGATGTATGTTTCTCCGCGCTTGGGCATCGCCTACAGCGTCACCGACAAAGACGTATTCCATTTTAATTACGGTTATTTCTATCAGCGCGGTCGTCAGGATTACTACCTCACCGGTGTCAATCAATTGCAGACCGGCGGCACGCCCGTTATTGGCAACCCCGATCTAAAACCATCCAAGACGATTGCTTACGAACTCGGTGTCCGTCATCAATTCGCAAACGATTTCCTTCTTGACGTCTCTACCTACTACAAGGACATCAAGAATTGGATTCAGACCGCTTCTCAAAACCAACTCTTCTTCGATCTTGGTATTCCACTTGCCAGTCGTCAGAATGCAGCTATCTACTACAACGCGGATTATGCGTCTGTACGCGGGTTTGAGTTCAACTTAACCAAAGATTACGGTTCGTATTTGTCGGGCCGTGTGACCTACACGTTGTCATGGGCCAGCGGCAAAAATTCGTATGATATTGGTTCAGATGTAACGCGCTCGAATTATGCTGAACCGGCAGGCGAAACCCCGCTCGCGTGGGATCGCCGCCATCAAATCGTTTTCAACCTCGGCACTAATTATCCGCTGAAAGGTAAACCGTTCTCGGCAGAATGGCTGCGCACCGGCTGGACCTTGAACTGGTTGACGCAATTCCTGTCCGGCCTGCCATACACACCGACGCAAATCAACGGCAGCAATATCGAAGGTCAGGAGTTTTCTGAGAACTCCGATTGGAACTATACGACTGACGTGAACGTAAGTCGGCATTTCCGTATGGGCGGTCTCGATTGCCAAGCGTTGTTTGAGGTTCGCAATCTATTCAACACCATAAACGTTTTGGGCTGGGATCGTAATCAGTACACGATGGACACTTATAACGACGGGGAGCCGGGTTACATCAACGACAACTCGAGTCCCAATTACGGCATCAATCCCAAAGCGGGCGCGAATCCCGATGCGTGGGACAATCCGCGGCAAGTGCGCTTTGGCCTCGCGGTGGACTTTTAATCGAAAGAGCCGCACATGAAGAAACTCAAATACACTCTAATTATCTGTGCCGCGCTTTCGTTTGGCGTCGCGGTTCACACGGCGAACGCCAGGAAAGTCGAGGATCGCGGACCGACGCGCGCTCGTTTGGACGAAATCGATCCCAGCGCGCGCCCCGACGTGATCGCTCACGATATCGGCAATGTTCGCTTCACCATCGCTAACTACGGTCAGGCAGGCAATCCCGACAACATCCCCGGATTCTCCGGCATGGAGTTTCCGATCAACAGCGGAAACAACTTCCTGTTTTCTGCCGGCGTGTGGGTAGGTGCAATCGTTAACGGAAACCGGCTCGTTTCAACGGCTACCGATGGTGATAATGGCACGGGCGAATTCTATCCCAAAAATATTGTCGCCACTCCGTTTTCAAACACCAGCGCAAACCCGGACTGGCATCTGTCATCAAAATCCATCGATCGATTCGACGACCGCTTCTTCACGCTTGGTGCCAAAGATTTCGATGAAGACGGCGACTGGGATATCTCGACGGACGACTGGGACGGCAACCTGCGCGCTTCAAGAAACTTCGACGGTGGCCGCGGACTGATCGGATTCGATGATGACAACGACGGCCAGATTGATGAAGAAATAGTCAACGGAACGGATGACGACGCCGACGGTGACATAGATGAAGACACGGACGTTTCCGGCGACGCTAACAATGATCTGAATTGCAACTACGATGCCGAGCCGCACATTGACGAAGACCCTGCCGGCGACATGGCTCGCGACTATGCCGACAATGATTTTGACGGTCTTGTGGATGCGGAGGATAGTGACAACGACGGTGATTGCTGCCCCGGCCTGTTGGATGATGACGGCGACGGCCTGCTGGACGAAGACGGCAACGCTCGTGGTGCGCAGGAATATTACGCCGTGTTCATGGACGACATTCAAGATGAATTTGTCTCAAGCCCCGACGTGGATGGACACACTCCGTTGGGAATCGTTGTCACGCAGCGCACCTATGCCTTCCCCGAAGCATACGCCGGGGATTTCATTCTTTTGGATTACCGCATTCGCAACACCAGCCCGCTGGCCCTGCGCAATGTATTCATCGCGATGTTTGCCGACCCGGATATTCAAGCTCAGGGAGAACCCGGCGATGCGGCGTCGCTCGACGATTTCAACTACTATGATCCCGGCCGTTTGATGGCGGTGCAATACGACGACTTGGAAGATGACGACGGACCAGGACCCGGCACCTTCGCCATGCGTGTCGTCAAAACTCCCGTTGCCCTCGATCAATTGCGCGTTTCATTCCGCAACTTCGATCGTGGCTCCGGCGGTGATCCCGAAACGAACTCGGACAAGTATGATATGATTTCGTCCGGCGACATCGATCCGTTGAGCCCTGAAGCTGGTGACTGGCGAATGCTGATCTCGTTCGGCGCCGATGCAACGGACGGCTTTACGATTCGCCCCGGCGAAACCCTACCGATCACACTGGCTTATATCGCAGGCGACGACACTGCCGACATCGGAGTCAATGCCGAATGGGCGCTGGCGATGTACCTTAACGACTTTCAAGGCCCGTCTGCTCCCGATGCACCTGAATACGCAATTGACGTCTATTCCGACCGCACCCGCATTCGTTGGAAACCGAATGCCGAACTCTCTGTTGACGCAATTACAGGCGATTCGGACTTTGAAGGCTATCGCATCGAACGCCGAACAGGGCAGGTGGATTGGCAACGGCTTATCGAATACGATTTGATTGACACGTTGCCCGGCGAGTTTCAATGGCAGAACTTCAACTACGGTATGCCGACTGACACGATTCATTATCCTGACGGTACGTTTGAATATGTATATTGGGATATGAATCTGATCCCCGGTCAGACTTATGAATACGTCGTGCGTGCCTTTGACAAAGGCGTATTCGGCGCGGGTGTTCTCGAGTCCGGCCGCACTGGCAACACGCGCTCGGTCTCAATCGCGGCACAGGCCGGTTCGGGCGCGGCGGCAACAGACCTATCCCGCGTATATGTTTATCCGAATCCATACAAAGGCAGCCACCCCGGAGAGAGAACGCCGATCTCAACACCGGCGGGACTCGAGTTCAAACGTCAATTGATGTTCCGCGGTCTGCCAACCAATACCACACCGGGTAAATGCATCATTCGCATATTCTCACTCGGCGGCGACTACTTGGCTTCAATTGATCATTACAACGGCTCCGAACAAACGAGTTGGGATTTGCGCACGCGCAATGATCAGGAGATTGTCAGTGGTATCTACTACTTCACTGTCGAGTACGGCGGCGAGCAGTATCTCGACAAGTTTGTCGTCATCAAGTAAGCCCAAAGGAGAACAATGATGACAAAATACATCTACACATTTTTGGCTCTGCTTGCCGTTGGAGTGATCATCCTGTCCTGCTCGGATCCTCGCACCGCTCCGACAACTACGCCGGAACCCGCGCACACCGAGTCCATCACACTTTGGCAGGACGCCGTTTCCAACGGTCAGATAATTGACGCGAGCTTCAACGTTCGCCAGCAACTTGCCGAAATTGATCAGCCCGGGGTAGATACACCGGCGCGCTTGACGATTGCTGCGTACATTCAGCCGGACAATGACATTCATTGGTACGAAAGCATCGTGAACGATTCGATTCCCGCATGGACCGATCCGTTTATTCGATACCTCGTTGCCATAGAAGGACAGCAAGGAATCGTTGACTCCGTAGCAGGCGTGCGCGCTCTTTGTGATACCGTCCCCGAAAGCTGCCCTGACGACACAAGTGGCCTGATTCCCGCAGAGTCTGCCGCGTTGGGAATCATCAGCCTCTATCAGGACTCGCTTGCCACGGGCCAAGCTGATACGACGCGCTTGGGTCAAGCTCGTGACTCGCTCGGAGTCGTATTGGACAATCGCTACACATTGGCAATGTGGATGGACAGTGACACCACCACAGCCTATCCCGATGGCTTGATTGATTCAGAGGGCCGTATTGGTGGACAGCAGTTCTATCTCGCTGCAACTAATTCAGTAACTTCCATGAAGGGCCGCAGCTTCCACATCGATATGGCACAATTCGACGCTGCCGATTTGCGCAATCCGGGACGTCCGCTTGAAATCAACTGGACCACATGTTTCATTGGATCGACTCGACCCTGTTTGTCTGTCGGGTCGCACACTTTGCACGCCCGCGCGACGGGTGCCGTTACCAAAATTACCGCCGCAATCGTGCTCGTGTATGCGGAGGAACTGCAATGAGCAAACACAACAATATTTTCTTCGCTCTGCTTGTGTTCGCAATCGTCGTTTCACAAGCATGGGCTCTCGAAAAAGTCGGCACAACGTCCATGCAGGTTTTGAAACTTCCGATGGGCGTGCGAGGAATCGGCATGGCCAATGCAATGGTCGCGACGGCCACAGGCGCGGAAGCTGTGTGGTGGAATCCCGGATCACTGACTTCAACAACGGGCAACCAATTGCAGATATCGCAGATTAATCTTCCGGCCGATATTCAGTGCAACTCCATTGCCTACGCGCGTCCGTGGGGCGAGTACGGCGCTGTGTCTCTGCACCTAATCAACCTATTCACGGATGACATGCCAATCCGCACGATCGACGCTCCCGAAGGCACCGGCGAGTTCTTTAATGCTTATGACTTCGTCATTGGCGCGTCATACGCACAAAAACTTACCGACAAGTTTTCACTCGGTGGGCATCTGCGTTATCTTCGGAGCGCTTTGGAAGATCACAGCTACGGCGGCATGAGCGTCGATCTCGGAACGATCTATCAAACTGGATTGCGTTCACTTAAGCTCGGCATGGCCATTCAGAATCTCGGCCCCGAAGTGAAATACTCCGGCGAATTTTTGGATTGGCGAGAAGCCGGATTAAACAACGAGACCGTGCCCAATTCTGAGAAATTTGAAGGCGCATCACTTCCGACGATGTTTCGTTTAGGCGTCTCCTTCGACGTATGGGAAATGCTGCAAATGCAAAAATGCGAATCACACTCGGGAATCTTCGCCATCGAAATGGATCATCCGAATGATAACAAAGAGCGCTTGGGATTCGGCGGCGAATACGGCTACCAGAAAACTCTCTTCCTTCGCGCAGGCGGCAAGTTTGGCTATGACGAAGAGAGTTTCTCGCTTGGCTTCGGGCTGAACTTCAACGTAATGAGTGAATACGATTTGTCTTTCGACTATGCGTATTCGCATTGGGATCGCATTACCGAGGCCTCAGATGGCTTCATGGACCAACCCCACCGTTTCGCGGTGGCCTTTGCATGGTAGGGGCACAACTATGAACTACTCCATGACAAAGTTACTTTTTCTTGCCGCGCTGTTATTCGTAGTCGGCGGCTGCGGCGTCAGTGACAAGGGCTCGCCGCTGGCAAATTATCCGCCCGAAACGAACATTACTTCAGCGCCGCGAAATGGCTCAACGGTCAATCACTATTTGAGTCTCTTCTGGTCGGGCAATGACGGCGACGGACAAGTGGCAGGCTTTAACATGTTCATTGACGGTGAGCTGGTTGCCTTCACGACTCGGACGGATAGCGCTATTTCGTTTAGTGCGCCATCATCCGGTGAACTTGTTTCGCACACGTTCAAGATTCAAGCTGTGGATAACGACGGCGCAGTTGATCCGACTCCGCCTGAAACTCAGTTCTTCACAGGCAACACCGGTCCAACCTGTTTCTTCTCGAGTGACAACATCGTTCGTCCGAATCAAAACGTCGGTCAAGGCTTTAGTATCAAGCTTGAAGCCTCAGATTCCAACCGATCAGGTATCTGGTTCGCGTTGAGTCTTGATGACACCGTAAGTTGGACAGAGTGGACGCGCGATTCAATCTTCCTCTATGCAGATCTGGACCTTGACACTTTCGCCCTCGGCGTTGTTCCTCTCGACAATTCAGTCTTGACGGAAGGTCCGCACACATTGTATGCCCGCTGTCGTGATTCTGGATTTGCCGTCTCGGAAACCGTCTCAAGGGTTGTCAATGTTGGTCTTGATCATCATCCGGAAATGGGCGAAGTCACCGTCCGCTATAACTCTGGATCGGCCTCGGATAGCTTGTATCCTGATGGCTCAATCTACCATAAAGTCAACGCCGAACTTGTAGTCGCTTATGAAGCCTCGGCATTTGACTATCGCGGTCTGATTCATTCGTATCGCTACCGCGCACCCGATGGCGCTTGGTCAAACTGGCAGGCCGAACCAATTTTGATTGAATCGGATTTGCCGGTTGGTGCCTACACCTACGGATTCCAAGGGCGCGACATGGCCGGTGTTCTGTCAGACACTGCCGAGTTTTTCATTCGATTGGTTGAGCAGACATTCACGGATTCCGTTCTTATCGTTGACGAAACTCGCAACGGCCCCGGCGGACCAGGCGCACCATCAGACGCCGAAGTTGATAATTTCTATCATGCCCTGCTTGAGGGATACAATGTCAAGGACATTGACATGTCCGTCCGGTCGCCCGGTGCGTATATTTCACCTTATGACCTTGTTGACGTTGGATTAGTTGTCTGGCATGCTGAAGACCGCACCGATTTTATCGTGGATGACAATCGCCGTATTCTCTCTGAGTACATGCAGCGCGGTGGTCGAGTGATTTTCAGCGGTTGGGACTTGATGTCAGCGTTTTCGTCCAATGCCGTAAGCACGTATTCGGGTTCGGACTTTGGATACCGAAACTTGCGCACGTTCTCGTCCGACCGCGACGTCAACACAACGGGAAATCCCAATGCTATTCGTGAAGGCACAGGTTTCACAGGCGAAAACGGTTTCCCGAACGTCAGCATTGACCCCGCCAAAGTCCTGTCAAGCTGGAACGGCGCTATCACTCGAGTTTGGGTGTTTGAGCCACGTGGCGAATGCACAATAATCGGACGCTTGAATACAATCACTCCAACCTACACGCTTGCCAACCGGGTTACGGCATACTACTATGACCTGAGTTTCCGCGTGGCCGTTTTCGGAGTTCCGCTCTATTTTTGCCAGCAAGCGCAAGTCGAAGAGATGTTCGACGTTTTATTGCCTCGAATGATGACAGGATTGTAGCCTTAGACGAGAGGGACATTCCAAAATCAACGAACCCGCCAAGTGATTGGCGGGTTCGTCTTTTCTCCACGAATGCGGCGCGACTCTGCAGCTTTCCAACGCTGCAAGACCGTGGCATTAGTTACTTCACATACATCAACTTATGCATAACCATGACGGTATTGTCGCTCAAAAGCCTCACAAAATAGACGCCTGAACTTACAAGCTCCGGCCTCCAAGTCACAACTTGATTTGCCTCGTTCACCCTTCCGCTAAACAACGTTGTCACTCGCTGCCCAAGTATGTTCACAAGGTCAATCTCGGTACTTGCACCCATTGGGGCACGAAATTCAATCCTAACCTCGCCATTAAACGGGTTTGGATAGGGCGCGTCAAGCTCAAACTCATCTGCAACAACCGGCAGGCGCGGTTCTTCAACGTCGAGCCACGAAAAACACGGGCTGCGCTTAGCCACATCCGCCCGATCCAATAAGTCCGTCAAACTATACAAGTCAGGATCAACACTATCCGTAGGTTGCGCATGAGCGGGATCATGAAATCCCTGCCCTCCAAATACAGCAAACCAGATGTCCGTCGAATCGCCCTGATCGAGCGTGAAGTATCCATCTCGATTGCGACCATGCGGCCCTGAGGAAATCAAGCATTGCAGTGAGCGCTGAAGCATATCTCGCATCGTCATGCAGTCAATGTCTGGCGCTGACCATCGCTGATTAGGTGGCGTATGTGCGGCGACCCAATCAGGATCACAGTACCTCAACGGATCATAGTCCTGCTCGCGGTTTGTCATAATCTGATAACGTTGGCGATCGCCCAGCGCAGTCCCATGAATTCCCGTCCAACCTAGACCAAGACTATCTCTGTCTGCATAAGACTCCCATGCAGGACCAAAATTTAACCAATTACCCCCATTGAATTGCCACCAATTGAAACCGACTGCTTGATAGGCTGGATTGACCAATGGCATAACGCCAACCGATGCGCTGGACAGCAACTCGCCTCCGCTTGAGTCCGTTCTCCCAGTCTGTGAGAAGAAATAGGCAAAGTCGTTCTCGTGCTCAAATCCAACGCAGCCTGTAAGATCGCCATATCTATCATGCCATGTGTCCGCGTGTGCAAGAAATCCGCACCATAAATTGCGGAGGTCATGTAGCCCGACATTTGTCACGCGCAGCCGAATCCAAACAACTCTTCGGCAAAAGTCCAGAAACGCGTACGAAGTCATTTCAACTTTCAGCCCCAAAGGATGATGTTGGCCGTCAGTCGGATCGTTTGGAACAAACAGTCTGTTTGTCAAAGTGTCGAAGTAAGTCACCGAAAATTCATGGTCTGCTCGTGTATAGTAGTCAACGAGCGGCGAAATCGTGCAATACGGCAAGTCATACATTGTGTCCAGATTGGCCGACTCAATAAGCCACTGGTCACCGTCATAGTCGGGATGCAGTTCAACAATTGACGGGTTCTGCCATCCGTCAGTCGCCGTTGACACCCGTGGAATTAAGCTCCCGTTCTCTTCAATCAAGGCTCCAAACCAAAATCCGCCATAGGCAAAATTGACTTCTGATCCAATTGGGAACTCAAACGATGCAACGTTGTAGGGGTTTCCCGAACAGCGGTCGCCCACCAGCATTCCATTCACATTGATTCCCACTCCAATTCCGCTCCAGGTCTCTCGCGCTGATTCCGTCTGCGCACAAACCGCAGTAGCCCACGCCATCACCAAGAGAGTAAATCCCAGCTTCATGGAAACCTCCGTTTTTTGACACCTATGGGACCCACTCAAATTTACATCCCGGTGTGTCCTTTGTCAACTTCGGAGTTTCCCCGACGTCCCCAGACTCCGAGAACGAGCGCGCTCACCCCCAGTCCCACAAATATCGGCTCTACCCCCAGCCAATATCCGCCATCTTCAGTACAAAACCCTGATAAACGCCAGACCAAAGCAATTCCACCGGCAAGTGACATACTCACAGTAACCGCAGATTCCTTTGGAGGACGCTTTGCAAACCACGCGAGCAGAGCAGGGAAGAGTAGCGCGGGTGCCGTGATCGATCCGATTGCATGCCATAGCGAAATTACGGAATTTGAAAACCACGCCAACGCAAGCGCACACGTAATTCCCAGCACCGCACCATGCTTAAGTAACCTGAATTCTTCGCTCGACGTGCGCGCCTTGCCGCGCGATATGACGTCGCGCCCCAGTGCCGCGCCCGCGATAAATGTGTAGCTGTCAATGGTTGAAGCCACTGTCGCAATCAAGGCAGCTAAAAAAAGCCCGAACAACCCGATCGGCAAGACTTTTTGGGCAAGAGCGGGAAATGCAAATACTGGCGACTCGACATTTCCAAGCAGCGCGCGAGCGTACAGCCCCGTGGCGGTTGTCATGAAATCGAAAACAGCCCAAAACAACACGGCGATCATAACACCGGGAATCACACTCTTCTCTGACTTCAAGGCAAATGCGCGTTCATAGAACAGCGGCTCAACTAATGTGGTCGAAGCGATGAAGTACCACACGAGCACGGCCCCAACTGCCTGTCCACCCGTTGGGGTAAGCAATTGTTGTGGCACATTTGCGCGCACAAACTCAAATCCGCCGTATTTCAAATAGAGTGTTACTACCATTACCGCGAACCCGATGTACATCAATGCAAACTGCAACATATCCGTTCGAATGACGCTGAACAGTCCGCCGCGCAGCAAGTAAAGTGTTGAAATTGCCGCGCCAATCAATAGTGAAACATGATACGGCAGCCCGAACATCCACTCGATCAATTTCCCTAACATTAGAAGGTATGCCGCAGGCATCGCCGTCAGAAAAATGATTCCGCCGCACAGCCTCGCTGCCTTTGTTCCGTACGCCATTTGAAACCGATCCGGCAACGAGAGCAACTCCGACCGTCGCGCTCGCTTTGCCAAGAACACTGCAAAGATCAGCGCATACAGGTAGTATGGCGCCCCGAACACAAACCAGTTCGATAGTCCATAAGAATAAGAGTACTCGCTCACACCAAGTATCCCGCCATACCACGCCGAGACAATCGAGAGCACAAAGGCCGGAAGCGACAGCTTCCGGCCTGCGATCAAATACTCGTTCATCTGTCCCGCACGACGCCAAAACCCTGCAACAAGTACTGCGCCAATCGCCGCAATTACTACAACGATGTCAAGCCATGATGCCGATACCAATCCACCCGTCATAGTTCAACTGCAAGTGTCGTGTATATTGCGCGCGGGGCGCCGACGATGTACGTCGGCCCATAGCCAACCGTTTCGTACTCCGCATCAAACAAATTGTTAACACGCAAACGCAGTTCACACAGTGGCACGTTGCCTGGCAAATGTTCAAACCTGTAGCCCAAGTCAAGGCTGACCAGTGTATAAGCGGCAATCGCGCTTTCATCATCTTCGCTGTTGTCAGTGAATTGTTTACCGACAAATCGAGCGCCAATCGTAGCAGAGAAGTTCCCGTGCGTGTGATCCACTTGAAGGTTCGCCAGATATTCAGGGTCTTGACCAATCAGGTTACCGTCCCTCGCAGTCAACAAGTAAGTATTCCAATCAACCTCGGAGTACTTCACAAACTTATGATCAGCGAGCGCCAGATTACCTGAGAATTTCAATTGATCAATCGGCTCAATCGCTCCGACAATCTCCACTCCCTGATGACGCACCTTGTCGGCATTCGCCGAAAGCAAATTCCCCAAATCATCAAGCTGCCCGTTGTCGGTTACAATTGCGTCGGTCAGTTCCATGCGGTAGTAATTGACTCCGATATGCGCCTTCTGCCATTGCGCAATTGTCCCGATCTCAAAATTGATGAGCTTCTCATCGTCAAGCGTTGGTCCGACATATTCTCCGCCGTTGACCCCATTCGAAAATCGGTTTGGCGCAACCAGTGGTGACGAATAATAATCCTGCGCATTGTAAAGGTCCCTGAATGCAGGCTCCCTTTGTGCCCATGACACATTCGTATAGGCAATCGTTAGCGGTTTGCTTGCTTGCGCATCTATTATTCGGTAGTTCAGCCCCACTCGCGGAGTTATTGCAGAGAAGGTCTTGTCAAGTGTAACATCGAAGACTTGATCATCCTTCATTTGATAGCGCTGTGACTTAACCTGCAAGTCCACCATCGCTCGCAACGGATCAGTGATTTGAAAAAGGTTGTGCACATACCCCGCATAGACCTGCTTATTCACCTTGTAATCATAGTAGTGATAATCAGGTCGTGTGCCTTCAGGCAGCTCTGAAGCCCATTGAATAAGCCCCTCGTGATGCGCATCATGCAATCGAATTTCAGCTCCAACCACTGTCTGCCCGTAACTGTGTTTCCATGTCGCGCGCGGCACCCAACCGCCGTCAAGTTCGGCAATGTTCCTTCGCCTGAGAATGTCGGCCACGATTGAATCTGCCGGAAGTTGATAGAAATATTCATTCAAATCCCGCTCAGTTCTAAACTGATCGTAATATCCGTCTCCTCTAAATATGTAAATCGAATTGTCGAGCGTAACGTTGTCCTTCACCCGCCATGTATCATGCAACTCATAATGCGGCTGAAAGAAGTTGTCGATCTCCCCAGAGTAAGTAAGCGGATTGAAACGGCGGTCAAACTCTCGATCTCCCGTCACCTTACCGTCCAAATAGTCTTTATTGACTCCCTCATACGCTAAGTGCGTCTTCTCCGGCCCGCCATAAGACAGTATCCTCGTCGTGTGCCGAGCGGAGAATCGAGTTGCCGCAAAATAATAGCTCCACATTTTCACCCACGAGCCAAAGCGATAGCCGTCAGACTCCATTCGCGCCAACCGACCCGCAAATCCGAATCTTTTCCCAACTCTACCCGAGGTAAACTGCATACTCGCACGCCGCGTGTTCCAAGTCCCGTACATAGCTTCCGCGCGGAGTTTCGGACGGTCTCCCAATCCCGGCGTCTTTGTCACAAGATTTATCGATCCACCAAGCGAAGCCGCGCCATAGAGCGAACTACCGATTCCGCGCTGGACTTGCATGTCTTGCACGTCTTCCGCGAAATCCGGCAAGTCAATCCAGAATACTTCGTGTGACTCCGCGTCATTCAAAGGAATCCCGTTGAGATAGACACCCACGCGATTCTGACTGAATCCTCTAATTCTGAGATAGGAATACCCAAATCCATTCCCGCCATCAGAATATGTATTCACGCTCGGCAATTGCGTAAACAACTGCGGCAGATCCTGGCCGTAACTTGCGCGATCCACAGTCTGTTGCGACATATTCGAGTAGGTAACGGGATAGTCGGACGTCGCGCGAGTGGTAAACACGTTCACGTCATCCATCTCGTATTTAGGCGCATCCGTGAAAGAGTTCACGTCGTCTTTGGCAAATGGCTTCAGCTCAACATTGAACTCAGTTTGCTCTGCATCCGCCAAGACAACCAGTGCCGAATAAGGTGCATATCCCTCTTTGGCAATTTTCACCACGACGCTTTCATTTTCAAACGCGTTTGTCGTGTACCTTCCAAACCGATCCGTTACCGTGATAGAATCCAAATCCACTTCAATCATAGCGCCGACAATCGGCTTCCCGTTCGACCAATCCGTCACGACTCCCGTGAGCGCCGATTGGGCCAGCGCCGCCGCACCCCAAATCAAAACTGCAATTACTGACCGCATCTCAGACTCCTAAAACAAAAAACCGCAGCCCGTTGATAAAACGGCTGCGGCCTATCACTAAGAGATGCAGATCCTGTGAGCACCTCGGTTCGACCGACCGTTTCCTTCGCCGGCATTATCCGGATCAGGTTCGAGGGACTCTCTCAGGCCGCTTCCGGATTCCTCCGTGCGACCACCCCTACGGCTGCACCCCAAATAACGAAAACCCACCGATTTTGTCAAGAGGCATGGCATTTCCTCGTGCAATGTTTCACAATGTGAATCTCAATTATATGTGACTTATAGCACTTGACATGCGCTTAGAATCCTCTTATATTCTAATCTGACTACGAAAGTCATATTTAGGAAAAACCAAATGTTAATTTCACTCCAGGCTGACTACGCCCTCCGCATGTTGATGTTCGTTGCCCGCGGCCATGCTGAAGGCAAAACGTTCGTCACTCGTGACATCGCCGAACAACAGCACATTCCACGCGTATTTTTGACGAAAATTGTTGCATATCTTTCAAGTGAGGGGCTCCTCGAAACCCATCGCGGCAAGGGCGGGGGTATCGCTCTTGGTCGCAAGCCTGAAGAGATCAACATGTTAGAGATTATTGAAGCGTTTGAGGGTAGCCTCGCGTTCAATGAGTGTACGTCGGACCCAGCGGCGTGTGTCCACTCCCAAGAGTGTACCATCCGCCACGTCTGGTCCGACGCCGAAAACCATCTCCGCGATTTCTTCCGTTCCAGATCGCTTGCCGATCTCTTGGAAATCGAAAAGAAGCAGTATTTTACTCAGCTTCAGCCGATTTTCCAGACAAACGGCAAAGAAGTCGCTGCCGTTTAACTCCTCCATCTGAGGGCGGCGCCTAGCATTGCACCGACACAGCACTCCTCTCGGATTGGCTGTGGACTTGTGTTGCCACCCGATGAAGTCAAGGCCGCATTATCAAGTGCGCCGGGCGTTCTGTTTTCCATTTTCAAATTGAATATTCCAAATAGGAGCAGCTTTGAATCAGCTTGAAATTCGTGACCTCCACGTCGCCGTCGAGGGTAAGGAAATTTTACGCGGCCTAAACCTCGTCGTTCCCATCGGCGAAGTCCACGCCATCATGGGCCCCAACGGCAGCGGCAAGTCCACCTTGTCCTCCGCCATCATGGGCCACCCGAAATATGAAGTGACCGGCGGTGATATCATCTGGAAAGGTGAAAGCCTGCTGGAACTTGAACCTGATGAACGCGCCAAGAAGGGACTGTTCTTGGCTTTTCAATATCCGCAGGAAATCTACGGCGTGTCCGTCAACAATTTCCTGCGTTTGGCGATGACCGAGCGCTTTGGCAAAACTCCGACGTTCAAGGAATTTGACGCTGAAATGAAGAAGTGGCTTCAGCTTCTCGACATTCGTCCCGAGTTCACGAAGCGTTTCTTGAATGAAGGATTTTCCGGCGGCGAAAAGAAGCGCAACGAAATTCTCCAAATGGGAATGCTCAAGCCTGAAATGGCCATCATGGATGAAACCGATTCCGGCCTTGACATTGACGCGCTGAAGATCGTCGCTCAAGGAGTAGAGAGCTTGCGAGGCGAGAACTTTGGCGCGCTTGTCATCACACACTATCAGCGCCTTCTGAACTACATCGTCCCCGACGTCGTGCATATTCTCGTGGATGGCCGCATCGTCAAGTCCGGTGACAAGTCGCTCGCTCTGCACCTCGAAAGCGAAGGCTACGACTGGATCAAATCGGAAGTCGCCGCCTGACGTCGCGTGACTACGCTCGAATCAGACCTCGTGGCGCGTGTTCGAGACTCACTCGAAATTGAATTGGAGTTCAGTCCGCAAGGTCGTCCGAAAATTGTTCGGCCGCATATTGGATCACCCAAGTGGCCTCACAAACTTGATCCGCTTCGGACCGTCGTGATGGACACAACGGCCACGGACGATGGTGAGTTTTGGCCGACGCCGCGCTTTGAAATTCTGATCGCGAATCTTGATTCAGTGGGCATCACCGTCGTACAAGTTGGCGATCCATCGTCCGAGCGACTCGCGCGGGCCAACCACCACTTCAAGAAACTGTCATCGCCCGATCGCGCCGGAGTGATCTCAATGAGTTTGCTCTGGATCGGCATGAACACGCCGTGGCGCATAGTTGCGGCGGCGCTCGGCAAGCCGCAAATTGTTATCGCCGCATCCAAGGCTCAAGTCGAACCTCGCTGGTCCGATACATTAGTGGTGGATGCATCCGCCCACGCTCCCGAGAGCAAAGCCCTCGGCCCGATTTCGGTAACGTCCGTTGCGGAAGCGGTCAGCGCCGCCCTTAAGCAATTCGGAGCAAATCCCGTCTCGTGACAGATCTTGGTCCGCGCTACGGTAAGCTGCCTGCAAAGCTCTACTACTGGACAAATTGCTGGCGCTACAAGAACAAACCGCAGCATGTCATTACGATTACGCATTGCGGGAAGCTCGGCGACTTCATTGCCTGTCTGCCAATCGCTTCATGGCTGTACAAGACTCGCGGACAAAAGATTCACTTTGTGCTCGCGAACAAGTTTGCGCTCTTTGCTCACACGATTTCGTTGCTGAAACTGCAAGAGATGACACATGATGTCACGCTTGCGGACTTTCCTGTTGTCGATTGGGAGAAGGGTGGAGAGCCTTACAAGCATGACCCAAATCAGTTTGGCCTGAACGCACCCGAATATTACAACTTAGGTTTTCGCCGCACTCCACGCCGCTTCGTGCCTGAATATGTGGCCGAAGAATATGGCCTGGGTTATGACAAGTCGTTTCGACTGAATCTCGGCGAATACATGCGCAGCGATGAAGTTCTAATCAGCGATGCGTTCATGCGCGAGGAAATCCCGAACGGGCTACCGATTGATCATTCGCAAGACGTTTTGACCAATGCCCGACGCATGGCCGGGGCGCGTGAGTCACATGTATGTCAGTCAGGACTGTTTCACGTTTTGGATTGGGCCGGCGTTACGCCAACCTGCGTTTACGTGTATCCTCATTCGGTGAATCTTGACAAGTTCACAAATCGAATGGCTGAACACAACATCAAGCACATTAACCGCGTCGTAAGACCACTGAATCGCTAAATGTCCGGTTATATTGTTCACAGCGGTTGGTGGTGCGACGAATCGCGCAGACACATCGGCGCGAACTACAACGAATCCGACGACCGTATTCGAACGCCGAAGTTCTTTGATGTCTGGTATGACTGCGTCACGAAATTCTCAAATCCCGAGAAGATCATCGTCGTCGATTCCGCCAGTCCGTTGAAACCCGACCTTACCGGCAAGTCTGTTGAATGGGTCAATCTAAAGACAAACTTCAAGCATGGGATGGTGTGTGAAGGGCAGTATGGCGGCTGGACAAGAGCTTTTGCTCTCGGAGCCATGTACGCTTATCTGAACGACGCGGAATATTCGGTTTTCTTAGAGCAGGATTGTTTGATCGTCGGGGAGGGAATCATCGAGCGCGCCATAGAAAATATGGACCGCGCTGACATCTCATACGGCGGATCGAGTGTTGTTCGAATTGAACAGAGCTTCGTGATCATCAAACGCGACTACATTCTGACTTTCCTGCACGATTTTCTTGGCATGAAGCAAAGTGACCGCGATCTCTTCACTGAAGTAAAATTTCAGCGTATCCAAAAACGCGAATACGCATTATCATTCGTCGGCTTGAACAAATCGCGTTTCACACCTCTGCCTTTCGGTTTCGGTCGCAATCGCCCCTTGGATTGCACACACAAACACCTTTATGCCCAACAATGGTCGCGTGATGAGCTTCAAGAGTTGAACAAGCGCGTTCACTTCGATTCTCTAACCACTTTGCTGAGTTCATAGCACTTGTTGCCGCCGAGCGGGGATTAAGCGCAGCGGTTCCCCGCCGGAATCTGGTTTTCAATTTCGTTTTTCCTCATCTGGAGATACAATGCCCGAATCAAAAGAATTCACTCTCGATCTCGACAACTACGAGCGCTACGGCTTCTCCATGCCGGAGAATAATGTCGTAAAGCTCCCGAAAGGCTTGTCAAAAGAGGTCGTCGAGGAAATCTCACGCTACAAAAACGAACCTGAGTGGATGCTGAACCTGCGTCTGAAAGGTCTTGACTACTTCTACAAGAAGTCATTGCCCGAATGGGGCCCGGACCTCAAAACCATCGATTTCGACGACATCCACTATTATATTAAGCCATCCGACAAAGTCGAGCATGATTGGGATGCCGTCCCCAAAGAAATCCGCGAAACCTATGACAAGCTCGGTATTCCTGAAGCGGAGAAGAATTTTCTCGCGGGCGTCGGCGCGCAATACGAAAGCGAAGTGGTTTATCACTCCCTGCAAGAACAGTGGAGCAAACTCGGCGTTATTTTCCTCGATACCGACACCGGCTTGCGCGAGCATCCCGAAATCTTCAAAGAGTATTTCGCCAAAGCCATTCCCGCCGGCGACAACAAACTCGCCGCGCTGAACACCGCTGTTTGGTCAGGTGGAAGTTTCATCTATGTCCCGAAAGGCGTACACGTCACGATTCCCTTGCAAGCGTATTTCCGCATCAACGCCAAGAACTCCGGCCAGTTTGAGCGCACGCTGATTATCGCCGACGAAGGCTCTAACATTCACTACGTCGAAGGCTGCACCGCGCCGGTCTATTCGAGCGATTCGCTGCACTCTGCGGTCGTCGAAATCTATTGTAAAAAGAACTCGCGCGTCCGCTACACCACCATTCAGAATTGGTCGAAAAACGTTTACAACCTCGTCACCAAGCGCGCCATCGCCGAAGAAGGCGCAACGATGGAGTGGGTGGATTGTAATATCGGCTCGAAGATCACAATGAAATACCCGTCAGTCTATCTGATGGGTCGCGGCGCGAAGGCCGACATTCTTTCTGTCGCCTACGCCGGATCAGGGATGCACACCGAAGCCGGAGCGAAGGTCGTTCACAAGGCTCCTGACACCACGAGTGTGATCCTATCCAAATCAATTTCACGCGGCGGCGGCAGAACATCTTATCGCGGTCTCGTTGAAGTTGCCAAAGGCGCGACCAACAGCAAGAGCAGCGTCAGTTGCGATGCGCTTCTGCTCGATGATCACAGCCGCAGCGACACCTACCCATACATGAATATTCAGGAGGACCGCGTCGAACTCGGTCACGAAGCAACTGTTTCAAAGATCGGTGACGAACAGGTCTTCTATCTGCAAAGCCGCGGCATTTCCGAAGAGGAGGCCATGACAATGATTGTTCGCGGCTTCATCGAACCTGTCGTCAAAGAGCTTCCGATGGAATACGCGCTTGAAATGAACCGTCTCATCCAACTCCAAATGGAGGGATCCGTTGGCTGAGACCCGCACTCAAACATTACAGATGAGCTATCTCGAAAAAATATCATCCGGTCATTCGCTGTTATCATCGGACGACCGTGCACAATCGCTCGCACAAGCTCGCGCCGCATCGACTCCCGCAAAGGACATCGAAGAGTGGCGCAAGAACAATCCAGATTCCTTTCCGTGGAATGACATTGAATCGGCGACCGATTCCACTCGTTTCGAAACATCCATCAACGTCCGCAGCGGTTTGACGCAAGACGCGCTTGTCGCAACAGCGAACGACCGTGAGTTGTTTACGTCTATGCTGCAGATTGCCTCTGACGATTTTGATAGCAAGTTTCTGCACTATCACCGCGCATTGACGGCGCAACCGATTTGTTTGCGTATTCCGGCCAATACGACCGGAGTTGTCATCGATCTCTCGCATCGTCATTTCGGCTCGGGTCTCGCTGCGCCGACAACTTTGATCATTGTTGAGCGCGGCGCCGAGGCGGTCGTCTTTGATCGTTGGCAAACAGAAAGCAAAGATAGCCCCGTCGTCGGTCGAACCGAAATTCTCGTCAAGCAAGGCGCGCGTCTGCATTACGTACACGACGAACAAACTCCTGCCGAGGCCGCCATCTATCGCACCGGTCGCATTCAGGTTGAACGCGATGGCTATTTGAACTGGGTGGGTTTTACGACAGGCGGGGCATGGCACGTCGCCAAGTTGCGCATGGATCTGTTGGGCGACAATACTGAGTGTCATCTGAGCGGACTTTTCGCCGGTCTTGGCAAATCCAGAGCGGAGCATCGCACACATCAGCATCATGGTACGCCAAATGGTTTCTCCAATCTCTTGTTCAAGACTATTTTGGCCGGCGAAGCGCATTCGATTTATCAAGGCATCATCACCGTTCCGCAGATCGCACAAAAGACCGACGCCTATCAAACGTGTCGCAATCTGATGCTCGATCCCGGCACTCATGCCGACGCGATTCCCAAGCTCGAGATCATCGCCGATGACGTCAAGTGTAGTCATGGCGCGTCCATCGGCACGTTGAACAAGGAGCAGTTGTTCTATTTGCAGACGCGCGGCTTGACCTATCGCGAAGCAATGACTGCCATTGGTATGGGCTTCGGCGAGCAGGTTATTCAAAATGTTCCTGAAGTTTTGGAAGACATCCGCCAGAGCTGGCGTGATCGAGTTGCCCAAGCAGTTGGGCGCGCGTCGGGACACTAAGAAATCACAAACGCCCCGGTGCACGATTCGGCACGGGGCGCTTCTGTATGATGCGGGCCGTATATGTCCCGCGAAAGAGATTAGGTCAGTTTCGTTGCGTCAATCGCCGCCCGATGATGTAGCGGGAAAAGTGCAGGACTTTACACTCAATCCAACCGTTTTCCGGATTAACCCAGGTGTCGAGTTCTTCAAACTCTCCGCTCGCCGGGTTGTAATAGTAGTATGCAACATCTGCGGCAAATGTGTTGGCTGGCAGATCGATGACCGTTGAGTCGATCCAAAACTCCACGGAATCCGTAAATTGCATTCCCGTTGGGCCGTATTCTAGCTGTGAATACGTTGAGTCTTTGACTATAATATCGCACTCAAGGTCAGGGTGACTTCCAAGGCATCCGGGATATACGAACAGACCAACCATATCTTCAATCTGGACATGAGTTGTGTCAACATTCGTAACCCAGAGCGCAGCGCGGAATCCGGCCGCAGTAGCACGCGCTCTTCCGGAGTCGCTCCAGAAGAAAAATTCAGCTCCATCGCCGGGCCCTGCGGCGAGCATCTCTTGGGTCGGTTCGGCAGGATAACTAACAGGTGCGGTGTCGTTGTCGTCATCGCATCCAATGGTGAAAACCACCACAAGATACAAAGGCAAGAATAAGATTCGGTTCATCTAAACCACCTTAGATTGTCTAAAGATATCATTGCCACTTAAAATGGCAAACAATAGGCCACAATCAAAAATACGACTTTGTTACTCTAATTAGCATGAGCCAAGATACGCAGTTAGTTAAAATTTGCTCGGTATCGGATATCCCGCGTAACGGCGGCAAAGGTTTTCAAGTTGGGTCGCTCGAGTTGGCAATTTTTCATTCGGACGGGAAACTCTACGCGACCAGCGATCTTTGTTCACACGAAGATGAATATTTGACCGACGGTTGGCTGGAAGGAAATTGCATCGAATGCCCCCGGCATGGCGCACGTTTCTCGCTTGAAACCGGCGAGGCGCTGTCCCTTCCCGCGACGGAACCGATCAGTGTCTTTGCCGTTGAAAAGAAAGGCGACGACATCTACGTCGCAATTCCCGTGAAGTATTTGCAGGCGGAAGGAGCCTGATCGTGATATTGGGTCGCGACGTCCGCAAGGATTTCCCCATCTTGAATGTAAAGGTCAACGGCAAACCGTTGGTCTATTTGGATAGCGCCGCAAGTTCGCAAAAGCCCAATGACGTCATGACGGCTTATTGCAAATTCTGCGAGTCACGCTATGCTAACGTCCATCGCGGCATTCACACTTTAGGCGAGGCCGCTACGGGTGATTACGAAGGCGCCCGCCGTGCGGTTGCCGAGTTCATCAAAGCACCGGCGCTCGAAGGCCTGATCTTCACGCGCGGCACGACGGAATCCATCAACCTTGTGGCTCATTCGTTCGGCGAGAAATTCATCAAGCACGGCCAATCAATCGTCTTGACTCCGATGGAGCATCATGCCAACTTGATTCCGTGGCAGTTGGTGGCAAAATCAGTCGGAGCGGAACTTCGTTTCATTCCCATCAAGAATGATGGCACACTTGATTTGGCCGAAGCCCGCAAGCTGATTGATTCCAAAACCGCGCTCGTTGCCGTGACGCACGCTTCTAACGTGCTTGGAACGATCAATCCCGTCGGCGAGCTGGTTCAACTCGCGCACAAAGTTGGCGCGCGCATTTTGATTGACGGCGCGCAATCCGTTCCGCATATGCCGATTAACTTGCGCGAACTAAATCCCGACTTTTACGCATTCTCCGCTCATAAAATGCTTGGCCCGACGGGAATCGGCGTGCTCTACGGCAATCCCGAAATCCTGAATGACATGGAGCCGTATATGACGGGCGGTGAGATGATCCGCGAAGTCTTCCTCGATCATGCGACTTGGAATAGCTTGCCGCACAAGTTTGAAGCCGGAACTCCGGCAATTGCCGAAGCAGTCAGCCTGACGGCCGCCGTCAAATATCTTGACGAAATCGGCATGGACCGCATCGCTCAGTATGATCATCATCTCACGATGCACGCGCTCGAAAAACTTTCCGCCGAGAACGATCTTGAAATCTATGGCCCTCGCACTCAGCGCGGCGCAGTGATTTCGTTTAATGTCCCCGGCATCCATCCGCACGATATGGCCGCATTACTCGACCGCGAGGGAGTTGCTATTCGCGCCGGCCATCATTGCTGCCAGCCGCTGATGCGCTGGCTGGGAGTTCAGGCTACCGCGCGTGCGAGTTTCTATCTCTATAACACTTTGGACGACATCGACGCATTAGTTTCTGCCGTCCGCTCAGCACGGGCAATTCTTGCATGAACGATCTTTATAGCGACATCCTGCTCGACCACTACCGCTTGCCGCGCAACAAAGGCAAGCTTGCCGATGAGACCTTTTCGATGGAAGGTAAGAACCCGCTCTGCGGTGATGAACTAATTTTGCATTTGAAAGTGCAGGACGGCAAGATTCAGGACATCGCCTTTGAAGGCACGGGCTGTGCAATTTCGATGGCCAGCGCATCCATGTTGACAGAGGACTTGAAGGGTAGAACCCTTGACGAAGTAAGCCGCCGCATCGAACAATTTCGTGTGCTTATCCGTGAGGGGAAGGAGCCTGATGGCGAATCAATGGACGACATCACTTCACTTATTGGCGTAGCCCAGTTGCCTGTCCGTGTAAAATGTGCCACCCTTCCTTGGACAACGATGGAAGAGGCGTTGAAGTCCGCCCCCAAGTGAACGTTCAAAATTCCCTAAAAAGCCTCGTTTTGAGGCTTTTTTTGTGTATTTTCAGTGAAGTTGTGGGTCTGTTCCGATTGCTTTAAGCTATAGAGAAAGCTATATTTCGCATACTGCCGAGATGGCGTGAACTTTGCAGAATCGGGTCCCAAGTAAAAGAGGGCATTGTGGATCCGAAACTTAACGACCTGCGAAAAATCGCGCTGGGCGGCGTGGATAGCATCGCCTCGGCAATCGTATTGTCTCTCAAACGAGCGGGCTTCAAAGGCGCGCTTTACGGCGTGGACAGCCCTGCTGTTATCACGCAAGCTTGGAACAACGGCTGCGTCACAGATGGCGGAACCGAATGGAAAGATGCGCTGACAAATTGTAAGTTTGTCGTGCTCTCGCGCCAAACTCGCAATTTCCGCGCGCGCCTTGCCAAAGTTCTTGAGCTTGCCGAGCCGGAAACGATCATTCTGGATGCATCTTCCGTCAAGGGCTATGCCGAAGACATAATCGTTTCTTCCGGCCGCGACGACATTCGAC
This sequence comes from uncultured Alphaproteobacteria bacterium, assembly GCA_964587105.1. Lineage (GTDB taxonomy): Bacteria > Electryoneota > RPQS01 > RPQS01 > RPQS01 > JABWCQ01. The sequence continues at coordinate 32,463 of CAZPKG010000016.1, read as the reverse complement.
ACATCGGTTTCTATCTTGTTCATGAGCAAGATCATTCGACCGACGACGCCAAGCCCTCGCACTTCTTTTTTGACGGCAAAACTATTATCTTGACGCCGCGAGGCCGAGCCGACCTTCCGGCCTTCAAGATGTTGTCCTCGGCGTTTGAATCGTGCGGAGCGAAAGTCGTTCCGATGTATCCGCAGGCCTTTTATGAACGGCTTGCCATGCTCGACTTCGTGCCAGATTTGCTTGAGTTTCTCGAACTTGAAGCCGTCCTTGCCAGCACGAGCGCCGACAAGATCACCCAAGAGCATTTAGGACAGCGTCTATACGCCCGCTTGAAACGGCTTGCCGAGCTTCACCAGAGTACATGGCATGATTCTCTAATTGGAACTCGCAGCCAGATTGACTGCTTGCTGGCAAATATCCAGCTTTCAATCCAAACGGTTCGCGAGGATTTGCTGGCCGGAAGTTTTGAAGCGCGAGTTGCAAGCGTGTTGGCCAAAGGCGATTACTTGCACCAGCAAACAATTGACGCCGCGAGTGATGAAATTGTTGTCGCAACAAAGGGCGATTCGGAGATCATGAAACGAATTGCCAGACTGCTGTCTCAATCGCACGTCGTTGTCACAAAGCTTGAAGAGCTGAAACAGGATTCCGAGGGAACATACAAGCTCCGATTGGAAAGCAAAGAACACCGCAACAGAGCGGTGAGTCTGCTGAAATCGGCCGGAATCAAGGTTGAATTTAAGGATTGATTTGGAGAACGTTCTACGGAACAGGCACATTCCCCCGTCACGGATCTTGTCGAACTGACGCTTCCCGATCCGCTCGAGATATTTCGAAATGATTTTAATAAAGTCGCTCTGCTTGGTGTAGGGCTGATCGGTGGTTCTATTGGTCTGAAACTCAAAGCCATGCAGTTCAGCGGCACGGTTGTGGGTTACGACCGCGAAGAAGTCTTGCAGGAAGCGATCATGCGCGGAGCAATTGATCAGGGCGTCGGTGACGTCTCCGAAGCGATTGCCGGTGCGGATTTGGTAATTCTTGCGATGTCCGCCGATGAAGTGGTGAAGGTGCTGCCGACGATTTTGCGTACGGCAATGCCGGGAGCCGTTGTGACGGATACTGCGGGGGCGAAGGAAGGAATCTTGAAGATCGCGCGTGACGTTGAAGACGCCCGCGCGATTTTTATTGGTGGGCATCCGCTTGCCGGAAGCCAACGGCAGGGAATCGCGAATGCTCATCCTGAGTTATTTGCGAGCGCCTATTGGCTATTGACTCCCGATGAAGCCGTGCCGATGGACAAACTCACGGCCTTCAAGTGGTGGATTCGCACGCTCGGAGGTTATCCGATTGTGCTTCCGGCCGATGTGCATGATCGGATTATTGCTTCAACGACGCACATGCCGTTGATCTTTGCTTTGGCCTTGACCGATTGGCTGGCCAATGAAAGCCGTGATCTTCCGCTGTTGCAGAAGATTGCCACGGGACATTTTCAAGCGATGACCGCGATGGCTTCATTGCCGTTGGGAGCTTGGGAGTCGGTGCTGGCCGCGAATCGTGAGCAGACACTGGATGCGCTGAAGAAATTCAGGAAGCACTTCGACGAAATCGAGGCAGCGTTTCTGTCGGGCAAGCTTGAAGAAGTTTGGCAGAGGGCTTACTCATTTCAGAGAAAGCTTGGCCGGGAGCGGCCGGGCGATTGGGATTCACAGTCTGAGTTGACGGTGATTGTTCCGGATCGGCCCGGTGTGTTGGCGGCGATCGCAGGACTCTTAGCTGAGCACGAAATCAACATTCGCGATATTGGAGTCTTGCACAGCCGTGAGCGGCAGGGTGGAATGCTACGAGTGACATTGGAGTCGCTTTCCGATACGCGCAATGCCATTCAGATTTTGAAACTACACGGCTACACAGCCATGCGAAGAGATTAGCCGCATGTAATGCGGGTTTTGCGCTTCGCTTGCGCCTTAGATTATTGCGGCGGCTCGAAAGAGTCGTCGCGTTTTTTTGGGGGATTCTGGAGAGGCGAGGTGGGGTTGTAAGGGGTTGTTTCTGTGTAAAACGCTAACAATTGTCCAAACGGTTGTGTTTGTTTAATTGGAAATTAACTTTTTGGGGTGCACCTTTTTTCACGAAGTGCTATCCTATTGTTATTCTTCATGCTCCTAATATACGAAAATTTGAACGGATGCGCAAGTTAAATTTTTGTTTTATTGAACTTAGCAAACTATTGTTAAAATTTGAATTAGAGAATAAGTTGTGGTTTTGGGAGGCATCCCTATGGTATTGGTCAATTGTAGCAGGCCCTGCACGCGAAAAACTTTGTTGCTATTCTTGATAATCATTGGAGCGATCCTCTGAAAGTCGAGTCGTGGTATACCTCATCCAAAGCCTTTCAACAGGTTTGATCGACAGAGACGTGTCTGGCAAAAGCAAATCCTTCTTTTCTTCGAGGTAATAGATTGCAGAGTCAAGCGACTCCATTGCCTTGACTGTATCGCCCGATTCCAGTTGAACAATACCCTTCTCCCACCATGCAGGTACACTCATGGGGAATTTCACAATAGCCGAATCCACCCAGGTCAGTGCAGACAAAAAGTTCTTTTCCAACAAGAGTCTTTGCGAGCATCCGATATACGCATTAACACTATCTTGTCCATCTGTTGGCACATCATATAAGAACTCCATTCCTGAAACAACGATATGGATATCCTGTGGCGCATACTCTGTCAAGTTCGCGGAGATAACCCATTGTCCAGCAGGAATATTCCAAACGTTCATAAACATGGAATACTCAAATTGTTTTGCAAGAAAGCTGTCTGGAGGTACAACAGGCGATGCCCCCTCTCGAAAAGACCAGCGGCGAATACTATAGCCCAAGGCTGTTGAATCTACGGCAGGCGCATCGTCCATGATGCTAGATCGCACTTCATGCAATCGAGGAGCAAACCATAGGTCGGGGTTCTTATCCCAAGTGAACGCACTGTTACTTAGATTCATAAACTTAAACTCCAGTACAAGAGTGTCATTTAGGCCGATGCAGAGGTTCGATTCTCTTGGATAGTTTCGCTCGTGCACGGGCGAGTAAGCAGACATGATCAGCACGTTTAAAGCACTGTCTCTTGGTTGATCATATTCTTGCAGAGCAAACCATGCATGAGATTGCTCTTGCAAAGCGAAAATGAGAACATGGCTTTGAAATTGGTTGTCAACAAGTTCTGCCACAATCCCGGTTGCAAAAGCGAGCATTAAATAAATAAATACCGCTCTGATTTTGAGAAAGCGAATCATAGGTCACCTCTCTTGATCGTAAATCTCGTCTTGTCTTGCGCAGAGAATTTAGGGATTTTGGGGTCTATCCCAAGGCTATCATTCGAACCTCGAAAAGGCCCCATAATGAAATCGCGGGGTTCATTTCCAATCGGATGCAACAGCCCGACACAATGCCCGAATTCGTGTGCAATTGAGATGCGCAGGCCTTCCGTTACATCAAACACCCAGTCATCCCAATAATTTGTATTTGTTGAGTCGTCGTACCTTTCCCAAGAATAAAATGAATGCCACAATGGGTAATTTAGCAAAACTCTGCTGATTGTTGCCGGAATCCCTCCTCCATCGTGATCGCCTTGCCCACGGTAGACTACCTGCATCAAAGTTTGAGCTGTAAATCTCATTGGACCTTCGCTGAATATCCATGGCCAGAAACTTAAGACTTGTGCTGACTTCACTCCTAAACGTCCAGGGAGAGAATCTTGAGGGATAAAGACCGGAGGGCATAACATGGTGCTTCCCTTTCGGTTAAAGCTCACACTTTTGTTTTGCTTGACTCGCGCAGACATATCCTCACTCAGCTTGTTCTTTAAGACACTATAATCAGTAACTGAAATTCCTATTGAGCTATCAAGCATGCCGACATATCCCGGAGCAATATTCCCAAAGAACTCAGGAATGAGTTGCGAGTTCGCAAGTGCAGGGTGGAAATACAGAAACACATCTTTCTGTTTGGGATTGGTACGGATATGCTCATAATTAAGTGTGTCGTGCGGTTGCGATGGGTCGCTGGCTACCAAAAATCCTCGATACTCTTCAAAGTTCAAGAGGTCGTCCCCGTCAAAGCCGCGTCCGACGAAGATGTGGTCGTCGTCCTCGTACATTGTCGTCGTATCAGCGACTGAGTCAGGATGACTGAATGGCCAGTTCTTGCGTAGGCTATCTCCGAGAAATACCTCCTCTTCCCATGCGTCAGCGAGATAGTCTCCAACGTTGTGAGAGTACATTTTGTAGCCGTCTTCGTCGCGAGGGACAGAGATACAATTTGTTGATTCACTCAATGAAGTTGTCCAAACCATGAAGTTGGACTTGCCTTCACTTTCAATGACGGGCGTGACAAGACAATGCGCCGCATAATCCCGCGCCACAAGTTCTAGTTTGTGACCGCTTACGACAGGTTGGCGAGTGCGAGCGATAATCGTTTTGCGCGAGCGGCGGAGTGTTGTGTTATAGAGATCACGTGCTCTGAGCGTGTCACCGTGCTGTTGCCAACCTCGGTAGCTATAGAGATCGATTGCGTCAACGGCTGTCAATGTGTCTATGACTTTCACTTCATACAGTTCGGGGTGAGCCAACCAGAAGTCAAAATCGTACTCATTCCCGTTTGAATTTCCGGGGTTCTTGAAATAGTGATTGGTGTGCCAAGGGGCGCGGGCAGAGGGAGCAGGGAAGTTCATCGCTTGGCCTTGCCAAGCCGAAATATCCCAGATGATGAACGTGATTCGGCTGTCAGATGTGCCCGAGCTTGTGATTTCGAACTTGAGGCCGATCGTGTCATTCGGTACTGGCAGCCAATATTTACCGTCGCCGTTTCCAGTGGTTTCCCATCCCATAAAGGCGATGCCGGGATTAGGCGGAGGCAACGGCTCTACGAAGCGCTCGACGTACACATCACGATGCTCGTTAACGTGAATGAAACCGATTTGAAAATAATTCTCAAAGCTATGAATGACATTTACCCACTCATCGTTAGTGATTTGAGGGGCAAGGAATGTCTGGCAGACATATGCAGGGATTTCCCTGACATATATCTCATCCCAACTCCGCTGATCGGCAATAAGGTAGATACGCACATTGCCTGAAAAAACGGGGGTATAAATGGTTCCGGTTGATCTATAGAATTGGTCCAGAACAAGCATAGTGTCAATAGAATCAGCATGATAATATACTGTGTCGCGGCCAGTAAACTCACGGCATGTCCCAAAATCACATGGCCAATTGTCTCCAGAAGAGTTATCGAGCCACGCGCTATTTACATAATCAATTGTCCCAACGCCGTTGCTGTCAACAGTGGCCCAAGCGAGATGAATTGAGTAAATGTCATCCGAATTAACATCGATTAGGTCAAATAGCGAGTCACGGCGCGCCCACTCAAGCATGTAATCAATCCGGACGGAATTAATCCCACCCGAACCGTTGTTCCATCTTCCGGGGGTAACTGAAAAATCGGAGGTGAGTACCGTAACATCCCTTAAGGCAAAAAGCGAGGCAGGAAAGAGCATAAGTGCAAAAAAAAACAACTCTCATCAATCCTCCTTAGGTTCTTTCTTAAGTGATACGCTACAAAATCGTGAATGTCAAGGGGTTAGACCGAAAAAACGGCGAGCAACATGCTCGCCGTTTATAATTTCAGATTCCGGCGAGGCGGCGATCCCTTCAGGGAAAGCTGCCCACGCTCGACGGATTTTCGATTTTACCTGACTTGTCCGGTGATGGCTTCTTTCATGCCGTTGTAGCGGCGGCGGAGAAGTTCGATGGCGGTTAGGTAGCGGAGTTGAGTCTCCGCCATCTCGGCCATTTCTTCTTCGATGTTGACGCCGTTGATGCCGGTGATGTCATCGGGAATCGGTTCGCGGATGGTTTTCGCTTGCAAGCCTTCAAGTTCGTTCGTGGGTGGAATGTGACGCTGATCGGATTGTGCGAGTTTCTGGTCTTCGCCGTTCAAACGATCGCGCAACAGCTCTTCAAATTCCACACGCACGCGCTCGTAGCCCGGTGTCTCGGCGTTGGCGATGTTCTGAGTATGTGCACGCTGCCGCATAGCCTGAGCATCCAACATGCTCTTAAGCACGGAGGCGGGTTGATTCTGCCCAATCAGAAAGCTTTCAATCAGATTGTCTGCCATAGGGGTTTTCTCCTTCGAGTATGCAATTAGCAATCCTTGTGCCGTTGCTTGAGGATGCTATGACAACCTATCTAAGTGCAGACCCCACAATTAGAAGCGGCCCGCTCCAAGACCGGAGCGGGCCGCTTCTAATTAGGCAAATTCAGTCGTTACGGGCAGGGAACGCCGGTCACGACGTAGAAGCGCTTGGTGTCCGGGCCACCGATTGGCTCATCATCAAATGTCGTTGTCGAAACAGGAATTGGGGTAAGCAACGTGTATTCTGCCGGGAACGCGGCAGTCGCGCTGGTCGCATACCAGACATTGTAGCAACCGCAACTGTTCGCCGGAGCAGGCGCCCAGCGAAGCTGCACAAAGTTCGTTCCTGCAAGGCGATAGGCAGTCAAGGTAAGCGGAGTACCGCACATGGCCGTTTCAAACGGAGCAAGGCGCCCTGTCAGCAACTGATAGTCCTGGCACCAACAGGCGCCGGACGAATCGAATTGCGCCAAGATTCCCGTGACGTTCAACGCGCCAAGCGGAATCGGCTGGCCGACCAACGTGTCGCACGCATTGACGCGGAATTGAATTGTGTCTGTGCCGTTAACCAAACGGAAATTCGTGTTGGTCAAGAACGTATCCACGCCACCGGTTGTGTCAAAGACGACATTTTGCACAGTGATGTGACGCGATTCGCTGGCTTCCGGTGCGCACGCGGCGGCGTTCTGTGAAATTGTGTTCGCAGCTACAACAGTCGCGGCAGGAACGGCATGGCCGGCAGATATGAAGGTCACAACTGCGGCATCAAGTGCGAATTGAGAAAACTCAGACACACCGTTGAAGAAGTCGAGCGCCCCTTCAATGCGAACGGAGTCACCGGGGAGTGCCAAGCGAGTCGAATTCTGCATGGGCAATTGAGCGGCGGTACCGAATACAAGAATTGCGCAACCGTTGTGCTCAACATACATATTGCGGCGACACGAATCGTTGTAAGTGACAACGCCATACGTGACGAGCAGTGAGTCATTCCACGTCGGAAGGCCGCACTCGTTTTGCGCGCGAATCTGACAGATCGTTAGTGTGTCGGGAATGGCTGGTGCGCCGCAAATATTGGCTGCGCCAGGAGTACCGCGATCGCCGTTGTTCGCTCCGTTCCATCCGGCAGAAGCTGTGCACCAGTTAGTCGGATTGGATGGATCAAGATTTGGCGCCGAAAGCTGTGCACTCGCACCGGCGGCAAACGGAAGGCCGTTGTACGACAGAGCGACTGCGGTAACGTTGCTTGCATCACGCAATGTAATCAGTTCACCAGTGTTGTTCAGCGCCATACCCCAGCCGGTAGTGCCAAAGTGATAAGCATAATCTTCCGGCACGCCGCCGTTGGTTGCGCTGTCGCCGTTGGAACAGAAGACAAAATATCCGCCCGCCGGAATGGTCGGATTGCCCTCCAATGTGTCCGAGCCGTTAGCATCTGAAATAATCCAGCCAGACATGTTAACAGCGTTTGCGCCGCGATTGTGAACTTCAATCCATTCACCGAGCGAATCTGCGGTTCCGGCGAAATTCGGGTTCGGCATGAACTCGGTGATGACAAAGTCATAGGCCGAAGGAACGATCGTAAATTGTGCGGAGCTGTTGGGAGCAATTGGGTTGCCTGCAACGTCAGTGACGTTGTTAACGACCAAGGTGTAGGTATTAGCAGGCATTGAAGCCGCGAATGACAACCGAACCGTGTTACCGTCGGGCTGGAGCACGGCGGTTGACGGAGCGCCAATGCCGAGATCAACGCTGTAGTTCGCAACGGTCTCCGCAGACACTTCATTCAAGTTCTCATTGAAAACTGCATCAACTTGACTGCTGGTAATAACGTTGACGCCGGTCAAGACGGGCGGAACAACATCAGCGATGCATGGTGACGGTGCCGCGCCGGGAGTGCAGAAACGATAGCGGCCAGTAGTTGCAAAGACGTTTGAAGACTCGTACCAGCTTACGCTGTCCCAAGGTTGGCCAACATCACCGGCGCAAACTTCAACTGAACTTCCCGCATTGCCTGCTGAAAGATCGGGGAAATTTGTAAGCAATGAGCCGTGTACCAACGTACCACCTGAAAGAGCGGTGAAGATTGCAAGATTGTCACCACCATTCGACAAACCCCATAGGCCAACTGAGTCGGCACAGACAAGTTCGCCGGTTAATTCAACAATTGACGTGTCGGCAAGCACTAAGTACTGTCCGGCGCTGATGGTCGTGCCGGCGGGAATGTAAAGCGCACCTTCGCTCGTTGGCGGATACGCACTGTGGTCGGTTACAATCCATCCACCGATGTTGATTGGATTGGCAGTCGTGTTATAGATTTCAATCCATTCGACGTCAGTTCCGGCTGTATCGTCATACATCACCTCGGTAATAACAACTGTATTTGAGGCCGCGCCCATGACGGTGAAATTGCCCGTCAAATTTGTCGCGGCGTTGCCGGCGATGTCCTGCACGTTCAGCACGGTGAGCGTGTAGTTGTTCGGCGCCATCGCGGAAAAAGTCAAGTGAACCAATGCGTTGTTTGTAACGTCGCGAACCGCGGCTGAAGGATTGCCAACAGCGTTATTGACTGAGTAATTCGATGCCAGTTCTGCGACGGTCTGATTTACACTTTCGTCAAACAGAACGTCAATCTGCGAATTGGTGATCACTGTGATGCTGGTCAATGCCGGAGGAGTAATGTCTCCACCACCACAAGGAGTATTGGGAGCGCCTGGCGTGCAATGGCGATAACGGCCAGCAGTTGCAAAAACAGTTGTGGATTCAATCCAGGCGGCCGGATCACCTGTCCATGTTGCATTAACATCGCACTTCTCAATTGAATTGCCGGCGTTATTCGCTGCACCGTCAGGATATGAAACGGTGAGTGAACCGTCGATCAGAGTTCCGCCGGTGGCGGCAGTGTAAAGCCAAAGGTTATCACCAGTGTTTGTGAGTGCCCAACTACCTGCGCCTGTGCAGAGTATTTCTCCAGTGATTTCAGGAATTGTGATGCGGCAAAGAACCAGATATGCATTTGACGCGATAGTCGTTCCCGCCGGAATCGTGATGACGCCTTCTGATCCGGGCCCGGGATAGACTGCGGCATCCCCAACCACCCAACCTGAAATGTCAATCGAGTTCGCGGTGGTATTGTGAATCTCTACCCATTCGAGATCGGTCGAAGCGGTGTCGTCATACATGACTTCAGTGAACACAACGTCACCGAAAGATTGTGCCAACACGGGCAGGGCTGCCAAACAGAGCGCGGCCAACAAAGCAAGTCCACGCAACATACGCATCTTCATCACCTCTAAAATAAATGCTGAAAAAACACTGGTCAACAATTTCAAACGCGTCATCGACAAGAATGCAACAGCCTGTAAGATAAGGAGAAAACGATGTGAAAGCAAGTGAACGTTTTCACGAAGAGGGTCTTCAAGGTTTGTTCCATTAACATGTGGAAGGCATTTAAGTTATTGGAAAATGCTGTAGGGTTATTAGTACTGTGCGAGGATTGCACACCCAGACCGGAGTTATGCAGATTGTGCGAGAGGCATCCATGTAGTTTAACAAAAAACGCCCCGCATGGCAGGGCGTTTCAGAAGTTATTCACAGAGAGTTTTATGCCTCGTCGGCAACGCTGTCCAAGTCCAAGCTTTGCAGGCTATTGGCGATATCTTCAAGCTCAAAGGGTTTTGGCAAAACAGCATTCGGGCCACTGGGTAAATCCTCACTCGTGGAGTCGGATAATCCAACACACGGAACGCTTCCGCAGCGCGTTCGCACCATCTCGATCCAATCACTCGGTTGATCAAAATCACCCATGTCGATCATCACAAATTCTGGGCGAATGTCCGAGCGCACAAGATAAATTGTCGCGTCATCGAGATTCGTAAACACTTCACACGGATGACCCAATCGTTCCAACATTTTACGTGCAACGTCGCGCACTGTTGGATTGGTCACCACGAGCATTCCGGGGCCAACGGGAACGATATTTTGTTGAGGTTGCGCTTGCTCAGCTTGCAAGTTTTCCGATAGTTGCAATGCGACGGAATCAGCATAGTTCGCAAGTTCGTAGGGCGTGCGGTGTTCTGATTCGTATTGTCGCGATAGCACGACAAGCAGCGTCGGTTCCCCTTCAACTTTGATGAGTTCATGCTCAAACGAGCAGGGAACGCATTCGCCGTCTCCGCGAAGAACTTGAACGGAAGTCCGCAAGTGCTCTTCGTTCCATGGCCAATCCGCGAATTCATCCATCTGTTTCCCGACCAAGCCGGGATGGACTGCGCCGAACAAATCAGATGCCGCCAAATTAGTTTCCTGAATGAAATGCGTGCGCGGATCAACCAGCAAGACGGCTTCGCTGGTCAAACTGCACAATGTGTTGAAATTCTCTTGCGACTGATGTAACGCAATCTGCAAACTTTGCGAATCCGATTTCTTTAATCCATACAGCAGCATTCCGTTTGCCGTCGGAACCGGATAGAATTCAAATAGGCGCGCTCCAAAGAGGCTCTCAAATCTCTCTGTACGGTCAGGGTTCACTACGGAAGCGACGTTGGCTTGTTCAAGACCAGGAAGAACTTCATGCAGCAGCGGCGCATCGGCGAGCTTTGTGTTGATCTCCAGAGCCGCGCGATTACATTCAATCACGTGACCGCTGCTATCCACCAACAAAACAGGTTGCGGATTCAGTGCATCAACTGAAGTGACAATCTGCGCGACTTCGGTGCGGTCTCCGGCTGCGACAGGGCGATTCTCAACAAATTCGAGCGCCACCGGCCCCGTTCCGTCGGCGTTCGCACTGAGTTTCGTAGCTACGACTTCACCGTCGAAATAGTGCTTGTCCTCATGACAGAGTAGCCAGCAACCTCCGGCGAAATCTTTGGCGGCGGCTCTCACCAAAAACTCTTTTAGTGATCCGCGAAAATCTGCGCCGATAACCGAAACCGATTCATCCGGTTGACCACCTTTAGGCAAGTAGAGCAAGCCGCGCGCCGCGGAATTCACTCGCAGCAAACGTCCGCTCTCGTCAACCACGCACATGGGCGTCCGAACCGCTTGAAAAATCTGTCGGAACGTGATGGTTTCGCGAGATGATTTCTGTTCATCCGGTTCAACAAGCTCCGTAGAATGAACATGCGCAGTCGCAACAGGCTCGCTCTTGCGGCGCGGCTTTAGAACGAAAACCAGAAACGCAGTTCCGGCAGTCAGCAACAGCAATGCGCCGACCGCACTTCCCGCGCTCGTTGGGGAGTCAATTTCTGAGACCAACAAAAGAGGCGACATTCCGGGGACATGAATCCGGGCAAAGGCCAACGGCAGGCCGTCTTCCATCGTAACCAGTCCAGCGGTCTGTGAAAGTAAGATTCCCCAAGTCCCAGCCCCGATTGGCGGGTCGGAGCGGCGAGCAGAGGCCAGGAAAGTCTCGGTCGGGCCGTTCATCAACACCCACTGGGCAGGCGCATCGGCCGGGGCTTTGAATAGGTCGTTGGGGTTGAACAGGGCGACAAGCCTCCCGGGAGTGGGATTTTGCTCGTCAGAGGGTGGGGCATATTGCAAGGCCAAGCAACGGCTCGGGCCATGCTTGTCCGTCAGCAGAATATCCGACGCATCGGGCTGGGCAAACTCGTCCAGTGCCACGGCAAGCCCGATGCTGTCCCCTGCAACCGCGTGAGTTTGGCCGTTGGAACGCAGCAACACCCAGCCACGAGGTTTGACCAACCCCGTCGGCCATTCGTCAGTCATCTGGGCGAATTTGTTTTCGACCCGCCAGCCAGCCCACTCGGAAGGGTGCTCAACTGCGGCAGTTACGGTGTGCCGCAAGAGCAGGTCGCGAAAGGCCGAGCGAACTGAAACAAGCTGGGTTTCCCATGAAGCGGCCAGGTTCTTCAGTTTGGCCATTTCCAGATCCTGATAGTCCCCTTCGGCAGTCCGCAGGTGGCCCATAGACATCAGGGCGCCCCCGAGGAGGCCGGTCAAACCTACAGCGATTCCGATGATTTTGACGAATGCGCGCATGCGATGAAACCTGTGGCAAAGCTATGAGTGAGTTCTTTGGCGGAATAATTTGCAAATTCGGTGCCTTGACCGCGCGCCTTGACACTCAGCGGCAAATTCGGTAACTTTTGTGTTTACAGAGTGTGGGAGATGGACAACGCCCGTCGGGGAAGCGGGTTATGTGCAATGTGCATGGCGGAGATTTGATGAAACGCAAGGGAGAGGGACATGGGAGGAATGCTCACGGTATTTTTGGGTCTGTTATGTTGTTTGGTGTCGGCGAGTTTCGCTGATCCGCCAACGGTACCAATTCAAACAACGTTTGCTGATCGCGGCGAGTTTTTTCATATCACACTCGCCGAACGAGACACCACGTCGCCCGGCGTCTATCTGACGGGAATAGGTTTGCAACAGCAGTTTCAAGCCTACGCCGTCAAGGTTGACACGGATGGCGTGGCAATTTGGTCGCGGTTATGGGGCAGCACGAACTACATGTATGATTGCCTATGGCACAACGGCATGGGAAGGATGATCGGTTTCACGACGGAGAATAGCACGCCGGATTACAAAGTCGTGCAGTTTACCGGCGCCGGGGTATTGAACGATCAATGGGATTTTGGTGGCAACGTGCGCGCGGACAGAGGCAGCAGCGCGGCCTTCTACAACGATTCGTACGTGCTTGTGGTTGGCTCGGTTACGCCGGGCGATTCCAGTGCATCGGATGGAAGTCTGGTGCTTGTGGATACGCAAGGGGCCGTAGAGTGGTCGCACACTTATCACACGTCTGCGGGCATTCGACGAGTGCAGCGAATTGCCTCGGGAGATATCTTACTCTTCGGCACTGCTGACAGTGTCGCCGGTAGGAATCGCGATTTCTGGCTCGGTCGCACGGATTCTGCGGGTGTGCTGTTGAATTCCCATCGCTTCGGCGCGGTGCGGGCAGAGGAGCTTTTCGACGCCGTTCGCGTGGATTCAAGTTTGAGTTTGCTCGTCGGCTCAACGCGCTCATTTGGCGACAGCACGAAAACAAATATCTTTGTGTTAGCCACAAATGACAACGGAGATAGTTTGTGGTCAGACGTGCTTGGCGGAACGGAGAATGACGCGGCGCTGTGTGTGCTCCCTGTGGCCGATCGTGACAGCGGATTTGTCATTGGAGGTTATTGGTCGGAACAGCATTTGGGGACGCGCAACGCATTTCTGATGAAATACGATCAGGATTTTGACAGCATGTGGACTGTAATTCAGTTTGATACGGTGGTCTCTTCCGAGTTTCGCGACGTCGCGGTGGACAGCCTTTTTCAATATCACGCGGCGGGCACTCGTAATACCGGTTTACCGCATGGCTACTATGCGGTAACGTCCGTTGATCCGGCTGCTCCGTTGCAGCACAACCCTGATCCGTTCTCAATAATTAGTCCGGAAGACAACGCGTTTTTCACGGTTGACACGATTCGATTTCGGTGGGAAGCCGCAACCGATCCCGATCCGGGCGACCAGATTGCTTACGCTCTGTTGCTCGATACCGACACGCTGTTTGATAATCCGCAGGCTATCGGTCCGCTCTCGCAAACAACGACAAGGTTGACTCGCACAGAGGACATTTTTGATCGCTACTGGCGCGTTATGGCTCAAGATCAATTTGGAAATTTGCGAGTTTGCAACGAAAGTTATCGGCATGTTCGCAAGATACATCCGGACTCGACTCGAGCCTTTAATCTTCTTGGTCCAACTAATGGCGACCCGATCGTCAATCCGTTTGCGACGTTCAGTTGGGAAATGCCCATCGATCCTGATAGCGTGGATGAGACTTTGTTGTACTCTCTATTCTTTCAAGTTGGCGACTCGATTACATTGATCGATACGCTGTTAGATACGACGGCGACGGTGAATTTCACAGATCATCCGTTTATCCACCAAAGTGATACCGTAACTTGGTGGGTGGTAGCGAGCAGCAACTATCCCCCAATGGAGCGACACTCAAACCAGACCTGGACATTCGTCAATTGGAACGTTGACGTTGACGATGCAACGCTGCTGCCAACTGAGTTTGCCATGTTGCCCGCCTATCCCAATCCGTTCAATGCCACAGTGAGTTTGCAGTTCGTGTTGGCGCAATCTGGTGACGTGCAATTTCGCATCTATGACGTGACGGGACGCGAAGCGGCGACGCTACTCAGTGGTCGTCTTGCTCCCGGAGTCCACGTTGTGCAATGGGATGGCGCGAACGCCGCGTCAGGCGTTTACTTTGCGCGCTTGATGCAAGGCGGGAACGTCGCTACTCAAAAACTTCTCTTGCTGAAATAGCGATTGTAAATCAGCGCTCCAAAAGGAGGCAGGCGTGGTGTGTTTGCTAAGGTTAGCTTCAGTCCTGCTGATAGGTTTGATGGTTCGCGCAGCGAACGCGCAGAGTTTTGAACACGCAATACTCGCTGCACAACTTGGCGGAGTGGGGGACTTAGCGGTTCAAGACCTTGATGCCGATGCAGATCTCGATTTACTTGTTGCGTCTTTTTGGCCGGGACACGTGTACTTTCTCCAGCACACTCCGGACGATTCACTGATTCGTGAGTCGGAATACGTAACCTCAGGCAACGGGCGACAGATCGCCACAGGCGATTTCGACAACGACGGCGATGTTGACGCAGTCTATGCCTCGTATGATGACAATAAGTATGTTCTGTTGCGCGGTGAAACGCCAAATGACATTCAACATCTGTTTGAAGCGGAGGACCTGTTAAGCAATGCGCAAGGTCCGGTAGCCTTGCTTGCCGCCGACATCACGGGTGACGGACTAATTGACCTCGTCGGAGCAGAAGCGCGCAGTTCTGCAAGAATCATTCGCGTGTTTGAGCAGCAGAACGGCATGTTGGTGCAAAGGTGGCACGACTCGCTTCCTGATCCCTATGTTCCAACGAGTTTTGCCGTTGGTGATTTTGACGGCGATGGCGTCAATGAAATTTTCGTAACGGCGTCTCAGGGTGGAGGCGTGTTCATGCTGAAGCGGACTGACTCAGGATTCGACGTGACCAACGAGATTACAAATCGAAACCTGACGGCGATTGCCGTCGGCGATCTTGACAACGATGGCGCATTTGATATCGTTGGCTGTGACATTGACAATGACGTCGTGCCGCGATGGGAGTTTGTTTCAAACCAGTGGATGCTAACGTCGCTGCCGGGCCAGCTTACAAATCCGCGTTCAGTGATCTTTGACGATTTTGATGACGATGGCATCCTCGATGTTGCCGCCGCGGGGTTCACGGACGGTTTCAATCCGGGCGGAATCTATTGGTGGCAACAGACTCAGGTAGGCTCATTCATTCGCGAAGAAATCCTCCGGGATGTGAATTTCTACAGCATTACCAGCGCGGACTACGACCGCGACGGCGATCAGGACCTTTTGGGCGGGAGTTCGACTTCTGAAGCGATCTACCTATTTGAAAACACGATGGTGCTTCCCGCTTCCGTTTCAGGAAGCGTCACCTCCGATTTGGATGGATCACCTGTTACAGGAGTCCGCGTGACGGCGGTCGAAAGCGGCGCTCGAACAACGACCGACAATGCCGGTCTATATCAATTGCAATTGGCGGCCGGGACTTATACGATTAGATACGAGCACGAATGTTGGGAAACTTCGTCCATCGCTGATGTAGAGGTAGGCGAGCATACGCAAGCGCGAATTGATGTTGATTTACATAAGGGAAACCTTCGTGCAAGTCAAACATCGGTAAACATTTTTGCGCAAAATGACGCGACTACATCGTACCCCGTAGCGCTGCAAAACACAGGCGACGGAATTCTCTCGCTTTCGATCTCACCGCACGGAGTTTCGCCAACGGGCAACTGGATTTCGGTGGAGCCGAGCATCATGAATATCCCGTCGGGCGAAACGCGCACGTTGACTATCATTGCGCAGCCGGATACGACGAACGATCAATTCTATGAATATTTCGGGAATGTGGCGATTTCATCAACGTCGTGCCCTGACCTGCACTTGACAATTGACGTGACGACAATTGTATTGGACGCTCCTGATCGGGATGCAATCGCTCCGATGAAGTTCGAGCTAAGTTCTCCCTTTCCCAATCCGTTCAATGCTTCGGTGAATTTGCAGTTTGAGCTTGCCCAGAGTGGCTCAACACAGTTGAAGATTTTTGATGTAGCCGGGCGCGAGGTTGCTGAGCTTGTGAATGCAGTTCTGTCGCCCGGAGTTCACCACGCGAGGTGGGATGGATTGAACGCCGCGACAGGCGTGTATTTCGCGCGGTTGGAGCAGGGGGGGAATATGGCAACGCAAAAGTTAATGATGCTTAAGTAGAATCTTGGTAGGCTCTCCAGAAGGAGGCAGATGTCTTGGTCCCGCAACTCTTGTTTGGCTTAATATTACTTGTGCTTTTGGCGTTGCCGGCGCATGCGCAGAACTTCACGTCGCGAGTGATCGCGCGTGACATGGGCGGCGCTGTGGACGTGACGGTGCGCGATTTCGATGGCGACGGGGACCTCGACATGATGGTGTCAACGTTGAATCCAGGTGGCGTTTTCTACTATGACCGTCGCCCGGACACATTACGAGCATACGAAGCCTACGTTGCCGGAGCGACGGGTCGTCAAGTAACATCAGGCGACTTTGACGGCGATGGTGATCTGGATGCAGTGTTTGCTTCATTCGGAGAGAACAGATTAGTGTTGTTGCGGAACTCGGGCGTTAATGATCCCGCAACTCGTTTCACTCCTGTCAATATGGGAGTCGGCTCGACTGGGCCATTTGCCGTGTTGGGAGGAGATTTTACGGGTGACGGCCTAACTGATTTGGTAGCCAGCGAAGTAACTGGAACAGACAAGGTTCGTCTTTATCGACAGATCGCCGGTTCGCAAGAAGAAATCTGGCTTAGTTCTTTCTACGGCGGTCTCGATCCGCTTGGATTGACCATTTCAGATTTGAACAGCGACGGCGTGAAGGAGATATTCATCGCCGTTGGTTCGTCAGGCGGCGGCTTGTACATGATGCAGCGCACGCAAAACGGCAGCTATGCTTTGACGCAGGAGATCGCGAACGCATACCTCGTGGCAGTTGCAGCCGTTGATCTTGACAATGACGGCGCGATGGACATACTTGGTTGCGATTTTGAAGACGACGCCGTTCGGCGATGGGAAAAAACAGCGACGGGCTGGGTGAACATACCGTTCAACGGTACTATCAACAATCCGAGGGACGTTGTAGTTGAAGACTTCGATTCCGATGGTTTGTTGGATTTTGCCGCAACCGGTGAAGGTCAGAACGGCGTCGGAGGCGGGCTGTCGTGGTGGAGACAGAATGCAAACGGGACTTTTGTGAAGCAGGATTTGAATACAAATTCCGGCTTTTTCGGGCTTGACATGGCGGACTATGATCGTGACGGAGACTTTGATCTGATTGCCTGCAACCGCGAATCGGAAGAGGTTTATCTGTTCGAGAATCGTATGGGCACGCCGACGCGAATTATTGGACATGTGACCGCAGAACGCGGTGGCGATCCTGTTGAGGGCGTCCGCATCACGGCGGTCGAAACTGGAGTCTCGAGCTTTAGCGATGCGAATGGCCGCTATGAAATGGGAATGATTGAAGGTACGTTTACGCTCCGGTTTGAGCATCCCTGTTGGCAGACGTCTGAACTTTCTGGAGTGCAGACAATCGCCGATGACACGACTTTCGCGGACAAGACGCTGCGCAAGCCTGTGATGGAATTGCCGGTAACGTCGCTCAATTTGTTTGTGCAGAACGATCTTCCTTCGACATATGAATTGTGGATTAACAATTCTGGCGATGCTCCATTGTCGATCACTCATGTATCGCAGCAAATCGCTCCGAATAATTCGTGGGTAACGGTAAATCCCTCATCGATCGAAATCGCCGCCGGGGACAGCGGGATGTTCGGCGTCACGTTCACGCCGGACACGAGCAACGACAACAATTACGAGATTCTCGGCTCTCTGAACCTGCGGACTAACTCCTGCCCGGACTCGTTAGTGGATTTGGCGCTGGTCATCGTTGTGTTGGATGCGCCTGAAGTGGACGGCGCCTTGATGCCCGTGGAAACGACTCTTGCTCCAGCCTATCCAAATCCGTTTAATCCGACGGTGACGTTGCCGGTTGAAATTGCGCAGGGCGGAGAATTTACATTGCGCATCTACGATATTTTGGGCCGCGAGGCCGCGAGTGTTTTTAGCGGGCGGCTTGAGCCCGGTCGATTTGAATTTGTGTGGCAGGCGAGCGGAATTGCGACGGGGCGTTACATCGCAGTATTGCAAGCGAGTAACGGCGCGCGCTATGAAACTCCATTGACTTTGCTTAAATAACCATAGCCAGAGTGAGGCGATAGAATATGAGTGCAACGGGGACTTTTGCAACAAAAGTTGGATTAGCAGAGATGCTCAAGGGCGGCGTGATCATGGATGTCACGAACGCTGAGCAGGCTCGCATTGCGGAAAAAGCGGGCGCCTGTGCCGTGATGGCGCTTGAACGAGTGCCTTCAGACATTCGACGCGACGGCGGCGTAGCGCGCATGTCCGATGTTGCGGTGATTAGAGAGATTCAAGATACGGTTTCAATTCCCGTGATGGCGAAATGCCGCATCGGCCATTTTGCTGAAGCACAGATATTGGAAGCGCTCGAAATAGATTTCATAGACGAGAGTGAAGTGCTTACGCCTGCCGACGAGCAGTTTCACGTCGACAAGCATAAATTCAAGGCTCCGTTCGTATGTGGTTGCCGTAATCTTGGTGAAGCATTGAGACGCATTTCCGAAGGTGCGGCGATGATCCGCACAAAAGGTGAAGCAGGGACGGGTAATATCGTCGAAGCAGTGCGGCATATGCGCTCGGTGATGGGCGACATACGCAGAGTGAAATTAATGGCCGACGAAGAGCTTGTGAATTTTGGCAAAGAGATCGGCGCGCCGGTTGAATTGCTGAAGCAAGTTCGCGAATTGGGTAAGTTGCCGGTGCCGAATTTTGCGGCGGGCGGTATTGCCACTCCGGCGGATGCTTCGTTAATGATGCAGCTTGGCGCCGAGGCGGTCTTCGTTGGCTCAGGCATTTTCAAGAGCGACGATCCGGCTGCGCGCGCGGAAGCGATCGTCTTGGCGACGACGCATTATCTGGATCCGGAAGTACTTGTTCGCGTCTCTACTGGTTTACGTGGCGCGATGAGCGGACTCGACGTGCGTTCGATGCCCGAATCCGAACTGCTTTCCACGCGCGGATGGTAGAGGGATTGGTGATGGCGCGGGTGGGCGTATTGGCGCTTCAAGGCGACTTTCCGATGCACGAGAAGCGGCTGCGCGAACTCGGTTGCGACGTCAAACAAGTGCGCGTTCCCGGCGATCTCGACGGTCTTGAAGCGCTCGTTTGGCCGGGAGGTGAGAGTACGACCATGACGCGCGTGATGAGCGCTGAACTTCGCTCAGCGTTGCGTGAATTTTGTCAGGCACATCCGGTTTGGGGAACGTGCGCAGGTATGATCATGCTCTCGCACACCGATCCCGACCCGCGCGTGAAGACTCTGGAATTAGCTGACGTTCACGTGAATCGCAATGGCTGGGGGCGGCAGGTGCATTCATTCGAAAGCGAACTGCGCGTCGTTTCAGAACTTGAAGAGAAGAAACCGTGCGTCGGTATGTTCATTCGAGCGCCGCGAATTACTTCAATTGGGAAGAGCGTTCGCACGCTCGCGTGGTATCGTGAAGAAGCCGTGGCCGTCGCGCAGGGAAACATTTTACTAACAACTTTTCATCCGGAATTGACGGGCGATGACAGGTTTCATCGGCTGTTTCTGTCCTGGATACTTGAACCTAACAAGAACCGCATCGTAAGCACGGGAGACCGAAATTGATTTCTCGCACACTTATGCGCGCCATGTTGTGCGCGCTCATTATTGTTGGTGCAATAGCCGCCGTCAGTTGTGACGAACGCAACGAAGCGGATTTGCCGCTGGTTGTTTATTCTCTAAAGAAGAATATCGTGACGCCGGGCGTGGCGTTGTATGTTGACGCCAAAGACGATATGCTTGCTGTTGCTGCCTCATCAGCAGGGACGTATGTGTATAATATTACAGATGCAGTAAACCCGACTGAAGTGTTTCATTACGAGCAGGTAGGTCGGCTATATTCTGCGATAGTTGGGATCGACCCTGTGAATAAGCTCGTTGTTACTTCGTCTGAACCAGTTGGCGAACCGGGAAACAAGTACCCGATTCACTTATATGAAAGAACTGAAGACGCCTTCATTGGCGGACTTGCATTTTCTGCTCCAGTGGATCTGCGTATTGTTTCAATTGAAGGCGAGTTGAATGTTTGGCGCACAGACAATACAGACGGACTACAATATGATTCCTACTGCTACAACGCAGACTCGTTGCGTTGGCGTCCCGATTATTGTACAGACTTTTTCACTGGATTTGACGCGCCAGGCACTTTTCGCCTCCGTAGTTTTGGGATTAGCGACGATAATATTGCCGCTGTAGCACAAGTAAACTACGAAATCCGTTTACATGACATTGTAACCGGCGCCAGTCACGCTCGTTTTTCAACTAGTGGCGATCCACAAGATTGCGCTTGGAGAGGAAACTATCTACTGGTGGCCGATTACCTTCATTTTACGGTTGTAGATGCGGCCAATGTTGATTCACCTGTCGTTGCAAAAACTCTAACAATTCCCGGCGCAGATCGGCTTGTGCGCGTTGTTACGGATGGGAATTATGCAATATTGCTCGACGATGTTGACGGAATCTATATTGTTGACATTTCAACCCCGACGGATCCAAAATTTGTGCAGTCAATCTCTCTGCCAGAACCGTCCGGCGTAACTGCCACCAACGGCAAAATTATCGCATCTGATGAACAGCTTGGCGTACTGATCTATCAACGATGATGCAACGGTAAGGAGCAAGAAAAGCCCCGGCAATTGTCGGGGCTTTTTCATGATAACACGTGGTGATTAGCTGAGCGCGGAGTATAACGTATCCCACACCTCTTCGCGGCCTTCGTGCTTGATACTCGAATAGGGAATCACTGCAGACGCGCCGAGCGACAGCGAAGGGCCGCGAATTTCCAGCATACTTTTGTCGCGCTCTTGGCGGTTTTGCTTGTCAACTTTTGTCGCGATGACCACAAAGCTTCTACGGTAGAAATGCAGGGCCTGAATCATTTGCATGTCCAAGTCAGTCAGTCCACGGCGTGAATCCGCAATGAGCACGACGAGCTTGAGTTGCGGCGAATCGGCAAGATAATCTTCCAAGAAACCTGACCACTCTTCTTGCAGCGACTTCGAGACCTTCGCAAATCCATAGCCGGGCAAATCCACGAAGTAACAAATGTTAGCGCCGATCTTGAAGTAGTTCAGCAGACGGGTCTTACCCGGAGTTGCCGAGGCCAGCGCAAGCCCTTTTCGATTGAGGAGCGAGTTGATTAGCGACGATTTCCCAACATTACTCCGCCCTACGAATGCGATTTCCGGCAGCGCAGGCTTGGGCGCTTGCTTCAAATCGGTGCACGACTTGACAAACTCGGCAGACGGTATGGAGAGCGCAGTAGCCACGACTTAGTGCGACGCGGTATCCTGCGTTGTTGTCGTCGCGATCACCCGCGAACTCTTCTTCACGGGAAATATCTCACGCCAAACATCCGTAATGTTTTCAGCATAAGTCACTTCGAGACCTTGACGAAGCGCCTTGTCAAGCTCAAGCCAATCGGGTTCATTCTCTGCCGGAATGATCATCTTGCGAATGCCCGCGCGCTTGGCGGCCATCGTCTTTTCAGCTAAGCCGCCGATGGGAAGAACCTGACCGCGCAACGTGATTTCACCCGTCATTGCAATGTCAGCGGGAACGGCGGCGGAGGTCAAGGCCGACAACAACGCCGTGGCAAGTGTGATGCCTGCCGACGGCCCATCTTTCGGCGTTGCGGCTTCAGGAATATGAAAATGAACGTCACACTTTTGTACGAAATCCGCATGAACTCCCCACTCTCCGCCGTATGCGCGAATGAATGAGACGGCGGCATGGGCGGATTCTTTCATCACGTCGCCCAAGCGGCCTGTGAGTTGAATCGAGCCTTTGCCTTTCATCACGCTGGCTTGAATGTTGAGTATTTCTCCGCCCTGCGAAGTCCACGCCAGACCGACGGCGGTGCCGATGCGGTCGCCCTTCTCAATCTGGTTATCTTTGTATGGCGGCGCGCCGAGCAGTTTGTCAAGCTTAGCCGGCTGTAAATTATATGTCTTGGTTGTGTCGCCCGAGTTTTCTTTTGCCACTTTGCGGCAGACGCGGGCCATTAGACGCTCAAGTTCGCGCACTCCTGATTCGCGGGTGTACGATGAGATAATCTTGTCCATCGCCGTCGGCGCAATACTCAATTCCCCTTCGCGCAGGCCGTGGTCGCGCATCTGCTTCGGAAGCAGGAATTCACGTGCGATGTGCATCTTCTCGTGATGCAAGTAACCGTGCAGATCAATTATCTCCATGCGGTCTTGCAGCGGCAGCGGAATATCGTGTTTGATGTTCGCTGTGGTGATGAACAGAATCTGCGACAGATCGAAGTCCACCTCGAGATAGTGATCCGAGAATGTTGAGTTTTGCTCAGGGTCAAGCACTTCAAGCAGCGCCGAAGACGGATCGCCACGGAAGTCAGAAGACATCTTGTCGATTTCGTCCAGCAGGAACACAGGATTCATAGAGCCTGCGCGCTTCATGCCTTGAATAATTCGCCCCGGCATGGAACCGATGTAGGTTCTGCGATGACCGCGTATTTCGGCTTCATCGCGCACTCCGCCGAGTGAAATGCGAACGAAATTGCGTCCCATTGCGCGGGCAATCGAACGTCCCAACGATGTCTTACCTACGCCCGGAGGACCAACCAGACAAAGAATTGGACCGCGAATTCGTTCGACGCGAGCCAGCACGGCGAGATGCTCAAGGATTCGCTCTTTAGGCTTGCGCAAACCGAAATGGTCTTCATCGAGAATGCGCTCGGCTTCAACCAAGTCAAGGCGGTCAGTCGAGGTTACGCCCCACGGCATGGCGAAAATCCAATCGAGATAGTTCTTGAGCACGGTCGCTTCGGGCGACATCATGGGCATGCCCTTGAGCTTCTCCATCTCTTCTTCCGCGCGTGTGCGAACTTCTTTCGGCATCCGCATCTTACGCAGTTTTTTCCGGTAGGCAATCACGTCGGAAAAGTCTTCGTCGCCGTCCTCACCGAGCTCTTTCTTGATGATCTTCATCTGCTCTTGCAGGAAGAAATTACGCTGAGTTCGAGATATCTTTTCCCGCACTTGGCCTTCAATGCTGCGCTCTATCTTCAGCAGTTCGATCTCTTCATCCAGCACGCGGTTGATATGCTGATATTGCTCGGGCATGTAGGACTGTTCAAGAATCTCCTGCTTGCGCACGGCAACCATCGGCAAATGAGCGGCGATGAAGTCGGCAACGGCGAGCGGCTCATTAAGATTATTGAGAGTGAGCAAAATCTCATCGGGAAGCTGACGATTCAAGCTGACGTAATCGCGAAAAGCGCGCAGCGCGACTTTCATATGCGCGCGCGCTTCAGCGCCGTCGGCTCCGCGCATTTCCATCGGCTCGATAGACGCGTATAGACAATCGGTCTCAGGCGTCCATGACGAAATCTTCGCGCGGCGCACGCCTTCAACTAACACCTTCACCAATCCGTTAGGAAGTTTCAGCGTTTGCAAGACGTTTGCAACGACGCCGATTTCAAATAAATCTTTCGGCGCGATGTCTTCCGTGCCGGGGTCGCGCTGAGTGACCAGCAATATTCGGCGCTCTTGCAGCATGGCTTTCTCTATGGCAACCAGCGTCGCCGCGCGGCCAATCAGAAGAGGAAAGATCATCGACGGAAAGACCACAACGTCCCGCAGAGGCAGGACGGGTAAGAGGTCGTTGTCGCGGGTCTCGAAGGTTTCGAAGGACATGTAAAATCAGAGAATATTGTGACAAGAAAAACAAAACCGGCTGGCCCCATAGGCCAACCGGTCAGAAAGATACGAAATATTTGGCAGAAATGCTAAGGGGCGGCCTCAGATTTCTCGACGGAGCCGTTTAACGGGAATGCTCAGCTGTTCGCGGTATTTCTGCACCGTACGGCGGGCGATCGGGAAGCCTTCATCGGCAAGTATCTCGGCAATCGCCTGATCGCTGAGAGGATCCCCCTTGTCTTCGGCTTCGATGATTTCCTGCAAGCGTGACTTGATTACCTTTGTGGAAATCTCTTCACCGTCGGAAGTTTCCATGCGTTCGCTGAAGAAATACTTTAACTCAAAGACGCCCCATTCCGTCTGCACATACTTGCCGTTGGTGACGCGCGAGATGGTCGAAATATCCATGCTGATATCTTCGGCAATATCCTGCAGAATCATCGGCTTCAGATGTTCGCGGCCTTTCATGAAAAACTCTTTTTGCCGCTCGACGATGGCGCGCATCGTGCGCAGTATTGTGGCGCGTCTCTGATGAATCGCGTTAATAAACCAGCGCGCGCTCTCAAGTTTGCGCGTCACGAACTCTTTGACCTTCTTATCCGTATTGCCGGACAAGAACATCTCTTTGTAGGCCGTGTTAACATGGAAGTTCGGTGTATTGCCGTCATTCAAAAATACCGCAAAATCGCCTTCATCGTTCACCCGCGCCACAACAAGATCGGGCACAATATAGTTTTGCTTTTCGTCAAAATAGCCTTCACCCGGCTTGGGGTTCAAGCGGCGAATCTCTTCGTAAGCGGATTTCACTTCATCGAGCACGACAGCAAGCTTACGCGCGACGATTTCAAACCGCTTGTTCATGAAATCATCGTATGTTTCCAACAGCATCCGTAAGGCGATGCGGTATTTTTGCGGCTCATCCTTCTGGCGCAATTGAATCAGCAGGCATTCGCGCAAATCACGAGCGGCGATACCGGGAGGATCGAGTTCCTGCACAATGGACAAAACGCGCATTGCCAATGGAACATCAACGTTTAATTCCCGCGCAATTTCTTCTATCGGATAGCTCAGGAAACCGTCGCGATTAACCGAGCCGATAATATATTGCCCGACGCGATACTCGTCGTCGGAAAGCCGCTGCAAGCGGAGTTGATCTTCGAGATGTTCCGCCAGTGATTGAACGAAGGGGCGGGGCAGTTCAGTCAGCTCCTCGCCTGTTCCGGTGAACCGCGACGCTTTGTAGATACTTTGATCGTCGTCGCTCAGGAAGCTATCCCAATCCACGTCATCTTCACCGCGCGATTCGCGAACCTCGGGTTCATCGCGGTCGCCACGAGCGGGCGCCTCGTAGCCAGCGCCGTCTTCGGCGTCCTCCATCGAAGCTGACGAGGCTTCGGACTCAATTTCCGACATGGACTTATCAACCACCGCTTCGTCTTCGGCGACCTCTTCCAAGAAGGGGTTTTCTTGCAATTCCGCGCGCACACGCAACTCCAGCTCCAGCATGGGGAGCTGAATGAGTTCACTCCGCAGAATCTGCTGCGGTTGGAGATATTGCTGAAGTTCAGGCTTAAGGACTTGTCTCAGTTCCATCGGATACCTTTTGGTCCAGTCGGTGGGGTGGCTCGGCGGCAAGCCGGATCAGGGGAAAGATCCAGTCGCACGAGTCAAGGCAGTACCTCGAAAAGCGCAAGGTTCATGCCATCATCAAAATCCACCAGACATCACCGTTTCATTCGCGGCTGCTATTGAGGCGGTTAGTTTTTAGGTTTTTTATAAACAGTATGATACAACATGGAAGGTGCGGGAGGCGTCAACTTGTTGATAACTCCGCCTGACCATTTCTGCCACGCTGCGGCAAAGCAGGTGCTATAACATTCATTAGAGGCGGAAAGAATCACCGAGATAAATTCGGCGGGCCTCTTCGCTGTTGGCCAGAAACTCGGCGGATCCCTCCATGAGGAGCTTTCCACTAAAAATCAGGTAGGCTCGGTCGGTAATGGCTAATGTCTCTCTGACATTATGGTCTGTGATCAGAACGCCGATACCGCGATCCTTCAGCGAACGTACTATAGTCTGAATATCTGCCACGGCGATTGGGTCAATTCCCGCAAACGGTTCGTCAAGAAGCATGAATTTCGGTCTGGTCACCAATGAACGGGCGATTTCTACACGTCTGCGCTCACCGCCGGAAAGCTGGAACCCTTTGTTATTGGTAACATGCTCCAGACGAAACTCAGCCAACAACTCATCCGCGCGCAATTTCCGTTCGGCCCGCGAAATTGGCAGCAGTTCCAATATAGCCATCAAATTTTCGCGAACTGTGAGCTTTCGAAACACGGACGGCTCTTGCGAAAGATAGCCCATTCCCAATCTGGCCCTGCGGTACATCGGGAACTCGGTAACTTCGACGTCGCCCAGAAACACATGGCCGGACTTAGGTCTGATCATGCCGGTCATCATGTAAAACGAAGTAGTTTTGCCCGCACCATTAGGCCCAAGCAAACCGACGATTTCGCCTGTGCGCACATTTACGGACACACCGTCAACGACCTTCCGCTTGCCGTAGAACTTGACTAAGTTCTCGCCGCGTAAAGTTGTGGTCAACTCAGTCGCCGTCAGTTGAGCGGTTTCAGCAATTGCCCCACTCACGCGACATTCTCTTCTTTGCGGCGGGACATCCAATAGCCTGCTCCAACAAGCAGCAGCACAAGGAAGTGCGACGCGGTGGCGATATTCACACCGAGCGCTTCGCGCTTGCCAAGATACTCGAACACAACCGTGTGCTTTCCAGCAGCAACATACACACCGCGCGAAAAGCCGTTGACGAGGTAGATATCGGTCGTCTGGCCGTCAATCGTCGCACGCCATTCCGGTTCATAGTATGCATCCGCCAACACCATCAATCCTGCCTGTGAATTGTCCGTAGAGATTTCTACTTTGTGAGCCTGATACGACGTCACACGAGCCGTGGCATTCGGGTCATAACCAATTTGGCCGGGCAGATTCTTGTTAAGTACTGCAAGTCTTGTAAACGGAAATCCCGGGCGGCGCATCGTCTCAAAGGCATTCTTGCGGTCAGGAATCACCATGACGGAATCAATGAAGTAGGCGCGGTCTTTTGCGTTCGGAACAAGATAGGCCGCCATCTTGGCAGAACCGTCTTCAAATGCTTTGGTATATCCAAGGTCAGGTGGAAGTAACCCTTCAGTGACAATGTACTTGCAATTCAGCGAAGCCAGCAACTCATTGTTGAGCGGGAAGTTCTTGTTGGTCCCATTGTAGAATAAATTATCCGCAAGGTCTTGCCAACTGCGCATCTTTGCGCCGTGATAACCGCCCAGAGATTCGACTCCCCATGCAGCCCAGCGATTATCCTGATTCAAGCGGCCAACCGGAAAAACGCGGAAGCTGCTGTTGTCAGCTTGCATAGCAGTCACCACTCGATTTGCCGTAAGAGTCGTAAGCTGTTGACCCTTCGGCTGCGGCGAAAAGAAGTTCTGATTGAACACTCCAAGATCAACAATTGTCAACAGAAGGAGCCCGCCGATTAGCACATTCTTTGTGAGCTTCTTGAGCATGTAGAAATAGATAGCGGCAAATGCCAAAACCAACAGGAAGAAGCGCACAGTCAAATCTTTGGCGAACATGGCAGCGCGCTCGTTAACAAGCTGTGTGATCTGACCGGGCTGATAACGCTGGACGTCGCCGTCCTTAGTTAGACTGGCAAGACTCTTGGCCAGTCCTTCTCCACCGACGAGCGAAATGACCAACAAGACCGCCGCCGCAATCAAGGCATAGCGAAAAGCCTTGTGCCACTTCTCATTGTTCTGATTCTCTTCAAGCTTGCGAAATCCGAATGCCGCCAAGATTGCCGATGAGATGATCACAAGCAAGAGAATTAGCGACGGCGTGCGGAATTTGTCGAAGAATGGCACATAGTTGAAAAACAGGCTGTAGAAGCTGATGAAATGCTTTCCGAACGAGAGCAAAATGGCGAATATCGACAGGCTCAAAAGTCCCCAAACTAATCTTGACTTCTTGCCGATCAAGGCAACAACCGCCAGCAATAATGGCACAATCCCGAAGTAGAAGCTCGACGAAGTAAACAACATATCGCCCCAATAGGTTGGTGACTTCAGTCCATACCATGAGGGGAAAATGAATGTAATCAACTCTGATGGAGCCATGCTCCACGACGTTGCGTCCTCGATTGTATAACCGCTGCTGCCAGCGGCGCCGAGCGCCGGCCCGATACCGCGAATCGACGAATTTACATACTCAAACAACGGAACATACCACAGCGCGCCAACGCAAGCCGCAAGTCCGACGGCTAACGCAAGTTGGCCTCCGGCAGTGGCAACTTTCATCGTACCGCCCTCGCGCAATTCGTGAATAGCCCACGTCAGAAATAATATTCCGACCGACAATCCGGTGTAAAAAAGCACTTGCGTGTGTCCGCCGTGCTGAATCTGCCAGCCGAACACCATCGCGAACAATCCCAAATCAAGTATCCTGCGCCGTTCAAAGACCTGCCAGCCGAGAAACATCAAAATCGGGATATAAATGAATGTCGCAAGCTTTCCGCCGTGCGAGGCCGTGACAAGCGAAATGAAATAGGGATTCCATGCCAGAACAAGACCGCATAAGACAGATAGGATGACGCTGAATCCAAGTCTGCGCACCACGAAATAGACAAAAAGTCCTGCGTAAAGCATTAACGCGACGAGCCACTTCTCGCCTCGGGTCGGGCCGGAGTAGTTGCCTAACAGGAGCACATAGTTGGTGAACATATCCGCCCAATAGCGCGGATTTACCCAACGATAAGCGAGCGCATAAGGCGCGCCGACGTATTCATAATTGGAATAGGCCCCGGCTGCAAACGACGGGAACCCGCCATAAAGTTCAGGACACCAAAGTGGATACTGCCCACTCTCGGCTTCTCGAATCGCGAACGTATTGAGTGCGACGGATGCTTCGGTATCATCACCGGCGGAGAAAACTTTGTTACCGATGACCACTTGGTTGAACAGCACGACCACCAGCAAGTAGATGGCGAGCACACCGAGCAAATCGGGCAGCCATTTGGGCAATGGCTTTGTTTCAGCAATAGCGGCAGGTGCGGGTTTAGCAGGCTTTGCGCTCACAAAGTTCTCCGGTCAGGGTTTGGTTGTCGCGGGCGTTGCGACAAGAGATTCGGGAGTGAATGTTCCTTGGGTGCCGCCTTCCACGCGAATCTTTGAAATGCGGCGGTTGTCAAATGTAATCAGTAACTTGTCCCCGCTCGTGACATTTAAGCCTTGTGCATCCTGTTTGTCACGAACATAATACGTTGCAGTAGCGTTGTCTTGAACAAGAGCGCGCGAGAGGGCGCTATTCTCCATCCACAACACCATCTGCTTTCCTGTCAATATTTGGCGCGGTGAATGCGGCAAACTGTCAGACGGACTCGAGGCGATAGCTTCACCTTGAACTTCAACGCGTTCGAGTTCTTCAGCTTTGAAGTACAGCCGCATTGTGTCCCCCGCAATACTGTCAGCTCCCGACAAGGCCAATGGTTTTCCCGTGAGCACGGCGAACATGGAATCGGGATAGAACTCAAGCAATTGGCCAAAGGCCGTCAGACTGTCGCGGGCGATAATCACATTGTTCTTTGTCGTGGCCAACCCCAGCGACTCACTGTAAGTGATTGTATCCCCGGCAATCTCCGTGTCCACATAACCGACGCTATCCTTGCGTGTCAGAAGCGGGTCTTGGGCTACCCACGCCGACTTGTCTCGATGATCGAAGTAGCCGATGCCACCCGTGAGTATCAAACCTCGCGGATCATACTTGACGCGGACATCCTCGTACAGGTAGCCTGCTCCAAGCCGTTCCCGATAAACCGCGCGGTTGCAATAGATTGCAATCGTATCTTGATAGATTCGTACGTCGCCAACGGCTTCCACCACTTCGGTCCAATCGCTGTAGGTAACTTGATTTGCATACATCAGGCGGCTACCGTCGCGAAATTCGACGTTTTGTCTAAAGATCAGCCGACCTGAATCAGGGTAGTAGAGCGCTTGCTCACAGGTGATGTTCAGGCTGTCTTTGACAATCAGCACATTTCCCGTGAGTTCCTGCACGGCTTGGCCGTTCTCTTGCCCATAGCGCAGACTGTTCGCTCGGCGAAGTTCAACCGCGCTCTTTTGTTCTTGCGCAACACAAACAACGGCAAGAACAAGTATTACGATCACAATCCGCATCATGGCGTTAGCGAATCGGATTTGACTGTGGAATCAACCCCATTTCCGACGACTTTGTTTGGACGGTCGCGCAATGTTCGACCGGACGGATCGAGCACTGTCCAGTTTTTCAAGTTCTTGTCGGCCCGAAATCCAGTTCCGAAGATGGTGTCTGTGGGAGTCGAAATCTTGACAGGGCCGTCCGCGTAAATCAAGCCTTGCGCATTGTCGTAACGAAGAATATTTGTTTCAAGCCGTTCGCCGCTGTCGGAAACCGCCACGACGTTGCCGTAGGCGTTGAGGTTGCGCGAGGCTTCAGATGCCGTTCCGGAGTCAGCCCAGATTCTCGTTCGCTGATTTCCGAACTCATCATAGAAATCCGCCACGATTCCGCTATCAAGGATAATCAGATTCTGCTTTTCAAATTGCAGAACCCTGCCCGCATCTATCACCGTTGCCAATCGATCTTCCGAGTAAAACGATATCTTTGCTCCGAAGAGTTCTTGCTCGGGAAAAACCTCTTCAACCGGAGTCTGGGGCGGCGGGGGCGGTGCAGAGCAGCCCAACGAGAGGAACAATCCGCACACAATCAGCCACAACAAGCGACTCATCTGCCGATGCCGGATTTCAAGAGGTCATGCATATGCACAACACCGACGAGCTTCTTGTCTTTGTCAACAACAGGCAGCACCATGATATTGTGTTGCTCCATGATATTCACTGCTCTGCTGACAAGTGAATCAGGAGTCACCGACTTGGGATTCTGAGTTGCGACTTCGCCAATCTTTACACTCGCCAAATCGACATTTCGTTCAAGGGCGCGGCGCAAATCGCCGTCAGTAAATATCCCCAACAGCGTACCATCCGGAGTAATCACACAAACCGCTCCGAGCCGTTGTCGAGTCATGCACATGATGGACGTTTTCAAATCATCTGCCTTGTTGACTATCGGCATGTTCTCGCCGGTGTGCATTACCTCTTGAATGGTCAGGGAGAGTCTCCGGCCCAACGCACCGCCGGGATGCAGGAACTTGAAATCATCAACCTGAAAACCTTTGGCTTTTAATAGTGCAACCGCGAGGGCATCGCCCATTGCTAACGCCGCCGTCGTTGAAGCCGTGGGTGCCAAGTTCATCGGACAGCCCTCTTCAGTGACCGACACGTCAAGGACCACGTCACACTTCTCGGCCATTGCACTGGTCGTATTACCCAGCAAGCCGATAATGGGTATTCCGAGGAATTTCAAGTATGGCAAAACAGTCCAAAGTTCGTCACTCTCACCGCTCTTTGAGATAACGATGGCGGCGTCTTCGCGTGTCACCATCCCAAGATCTCCGTGAGCAGCCTCGGCAGGGTGGAGGAAGCTTGAGGGGGTACCGGTTGATGCCAAAGTAGCAGAGATTTTGCGGCCGATATGCCCACTCTTGCCAACTCCGGTAACAATAACGTGCCCGCGAAGGTCAATCAGCAAGCGAATGGCCTTCTCGAATTCGCCATTGACTCGGCCCATAAGGTCTGAAACAGCACTGGCCTCGACTTCAAGCAAATGCCTCGCTGCCACGAGGGCATCAGGTATGTTCTGTTGAGGACTCATTGTTCATCTACCTCAAAACTACTGACGAATGCCTCCCACTTGCCATTTGCCCAGAGCCACAGATCGCAAAATTCGCGAACACAGCCTCGGCCTCCATTAGTGTCCAGAACAATGTCCACGCCTCTGATTAGAGCGGGATGAGCGTCGAACGGTGAGACTGAGAGGCCAACGCGGGTAAGAGCCGGTAGGTCCACCAGATCATCTCCGATAAAGGCAACCTCTTCAGCGGACAATCCGCGAGTATTCATGATCTGCTCAACAACCGGCCATTTAGCCAGAAATCCCAGATGAATTTCATCAAACTTCAGAGATTTCAGCCGGGCTTCGGTCGCGGGGGATTTGCGACCTGAGATAGCTCCCGTTGCCAATCCGAATTTAGAGATTCGACCGAGAATCAGCCCGTCACGGGTGGAAAATCCCTTGGATTCCTGAAGATCGTCGCCAAACAGGATTGAACCATCCGTCAGGACGCCATCGACATCCACAAGGAGGAGCTTGATCTTGCGCAACCT
>CAZPKG010000015.1:0-87890 GCA_964587105.1 uncultured Alphaproteobacteria bacterium | reverse complement strand
TACGATATTCCGATTATCGTGCCGCTTAACCGTGCGTTTATGGTGACTGTGGCTGAAGAAGCGGTTAAGCAAGGATTTTTGAATGCCGGCCGGCCTGATGCTTACATGCGAGATAATATTCGTTATATGTCTGATGAGCAATTTGCGTTCACGAGCGGGGTAACGGGCATCATGCTGCGCGAGAAGACTGCGGCGCATTTCTACCTTGGCGCCTTTTTTGCCGAGTCTTTGATTCTGTCGGAAGTGGGTTTCACTTCGGGCGCAATTCAGATCGCCGGAACAGCAAACACGCACCAGTTGCCGTTCTTTGTGGTTGCGTGTGACTACACGCTGATCGGCGAAGAGTATTTTGCTACAAGCGCTCTGGTGACACGTGACGTTGAAATGATGGGCACGTTGAAGGCCACGGATTATATGAAGGCCTTCATCATTGTGTGTATGTTGGCATCGATGGTACTCGAATTATTCGGCGTGCAGTTCATGCGCTCCTGGTTCCAAGTCATTTAGCTGAAACGCCGTAAATATGAAACGAGAAATACCGATACTAATAACGCTGATTTTCGGCGTGTTCATGATCGTTCAGTTCTTTATTCCTCATCCGGTTGTAAATGACATTGCCAACCGGCTGCAGAATTGGGCGATTATCGTGATAGCGTTCTCTTATGTGTTGGGTTCGGCGAATATTCTTCGTATCAACGGAGAGCTGGTTTACCGCCGAGGCCCGGGCTGGCTGTACAAGCTGGTATTGGTAATCGCATTTTTCATGATGCTGCTCCCGGGCTTGTTTTTGGGAATTGGCGAGGGCACTTGGACGAATGACAGACTGTTTACCAATACCTATATTCCGCTCGCTTCGACGATGTATGCATCGCTCGCGTTCTTCATTGCCTCAGCTGCATTTCGCGCATTTCGTGTACGCACGTGGCAGGCTTCCGTGCTTGCATTGACAGCGGTGATTGTGATGTTGGGCCGCATTCCAATAAGTCATATGATCTGGCAGGACTTGCCAAATGTTGTGGATTGGGTAATGAACGTGCCAAACGCGGTTGCCCAGCGCGGAATATTGATCGGCGCGGCATTGGGCGCAATCGCGACTGGACTAAAAGTGATTTTGGGAATTGAGCGCAGCTACTTAGGCCGAGAGTAAGGACAAGAATGGCACAAAGTACATTACAAAAACTTGAGAAACTCGATCGCCGTTGGGTCTTTTTAGCGATGGCTCTCGCCGTGGCCGCTCCCCTATTTTTCAAGCTGGGACTTGCTCCGAAGACAACTCCTCCCGTGAAAGAGTTCTACGATTACATTCAGGCGCTTCCTCCGGGTTCGCGCGTGCTTTGTTCGTTTGACTATGATCCGGGATCGAAGGCCGAATTGGACCCGATGTGCATCTCAGTGCTTCAGCATTTGATGGACAGGGGAATCAAGCCTGTCGTCATCACCCTATGGTCCACCGCGCCGGCGCTAATTGAACGCAACGTAAATCTTGTTTGTCGCGACAAGTACGGTAAACAGTACGGGACCGATTATGTTTACCTCGGTCTTAAAGAAGGTCGCGAGGCCGTGATGGTGGCGATGGGGAAATCAATTCGCGCAACGTTTCCGGTTGATTTTTATGGAACGCCTGTAGATCAACTACCCATTATGAATGGCGTCGAGAATTACGAACAATTTCAGGCGCTAATCAACGTGTCAGCGGGTTATCCGGGTACCAAGGAATATGTGCAATATGTTACGACGCGCTTTGCAATCCCAATGTTAAGCGGCGCATCGGCGGTATCTGTGCCGGAGTACTCGGCCTATTATCAGAGCGGACAATTGAAGGGGTTGTTGACAGGAATCACCGGCGCAGCGGAATATGAAGCGTTGATCGGAAAACCGGGACTTGCGTTGGTGGCAATGGACGGCCAAACGATGGGACATTTCGTGATCATTGCATTCATATTGTTTGGAAATATTGTCTATTATTTCCTCCGTCGCGAGAAGGCACGAGGTTAAGGAGCAATCATGGACTTTTTCTGGTTATCAGTTGCCGGGCTTGCGACGATTGCCGTCCTGAGCTTCTTGTATAACGACAATCCGCTCTATAAGGCCGCAGAGCACTTTTTTGTTGGGATTGCTGCGGGATATGTCGTATGCGCGGAATTCTACAATGTATTCCTTCCAAACCTTTGGAATCCGTTGACTGCCGGAACGGATTATTGGTTGATTATTCCATTGCTGTTGGGTCTTGCCCTGTTCACAAGATTCTCGAATAACATTGGCTGGATTTCGCGGTGGCCGATGTCGGTGATTATCGGGACGTATGCGGGACTGGCAGTGATTGGTTTTGCGTCGGGTGATATGGTGCTGCAAGTGCAGGCGAGTTTGATTCCCGTGTTCGAGCCTGCCGCAGTTTCAAAATTCTCGGGCGATCCAAGCGTGATGAATTTTCTCGATATTTTGAAGAATCCGCTTTTCACTCTTGGTCTCATCGCAGTTCTGTTTTACTTTTTCTTCTCAATTGAACATAAAGGCGGATTGAAACACATCGCGGTAGTCGGGACGACGCTGCTGATGATCGGATTCGGCGCAGGATATGGATATACCGTCATGACCCGTATCGCATTGCTGTTCGACCGTTTCTATTTCCTTTTTGTAGATTGGCTACAGGTTGCCTCGGCTTAGCAAACAATAGAAGTGCAAAACAAAGGGCCGACTCATTTGAGTCGGCCCTTTGTTGTAATTGTACGCGTTCTGTTACGAAATCCAATCGCCAATTCGATTAAAGCGAATGGACTTGTAGAACTTTGAAATCCCTTGATTCTTGTCCCAACTAAAATAGATGATCAACGCTTTGCCGACGATATCTTCTTCGGGCAAAAAACCCCAGTAGCGCGAATCAGCAGAATTGTCTCGATTGTCACCCATCATGAAGTAGTGGCCCTCAGGAATTGTGATGGGACCGTAATTGTCATGATTCCAAGCGACGCCTTGCGGACTAAAGATCCCGCGCTCGCCAAGACCTGATCGAA
Organism: uncultured Alphaproteobacteria bacterium; assembly: GCA_964587105.1. Lineage (GTDB taxonomy): Bacteria > Electryoneota > RPQS01 > RPQS01 > RPQS01 > JABWCQ01. The sequence goes on along the minus strand of CAZPKG010000015.1, from coordinate 84,879 downwards.
TGGGAGCTGGTGAAGTAAATTGAGATTCGGGCGGGTTCGGCATCGCTATACCATCAACATAGACTTGACGATCGCGAATCTCAAGCGTCTGTCCCGGACCGGCCACACAACGCTTAATATAGTTAAGCGTTGGGTCTAATGGATACTTAAAGACAACAATGTCGCCTTGCTTCACCTTTGAAGGTGCAGGCAAGCGCGTGGCGGGAATGCTAAAACCAATATCAGTAAACGGAATACCGATCCAATCAGGCGTGCGAATGCCGTAAACAAATTTGTTCACAAGCAGGAAGTCCCCGACGAGCAGCGTATTCTCCATCGAGCCGGTCGGAATTCGAAATGCCTCGACGGTCGTAACACGAATGAAGAACACCATGATGATCAGGGTAACGAAGAATTCTGTCCATTCGCGAACCGTACTCTTGCTGCGGGCTTGTCGTTCGGTACTCGCAGGCGTCGTGGCCGCGCTGCCGCTGACTACTGTCATGCTTATCCTTACAGGTGATCGATTCAGTTAAGATTAAGGCTCGGAAAGACCCAGTTTGGTTTCATTCGGCCTTGAGAATTGCAAGAAATGCTTCCTGCGGAATCTCAACGTTGCCGACGGCTTTCATACGCTTCTTTCCGGCTTTCTGTTTTTCCAGCAGTTTCTTTTTGCGGGTAATATCGCCGCCGTAGCACTTGGCCAGAACATTCTTGCGCATGGCGCGAACGGTTGAGCGCGCGATAACTTTAGATCCGATTGCCGCCTGAATCGCAACCTCGAACATCTGTCGAGGAATAAGATCGACCAATCTATCGCAAACTCGCCGACCCCATGCATATGCTTTATCAGTATGCACAATTACCGACAAGGCGTCAACGATCTCGCCATTCACGAGAATATCAAGACGGGTCAACTCACTCTGACGGTAGTCCATGATCTCGTAATCAAACGAAGCATAGCCGCGCGAAATGCTCTTCAGGCGGTCGTAGAAATCAAAAATAATTTCTGCAAGCGGCAATTCATAATGTAAGTTTACGCGAGTCGAGTCGAGATACTCTGTGTTAATGTATGTGCCGCGCGCCTCGATGCAAAGCTGCATGATCGCTCCGATGTACTCTTCGGGAGTAATAATCGAGGCTCGGACGAACGGCTCTTCCATGAATTCCGTATCGCCAGCGGGAGGCAATTTCACGGGGTTCTCAACAAGCACGACGGTTTTGTCTGTCAACGTTGCGCGGTATTCGACTGACGGAACCGTGCAAACCAAGTCGAGGTTATACTCACGTTCGAGCCGTTCCTGTATCACTTCAAAGTGAAGTAGGCCAAGAAAACCGACGCGAAAACCGAAACCCAATGCGACGGAAGTTTCCGGTTCGTAGTTCAACGCGCTGTCATTCAAGCTCAGTTTAGCGAGAGAATCGCGCAGGAGTTCATAATCGCTCGTGTCCGCAGGATAGACGCCCGCAAACACCATTGGCTTGACGTCGCGATAGCCCGCCAGCGGCTCTATTGCTTTGTTGTTCGCATCAAAGATCGTATCACCCACACGAATGTCGCGAACTTCACGACATCCACTCGCAACATAGCCAACGTCACCGGCAATAAGTTCGTCACGGCGAATCTGCGCGAGTCGGAGTACGCCCACTTCCTGCACATCAAACTCTTTTTGCGCAGCGCCGAAAAATATTTTCTGTCCGGGTCTTATCGCACCGTCAACGACTCGCACATGGGCGATGGCGCCGCGATACATATCGTACTGCGAATCGAAGATCAAGGCGCGCAATGGCTCATTAACGCTACCGCGCGGCGGGGGAAAGCGGTCAACAATCGCTTCAAGCAACTCCGGGACGCCCATGCCTGTTTTGCCGCTAACGCGCAGGATAGAATCGGGATCAACGCCCAATAGGTCACCGACTTGATGAGAAATTTCGTCGGGTCGCGCGACGGGCAAATCAACTTTGTTCAGAACCGGAAGAATCTCTAAGTCCGAGTCGAGAGCGAGATAGAGATTTGAGAGCGTTTGGGCTTCCATACCCTGACTCGCATCGACCACGAGAATCGCGCCTTCACAGGCTTTCAGGCTGCGCGATACTTCATATGTGAAATCCACGTGGCCGGGAGTGTCAATCAAATTGAGCGTGTAAGTCTTTCCATTGCTATGCGTGTACTGCATTGTAATGGGGTGCATTTTAATCGTGATCCCGCGCTCTTTTTCGAGATCCATGTTATCAAGCACCTGCGTCGTCATCTGCCGCTGGTCAAGGGTGCGAGTCTGCTCGAGCAATCTATCCGCGAGAGTGGACTTGCCGTGATCAATGTGAGCAATGATGCAGAAATTCCGAACGTCAGGCCGCATGAAGTTCCTTAAGTTTGTCGATGAGTTCCAAGCGCAGGTTCAGCCTCGAGGGGCATGACGATCCATAGAATTATGTAAAGCAACAAGCCTGTACCACCTAAGAGCACGGCAAGTATCCAAAGCACTCTTACAAGCGTAGGATCCACATTGAAATAATCACCGAATCCGCCGCAGACCCCGCCGATTTTTTTGTCGCGACGCGAGCGTTTCAAGCGGCGCGTCTCCTCAACCGTTCCACTCATGGTTTCTCCTTGCACAGCATAGGTGTCGTCATTAACGGCCGCATCAGATTTGCGGGCCAACAAAACGATGGAGAGAATGATGACCAGCACCGGCCCAACAAAGGCGAGGCTGTTGTCATGGTCTTCGTTCATAAGCGTAGCAATACCGAGTCCAAGCAAGCCAATGGCGAGCAACATGAAGGCCATTATTTTGCGGCTCTTGGAAACATTTGAAGTACTGACGCGCTTCAGTGTTCCGTCATCTTCAGGTACAAGAATCCACGCGGCAATGTAGGCCAAAATGCCGGGAAAGACGCCCGTAATGAGCGTAATCGCAACGAACAGGATTCTCGCGAGGGCGGGATCAATGCCGAGATAGTTCGCGGCGCCGCCGCAGACTCCTGCAAAGATGCGTTCTCTGGTAGATCGCGTCAAGCGTCTGACTGTTGTAGTTTCCATGGTCACTTCCTTTCTTCCGCTCACTCCAGCGGAAAGATTTCCAGAATTGTCCATTCCACGACACCGGCTGGAATTGTGATTTCGACGGTCTCACCAACTTTGCCGCCCATCAGGCCTTGACCGATGGGTGACTGATGACTTATTCGGCCTTCTGCGGGGTTGGCCTCTGCAGCGGAAACGATTGTAAACACGCGTTCGGATTTCTTCTTTTTGTCAAGAATCTTGACGCGCGTGAGCAAGCGCACTTGATCCGCGACGATCTGACTGGAGTCGATCATTACGGCGGAGTGCATCATGGCTTCAAGTTGGTGTATCTTCGCGTCAATGCGGGCGAGGTCTTCTTTTGCGGCGTGATACTCGGCATTCTCAGATAAATCGCCGTGTTCGCGCGCAATGGACAGTTGCTTGACCATCGCCGGGCGTTTGACATATTTCCAATCATTAAGTTCGGCCTGCAGTTTTTCCATGCCGGCTCGAGATATATACTGTTTCTCCAAATCTTACCTCGCGGGTGCCTTGCTAAAGTAATCGAGGAGCCCGTTTGCGACTCCGCGGGACAATTCGAGAAGAAACTTTTCGTCGATTAGTTTCGCCTCTTCATTCGGGTGCATGATGTACGCGGCTTCAATCAGAACCGCAGGGAAATCAGTCGGTCTTACCACCGCGAAATTCGCATCGAATACGCCATCGTCATGCAATCCGGTTTTCTCAAGAATTGCATTCTGAATTGACTCGGCGAGTGGGCGGCTAAGCGATTGATAGTAGTACGTACCGCAACCATATCGCTCGAACGGGTTCTCGCCATCCGGCAAGGCATTGCCGTGCAGACTCAAGAACACGTCGGGGTTCTCTGCGCGAGCATCGACGACCCGATCATGCAGTCCAAGCGAAACGTCATCGGTGCGCGTCCGAACAACTTCGGCGCCCCTGCTCCGAAGTTCGCGCTCGAGAATTTCGGACCAATGCAAGGCAATATCCTTCTCTTTGTTCCCGCGCGGGCCGATGGAACCGTCTGCCGAGCCGCCATGTCCGGGGTCGAGCACTATCCGCTTGCCGCGCAAACCGGAAGACTCGTTCGAGCTAAAATATAGTTCAACTCCCACAGTCGAATCACTGGAGAAGCGTTTGAATCCGCGCGTAATCGGCGAGTTCAATTTGATCAGGAACTCGACACCCCAGGGCTTCTGTGACCACGTCACGTCGTTAACAACGTCACGCGCCGCTTCAACATAACGAATTCTGTCAATCGCACACACGGCGTCGTAAACAGTAAGCGCTAACTCGTCTCCTTCCGGCTCCGTCGAGCACTCAATCAGCGAAGTTCGGTTAGCGGAAAATTCTATTCGGGTTGTCTCGTCAAGCGAAACGACCAGTCCGTTTCCAATTCGCAGCGGCATTGCAAAAGAACTGTCCACGCCAACGCTATCAACGAATCTGCGCTCGATCACACCCGAGATTCCACGTCCAACATTGAACTCGAGCCAATTGGGCGAAGTTTTCGTGACAAGCAGCGCTGTTCCCGAATCCGGAAATAGGTGGTAGCTGCCGCCAACCGTTGTTCGCGTGTGCGCGGCGGGGTCCTTAACTCGAAACACGACCGGATCTGGCAGAGCGGTCCAGACTATTGGAACAGGCTCATGAGCCGCAGCAAACGGGAAGCGAAGGCTGGAAGTCTCTGCCCCTCTGTTAGTTAGACTGAAATTCCACGCCAAAGTTTCGGATTGCCACGGAATCGGGAGAAAAGCCAAAAAAGTGCCATCATTCGACGGATTTACCGAAATGCCATCACAAGTCAAAACCATGCCGGGCTGAAATTCCGTTACCTCCCCCAGCACAAAGGTCGAGTCTAACGAGCTTCGATATCGAAAGGTGTCCTGACCCGCTTCAAGTCGCGGATAGACGAGCTTGATCTCGGCAGCCGAGACGAAGGTCGCAACCACCAACGCAATCAATAAGCGGATCATGACCATTCACGTGTTGCGAGAAGCCGGATGCCTTCCAAGACGAGTCGCTGATCTACATAGGTGATGGTTGAACTCTGTCCTTGCAGGAGATCGGCGAAACCACCGGTGGCGACGACGGGAACCTTTCCAAGTTCGGCTTGGATTCGCAAAACCAAACCATCGATCATGGACAATGCTCCGTACAAGATGCCGCTCTGAATAGCTTCAACAGTATTTGTACCGACCACATTAGGCGGAAATGCCAACTCGACTTTTGGCAGAAGAGCGGTTGCTTTGTTCAGGCTCTCGGCAGCGGTCGCAACGCCGGGCGCAATTATTCCGCCGCAATAGGTTCGATCCTTGTCAACCACATCAATTACAGTTGCCGTGCCGAGATCGACTACGATAACCGGTGCGCCAAACCGCGAAACAGCGGCGGCAACTCCGCAAAGCCTGTCCGGGCCGACGGCGTGCGGGGGATCATACGCGATTTGCAAACTCTTGATGTGATCCGCTCCAATAACGATGGGCGTCAGCCCCAACTCGCGTGCGGCAAACTGCATATTCGCGGTCATCTCTGGAACCACGGATGAAATTGCCAATAATGCAATTGCGTGTTCAGGGAAACCCGCGCGCCGAAGAACACCTTCAAGCGAGCCCGTCCACTCATCATTAGTGCGGTGCGCCTTTGTAGTCAGACGCCACTCATGGAGCCATTCTCCTCCCTCCCACCATCCTACCGTAGTGTGAGTGTTGCCGACGTCGATACCGACCAGTGCACTCATGCGGGGAGAATATCTCCACTGTAAACTTCGTGAATCACTCCTTCGGTATTGCGCAGCAAGAGTTGGCCGTTTTCGCCGATGCCCGCAAATTCACCTTCAACAAAATTGGGAGACTCAACACGTTTCATGTGCGCACCTTTTCGCGGGCCGAACTCCTCCCATGCGGAACGTAGGCCATCAAGATCGTTGTCCAAGAATTGATCATACAACGGTTCCCAATGATTTAACAATTCTGCTAATAAAACTTCACGGCTCGGATGCCACTTGGAATCTTCACGCAGACTCGTCGCGGGCCAAATAAACTCTCCGGGTGGAATGGAATAAACATTTACTCCAATTCCGACGATAACGACTTCGACTCCGCCGCATATTGTAGACTCAGCAAGGATGCCCGCAACTTTCTTGTGCGAAAGCAATACGTCGTTCGGCCACTTTAGCGCGACTTCGGCGGCAGGATCATGCAATGTGATCGCGCGCGCAAGGGCAATGGCGGGAATCATGGAAAGAAAACCCTTGGCTGTATGCTTACCGCGTAATTGCAGCTTGACTGAACACAATAGTCCATTGCCGGGGGCATCCGCCCACAAACGTGATTGCCGTCCTCGACCGGAAGTTTGATGGCCCGCAATTGCCACGCCGCCGGACAAAGTGAAAGCGTCCAGATGCTCGATCAACCAGCGATTCGTAGAATCAATCTCGTCGAAGTACTTATGCTGTCGCCCAAATCTGCGCGTCGCAAGGTGCCAGTGAAGCTGTTTGTCATCCCAACCCATCATGAATCCTGATAGACTCCCCATGTTTCGCGCAGGCAGTTTGAGATTTCACCCAGCGTCGCCTTGTGCTCAACGCACGCAATTAGGTGCGGCATGAGATTGGCGGTTGATTTTGCTTCGCGCGCCAATTCGGCGAGTACATTTGTTACTTTCACTTTATCGCGATCGCGACGCAGTTTCGCCAAACTCGCGCGTTGCTTCTCTTCTAACGCGGGGTCAACATAAAGAACAGGCGGTTCGCCCTGCTCGTCAACTTGAAAGCGGTTGACGCCAACGATGAAACGGTCATTCTCTTCAATCTCGCGTTGATATCGATAGGCCTCTTTGGCAATTGCATCTTGAAAATAGCGCTTTTCAATTGCCGCGACTGATCCGCCGAGTTTTTCGATATAATCGAGTTCACGCCAGACTTCGGCCTCGATTTGATCAGTGAGAGCCTCGACAAAATAACTTCCACCGATCGGGTCAACCGTGTCAGCCACTCCGGATTCATACGCAATGATCTGCTGAGTCCGTAGTGCGAGTTGCGCTGTGCGCTCTGTAGGCAAACCAAGCGCTTCATCGAGCGCGTTCGTGTGCAAACTTTGAGTGCCACCCAACACTGCAGCCAGCGCTTGCATCGTTACACGGACAGAATTGTTATCTGGCTGTTGCGCTGTTAGTGTACAGCCGGCAGTCTGTGTGTGAAAGCGGAGCATGCATGAGCGTTCATTCAGCGCCCCGAATTTGTCACGCACTATTTTCGCCCAGATGCGGCGGGATGCGCGGAACTTCGCGACTTCTTCAAAGAAATTGTTATGGCAACCCCAGAAAAATGCCAATCGCGGTGCAAATTCATCAACTTTCATTCCGCGTTCTTGTGCACATTTCACATACGTAATCGCATTTGCGAACGTGAAAGCCAACTCCTGAACAGCGGTTGAACCGGCCTCCCGAATGTGATAGCCTGAAACGGAAATCGTGTTCCATTTCGGCATATTCAAGCGGCAATAGTCGATTACGTCGGTGACAAGTCTGAGCGATTGTTGCGGTGGATAGATATACGTCCCGCGCGCAATGAACTCTTTCAGGATGTCATTTTGCACGGTGCCTTCAAGATCGCCCTCGTTGATCCCACGTGAACGCGCCACTGCAATATAGAGCGCCATCAACGTCGCCGCGGTCGCGTTGATTGTCATGGAAGTACTGACGGAATCGAGTGGAATCTGATCGAAGAGTACTTTCATATCTTCGATGCTGCTCACTGCCACACCGACGCGACCTACTTCACCGGAAGCCTCAGGCGAATCGCTGTCATAACCAATCTGGGTCGGCAAGTCGAATGCTACCGACAATCCAGTTGTGCCCTGACTGAGCAAGTACCGGTAGCGCGAATTGGACTCTTCAGCAGTTCCGAAACCTGCGTATTGCCGCATGGTCCAGAGTTTTCCTCGATACATATTGGGCTGTACTCCGCGTGTGAACGGATACAATCCGGGATAGCCCAATCTGTCGTCAAATGAATTCGCCCCATTCACATAGAGCGGCTCGACCTCGAACCCGCTGTCAGTGACAAACCGAGTACGGCGCTCTTTATGTTTAGCCGTCAGATCATAAAGCGCTTTTTGCCAGCGTTCTCGTTGTTCCATAACCGGCCATCCGCTCCTATTGAGTCAGCACGATTAAGTGTGCGCCCTTTTCAACGGAGTCGCGTTCATTTACCTTGATTTCTTGCACCGTCCCATCGGCAGGAGCACGAACTTCGTTCTCCATTTTCATAGCTTCAAGGATCAACACAGGCTCGCCACGCTTCACGACCTGACCAACCTTGACGTTCAGCCGAACGACGAGTCCGGGCATCGCGGCGCGCAGCGTCATGAGTCCATGTTCGCCCGTTACGCCGTGCGCGGCGGCTTTCAACAATTGATCGCGCTCCGTTTCGATTACGAGCGGTTGCACTCTGCCGCTTCTGATTAGCCAAAGGTCATCGCCGTTGCGATTGACAACGTAGCGCTCTATGCGATCCGGATGGCGCACGGTTACCAGGCGCTTATCGACGGACACGGCGGGAAAATCAATGTTACGGCCATTGACAAGCAACTCCGTCTCAGAGCGCAGGACCTCAAATTGCTTTTCGCCAATTTTCACAATTGTTCTATCAAACATAAGGTGATCACTATTTTCTCATAGATCGCGAACGACCGGAAGTCAGCCACCTTGAATCATGTTTTCCGATCGAACTGTCCTGTGAATAGACAATGTCAGAGTTATAGATTCTATTAGCAATCGCGATTGACGCGGGAAGCCAATCCGGGATTGCTTCGTTCTTCATGATGTACTCGCGATAAGCAGGCATCAAGACATTTTCAACAGTGCCCGTATTGAATTTGCCAGACTTGAAGATTTCGCTCTCCAACACGAAACCGCAGAAACCAATATTGGTCATCACGCCCGCGACGAAATATTCGGACAAGGCGCGGTGCATTCTCTCGATCGCGGCGTCTCTACCTTCACCATAGGCAACGAGTTTGGAAATCATCGGATCATAAAATCGGCTGATCTCGGCGCCTTCGTACATCGCGGTATCTTCCCGGATGCCGGGGCCGGCGGCGGACCTCCATACTTCGAGCTTGCCTGTGGACGGTAGAAATCCGCTCAGAACTTCTTCGGCATAAATTCGTACTTCAATCGCATGGCCGCGAAGTTGCACATCCTCTTGCTTGATTTTGAGTTTGGTCCCGCGCGCGACTTCGATCTGCATCCGCACCAAATCAAGACCTGTGACCATTTCAGTCACGGCATGTTCGACTTGCAGACGAGTGTTCATTTCGAGAAAAAAGAACTCGCCGTTCTTATCGACAAGAAATTCGCAAGTACCGGCGTTTGTATATCCACATGCTTTAGCAGCCATGACGGCGGTCTCACCCATTCGTTTGCGCATCTCAGGAGTTACTGCGGCAGACGGAGCCTCCTCAATAATCTTTTGATGGCGACGCTGCATGGAGCACTCGCGCTCGCCGAGATAGATTACATTTCCATGTTGGTCGGCGAATACCTGAACTTCAATGTGCTTAGGTTCTTCGAGATATTTTTCGACATAAACCGCATCGTCACCAAACGCGGACTTCGCTTCTCGCTGCGCGGCGGCCAGTGCATCGGCAAGGTCTTCCGCTTTGTGAACGACGCGCATTCCTTTGCCTCCGCCTCCGGCAGCGGCTTTTAGCAGCACTGGAAAACCGAATTTCTGCGCGAATGATATGGCTTCATCGGCAGACTCGACTGCTCCTTCAGTGCCGGGAACAACCGGGACATGTGCCGCAATCATTAGCTTGCGCGCTTCTGTTTTGGAGCCCATCGCTTGGATTGCGGACGCCGGTGGGCCTACCCAAATCAATCCTTCTCTTACAACTCGATCGGCAAAGCCCGCATTCTCGGACAAAAATCCGTAGCCGGGATGAACTGCCTCAGCGCCGCACTGTTTTGCGACGGCAATCAGCTTGTCTTGAACAAGATAACTTTCTCCGGGCGTCGATCCGCCAAGTGCAAAAGCCAGATCGGCTTCGCGAACGTGCAGACTTTCTTTATCAATATCTGAATAGACGGCGATCGTCTTGATGCCCATCTCGCGGCACGTGCGGGCGACCCGAACTGCGATTTCACCGCGATTTGCAATTAGGATAGACTTCATAATCTCAATGCGCGCTTGTTACTTGGAATTGCTCCAAGTTTATTCTAAAGGGAAGCTTGACGCTGGCGCCTGACTTGTCTTCAAAAAAGACATAACCATTCTGCAAAGCAAATAGCATGACGTCACGGGTAACTTCCACGTCTTTTTGGCAATATTCACGAACAAGATCCAACCGGCCGTTCTTGAACCACTCCAACGATTGCAATCCATCGGCACTCTTGCCGACACCGAGCGTCGCTCTGGCGATCGTGTCGAGCTTTAGTCGACCTCCACGGCTGTCCGTAACAATCTCCAACAGATCGAGAATCGGCAACGACTGCAAATTGTCAAAGGTGTAGCCTCGCAACACCTCGAAGTCAAATTTGCGAATATTAAATCCGCAGACAACGTCGGCGCGCTTCAAGTGGGAAATTAGGTCATCGATCGCCGCTTCTTCATAAAGTGAAACGCGGTTGTCTATGCTGTCCCACACCGCTGCAACGGCAACGCGCATTTGGCGGGCTTCGCGCCAACCGCCCACATCATCTGCGGAAAGTTGTGTCTCCAAATCAAATACGACAATTCGCTTGTCAATCGGAATCGTCTGTGGCACGTAGGGCGACTCCGTCGCGTATCGGGGCGGCTCATTTCGAGTGACGATCTCATTTGGCATCGGCTCAGACTCAGGCGCCGACGTCAAAATTGAAAGTGCGAGTTTTGCGCCTAACTTGTCGATGGGACGATTTCCAGATCCACATTTGGGCGATTGCACACAAGAGGGGCAACCCTCTTCACACGGGCATGCGGCAATTAGGTCGTGGGTCCGTGCGAGTAAATCCTCGAACGAATTGTACATGCATTCCACTATTCCGACTCCGCCGGGATAACCGTCATAGAAAAAAACGCCGCCGTCCTGCAACTGTGGATGTTTGGTGAAGCTGATTCCGCCCAAATCGTTTCGGTCACAGAGTGCAAGTAACGGTGTAAGCGAAATCGTTGCATGCTCGAGCGCATGAATCGATCCCATGAAGTGCTTCTCCTGATCGGCAAGTCTCGCTTGCAAATCCGGCGGCAGTTCAATCCAACAGCCGATTGACTGAAAACTCTGCGGCGGAAGGTCGAGCGGTTCAACGGAAAGCAACTCTTGCGAATACAACCTGCGACGTTCGTAGGCGACAAAGTGCTCAGTTACTTTCAACAAGCCCAGGCGTGCGATGAATGATTTCACGGTTCGGGTTCTTCGCACGTCGAGAATCTCAGTTTCCTTTTGCGTGCGAATCATCGTGTACATATTGCCGCTGTAAGGACGGACATGCACGGTCTTTCGACGCAAGTCAAGCGATTCAACTTGATATGGCTCGCCGCGATGCAGGTAGATCGCGCCGTCATGGCACTCTCTATAAACAGAGTTCCCTGATACGGTGCCGATTGCGGTTTTTGTGCTTCGCGACTCGTCAACTATGTCAAAACTGCCGCCGACGTTTCGCAAATCAACCGAAGCGTGCGGTCGAGGCTTGCCGGGAAACCATTGTCGTCCGGACGCACTTTTCAACAGCGCGCGTTCGGACTCAAGTATCTCAATGGTCGGGAGATACTCCTCAACATTTATGTACGGATCGCCGTGCATCAAAGGCAACTCGGCGGCGGCGGCAGGCAAGTGTTGCTTCAAAATGTGGTCATTGTTCAAATTGACCAACGCGCGCTCGAGCGGACGGCTTAAAAGAGCATCGACATTGCGGGCGAAGAATTGATCAAGTTGATCAGTTCCCGTTATCAACAAAATTCCGCTGGGTGATCCGCGCCGACCCACTCTTCCGGCGCGCTGCCAAAGCGACATCATGCTGCCTGGATAGCCTGCAAGAATGCAGAGATCAAGCCCACCGATATCGATGCCGAGTTCAAGTGCGCTTGTGCTGATGACACCGTCCAGACGGCCGCTTGAAAGTAGGCGCTCAATCTCACGGCGCTCCTCAGGAAGAAAACCTGCTCGATACGAACTCACTCGTTTGGCAAGATCAGGTCGCGCGTCGCTCAACGATCGATAGATGATTTCAGTTGCGACGCGCGATTTGGTGAAGACGATTGTCTTGAGTCCGTGATCAAGCGCCTGTATCAAAGAGCGAGTCACGGTTCCCGTCATCGACACTTCAGGCGCGTTCATCACCCAAAAATCGCGCTCGGATATCGGTGCGCCGGATTCGGAAATCACGGAGACTGTGGTTCCAGTAAGATCAGATGCAAATTCTTCAGGGTTGGCAATCGTCGCGGACAGGCAAATGAACTGCGGCTGAGCGCCGTAGTAATGCAGCAGGCGCCGAAGTCTTCGGAAAACCTGAAGTATGTGCGAGCCAAACACGCCGCGATAAGCATGTAACTCATCAATGACGATGAACTTGAGCCGTTTGAAAAACTTTTCCCAACTCTGGTGATACGCCAACATGCCTTGATGGAGCATATCGGGATTGCTGATTAGAATATTGGGCGGCTTCTTTTTGATCTTCTGTCGTTCGGCGGACGGAGTGTCGCCGTCGAAAACGGATATGGAAAAGAGCAATTGGTCAGATAGATGCTGCTGCCACTGCCGGAGTTTGGCGGCCTGATCTTGTTCAAGTGCCTTGAGTGGAAACAAGAGCAGCGCCGAAGTTTCGCGATCTCGTTCAATCTGCTCAAGCAACGGCAGGATGTACGTCAGCGACTTACCGCTTGCCGTGGGAGTAACAACGACAATATTTTCTCCGCGCTTAACGCGGTTCAGAGCGTCAACCTGATGAGAGTAAAGATCAGTGATGTCGTGAGCGCGCAGTCCTGCTGACAATGCGCTTGAAAGCGGCGATGCAGGTCGGACCAACCGTGCACTCGCTCCGGGAAGCACGCCGCGATAGATCAGAGTTCCACGCAGGAGCGCATCATTTTCAATCGCGCTCGCGAGCCTGTCCAGCCTCACGTTCGTCCCCTTGCTGCTGCTGCCAATCCAGCGGATGTTTATCGCGACGCTTGTACGCTTTGGGGTTCGGTTCAACCTTAGGCGGCTTCAAGGGCAACGGGATTCGCTTCTTGACACTTTTCTTTTTCTTTTGGCCACCCATTGCACTATTTCATCATACCCATCGATGCTGTACATAAAACTCATGTGTCGCTCGTACAACCGTTTGAAGCGATTCTTGGCAGCGAAACGACAGGACGCGCTCGCATTTCCCCACATCACATGTCCAACCCGTCGCGAGGATTTCGCGGACTTTTTCTGATCCGAGTAGCGCCGCTTTTCCGGTCAGCATCATGGACAAGTCGCCGAATAGACCAACCGTTCGCGAGACAAATTCAGGTACTACCACGCGCGTCGGCATTTTTCCCATGACCATTGCGTAAGCCTCCGCAACACTTTTCCACTCAAAGGGAACAGGCAACGCAACAAAGAAAATTTCGCGGGCGCCAGATTCAGAGAATGCGGCGCACTTCAGACCACGAACAAGATCGTGAACTCCGATCATGCTGTAAAGCCGCTTGGCACGACCAACTTCCGTGTAAATGCGCCAACGGTACATCATTTTGAAGAGCGGGACGAACTGCTCGTCGCGCGGGCCCATGACGGCGGGCGGGCGCAGAATAATCCACTCAGTATGCTTGAGTTCTTCACGAACCGCTCGCTCGCCTGCGAGCTTGCTTCGACCGTAATTTGTGATGGGAGATTCTGAATCAGATTCGACTAAGGATCGATCTGCGCCGGACGGTCCGCAGACGGCAAGTGTTGAACAGAGCACAAACCGATTGACACTGGCCCTCTCCGCAGCGCGCGCCAAAGCGCGTGTGGCGAGATCATTTACGCGAAAGAACTCATCGGCCTGAGCGCTTTTTGTGACACCGGCACAATGAATGACAATGTCAACGTCTCGGACTGCGTCATTGACTGAGTGCTCATTCGTAATATCTCCGATGACAATCTCGAACGGATCGGGCTTGAACCATTTGAGCCGTTGTGGATCTCGAATCAGGAGGCGAACAACATGCCCGTCTGCCAACAACGATTCGGCAAGATGGCTGCCTACAAATCCAGTCGCTCCGGTAACAAGTACGCGCGCGCTCACGATTTCAAAAAATTCATGAAGCCAATGGGCGGGCGCTTAGGTTTGCCATTGCTATCGATGAAGCAATGAACGGTGAAGCCCGTCGCAATTTGCGCGTCGGTTTCCGCCAACCGCACTTCGTAATCAAAATGAAGTTTGACTCCACTCTCTATAGTCAACTTCGTGTGAATTTCCAACTCGTCTTCATAGCGGGCACCGCTGGCATACTTACAGCCCGCTTCAATCACTGGAAGTTTTAGGCCGTCCTCATCTTCAATTCTGCGATACGATTTCCAAAGTGTTCTGATCAAGTCAGAGCGCGCAACTTCAAAATACTGAAGATAACAGGCGTAATAAACCCAGCCCATCGCGTCCGTCTCTGCATAGCGGACGCGCAGACGAGTTGTGTGTTCTTTGGAAAAATCGCTCAAGATTCGAGATAGAAGCCGATTCGCTCATATTTCTTATGGCGCGCTTCGAGAAGTTTCTCAGCGGAATCGGCGGTCAGTTCGGGCAGCGTCATTAGGATTCGTTCTTTTATGCGTGCGGCGATTTCATCGTAATTTTCGTGCGCACCGCCAGAAGGTTCGGGGATAATTCCGTCAATGATGCCAAGTTCGAGCAGATCATCAGCAGTGAGTTTCAACGCTTCAGCCGCCTGCGGGGCTTGTCCGGCGTCGCGATACAGAATTGAAGCACAGCCTTCCGGAGAAATTACGGAGTAGATCGAATACTCAAGCATGAAGATGCGATCTGCAATTGATATTGCAAGCGCACCACCAGAACCACCTTCGCCAATCACAAAGGTGATTATAGGCACATTCAGTCTTGCCATTTCATACAGGCTCCGCGCGATTGCTTCGGCTTGGCCTCGTTCTTCTGCACCTAAACCCGGATAAGCTCCCGGAGTATCGATGAATGTAACCACAGGAAGCTTAAATTTCTGCGCAAGAGCGAGGTGACGAATGGCTTTGCGATAGCCTTCCGGATTTGCCATGCCGAAATTGCGATAGATATTCTCTTTTGTGCCGCGACCTTTTTGATGCCCCATGATCAACATGCTTTTGCCGTCAATTTCACCGATACCGGAAATCAAGGCGTGGTCATCCGCAAAACAGCGGTCGCCATGTAATTCGAGGAAATTTGAGCAGAGTCGGTCAAGATAATCTTGTGTGTAGGGCCGACGAGGATGACGCGCAAGCTGGACTTTTTGCCAGCGTGAGAGCTTGGAAAAAACCTCTTCGCGCATCCGCACGGCTTTCTTTTGCATACGGTCAATCTCGACGGACAAATTGCCCATGCCTGAACTCTCTGCAAGCGCGCGCATTTCCGCGATCTTGTGCTCGAGTTCTACGATAGGTTTTTCGAATTCAAGGACAAACCCTGACGCAAAACCTTGTTTCACAGACTGCGAGGTGCCGTTCGTGGATACCATAACACCGCGTGACTTGTCTTGAACAGTCGTGTTACTCATGACCGCCCTCCCTGATTGGGATTGCCTGATAAACTGAAATCAATGACCAATAAATTTCTCCAACCATGCACGGAAACCGATTCCCTTGTCAATGGTTCTGTATGTGAAACGAGGCAGATGCTGCCAATGTTTCGACATGTAAATGCGCATCGCGCGGTAAAACTCATAATTGGCGGTCTCTTTAACCTGCCTCATGCTGTGTCCGCCGATATGTGTAATGCGCGCGGAGGGCACGAACCAAGTTTCCCTTTCGAGCAGAGCAACTCGTTTGCAAAGGTCAACGTCTTCGCCGAACAGAAAGAATTGTTCGTCGAAACCTGCGATCCGTCGATAATCTGTTCTGCGAATCAAAATACACGCTCCAGAAATGCAATCAACCCGAGCCTCACGGCCAAATCCCAGCCAGGGCAAACTGTAACCGGCGACGCTGCGACTGCGCGTGAAGAATTTCTCGAGATAGAACAAACGACCGAGCGCGTTCATCGGCGTGGGAAATCCTCGTCTGCAGGCCGGATCGGGAACTCCATTTTCATTGCGAATCAACGGACCGCAGCAAGCGGCCGCTTCACGTGCGTCAAGAAACGCGACAAGATTTTTGATGGTGTCACGATCAACGCGCGCGTCGGGATTTAGCAATAAGATGAATTCGGATTCGCTCTCGTCGGCTCCGCTGTTGCAGGCGCGACCGAATCCTTGATTGACCTTGTTTTCAATCACGGCGACGGGATACGTGCTGCGCTTGATGACGTCGCCGGTCCGATCGCTCGACGCATTATCGACAATCACAAACGATTCGATCCACTCTTCAGACGTGTCGAAAACCGAACTGATGCAATTGGCAATTGTCGCCTCGGAATTGTAGGTAACCACAACCACCGACACGCACTTTCGCGTCACCATCTACAGCTGACCAAAGAGAGATTTCAAACGAAGTTTCCACACCATCCATACGGCTTCACGAACAATTGCTTTGGACATCTTGGAATGTCCGGCGCGGCGATCGACGAAGATGATCGGGATTTCAACGTACTTGAAGCCCTTCTTCCAAGCTTTGAAGCTCATCTCGATTTGGAAGCTGTAGCCGTTGGAATGAACCTTGTCGAGATCAATCGCTCTGAGTGTGGCAGTGCGGAAGCATTTGAATCCACCTGTTGGATCTTTGATCGGCATTCCGGTAATCCAACGTGTGTAGTACGATGCGAAATAGCTGAGCATCAACCGAGACAGCGGCCAATTTACGACCGAAATTCCATCTATGTAGCGCGAGCCGAGAACAAAATCGTACTCCTTGATTTTCTCGAGGAATTTGGGAAGCATCAACGGGTCGTGCGAAAAATCGGCGTCCATTTCAAAGACAGCATCGTAGCCATTCTCGATGCCGTATTTGAATCCGGCAACGTACGCGGTACCTAGTCCGAGTTTACCTGAACGTTGCATGAGATGAACGGCCGACTCACTCTTCTGAATGTTTCGAATAATTTCTGCCGTGCCGTCGGGCGAATTGTCATCGACGATGAGAATATCAACGCCGAGTTTTTGATCCAGAACTGCGCGAACAATAGCTTCAATCCCTTCCTTCTCATTGTAGGTTGGGATAATAACGAGCGCTTTCACAGACGGGCGCCCGCTTTCTTGAAAGCGCGCAGTCTCTCACGTATTTCAGGACGTTTCACGGATAATATCTGGGCGGCAAGTATGACCGCATTCCGCGCTCCGGCCTTGCCAATGGCAACTGTGGCAACCGGAACTCCGGCGGGCATTTGAACTGTGGAGAGCAGGGCGTCAAGTCCACCGAGAGTTGAACCTGCCCCAGGTACACCGATTACAGGGAGCACCGAATGTGCAGCGCAGGCTCCGGCTAAGTGAGCAGCCATTCCGGCGCAGGCAATCAGAACCTCGGTGCCGCCTTCTTCAGCAAGCTTAAGTCGCTCCACGAGTTTTTCGGGGTTTCGATGCGCAGAAATGATTTCAAGCGACCAAGAAATACCAAAATAGTCGGCGTACTTGGCGGAATCATCGAACTGCTCGCGGTCGCTATCTGAACCAAGCAAGATCAAGATGTCAGTTGCCATTGTCGAGGCGAACTCCGTGTCTAATTAGGAAAAAGACCACCCTGCCGAATGGCCAGGATGGTCAGTTTTCTTTGAGAAATGCAAATCGAGTTAGCGGGAGAAGTCAATCGGCTTCGTCACTTTGTCAAAATACAAGCGCAGTCCTACTTGGCCATAGCCACCGGTAAGGTTAACTTCCATGGGTCGGCTGCCACCGAGCACGGTAACACCAGAGCGAATACCGGGCGAGGATTCGTAGGAGAAATTGTTGGCATTCACCAAACGACCACCGCCGCCGAGGTACAGACCCATTCGCTCGGACAAGCCGAGTTCAAGGCCCAGTGAACCAATCAATCCAAAGGCGCGACCAACCGCATCGTAGTAGAAACGGCGGGTAAAATCATCTTGAACTTGAAGCTCGGCGTTGTAATAGGCCACGCCCACACCGAAGTTCAGATTCAATCGTTCGGACGGATAGGTAACAATCATGGCCTTCGCATAGAACTCGTTAGCATGCATGACCAGTTGTCCGCTCGAATCTCCAGCGGCATTTTCAACGAGGTTTTCAACATCAAAGAGGGGGTTGAAACCAACTTCCCACATTTGATGACGCGCAGAGCGATAGATAACGGCAATATTGCCCATTGGTCCGCCATCGGCCGTTGTTGCGGTATTGCCGGGACGAAGTCCGAGCAAATAGTCAGTGCCGAGGGAAACGTCCCCCATATCATAGATTCCAAAGCCGCCGCCCAACTGAACGCCGTACTTACGCGGGCCTTCATAAGCGAAGCTTGATGTCGAGACCGACAGTGTCAGCAGTGTTGCAATGCACAAGAGTCCCAATAGTCGGTTCATTCTCTGCCTCCGGATTCCAAAGGTTGCTAAAGGTTGCTAAAGGATATTAATTATTTGAGGTCGCGGGATTTGCGGCGCCCGTATCGCGAACAGCACTACGGCTGCGCAAATCTTCCAATCTACGACGCGCGTTGGCGTCGTTCGGTGTGGTTACAAGCCAATTTTCGAGCAATGTAATCGCCTTTTCCGTTTGGCCAAGCCGTTCGTAAGATTGCAGGAGACCGCCAACGGCTTGACCGTTGCGGGGATCCGCTGCCATCACACGTTCAAAGAACTCAGCGGCCATGTCGTAAGCGTCCGAGCCGTACATGGTTGAACCGGCAGAATAAAGTTGTTCGACGGTGGGGTTCTCGCCCAACGCCGCACGCGCAATTTCACCGGCGCGAGTCTTGTCTTTGATTTGACCGGCATAGGAACCGGCTATGCGCATTCGCGCTTCAAAGGATAAATCTTCGCGTTGCTCAGCCCAGTCCAAACGTCGTCGCATTTCATCCGTATCACCAAGTTCGCTGAACATACGGCCGATTTGCAGAGACAATTCAACATTTGAAATCGGTCGCACGGTCTCAGGCATCAATTCGTCCATACGGCGCATCAACGCGAGGGCTTTATCACGGTTGGAGAGCGATTCGAAATTGGCGATCTGCTCGGACAGTGAGCTATATTGACGCGGCTGGAAACCGGCCGGATCAGGTTTTGAGCGATAGTAATAGGCCAACTGCAAGAACCCTGAGCGGTAGTTCTGCAAGAGCTTTGAAACGTTGTCATCGTAGTGGACGCCCGGATCGGCAATACCACGGAAGTGATCTTTGAAAGTTACGAGAACGTTCTCTTTTAGGCGGTCGGCATCAATCCCTTTGGAACCGCTCGGCGTGACGCGGAAGACGAGGCCCTCCATCGTCAAGAAGTCACGTAAGCCCACCATGTTCGAGTTAGCGACAGTGACGGCGAAGTAGATCGGAACAGGATTCGGAGTTTTGGTCGGGTCGTAGTTCGTGCGCATGATGTCCAAAATCATCTGATCCTGCACACGCAAGAAATTCGGTTCGCGCGATTCTCCCTGCTTATAGGCGATATACATCGCGCCGGGCACGTCCCACGACATCTTGCCGTCGGGCGTATTCAGCTCAATTTTGTGCTTTTCGGCAGGCCAATAGCGCGATAGAAGTGCTTGCGCATCCTGCCCGTCAATGTAGCGGTCAATGTAAGCATCATTAAACGAAACTGGAACCTTGGGATCGCGGTCGCGCAATTGTTTGATGTACCAGCCCGTATTAAGCAAGCTCAAGTTGACGAGACGAACGTCTTTACGCACGCCTTCAACTTCTTGCAAGTACCAGAGCGGGAAGGTATCATTGTCGCCGTTTGTGAACAGAATTCCGCGTGGCGCACATGACATCAATGTATTGTAGCTATAATCCCAGGCAACTTTGTTGCCGGAACGGTCATTCATCGAGTAATTGCGGGCCAGCATTATGCCGGGGCTGAGAATGAGAAGTGCAATCAAAGCGCCCATCACGGCCTGCTTCGAGTCCTTCATCTTCTTTCCGACCCACTCGAGCGCTGCATAGGAGCCGAAACCGATCCAGAGGGCATAGGCAAAGAACGCACCTACATACGAGTAGTCACGTTCACGGGGCTGCGGATCATCTTGATTGAGATAGATGATGATCGCGATACCGGTCATGACAAAAATTGAAGCTACAACCAGCCAGCCGTTTCGATCGCGAGTGTACTGGTGAAAAAATCCCCAGAAGCCTAAGAGCAACGGCGCGCAAGTCAAGATTGCCAGCCATCGGATGATACCCGATGGGTTTCCAGCAAGCAACCCGATTATTGAATAGTTCGGTTGAACGCCTGCATCTTGATACTCTTGATCGGGCGCACCTTCACGGCCAACAAACTGCCACAACAAGTAGCGGTTGAACATCTTGTTGACCTGGTACTCCATGAAGTAATCCCACTCGCTCGAGTAGGCAGGATTACCTTTCCACATACGAGGGAACATGGCGCGATCGCCGTACTGTTCACGGTTCAGATAACTTAGGAACGCGTGGGGAGTCTCGGGGTCGTTCTCATCAATCGGCGGATTAAGCCCGGAACGAATGTAGATCATCGTATAAGTTGAATATCCGATGATGACGAAGAGCAATCCGGCCATAGCCGTGCCGATAATTCCGTGGCGCTGCTTAACCGCCCACCAAAAGATACCACCCAACACGCCAACCACAAGGAACGGCGCATATAGGCTGTCAAACTTGCTGGCCAACGCGGGCAACCACTTTACGACGCCGGGATAGACCATGATGAACACAACGCCGGTTGCCATCGCCATGCCGACGAAGCTCTTCATTTCAAAATTCCTACGGCGGAAGTACATGACTAACGCCAACGCGGGAATCGCCAGAATCATCAGCAAGTGAACGCCGGTGGCCAAACCGATGACATAAGCGATGAGCAACAGCCAGCGCTCGTTGCCGGGTTCATCAGCTTTCTCATGCCAAACAAGTATCAACCAGACCACAAGGTGAGTAAGGAATTGACTCATGGCATACACTTCCGACTCGACGGCGTTGAACCACATCGAATATGAGAAGGCCAACGACAGCGAGCCGATCATGGCCGCGCCATAGACCATCAACTTCTCGACTTCGGTCTCTTCACGTCCGCGGAACAGGCGGATCATGCGGACGATGATCAGAAAAGCCAACAGAATTGCAAATGCGCTCGAGAGAACCGACATCCACGTTACGCGGACAGCGATATCCGACGAAACGGGAAACATCGAGAAGATGCGGCCCACGAGCAGGAACAATGGCGAACCGGGCGGATGGGGTACGGACAACGTGTACGAGCAAGCCGCAAATTCACCGCAGTCCCAAAACGAAACAGTATCGGCCATGGTCAGGGAATAGACCACGAGCGACATCGCGAATACAGCGGCGGCAAACCACCACTTGGTGTCAAATCTCACAGGCGCGTTTCTAATTGACTAAATGTCGTTTGTTTCTTCAGATAATAACGATGCACAATACTCAAGGGTAGAATAACATGATCAAGATCGGAGTCTTTGACCACACGCATCGCTTGGACTTTGCGTCGCTTCGAGAGCAAATTTGGCAGATTAAAGAGGACGTAAAAGTGCGCCCAGACAATCGCCGCCGAACGTTTTGGCTCTTTCTTGAGCGGGGAAACCGCCAAAGCGACCCAATCTAACAATATGCGAACCGGAAGTCGAGCAAAGAGATTCGGCCAGCCATAGTTCTTGATCATCATCGCAAGGCTGTTCCGGTGATTCAGGTACATCTTGCGGATGCGATCGGCTGACAGTGCTGCGCCAGCCCAATGATAGACGACACCAGGAGGGGCAACAACAATGCGGTGCCCGGTCAACCAGAGCCTCCAGCACAGGTCGAGTTCTTCCATATGCATGAAAAAATCTTCGTCCAAGCCTCCAGCATTAAGAAATGTGTCCCGTCTGACGACAAGCGCGGCCCCCGTAGCCCAGAAGATCTCGCAGGAATTCTCGTATTGACCAGAGTCCAGCTCGGTTGCGTCGAAGATTCGACCGCGTACGAATGGAAAACCGTAAGCATCCAAGAATCCGCCGGATCCACCAGAGTACTCAAATCGGGAATGATCCTGATATTGCTTGAGTTTTGGCTGGGCGGCG
The DNA here is from genome assembly GCA_964587105.1 of uncultured Alphaproteobacteria bacterium. Classification (GTDB taxonomy): domain Bacteria; phylum Electryoneota; class RPQS01; order RPQS01; family RPQS01; genus JABWCQ01. The sequence goes on along the minus strand of CAZPKG010000015.1, from coordinate 62,599 downwards.
GCGATCCGCGGGTCATCTTCCATCAGTTCGATGGAACGAGTGAGCCAGTTTGGCTCCACCTCGACATCGAAGTTCAGGAGAACACAGTACTTACCTTTAACGAGGGGGATTGCCCGGTTATAGGCCCCGCTGTAGCCCCAATTGGCCCCGAACTCGATGATTCTGACGTCAGGGAAGTTCTTGCGGAGGTAGTCCAAGCTGCCATCATTCGAGCCGTTGTCCGCAACAACGATTTCAAACGGGTGATACTCGGTTTTGCCCAAGCTTTCTAAGCACTTAGGCAAGAAGTTTAACCCGTTATAATTCAGGATGATGATGGATACCAGCGGGCGTGGGGTCATCTGCCCCCGTTAGGCGGGAAATGTAAAAAAATAAGGAATATCCGAGGGAATGTCAAGCTGGTGGGAATCACTGAAAATCTTATTGTGGGGGGGTGATCCTCAAGACTCGGGCATCGTAGAATCCGCGCGACATAGCCACACGGTGAAGGGAGTCGGCAGAAACACGGGCAGGGAACTCGCCAAATCGTAAGCGAAAGAACGGCCAATCGCCCTGAATTGAACCCGTCATGCCGAGCACTGACGACGCCTTGTCGTAAAACTCTTGAGCTTTGTTGCGATCAAGAAAAGTGCCGAGTTGAACAGTATAGAACGTATCAGAAGATGAAATAAATGAGGAGAGCGGTTCTGCGAGCGGGGTTACTGTTGGAAGAGAGGGTTCAGATGAAGAAGCTACCGGTACCACTATCTTGCGCGAAGGCAAAGGAGAATCAATGGCAACCGTTGGCTCTGAGAAATTTGGGGTCGGCACCGGCTCTTGACTTACAGTGTCTCCATGAGACTCGCTTGATTGTGATGCAAGTGCGAAAACATCGGGTCCGAGCGACCACGGGTCAACAGGCATTTGCACACTTACAGTAGAATCGAAAGTGAGCGTATTTTGAGCAGCACCCCGATTGGACGCGGCGCAACCACTCGTTGACCAAAGGCAAATCAAACAGCAAACGAGAGCAGAAACAACGCTATATGTTCTCGATATCGGCACGAGGTATCCAGCCTTTGCGGCCGTCAGAAAGTTGTATTTCCGTCCACTCTGAAAGTGATTCACCAACATGAACCTTAGTGCCGGAATGAAGCGAGAAGAGTTGCGTAGAGTTGTCAGTCGGGCTGGAAAAGACGTCTGTCTTTTCGGCCATCACGACAGCGGACGATTCGGCCAGCGCACTGCTGCGCCAACCATATAAGAACAACATAAGTCCGGCAAGGCAACCAAACAGGATTACGCCTCTCCGTGCGGCGTCGCGCAGAAATCCGTTAGTGTAGAACATTGCGCCGACGGCTATAGCAAGCAGAGCATTGAACAAAAACAAGAGCATTTTTAGCGTCGAAACAGAAAATGAATCGCGCAGGTTGTCAGTGTACTTCCAGATGCCAAGTGTTGGCGCGTGCGCAATCTGGTCGACGATGCCGCGATTGGCTAAGGCGAGGTTTTTGCGCGCATCGTCATCATTGGGATTCAGCTTGAGGGCGCGTTCGTAGTGCAGGATCGAACGCTCAATCACTCCTTGACGGAAATAAGCATTGCCTAAATTGTACTCAAGTTCAGGGCTTGTTTGGCCCCCGACAGTGATGCTCTCCCATTGCGCAATCGCATCCGACCACTTCTCCTGATTGTAGGCTTGCAGCCCGGCGTCGAACGCGGTGTTTGCGAAGGTCGGCAACGAGAATAACAGAAGCAGAATGAGCTCGCGCATCACTTAGCCTCACCTTCAAGCTCACTCAACACGCGGCGGACATTCGCGATCGTCTGTGTAATTTCAGATTGCGAAAGCGAACTACCCGCAAAACGACTGCGTTCACTAAGCTGATTGGCATTTGACAGAATATCCCAATGTTCAGCAGAATATCCCTGCTCTCGCCATTCGGCCTCCCATTCCTGCAACGTGGCCGTTGGCGTACGGTTTCCAGTCCACTCGACCGCGATCATCTGCACAACAATACTGAGTGAACGTGTAACCATTTCCACCTTGTTGTCCGAATTAGCTTTCTCGGCAGCCAGTAATTCTGTACGAGCATGTTTCAGTACACGGCGACGGCGCGCGGACAAAGTTTGACCTGCGCGCACCTGCCGCCTGACAGCGAACATTACACCGGCTAAGACGATCCACGGTGCACCGAGTCCCATCCAAAATGACATAGACTGGTGCGGTAAGTCAGCAGAGGAGGTCAGATCGCCGATTGAATTCTTGACATACGATATATCCTGACCAATCGTTTGAACTTCGCGCTTACTGGCAACCGGCATTGATCCTTCACTTGCACGACCAATCCCACGCGCAACGTTAAGAGTCAATGGGGCAGTGCGGGCAACGTCATAGCTATTGGCGTCAGGATCGAAATACGGAAGTGTGATTTCAGGAATCACCTGCGCGCCGGAGGCACGTGGGATCAGAACATACTCAAAAGTTTTAGAGCCATTAATGCGATCGGGACCGCGCTTTATCTGATCTGATGTCTTTGGATCAAACGCCTCAAAGTCCGGTGGAATGGTAACCTGCGGTCGTGGAATTGTCTTTATGTTTCCCGTACCGCGCACAAGAATAGTCAATGTAACCGCGTCGTTCGTCTCGCACTCTGATTTGTCAAGTCTCGACGAAAGCGAAAATTTCCCGACGGCAATATCGCCGACTGGTTTCGACGACTCGGGCAGGGGTTTAATCGTCAAATTCAGCGTTCGGCAGGACACTTCAACGGCCTCACGACGACGGCCAAAATTGAAGAACGGATCATTGAACGGATCGTTGGCCCGACCACGCGAAGATTGTCGGCGCTCTACTTGCACAACCGCAGTCAGCGGCTCAACCGTCAAATCACCGGCGGTAGTTGCAAACAATGCGACTTTGCGGACGACAACCGATTTGTAACTCTGGCCATCGACAACTTCATCACGCGGAACGAGCTGCGACGGCATTTCAAATTCTTCCGTCCAGAATCCCGGCGACTTCGGCATCTCTTTGAACTCGGGAGAATATACCGAAGTTGAGAAGAACAATTTGTAAGTCAGAACAATCTGTTCCCCGACATACGCTTCACGTTTGTCGGGAATAACTTGAATGAACACCTCGTCACGCTGCCCTGCGCGGGCCTTCTCCCCTGCTGCGGCGACGGCAATTTGAATGGGAGAAGTCGTGTAATTCCGGCCGCGAATGCTCGCTTGCACGGGGCCGATTGTAGCTTGGCCGGGTGCCTTCGCTCGGAAATAGTAAGTAAAGCTTTTTTGCGACGACACCTGTCCATTCACGATGCTCGTTTGTGTTGACGTAGAGGGCCCACCGACGAGATCAAGATTTGAGAAATCGGTCGGCTGCGGAGTCGGCACACCGGTCGAAACGCCGGAAAACGTGAATGTGACTTCAATATTTTCGCCGACCTGCACAGATGTCCTACTGGCGGTTGCCGTGAATTGCACCTGCGCATTGGCGGCACAAACTGCCATCAGCAAAGAGAAAAGCAGCCGTGCCATTACCAATCCTTAGCCCGTTTCTTTCGCTGCGCAACCTTGACTTTGCGAACCTGCTCGAGCGTATTCTGCTCGTCTTGCAATAGCGCGTTCAACAGTTGCTCAGCTTCTTCCTTGCTCATTTGCTGGGGCTGTTGCTGTTGGCCTTGCTGCGACTGACTTGAGTCACCTTGCTGTTGCTGATTTTGTTGTTGTTGTTGCTGATCCTGCTGCTGCTTCTCTTGCTCATTTTGTTGTTGAGAATCTTGCTGCTGCTGATCCTTGTTCTGTTGGTCCTGCTGTTGCTGATCCTGCTTATCCTGTTGATCCTGCTTATCTTGATCTTGATTTTGCTGTTGTTGCTGCTGCTGTTCTTCGGATTTCTTCTTCATGCGCAACGCGAGTTCAAGATTCTGTTTGGCGTCTTCATCATTTGGGTCGTGACGCAAAGCTTCGATATAAGATGCGATTGCTTGATCAAATTTTTGCGCCTGAAAACTCGCGTTTCCCATGTTATAGTAGGCGCGCTCAAGCTGCTCCGGCGTCCGCGTGGAATCAATCGCGCTGGAATAGATTTTCATGGCTCGCTCAAACTCGCCGGCATCATACATTGCATTGCCGAGGTTGTACATCACCGTAGAGGTGTCAGCGTGGTTTTCGAGCGCCTTAACGTAGTGGTACTGCGCCTGATCCGTTTGACCGGATTGCGCCGCTTTGTTGCCTTTGGTCACTTCGCGCGAAGGAAGTTCGGCGAAGGCTACGGAGATCATCAGCAAGAAAAACAGCACTTTCATGCGCGCTTCCTCCCTGCACCGACGGCATAACCGGCGAATTGCCCGCATCGCTCCCCAATCAGGAATTCGATCACTAACAGCAATAGGGCGGGAAAAGCAAAATAGGCGAAGCGGTCTTCGTAGCCGGTAAATTGCATTTGTCCGAATTCGGTTTTTTCCATTTGACTCAAATCGCTCCAAATCAAATCAAGCTCTTTTCCACCGGGAGTTGCGCGCTGATATTTGCCGCCTCCGGCTTCCGCAATATCTGCAAGATGAGATTCATTGAGTTGAGTTACGATAACTTGGCCATTCTCGTCTTTCTTGTACCCGGCTTTGCGGCCTGACACATCAAAGACCGGGATCGGCGCACCGCTCGGCGTACCCATTCCAATCGTGTAGATGGTGATCCCGGCGTTATGCGCTTCCGAAGCGGCGTCAACGGCAGATTCTTCGTGATCTTCACCATCCGTGATGATCACGAGAACTTTGCTTTTGGAATCAGTCTGCTCATTGAACGCGTTCGTGGCCATCTCAATTGCATCGGAGAACGCGGTGCCCGGTTCGGGAACGATTGAAGGCGAAAGAACTCGATTGAGGAGTTTGACTGCGCCATAGTCAGTCGTTAAGGGACAATGATAGACAGCGCTGCCCGCAAATGCGATCAAGCCGACGCGATCGCCTTTCAATCCATTGACAAATTTCTGGATGGCGAACTTTGCACTTTCTAATCTTGAAGGCGAAAAATCTTCGCACATCATACTGGTTGAAAGATCTATGGCGATCAGCACATCAACGCCTTCGCGCTTGACCTCTTCCAAACGCGTGCCGATTTGCGGTCGGGCAATCGCCACAATCAGGAGTGCCGAAGCGAGCAGCCATATTGCCATTCGCCACCATTTGCGAACGGGACTTTGTCCGTAAGCCACTCGACTGAGCAATGGCGCGGGGACAATTTGTTCGGCGGCAGTGCGATTGCGGAAAATCATGAATACCCATGCCGCCGCGACGAATGGAATTAGCACAAGGAGCCACAGGAGTTCAGGATGCTCGAATCTAATCACGGCAGTTTCCTAAACCAAGTTAATCCTAAGAGCGCCTCAAGCGCGAGGCAAAGCAATGCGGAAGCGAGCCACGGCGTGAAAAGTTCAGCGGTCTCTTTGTATTCTTCGACTTGAATCTTAGTGCGCTCGAGTCGATCAATTTCATCATAAATATGGGCCAGAGACGCTTCATCGGTGGCGCGATAGTAACGTCCGCCGGTTTCTGTAGCGATCTGTTTCAGCATGTCTTCGTCAATATTGACTTGAACATTCTGGTAGCGTTTCCCGAACACCGTTTCAATCGGATAGGGAGCCGTACCGCGTGTGCCGACGCCGATGGAGTAGATTCGGATACCCAACGCCTTTGCGGCCTGTGCGGCAGTGACCGGATCAATTTCGCCTCGATTGTTTTGACCATCGGTCAGTAAGATCACAACTTTCGATTTCGCATCGGATTCGCGCAGGCGGTTGGCGGCGGTGGCGAGAGCCATTCCGATCGCCGTGCCGTCTTCGACCATGCGCATTTGAATCTGCGAGAGCAGGCTTAGCACAACTTTGTGATCGGTCGTAAGCGGAACCTGTGTAAAACTTTGCGCAGCAAAGGGAACGATACCAATTCGGTCATGCTCCCGCTTCTCAACGAAATCCGCCGCAACTTTTTTAGCCGCTTCAAGGCGGTCGGGTTTCAGGTCCTCCGCGTCCATTGAAGTTGAGATGTCAATGCACATCACAATATCAATACCTTCGATAGAACGCTTGCTCTCGCTGTCGAAACTTTGTGGTCTTGCAAGAGCGACAATCAGAAGCACAAGTCCGATGACGCGAAGGAAAAACGGGACGTGACGCAGGCGAACGCGCGGGGATTTTGCGAGCGCGCGGATATGTTGTATAGTCGGATAGCGAAAATCGGTAACGCGCTTTTGCTCACGGAAGAAATAGACATAAGCGATCGCAGGCAAAAGCAGCAAAAGCCAGAAGAGTTCAGGATGGGCAAAACTCATGCTGCTTGTCCTTCCTTAACCTCTTCTGCACGCGGCCGCGTTTGTTCAACAATTTTGAAACCAAGATCGACGATTGCGTTCGCTGACGCCAATGTCGGAATCTGCTTGGCGAATTTGACAAGATCGGATTCACGCAAGACGGGCAAGAGTTCATCTTTCAGGCTCGTTGGCAAATCGTCACGCTTCAATTCCGCAGCTAACTCGTAGGTGGTCATTTCCAGTGCCGGAAACTCCCAGCGACCCTCAACGTAGCGACGCAAGACTTCCGAGAACTCACTATACTGTTCTTTCAACATGCCGCGTTCAGGATACTTTTTGTCGCGCAAAGCAATCAACTCACGAATCGCAAGTTCTGCGGGCGGCAATGGCGGCGGAGCAGGAGCGACTTCGCCGGCTTTGGGACGGCTACGGTAGCGCAGCCAGTAGAATATAAGTGCAGCAAGAACTAAACCACCGACGACCCAGGGCCAGAATTCCCGCGCAATGTCTGCAAAGCGTAACGGATGCTCTTCATAAGGTTTGAGCGGGCGCGGAGCGGAAGCGGAATCGGCAAGCGTAGATGCTACAACAACTTCCCGAGGCTCTGTCCAAATCGTATCTGTGACTTGACCTTTTTCAAACAGCAGTATTGGTAGCGCGGGAATTTCAAGCGCGCCGGTGTCATAGACTGCTGCTGAAAATTCAAAGACGCCTCCATCAAGCTTTTGCAGTTTGTCAAAAGGCAGCACACGAACGGGCAGTCCGTCTGGCTCAACGATAAGAAGGCTGTCGGCGACAGGGATTCTGACGGAGTACTTTATGGGGTCGCCGATCTTGACTCCGTCAAGCGCGAGACAAAGCTTAAGCAGCAGCAGCAACGCGAATGCGAATCCTATGAGCGAACGAACGCGCATCATCGTCTTAGTTCGCGCCGTTTGAACATGGTCACGAGACTGCGAACATAGTCTTCAGTGATAGTGACCGGCATATAGTCCGCACCGGATCGCTGCATGGTTTGCTTAACGCTATCCTGCCAGCGACGGAACTCCGCGAACAGTGCTCGTTTCCCCTCCTTTGACGAACTGTCAATCCAAAGCGACTTTCCTGATTCAGCGTCATGAAGTTTGACGAGTCCGGAATCCGGCCATACGAACTCACGCGGATCAACAAGGTGAAGTGCGAGCAAGTCGTGCTTGCGTGCACATACCCGCAACGGCTTCATATATTCGTCGTCAATGAAGTCAGAAATCAGAAAAACGATCGCCCGTTTCTTCAGGACATTCAAGAGATATTCAAGAGCGACATTCAAGCTTGTGCCGCTGCGCTGCGGCTCAAAAGTGATAAGTTCGCGAAGAATGCGGAGAATGTGCGAACGGCCTTTACGCGGCGCAACAAATTTCTCTACGCGATCCGTGAACAACAGCAGTCCGACTTTATCATTATTTTTGATTGCTGAAAAGGCGAGAACTGCGGCGAGTTCGGCGGCGACTTCCATCTTCAAAGCATGGCCGGAGCCAAACAGAGATGAGCTTGATACGTCGCACAGCAGCACGACGACCAGTTCGCGTTCTTCTTCAAACAGTTTGATATGCGGACGGCCGGTGCGCGCGGACACGTTCCAATCAATCGTGCGCACGTCGTCGCCGATCTGGTATTCGCGTACTTCGGAAAAGTTCATGCCACGCCCTTTGAACACCGCATGATATTCACCGGACATGACTTCGTTCACCAGACCGCGAGTTTTGATCTCAATTTGGCGAACTTTGCGGACGATTTCGCGAGTGTCAAGCACGGTTTATGGAACCTCAACCGCTCCGAAAATCTTCTCAACGATGGCTTCGCTGTTAATCTCTTCAGCTTCGGCCTCGTAGGTTACTCCGATTCGGTGGCGCAGGACGTCCATGCCGATTGCGCGGATGTCCTCGGGCACGACATAGCCGCGATGACGCAAGAATGCATGAGCGCGGGCGGCCTTAAGCAAGAAAATAGACGCGCGCGGCGAAGCGCCGTACTGAATCAGTGGCTTCAGGTCCGGTAACTTATGCTTATCAGGATTTCTGCTGGCGAACACGAGATCGAGAACGTATTCCTCGATCTTCGGATCTACATAGATCGACTCAACTAAGCTGCGAATCCGCATCAACTCGGCCGTGGTAGCGACGGGATTAAGTGCGGGTTGCTCCGAGCGCGAGAAGGTGCGCATGATGCGGGCCTCTTCCTCTCGACGAGGATAGTCCACTGTAACTTTGAGCATGAATCTGTCAACTTGCGCTTCCGGGAGCGGATAAGTTCCTTCTTGCTCAATCGGATTCTGCGTGGCTAACACGAGGAAAGGCTGGGGCAACGGGTAGGTCGTGTCGCCGATCGTGACCTGCTGCTCCTGCATTGCTTCGAGGAGTGCTGATTGAACTTTTGCGGGTGCACGATTGATTTCATCTGCCAAAACGAAGTTCGTAAAGACCGGACCCTTTTTTGTGGTAAAAGCGCCGTCCTTCTGATTATAGACGAGCGTGCCCACGAGGTCGGCAGGCAAAAGATCAGGGGTGAACTGAATCCGCTGGAATTGTGCGGCGACCGTTGCGGCAAGTGTCTTGATGGTCAGCGTTTTAGCCAAGCCGGGGACACCTTCCAACAAGACATGACCATTGCTGAACAAGCCGATTAAGAGGCGCTCCAGCATGTACTTCTGTCCCACAACTACCTTGCCTGCTTCGACCATAATTCGGTCAGCAAGTTCGGCTTCCCGCTCAATTCGAAGAGTTAATTCCCGGATGTCGGCATCCATACAAGTTTCTGCTTTCTAAATTGTTACAGGCCAATATCTGATTTCAAGAGAATAAACACGGGAAAACTGGACTTGGTTCCCAAATGGCCACAAAAAATTAGACCCCCTCTCGGGGATCTAAGTGGCACTCATTTAGAGCATGATGCAATCATCCGTGTTTCGCGGCGGAGTCCGGGGTCCCGATTATCTTGTTCAATTCATCAATCTGATTGACGTCCTGCCCAAGGTGGTCAAGCTCCCATTGCGCGTCTTTGACAAGATTATCCTCGGGGAAGTTCTTGATGAAGGACTGGTATGCAGCCTTTGCCTTGTCCACATCCTTCATATGATTGGCATACAGATAGCCAATCATGAACTGACATTTCGGGGCGTAGGTTGATTTCGGGTGCTTCAACACAAGTTCCTCATAGGCCTTAATGGCTGTTGGGAAATCGCTCTGTTCTTGCGCGGCGGTTGCTTTGTCAAACAGCTCTTGCTCGGTGGGACCGGACTTACAACCAACGAGCACAAACGCTGCGACGAAGATCGCCCAAATGCTGGCATACGCGAAAGTACGACGCATTGAATGAAACCTCTTATTTCTTATAATCTTAAATCAACCCGGGGGCCAGCGGAAGTCACGTCCGCCGAGGAGATGAAGGTGCAAATGAGGCACGGATTGGCCTGCTGAAGCACCATTATTGATGACAATACGAAAGCCGTCAGCCGAAAGCCCAAGGTTGGCGGCCACGTCTCGCGCCGCTTCGAGGAGCTTGCCGAGCAGTTCGTTGTCGGAAGCAGAAGTGTCAGAAATCCCAACGAGGGGTTTCTTGGGGATAATCAAAACATGCACAGGGGCCTGTGGGTTGACATCCCGAATAGCGATTAAATCATCGTTTTCCAAGAGTTTATCAGCAGAAATCTCACCCGCGATGATTCTCCCGAAAACTGTCCGTTCCATTTTACTTTCCGGCGGCTGCCTTGGCGGCGCGCATTTTGGCTTTGATCCGGCGCTTCGTCGCACGATGATGCCGTTTCATGAGAGTCTTGTTGCGTCCCATTTTCATCCTACTTGAGTTGAATTAGTATTAAGTCCCTCAATATAGGGCTACTTGCGAAAATATTCAAGCCCACAGACTCAAATCGAGGCGAAATCGGCGGACGCGGTTCTTGACAAGTTCAGGGAAAATCGTTAGATTCGTGCTTCTTTCCGGAGTAGCTCAGCGGTAGAGCGGGTGGCTGTTAACCACTAGGTCGGGGGTTCGAATCCCTCCTCCGGAGCAGACAGGCTGTCGAATGTATTCGGCAGCCTTTTTTGTTGAAAAAACGAGGCGAGGCATCAGCAGTGCGATGGGGGCATGTTCCAGTGGCCTCATGGGTCAACTGACGTTTGCGGCTTGAAGTTCCGGTTTAATCACTCTATATTCTGGGACAACACTCGAATTGTCCATACTCTCATGTCCTCCCACATTAGTCCGCAAGACCGGTATCTGTTCAACGAAGGCAGTCACTTCAGGCTTTACCAGAAGCTCGGCGCTCACTTAGAGACGCGCGACGGAAAGCCGGGCGTGTCCTTTGCCGTTTGGGCACCGGATGCGCGCGACGTTTCGCTTGTGGGTGATTTCAATGGATGGAATCCTGGCAAGAATCCGCTGTTCCAATTGGAATCAAGTGGAATTTGGGAGTGCTTTGTGCCGGGGCTAAAGGCCGGAGAAGCCTACAAGTACCACATCCGCTCCCGCACATCGCGGTATGAAGTCGATAAGACCGATCCGTTCGCATTCAGAACGGAAATGCCGCCAAAGTCCGCCTCCATCGTTCATGATAATTCATATGCTTGGCACGACCATTCATGGATGGAAGATCGCGCAAGAAAGAACGCAGACAACGCTCCGATCAGCATTTATGAAATGCACCTCGGCAGTTGGGATAGAGTGAAGCACGACGGATTTCGCTCGCTACATTATCGTGAACTTGCACCGCGTTTGATCCGCTACTTGAAAGAGAACGGATTTACTCACGTTGAATTCTTGCCGGTTATGGAGCATCCATATTATGGATCGTGGGGTTATCAGACGAGTTCATATTTTGCGCCGACGGCGAGATACGGCGCACCTCAGGATCTGATGTACTTGATCGATCAACTGCATTTGAACGGGATCGGAGTATTGATCGATTGGGTACCATCGCATTTTGCTACGGATGAATTCTCGCTCGGCTATTTTGATGGGACATATGTGTTTGAGCACGCGGACAGAAGGCAGGGATTTCATCCTGATTGGGGCAGCTTCATTTTTAATTACGGTCGCGATGAAGTGCGCAGTTTTCTAATCAGCTCGGCTTTCTATTGGATGGACGTCTATCATGCAGACGGATTGCGGGTGGACGGCGTGGCCTCGATGCTCTATCTTGATTACTCGCGTAAACAAGGCGAATGGATTCCGAATAAGTACGGCGGCAAAGAGAATCTTGACGCCATCGAATTCTTGAAACGGCTGAACCACGAGGTTTGTACGGCCTTTCCGGGCACGATTCCAATCGCTGAGGAGAGCACATCCTGGCCAATGGTATCGCGGCCGCCATACATCGGCGGACTGGGTTTCCGGATGAAATGGGATATGGGCTGGATGCATGATACGCTTGAGTACATGAAGCTCGATCCAATCTTCAGAAAGTATCATCATCATTTACTTACGTTCAGAATGCTATATGCATGGACGGAGAATTTTGTGTTGCCGTTGTCGCATGACGAAGTGGTTCACGGCAAAGGCTCGCTCTTGAATAAGATGAGCGGCGACATGTGGCAGAAGTTTGCGAATTTGCGGATGCTGTATGCTTACATGTGGGGAATGCCGGGCAAAAAGATGCTCTTCATGGGCGGCGAAATTGCGCAGTGGCGTGAATGGAATCATGACGATTCACTTGATTGGAATTTGCTGGACTTTGCGTCGCACGCTGGGATGCAAAAATGGGTGCGCGACTTAAATAGTCTTTACCGGAAAGAGCCTGCGCTTCACAAGCAGGACTTTCATCCAGCGGGGTTTGAATGGGTGGATTGCCAGGACAGCGATCAGTCAGTGATTACGTTTTTGCGGAATAGCGGCGAAGACGATGCGCAGATACTGGTGGCGCTGAATTTTACTCCGATCATTCGCTATGATTACAAAATTGGAGTTCCAATCGCTGGGCACTGGCAGGAGTGTTTGAACAGCGATGCAGAAGCGTACTGGGGATCGGGCGTGGGCAACATGGGCGGAGTGAATACGGTTGACGAACCATCGCACAGTCGTCCGTATTCGCTTCATTTGACGATTCCTCCTCTGGGCGCCGTGTTCCTCAGAAGCCCGAAACCTGCAAAGAAACCGCATGAGTGATCCGCGAATCATTTCTTTGATTGCCAGCGCCACTGAAATTGTTTGCGCGTTGGGAGCGGAGAAATGGTTGGTTGGGATTAGCCACGAATGCGACTATCCCGATTCAGTTCTGTCACGACCGCGCTGCACAAGCTCCGCAGTTTTGTCTGAATTTCCGAGTGCTGAGATTGATGCGCAGGTTCGCAATAGAATGGAATCGGGGGAGTCGCTCTATCGTGTGGACGCAAAGAGGATCAAGTCGCTTGAACCGACGGTGATATTCACGCAGGTGCAATGCGAAGTGTGCGCAGTCAGTCCACGCGACCTTGAAGGGATCGGAATGGAAAACTGGGCGGTTCAACCTCATATCGTTCCGCTCAATACAAGTTGTTTTCAGGATCTTTACAACGACATCTTGCGCGTCGCCCGATCTCTTCGAATCGAAGGAAGAGCATTTGAGCTGTGTGACAAGCTGAGGAATCGGATCAAGGTATTGCAAGAGCGGACTCAAAGATTTCCGAAACGTAAGATCGCCTGTCTCGAATGGCTTGATCCGCTGATGATATCAGGGAATTGGATGCCGGAGCTTGTTCAGTATGTCGGTGGCCGTCCCGTGCTTGCCGATAAAAATGGACGGTCACGAACAATTACCATTGAGGAATTGCAGGCGGCCGATCCTGACATAATCGTGTGTATGCCGTGCGGATTTTCACTTGAGCGCACGATTCAAGATACAGAAATTTTGGCGGCTGACGCGCGGTGGAATCAACTGCGTGCCGTTCAAACGGGACGAGCATATGCAGTTGACGGTAACGCTTACTTTAATCGTCCAGGGCCACGACTCATTGAATCCTCAGAATTGATGGCGCAACTCCTCCACCCTTCCGTGTTCGATTTTCCTAATTTTGAGACTTCTTACAAATCCATAGCACCTGTCATCACCACTACACAAAACTAACGTGAGCGCTGCACGACCCAATTTGCTGGGACAGTTGTCTCAGTTTGGGCGTCCGTTTTGGATGCTCAACATCATGGAGATGATCGAACGCCTTGCCTACTACGGCGTGCGCGTCGTCATCCCGATTTATATTGCGCAAGCCGATGAAGTAAACGGCCTGCATTTCACGCAGATACAAAAGGGAACCATCTTTTTTGTATGGGCGCTGGTGCAATCGCTGGTACCGATGTTCTCAGGCGGATTTGCCGACCGTTACGGTTACAAGCGAACGATTGCCACGAGTGTTTTTCTGGCAGCAGCCGGTTACATTTTGATGGCGACACAACGCGATTACTATGCATTTATGTTCGGCTGCAGCGTGCTGGCGTTCGGAACTGCGATTTTCAAACCGGGCATACAGGGCACGTTAGTACAGACTATCTCTAAGGAAACTTCCTCAGTGGGTTGGGGAACGTTTTACATGGTCGTGAATATCGGAGGATTTCTGGGACCACCGCTCGCCCACTACTTATATGGGATTTCGTGGCCCACGGTTTTTTACGGTTGTGCGGCAATTGTCTGTTTGAACCTATTGATGCTACTGACTTATAAAGACGTTCCAGCCGGTGGAGACCAAAAGGGTACGCCGTGGACGATTTTTGAGACGACTTGCATCAACATGTCACGGCCGTGGTGGTTAGTCCCGGTCGGAATGGTAGCGATCGCATTGGCGTTTGTGCTCCAACTCCCGAAACCTATTCAGTTGTCAATCGTTGGGCTGTCTCTTGGCGCTCTGATTATTCGCACAACGCGCGTCGGAGCGTTCATTTGGTTGATGTCGGGTTTTTGGCTGATGTTCATGCAACTGTTTGATATGCTGCCCAATTTCATTGTGGATTGGGTTGACAGTTCGGCAATCGTGACTGCACTGAATCTGCCAAGCTGGATGACTGACGTAACGCCGCGCGGTACCATGATTACGCAAGAGTGGATGATCAATGCAAATTCAGGCTTGATCGTCGTCTTTGTCATCTTCGTTTCTTATTTGGTTTCACGGATGCGGCGACTCACTTCGATCTTGTTGGGAATGACGATTTCGGCGGCGGGACTCGTTGCAGCGGGATTCACGATGTCGGGCTATTTGTGTATTCTCGGAATCATGCTGTTCAGCGTCGGTGAGATGTTGGCAAGTCCCAAGATGAATGAGTACCTCGGCGTGATCGCGCCCGAAGGTCAAAAAGCTCTATACATGGGATATGCTAATATTCCGCTCGCGATTGGCTGGAGCTACGGTTCATTGATGGGTGGAGAAGTGTACGACAAACTTGGCGACAAAGCGAATCTGGCGCTGAACTACTTGGCGACAAAATTCGGAATCGTGAGCGGGATGACTCAGGATGCGATTGTCTCGAAGGTGCAGGCTGCGGGCGTTGATCCGACGCGCGCTGCACAAGTTGTGGCCGACGCATTTGTTCAGGGCGAAGGCATTTCGCGAGTGAAAGCAACTGAGTTTCTCGGTATTGTCGCGGGAATGGACGCTACGCAAACAACAACGATGCTTTGGAACACATATCATCCATACAAGCTATGGTATCAGTTTGCGGCGATCGGTATTGCCTCTTCAATCGGCATCGCGATCTACTCCTATTTCGCCCACAAATGGCAGACCAAGGACGTATAAGTTCGTTACTTTGATTTGACTACAATTTCGGAATTCGAATGAACACAACACACAAAATACAGCCGGCCCGCCGGACCGAGAATGTGACGTATGCGGTGCGCGACGTCGTGGTGCTGGCCCAGCAGGTTGCCGCATCCGGGCGCGAGATGCTCTATTTGAATATCGGCGATCCGAATCTGTTTGACTTTGCGACGCCTGATCATGTTGTCGAAGCAACCGCCAAGGCGATGCGAGACAACCGCAACGGCTACGCACCGTCAACGGGAATCCCCGCTGCGGTTGCGGCCATCGCACGCGACGCGGAACGAAATCACATCCGGAATATTCAGGACATCTTTGTTACAACCGGAGCAAGCGAAGCCATCGACGTCTGCTTGTCCGCGTTGGTGAATGCCGGGGAAAATGTGCTCACACCTACGCCCGGCTATCCGCTCTATACGGCGCTGCTGGCGAAACTTGAAGCGCAAGAGGTTCCATACTATCTCGACGAAGCGAACGGCTGGCAGCCGGATTTGGATGATATTGCCAGTAAGATTAACAGCAAGACGCGCGCGATTGTTTTGATTAATCCGAATAATCCGACCGGATCGGTTTGTGATCGTGAAACGCTTGAAGGCATCCTTGAGTTGGCGCGCAAACACAATATCGTGATCTTCGCAGATGAGATTTATGACAAATTGATTCTCGACGGCGGTAAGCATATTTCGATTGCGTCGCTTGATACAAGCCATCCGATGGTGACGTTCAACGGAATGTCCAAGGCCTATGTTGCACCGGGATTTCGTATCGGCTGGGGAATCGTATCTGGCGATAAGGCGCGCGTCGGTGATTATGTCGAGGCCATTAACAAGCTTTTGCGCGCTCGGCTTTCGGCCAATCATCCCGAACAATATGCAATCGCTCCGGCGTTGGACGGAGATCAATCGCATCTGACTGTGCTTAAGCAGAAGCTCTCGCGCCGCCGCGACATCTCAGTGCGGATGTTAAATGAAATTCCGGGTGTGTCGTGCGTAGCGCCGACGGGCGCATTCTATGCGTTCCCGAAACTCACGATTGAACAAGATGACGAGTTGTTCGTGCGAGAATTGATCAAGGCAACGGGAGTTGTCACGGTGCACGGCTCTGGTTTTGGCCAACGGCCGGGCACGAAACACTTCCGCATCGTGTTCCTGCCGCCGGAAGAGACGCTGAAAAAAGCTTACGGACTGATCGGGGAATTTATCGCACAGTTTGCAGGCGTAGCAGTTTAAGACCAATATTGTAGGAATGAAAAAGCCCTTGCACGTGCAAGGGCTTTTTTTTTGGTCAAGATTCGGAATGCTTACGGAACCGCTTTCAGCATGGCGGTGACAAGTTGATCAGGGAATAAACCGATTGCGATTATCAAGATGGATGAGATCGCGAGCGCTGCTTTATACCCCATCGGCTGTGAAATCGCGACATCACCTTCGGGCTTGGCCATGAACATCGTGGAGATGACTTTCAAATAATAAAAAGCGGCTACAGCGCTGTTCAGAAGACCGATGATAACAAGGGTCAAATGGCCCTCATTCAGCGCGGCGGAAAACAGATACAGCTTTCCAAAGAAGCCCGCCGTAGGAGGAATCCCGATCAACGAGAGCATAAAAACTGCCATCGTCAGACCAAGTAGCGGGTGTACTGTTCCCATTCCCCGCAAAGAGTCAAACGAGTAGTCGCCTTTGCCCCGTTGATTGAGGAGCATCAGCACGCCAAACGCACCGAGATTCATCAAGGCATAGCCAATCAGATAGAAACCGGACGCAGCAAACGCATCACGCGAACCCGCAACGATACCAACCAGAAGATAGCCGGCATGTGCAATTGAGGAGTACGCCAACATGCGCTTTACACTATGCTGCCTCAACGCGACAACATTGCCGACCGTCATCGTCAATGCCGATATTACCGACAACGCTCCGACCCAATGGTCCGAGGTCGTACTTAACGCTTGTCCGAAAACGCGAATCAACCCGACGAACGCCGCGGCTTTTGCTCCAGTGGACATGAACGCCGTAATTGAAGTCGGGGCGCCTTCGTAAACGTCGGGGGACCAGAAATGGAAGGGAACTGCGGATACTTTGAAGGCAAAGCCAACAAACAAGAGCGCAATCCCGCTGACAGTCATTGGACCGATGCCGTCACTATCCCGTAAAGTTTGAGCAATCGCATTGTATTCAAGCGAGCCGATGCCGCCATAAATTAGCGCCATACCGTAAAGGAGGAACGCCGACGAAAAGGCACCAAGCACAAGATACTTCATTCCGCCTTCAATTGAAGACGGATCATCGCGACGAAGTCCAACGAGCACATAAAGTGAGATCGACATGGTTTCGAGGCCGACGAAGAACAGAAGCAGATTACCCGCCGAAGCCATCACCATCATGCCAAAGACACACATGGTAAGAAGTGAGTAGTATTCACCCAAGCGCATCCGACGGAACTTCATGTAAAGCGGCGAGAACACCGCAGTGACCAGCCCGACGAAAGCGAACAAAGCGCGAAACCACGCCGTAAAACCATCATTAAACACCTGGCCGGCCATGATCATTCCGCTCTCGCCGGGCGAAACGATTGACAGTATTCCGGCTACGGCAAGCCCGATGATAGTTATGCCTTGCGACGCGGAGGCATTTTTCTCGTTGGCGGCAATATCGACAATGATCGCCAGTAAGGCCGTCAACACGACGACCAGTTCAGGCAGAACACCTAAAAAGTCATTCGCATTCATTACGGCAACACTCCGATCAATTGAGAGAATTCACTTTGTTGGAACTTATCCAGCACAAGCTGCAACGATGGTTCCATCCGGACAATCAGTGGGTCAGGATAAACGCCGATCCAAATTGCCAGCACGACTAACACAACGATGGGCAATGCTTCGACAAGCGTAATGTCCTTTAGTTTGTTGTTTTCTTCGTGAACGATCTTGCCGTAGAATACTCGTTGATACATCCAGAGCAGATAAACTGCGGCAAGAATAACGCCGGATGTGGCAACCACGCCGTAGAAAGTATTCGAGGAGAATGTACCCAGCAAAATCAGGAACTCGCCCACGAAACCATTGGTCGTCGGCAGGCCGATTGAGGACAAAGCAATAATCAGGAATAGCACGGCATAAACCGGCATAGCTTTGGCGATTCCGCCGTAGTCAGCAATCAATCGCGTGTGACGGCGCTCATAGACAACACCGACTAAGAGAAACAGCGCGCCGGTTGAGATACCATGATTGATCTGCTGCAGAAGCGAACCGGTCAAACCCTGCTGGTTCAAGGCAAATGTACCGAGCATGACAAAACCCAAGTGCGCCACGGATGAATACGCAACGAGTTTCTTCATGTCTTTTTGGACCATCGCCACCAACGCGCCATAGACAATACCGATCAGCGCGAGCCAACTGATCCATGGAACAAATTCAAGTGTAGCTTGCGGGAACATCGGGAGACAGAATCGCAAGAAACCGTAGGTTCCCATTTTGAGCAGAACACCGGCAAGAATCACGGAACCCGCGGTCGGAGCCTCCGTATGTGCATCTGGCAGCCAAGTGTGCAACGGGAATAGCGGGACCTTGATGGCAAAGGCCAGTCCAAATGCCAGGAACAACCAGCGCTGAACGTCAAGGGCATATTTCGATTGATCTGTCGCCATCAACAGATTGAAGGTGTGCTTGCCGGTTTCGGGGTCCAGAGTGTGAAAATACACATACAAAATTCCCGCGAGCATCAGCACAGAACCCGCCATCGTGAACAAGAAGAACTTGATTGTCGCGTAAAGCCGTCTTTGCCCGCCCCACACTCCGATCAGGAAGAACATCGGAACGAGCATGACTTCCCACATGACATAAAAGACGAACAGGTCAAGCGCGGCAAACACACCAACCATGCCCGCTTCCAGCAGCAGGAAGAAGAAGAAATACTCCTGAACTCGTTCGTGAATGCTATGCCAACTGCTGATGATGCAAAGCACGGTCAGTAGCGTAGTCAAGACGATCAGGAATAGGCTTATTCCATCAACACCTAAATGCCATTCCGCTCCAATAGATGGAATCCACGGGAGCTTCTCAACCATTTGAAAGGCAGCCTCGCCGACTTGGAAGTTGGCATAGACAACTAATGAAACGAGAAAAGCCGCGATGCTTGCACCCAATGCCGTCCAACGGATGACATTCGGAGAAGTGCGCGGCAGTAGCAGAATCAGCAAGCTGGCAACGGCGGGGATGGCTATGCAAAGAGTGAGGAGCATGAGCTTATCCCAATACCGACCAGATTAAGACGCCTAACAAGACTACGGTGCCCATTCCCATCATCACGGCATAATTCTGCGTCACGCCGGTTTGAATCCTACGCACGACGCCGCCGACGCCGGAGACTGTTGAGCCTATTCCATTGACCGCTCCGTCAATTGTACCTTGGTCAACATACTTAGCCATGAGTTCGGAAGCCTTCACGAGCGGTTGCGAAATCACGCTGTCATAAATCTGGTCAACCCAGTATTTGTTGTAAAGCAGATTGCGCATACCGGATTTTCCGAGCGACTCGACCGTAGTGGACTTACCGAGATACCAACTGCGCGCCAATAAGATACCCAACAAAGCCACAAGAACGGACGCGGCCATCAAAACGTATTCAGCCGTCGGCACTCCTGCGTGCTCGCCGCCTCCGTGAGATACACCGCTTTCAGAAATCAGCGGAGCAAGCCAATCATGGAAGAAGTTGTGCCCGCCAAGCGCGTGCGGAACACCGATGTACCCGCCAATTGCTGAAAGCACAGCCAGCACCATAAGCGGGACGGTCATCAGCTTGGGTGACTCATGAACATGATGTTCCTGCGCTTTAGAACCTCGGAACTTGCCGAAGAAAGTCAAGAACAACAGTCTGAACATATAAAAGGCCGTGCAAAAAGCGGCAGTCAGACCGATAGCCCACAGTACGACGTGATGGGACTCATAAGTCTTCCAAAGAATCTCATCTTTAGAGAAGAATCCTGCCAGGCCGGGTATTCCGGCAATAGCAAGCGTGCCGACAAGGAATGTCATATAAGTGACGGGCATCTTGCTTTTCAGGCCACCCATCAAACGTATATCCTGCTCGTCAGACATACCATGAATAACTGAACCTGATCCCAAGAACAACAGACCTTTGAAGAAGGCGTGCGTCATTAAGTGGAATACGGCGGCAGTATAGGCTCCGACCCCGCAGGCAAGGAACATGAAGCCAAGTTGACTCACCGTGGAATAGGCGAGAACTTTTTTGATGTCCGTCTGAACCAATCCGATTGTCGCCGCGAACAAAGCCGTCAGGCCACCAACCCATGCAACGACCAGCATTGCATCTGGTGAAAGTGAGAACAGGAAATTCGAGCGAACAATCATGTAAACACCGGCGGTGACCATCGTTGCAGCATGGATCAAGGCCGACACGGGAGTCGGACCCGCCATAGCGTCAGGCAGCCATGTATATAGAGGAAGCTGCGCGGACTTACCGGTCGCTCCGGTGAACAGCAAGAGACAGATAGCCGTGATCACACCCGCACCAACTGGATAGGCTTGAGCCATCGGCTGAATCTCGCGGAAGTTGATCGTGCCAAATGTTGTCCAGATCAAGAAGATCGCGAGCAAGAATCCGAAGTCGCCGATGCGGTTCATGATGAAGGCTTTCTTGCCCGCCGATGCCTTTAGCTCGTCGGTGTACCAGAAGCCAATCAACAGATAAGAACAAAGACCGACGCCTTCCCAGCCCACAAACATCACAAGGTAATTGCTCCCCATGACCAGAAGGAGCATGAAGAACACGAACAGATTCAGGTAGATGAAAAACTTGCGGAAGCCTTCATCGCCATGCATGTACCCGATGGAGTAGATGTGGATCAGCGTCGAAACACCGGTGACTATCAACATCATCACCATAGAGAGCGGATCAGCGAGGAAGCTGGCCTGAGCCGAGAAGTTTCCGACGATAATCCAGCGGAACATCTCAAGCTCGAAGTGTCGAGCTTCGGGAACCATACTAAGAAGTTGGAAGAATCCCCCGAGGGCAACGACGAAGCTCGCGCCGACCATTAAGGAAGCGACGGAGCCAACGACTTTTTCCGATTGACCGCGCAACACAAAGCTGTTGAGCAGGACGCCTAACAGCGGGAAGAGCGGAATTAGATAAAGCAGTTCGAGCATTAGCCTTTGAGTGCGCTTAGCGCATCAACGTTCATGGTTCCGCGTTTACGCCACACCGAGATTAGAATTGCCAAGCCTACCGCAACTTCGGCGGCGGCGACGCAAAGAACAAAGAACACGACCACTTGTGCTTCCTGATCCGCCGCATGGCGGGCCAGAGCAATGAACGTCAAGTTGACGGAGTTGAGCATCAGCTCGACGGACATCAAGATAATGATAAGGTTTTTGCGTGTGAGCACACCCATCGTACCGATGCCGAAGAGCACAGCAGCTAAGAGAAGGTAATGAGCAAGTTCAACTTGCATCTTTTCCTCCCGCCTTTCCCTCTTTGCGCACAAGCGCTACTGCGCCGATCATGGCCGCAAGCAAGAGTACCGACGTGGCCTCAAATGCATAGAGGTATTTGCTGAACAAAATCTTGCCCAGTTCTTTGACTTTGCCAAACTCATCGGGTATAGATGGCATTTCGGGCAGGACCGAACTCCCACGCACGATGGCCATAAACAGCGCAAACAGAGTCAGTCCAGCCACAAAAAGCCCGGCGATTCGCCAGCCTTTGGAAAGGACTTCATCAATTCGGCGCAAATTCAGGAGCATAATAACAAAAAGCAGGAGCACAATAATGGCTCCTGCATACACGATCATCTGGATAGCTGCGAGAAATGGGGCGGCCAGCAAGACGTACAAACCGGCCAGACAAAACATGGTACCGACGAGATAGAGAGCCGAACCGATGGGCGACGGCGAAGTGACGACCAAAAGGGCCGTCAGCACCGCTCCGACCGCAAGCAACAGAAATAAGATTGACTCCAGGCCCATAGCGGTCAGTTACTACGCGGATACTCTATAACATCCATAGATTGCTGAATATAGCCATATCTCCACAAAAAGTCAATCATTTTGTGAAGCATTGCTCAAAGTGCATAATGCTTAATTAAATAACAAATAAAATGTTAGGGTTTTGAATGGCCTCGCAACCTTAACCAAATGAACTCTTTGCCACTTACGAATCACGAACTTCTACAATTCAATACGAGTCTGCATCCAAGTAATAAGATCGTCTGGCCGAGAAATGGCAAGGTCATAGGGAATTATCTTTAGAGGTAAACTACCTTGCCATGAGCGGATACGAATGGAGTCTTTAGCAGTTGTCAGAACTACTTCGGCATTCAAGGATCGAGCTTCATCTGCAACAGACAAGAGTTCTGTATCCAAGAAAGCATGGTGGTCACGGAACACACGATGCCCAACGACTTGGATGTTCGCTTTTTCTAAGTAATTTCTAACTCTGTCTGGTCTGGCTATTCCTGTGAGCAAGAACACTGGCCCAGACGGCTTATCTGCCCAAGACTCGGTCAGGGATGCTGGAACGGCCTGAAATTCAGGTTTGCCGTGAACCTCGGCAACTGTTTTCGAGGCTTCGCCAATTCCAACAAAGATGACGGCTGAGGCGCGAAAAATTGCAGTCGTCCGCTCGCGAAGCCGGCCGGCTGGGAGCAGGCGTCCATTGTCAAACGGAAATTCGGAGTCCAGCATTACGAGATCGATGTCACGAGCGAGAGGTCGGTGCTGGAAACCATCATCTAACAAAATCAGTCTTGCTCCAAACTCATTGGCGGCAACTTTCGCAGATTCGACCCGGCGGGCATTTGCAATCACGAGCGCATTTGGGCAGCTACGTTTGATTAAGAGCGGCTCGTCGCCGCTCTCTTCCCAATGCGAATCAATTTCGACAATGGTAAGCTCTTTGGACTTACGGCCATATCCGCGACTCAGTATTGCAATGCGGTTCCGCTCGCGCAAATGAGGAAACTTCTGCTCAAACAACTTGACTAAAGCAATAACAAATGGAGTTTTGCCGTTGCCCCCGACAGTAATGTTGCCAACAGAAATTACAGGAACGGGAGCGCGCCATCCACCTCGTTTGTCCCACTTGCGATGATAGGTGTCGGCAAAAACGCCGTAGAGTTTCTCAGCGAGAGTAAGAATCACTCGAGCGCGCCTCGATTTAGCCGTTGCTCAAACTTCTCGCTCTTAATCTTCTTCAACTCCTCTAAGAACTCATTCACGGACATGTAGCGCTTGTACACGGAAGCGAATCTGACGTATGCGACTTCATCCACATTAACAAGTTCTTCGAGAATCCATTGACCGATTTGAGACGCGGTTACTTCGCGATCGGCCTCGGCGAGCACGCGGGCTTCAATTGCGTCGGTCATATTCTCGATCACTTCGGTCGCAACAGGCCGTTTGATACAGGCAATAGAAAGCCCGCGATAAACCTTTTCGCGGTCGAAAGGTTCGCGGGCTCCGTCAGACTTTATGACGTGAACGATCCGGACTTCAATGGATTCGTATGTGGTGAAGCGATGACCGCACTTCAAACATTCGCGGCGGCGGCGAATCGCGCGACCTTCTTTTGCGGGACGCGAGTCAATGACCCGGTCGTCGTCAGTGCTGCAAAACGGGCAGCGCAAAGTTACTCCTAAATGCCATAACGGAATGCTTGCGGATAGAGTGGAAAACCGCGCGTCAACTCGTGAACTTGCGACTTCACCTTGCCAATGACCTCTTCGGAATCAAGATTTTGAATCACCAAGTCAATCAACTCGGCGATCTTTTTCATTTCCGACGTTCCCATGCCGCGCGACGTGACAGCAGGCGAACCGATGCGCACGCCCGAAGTGACCAATGGTTTTTGCGGATCATAGGGAACCATATTTTTGTTGACCGTAATGTCAGCGGCTTCGAGCGCTTTCTCGGCGGCTTTGCCCGTCTTGCCGAGCGGTGAAAGATCGAGCAGAACAAGATGAGTATCCGTCCCGCCGGAGACAACTTTGTATCCACGCGACATCATTTCATCGGCGAGCATCTTGGCATTGTCAACCACTTTGCGCGCATAGTCGTGAAACTCAGGTTTAAGAGCTTCACCGAACGCGACGGCTTTCCCGGCAATTACATGCATCAACGGGCCGCCTTGCACGCCGGGGAAAACCCAACTGTCAAACGCATCCCAATAGCTCTTCGGTTTAGGCATTCCAGCAAGCATAAGCTCGCCGCCTTCTTCGTTCGAGAGCACAATACCACCACGCGGGCCGCGCAATGTCTTGTGAGTAGTAGAAGTTACTGCGTGACAATACGGCAGAACGTCGGGATGAATCTTGCCTGCAACCAATCCTGAGAAGTGCGACATATCGCAAATCAAGTATGCCCCGACCTCATCTGCAATCTCACGAAACTTTGCGAGCTCCCAATTGCGCGGATAGGCTGACGATCCGGTCATGATCAATTTGGGTTTGTGTTCGCGCGCTTTGGCCGCGACGTCATCCATATCAATTCGATTGGTATCGCGCGTCACGCCGTAGCTCACGACCTCAAACAAGCGACCGGAAAAATTTACGGGCGAACCATGCGTCAGATGTCCGCCGTGCGCGAGGTCCATGCCGAGAATTTTGTCGCGCGGTTTGAGCAATGTGAAATAGACGGCCATATTGGCCTGCGCACCGGAATGCGGTTGCACATTGGCCCATTTGGCGCCAAATAATTCTTTGGCACGATCAATAGCCAAAGTTTCGACTTCATCAACGTATTTGCAGCCGCCGTAGTAACGCTTGCCCGGCAGACCCTCGGCGTATTTGTTCGTCATCACGTTGCCCATTGCTTCCAGCACGGCAGGTGAAACGAAGTTTTCCGAGGCAATCAATTCAAGTCCTTCATTTTGCCGCGAGCGTTCGCGATCAATTATGGCGGCAACGGACGGATCGCTTTGACCTAATATGTTCTTTAGATGTGCGCTCATGATAGATTAGTCCCGCAGTTTGCGCTGCTCGCGTTTGAACCAGCGCTCGTGCATATCAAGTTGTAAATAGAATCTGCCAAAACTCTCGGTAACGTCAACGTCTGATGCCGAGCGCTGCCCGAACTCGAGAGCCACATGTAGTTTTCCCGACTCTTGAACCAACGGCATCGTCACACCGAGCGACAACGCTATTTCATTCACGTCGCCGACCGCGTCTCCGGAATTCACCTGCCACGGTTGTTTGCGATAAGCAAGACCGGCGCGGTAGTCCCAACGGTCAAAGCCCTCATCCGTCAATCTCGTGCCGCCGAGCTTTTCCACTCCGAGCATTGTTGAGAATGCATCGCGATCCCTTAGGCCTGAGTTCTCGAACATCGGTCCGTATTGTTTCACTGTCCAGCTTTGCTGTTTTGCGTCAAGATAGGCCGCCCAGTTAGGCGCCCAGCGATAACCGACACCAACGCCGAATTCGCCGGGCCGTGTGCCGGTTGACTCCTTGAACTGACGTTCGCCGCCGTGATTGACAGAGCGTTCGTAATCCCAATTGCCATCGGCTTCTGATTTCCAGTATCCACCGACGCTCAGTCTTTCTGATGGTCGTGCAAGGAATGACAGGCCGCCCCAAAATCCGCTGAAGCGATGCACGTCGTGATAGTACACGTCGCGCGGGCCAGATGAACTTCCGGTTGAAGGAAAATCCAACGAGTGATTAACTTCAAGATAGGTTGACGCAAAGGCAACAGTTCCGCCCAGCGCGAACTTATCTGAGAGCTTAACGGCGTGATCCCAACGAATATCCGTGTTGCTTCCCAACCAGACTTTGCGGCTTTCGTAGTTTTCGTAAACCATTCCGCTGTCCGTTAGAAAACCGAGACTGTCTTGTCCGTACAAGCGGATGTCGGTGCGCGCAATAGGATCGATGCCGATGCCCATTTTGTAGCGCGGATGAACATTCAAATAGAGACGAAATGCCTGCCAGCCGAACTCGGTGTCAGTGTCCGACGTGTTTTTGTCCTTTGTATCGTAGAGGCCGCCAAAGAAACCGACTCGCAACGTTGCTCCTGTCGTGTAAGCTGCTGCAGCGGCGTTCTCCGAGTGCATTCCAAGACTGTCCCAGATTGCAAGTCCCGCGCCGCCCATCCCAACTGCGCGAACGCCGCCGGTGACAATGCGATCTCCAGTGGCTTGGGTTCCGAAAACTGATCCACCGGCATAAGCGCCGCTTGAAATGATAAGTGTAAGCAGAAGAATTCTCATGGCTCTACCCACCAAATCTCAAGTCTTGGGCGGAGAGAATCGACTTCGCTATCATGGCCATGAAAGAACTGTCTGGTCAGAACATCGTTTTCAAGCGCGGCCTGAACCGAATAGCCGCCATTTAGATCAGGATTGCCGACAATACCGGCTAAAGTGTTCGTAACCTCAAAAGCAAGCTCGACGTTGTCTGCTTCGTAAGCTGTTGAACTGAGCGCAATGAAACTCTGAACGGCGCTGTCCGGATCGGCAAACCACCTTGTGTCCGTCAGTGATGCATCCTTGTAGAGAATATTCGAACCCGAGTAAGTTAGGCTGTTTGGCGCACTCAAATCGGCGTACAGATGAACCCATGCTCTTACAACGGTGCGCAGCGGGTTGGCGGTCACACTGTCCAGCGGAAAATACAGCAAGGCGCGGCGAAAAGAGCCTTGACTAATCCGCAAATGATGAGCAAGTGAATCGCTTGAATCGGCAGCCAAGTAACCATCATCAATTGCCAGCAAGGTATCTGCCCACGCGACCGCCGCGAAATTTGAATCTTCAGGGAATTGTGTACCGTTCAGTTCCAATTGTACGGAGTAGTTCGCCGCGCCTTCGGCTGACTGAATACCGACGATCACATCGGGGTTCTCCGCTTCCAACAAAATTCCGTAATTCAAACTGTCATCGAGCAGCCAAGAGTCAAAGATCGAGTCCGGAACCTCCCAATATACGGCGGTCGGCAAAACGGAATCGGCAACGATTTCGTTGGTCGGCAAGAGTAGCGTATCAATCACAGGGTAATTGTCGCGGTTCGGCAACGCACTTAGGCGCAATGAATCCTCATCCCACGGCTCGGTAATTTGTTTGATCAGCATTCGCAAATCGGGAGCGTTACCGCGGCCCGGATAAACCTGATCGACGCGAAAACGAATGCGCGCCGTATCGACGATCACGCTGTCGGGCAAAATATCATTGGGTTGAAAACGAATCGCTGAGACAACTTTGAAATCGGCGGCTTCACCGATTTGCAGCGTGGAGCCACGTCCCGCCGAAAGGTTAAGGTCCCACTCCGCTGAGCGTGTGGCGGCAATCACAGTCTTGCCCTCCGTGCCGGCGGGAGAAACAGGAATGGCGTCAGCTCCCGTGTCAGATTCACGCTGGGAACAGCCAACCAGCACGAAAATGGCAATTAGAGCAAGCCATCGTGCGATGCTTGAAGTTTGCAATTGAGTAGTATGTAGTGAAAATTAGAACTCGAAACGAGAATCGGCGCGAGGTTGCCGAAATCAGGCTGACGGTTTGGGCGAACCGGGCCGAAGTGCGAAGCGCAAATTGCGAAGATAAATAACCATCGCGAGCAGATACCCTGCGATGAAGACGGGGTCCTTGCGGACGGTCGCATAAAGAAGAAGAACGAGCGCGCCAACGATGGAATAGTACCAAAACGAAGTGGGAATGACGGTACGTTTTGCGCGTTCAGTGGCAATCCACTGGAGAATGAAACGCATGAAGAACAGCACTTGTCCGACCAAGCCGACAATCGTCCAAGCATCCACTTCTATATTGCCAATGAACGGCAGCGTCATCGGCTAAGACTTCGTCATCAGTTCAAAGAACTCGGCATTCGACCGCGTATCGCGCATTTTGTCGAGAATGAACTTCATCGACTCGACGGAGTTATTGTGGTCAAGCACGCTGCGGAGCGCATACATTTTTTGCAGTACGAGGGGCGAGAGCAATTGCTCTTCCCGGCGCGTGCCGGAGCGCAGGACGTCAATCGCCGGGAAGATGCGGAACTCGGCGAGTCGGCGATCAAGCACAAGCTCAAGGTTACCTGTACCCTTGAATTCTTCAAAAATTACTTCGTCGGCGCGCGATCCTGTTTCGATTAGCGCAGTGGCAAGAATTGTGAGGCTTCCACCCTCTTCGATATTGCGCGCGGCACCGAAGAAACGCTTGGGCTCATACAATGCGCTGGCGTCAATACCGCCGGACAGCACACGGCCTGAATGCGGCATCACGGCGTTATGCGCGCGCGCGAGTCGAGTGATAGAGTCGAGCAATACGACGACGTTCTTGCCCATCTCAACCATTCGTTTGGCCCGCTCGAGCACCATGTTCGCTACTTGAACGTGGCGTTCGGCCTTTTCATCAAACGTGGACGAAACCACTTCACCTTTGACGGAGCGCTCCATGTCAGTGACTTCTTCGGGGCGCTCGTCAATGAGCAGGACGAGCAGCTCGATGTCGGGGTGATTCGTCGTAATCGCGTTGGCGATCTTTTGCAAAATAATTGTCTTGCCCGTGCGGGGCGGCGCCACGACCAGTCCACGCTGGCCCATGCCGACCGGAGAAAAAATATCAATCACTCGCAAGGTAAGGTCTTTGGAATCCAACTCCATCTTGAATTTGTTGTTCGGATAGATGGGAGTCAAATCATCAAAGTGCACGATCTCCTTGGCAACGTCGGGATTTGTGCCGTTGACGTTGTGAACTTTTAGGAGTGCGAAGAAACGCTCGCCTTCTTTCGGCGGCCTAACTTGACCGGCAATCAGGTGGCCCGTGCGAAGACCAAATCGCTTAATCTGCGACGGCGAGACATAGACGTCGTCGGGGCTTGGCAAATAAGACGCAGGCGCACTACGAAGGAAGCCATATCCATCCGGCAAAATTTCAAGAACGCCGCTTGCAGTTAGGACGTCATCTTTGGCGGATTGGCGATTGAGAATCTTGAAGATCAGCTCATGTTTGGGCAGACCGGACGTTTCTTGCACCTCGAGTTGTTTGCCCAAGGTAATCAGGTCTGGCACCGTCATCGCCTGAAGTGTTGAAATATCCATAGGTTGAAGGGGAAAAGGTAGGTTAGAAATCAGGTGGGGCGTGTTCTGGCGATTGACAAAGCAAACACTGTGTCAATCTCCTGAAGAGGGATTAGTTAGGAAAGGGCTGTTGCCTTTGCAAGCCGTTCTACAGATACGGCTTCAATCGAAATTTTGTTGGAATCAGGAAAAAGCGTCTCGACAACTCGATACAGCGCGTCTGTGACGTCGCTTGAAAACACCTTGACGCTTCCCGCGCCGGTTCTTTCCAGCGAATGGTGCGACTCGAGCCATTGATCAAGCTCGGCTGCAGCTGCGAGTGGGGTGTCAACAAGCGTGACGCCGGGGCCCATTGCGTGCTGAATATGCTGGCGGAAATATTCGTAGTGCGTGCAGCCGAGAACAACCGTATCAACTTTGGCAGCGATTAACTCACCCAAGTAATGTTCAACGATGGAGCGCGGAATATCGCCTTCAGTCCACCCTTCTTCGACGAGGGGCACAAGCAAAGGACAGCCTTGAGATGTGACGACTACTCCGGGGAGCAGTTCGTTCAGCACAAGTGAATAAGTATTTCGTTTGACGGTTGCAGAGGTTGCCAGAACTCCGATGCGCTTATTCTTGGTGGCACGCGCGGCGGCGGCGGCAGTTGGGTGCAAGACATTGATGACTGGAACGGTCAAAACTCGCTCCACTTCGCGCAATGCAACGGCTGAAACTGTGTTACATGCAATGACGCCGGCTTTTGGATTGTGCTCTTTCAAAAAACTTGCGGACTCGCATGCATAGCGCGTGATCAAATTGGGACTCAGCGACGCATACGGAACCCGCGCGCGGTCGGCAAAAAAGACGAAGTGCTCATGCGGCATCATCCGGTAGAGAGCCGCAACGACAGTCAACCCGCCTAATCCTGAATCAAACACAACTATCGGACGCTCACTCATCGGGCCGCAGATTCCATTTCAGTTTTCATTTTCACAATCGATGTCGTAATCGCATCGGCTATACGCTGCCTGCCACGCTCGGCCCCGAGCATCCGCACATCGTCAGGGTTCGACAGATATCCGCATTCAAGCAAGATTGCAGGCATTGATGCTCCCATCAACACATAAAACCCCGCCTGATCAACTCCGCGAATGTTCATTCCCGCATCGCGTTTCAGTTCCTCAAGAACGATTTCTGCCCACGTTTCGCTGTCATGCAGGTACTGGCTGGTTGCCATCGAGAGCAGTATATAGTTCTCTTCCGTCATTGCTTCATATTGCTCGGCGTCGCGCTCAAGCTCAACGACCTGGTTTTCGCGAGCCGCGACTTTGATTGCTCGATCGGACTTGGCAGGCTTCAGGATGTAACACTCGGCTCCCCCTATTGCGGGATCGGAGTAGCTGTTGCAGTGAATGGAAATAAACAGATCACCGGCTTCGGCATTGGCTTGGCGCGTGCGTTCGCCGAGCGTGAGGAAGCGGTCCTCCTTGCGCGTAACGACAACGGGAATACCTTTGGACTTCAAGGCCGTTTCAGCTCGCCGAGCAATGTCAAGGACGATGTCTTTTTCGTCCATGTCTAATAGACCATTGCAACCGGGGTCCTTCCCTCCGTGGCCGGGATCGAGTATGACTTTGCCGAACTTCCATCCCGAATCATCGGGCTTGTTAACGGCGAGCGGCTTTACGACGCCGCCAGTTGAATCGACTATTCCGAGCAGCCGGATAACTTCTCCGGATTCACTTAGCTCGACGGTCGTTGGAAAGAGATCCGGCAGGTCTTTTAGCGGCAACCACAACGAACCGTCCCACATCTCAACCGGGATTGCCATTTGCACAAACGCGCCGTTGACCTCGCCGAAGCTGTTGTGCGGCTCCAGTTTTGTCACGCAACCAGGAGAATCAATGAGGTATTTCCCGCGCTCGACAGCCGACTCATATCCGGCAAACTTTCCCAACATTGCCAGCGGCACAATTCGGACGTCTCCTCTACTCATAAACGGCAATCGCGTCACGGGAGTTCCAGCCAAGTCCGTTACCAGAATATTTGCAGCGAAAGCGCCGGTTGACAACAACATGCCGCACCATATCGCAATCCACGACGTGGCAAGTTTTCGACAGTAATTGGTGCGGGGATTCAACAGAGACATTAACGAACGATTTTCTTGATCAATGCGCGCAGCGGATCGAAGGCAAAAAAATTGAGATAGGCGAAAAACAGTGTTGTGGGCGGAGCATCGATTTTCTCCAGCAGCAGGCCCAGACTGCTAAACTTGCGCCGCTGCTTGCGGAATGTGCCGTGACCACCGAGCGAAGCGGAGACCTTGTGCCAGAGTCTTGCGGAAGGCGCATAGACCGTTTCAAATCCATGTGCTTTGGCGCGCAGGCAATACTCGACGTCTTCGTAATAGAGCTTGAAATCGTGATCGAGCACTCCGACAGTCTCAACGACGTTGCGAGGAATCCATAGTGCGCAGCCCGTCCCCCATCCTGTGGTTTGCTCGACGTCATATTGACCGTTATCGGTTTCACGTATTCCGCGATGCGCGATCCGCCCGCCACTCCAGATTCCTCCTGCATACCACAGACTTTTGCGGTCGCCTGCATAGAGAATCTTTGGACAAAGAAGCTTGTTGGGATTCCGATTCGACGCGGTCAGCAAATTAGGGAGCGTATCGGCCTCAAGAATAGTGTCATTATTCAAGAGCAAGATCGCATCGCAACCATCTTTCAGAGCAATCTCGATTCCGAAATTGTTACCGCCGGCAAATAGCAGATTCTCGCCGGTTTCGATGACCTTTATCTGCGTACCGAACTCGCTTTTGAGTACTCTTACACTGTCATCACGTGAGCCGTTGTCAACGACATAGATAACAGACCAATCCGGCGACGGCAGCAATGACTGCAAGCATTCGCGTGTATCGTTGAGGCCGTTCCAATTTAGAATTAAGACGCCAAGTTTCATGCTTAGATTACCGGCGAAAAGTTACGGCCAATGCAAATTCGGATGCGTCGCTTGAATGCTCGCGACTTAGCAACGCGGCTTTCATTTTGATGGCCCAACTTCCCCAGTTAATCTGTAACCATCCTGAAACGCGTGAACCGTCACCGCTAAATGTTTCGAGAGGATACGCGCCGGCAACAGCAGGTTCATAAACTTGCATCGGAGCATCGAGATCAGCAAGATTGAAGAGAGCAACGCGCAAGCCGGGTCTTAGCTTACCCTCGGGCCGGGTCGCCTGAACGTGCAAGTAGTTTCCGCTTCCTGCGACATCGTCATCAGGCGACGAAAAACGTCTGATTTCCAATCTTGTGGACCATACGAGCAGACGTGTCCAGGCAGGTTCAATACGAAATGCGAACGAGTGCCGTTCAAGATCATCGTCGCTGCTGTTGGAGAAGTGTGCGCGCGTCTCGATTTTTGAGTTTCCCGCCGGGATGAAAGTCCATCCGGCAGTAAGCTCATCAGAATGCTTCAAGCTGGACGGTGTGCGGTTGCTATGAATATCGAGCGCGAAATCGTTGACTCCGCATGCGACGCCGATTCGTCCGCCAATGATCCGTGAATCCTGAAATATCTCGCCGAACGTAAAGGCCGCTTGACTTCGCGGCGCAAAGTACTCCGGGGCCGCATACATGGCGTAAAACGCGCCGCGCCAGCGCTCGGTTCCCCGAGCCAGCATTGCCATCCAAGCCGAATTGTCGCCGCTGCGCGAAAGTTCCACCGCCGCCTGAATGTCCTGCCAATTGGCAGAACCGTAACCTGAAAAGGAGCGAAGCTCGTTAGCTTGCCAGATAACGGGATCAAACTTAGAGCTTTCAACAAACAAACCTGTAGCGACATAGTCGGTTTGAAAATCAAATGCTCCGCCGACCGACTGCTCTTCAACCTTGTCGCGCTGATCTATCGCCGATGCGCTTGCGGTACTAAAGATTCCGGTGAGCTTGGCGGGAAAACTTTCAGTGTTGGCATTCCATTCGCGCAGATTACCGAAAGCAGCTAAGCGCGCCTTACCAATTCTTTTTTCGACGGCTACCCCGCGCAACCAACTTGCCTCGCGTGAGGTTGTACGCGGGACGACACCTTTGCCGAGAGTAGCATGTGTCGCACGAAAGAAAGACAGGCTACGCGCGGCGCCGAACGCGGAGCTCGAGAGTATCCCGAGTCCCCAGTCAAACTGATATGTGCCGAGCATGAAGGCGATTTCGGAAGGCGAATGAACTCCTGCGAGCGTCAAATGCAATTCATCAATCACACGCGGGTCATCCACTCTGCGCACTGCAAGCAGATCGGAACTCAATCTTTTTCCCGAATACGTCGTCAAGCGCGTGCGCGCCCACGTGTCACTCCAAGACATCTTCTCCGTTGAACGGCGCGTCCACTGGAATGAAGATTGGAAACGGAAATGATCGGTGCGAACAAGCAGGTCGTCACGGGAACCGGCACGGTTTAATCCGGGTTTCAAAAACGTGGCCACCGCCGGTTCGATAGAATCAGGCAGAGCAGATTCACCATCAGAAGCAGTGAGCAAGTCCTCAAGCGCACTGTCTGAAACTTGAGCCAAAAGCGCAAGGGGGGCAAAGAGCAGGATAAGTAGGGTACGCACAGTTAGCGGAGGAACACGTCCAGACCAATTGCGTGACTGGCACCAAGATCACGATGCCAAAGCAAAGCGTAGTGGACTTGTACGGCCCGGTGCATTAGCGAAAAGCCTGCTGTGTATTCAGCCGGATTAAATCGCACACCGCCTCTAAGAGTGAGCGGTTTCAGCACCCTACTGTTTATTCCTGCGTGCACTTCAGTGGGCCAACCCGGCTGCTGTTCAAATTCCATTGCCAGATCGGTGCGGTCATCAGCGGCGAAGAGTAAACCCGCCGCAAGCGACGTCGGCAACTCATCCTCGTAGTTTGACAACTTCGACTGTGAAAAGTTGTTCCAGACTGCAGCAGCTTTCAGGTCGTTTGCGACTTGCCCGACGATGCCGAAGTTTATGACTCCTGCTCTTCCGGAAGGCAAGCCGTCAATTGTTAAGTCGTATAGCGAAGCAGACACACCGGCTCGAAAATCCGAGGCAAAAGCATAACTTCCCGCTGCGCAGATTTGTCGCTCTGAGTAGGCTTTGTCTCCCGTCTGACCATAGGACGCCCCAAAGTTGGTGTCTTTTACGGGGAAAGCGGCAATGACCCGCTCGCTGCCGAGTTCAGGAAGCCCATAAGGGCGGTCCCACCAAACTGCCACATTTTGTTTGAATCGGATGGCAGGATTGACCAAAAATCCTCCAGAACGCTCGAATATCAGACCGGACCGCCCCATTCCAGCGGCAACCGGATCAGAAACGGATCGCTCGAACGCCGCATTGGCTATGCTTCCGCAACCAAGCACAAGTAAACACAGGAAAATCCGCACCGCCTTGACAATCCCCTCTTCAATCCTTATACTCTCCGGCATGAGGTACAACCATTTACTTTGGCTCGCCGTTCTCGCGGTCTCGGCAGGCTTGTTTCAGCCCGCGAACTCCCAACTTTTGTTCCCGGAGGTCACTGTTGATCTTCAGCGGTTGCCTGAAGAAGCACAGGCCAAGCTCCGTGGAATTGATTCGACATTATCTCAGTATATTTCTGAAGCTCGACACCCGTGGAATCGCGATGACGGCGCATACGACTTGCCCGTGCAAATCAGCATTTACTTCACCGAATACAACGCAAATCCACAGGAAGACAAATACAAGGCGAACATGATTGTCACCAACAAGGGTGACGCCCGGTATGACGATAAGCGGCTAGAATTCGGCTTGCGCGCGCCTTATGTTCCGGGCCAGGGTTCGTTTGACCCGTTTTTCAGTATTATTGAGTTCTATCTCTGGGTGCTGATCGGCAATGAAGAAGATAAGTACGAGAAATTGGGCGGGAATCGCTACTACGACAAAGCGCGTGAGAAGTATCTGGCAAGCGCTTCATCGGTCTATGTATTCGGTTGGGACAAACGCAGCGACTTACTGAGGGAAATAACGAGCGAAGGAAACAAGACCTATCGTGAGTTCGAGTTCTTCTATCATACCGGTATTTACTATGACGGAGAACAGCAGTACGAAGATTCCAAAGCTTATCTGCATTACGCGTTGCTTCGGCTTGATGCACTTCCGATCGACAAGCGAACAGAGATATTGGAAGCGGAGCACATGAATCTCGCGAACGCCCTCAAGAATTGCAATTATGAGCGCGGAATCGAAGCTCTCAGGCGGATGGACATTGTACACAAGAACGAATACGACGGGGTATTTGGCCAACCGCAATCCCCTTAGGGGAATATAGACAAACCCACTCGGTTTGTCAAGCCAAAATAACCGTATCTTAAACAGAATCCGACTCTTCGAGCCGGATTCTTTGCTTGGTTCCAGTGCCTCTGTCGGGATTAGAATTTTCGCATCAAGCCGACGACCTTGCCCAAAATCTGGAAGCCGGGGGTGCCGGACTCGACAATGATAGGTTTGAACCGGGAGTTTGCCGGTTCAAGCAGGATTCTCCCGCCGATTGGCTTGTAGAACTTGACCGTAGCCTCTTCGCCAATCATGGCCACGACAATATCGCCTGCATCGGCAGTCCGCTGCGGCCGAGCAAAGATCACATCTCCTTCACGGATTCCCGCCTCAATCATCGATTCGCCACGAACTCGCAGCGCAAAGGTGTCGTCTGTCGGGGCAATCGACTTGTCCACAGAAATCCGTCCCTCGTGGTTCTCCGTCGCAGTTATCGGAATACCGGCAGCAATTCGACCCAATATCGGAATTTCGCGGACGTCACTCTTCGGGCTGGGCCTGACCGAGCGATCGGTGAGTTCAATTCCTCGCGAAAGCATCGGGCTGCGTTCGAGGTAGCCTTTGCGGACAAGGGCATCCAAAACGTAGCGAACGCCGTTGGTCGAAGAGACCCCAATCTGGCTACCAATCTCTCTTAATGTGGGTGGGCGGCCACGGTCGGTAATTTCTGACTGAATGAATTGCAGCGCACGCTGCTGTTTTTCTGTAAGTTGCATTCCCATTCTTGTATCCTTAGCTTGACCTTGAACAAATATACAAAACATCTGTTCACAAGTCAAGCGCTCTGCAAAAAGAACGCAAACTAAGTGCTAGTAGGGCTTCTTTCAAGGATCAAGGTAACGGGGCCATCATTGACAAGGTGAACAGCCATCTTAGCGCCGAATACTCCCGTCGCAGTAGTTACGCCTCTGTTACGTAGGCAAGTGACAAACGCCTCGTACAGCGGAATCGCTATTTCAGGCGGCGCAGCCGTGATGAAACTCGGTCGCCTTCCCTTTTGAGCATCCCCCATCAGCGTGAATTGACTAACGACCAAGACAGAACCACCAACATCCTCCAGGTTCAAATTGAACTTGCCATCGTCATCGGAGAAAATCCTTAGTTCGCAAATCTTGTTGGCTCCCCATTCTACTTCAGCAGGAGAATCACCCTGAGCAATCCCCAAGAGAATCAGCAAGCCGTGCTGAATCTCTCCGACGACACGTCCTTCAACTTCAACTCGCGCATGTGCAACTCGCTGCAGAACGATTCTCAAACCATCACTCCAAAAATGACAAACACTGAGGAATTGGTTCGACGAAAATCGTATCTGTAATAGCCGGTGGAGTAGAATACGGATTCACGCGAAGCACCATGTTTTGTCGCGGGCACACGACAAAGAACGCCCGCGCCGCACTCGAATAGCGCACTCGAATCGCACTCGTGCCGCATTGAATATCTTGAGTAATCCCATCGAAGACGTCAATCACCCGGCTGACTCCGTGATTTGAATCGACGGCCATAACATATCTTCCATCGCTCGAAACGCTTAAGTCAACCACCGTGCCGGGCATGGCAAAGGTATCAACCGGCTCGCCGTTTTGTGCCTCCAATACCATGAGCTGATCGCTTCCGGGCAACGCGCAGTATGCTAATACTCCGTTAGGCGAAAACTCAACATCCGTGCACGGACCGGTGAAAACGAGCCGCCTCTCTTCGAAGAAACCCTGCTCTTTGATGACACGAACAGTACTGTCACCGGGGCAGGCAATCCACGCCCAGTGATCGCCGGGCCGTAATTTAAGACGACGCGGTTCAAGGCCGGTATCTACTGTATCAACTTCAATTGAGTTCAAAGAGATTCTGTAGTAACGCGAATTGTGCGTCAACAAATGCGCCGTGAGTGAATTCCGTGCGACACGGACGTCTACGGGAGTGCCACCAATAGAGATGTGTTCTAAACTCTCCATTTCGGGGATGGTAAGGACAGATAACGCGCCTGCATCATTGTCTGTTGCGACCAAGCGACCGCCGGAGGGAACGATCTCGCAGGCCGTGGCCCAACCTGCGAGAGTCTCAGAACGAATGGGTCTTAAGTCCACCAAATTAAAAAAAGCCAACTCACCGCCCACCGCACTGGCAATAATGCCATATGGGGGCGAAAGTTGGCCGCAATCATCGCAACCATTGTCCTTGTCGCGGCAACTCATGAGCAGACAACTCACAAGCAGCCAGTTTGTGATGACGATAATTCTGAGCAGGAACCCCTCCCTACTTCAATTCTATCAGGTGGCCAAGTTTGTCGCGTTTGGCCGCGAGATATTTTCTGTTGTTATTCGTCGGCTCGCTCGATGCGGGCACCCGTTCTACGATTTCGATTCCGTATTTCTGTAAATCGGCGACTTTGGCAGGGTTGTTCGTGATTAACCTAACCTGCCGAATGCCAAGCTGTTTAAGCATTTGAGCGCACGACGCATAGCCGCGCTGATCCGCTTTGAATCCGAGTTTCAAATTTGCTTCGACCGTATCAAGTCCGCTGTCCTGCAATTTGTACGCTTGCAGTTTCGCGGCCAGCCCGATGCCCCGCCCTTCCTGACGAAGGTACACGAGGACGCCGGAGCCCTCAGCTTCCATTCTTGTGAGCGCCGACTCAAGCTGTGCGCCGCAGTCACAGCGCGCACTGCCAAACACGTCGCCGGTCAGACACTCGGAATGTGCGCGAACCAAGACAGGTTTACTCAAATCAAGCGGCTCTTTGACGATCGCAAGATGGTCTTCGTTCTTGATGGTATCCACAAAATGTACAAGCGTGAAATTGCCGAATTTATTCGGAAACGGCACGCGAACCCGCTCGGCCATAAAAGCTTCATTTTGCGCGCGGTGAATCGCGACTTGCTCAACCGATATGATCTTTAGTCCATGATGATCGGCATAGGCACGTAAGGCATCGCCGCGCAGCATTCGACCGTCGTCACCCATCACCTCACACAGAACGCCTGCCGGATACACTCCCGCCAAGCGCGCGAGATCAACCGTTGCTTCAGTTTGGCCGGGGCGTGCTAATACGCCACCGGGATTGGCGCGCAAGGGATGAATATGACCGGGGCGGCCAAGGTCGGCGGCTTTTGTCGCCGGGTCAATCATTGCCCGAATTGTTTTCGCACGATCAAACGCGGAGATTCCTGTTGTTGTGCCGTGCAAATAGTCAACAGACTCGGTAAAGGCTGTTCCAAGTTTCGCGGTGTTATCCGATACCTGCTGACGCAAATTCAGCTCAACGCATCGGTCGGCGGTAAGGCATATGCAGATCATGCCGCGCCCGTGAGTGGCCATGAAATTGACGGCTTCAGGGGTGACAAACGAGCCGGCCATCACGAGATCGCCTTCATTCTCACGGTCTTCGTCGTCAACGACAATGACCATTTTGCCGGCGGCAATATCGCGCAAACCGTCTTCGAATGAATCGAGGAAACCGTGCTTGTGATTATTGTTGCTCATGTCTTTCTTTGTCACTTCGCGCGAAATTTTTCAGGCAGCAGTTTCTCGATGTACTTCCCAACCATGTCAACTTCGATGTTGACTCTGTCGCCGACTTTGTAGTTATGGAATACCGTGTTCTTAAACGTATGGGGAATAATTCCAATCACGACGGAAGTTTCACGCACTTCCGCGGCCGTCAAAGACACGCCGTCCACGGCAACCGATCCGGTGTGTACAACATAACGCATTAGTTCGGCAGGTATTTCAAACTCATAGATTCGGTTGTCGCCGTCTTGCTCAATGGACTTAACTAAACCCATTCCGTCCACATGGCCCTGCACAAGATGGCCGCCGAGTTCGGCGCCGAATTTCAACGGGCGTTCGAGATTAACTTCACTGTCAAGTTCGAGCGCGCCGAGCGACGTTTTTTCCAATGTAATCCGCATTAATTCGCAGGTGAAACCTGCGCCGTCTGCGGGGATCGACGTCGTGCAGCAGCCGTTGATGGCCAAGCTTGCTCCGACGTTCATGTCAAATATCCAATCAGGTCCGATAATCCGAATTTTTCTAAACTCTTTGCCGTCGTGAATCTCGGCGACTCGGCCAACGGTCTCAACTATTCCCGTGAACATATCTCTCCAAATAGTACCAGTGATCCTCTTCAAACAAGGCTTGCTTATACGGCGTCACGCGCGGCGCATCGGCAAGTGTTTGCAAGGATAATTCGCCCACGCTGGGGCGTCCGTCCGCGCCGATAAGCATCGGTGCGACGGCTATAATCAGTTCGTCCCACAAACCGTCCGCCAGCAAAGCGGCGTGAACGGTTCCCCCGCCTTCTACTAAAATAGATGCAATTTCCCGGCGCGCAATTTCTTCCATTGCATGTACCATGTCCACGCGGCCATTTGTCGCGGCTCGACAGGTAATCAACTGCACACCGAGTTTCTTAAGTCTTTTGACCTTCGTCGCGTCAACGTCTTCCGTTATCAGCAGCCAGGTTCGTTTCTGATCTTTGTGTTTCAGGATGCGCGAGTCTTCGGGGATGCGCAATTTTGAATCGGCAATAATGCGCACCGGATTGCGGCCCTTGACATGGCGCACATTCAGTTCGGGGTCATCGTCGATAATCGTTTGAACTCCGACGAATAATGCATCGAGTTTAGCGCGTAATCGATGCACTTCAATGCGCGATTCTTCACCCGTTATCCAACGTGAATTGCCGTTGCTCAGCGCAATTCTGCCATCAAGGCTCTGCGCGATTTTGAGCAATACCCACGGGCGTCCCTTCGTGATGAACGTGATAAACGGGGCATTCAATCGACGCGCGGCAGCCTCACACACACCGTTCGTAATCTCGATTCCCGCATCGGACAGCTGCCTCATGCCTTTACCGTTGACCAACGGATTGGGATCTTGCTGAGCCACGACTACACGGCGAACACCGGCTTCAATCAGAGCGGGCGTGCAGGGAGCGGTTTTACCAAGATGACAACACGGTTCCAAATTAACATAGATCGTCGCGCCGATTGCCTGTTCGCGTGTAAGTTTCTTAAGCAGCGCGATCTCGGCATGCATATCGCCGAACTTCTTGTGATATGCTTTGGCGAGAACTTTTCCGTCTTTAACCGCAACGGCTCCCACCAACGGATTCGGACTTACGTGGCCCGCGCCCTTTTCCGCCTCTTTAAGCGCCATCATCATATAGCGCTCATCCGCCGTCAGTTTCGTTCGCTGTTCCTTCACCTGCAGACCTCGCACAGAAGGCTCATGCGCCGACCATTTCAGACGGCGACCACGCGGTCTCCAGGATTTTGGCAATCAACTCTTCTGCGGTCCATCCATAGGCCTTTGCGGCTTTCGGGACCAACGACGTGGCCGTCATGCCGGGGAGAGAATTCAATTCAAGGCAAATGAACTCGTTGTCATTAGCCAGGAAATCCACGCGCGCAAATCCTCGCGCACCGAGCGAGCGAAAGACGTTTACAGCAGACCGTTGAATGGCTTCGGCCATTCCAGATGGCAATTCAGCCGGGCAAATGTACTCCGTGCGGCCGGCGGTGTACTTATTCGCGTAGTCGTAGATGCCTTGCTTGGGTCGAATTTCAATCAAGGGAAACGCAACACCATCAACCACCGTTGCCGCAATCTCTCTTCCCACAAAGAGCTGTTCGATCAGAGCGCCATCATGTTGTTCGCGAATCGAGTCAAGCGCATTGCCAAGATCATGTTCGGATTGCAACACCGTCAGCCCAACTGTTGAACCTCCGCTCTGCGGCTTGACAATTGCCGGGTAACCGAACGCCGCTGCGATACGATCCTTTACGGATTCAACTTTATTAAGCTCGCGTTCATCCACATCGAATCCACGTGCGAGCGGAACTCCGGCGGCATGCATCAGAGCCTTGGCAGTTGGCTTGTGCATGGCAGAGGCGCAACTTAAGGGACCGCTTCCAGTATAGGGCATACCAACCCATTCCAGTAAACTCTGCAGCGTTCCGTTCTCGCCGTAGCCGCCGTGCAGAATCGGGAAGACCATCTCAATTTGTTCGCGCTCAAGTATTTCGAGCAATTCGCGAACGACACGAGGATTGAAGTCGCGCGAGTTCCTGAGTGAAGGCGCGTCCATTCCGATCGCGGGCGGCGCGATGGACTCGTCATATCGAAACAACAGGCCGGGGCGCTCGGGATCATACTTCAAGACGTCGTGTCCAAGCGCGGCAATCCACTTTGCAACCGCGTCACCCGACGCCATTGATACCACTCTCTCGGACGATGCTCCGCCACAGAGAACCAATACTCTCATGACGGTTGCTCTTGCGACAGCTTGGAGGCGATCGCGGCGTGCAAACGATTTAGCGTGCCTTCGCGTCCCCACATTCCGACGAGCCTGCCCAATTCAGGGCCATGCTCACGACCCGTGAGAGCCATGCGCAGCGTCATCCAAATTCCTTTGCCTTTTAGTCCGTGCTTAGTTCCGGCGCTATTTGCAGCGGCTTTGAACTCGGACATCAAGGATTCAAAATCATTCCATCTCCCGGCGGGCAATGATGAAAGCGCATCAGCCACCTCTCCCACAAAAGAGAGTTGAGCTTCATCCCAACTGTCACTGCTAAGGGCAGGAGGAGCAAAAGCCTCTTCTACTTTTGTGGCAAGGTCCTGAAACGATTCGGCTCCTGGCCGCAGACTGATCACTGCATAACGCACGCGCACTGCGGACTCCGTCAACAATTCCGACGGCAAATGCGGCGCGACTCCATCCCACATTTCATCATGAGTAAGTCTGGCTAAATACTCGGTATTCATCCAGCGAAGTTTCGCCTGATCGAAAACTGCACCGGCTTTATTAACTCGATCAAGCGAAAACTCGCGAACAAGTTCTTCTAACGAGAAGAATTCGCGCTCGTCCTGCGGATGCCAGCCCAACAGCGCGACAAAATTAAGCAACGCTTCAGGCAGGATTCCCTTATCGCGATAGGCTTCTACGGCCACGTCGCCGGAGCGTTTGGACATTTTCGAGCGATCTGGATTCAGCAGCAGCGGAAGGTGCGCAAACAACGGCGGCTCCCAACCGAAGAAGCGGTACAGCAAAACATGTTTGGGAGTGGACGGCAGCCATTCCTCCCCGCGAATGACATGCGATATCCGCATATCATGATCGTCAACAACATTCGCGAGATGATAGGTTGGAAAACCGTCGCTCTTCATCAAGACTTGATCATCAATTGTAGATGTCTCAAAACTGACATCGCCGCGAATGACGTCATGAACCTCTACAACCTGATTGTCGGGCACAGCCATGCGCCAAACATAAGGCTCACCTGAAGCAATGCGCGCGGCAACTTCGTCTTTGGATAAGTTGCGGCAATGGCGGTCGTACATCGGCGGGAGGCTGCGCGCTTGCTGATCTGCTCTGACTTGCTCCAATCTCTCCGCAGTGCAAAAGCAGACATACGCATGGCCTTTCTCGGCCAGCGTTTTTGTCGCTTCCGTGTAAAGGTTTAGCCGCTCCGATTGCACATAAGGCGCGCAAGGTCCGCCGACTATTGGGCTTTCATCGAAGTGAATACCGAGCCAATCGAAGACTTCAATGAAATTTTCAACCGCTCCCTCCACCAACCGTGTTCTATCGGTATCTTCAACGCGCAACAGTAGCTTGCCGCCCATTTGACGCGCGAATAAATAGTTATATAATGCCGAGCGCAAACCACCGACATGCAAAAAGCCCGTCGGACTGGGCGCAAAGCGAGTGCGAATTTCTTTTGTCATTCCTGCCTGATAATCAACACCGTGGCAATCGCCGCGATGCCCTCTTTTCTACCTGTAAATCCCATGCCCTCAAGCGTCGTGCCCTTAATGGAAACCGCTGTGATGTCAATCCCGAGCGCGGTCGCGAGAGCGTCGCGCATCTCTTCCCGGTAAGGACCAATACGCGGCTCCTCACACATTACACTTACATCGACATTCCCAATGTCAAATCCGGCCCCAACCACCGCTTTCATGGCAGCGAAAAGTAAATCGAGCGAGCGAGCATCTTTGTATTTCGCGTCGGAAGGCGGAAACAGTTTTCCTTTGTCGCCAACTCCCGCCGCGCCAAGCAACGCATCCATGACGGCATGGGTAAGCACGTCGCCGTCCGAATGAGCTTCAAGTCCCATCGGAAACGGAATCGTAACGCCACCGAGCACGAGCGGACGTCCACTGACAAAACGGTGGGCGTCAACTCCGATTCCAACTCGAAACGGAACACTCATATGATAAGTAGAAGAAAACGGGCTTACAGCAGAATACTGCAAACCCGGAGGCAAGAAAGGTTCAGTGAAGCTCTGCTTCGCGCAGAAGAGCTTCCGCGCGCGGCAATTCGTGAGGGTGCGTAACTTTCAAGTTGTTCGGGTCGCCGGGAACAAGTTTCACGGTACCCAACTGGAAAAATTCAATCAGCGCCACGTCGTCCGTGCATTGCACGTCCGCACTCCGCGCGAGATCATGTGCCTTACGGAATTCAGTTGCCCGTACTCCTTGCGGAGTTTGCACGGCATACAATTCATCGCGCAAGAGAGTTTCGCGAACCATTTGGTTCGGCTCAACGCGTTTAATCGTATCGGTAACCGCCACACCGGGAACCGCAGCAACGTTTTCAATCAATGCATCAA
Organism: uncultured Alphaproteobacteria bacterium; assembly: GCA_964587105.1. Taxonomy (GTDB): domain Bacteria; phylum Electryoneota; class RPQS01; order RPQS01; family RPQS01; genus JABWCQ01. The sequence continues at coordinate 18,616 of CAZPKG010000015.1, read as the reverse complement.
GCACATTGTCAATGACGAACCGTTTCACAAGCGGACGAGCTGCATCATGCACAAGGACATAATTCACGTTTGAAGAAACGGCGCTTAACGCATTCCCTACTGAATCTTGTCGGGTTGCGCCGCCTCGCACAACTTGGAAATTAGATTGCAGCAGATGACCCTTTAACGATTCGGCAATCTCGCTTTCAGTATCAGCAGAGGCTGCTATGACGATCTCAGCCAACTTGTCGTCATTACTAAATGCGCTGACCGCCCACCAGATGAGCGGCCTGCCGTTGATTTGAACCAACGCTTTCGGCGTTGATTCTCCAAGCCGCTCTCCCCTGCCCGCAGCGGGAATGAGGAGTGCGTAACTCAAATGATGAGCATGCAATCGCCGTAGCTGTAGAAGCGGTACTTCTCTTTCACGGCATGGCGATAGGCTTTCATGATGAACTCGCGGTCGCTGAATGCGGACACGAGCATGAGCAGCGTAGACCCCGGAAGATGGAAGTTTGTCAACAGGCGATCGACAACTTTGAAATGATAGGGCGGATAAATAAACTTGTCTGTCCAACCGCTTTGTGGCTTAATGCCGCCGCTGAAATTCGCGACCGTTTCAAGCGTGCGCGTAACGGACGTTCCGATCGCAATGATGCGATTTCCGCGCTCAATCGCGCCATTAATTTTATCTACCGCCGATTGGTTCACGTCGTAATATTCGGAGTCCATCCGATGCCGTGACAAGTCTTCTACTTGCACAGGGCGGAAAGTTCCCAGTCCGACGTGCAGGACAATCGGCACAAATTCGACGCCCTTCTTCTTCAGCTTCGTCACCATCTCTTTTGTGAAATGGAGACCGGCCGTCGGAGCCGCCACAGCTCCCGACTCGTCGGCAAAGATCGTTTGATAACGCTCTTTGTCATCGGGCGTGGGCTCCCGGCGAATGTAAGGCGGTAACGGCGGCTTGCCGTACTTTTCAACTAAGGCCGCAAAATCTCCTTCATAGTGGAAACGCACAACGCGACCGCCGCTCGTGGTGTTGTCAATGACTTCGCAGACAACTTCATCACCGATGATGATATTATTACCGGTGCGGACTTTGCGCGCGGGCTTGACCAGAACTTCCCACAATTCTTCAGTGAGTTTGCGGAGCAGGAAGACCTCAATCTCGGCTTCCGTCTTTTCCTTGTAGCCGAACAGGCGCGCCGGAAAGACGCGCGTGGAGTTCACGACGACAACGTCGCCTTTGTTCAAGTACTCGCCGATGTCGGCAAATGACTCGTCACGAAAATCTTTGGTCTCACGATCCACAACGAGCATCCGCGACATATCGCGGCGTTCGAGCGGAGTCTGGGCGATCAATTTTTCGGGCAGATTGTACTTGAAATCAGAAAGTCGCGGAATCGTCTGCACACCCCGGGGTTCATAGACAGCGGACGTTACGGGCATTGGTTTTCCTTAGTTCGAATGTTGCACGTGCCAAGCATGCGTGGTCAATTTACAGTAAGCGAGTTTGATCGGCGGAATTTCGCCGCACGCCGAAATGTTCAAAAGCTCTTATCGTGGCCTGTCTGCCACGTGAAGTCCGTTCCAAAAATCCTTGGCGAATGAGATAGGGTTCACAAAGCTCTTCCAGCGTTCCCTCATCTTCACCTACCGTCACGGCAAGCGTGCCCAATCCTACCGGGCCGCCGCGAAATTTTTCCAATAGAGCAAGCATCAAGCGTTTGTCAAGGTCATCGAGACCGTAGTCGTCTATTTCCAAGAGACGAAGGGCTTTGTGGGCAAGCTCGGGCGTAACTTTGTCCGCGCCGCTCACCTGGGCGACGTCACGCACGCGTCTTAACAAACGGTTCGCAACACGAGGCGTGCCGCGCGAGCGCGAGGCGATTTCCCGTAGCCCGTCTTCAGTGCACACAACACCAAGCAATTGTGCGGTGCGACGCAAAATCTCGACGAGTTCTTCCGCCGCGTAATAGTCAAGTCTGAGCGTGACTCCGAAGCGGGACCGCAAAGGCGACGATAGCAATCCGGCGCGTGTTGTCGCGCCGACCAGAGTGAACCTGTTTAGATTCAACTGCAACGTGCGCGCGGCAGCGCCTTTGTCAATCAGAATATCCAGCCGAAAATCTTCCATGGCCGGATAGAGATACTCTTCAACGGTCGAACTCAGACGGTGAATTTCATCGACAAAGAGAATATCACCGTGCTGCAAATTTGTCAACAATCCGGCCAGATCAGCGGGCCGCTCCAACACCGGCCCGGTCGTCACCCGTACCTGTGTGCCCATCTCTTTAGCGATAATGTGCGACAGCGTGGTCTTGCCCAGTCCCGGCGGGCCGTAGAACAGACAATGATCAAGCGCCTCGTTGCGCTCGCGAGCCGCCTGAAGAAAAACCGAAAGTTGCTCTTTGACGCGCTGCTGTCCCACGAACTCGCTGAAGCTTGAGGGCCTCAGACTTTGTTCGACAATTTGTTCGTCTTCTTGTAGTACGGGTTCGATTAGACGCGGCATTTAGCTCTTGCGCAGGGCGAATTTGATAATCTCTTCAACGTCTTCGATATTCTGCGCTCGTGCGGCGTCAATACTCTTTTCGATTTCGGCGGCGGACAAACCGAGCGATTGCAATGCAAAGCGGGCTTGAATGATTGCCGGCGCGCCGGTCGTCGCGGTTGACACAGGCCATTCGGCAGCCGAACCTGCGAACTTCTTCCCTAGCTCCAAGACAATCCGGTCGGCGATCTTTGCGCCAATTCCGCGGACGGCTTTCAATCTTGCGGCGTCACCTACGGCAATCGTCTCGCGCACATCCTGAGCGGGCATTCCCGACAAAAGCGTCAATGCGAGTTTTGGCCCGACTCCGCTGATCGAAATAAGCTCTTCAAAAACCCAACGTTCATCGCGCGTCGCAAACCCAAAGAGTTCAAACTGCTCATCGCGCACAAACAGTCTTGTCCAGATCTGAGCCTCTGATCCAATTGACGGAAGTTTGTCATACGTTGTCAACGAGATTCGCGCAGAAAACGCGACGCCGTTAACTTCAATGATCGCTTCGGCAGGCGACTTACCGACCAATCTGCCTCTGACGTGATCAATCATGCGCGCACTGCCAATAACTTGACGTCTCGAATGGAAGTTGCGGCAATTGCTATTGCAAGCGCATCGGAAATATCCTCTTCCCCGCGATCGAACTCTATCCCGAGCATCTGCCCGACCATGTAACTCACTTGCTGCTTAGAACTCGCGCCGCTGCCGGTGACCGCCATTTTGACTTCGCGCGGGGCAATGTCCTGAACGCGACCTGTTGCCTGTTGAATCGCCAGAACTGCACATGCGCGTGCTTGACCTAATTTCAGTGCGGAGAGTGCGCCGGTTCCGACATATCCAGCTTCGACTGCGCCGCGCGATACATTGTGTTTGCGGCAGACTTCGGAAATCTCGCCGAACAAGTAGCTTAAACGCTCGGCCATTGGATCGCATGCTTTGGTACGCAGCTTGCCGCTGTCAAGGTAAAATAGTTTTGAACCTTGTTTTCTGACCACACCCCAGCCCGTGCAAGTCAGCCCGGGATCAATTCCGAGAATAATCTCGACTGAGGCAGCTTGCGACATTAGGCAAGGCTTTCAATCAGCGCGTCATCCATTTCATAATTGGAATAGACGTTTTGCGCATCATCGATCTCTTCCAGCAATTCAATCAAAGTCAGCACGGTTTTGGCCGGGCCTGCATCTTCCACTTTCACGGTATTCTTCGGAATAAATGAAAGCTCGGCGGAGTCAACTTTTTTGCCTTTGGATTCAAGCGCGGCTTTGACGGCGTAAAGATCGCTCGTTGCGCAGAAGACCTCCCAGATCTCGCCGTCATTCTTGACGTCGGAGGCTCCGGCTTCAAGTGCGACTTCCATCATCTCGTCTTCCGAGCCTTGATTGATGTCAAGCGTCAGATAGCCCAAACGGTCAAACATCCACGACACGGCACCGGCTTCAGCCATTGAGCCGCCACGTTTGTTGAAGATCGCTCGGATTTCGCCGACGGTGCGGTTGCGGTTGTCAGTCGCGCATTCAATCAGAATGGCCACTCCAGCAGGACCGTATCCTTCATAGACGACCTCTTCCATCGCCTGTCCTTCGAGTTCACCTGCGCCTTTCTTGATCGCTTTTTCAAGATTCGCGGCGGGCATGTTGGCGGCCTTTGCGGCGTCAACAGCGGTGCGCAAACGCGGATTCGAGTTGATGTCAGATCCGCCCATTCGCGAAGCAATTTGGATTTCGCGAATCAACTTGGTAAACACTTTGCCGCGCGCGGCGTCAATCTTTTCTTTCTTGCGACGGATTGTCGCCCATTTACTGTGACCGGACATGCTTTATGAAGGATTGTTGAGAATGAACTGTTCTTACGCTGCCCGGTGCTGGCTAACCCATTGCCTAATGTATTCAATGGGTTCAGTTGTTGGCGTTCCGGGTCCAAATAGTCTGCCAACGCCCTGTTTTTCGAGGGTTTCCATATCGGATTTTGGGATAATTCCGCCGCCTGTCAAGAGCACATCGCCGATGCCTTTTTCGTTCATCAGCTTCAGGACGGCAGGGAAAAAGGTCATATGAGCGCCCGACAGGATGGAAAGCGCGACAACATCGACATCCTCTTGCATGGCGGCCGTGACGATCATTTCAGGAGTCTGACGGAGGCCGGTGTAGATCACTTCCATCCCGGCATCCCGAAGTGCGGCAGCCATTACCTTGGCGCCACGGTCGTGCCCATCGAGGCCGGGCTTGGCAACTAACACTCTGATTTTTCTATCCATAGGGTTTTGCTATAGCAAGTTCAGTGCTGGATAAGTTCCTGAATCGCAAATTGCACGTTTTCATCCAGCTAAGCATCCAATATACAAAAAAAAGGGCCGGAAATCAACGACATTCGGCCCAAACTTGCCTGAATCTAACTTGGGGTTTTTCGAGGTGTTCATCATGGTTGGTGACCTTTACTCAGAATACACCCGAAGGCTCTGCAGCCTCCCGATATTGGGGGTAGCTCATCAAATAGAGGTTCGGCGAAAGGGCGAAAATGTGCATAACTGACCCATCTGTTTGATTTGCAATCAGATAAGAAAACGAGTTCTTTATATGCAAGTATTTACTTGCATATTTGTTTTCCTTGTTGTACCTTATGCCATGGAGACAATTGATCTGACCATAAAAGCCTTAGCAGACTCAAACAGACGTACACTCCTCGACAAACTGTACGACAAAAGCGGGCAGACACTCGGCGAGCTTTGTGAAAACATGGAAATGAGTCGGCAGGCCGTTACACAACATCTTGCCGTCCTCGAAAAGGCCAACCTACTCACGGTACTCTGGAGAGGCAGAGAGAAACTGCATTATTTTAACCCAGTCCCTATTCATGAATTCTACGAACGCTGGATTCGAAAATTCGAGCAACCAAGACTAAACGCACTCTACGATCTCAAACATAAAATGGAAGGGGGCCAAAGTGCCTGAAGCAAGATTCGTCTATGTAATCTACATTTCTTCGACTGCCGACAAAGTGTGGAACGCACTTTTCGATACGGAGTTGACCAAATTGTACTGGGAGCATGATAACATTTCCGATTGGAAACCCGGCTCACGGTGGGAGCATCGGCGCAGTGACGCGAGCAAGAAAGTCGAATTGGCTGGAAACGTCGTTGAATTCAGTCCGCCCAAAAAATTAGTCATGACGTGGGCGAGGGTGGAAAACTACGAGGATGAACGTCAGCATTCCAGAGTGACAATTGAACTGGAAACAATTCAAGACATGGTAAAGCTTACACTCGTTCACGATAAGCTGGAACCGGAATCGAGCATGCTTAATGGAATCTCAGTGGGCTGGCCGAGGGTGTTGTCGAGCCTCAAGTCTATGCTCGAAACGGGGAAACCGCTCGACACTTGGGCTGGTGACGAGTAAACACACAAGCAAATGAATGAAACAAAAGCGCCCGATTGCTCGGGCGCTTTCTTTATGCTTCGACACTTTGTGCCGTTTCGATTTCGAGTGTTATTCTTGAATCCAGTGATTTGACATGCACCGTGCTGCCCGGAAGAACTTGGCCGGAGAGTATTGCTTCTGCCAGGGGATTTAGCAGCAGCGATTGTAAAGCTCGCTTCATTGGGCGAGCGCCGTAGGTCGGGTCGTAGCCTTCGCGAAGGAGGATTTGTTTGGCTGCGTCATCAACCTCGACTTGTATATTCTGCTTGGCAAGTCGAGCGGAGATTCGTTTCAGTTGAATGTCAATGATGCGAGTAAGGTCATCCTTGGTCAACGGTCCGAATACCAGTATCTCGTCAATACGGTTCAGGAACTCGGGACGAATGGAGCGTTTCAAGAGATCAAGGACTTCATTGCGAACTTCCTCATATCCACGTTCACTTTCAAGTCTCTCCGCACGTGAACTGATAATGTCGGAGCCGATGTTTGAGGTCATGATCACGATGGTGTTCTTGAAATCCACCGTGCGGCCTTTGGAATCCGTTAAGCGACCATCGTCGAGAACTTGCAGTAGAATATTCCAAACGTCTGGATGCGCCTTCTCGATTTCGTCGAGCAGGAGCACACTATACGGTCTGCGGCGAATCGCTTCGGTGAGTTGTCCGCCTTCTTCATGTCCGACGTAGCCCGGAGGTGCGCCGATCAAACGCGAGACGGTGTGGCGCTCCTGATACTCGGACATGTCAATGCGAATCATCGCGTGCTCGTCATTGAACAGGAACTCGCTCAACGCTCGGGCAAGCTCGGTCTTCCCCACTCCGGTGGGGCCTAAGAACAGGAAGCTGCCGATGGGTTTGCTCTCTTCGGAGAGTCCGGAACGTCCTCGGCGAATTGCGGATGCTACGGCGCTTACTGCGACGTCTTGGCCGATGACACGGTCATGCAGGCGCTCTTCGATGTGCAAGAGTTTTTCGCGCTCGCCTTCAAGCATTCTGGACACGGGAATGCCTGTCCACTTTGAGACCACTTCGGCGATGTCATCCTCGGTGACCTCTTCTTTTAGGAGCGACTGACTTGTTTGCAGTTTTGCAAGATCAGTTTGCGCAGCCTCGAGTTTGCGCTCGAGTTCTCGCAACAAGCCGTAGCGAATCTCGGAGACCTTGCCTAAGTCGCCCATGCGCTCGGCTTTTTGTTCTTCGAGTTTGGCTTGCTCGATTTGCTCTTTGATGACGCGGCTTTGCTGAATGACCTTCTTCTCCTGCTCCCACTGTAAGCGGAGTGTTTTCTCTTCGGCTTTGAGCTTCGTCAACTCTTCGTCAATCGTTTCGAGACGCTCTTTGGAGGCTGCGTCTTTTTCGCGCGCGACGGCGACCTTTTCAATTTCAAGCTGGCGGATTTTGCGCACGAGCGCGTCAATCTCGTCCGGCATCGAGTCAATCTCCAAACGCAGTTTCGATGCGGCTTCGTCTATCAGGTCAATCGCCTTGTCGGGCATGAAGCGGTCGGTGATGTAACGGTCGGCCAAATGCGCGGCGGCAATCAACGCGCCGTCAGTGATGCGCACGCCGTGATGCACTTCGTACTTCTCTTTCAATCCGCGCAGAATCGAGATCATGTCCTCGACCGATGGCTCCAAGACCATGATGGGTTGGAAGCGGCGTTCGAGGGCGGCATCTTTCTCGATGTGCTTGCGGTATTCGTCAATCGTGGTTGCGCCGACAGCGTGAAGTTCACCGCGTGCGAGTGCGGGCTTCAGCAGGTTCGAAGCGTCCATCGCGCCGTCAGTTTTGCCTGCGCCGACCAACTGGTGCATCTCGTCAATGAAGAGGATGATGGCGCCTTCCGCGCTCGTAACCTCTTTCAAGACGGCTTTCAAGCGTTCTTCGAATTCGCCGCGATACTTCGCGCCCGCGACGAGGCTGCCTAAGTCGAGCGCGACGACGCGCTTGTTCTTGAGATTCTCGGGTACGTCTCCCGCAACGATGCGCTGCGCGAGACCTTCGGCGATGGCGGTCTTCCCCACTCCGGGTTCACCGATCAGCACGGGGTTGTTTTTCGTGCGGCGCGTCAGCACTTGCAGGACGCGGCGAATTTCGTCGTCGCGGCCGATGACGGGATCGAGTTTGCCTCGGCGCGCGAGGTCGGTCAGGTCGCGGCCGTATTTATCGAGCGCGCGGTATTTGTCTTCGGGTGATTGGTCTTTGACACGCTGGCCGCCGCGCAGGTCTTTCATCGCTTTCAGGATGTCGGCGTGTTTGATGCGCGACTCGCGTAAGAGTTTCGCGGCGGAGTCGTCACCCTTTGTTATGGCGAGCAACAGATGCTCGACTGACAGAAACTCGTCGCCGAGATCGGCCATCTCTTTCAGCGCATCTTCAAACAAGCGCGAGGTCTCAGGCGCGAGATAGGTCGAGCCAACCGAGCCTGTGACTTTGGGTTGTTTGGCAATCTCGATATCCACCAAGCGGCGCACGTCTTCGGGATGCGCGTCGAGCTTCTTGAGAATTTCGAAGGCGATGCCTTCGGAATCGCGGAGGATGCCACCGAGCAGGTGCAGCGGCGTGAGCGCTTGATGGCTATGGTCGCGGGCGATTGCTTGCGCGGCTTGCAGGGCTTCCTGCGCCTTAAGTGTCCATTGATCTATGTTCATGTGTTGTCCCCCAAGCTGCTGTTTTTGCGTTCAATCCTAACAATTGGCGGAACGGGAGTACTTGGTTTTAGTGAAGTTCGTTTTTGGGGTTGTGAAATTGGGTGCTTGGAGGTTAGGGGTGAATCAGTGTTAACCACTTTTTGCCGAGCCGGGTTAAGGTCCTCCGCAACCCGGCCGGAATCTGCGGATTTTGTCAATGATGCGTCAATGTAATGATCTTTGACTCTTCTTCCAGCATATAGAATCGCGCACTTGACCAATGATAGTCAGTAATCTCGCTTCAATTCCTCGTCGAACGGGATTATGGTGCATGTAGTTCAACCGTTTCGTCACAGCGTCAGGTCCCGGAATCCGCACATCATCATATCTATCACGCCACAATGTGACAGCAGAATAGCCTACTAAGTCGAGTTGCTTCGAAGTTTCGCGCTTGAATGAGTTCATCAATGAGGAGACGCTCGAACCCTCTTGCTCTTGGTATAGCAATACATGAAAATGGTAGGGCATCAATACAAATCCGAGGCATGCAATTTCAAATTTGGCGCGGTACTTTTCAAAGAGTTCAAGAATGAATTTGCATTGATCAGGGTTTGTAAACCAATTCCCTCGCTCGCGTGTCACCGTCGTTACGAAGTGCATGGTACCTGCAAAGTTTAGATTCTGATGGCGTCTTCGCATTTCTTCAGATTCCGGCCGGGTTGCGGCAGACCTTAACCCGGCTCGGCGGAAATAGTCCCCCCCAAATCCGTGACGGATTTGGGGGGATATCCAAGGATTACTTATTTCTTCTTATCCTCATCCACGACTTCGTAGTCGGCGGATTCGGTGCCGGGTTCTGATGTTGTGGAACCGTCTCCCGCCGAGCCGGTTGGTTGACCTTGCGCGGCATCCTGATAAAGCGACGGAGCGATTTGGCTCCAGACGCTGGTCAGGTCTTCAGTCGCGCTCTTGATTTCGGAAACGCTTGAGCCTTTCAGAGCTTCCTTCACACGGTTGACGGCGGCTTCGAGCTTGGACTTGTTGTCGCCAACGAGTTTGGCTTCGAGTTCTTTCATCTGGCGCTCGGTTTGGAAGACCAACGCATCGGCACCATTGCGGATGTCCACCTCATCGCGGCGCTTGCGGTCTTCCTCGGCGTGAGCTTTGGCATCGGTCTTCATGCGCTCGATCTCTTCTTTGGAGAGACCGCTCGAATGCGTGATCTTGATAGACTGCTCTTTGTTCGTGGCTTTGTCTTTGGCATTGACGGACAAGATACCGTTCGCGTCAATGTCGAAAGTCACTTCGATCTGCGGAATACCGCGCGGCGCAGGTGGAATACCGTCCAACGTAAAGCGGCCGATTGTCTTGTTGTCCATCGCCATCGGACGCTCGCCTTGCAGGACGTGAATCTCGACCGAGGGCTGACTGTCACTGGCCGTTGAGAAAATCTCGGTGCGGCGAGTCGGAATCGTGGTGTTGGACTCAATCAAATGAGTCATCACACCGCCCATCGTCTCGATACCGAGCGAAAGCGGAGTCACGTCGAGCAGGAGTACGTCTTTGACGTCGCCTGCGAGAATGCCACCTTGAATTGCGGCGCCGACGGCGACGACTTCATCGGGGTTGACACCACGATGCGGGTCCTTGCCGAAATACTCTTTGACGACGTCAATGATGCGGGGCATACGAGTCGAGCCGCCGACCAAAATGACTTCGTCAATTTGCGACGGATTCAAACCTGCGTCCTGCAGAGCTTTCTTCACCGGCGTGATAGAGCGTTGCACAAGATCTTCAGTCAACTCCTGAAACTTCGCACGCGTGACCACGATATCCAAGTGCTTCGGGCCATCGGCAGTCGCGGTGATGAACGGCAAGTTGACTTGCGTTTGCGAAGAACCCGAGAGTTCAATCTTGGCTTTTTCGGCGGCCTCTTTCAGACGCTGAAGCGCCATCGGGTCTTTGCGGAGGTCAATGCCTTCTTGCTTCTTGAACTCATCAGCCAGGAAGTCAATCAAGCGCTGATCCCAATCGTCGCCGCCCAAGTGTGTGTCGCCGTTGGTGGATTTCACTTCAAAGACACCGTCACCGAGTTCAAGAATCGAGATATCGAATGTACCGCCGCCTAAGTCATAGACAGCGACCTTCTCGTCCTTGTGCGTTTTGTCGAGACCGTAGGCCAACGCGGCGGCCGTCGGCTCGTTGATGATGCGCACGACTTCGAGACCTGCAACATCGCCGGCGTCTTTCGTGGCTTGGCGCTGCGCGTCGTTGAAATATGCGGGAACCGTGATGACGGCCTTGTGAACCTTCTCGCCCAAGTAATCTTCGGCGGTCTGCTTCATCTTCTGCAGAATCATCGCGGAGATTTCAGCGGGCGTGTACTCTTTGTCTTCGATTTTGACTTTGGCCAAGCCGGTTCCGCCAACGAGTTCGTAGGGGACGAGCTTCATTTCGTGCTCGACCTCATCGCGACGACGGCCCATGAAGCGCTTGATGGAGTAAATTGTCTTCTTGGGGTTCGTGACAGCCTGACGTTTGGCAGCTGCGCCTACGAGACGCTCGCCGGTTTTGGAGAACGCGACAACCGAGGGGGTTGTGCGCGCTCCTTCGGAATTCGGAATCACGACCGGCTCGCCGCCTTCGATGACGGAGACGCAAGAGTTCGTGGTTCCGAGGTCAATTCCAATGATTTTCGACATGATTCTTTCCTTTATGGTTATGTTCAAACTTTGAGTAATGCATCATCTATTAAGGCAAGGGTCATACCAAATGGTTAAATATATATTTTACAAATAGAAAGTGGCAGACTCGAATTCGAGCCTGCCACGAATAACTGCCAATTTGTCAGATATTACTTGTCAATCCGGCGCCACATCTGCCAAGCGGGCCGGAGGGTTTCGGCGGAAGTGATTAGTTCGGATACTCTCAGAGTTAACTCGACTTCTGCAACCGTAGCGCCGAGGTTTAAGGCTCCTTTTAAGTGGGAGAAAAGCTGACGGGGAAAACCCATCACTGCCAAGACGGCAGTCTCCATTAACTCCCGCCAATGGGCTGGTATCCCGGGGCGGGACATGACCAATCCGTAGCCGATCCAGACCGTCCAGCGGGAGAGTTCGGGGCTGATGGACTCGAGGTTGGTGCGTAACTTTTCGACATTTCCTTTATAGACTTCGGCCTGCAATTCCCAGCCGCGCTCGAAGGTGCTCATGGGAGGAAGATCGATCAACTCCTCTGAATGAGCGGGCAAGCCGTTTCCATAAATTTCCTGAATCATGAAGGCGGCCTCAAGCGAGGATTGAAATCCGGCTAACAGGAATAGTTGCAGGGCGGCCTCGCGCAGAGCCTCGATGGAATAGCCGCGCTCTTTGTAGCGAGTGACGCATAATTTCGCGAGCGGGTCTTGCGGTTTCAGCCACAAGACCGAAAGAGCACAAAGCAGGAGTAGTTGCTCCTGCTCTTTGTGTTCGTCGAGGAAATTCCAGAGGGGGTGATCAGAAAATTCCAATTTACAAATTCCAATTTACAGTCTTCAGATTCCGGCGGGGCGGGGACGCCCGCGCTCGGCGAAATCAATCAAGGCTCACTTCATTGGTGACGGCGTTTAGCAATTCCCCGGACTGCACAAGGTCTAACGATTTGGCGATATCATCGGCGAGATAGCGGTCGCGCTCGAGGGGCTGGATTGATTTGCGGATGTGCTGCCACGCGGTCATTGAGCCGATACCGAATTTAAGATCGGGAGAAATCTTGTTTCGAACATCCAGAGCTTGTGCCCCACAAAGTAACTCAATGGCAATAATCTTTTGGACGTTCTTGAGAATCTCAGCGGCTTGCCGAGCGCCGTGAGTGCCCATCGAAACGATGTCTTCCTGATTCTCTGACGTGGGAATCGTATCCACCGATGCAGGGTGAGCAAGAACTTTGTTCTCACTCGCGAGTGCGGCGGCGGTGTAGCTCACCATCATTAGACCCGATTCAATGCCGGGTTTGGCAGCGAGATAAGGAGGTAATCCGTAATTCAGATGACGATCCATCAGGCGAGAAATTCGGCGCTCTGAGAGATTGCCGAGTTCTGCCAAGAGAATTTTCATGTAATCCACTGGGAGTCCGACCGGATCACCGTGGAAATTCCCGCCTGAGATGACTTGATCATCTTCGGCAAACACCAATGGATTATCCGTAACCGAGTTGATTTCGATTTCCAGACCGGCGCGCACATGCTTCAAACCATCTCGAACAGCGCCTGCAATCTGGGGAGAACAGCGCAGACTGTAGGCATCTTGAATTCTTGTAGAATCACTGTCGGCAGAGGTGCTTCCTTTTAAGAGAGCGAGAACATTTTGCGCAACGGTGCGGTGTCCTGAGTATTTCCGCAGATTGGCGATGCGAACATCGAATGCCGTTCGCACACAACAGGCGGCGTCAAGGTGCATCGCCAGCGCAATGTCATGCAGTTTCAGGAGTCGCTCGGCGTCAAGCAACGTCAAGGTAGAAACGGCGCACATGAATTGCACACCGTTGTTCAGTGCGAGCCCTTCTTTAGCCTCAAGGATTAGTCTGTCGAGTCCGGCGCGGCGCATGGCCTCCGCCCCACTCACTTTTTTCCCTTGGTACCAAGCTTCTCCACTCGATTCGTCACTCTCAATATCGGGATCGCGAGTAATGACCGCCGCAAGATGAGAAAGCGGGGCGAGATCACCGGATGCTCCGAGCGAACCTTGCGACGGTACAACCGGAGTAATGTGGCGATTTAGAAGCTCCAACAGAGTCTCAATAACAACAGGCCTCGCGCCAGACCGTCCTTGAGCAAGAGCGTTGGCCCGTAAAAGAGTTGCGGCACGGACAACCCGTTCGGAAAACGGTTCGCCTGTGCCGCAGCAATGAGAGATAATCAGGTTTCGCGAAACACGTCGCGCATCACCAACCGAGAAGCGCTCGCTTTTCAAACTTCCGAAACCTGTATTGATACCGTAAACACTCGGCGCGTTGGCGCCAGCCTGTTCGAGCCGCGCGATCCACGCGCGGGAGGCTTCGACTTGCGGACGGGCAGACGAAGCTAATTTTGCATGTGCACCATTGCTGACTTGCTCGACTTGCTCTAAGGTCAGCGAATGGCCATCAACCGAAATTTCCACGAGATTACCGCGTCACTCGCTTCTTTGTCACCATAATCGGCTGCCAACCTTGCGCAGTCTTGACAACGTTGGTCGTGGCGGACATTCCGGCCGGTTCAACCGCAGCGAGATTCTCAATCTGCGGATGAGTAATAATTCCGACGGGCGGAATTTTACGCGGGTTCGCTCCGCCTGTCTGCGGAACTTTCTCATTTAGTTGTGCTTGACGTCGTTGTCTCGCAGTAGCACGTTCGCGAGCGCCAACAGGGTCAATTCCGTGGGTTTGGCGCAGCTTATCAAGCTTGGCGCTGATGGCTTTGCGAGTTACGCCGAAGCGGTCCGCGAGTTCGGCCATCGGCACCTTGCCGTAGTTTTCCAACAAATATTTTTCTTCAGAAGGGGTCCACTTCTTTGCCATGCGACGTCGTTCCTATGTTTAGATGAAATTTCGTTCTGTATGCGGCATCCAAGACGGAAGCCGCGTCGAAGCAATTAGCGCATCAGTAACATGCGCCGAGTTTGTACGATTTCCGGCGTAACCAAGCGATAGAAATAAATTCCACTGGGTACGGAAACACCGGAATTGCTCTTGCCGTTCCATTGCAATCTATGAATCCCCGCATCGCGCTTGCCTTCCGCCAATGTGATGACGCTGCGGCCCAGCACATCAAAGACTTCGAGTTTCACGTTGGCGCGAGCCGCGAGCGCATATTCGATCGTGGTCTCGGGATTGAACGGATTGGGGTAATTTTGGAAGAGGGTAAACGTCTTGGGAACTTCAACAACTTCCGGCGTATCTGTTATCGTAGGCGGAGCGGTAGTCAGGCGAATGGCCCGACCGTTTGCAAGCGGAGCAGACGTGGGCGGCTCGACGTTGTTATGGTAAAATGTCGCGCCGTAGAGTTCGTCAAATGTCTCATAGCCGATCGTTGCGCCAAGCGCTGCGGTGGGATGCATCGTCAAGTCTTGATAGAGCATTAACCATTCGGCATCGCCTGTCGGCGTCGGATGTGTAGCCGGATTCAGCAGTTGCACTTGGAACGTGTTGGGGCGGGTTCCTGTTCCCCAATCGGTAACTTCATGCCATTCGACGATGAAGCGGTCGCCTGCGCTGTCATAGTAGTAGCTTATGTCGCCCGTGTCGCCAAAGAAATACCAAAGGTCGTTCCACAAGACGGCAATCATACCAGATACCAAATCGTTCGAGTACGGCAGCACATGATTATCATAGCTTGTTGACTGAGAATTTCCAGGTGAAACCCAACCGTCTGTTGATACTGACAGGCTGTTAAAAGACTCACCGAAATAGCCGTAACTAAATGGGACAGGTACTGCAAAGGTCTGCTGACTTTGAGTGAACTCGATAATTGTGCCTGGTCCATCAAGCGTCGGTGAGATTTCAAACCAGTCGTAAACGGCAACGCGGTCGTAGGCTACATCAAGGTCATCGTACATGTAGTAGGTGTTGTCCGAGCCCGTCATCGGATCGGCTTGACCGATTTGGCCGAGCACCAATGGCAATGCCAGTGAACGAGAAAATGCGTAGGTCGGCATTTGTGCGGTGATCAGTGCATTGACGGTGACCTGCGTTCCGGTTGGCGCGTTCCACGCACCGGACACACGTACGGCATCTTCGGGCAGCGTGTAAGAACTTCCGGGAGCGATGGCCGGAATCTGTGCCGTTCCGTCTTCAATCACAACGAAATCACTTGTCGTTTGCAATTGGAGAGCAGAGGGAATCAAGGTTTCGTTGCCGGTGTTTGTGATTGTGAAAACCAGTCCGGCGGATTCAAGCCTTTCGATAAAGCCGTCATCCCCGTCAGCTACGCTAAGGTCGCTGGTTTCAAGTTCGGGAGTATAGACGGTCAAGAAGAACAGATCGGAGCGCGACTCAACGCCGGCGGCTTCATAGGCGATCTCCATGGCCATATTGCTGCCACGGAAATCCGGCGAAACAGTCAAGGAATATTGCGGGGAACCGACAAACATTTCGTTGGAGCCAACGTCACCATACTGACTTTGTTGCGCGGTGATTGAAACGTTATCACTCGACGTACTCAGCGATCCTACAACTTCAAATGCCGCATCCGAACCGATATTGCGAACTGTATCAATGAGTGTGATTGTTTCGCCGGGCTGAATGTGCCCGTCGTTGTTTCCGCTCGCGTCGGAAAAGGAAGTGCCTTGATGAATCAAGTACACACCGCTGGGGGCAACTGTAATTCCTACTTGGCGAGCCAACAGGTTGTGTCCGTCAATCGTGGCCACGACTGAATCGTCGAACGCAAAATCCACTGGAAGATACCACATGCCGGGTCGTGCGGGAATTGCATAGGACAATTGATTTCCTGTCTCAGTCCGGAAACTGATGGAAATGCTATCCACGTCCGATGCGAACCCATCAGCAATTGTGACAGGAAACGAGAACGGCCCGGCGGGAATTGCGGAGGGGAGCGTAACAGGCAAACGCTCCGGAGTATCAGTGAAGAGTTTCAAGCTCGGATCACAGAGACCAAGATACTGGCGCATCATCACGGTTGCAACTTGATTAACGCCATCTTCGTTCTGGAAATCCGCAAACAGGGCCCAAGTAAACATCTTACCGGCGACCAGCGCGGGCATGAGGTTGTCAATATTGTAAGTCAAGATAGCGCGGTATAAGCACGTGTCGAGATTGTCATTGTACACAGTGTGCGTATTCCAACACGGGCCGATGAAACCAACCGCTCCTTGCGGGTTTGTCGGCGAGCCGTGCAGCATCCACTGCTCACCGAAGCACTGAGCGTCCGGGGCATCGAACTTAGCGACACCGCAGCCGATTCCAGTAACAATGCAAAGTTTTCCGGAATTAGAGATTTCCGGAACGGTCCAGTAATAAAAATTGATTCCGGCCCAACCTTGATTCCAACCTGATCCTCGATGATTGACAAACGTAACGCCGTCATCCACGAGATTTATGAGTTGTTGTGCAGTGCCGTTGTCAGAGGCCCAGACCGTGTCAACTTGTTCGAAGCCCTTTTGCAGCATCATCTCGCGGGCATAGGCAATCGTAATTTGCTGTGAGGGCACGCTATTGTCCGCCGAGACCGCGCATCGTTCAAAGCGCGTGGAGTCGCTTGCGAACGTATTTTTCTCGTGTTGAATTGTTCGGAGCGCAATCGAGCGCGCTTCGCTCTGATTATTTACTACCCAACGTCCCAGAAAGACATCGGGGAACGGGTCAGTTCCCACGACCTCTGTGAAATAGCCTTCGTTGGTGAAATCACCCGGATAGGAGAAATCACTGAAGCGAGACATCGGGTCCTCAGTACGTTGGAGGTGAGCGGGGACAGTGTTTTCATCACCGACGAGAATGACGTAATCAATTTTGGGCGAGCTTTGATCAAGCTCGGAAGTAATGCGATTGCGAAGCTGGGTGCCGACGTTGTCGTCATCGATTTCGCTTTCAGAAACGACCGTCACAATGAAGCCAAGCTGCTGCTTCCAGACAATGTATTCCTGAATAAATGACAGAAACGGATCAGGAACGATCATCAGGATGTGAGACGGTTCGCGAACCATAAGATTGGGAATATCCTGCCAGTTCATGACAACAGCTTGATAGACGGAGCGCCATGCTTCGGAATAGGCGGTTCGCACTGTCGGCAACGGATTCTGGCCCTGCTGACCATCGATATCTATGCGAATCGTCGCCACGTCAAGCACAGCACAAGTATTTTGACCGTTGGTGTATGTAACTGGTTTAACAGTCACGGGAAGCAGCCTGACTCCGCCCAAAATTCCGACCTGACCAAGTTCAACTCGCGGTACTTGTGCAGTATTCTCAGGAATCGAACGCGGAACAGCAGAACGAGTAATAGTTTCCCAATTTTCAATCGTGACCGTCGGGTTTCCAGTGGGAGGCAACGCGAGGTAGAACGTGAAACGGGGCATAAGCGCGCCGGTCGCATTCATTTCGCCCCAAGTGCCGGGCAGCCTCTGATTCAAATCAATTTGACCGTCAGGCTGGAGGCGGGCCATGTCCAGAGTGAACCGGATCATGTCGCTGTTGGATTCGAGTGGAATGAAGTCGGGAGAGAATTCCGCGTCTTCGTAAAGCCCGAATGGCGCAGTTTGGGCACCAACCTGCGAGAAACCGCAGGCAATAACAAAGAAGGCCGCAAGGAAGTAGTGCTTACGATGCATTTGACACCTCATAGTGTTGACCCAAGACTGTATTAAGTATGCTGACGAGTGAGTTCAAGAACGGTGCGGGACGGTATATTACGCGGTCATCTCCTTGACGAATCGCAAAGAAGTCTGTATTTTGTAAGAGGTTGCTGACGGAGCTAAGGGGAAAGGCTTGAGTCTCGTTACCCTCTTTAATTCCTGAAGATAGCTGTTTGGAGAGGCGGAGTCAAGAGAGGCATACAATCTATTCAAAAAGGTTGGCAAATGGAGCGTGATTTGCCAAGAGGCCTGATATAGCTCTTTCGTTAGCGGGATCAGCGTGTGCGCGATTTTTATACATGCTGTATTTTAAGGGTTTAGGCAGTTCAGGTAGTTCAAAAAATGGTACTGCCGATCGCCTTTGCCGACACGATGGGCAAAATTCAGCCAACAAATTGACTTCGATAGATATAGGAATTGGAAAGATGAAGAACTTCTTAATGGTTCTGTTAGCGTGCTTGACACTTGCAACGGTCGGCTTTGCTCAACAAAGCCGCTCGCAAGAAAGCTCGGAATCGGCGCAACTTTGGCAGGTTTATCAGCAGATTTCTGATCTGAAGGCTGCTAATCAGGATGTTCCGACTGAACTTTACGATTTGTATTTCAAGTTAGATCGCGTCGTGAATCCCGTGGAATTTGGACGATCCGAGGCTAACCCGCTGGATCAGTTCAGCAATACTTGCCCTGGCGGCATGGTTATGGGTCCAGATTCAGTTC
>CAZPKG010000014.1:12129-88802 GCA_964587105.1 uncultured Alphaproteobacteria bacterium | reverse complement strand
CGGATGTGCTGCTTCAATCCCCAGATGGTTGTGCCGCGATCGGTTTTGTAGGCACGAATGCCTTCAAAAACAGCAGAACCATAATGTAGTGCGTGGGTCGCGACGTGAGTGGTTGCGTCTTCCCACTTTATGAGCTTGCCGCTCATCCAAATCTTCAGTGTTTCGTCGAATGCCGATTTCGCCACCCTCGGCTCCTTTTGTATAACAGTTTCCATTAGTTACTCAACAAAGTTCGTGCAATGATTGTACGCTGTATTTCGGAGGTGCCTTCGTAAATTTCAGTAACCTTCGCATCCCGCAACATGCGTTCTACCGGGAAATCTTTCAAGTATCCGTTGCCGCCGTGAATCTGCAAAGCTTCCATCGTCACCTTCATGACGACGTCCGATGCATAGAGTTTAGCCATCGCAGCTTCATTGGTGAATTTTTGGCCCATGTCTTTTTTGCGTGCGGCGCTATAGTTCAACAAACGAGCGGCTTCGGTCATCACTTGCATGTCAGCCAACTTGAACTGAATGGCTTGGAATTCAGAAATCGGTTGGCCAAACTGTTCGCGAATCTTGGAGTATTTGACGGCCTCTTCAAGAGCGCCTTGTGCAAGACCAATCGCTTGAGCGGCAATGCCGATGCGGCCGCTGTCGAGCGCGGTCATCGCGACCTTGAATCCGTCGCCTTCTTTGCCTACAAGGTTCGACTTTGGGACGCGGCACTCATCGAGAATGATCATGCAGCAGTCAGATGAACGGATACCCATCTTCTTCTCATTCGGGCCGCGCTTGAAACCGGGAGTGTTGTGATCCACAATGAACGCGCTGATGCCTTTGGCTTTTTGCGCTTTGTCCGTTCGGGCCATGACGATGAAGGTATCAGCGATAATGCCGTTTGTGATGAACGCTTTTTCGCCTGTGAGAATGTAGTCGTCGCCGTCTTTGATCGCAGACATGGTCAGACCTGATGCATCCGAGCCCGAGCCCGGTTCCGTCAAACAAAATGCGCCAAGTTTCTTGCCTTCGGCGAGCGGCCTTAGAAAGCGCTCAAATTGATCGGGCGTACCAAATTTCTGCAAGGGATAGCAAACAAGCGAGTTGTTGACCGACACGACGACGCCGACGGCGGGGTCGATGCGGGACAGCTCTTCGATTACGATGGCATAGGTCACCGCATCCATTCCGGCGCCGCCCAATTCTTCAGGCGTGTTGACACCCATGAAGCCGAGTTCGCCGATCTTCTTACAGATTTCGACGGGGAATATGCTCTTCTCATCGCGCAGGGCCGTGGTCGGGGCAACCTCTTTTTCGGCAAACTCGCGAATAACCTTCTTGACTTCAAGTTGCTGTTCGGAAAGCAGGTGATCCATAATAAGAAAATAGAAAAGAAAAATTTGAAAATGAAAAGTCAGAAGTCTGACTTTTTATCAGATTATCAGACGGATAGTTTGACGGCGGTGCCGCTGGCCGAGACCATCAGCATTGATCCGCCGGAGCCGATCACTTCGTAGTCAAGGTCAATCCCAACGACCGCGTTTGCGCCGAGCGTTCTTGCGTTCTCGGCAATTTCCTGCATAGCGATTTCGCGCGCTTTGCGTAGTTCATCTTCGTAGGCCGCACTTCGGCCACCAACGATGTCGCGAATACCGGCAAAGAGGTCCTTGAAAATATTTGCGCCAACGATCGCTTCGCCCGCAACGATGCCGAGGTAGGCTTCGATTTTGCGACCGTCTACGGTTGGAGTAGTCGTGAGAATCATGCTAATCGTTCCTTATTTTGCGTAGTCGTAAAATCCGCGGCCCGACTTGCGGCCAAGATATCCAGCGGCAACAAATTTCTTCAGAAGCGGACAAGGACGGTACTTAGAGTCTCCAAGATCGCGGTGCAACACTTCCATAATGGCGAGGCATACGTCCAAACCAATCAAATCGGCCAGAGCCAACGGCCCCATCGGATGATTCATACCGAGTTTCATAACTCCATCGATAGCCTCCGCCTCGCCGACGCCTTCCATTAAGCAATAGACAGCTTCGTTGATCATCGGCATCAAGATGCGATTGGCAACAAATCCGGGGAAGTCGTTAACAGTAATCGGCGTCTTTCCAAGAGCTTTGGAAAACTCAACGACCGACGAATGCGTCGCGTCGTCTGTTTGCAGGCCGCGAATGATCTCAACCAATTGCATCATCGGAACAGGATTCATAAAATGCATGCCGATAAACTTACCCGGTCGCTTCGTGGCGGCGGCAATGGTGGTGATCGAAATTGTCGAAGTATTTGAGGCAAGAATTGCGTCAGGCTTGGCAATTGCGTCAATCTTTGCGAACAGTTCTTTCTTGACCGACTCGTTCTCGACAATAGCTTCGATGACTATGTCGGCGCTCTTGACGTCGTCAATAGTCAGCGAGCCTTTGATGCGGCCCAAAGTATCAGCTTTTTCTTGCTCGGTTAATCCACCTTTGGAAACCTGTCGCGCGAGGTTCTTGTCTATCGTTCCTACCGCTCGATCAAGTAACGTCTGGGAGGTTTCAATCAGATAAACTGTGCAGCCTTTTTGCGCACAGACGTGGGCAATACCGTTGCCCATTGTGCCGCCACCGATGACGGCTACTGTGGAGATGCTCATATTGAAATAAATTGAAAGATTAGATCATTTCGACTGCGAGCGCTGTAGCTTCGCCGCCGCCGTTACAAATTCCGACCACGCCGCGCTTGCCGCCGCGCTCTTTGAGAGCATGAAGTAATGTCACTACGATGCGGCAACCCGAAGAACCAATCGGGTGTCCAAGCGCGACCGCGCCACCCCAAACATTGACCTTGTCAGCCGAAGCGCCAAGCTGTTTGGCGTTGTAGAGGCCAACTACTGCGAATGCTTCGTTCAACTCAAACAGATCAACGTCCGAGACTTTCCAATCGATGCGGCGTAAAAGCTTCTGCACTGCAGGAGCCGGTGCAGTGGCAAACCACTCCGGTTGATGACTATAGGTTGTATAACCGACGATGCGCGCGAGCGGTTTGATACCACGACGCTGCGACTCTTCATAAGACATCACCATTACGGCTGATGCACCATCATTGATCTTGGAGGCGTTTGCAGCCGTGATGGTGCCGTCTTTTTCGAATGCGGGTTTCAATTGCGGCATCTTTTCGAAATTGACGTTGCCCGGTTCTTCATCGACGTCGATGGAAACTTCGCCCTTGCGGCCCTTGATTACGACCGGGACGATTTCATTCTTGAATTTCCCGTCCTTCACTGAGGCAATGGCACGGCGATAGGACTCTGCGGCAAATTCGTCCTGTTCTTCGCGCGTGATCTTGTACTCTTTCGCGCACTTTTCGGCGCACGAGCCCATGTGAATATTGTTGTGCGGATCCCAGAGGCCGTCAGTGATCATCAGATCGTTGATGGCGCCATGTCCCAGACGATAGCCAGTGCGCGCGCGGTCAAGAATGTACGGAGCGAGTGACATGTTTTCCATGCCGCCGGCGAGCATAATCTTCGCTTCACCGAGCGAAACGGTTTGTGCGGCGGACATTATTGCACGGAGGCCTGACGAGCACACCTTGTTCACCGTCCATGCCGATGCAGTATCCGGAATTCCTGCAAACAGGGCGGCTTGACGTGCGGGAGCTTGGCCCACGCCGCCTTGCAGTACCTGACCTAAAATTACTTCGTCAACTTCTTTGGGATCAACTTGCGAACGTTCGAGGTTGGCCTTTAATACGTGAGCGGCCAGCGCGGGAGCGGGGACAGCGGCAAATGCGCCCATAAACGCGCCGATGGCGGTGCGTGCTCCGGAGGTAATGACAGGAGTATTCGGATTCATTACTGATGCGATCCAGGGTTTGGGGTTATTATTTTTCGAGAGCGAGATGTTCGAACTTAAATTCGCGTTCGGAAATCTGGTTCAATGTACCTGCGCGGTTGCGCGGCGCGTGAACGAGGATGATGACGTCTTGATCCTGCGCGGCAAGACGCATAAACTTTAATTTTGCAGCAGCAAGTTCGGTAGGATTTTGGTCATAAGACATCCCACTTTCCAAATCCAACTGCGCAGTCGTCGGAAGCACATCGCTCGGATACAACACGCGCGGGCCTTCCGGAAATCCGATCCGCACGACCATATGACCTGCGCTATGGCCTCCGCTCCAATGACAATTCAACCACGGATAAATCTGTTCGTCATCGCGCGACAATAAATCAAATCTGTGCGCGGAAGCGAGCGGTTCAAAGTCGTCGGCGCAATAACCATCGTCGCCCTCTGCCAGCGCCGCCCGCGCTCCACTCAATTCGCGTTGCTGCACAAGCACGCGCGCTTTCGGAAATGTCGGTTCAAGTTGGCCGCTGAAACCCACCGTTGTGCAGGCTCCTGCGTGATCCCAATGCAGATGCGTCAGAATAACGAGGTCAACTTCCTCGCGCGACACGCCAAGTTCACGCAATTTGGGCAGAAGCTTGCGCGGCCAATCAAGATTGTAGTTTCGCCGCTCGGCCACCCGTTCTTTGTCGCCCGTGCCGGGATCAACCAGAATTGTTTTTCCTTCACCCCGAATCAGGAGTGAGTTGAAACCGACTTTGATGCGCGGTCGATATTTGCTTTTCCCAAGCAACTCGGCATTGCGGCCCTTTGTGACTTTGACAAATGTCTCGGGACGAAGTTCAAACAGTCCGTCGTCAATTACTTCTATTCTCAGTGAGCCGAGTGTTAGGTGCATGTCAATGTCTGGCAGAAACTATCAGCCGTCACAAAGCAAGTCAAACTACGCGCCGACGGCGTCCCATTCTTTCAGGATACCGCGAGCGATGACGAGGCGTTGAATCTCCGAGGTGCCTTCGCCGATTTCAGTAAGTTTGTTGTCGCGGAACATACGTTCGACGGGGTATTCACGAACATAACCGTAGCCTCCGTGCAATTGGATGGCTTGCGACGTGACTTTCGCGCCGACTTCGCTGGCGAACAGCTTCGCCATCGCAGCTTCTCGGGAGAAATCTTCGCCGTCATCTTTCTTGCGCGCCGCATCAAAAATCAAATGTCGCGCCGCTTCGATATTCACCAGCATATCGGCAATCTTGAACTGCGTCGCCTGAAAATCGGCGATGCGTTGATCAAACGCTTTGCGGCCCGTGACGTATTTGAGTGTTTCAAGGTAAGCGCCTTCAGCCAAACCGAGCGCCATTGCGCCGATTGAAATGCGCCCGCCGTCCAAGGTGATTAGCATCTGTTTGAAGCCTTCGCCGGGCTTGCCGAGCAAATTTTCTTTGGGCACTTTGACGTCGTTGAAATGGAGAACGACCGTGTCAGAGCCGCGCACGCCGAGTTTGCGCTCCTTTTTCCCCACAGCAAAACCATCCCAATCGCGTTCAACAATGAAGCAGCTGATTCCGCGCGTACCTTTGCCTTTTTCGGTGAGCGCGCTAACCACGTAGGTTTTTGAGTACGAGCCGTTCGTGCAATAAACTTTCGTGCCGTTCAAGAGAAAGTAGTCGCCCATGTCCATGCACGTCGTCTGAGTCGCACCGGCGTCGCTGCCCGCTTGCGGCTCTGTCAACCCGAATCCGCCCATGTGCTTACCGGCGCACAAGTCGGGAAGATATTTCTTCTTCTGCGCCTCAGTTCCAAACAGATAAATCGGCCCGCAACCCAACGAAATGTGCGCGGCCAATCCAAGCGCCGTTGATCCGCACACTTTGGCCACTTCTTCAACGGCCAGCGCATACGACGTGTAATCCATTCCTGCGCCGCCGTATTCTTCGGGGTAAGGAATGCCCATTAGTCCGAGTTCACCCATTTCCGCGAAGATTTCTTCAGGGAATCGCTCGGTTTCATCAATTTCTGCGGCTATAGGTTTAATTTTATTCTGAGCGAAGTCGCGAACCATGTCGCGAAGCATCTTTTGCTCTTCAGTCAGCGGCAGTCGGTCTCCAAGACTCATCGGAGTTAATATTCCTTAAGGTTCGTCGTATAAGTTATCTAATGGATTATCGCCCGCGCCCTCATTACGGCGGCGGTTGCGTCGTAGTTCATCTTTTAGCGCCTGATACTCTTCGGGTGAAATATCGGCGTCGCGAAGCATGCGCTCAATTTTGTCTAAGTCGGGCTGCTTCTTGTGCTTGTCCGGCTGTTTCTTTTCGGGATTAGTCATTGACGGAAGGCAGCGCAGCCGCAAGCGAACGTGTCAGATAGTCGTTTGAGGTCTGCGCATCATCTAATGATACTTCAAAAGTCACCGATGGCCGCGCTCCGCGAGCTAACAACGGCCCAATCAGTGTAGAAACATTCACAACACCTTTGCCCAGACCCCAATGCAAATCGGAAACTCCGTCGTTGTCACTGAGGTGCAGATGGACAATTTGTTCTGAAAATTGCTCGATCCATTTCGTCGGTGGAATCTTGGCAAAACACGATGCGTGTCCCGTGTCAAAACACATTCCAAGAAACGGGTGCTGCACGCGCGCAAAAATCTCTTCGAACAAAGACGTATCTTGCTCGTAAGTATTCTCCATCGCAAGGACAACGCCGTTGTCCGAAGCCACTTCGAGCAATTGCGTCAGCTTGCCGCAAAATTTTTCAAGCCAGATCGGTCGATATGCAGGCGGATATTGGGGCAAGAAGCCGGTGTGAAAAACCATCAACGGCGATCCCAGTACCCGCGCGGCTTCGATTCCCGCCGCAAGCGACTGATAGGAATACTCAGCAATATGTTCGTCTTTTGCCGCGAAACTCAAATTGTTGAAGGGGCCATGGCAGGCAACCGGCAGTTGCGCTTCGGCTAAATCGTCGGCTAAGCCCAGCAGCACATCCCATTTGATCTTGGGCCACAAATCCGTCGTCGAGTTGAAGACGATTTCAATCCCCAATCCGAGGTCGGTAACCTTTGGAATCGACATCGGCACGTCCCGAATCCCAACATAAATGCAGCGCGGAGTCAGTACGTCGCTCATGCCTTCTCCAACTGAACGAGCAGCGCGTCGGCGGAGACCGTTTGGCCGAGCTTCACGTCAACTGTACCGACCACTCCGGTCCGCGGCGCACGCAGATTGTGTTCCATCTTCATCGCTTCCAACACGGCAACAATCTGGTCTTTTTCCACCGCGTCGCCGCTCATTACGTTCAACTTGATGATCATGCCGGGCATCGGCGCTCTGATGTCATCTGGATTGGAATGCAAATTTGCCGCGTCGTTTGTCTCTTCAATTTCGACCAACTCATGCACGCGGCCATCCAACCAGATAAATATCTTGTCCTTACTGCGCGCCGTCACCGCCCGGAAGCGCTTGTCCTGCGAAGCAAGATTAATGCGCTGGCAGTTCTGCAAAACGGAAAACACTGTTTTGTCTTCGCCGACAATGATCTCAACTTCGCTCGGTGAACGGCGTTGAAACGTCACGCTGTGCAAGTTGTCACCGTGTAGAAAATGACGCTTCATGATCCCGCACCGGCTAAGCGCCAGTCGCCCAGCGACGTCCATGGCGAAGACGGCTTGGCCGCGCCGTTTACTTCAACATTCTTGTGTGTCACGCGGCAAAACTCGTGCGCCACTGAGAGCAAAGCGGCCAGGGCTTCGCCCGTCGGCTGCTTTTCGACCCACTCTGAAAAATGTTCTCCGAGAAAGTGGGTGGAGACATTGCCATTGGCAAATTCAGGGTGCGCCAACACGTCTTGCATGTAACCAAGCGGGGTTCGTACACCCAGCAATACATAGTGCTTCAAAGCGTCACGCATCCGGCGAATCGCATGTTCCCGATTGTCTGCCCAGCAAATTACCTTGCTCAAAATCGGATCGTAGAAAATCGGGACTTCAAATCCTTCGCGAATGCCGCTGTCAATCCGGACGCCCGGGGCGTGCGGTTCATCGAGCTTCAGAATTGTTCCGGTTGATGGAAGAAATCCACTTGCGGGATCTTCGGCATATACGCGGCACTCGATGGCGTGGCCGCGAAACTGAATCTCCGCCTGAGTCTTCGGGAGCTTTGCTCCAGACGCAACAGCAAGCTGCCAAGCAACCAAATCCTCGCCCGTCACCATCTCGGTCACCGGATGTTCCACTTGCAGACGTGCGTTTACTTCAAGGAAGTAGAACCTGTCGCCGTCAAGCAGAAACTCGACGGTCCCTGCATTGCGATAACCTGCGGCTTTAACAATACGGATGGCTGCATCGCCCATTTCTTCGCGTAACGCAGGTGAGAGCGCGATGCTCGGGCTTTCTTCAATTATCTTCTGATGGCGGCGCTGAATCGAACATTCGCGCTCACCTAAATGCACCGCATTGCCGTGATGATCACAAAAGACCTGAAACTCGATGTGGCGAGGGTTCTCAATATACTTCTCAAGATAGACCGCGTCATCACCGAATGCGGACTTTGCTTCACGGCGCGCAGCCTCCAGAGAATGCGCAATATCTTCCAATTTGCGGACAACACGCATCCCTTTGCCGCCGCCGCCCGCTGCTGCTTTTATCAAAACCGGAAAGCCGATTTTCTGTGCTTCTTCACGAGCTTGATCTACGCTCGCATTCGGCAACAGCGCCCCGGGCGTAACAGGAACATTGTGCCTGAGCGCCAATTCGCGCGACGCAATCTTGTCACCTAACAAACCCATTGCTTCAGCAGGCGGACCGACAAAGATCAAGCCCGCCAATTGAACGGCATTAGAAAACTTGGGATTCTCCGAGAGAAAACCGTAGCCCGGATGAACCGCATCTGCGCCGTGCTCGCGCGCGGCTGCGATGACTTTCTCGATGTTCAGGTAGCTTTCGTGCGCAGGCGAGGCGCCGAGATGCACGGCTTCATCAGCAATTTCCACATGCAGTGCATCGCGATCGGCGTCGCTATAGATCGCAATCGTGCGGATGCCTAAGGCGCGCGCCGATCGCATTACGCGAACGGCGATCTCTCCGCGATTTGCGACGAGCAATTTGCGGATCATTGCGGCACGCTCCAATTAGGGGCGCGCTTCTCAAGCAACGCTGCAAGACCTTCTTGTCCCTCAGAACTGACGCGCTGTTTGGCGATGCGTTGCGGCGTGAACTCGCGAGCCTGCTCTAACGATAGTAAAGGCACTTCGCGCAGCAGCTCTTTGGTTACTGCTTGAGCCGTAGGCGAAGCTTTCAGCAACTCAGATGTCCACCGGGCAATCGCTTCGTCGAGTTGAGCCACCGATACAACTTCGGTTACAAGCCCCAAATTCAAACACTCATGAGCAGAAATTCTCCGGCCCGTCAGAAACAGCTCACGCGCACGGCCTTCGCCGATCTTGCGCAAGACAAATGTTGAGATTGTTGCCGGGACGACACCGAGCCGCACTTCACTGAAAGCGGTTTGCGCATCGTCCGCCATCACGACAATATCGGAACAGCACATCAAGCCTGCGCCGCCCCCGAAGGCTCCGCCTTGAACGCGGGCGATGATCGGACGGGGAAATTCGTAAACTGAGCGAAAGAGATCGAAGATTTTCTGTGCATCAGCGAGATTCTCGATTTCAGTAACGCCCTTCTGCGATTTCATCCAGTTGGCGTCGGCTCCGGCGCAAAAGGTCTGTCCATCGGCCGCCAGAATCAACACGCGAACGGAATCGTCCTTGCTTAGATCACGAAACATCTGAGTGAGTTCGGCGATCATTTCGGCATTTAGAGCGTTACGCGCTTCTGGCCGCGCGAGATTCAACGTGACAACTCCGCCGGAACGGGAAAGACGCAAAAAACTCACTTGACTACGCTCCGCGCTTGATCGCGTAATGCCGCCTGAAACTCATCCAATCTTGCCGAACCAATCACGTAAGTTCTCTTGCCGTGCTTAATCTCGAGGCCCTTGCCGAGCCGCATGTTATAATAGATTTTGCCGCGATAGCGATGAATTCCAACGCCTGCCATAAAGGGGATTTTCTGTGGACCGACAACGCCAATCTCCGAGGCGGGGATTCTGCGCGTCCAAATGCTCGGACCAAAAGTGAGTTCGGACATCGTCACGCGGGTTTGCATCCGCATGAATGAACTGATCAGGAGGCTGATGCCGATACCTGCTGCAAACATGATCAGGATAACGAGCAGCGGCATCTTGGTGAACAGTGGAATTACAAAGAAGGCCGCAGCCGACATAAACGCTAACGGGCCGCGAACGGGAATATCTTGCTGTTCTTCAAATAGCGCGCTTTCCATTGTCACATACGATACACGCCGGGCTGATAATCAGGCACAGGCGCATTCGCCGACATCGCAACGCCCAGAGCGAGCGCATCGCGTGTGGAAAGTGGATCGAGGATGCCGTCATCCCACAGCCGTGAGGTGGAGTAGTAAGGATTGCCTTCACGGTCATATTGTTCAAGCACGGGCTGCCGAATAGCTTCGGCGTCCGCTTCGGAGAGCGTTTGTTGTTTTGCTTCAAGCTGTTCACGCTTCACCTGCACGAGCACGTCTGCCGCTTGCTGAGCGCCCATCACGTTGATGCGGGAATGCGGCCACATCCACAACAATCTTGGTGAATAGCCACGGCCACACATCGCATAATTTCCTGCGCCGGCCGATGAACCGATCACCACGGTGAACTTCGGAACATTGGCACAGGCGACGGCATGGACCATTTTTGCGCCATCCGATGCAATTGCGCCATGTTCATATTCCTTGCCGACGATGAAGCCTGTGATATTCTGCAAGAAGACGAGCGGTATCTTGCGCAAACAGCAAAGTTCAATAAAGTGCGCACCTTTCTTTGCCGACTCGCCAAAGAGCACGCCGTTATTGGCTACGATCCCAACAAGGTATCCGTGCAATCTGGCGAAACCGCAGACCAGCGTCGTGCCGTATCGCGCTTTAAATTCTTGAAAGCGCGATCCGTCCGCAATGCGCGCGATCACCTCTTTCATATCGAATGGCTTACGAATGTCAACCGGAACAAGCCCCAATAGCTCCTCGGGATTGTAGTACGGTTCTTCGGGAGTCTCACGATCAAATGCGAACTTTGGACGCGGGCCAAGTGATTCGATGATTGATCGGGCGATGTCCAACGCCTGCCCATCGTTCTCCGCGAAGTGGTCGGCCACGCCGCTGATACGAGTATGTACATCCGCGCCACCGAGTTCTTCCGCCGAAACATCCATTCCGGTGGCAGCCTTGACCAGCGGTGGACCACCAATGAAAATTGTGCCGGTACTCTTGACAATTACTGTTTCATCGGACATCGCCGGCACGTATGCGCCGCCTGCCGTACATGAACCCATCACAACTGCAATTTGCGGAATTTTTTTTGCACTCAGATTGGCTTGATTGTAGAAAATCCGGCCAAAATGATCTCGATCGGCAAAGGTTCCGGCTTGCTCGGGCAAGAAAATTCCACCGGAGTCCACCAGATAGATGCACGGCAGATGATTCTGCATCGCAACTTCCTGGGCGCGTAGATGCTTCTTGATCGTCATCGGGAAATATGTACCCCCTTTGACGGTCGCATCATTTGCAACGACTAACACTTCACGACCATGCACCACGCCAATGCCAGTGACCATTCCGGCCCCTGGCGCTTCATTGTCATACATGCCGTGTGCAGCTAACGGGCTTAGCTCGAGAAACGGAGTCTCAGGATCAAACAGGCGGTTTAGCCGTTCTCGCACAGGTAGTTTTTCGCGTGCGATATGACGATCGATGTGCTGCTTGGGGCCGCCTGCCGGATGCAATGCGGCAAGCTTGGCGCGCAACTCATCGACAAGCGCGCGCATGGCTGCCGCATTCTCCGCAAAGCCGGGATCAGAAGGTCTGACGTTAGTGGGTAGTCGCTTCAAATAGGAGCAGGATTAATTTGCGCGGTTGGCCTTACGAATAGCAATCTCGCCGTTGGCGCTGCTGCAATCCACAAGGTATTTGCCTTCATTGACGACCAATTCAAAATCGTCGCCAATCATCTGTTCTGCATACTTGCCTGACCAATCAGACGTAATTGAACCGTTTATGATTGAACTGGCGGACACTTTCATGCTCGAATTCTCGGGCAAGGCAAGCTCTATTTCGCCGTTCGCCGTGGATGCCGCGATGTTCCCGGCCAATGTGTTGTGAACCGTCACATGGATCTCGCCATTGG
This sequence comes from uncultured Alphaproteobacteria bacterium, assembly GCA_964587105.1. Classification (GTDB taxonomy): domain Bacteria; phylum Electryoneota; class RPQS01; order RPQS01; family RPQS01; genus JABWCQ01. Next base: position 76,751 of record CAZPKG010000014.1, on the reverse strand, counting down.
CTGAACTGAATTCACAATTATCATTCAGAGCCGCGACGTCAATGTCAATCTCACCATTGGCGCACGACGCGTCGATCTGTCCGGTCACACCGTCCTTTGACAAGAAAGTGATTTCGCCATTGGCGCTTTCAAGTTTTGCCCCGCCGTTCATTTCGACTGCAGTGATTTCGCCATTTGCGCATGACGCGTCGAGATCAAGATGCTGCGGTGCAACAATCTCAAAATCCATGTTGGCCGAAATATCGTCCCACGTCCAATTGGTTTCGGGATACTCCCCGTAAACTCGGAGACGATCTCCTTCCCGTTTCACGACGGGCCTGAATCCATTGAGATATTTCTGACCTTCTTCAAGGTCATCGGCCTTTATCTCGATATAGGCCACGACATTCACACTGCCGCGCGCTTCACCGGTGATTTTGATTTCACCATTGACCGCTTCTACGGCAAGTGTCTTCAAATCCAGTACGGCTTCGTCGAACCGCAACGTATCGCGATACACGTATTCACCGTGCTCTTTCTTGAACTCGGCTGCGAACAGCTGCGAGACAAGCAGTAGCGTGAGGATTAGAACTGTTTTCATGGGTGCTTCCTTTCTAACGTGAAGTGGGAAGCGGGACCTGTAATTTCGGTTCAACATCGTTGGCACGGTCGCGCAGATTCAGGCTGTAGCCGCCATAGCCCAAGCGCACGATCCCAAGCGGCGGGACATCCGATCCCCTGTACGCAATTACTTTGGCGCCATCGGCGCCGGAGCCATTGTATTTTGTCACGGGGAACTCGCCGCTGAATAATTTCAAAACGGTTTCATCACCGGGGCGCGGCTTGTCTTCGCGCTCGTAATCAAGTTGTCCCGGTGGAAGGACAAAGCCGCAAGCCTCAAGCGGATCCTTGTTCGCCCGCCAAAGTGCGCGATAGACTTCCCCCAGGCCATCATTTGCAGCTAAGACAATGTCAAAATCAACAGAGGGGCGGCCCTCATCAAAACTCTTATAAGTTGCTTGAAACCAGGCCGAGGGTTTTCCCAGCCATGAAACAGAACCGAGATAGGCAATCGTGACATGGGCCAAAACCGGACCAAAGGGACCGGAAGTTTCCGACCATTCGGTTAAAGCATACGTCGCACTGGTTCCGGTCGTTTGATCATCCAGAAAACCGCGATAGATCAAACGGCGCACCCATGTAAGGGCGTCGCGTTTCATGGCAAAAGTCCGATCGGATTCACTCGGCTCGCGCACTGCAGGTACGGCAGGTGCGACAGGTTTTGCCGCCGTTGTGTCAATTGACAGTGAATCCTTCGCTAGTGAATCAGGTTCGGCTGCAACGGGCTTTCCCGTGTAGGAGTACTGTGCCATAGCCGATGTAGCCAGTGCGAGTAGGAGTGCCAGTCCGGCGAGGCGAATATTCAGCATTAGAAAGTCGCTTTGCGCGTATTCTTGATCAAGACTTCAGTGATCTTCATCGGCTCAACGACGACCGCGCCTTGCACGCCGTCGCCATCCCAACCGTTGGCATACCAACTGTCGCCCTCTTCAATGAAAAGGCTATATGTTCCGGGCTTAGCAGGGATCGTGAACATCCCTTTGTCGTCACATGTGGTTTCTGCGATCAACGGCGTCGAAATCGAATCCACAACGGCACCCGGCAGACCCTTGACTGGTTCATACAACCGCACTCGCAAGCCCGCGCCGGGCTTGACTTGCTTGTCACGCGAACCACTGTCAATCGGCGGCATGAAATTGCCAACCCAAATCTCGACCTTTCCCGTCACTCCGCTGATAGGAGCAGGCGCGTCCTGATTCTTGGACTCTTTGCGGCCCATGCCCAAAACGCTGACAGCCATAACCAACATGGCTAAAATCTTCATACGGCGAATGCTCATCGAATATCCTTAATGCGCAACTGTGTTGTTTTGCGGTTTTGATACTCATTTTCTTCAATCACATAGACCATTTCGTAGGTTCTGCGGCCATTCATAAATTTGTCGATGTGATCGCCCAAATTAAATCCAATGGCCTCAAACTGCGCACCATGCTGCGTCGCCATTAGCTTAAGGTGGTTTTGGCCAACGATACGCGGCGGATAGGAAGTAGAAAGATCGCGCGTCACGAATGTCGGGCGCGTGTTCTGCGGACCGAACGGCTCAAACTTCTTTAACGTTTCAACAACTTCCGGCGTAATTTGATCGAGCGCAATCTCACTCTCGATACGTACTTTGCGCACAAGATCTTCACCTGTCATCAAGTCCTTGCAGGCCTGCTCGAAACGAGTCTTGAAGGCCGGAATATTCTCGGCCGGAATGGTCAATCCTGCGGCATACTTGTGACCGCCGAATTGCTCAAGGAGGTCGGAACAGGCTTTCAGCGCGTTAAAGATGTCAAAATTTGACACCGAGCGAGCAGACCCTTTGCCCATTCCGTTTTCCACGGAGATCATCACCGTCGGGCGGTAGAATTTCTCGATCAAACGTGACGCGACGATTCCGATTACGCCTGAGTGCCAACCTTCGCGGGATAAGACAATTGAGTGGCGCTCCATCGGATTCATTGTATAGCGAATCTCTTCAAGCGCTTGACCAAGCGTTTCGTTGTCGATCTCTTTGCGGCGGCGGTTCTCGGATTCGAGAATCTGCGCCACCTCGCGTGCCTGCGCCTGATCGCGCGTCGTCAGAAGCTGCACGGCGCGCATCGCGCTGCCCATGCGTCCGACGGCGTTGATGCGCGGCGCGATATTGAAAACGATTTGACCGACGTCAATCTTGCCGCCACGAACTCCCGCAGATTCGATCAGACTTGCTAATCCGACTTCGGGAGCGTCGTTAAGTTTTTCGAGTCCTTCTTTGACCAACACGCGGTTCTCGTCAACCAACGGCACGATGTCCGCCGACGTACCGAGCGCAACCAAGTCGATATACTTGAAAGCGTAATCGCTGCCGAGGCCAAGGGTCTTGGTGATTCCCTGCGCAAGCTTAAAGGTGACTCCGACGCCGGCAAGCTCCGTGAATGGATAGCCTGAGCCTTTGCACTTGGGATCAAGCACAGCCAAAGCGTCAGGCAATTCATCGGCAGGCTCGTGGTGATCGCTGATAATCAACTCAAGGCCGAGCGACTTGGCATATTTCGCCTCTTGGACCGACGTAATGCCACAGTCCACCGAAATCACCAACTGCGCGCCCTGTTTCTTGACTTCGTCGAGACCGGCAATTGAAATTCCGTAGCCTTCATTTTGGCGGTCGGGAATATAGGCCAGCACGTCTCCGCCAAGATCGCGGAGGAACAAATACAACATCGAGACGGAAGTAATTCCGTCCACGTCGTAGTCGCCGTAGATTGCAATGCGATCGCGGTTTTGCAGCGCTTCGACAATACGATCAACGGCTTTGTCCATTCCTGCCATCAAGAATGGATCATAAAGTTGCGACGGCGCTGGATTGAAAAATCGATCCACCGCTTCGGGCGAGTCCATCCCACGGTTCAATAGAATCCGCGCGACGGTATAGGGGACTTGGGCTTGTCGGCTTAGGCGCTCAATCTCCTCATGTGGCCGACTCTCCACCATTTCCCATTTGGGTTGCATGGTTATTCCTGTATTTCATATAAACAAAAAACTTGTTGGGGGGGGTAGGGAAAAACTTCGAAATTTGAAATGAGAAATTAGAAAGAAGGCAGAGAAATTCTGCTTTTCGAATTTCTAATTTCCTATTTCCTATTTTGTTTGCTGGGTTCGCCTGTAAGCCGAATTCTGTACCCTTGCGGGCAGTGATCATCTATCTGGGATGCTGATTGCTCAGCACCTCGGGCGGCCTACCCGCCGGGACTTTCGCTTTGCGAGCAGCAAAGACTCCCGGCATACTTGGCCTTGCTTCGAGCGGGGTTTTCCCTGCCACACTCATCACTGAATGCGCGGTGCGCTCTTACCGCACCTTTTCACCCTTACCGAAGGAAAAATCCAAAATCCCAAATTCAAAATTCAAATGCTGAAACACTGTCTTCATTGGAATTTGGAATTTTCATTTTGGAATTTTTCCCCCGGCGGTATATTTTCTGTGGCACTTTCCGTTGCGTTACCGCACCCGGCCGTTAGCCGGCGCTCTGCTCTATGAAGTTCGGACTTTCCTCACCTGAATCTCTTCAAGCGCGATCACTCGGCGAACCGTTTAACATTATAAATTTGTAGACTTAATGCCTGTCCAATCGATTTCTAATTTGGCGTTTTCAAACTCGACAGCAAGAGCATGTGCCACTTCTAATACGGATTTCTTAAAGGGAAAATAAACTAATCCACGAAGGTCGCTTGGGTCTTCAAACGGGCCATCAACAGTTTCTTTGCGAAGAATTGCAACACGTTCGCGACCTAAATTACCGATTGCCCAGCCAAGCTCGAGTATCGTATTCTGCCGTGCCCGGGGGCTATATGCGGACTCATCTTCAATCGCTAATCCACCTTTGTCATCAGGTGTTAGAAGTACGCAAACAAAGTCTGCTGACGGTAAATAATTCTCCAACAATTCTATGAGAGTTCTACCTTTGCGTGGACATTGATCGAGAAATACAGGCTCCAGCTTGAGCTTAAACAATAATAGTTCAATGTCTCTTTTTGCTTCTTCGTCACGTCCATAGACTACAAATACCTTCTTTCGTGGGCGATTTTTGTTTGCATCAATCGCGATTCTATCGCCAGTATCGTTGTCAAGGGCTTTGTTTACAAGTCGATCAGCTTCTTTATTTTGTTCGCGTGGAACATACCCTATACGCATCTCAAAAGTTACTTGCTTTCGAGCTTCTCTTACTTCTAAGAGCAATAATCGCAAGCGCTCTTCTTTAATTTTCCATTCGCCCAGAACTTGATTGACTATCAATTGACTGTCACAAGCCACGCGCAAAATATTTGCTCCGCTGTCTTTGATGACAGGATCGGTTGCACAGACTTCAAGCAACCTGATCAACGCGCGATACTCGGCTTCGTTGTTGGTTCCGTGGCCGATGTAGGTTCCCTCTTCGTAAAGCAAGTTACCCTTGTCATCGTGAATCACGACTCCAATGGCCGCCGGGCCGGGATTGCCGCGCGCGCCGCCGTCAATGTGCGCGTGTAGTTCCAATTAGTTGATAACTGAATCGGGAGCGATGAAGCGGCCGCAAGCTTCGCAAGCGTAGATGTCGCGCGACTGCTTAATAATCACCTGAGTTTGCGGCGGAATCAAGGCAAAACAACCGCCGCAAGCTTCGCCGACTAACGTCGCAATCCCACGGCCATCCTTGGCGTCGCGGATGCGCTCGTAGTGAGCCAGCAGGCGGGCATTCAGTGTGGCTGCCGCTGTAGCACGGCGAGCGAGTAGCTCTTTTTCAAAACCTTCGGTTTCGCGCAGTTTGCGCTCAAGTTCTTCTTCACGCGCGACCTTGTCCTTGCGAAGCTGCTCGAGTTCGGCTTGCTTGTCTTCCAACATCTGAGCCAGTTCAATTGCACGGTTGGTGTTGGTCGAGATTAGCGCCTCAAACTCGCTAATCTCGCGCTTGGCCGTCTCTTGCTCGGTCGTGATCGCGTCATATTCGCGCGTGGTCGTCACCGAGTAAAGCTGTTCCTGATACTTGGTCAGCTTTTCACGGGCCACCGCCAGCTTATGGCCGGATTCGCCGGACACCCGCTCCGAACTTTCCCGTTCCTTGTCCTTGGCCACAATAAAAGCTTCGTACTCGGCGATGCGCTCGGTCAGCATCTGAACCTGCTCGGGCAGGCCGCCCCGCTCTTCGGCGATTTCAGCTAATTCTAAGTCAATCTCTTGAATCTCCGACAGTGCGCGCAGTGCGCCGCGGACCTGTTCGGGGGTTGCGTCCTGAATGATCACTTCTACTTTGCCTACCTAACCTGACGTTTAGTGTGCTCTAATAACAAAAAAGGTGCGCGAAAAATGGTCCGCACACCTTGATCGAACTGCATTTCCCTGCCCACGCTGAACTGGGAGGCTAACTTAATTTCACAATTCAGCGTGGTGCGCAAGACAAGGAACTCCGTTTTCATCGCTGTACCGGTGGTCGCCGCGCGGTGGGCCCACCAGGATTCGAACCTGGAACCGACGGATTATGAGTCCGCTGCTCTAACCGTTGAGCTATGAGCCCATGCTCTGCCAGTCGCCTCTTCTCCGAGGTGGAGGCGGCTCCACACGGTCACCGCAACACCCGCGCGTCCTCCGAAGCTCCAAAAACCAGCGTAGAGTCTTAATATACAAACCTACCGTGACTTGTCAAGCCGGAGCTAACCACTTTGTCACATGTTAAGTCTTTATTATTATCAACTTAACATTTCAACCCCCGCACACGCGAGAGGGCGAGGCATAGCCTATGTTCGTGTGACTACAGATCGTAGCGCAAATACAGGGTCGGATGGACGTACCATTTGCCAGTTTCGTAGCCGTCATCTTCCGTAAATGCCCCGGCAAAGTTCCGAGAAATCTCCACTTCCGTACCCAACGCGGCCTGCTTCCAACGGTACTGAAACTGCGGTTCGGCCTGCACGGAAACCGGTTGGTCGCCGTACTCGTTACTATTCCAGTCGATGTACCCCAAGAACTCGAAAGGCGACTTACTTATTGGAACGAACCAAACGCCCGTAAGTTGCCAACCGAGGTCGCTGGCGAACTCTTGCCGCGCCAAGGCCTGCAATTCAAAAGTTGCATTTCCTGACTTCAGCTCAGTCAAAGCCAGCCCCGCCAAGAACGTGCGAGGAATCAACTTCCCACTAAACCCGTCCGCCGGTGTTACTCCATCGTTGTACTGGATCGAGGCATTCAGGTGGCCCAGTTGCTTGATTCGAGTGAGTTCAAAATGGCGGGATATTTCAAAATACGATTGGCTCTCCCCGGATGACCCAAAGTCAAAATCAGCAAAGAAGAATGTCGATCCGAGCTTGTCTCCGCTCCAAACCTCGATTGTGGAGGTAAAAACCTCCCTATTTAAATCACGATGGAGTTGCCCGTTGACATAAGTATCCGCCGCGTGAGCCAATGATGAGAACAGAAGACAAAGTAATGTAATGCGCATGATCCGGTTTTTCCTTTTTAGGTGGCGCAATTCGAGGTTTTCCGGGACTCGATTGCGTGGTGGTTGAGGGGTTTTCGACAGTGCAACATGTAAGTCAGCAAGCTGCTGCAAAATATCTCTGGCCCTGTAAGATAGTCGGAGTTTTGAAGAGAAGCAATCTGTGGCAGTTTTTCCTTGACTATCCCGTTGGCTTAGCTTAAATTAAGAAGCTAATCTCTTATGAAACTACTAATATTCGACATAGATGGCACTTTGACCAGCCTGGATGGCGCCACCACCCGTGCCTATTCAAAGGCTTTTCAGGAGATTTTTGGGCAGGTGCCAGACACGGGCGGTCTGTCCATGCATGGTCGTACTGACCCATTGATCTTCCGTGAGTGTTTCGAGAGGAGTGGAATTCCCGGAAACTGGCGCGAGGGCTATGAGTTGTTCAAACCGCAATATCTGGCATTCTTGCCCGATTCAATTCAGAGCAGCCCAAAGGCGAGGGTGCATGTTGGCGTTCGAGAACTTCTCGACTCGTTGGCCTCACGCCCCGAGGAGTTTGCGTTGGCACTGGGGACCGGCAACATGGAACCTGGCGCACGCGCGAAAATCGGGCACTTTGGTCTGAATCACTATTTCCCTATTGGCGGCTTCGGAGATGTTCACGAAGAGCGTTATATGATCATGCAGGACGCAGTGGCGGCATCTTGTGAATATTTCGGACGCACGTTCGCCCCTGATGATACGTGGGTAATCGGAGACACGGAGTTTGATGTTCACGGAGCACAGCAAGCGGGACTACGCTGCTTGGCGGTTGCTACGGGCGGGAAATATACGACTAATATGCTTGAAGCCACGGGTGCGGATGCTGTGCGCGAAGATTTGAGCCGGACACAGGAGATTCTTGAACTTTTCCGACAGTAGCCCCGCACGATCAAGATTATTTGTGCTTTTTACGCTGATGACAACCCACGTCAGCGTAACCGGCGGCGGGTACGTGGTTAACAAGCTTGCACTGCGTGAATTCAATCCCTTTGCTTACGGATTTTGGAGATTGTCGATTGGCCTGATTGGACTTTCTACCGTTGCAATCGTTTCGAAGAACTGGCCGAAGATTGATCGTTCTGATTGGCCGAGGGTGATCCTTCTGTCGCTCGTTTCTGTTCCGATAAATCAGCTTATCTATCTTGTCGGAATGAGCAAGACAATGCCCTCGCATGCGTCCTTGCTCTATGGCACTACGGCTGTCTTTGCACTCTTTCTCTCCGCAGGCTTGGGTTATGAGCGCATCTCAAGGCACAAAGTTGCCGCTATCGCCCTTGCACTTGGCGGGCTGATATTGGTCGTAACGCGAGGCGGTCAGTTTGACATCAGCTCCGATCTTTTTATGGGTGATGTTTTAATCTTTCTTGCTGTACTCGCTTGGGCAACCTATACAGTTCTTGGCAAGCCACTGGTCGCGAAGTATGGTGCAATTCCATCCACTGTCGCCGTGTTAATTCTCGGCTCCGTGATAAGTTTGCCTTTCTTGATTGTACCCGCACTTTCGCAAGACTACTCAAATGTAACTTGGATCGGCTGGGGAGGAACGTTCTATTCCGGATTGGTCCTGACTGTGCTTGCCTATATGGTTTGGTACAAAATCCTAACCATGGTTGATCCGTCGCAAGTGGCAATTTTGACAACTCCGCAGCCGATCATAACAACAGCATTATCCTCAATATTTGTTGGTGAGATTATTGGGTGGCCTCTGGTCACGGGAGGAATGATGGTCATTGCCGGAATCGTTTTGATGGATGCACCGGCCTTTCGAAGACGAGCCGACGCACTAAGAAGAAAAGTTACAGGCTAAACGAGAATACCATTTATGTCCGTCGCAGGAAAACGCATTGCCGTATTAGTCGAGCATCATTATCAAGACCTCGAAGTTTGGTACCCGGTGATGCGATTGCGCGAAGCGGGCGCTCGCGTGCAGGTCATCGGCACTGGCTCGGCGACAGAATATGTCGGCAAGTACGGCTACCCGTGCAAAGTTGATAAGTCCGCCGACAAAGTCAAAGCCTCAAGCTTTGATGCGCTTGTGATTCCCGGCGGATGGGCGCCTGATAAACTGCGCATGTTCGATTCGGTGCTTGACCTTGTTCGCGAAATGAACCGCGCCAAGAAGCCGATCGCCTGCATCTGTCACGGTGGTTGGGTTCTCGTTTCGGCCGGCGTCTTGCGCGGACGCAAGGTCACAAGCTATGTTGCGATCCGCGATGACATGGTGAATGCCGGTGCAAAATGGGTGGATGAAGAGGTGGTTGTTGACAAGAACCTCGTGACCTCGCGCAAACCCGACGACCTGCCTGAGTTCATGAAGAAATTTATTGAACTGCTGTCTGCTTGAAAATGACCCGCGCTGACGTTGTTGCATTGTTAGAAGAGTTTGCGCTGCTGCTCGATCTTCTGAATGAAGAAGAAATGCGCGCGAAAGCCTTCACTAACGCCGCTCGGCAGCTTGATTCAGTCGGTGCGTCATTGGAAGAGCTGCTGATTGGCAATCGACTGGAAATGGTCAAAGGGGTCGGCCCCTCTGTTGCGCATTTGATTCGCGAAGCCGCTGAGACCGGGACATTCAAAGAACTCGAGCAGGTGCGCATTCGTGTCCCGCGCGGCGTGCTCGACTTAATGAAGGTTGAAGGGCTTGGTCCCAAAAAAGCGCAAACACTTTGGCTCAATGCAAAGATCACCTCGCTTGCTGAGCTTGAGGCTGCGATCGAAGCAGGGACGCTAAACACCCTCTCGGGATTCGGCGGAAAGACCTTAGAAAAATTTCGCGCGAGCCTTGCTTTCATCAAGCAATCGGGTTCGCGCAAACTGCGGCATCATGCGAAACAGGTCGCGGATGTACTACAACAGAACTTGATGTCCTTGCCGAACGTACTTTCCGTTCATTTCTGCGGCAGCATGAGACGGTGCAGCGAAACAATCGGCGATCTCGACATCATCCTTGAGGCTGAAGCTGATCATTATGATGACATAAAGAGCGGGCTTGCAGTACTTCCTGAAGTTTCTTGGAGTTTTTGCGAAGGTGACATTTGGTCAGGCAGGCATGCCACGGGGATAGAGATTGAACTGTCCGTTTGTTCTGTCAATGAACTCGGAACACGATTGGTTCTCGCAACAGGATCGAAAAATCATGTTGCCGAGTTGAAATCGTACGGAACAATTCCGGCGGCGGCGACTGAAGCGGAAGTTTATCGGAGTCTCGGATTGGAGTTTATTCCGCCTCCGTTACGTGAACAAGGATTGAAGTTGCGCGTGCTAAATGAAGGAGCATACCCCGCCGCGCTGACACAAAAAGACATTCGCGGCATCTTGCACGTGCATACGACCTACTCGGACGGTCAGCATTCGCTCAGACAAATGGCGGATGCAATGATGGCTCGCGGCTATGAATTTTTGGGAATAGCGGATCACTCGAAGGTCGCGGCTTATGCTCGTGGACTTACGCCCGACAGAGTGTATCAACAATGGGAAGAGATTGATCAGCTCAATAGCGAGCTTGCGCCGTTCAGAATATTGCGAGGCACGGAGTGCGACGTCTTGCCCGACGGGAAATTGGATTTTGACGACAGCTTGCTTTCACAGTTTGATTTTGTGGTCGCCTCAGTTCATTCAAGTTTTGGAATGACGGTTGAGCAAGCAACTTCCCGGCTCTGCCGCGCACTTGAGAATCCCCATGTTGATATTCTCGGACATCCGACCGGCAGGTTGCTGTTAAAGCGGGAGGGTTATCCGATTGATCATGAACGCGTTTTGGAATGCGCGGCGAAACACGGAAAGGCCATTGAGTTGAATTGCAACCCGCATCGACTCGATTTGGATTGGCGTTGGTTTAGCAGAGCGCTCGAACTTAACATACCCATTCCAATTAATCCCGATGCGCACGAAATCGCCGGATTAGATGACATTGATTTCGGAATTGAGATCGCATCGAAGGGCCCGATCCCGAAAGAGCTTTGTCCATCCGCATGGACGGCCTCAGAGTTCATTTCCTGGTGTAACTCACACAATTAGTTTATGATCAACATTTCTCCCAATAGCGTCCTGAGCAAGCTTCCGCAGGGTGACTTTCGCTCACGCTGCCAAGCGCTTTGCGAGGCGCTGCGCAAAGCGCATCCAAAATACGATTGGATTGGACTCTACTGGGTTGACGGTGAGCACTTGGTTTTGGGGCCGTGGGTCGGAGACCAACCCACTGAACACACGCGCATTCCGATTGCGCAGGGAATATGCGGCGCGGCCGTACGCGAAGAGCAAACCATTATCGTGGACGACGTACATTCCGACCCGCGCTATCTGTCTTGTTTCACGCATACAAAATCAGAGATTGTCGTTCCGATCTACGCCGACGGCTTAATCGTCGGCGAAATAGATGTTGACGGTAAAAACATTGCCGATTTCGACGCAAGCGATCAAAAATTCTTAGAAGAGATTGCACAGTTCATCGGCAGAGAGTGGCCGGGACGATGGTAAAAGACTTACCGCTGATGATTTCAATCTCAGGCGTGCGGGGCATCGTCGGAGCCAGCATGACTGCCGAAGTCTGCCTTCGTTGGGCACAAGCATTCGGACACTCATGTGCGCCGGGAACCGTCGTTGTTGGTGGCGACAGCCGAATCAGCAAAACTATGATGCGCGCAGCGACGATCTCTGGCTTGGCGTCATCCGGCACAAACATCATAGACCTCGGCATCGTTCCGACACCAACCGTTTCACTCGCTGTAGAGCAGCATCGAGCAAACGGCGGCATCGCCATCACGGCAAGCCACAACCCGGCGGAATGGAACGCGCTGAAATTCTATGGAAGCGATGGTTTGTTTATTGACGAAACGCGCGGAAAAGCGTTGCGAGCCGCCGTTGAATCAAGCGAAGCCTTTGACGTCGATGCATTTCATATTGGCAGCTATTCACGAGATGAACTCGCCGCCGAGCGGCACATCACCGCTGTGCTGGGGTTACCGTTCTTAAGATTGGATGCGATTCGCGCGCGGAAATTCCGTGCGGGCCTCGATGCCGTGAACGGCGCGGGCGGAGAGTTGATGAAGAACTTGCTTGAGCAGTTGGGCTGCGAAGTCGTTGGATTTCATCTTGAGCCGACGGGCAAGTTCCCAAGAATGCCCGAACCTGTGGCAGAAAATTTGAACGAAGTTTGCGCGGCAATGAAATCCGCAAATGTTGAAATTGGATTTGTTCTTGACCCTGACGCGGACAGGCTCGCGCTTATTCGCTCTGACGGTAAACCTGCGGGGGAAGAGTTGACTCTGTGTGCATCGGCGCTGGCGGCATTGCCACATGTGCAAGGTCCGGTGGTGGCAAATTGTTCTACGTCGCTCGCGCTGCGCGACATTGCTACAACTTTCGGCCGTGACTATTTCGAGACAAAAGTCGGCGAGGCCCACGTCGCAAAAAAGATGCTTGAGATTAGCGCTTCAATCGGCGGCGAGGGCAACGGTGGTGTCATGTTGCCGATGATACATGCGTCGCGCGACGCTGCCGTCGGAGCGGCGCTCGTGTTGCAAGCCCTACTTGAATTCGGTGGGACGTCGGCGGAGTTTTTCGATTCCATGCCGCAATATCAATTGGTCAAGAAGAAACGCGAGTTTGCTGACCTCAGCTCACAACGGAAAGCTCTTGAAAGCTTGCAACGTGTAGATATATTCGGACAAGCAGACACTCTGGATGGATTGAAATGGCGCTCCGGCAATTCGTGGGTTCAAGCACGCGCGTCCAACACGGAGCCAATTGTGCGCGTATTCGCCGAGGCTACAACTCGCTCTGAAGCGGAGCGGTTGACCGATGAATTGCTCGGCTTTATGAAATAAAAGTTATCCCTTCACTCATAGACTACCCATAATGGACCACGTAGCCTCAGTCATTCTCGGCGGCGGTCGCGGAACGCGCCTGCACCCGCTGACGAAACCGCGTTCGAAACCCGCCGTGCCGTTCGGCGGAATGTATCGCTTAATAGATATTCCGGTTTCAAATTGTCTGCACTCTGACCTGAGCAAAATTTATGTTGTTACGCAGTTTAACTCCGCCTCGCTCAATCGACACGTCTCTATGACGTATGCCTTCGATGCGTTTCGTGATGGTTTTGTGACGGTGTTGGCCGCTGAACAGACTATTGACACCAGCGATTGGCTGCAAGGAACTGCGGACGCAGTGCGGAAGAATTTGCGCCATATCCGCCCGTCGAACCCAAGCGATGTTTTGATTCTCTCCGGCGATCACATCTATTGGATGGACTATCGCGGAATGCTCGCACTGCATCGCCGTTCGCGCGCAGACATCACTATCGCGACTTATCCCGTGACACTTGAGGACGCCAATCGCTTTGGCATCATGCAGGTCAACGATGAAGGTCGAATCACGGAATTCAAAGAAAAACCGGAAACCGCGGACGAGATCAAAGGGTGGGAATTGTCCGGTGAGATGTTCCGCTCGGACGGATTCAATAGTGAAGAACCCGTTGTCATGGCCTCGATGGGAGTTTATATCATTCGTTGGGAGGCGATTGAACAACTCCTGGCACCAGACACCGGTTCGGATTTCGGAAAGCACGTCATCCCCAGCGCAATTCACTCACACCGCGTTTATGCTTATCCATTTAGCGGCTATTGGGAAGATATCGGAACGATTAAGTCCTATTACGACGCAAATTTGGCTCTGACAGACCCTCAGCCGAGATTCGCGCTCTACGACCCAAGCTACAGATTATTCACGCGCCCACGCTTCTTGCCCGGAGCAAGCGTGCGTGAAGTCTATTTGAAACGAGCGCTTGTTTGCGCAGGATCGAAAGTTGAACACGGCGCGATTGAGCATTCCATTCTTGGCACTCGCACAATCAGCAAGTCTGGCGTCAAGATCATTGACAGCGTCGTGTGCGGTGCTGACTACTTTGAGACAAGCGAATCTCTTCAGCTCAACCGCGAGATTGGCAGACCTGACGTCGGTATCGGCGGCGATACGTTGATTCGCAAAGCGATTATCGATAAGAACGCGCGAATCGGCTATGGCGTGCGAATTGATCCGGGTGATAACGTACCCGATCATGACGGAGAAGGATATGCGGTGCGCGACGGAATTGTGATCGTAGAGAAAGATGCCGTGATCCCTGACGGCGCGGTTTTGCCCGCACGCTAAGCACTCGTGCAGGTATCTGAACTCATCGCACGTAAGCAAAACGGCGGCGAACTTTCAAATAAAGAGATTGACTATCTCATGCTTGAGTTCGCTCGTGAAGTTGTGCCCGATTATCAGATGGCCGCGATGCTGATGGCCATCTACTTTCGAGGCGTGAACGATCGCGAGGGACTCCGATTTTTAGATGCGATGATTCGCTCTGGTGAGCGTCTTGCGTTTCCGAATATTCACGGGAAGAAAGTTGACAAGCACTCTACCGGCGGGATCGGTGACAAAACCTCGCTTATTGTCGCTCCCGTCGTTGCGGAAGCAGGGATTTCTATTCCGATGATTTCCGGGCGCGCACTTGGCCACACCGGCGGCACGCTCGACAAACTCGAGAGCATTCGCGGCATGAATGTGAATCTATCTCATGCCGAATTTGGGAGAGTGTTGCGCGAACAGGGCTGCGCGTTTGGAGCACAGACTACTACTTTGGTTCCGGCTGACAAACGACTTTACGCCTTGCGCGACGTCACGTCAACGGTTTCCATTCCACCGTTGATCGCCGCAAGTATTTTATCCAAGAAGATAGCCGAAGGCGCAGATGCATTGGCGATGGATGTAAAGGTCGGTCCTGGCGGTTTCTTGAATTCAGAAGCGGAAGCTCGCGAACTCAGCCGCCGCTTGGTGGATTGGTCAGCGGCCTACGGCGTCACGACAATTGTTCATGGCACTGATATGCACGAACCGCTTGGAGCAACTGCCGGAAATGCCGTTGAAGTCGTTGAGTGTTTAGAGATATTGAAAACAGGTGTCGGCGACTCGCGACTGATCGAACTCTGTGAGTTGCTGGGCGGAACGATGCTCATGCTCGGAGAGGTGTGCCGAGACATTGAGAGCGGCAAGCGCGAGTTTAAGAAAATACTGCAAAGCGGCCAAGGTTACGATCGCTTTAAGCGAATTGCCGAAGCTCAGGGCGCTGATCCAAATGTGTGGAGCGAACTTGAATTGGGAGTTTCGGCGACACACTCGCAAGAAATACTTGCACCTGCGGACGGCTTCATCAAAGACATTCAGCCGCGCGAAATTGGTTTGGGGCTTGTGGATTTGGGAGCGGGCCGCAAAATCGCAAATGATCCTGTCGATCCAACTGCCGGTATCACGTTCTTGAAACAGCGCGGCATGAAGGTTGCAAAGAACGAAATTATGGCCCGCGTGCAGTGGAGCCGTGATTCAGAGGATGCGCAAAATGGCATACAGCGGATTGCAAACGCATTTGAAATCGGTGCGTCCGCGCCTGAAAGCCGGCCACTGGTCTACTTCACAATCAGTTAGTTTTACAGGCGGAAGCCCGCCAATCAAATAAGAAAGTGCTGATGTCTTATGGATGAAACACTCGAGAAAAAACTCCGTGCGCTGAAGCTCAAGCTCGTGATGGCGGAGAAAGAACTCATGGCGTCGTCGGGTAAATGGAAGCTCGGCGCGTTACTTGGCGCCGGGCACACAAGCGCAATGAACCGCGAGGTCGTTAAGCTGAAAGAGCGGTTGGAGAGCAAGATTGAAAAGCTTAAATCAGAGATATCTGAAATCACCGGTGAAGCGCCTGCACCTAAAGCTGCAGCAGAGAAACCGAAAGTGAAAACTGAGACAGCAGCGAAGGTGGTTGCAGAAAAGCCCACCGCTAAAAAGGCCGAATCTGTGAAAAAAGCTGCTGCCAAGAAAGTTGCGACTCCGGCTGAGAAGAACGCTGCGGCTAAGAAGGCTGCCCCTGCCAAAACCGCGAACAAGAGCGCGACAAAGAAATCCTCCAAGAAGTGATCGCAAAATCATTATCGCAAAAATGAACAGGGCCGCTTGCACAGCGGCCCTGTTCATTTGCAATCGTGCAATTGAAAACTATTGCGCGTGATTGCGGAATTTTTCCTCAAGCTTCGCCTTCGGTAGTACGCCTGTCACAGTTTCCACAAGCTGACCGTTCTTGAAGAACAGCACCTGCGGAATATTCAGCACGCCGTATTTGCGGGGCACTTCCGGATTGACAGCGATATCAATTTCGCCGATGACAACTCGTTCAGCCCAATCAGGCGCAAGCTCTTTCAGCATTGCGTGAACTTTTTTGCATGGGGCACACCACTCAGCTCCAAAATCGAGCACTGCGAGTCGGTTGGCCCGCAGAATAGTCTCTTCAAAATTAGCATCCGTAACATTGACCAGATCAGCCACGTCGTCTCCTTGTTGGTATTGCTAACGATTATAAATTGTGTTGATCGAGAAGAGCTATAAACTCCTCAGCGGGCTTGAACCCGGTAAAACGGGTGACCTCGCGATCTCCTTCCTGCAATATCACGGTAGGCATCCCCGTGATTCGATATTTCTTCTTCATCTCGGCCACCCACGGTGTTTCTTTCGTGAAATCGAGCTTAAGCCGCACGAAATCGTCCACGCGCTTCTGCACGGACGGGACGACCCAAGTCTTTTCGTCCAATTCAACGCAGGCGACGCACCAATCCGCATAGACGTCAATCAAAACGGTTTTGCCGCCGGATGTGGCGAGATCAATCGCCTGCTCTTCTTTGTTGACCAGCCACTCAAGTTCCGTTTGATTTGCGGCGACATTTCCACCAATGGCATTCGGATAGAATGACTTGAAGAGGAAGATTCCGCCGATCAAGAAAATAATTAATGTAATCGCTTTGCCGATTCGCTGCTGCGGAGTTGTCTCTTCGGTCAGAGGATCAAATGCCCCTGAGAATACGGAGAATGTGATCAAAAGAACGGCCCAACAAGCGAAATAGATCGGTTCAGGTAACGTCAAGCGGAGCATGTACAAAGCGCCGGCCAGCAAAACCCAACCAAAACCCTTCTTGACCACTTCCATCCACGATCCAGCGCGTGGTAAGGCCTGAATGGCTCCGGCAAATGTTCCAATCACAAGGAACAACAAGCCAAGACCAATTGAGAATGTGAACAGGAGCGCCCAGCCGTAAAACAGATCGCCGGACTGCGCAACCCACGCCAATAGAGCCACAATCACCGGGCCGACACACGGCGCCATCACGAGGCCCGAGGCCATTCCCAACAGAAGCGGGCCGAAGAATCCCTTTTTGGTTGAACCTCCAACCAGCGCGGTTTGTAACGCAGACGGCAAAGCAATATCGAATGCTCCGAGCATACTAATGCCCATCATGCCGAACACAAGAGCAATTATGATATTGACTACCGGCGATCCTGAAATTGAACCGAAGAGCGTTCCGGTCGCCGCCGCAAAAAGACCCAGAGAACTATAGACAATGGCGATGCCGAGCGAGAAAATCAATGACAGGGCCAAACCGCGCAATGGCTTACCTGCGCTCGCGCCTCCGATATAGCCAATCGTAATCGGGATCACCGGATAAACGCACGGCGTAAAACTTGCAAGGATTCCGCCCAGGAATGCGACGAAAAATGCCGTCCATGAGCCTTTTGCAAGGGCTGCCATTAGACGTGCTTCAAGCCCCTTTGGCTCTTCAGGCTCAGCCGTCGCTCCACCTGAGAAGATGCGCTCGTTGGCCGCAAGCACCTGCGTACCGGCAGCAACGATTTCGGTTTGAGCCGTTACAATTTTGTCTTCCGGCAGGAAACAAACTTCCTCGCCGTATTCTTGACAAATCTGGTATCCACCGCTCAGTGAAATTGAATGACTGCCCAACACGGCTTGCGCTGATGCAGTGACAGGAACGCGAACGAGCACGTCGCCACGATAGCAGACTTCATCGTGAAATGGCTCACCTTTGGGGAAGATCGGATCACCAAAATCCAGCCCAAGTGTATCCGCAATCTCGACAAAGAACAGTCCGAACTCTACGTCGGTAATGTGATGTTTTGGAGGCACGCTGAACAACAGACCTAATTCTGATGTTCCGCCGGCCGCAACGGCATTTGTGCTCCAATAGGCTCGAATCGGTACGCCCGGCGACGTGGGTCCGCCTGCGTCATCCTGTGCCAGAACAGAGTTGCAGCTTGTAATTATTGCTAAAGCTATTAGAAACGGTGCAAACCGAGACATGTAATTGCGTTTCCCGTTGAATTTCGACATCTTTATTACAATCTATATTACCCGGAGGTTCCCTTGAAGGTAGTGCTTCGCCATAACGGTCAAATGGCCTTCTTGGCTAAAGCTGATTCAAATCATTGGCTTCCATTGGATGCAGGCCCCGTTTCGGGAGGGTCTAACGGCGCCAATTCCCCCATTGAACTGCTCGTTCTCGCGGCCGGAGGCTGCGTGAGCATGGATATCGTGTTCATTCTTGGCAAAGGCCGCCACGAGTTTACCAAGTTTGATATGGAACTTGAGGCCACGAGGGCTGAAACACATCCCCGGCGCCTGACTTCACTGCATTTTCATGTGCAAATCGAGGGGCCCAATCTCTCCGAAGAAGCGGTCATGAAAGCCGTAAATCTCTCGCTTACCAAGTATTGTTCCGTCTCTCTGTCGCTTGATCGTTCAATCTTGTTTCGTGCGTCCTGCACCGTTAACGGCGTTCCGCACGAAGAGTGGACAATCGAACGCGACGCGGCGATCTACGAATAGATTAGCGCTCGGCAGTCGAGCCGTGCATCATTGAGAGGTAGGAGAGAAAGCCGCCGGAAAGGGAACGCGGCTTGCGGGCGGGTCTGCCGCGCAGGGGCCAATTGTCGCGCAGCCATTCTTCGACTTGAGTGTAAGCCGGAAAAAGCCGTTCCGCCGCGCGAAATTCAGGAGTGTGAAATCTCCGTCCGCCATTCGGGCCTTCGGTGATGCCGAAATAGAGATGCAGCATCTCATGGTGCATCACACCGGCTACAACCATTTCAGGAATGCGCGCATCATCAAGGGCTGTGTTCATGGTGATGACGCGCTTTTCTACATCGCAAAGTCCCAAAGTGTAGCGCCAACGATTGCGGCTCCAGCGCATGATCGGTTGCTTGAGTTCCCTCTTGAACATCACTTGATTGATCACGTCAAAACATTGCTGCAAATCATAAACGAGCCCCTGCGGGTGATGCCGCGGTCCGCGCCGATTTTTTTGCGATTCAGCGGTTATCGGCGGCGAAGCCGGAGCGGCGACGCTAAACAGCTCGAACTGATTTGGATCGGGAATAGGTCGTGAATGGCCTACGGTTCCCACAATGTTCCGTCAGTTTTTGAGGCAAGTGTTCCCACAACGCCGCCGGGTAATTCGTCGGCGTTGCTCTCATGTTGAATGCTCTCAATCTTGCGGCCCATCTGCTCGAGATCGCGGCCCGCACTATCCATGTTGTTGTTGGCCTGTCGCACTTGAGTCGCTGCACGGTCAAAACTCGTACGAACCTTACCTAAATCATCCGTCAGACCGCGCAGTAACCCTGTGATGCGCCGCGCGTTCTCGGAGATTCTCATACCCTTAAAGCCAATCACTGTCACCTGAAGCAAAGCCCAAAACGACGTTGGTGATGTCGGGAACACGCTCTTTTTCCGAGCATATTCCATTAGTTCAGGCGTCGATAGCAACTCGTAATAAACCCCCTCGGCCGGAACAAACATCACTGCAAAGAGTAGAGTCTCCGGCGGGCAAATATACTTGTTTGCAATATCATCAACATGTTTTCTCACCGCGCGCGAAAAATCTTTGCGCGCGGTTTCTGTTTCAGCGTCACTGGAAGCGGCACGCAAACGATTGTAGGCTTCGAGCGGAAACTTGCTGTCAACCGGTAGTTTTCCCTGTGGATTGATTATGATTGCATCCACTTTGCCGCCCGGCAACGTGTGCTGCAAATCAAACTGCTCTGGATGAAGGCAATCTCTGAGCATCCGCTCCATTTCAATTTCGCCGAGTTCACCGCGCAGCTTCGGAGCTTTTAGAATATTTTGCAGTTCCTCAAGCTCCTGCGAGAAGCGTTGGATCTTCTCGTTCGTCGCATGAAGCTCGGTTAACTTATCCGAGACGCCTTTGAACAAAGTGTCGTTTCTGGTAATCGTTTCGCTGAGCTTCTCGTCCACCCGCTTTTGAATCTCAGCCAGCTTCTGCTCGTTTGATTGCTGAAGCTTATTGAACTGTTCGGAGAGAGTTGTGACACTCTGGACGATCGTGTCCCGGGATTCCGTGCGCGCCTTTGATTGATCCTGCGAAAGCGTATTGCGCAGGTTCTCAAGGTTCCCACTGAATCCGGTCAGGCTCTCGCGGAGTTCTTTGCGGGCAATCTCCTGTTCTACCGCGAGGTCGCGTCGCGTCCGGCTTAGCTCTTCGGCCACCGTTTTCTGGTTCTCCTGTCTGGCGCGCTCGATGCTCTCCTGTAAGAGACTCAGCCGGGCCTCCATAGCCGCAGTGCGCTCAGCTTCGCCAGCAGACTTGCGTCCGAGGCGGGCCAGCTGTACGGCTAACAAGATTGCTGCTCCAGCAACCACACTGATAATGAGGAAAATGGCAGGGGTAAACATGGGGTGAAGATGGTAAATTACGCAACTGCGGGCAATTCCGCAATTCAATTCGCGCTTTTTCAGTTTCAATAATGATATAGTTATTCATTGTAAATACTTATTTACAATTATTTTACGATAATATATGCTGATTGCTCATTCCCCCTCTCACCCTTTCGGAAAATTTCTTGGTGCGCCTCAATCTGGCTAATCGCAACTTCCGGCGTAAGTCAATACTTTTGTTACTTTAGTCACAGGACTCGCAAATTTTGACTGTTGATTTTCTAAACGCATTTCGCCATACTATAAGTCTAATTGTAACTCTATAGCCTACCAGTTTAACGGGTCTGCATTCTATGTCACTTTTACACGACAAACTGTCTAAAACACTACCTGCCTATCAGGACTCAATTAAGTCCCTGGCAAAGTCGCACGGCGAAACGGTCATAGACAATGTTTCGGTCGGTGCATTACTTGGCGGACAGCGCGGCATCAAGTCGCTACTGTGCGACACCTCCGAAGTCCCCGCCGATCACGGTTTGATTATTCGCGGCACACCCATTATGCAACTGGTTGACAAACTTCCTGAAGAAGTTTTCTGGCTCTTGCTCACGGGCGAACTGCCGACAACCGCTGAACTCGCTGACTTTCAGGCCGACCTGAATAGGCGTCGTGAAGTTCCGTCATACGTTTGGAGTGTTCTTGAGGCCATGCCGAAAGACAGCCACCCGATGGCGACATTTAATCTATTGGTTTTGGCGCTCGAACGCGAGTCCATTTTCCGCAAGCGCTACGATGAAGGTATGGCCAAGGATCAATATTGGCATGCCGTCCTCGAAGATTGCTTGAATTTGGTCGCTAAGTTGCCTGAAATTGCTGCCGGTGTCTATCGTTGGCGCTATGATCTGGGTCCGCGCATCGCTCCGAAAGCCGGCCATGACTGGGCCGAGTCGTATGCCTACATGATGGGCATTGAAGACAAGGACGGCGGTTTCGCGCGATTGATGCGCCTGTACATGACTCTGCACACCGATCACGAAAGCGGCAACGTTTCCGCCCACACTTCGCACTGCGTCGGCTCCGCTTTGTCGGATCCGTACTATACGATTTGCGCAGGGCTTAACGGATTGGCGGGTCCATTGCACGGGCTTGCCAATCAGGAAGTGCTCGAATGGTTGCTTGACGTGATCAAGAAGTTCAACGGAGTCCCGTCGAACGAGCAGTTGCATACGTTTGCTCAAGAAACTTTGAATAGCGGCCGCGTGATTCCGGGGTACGGCCACGCCGTGTTGCGCGTGGTTGACCCGCGCTTCACAGCGTTTATGGAATTTGGCAAGAAAGAATGCCCTGACGCTCCGGTTTTCAAGCTCGCCGAGCAAGTGTTTAACGTCGTGCCGGATATTTTGAAGACGATTCAGAAAATCAAGGATCCGTGGCCGAACGTTGACTCAATCTCGGGTAGCTTGCTGCACCATTACGGCGTCACGCAGGCACGATACTATACCGTACTGTTCGGCGTTTCGCGCGCGATTGGCATCTCGTCTCAACTTGTCTTGAGCCGCGCATGGGGCGAACCGATTCAGCGTCCGAAATCCATTACGCTCGGCGCGCTCAAGAAACTCGCCGGCGCATAGACTATCACTACCCTTAATTCAAAAGCCCGACCACATGGTGGTCGGGCTTTTTTTGAGTCATTAATATAATTTCTACACCGTCGCCTGCGCGCGTAACGGTTTATGCCGCGACGTGGGATCGCATTTGTTCACAAGTGCTAATTCCCAGCTTTGCGTCAAAGCATCGCGATAAAGTGACACGTCACTCATTCCTGAAGCCAATTGCACGGGACAACCCTGCAAATTCAGCGAGTCTTCTGCTAACCTCTCAAGCAATTCGGCGGCGCGGCGAGCCGTGCGAGCTTCATCATCGGGGTGCAGAACCCACACATTTACATGTCCGATATCCAGCGTGCCCCAAACGGCAACCGAGAGACTCCGGTCGCGGGCGAGTTCAGTTACACGTTCATCAAAATCACAGAGAGCTTCCGACGGCAGCCGATAACGACCACAACTCTTGTTGGCAAACAAACGATTCAACGTGCGCGGCAAGCGAAACAGATTCTGCCACATGTGATTGACCGGAGTGATTCCTTCAACTCGTTGGTGCATAAGCTCCGGAGAGACTTCAACGCCGATGCTGCCTTCCCACTCGCAAGCCAACAGGCCGACGGCGTTTTCTGAGATGAGATTATCATTCCCTTGCCTCAGCGCGTGCGTAGCCGTGCCGGTCCAAAACGGAAGTGCGCTTGGCATCGGCACGCCATAACGCCACCCGTGATAAAGATCGCTCAATTCCTGAATTGATTGACATTCACAAAGCAGCAATGTTCGAGAATCCGGGATCGGCTCCAAAGCAAGTTCAAACCTTGTCATGATGCCGTAACGCGCTCCGCCACCGAATAATAATGGCGAAACGTCGATGTTATCGCCGGTGCTTCCGGGTCCAGTGGCGAATCGCTCGCCGTCGTAGCCAACCCATTCGATTCGTCGGATATTCGACAACACACCGCCGCCGCGATGACAACGTACTCCTTCTGCCGCCCGCGCAAATAATGTTCCCATCGTCTCGCCCGGTTCAAGCGGAAAGAGCGGCAGCCAAACCAAACCTCGTTGCGCGAGTTCAACTGCAATCGTTTCAAGCGGAGTGCCTGAATGCACCCACAGACCCAAGCCATCAGAAGACAACTGCGATGGGCCGGTCAGGCGATGAACAAGAATCAGCATTGCGCCCTCAAGCTCATGCACCGCCGCTGGAGCGTGGCCAGACGCAACGGCAACGCGCATGTCTTTCTCGGCTGCAAATCTTAACACGGTTTGCAACTCTTGAACGTTCGACGGCTCGACAATCAACTCGGGCAAATCATTTTTTCGTAACGAACCGCTCAGCAAAGGCAGAAGCTGTTTCTGTCCCGCGTGCACCGTCGTGCCGGGAGCCTGTTTCTTAAGTTTGCTGTAACGATCAAACAGAATCATGATTTGTTTTCGGAGCTTGATGACGTTGAGCTTGACGAGGCGGGTGAATCAGTGGACTTTGACTCGGACGTTTTTGACTCCGACGACTTTCCCGAATGCGAACCGCTGCTGCTGTTCTTTTTCGCGTAGTCAGTCAGATAGAAACCGGAGCCTTTGAATATAAGTCCCGTGCCGCCGGAGATTTTCCGTTGCGCGGGCGCACCGCAGATCGGGCAGACCTCAACCGCAGGAGCCACAATGCTCTGGAACTCTTCAAACTCGTGGCCGTTCTCGCAGATGTGCTCGTATGTGGGCATGACCTAATTCAAGTTTTGGTTATTTGATTTCCGCAACCGCCGCCGCGATTCGCTTGCACGCTTCACGAACAATGTCATCAGACGTTGCGAATGAGAGTCGAATACAATCCGGCGCGCGAAAAGCCGAGCCGGGGACCACTGCGACGTGATACTTATCCAACAAGTAGTGCGTAAATCCCGTCGAGTCCTTGAGCGGTTTGCCATTGATGCTTCCGGTCAGCATGGACGGAATATGCGGAAATGCATAAAATGCGCCTTCAGGTTGGTCAAGATGCACGCCGGGAACGTTGCTCAATTCTTCGAAGCAGATGTCGCGACGATGTCGAAAATCATCGACCATCATTTGTGGATATGCCGTGCCGCCTTTGAGTCCGGCCAACGCTGCCTTCTGCGAGATTGAACAAGCTGACGACGTCATCTGACTCTGAATTTTGCAAATTGCGTCCGCAACATCCTGCGGTGCAGCGCAGTAGCCAATGCGCCAGCCAGTCATCGCGTAGCTTTTGGATACACCATTCACGACAATCGTGCGATCATGCAGCCACGGATATTCAGCGGCGCTCACGTGTTCACGGCCGTCGAAACGCAAGTACTCATAAATTTCGTCCGACAGAACATATGCACGGTGCCGCTTCAACACGTCGGCAATTGCATCCATTTCCGCCCGCGTCATCACTGTGCCCGTCGGATTGCACGGGCTGTTCAGCATCACAACTTTTGTGCGCGGCGTCATCAGCCGCTCCAAAACATCGGCCCGCAGGTGAAAACCGTCTTCCACTTTGGTCGGTGCAAACACTACTTCGCCGCCCGCCAGCCACACTAACTCGGGGTATGACAGCCAACTTGGTTCGGGGACGATTACTTCATCGCCCGGATCAACCATAGCAAGCAACGAACTTGCGAGTATGTGTTTGGCGCCGTTGCCGACGACAATTTGCTTTGCAGTGTACTCAAGCCCGTTGTCGCGTTTCAGTTTCTCAACAATCGCCTGCCTCAGCTCAATAATGCCTGCGGCTGCGGTGTAACGTGTAAAATCTTCATTAATTGCCTGAATGCCGGCCGCTTTTACTTCAGGCGGCGACGGATGATCCGGTTCGCCGACTGACATGTCATAGATAGTTACGCCCTGCTTCTGCAGTTCACGCACCTTTTCTACAATGGCCAGAGTTTGCGATATCGTCAGGCGCGAGACTCGGGACGAAAGCACGAGTGCCCTTCCTTCTCTTATTTATTAGAAATCATCCTGCCAAAACAGGATTCGAAATCGATCATCTACCGGTTTGTAAACCGTAAAACGGGCAAATCCCAACAAGGGTGACAAATTATCCAACACTAACTGATACTGGGCGCGAAACTCAATGATACTGTCCGGCGTCGCGAGCGCCAACGTTTCTCCCGGGATGCCCGCCCAAATCAGCGAAATTCTGTCATACGCACGAAACAATCTTGCCGTGGTCCGAAGATCGGTTTCACGCAACCAACCGTCCTGCCGCTGCAAGTCCAAATCAAAATATGTGAACTGAAATGACTCGTCAAGCAGTTCGGAGTATCTAAGCGAGTCTTTCAATTCATATGACGTCACAAAATTCTCTAACAATCCTCCGACCGTCTGCGCGTCCGACCAAATCGTTCCTGCATCGCCGCGCAAGGTTGGTGCAAACGGATTTGTGCAGGAGAGCGCACAGCTAAGCACACAAATCAGCGCGACTGAATTAGCGCTTTTAAGTCGCTCCATGATGCGAGGTCTTCCGTACGACGGTCGCTCCATCTGTGGATCTCCCAATAGCCTTGATCGCCAATCTTAAGCGAGAACTGCGCCTCACCCGCCATCGGACCCGGCGCTCCGGCAATCGCCACTTGCGCAGTCAACTCGTAGTGCGCGGTGATATGGGCGGTGTCCGCAAGCAGTGTCTGCTCAATCGCCGAGAAGACGACAAATGCGATACTGTCGCGCGGCAAAACACCTTCACCAAACAAACTATTTATATGCGACTGTTCATTCGCCCGATCCCACTGTGCCAAACTCGGTTGGACTTGTAGCACGGCGGGGTCGGCCATAAATTCAAAACTGTCCTGCGGAAATGAACGCATGTAGTTTGCAGCGTTTCGTTCAAAAATCGCCAGAGACATATTCGTCAAAACATCTTCCGGCGAGATCGGCACTTCCCAAGTTCCCCGCGCGCCGTCAGGTTCTTCGGGCGTGCGCGTGTCGAACAGCTCACAGCCGGTCAGCAGTATGATGCAAGTTAACAGCGCGACTCGCATCACAACACCAGATACCACGTTATGAGCAGCACCGGAGCAAGATATGGCAACGCAAATTTCACGATGTACTCCACAAAGCTCGGCGTAGGTAATTTTTCATGTTCGACTATTGCCTTGCACATGAAGTTCGGGCCGTTGCCAATATACGTTACGGCGCCAAAAAATACGGCGGCAATCGATATTGTTCTGAGCAAATCCGGATGTGCGACGGCGAACTGCATGACTTGCGTTTTGTCGTTCACGTCCATTCCGTAAAGTCCCATTCCAGTTGTCAGGAAATTCAAATAAGTCGGGGCATTATCCAACACCGACGACAGTCCGCCCGTCAACCAATAGAACTGCGTTGCCGTCTGAATCCCCAATGCGCCCGCATTGTGCGCAAGCCAATCAAGCGCCGGCATCATAGCCGCAAAAATCGCAAGAAACAGCCAAGCGACTTCTTTTACCGGATGAAAATTGAAATTATTGCGCTCGTGAATGTGCGCGGGCGTCATATAGTACGAGCCAACCGCTGCTCCGATCATGAGGAACTCGCGCAATAATATGGGCGCTTGCACAAACGCCGCGCCAATGATCACCGCAAGGAACGGAAGGTTGATCAAACCTCGGACTCGAAACCGATCCTCAAGTTCTGCGGCCTCTTGCTCGCGCTCTGAGTGATGTTCATATTCGCGTTTATCCACGAAATAGAACAACGCAAGCAGAATCACTATCGCAATTGCCCACTTATACCAAAGAACTTCAAACACCCAAAAGAACGGCACACCCCGCAAATATCCAAGGAACAACGGCGGATCGCCAATTGGAGTTAATGCTCCGCCGCAGTTGGAAACAATGAAGATAAAGAACGCGATGTGATACTTGCGAAACCGCCACGAGTTGCCGCGCATGAACGGCCTGATCAAAATCATTGACGCGCCTGTTGTGCCAACCAAGTTTGCCAGCACAGCGCCAATCGCCAATATACCAAGATTTTGATGCGGCGTCAGGCGGCCCGTCATCGCCACAAGAATTCCGCCCGACACGACGTACAGCGAACCTATAAGCGCGATAAACGAAAAGTACTCGTGCCCGACGTGCAGTAGTTGCATCGTCGCTTCACGACCGAAAAAGTAATATGCGGCTACTGCAGCGCCAAGCGGAACCGTCAGCCACGGGTAGTACTTTTCCCAAAACTTGTGGTTAATCAGCGGCCACAGAGCAATCTGAAGCAGAATCAGCGCAAAAGGAATTGCCCACAAGAGTGTCGGCGGATCGGTGTGTCCACCGACTGAAAGCAGCGGCGTCAAAGCGGGGCTAATCAATGCGCTGTATTCGCGAGTTGTGGATTAAGATGGCAGCAGAATTTCAATTGATTGCCGGAGCCACTCTGACAAAACAGGACGAAACCGACTGCGTGCATCTTCATTCTCGCGACAGCTGCGCGGAATTTCGATGTGCAGCGCCATGCGGCAAATCTTTGCGGCCAGAGAACCGTTTGCCTTCGTTCCTTGCGCGGTAAAACGCAACTCATCCAGAGGTTCGATGGCTATTTCAGGCATTCGCAAATCTACTTGCGACAACTCAAAATAAGTCTGCTTAAGCTTAGCCGCCAGCGCGGCGCTAATTCCAGTCGTGGCCACTTCAAGCTTGGTGTGCCGACGATGTCCGTGCAGCTCAATCAAGAACGTCAGCGGCATGATTCGTCCGGCTTCGTGCAATGCCGAGCGGTATTTCTGGAATGCGGCCATAGCGCGCGGAGTTTCATGCTCAACTCCGCCCTTGCGCTTTGATTCCGTTGGACGATTCACATGAATGTGCCTACCAATTGAAGTCGGAATTGCCCCGCTGTCATCGTCACGAAAATTCTTTGCCAGCACCTGACCGCAGTTCAGATCGTAGGCCAGTCGGTTTGCAAAGTACTCCGTCCAATTATCAAAGCTGACGTGCGGTGCCGCGACAACGATCCCTTCATCAAGCGAACAGATACGCTTGACTAAAACAGTTGTTGGAATCCACTCTTGCAACAGCCGCTGAATTTCCGCTTTCGGATATGTCTTGCCGTCGGTTGCGGTAAGCGGATCTACTTTGTTTGCCAGCGCGGCAAACATTTCGCGCATCAGCGACTCGCGCTCGCCATCCATGCTTTATATTTGTCGAAGGCTTCCACAAAACTCTTTACTTGATAGCCGTGGCCAATGTCATCTTGCGTGCGGACTTGACCTGTTTCAATTTCAATTTCTGTCGCCCACACAAAAGCCGAGTGTTCGTCGCTTAGCTGCGGTTCCCCCGAATCACTTGTGGCAAGATAATTGATACACAAAATCGGACTTGCTCCTGTTGTGTACACGCCAAACCAAGTCTGCGCCACGCCGAAAATCTGCGGAGTCAATCCGGTTTCCTCTATAACTTCCCGAAGAGCGCCAAGCAACGGGTCTTCGCCAACTTCAAGTCTTCCGCCTGGAGGAGCGAACGTCTGCGGAGGCGCTACTCGCTTTAGCAACAGAATTTTGTCATCCCGAAAGATGTACACCGCCGCTGCGACCCGGTGCGTCAACTCACTCACGGCACCGCATCCCAAATACTTACCGTCGTGTCCCCGAAAACTCTCGACTTGCGCAGCTTCAGCCCCACAATATCGGGCGGAGCCTGCCGCTTTGAATGTTCAAACACCACTACGCCTTTCGGCGCTAAGAGTTTTGAATCGAGTATATGTTCCAGAAGCTCTGCCGGCACTACTTTTTCGTAAGGCGGATCAGCAAAGATAATGTTAAACGGTTCCGTGAAGCGATTCGCATTGTTCAGAAAATGCACAACGTCTTCGCAGTGTACTACTGAGCGGTCTTCAAGATGGTATTGCGATATCGCGCGCTTCATGCGTTTCTCTGCTTCGCGTGATTTGTCTACCAATACGGCGACGTCTGCACCGCGACGCAACGCGAGTACGCCGTATGAACCGATTCCGGCATACAAATCGAGCACCCGCGTGTCGGCGATTTCGGCATGCAGCATATCAAAGACCGATTCCAACGTGCGCGCAGACGTAGGGCGCATTTCAACTTGCGTTTTCCCGCGCCGCAAGCCCGACGACATCCGCACCGCCATGATTGTCTCCTTATCTCAAAAGCCGCCGCGCGCGGCAGCAACTTTCGCCTATTCACTCACCACAACGCGCTCACGCATTGCGGCTATCTTCTTCGGACCGATCCCCGACACCCGTTCCAAATCGTCAGCCGATTCAAACGGCCCGTTTGCTTCGCGCTCTTGGATTATCCGCGACGCCAAAACAGGTCCGACGCCGGGCAATCGTTCAAGCTCAACTGCGGTTGCAAGATTCACGTTGATCGGCCGATTGAGTTCCGCAATCCGAATTTGATGGAGAGAATCCGCTGTTCGAGCGAGCACCGGATCAATTCCCATCGAGACCAGCCGAGAGGTTCCCGCAACTGATCGTCCTAACCACTCTTCGCGAATTTCAAGCGCCGTTCCGAACACAAAGCTAAGCCCCAGCAACCATGCCAATGCTTGGCGGCTGAAATCAAATCTCCAAATCATTGCCCGAGCGCCTCTTTGACTCGCGCAAAGAAGCCCTTATCGTTCGCTTGCACTTTGAAATTATCGCTATTGCTGAGCTTTTCAATCATTTCTTTCTCGCTCGAACTGAGCTTCTTGGGCACGTGCAGCTCAATCTCAACCAATTGATCGCCACGACCGTAACCGTTCACGGACGGCAGGCCTTTGCCGCGCATACGCAGGAGTTTTCCCGGCGTAATACCCGGCTCAATCTTCAGTTGCGCACGACCCGTAAGCGTTGGTACTTCCACGGTGGACCCCAGCAACAACTGTGGAATCGAAACGCTCAATTTGTAGATGACGTTGTCACCGTCACGCTCAAAGTACTCGTGTTCTTTTTCGTCGATTAACACGATGAGGTCGCCGGCCGGACCATTGCGCGGGCCACTGTGGCCTTCACCGCGCAAGGTCAGGTAATGACCACTCGATACTCCTGCAGGTACGTCCACTTGAATCGTGTCCTCCGTGCGTGAACGCCCGTCTCCATCGCATGTCTTGCACGGATTGGAGACAATTCGACCTTCACCATGACACTGCGGACACGTTTGAATATTAACAAACTGTCCGAGAATTGTCTTGGAAACTTGCCTAACCTGTCCTTGTCCACGACATGTCGGGCATTCTTGCGGCGCACTGCCGGCTGCTGATCCTGTGCCGCTGCAAGTGGTACACGGGCGAAAACGTTTCACTTTGATCGTCTTGCGAACGCCTTCGGAAATCTCTTCAAGCGTGAGCGAGAGCTTCAGTTGCAGATCATTGCCGCGCACTCGTGTCGATCCGCCTCGTCCACCGCGCTGCTGCCCAAAGAAATCGCCGAACATTCCGCCTTCCATGAACTGCCTGAGCGCATCAGACAAGTCAAACTCAAAGCTTCCACCCTGCCCCGGTCGCGGTCCTGCACCGCCGCCTTGCACATGACCGAAACGATCATATTGCGCGCGCTTATTCTGGTCAGAAAGCACGGCATAGGCTTCGCCGACTTCCTTAAACTTCTCTTCAGCCGCAGCGTCACCTTTGTTGCGATCCGGGTGAAACTCCATCGCGAGCTTGCGATAGGCTTTCTTAATTTCATCCGGCGTCGCTCCGCGGTTCACGCCCAATACTTCATAGTAGTCCCGTCTGGCCATGTTCGCCTATTGCTCCCCCGTCTCATTACCGTGCTGTTCAGCTTCGGCAGAGACAATTACCTGCGCATGACGGATCACCCGTTCGCCAAGCATGTACCCCGGCGAGACCTCTTCCAACACAACGCCCGCCGGAAATCCCGCACGCGGCTGCATCATGATTGCATCGTGCTCATTCGGATTGAACTCTTTTCCGCGACACTCAAGTTTGACAATACCGCGATTCTCCAAGAAAGTCTTGAATTTCTGCTGAATCAACTCCATGCCGCGCCGCGAATTAGTTTCATCAGTTACAGGAGCTTCGAGCATCCTGTTCATGTCGTCATAAACTGTCAGCAAATTCAGCAGGACACCCTCTGTGACGCTTTCGCGCACGCCGTCAAGCTCCGCGCGTGTTCGCTTACGGAAGTTATCAAACTCAGCCAAATTGCGCACGTACTTATCCCGCCACTCGGCGGCTTCCGCCCGCGCTTGAGCGAGTTCATCCTGTGATTCCGGAGTAGTTTCCCCCGTTTGCTCCTGTTCGAGCACGTCGTTCGTCTCTTTTTCCTGTTCGTTCATCAATCTATTGTTATCAGAAATTATGACAATCGTTTGCTGACCACTCGCGCAGTATATTCCAGCAGCGTCGTCAGCCGAGAATAGTCCATACGCGTCGGTCCAATCACACCAAGCTTGCCCGAACTTGAATTGGTTTTATAATCCGCAGAAATTACCGATAGGTCTTTGGCCCGGCTGTCCGGATTCTCACGCCCGATCGTAATTGCAACTGGCCCTTTGGCCTCACTGTTCTGCAGCAAGTGGATGATGATATCCTTGTCTTCAACAAGTTCAATTATCCCACGCATCGAACCCGGTGTCGAAAACTCAGGTTGAGTAATCACCTGCGCCCGTCCGCCGATCTTCACATGCTCGTTTTTTGAGGAAAAGCTGAACAGCTCATCCGCCGATTCTACGAATAACCGAATCAAGCTTTGCGGAGTTTCGGTCATGTTCTGCATCCGCTCGGAAATCTGCTCGCGAATCTTCCCGACGGTTAGCCCGCCGAGCCGTCTGTTCAGGGCAACGGTGACTTCGCGCACCGACTCTTCCGACATCTCCTGCTCAAGTTCGAGCATGATAGTCTTCATCGGTCCGCTCTCAAGCGAGATCACGACTAACAGGCGCCGTTCAGCCAAACGCGCCAATTCAATTTTGCCCAACACTGCGCTCTGCAACTCAGGGATCACAACAATCCCGAGCAATTGTGACGCGGTGGCCAAAACTCTCGAAGTTGCATCAAGAACCGATTCAAGCTCCGCTGGAACGGACTCAATCTCACGATCGATGGAATCGCGCTCTTGACTTGTAAGCTCGCCCAAATCCATCAGATCGTCAACGTAAAACCGATAGCCCGTGTCAGAGGGCATTCGGCCTGCCGAAGTATGCGGGTGGCTGAGTAGACCCATTTCCTCAAGGTCCGACATTACATTCCGAATGGTCGCCGGGGAGAGGTCAATCCCGAATTTTCGGGCAATGTGCCGCGACCCGACCGGATTGGCTGTCAGGATAAAATGCTGAACCACCGCACGGAGAATGAGCTTCTCGCGCTCGGTCAGCTTTGGGATGGGTTGCGGGGCGGGCATAAATCGAGATTCTGCTTAAACAGATAAGATAACGAGATACTGGCCCATTGTCAAGCCAGTCGCGTTATCCCAACTCCCTTACAATTCAACGGCTTACAATGTTTTGGCGGCAACATTTGCATCGGCATTTCAGGGTCTTTTTCAATCCAACCTCTAAGAAACAGAAGCTTACCATTTCGGTGTCAATAAACCTTCAAAGCCGCATGCAAGTTCCCAGAATAGAAAAAGCGCCTGACGGACTTGCCGGCAGGCGCTTGAGAAAATGCTTGTGCGACCGATTAAATGCTTCCGGTAATGTGGAAACCGAAAACTACTCCTGTCAGTGTGAAGCAGTAAACATCCTCATTGCCCAATCCAAATGCTCTGAATTTCCCCTCTTGAACAGCTTCAACAAGCCGGTCTGTGTTTTGGAGCATTTCGATAGTCTCATGGCATGTGAACTGGTGAGTCTCGTTCGGAGCCAAAGCCATACCTTCAAAAACCTTGAAAGCCGATGAGTTGTTTCGAACCGCCGCAGGGTCACCCGCCGGATCGAAATCAGTGTCCATTACAATCCAGATTTCACCGGAAACCGGGGTTGACAAATGGTTGACAGCATTGACGCTGATGCACCCATCCTCCACTCCCTCAATCGTAAAATCAGACCAATCGCTATTATCAGTTAGGTCAACGAGCACGCCTTCCATTTGAGAATCGAGCGCGTTGCCTCCGCGAATACCGGTATCACGTGTGTCGGTGGAAATCGTGCCATCAACTTCTTGTGACACAAAAGCCGTTCCAGACGTTAATCCGCAGCCGCTAATAATCACCATCAACAGCGCGGCAAGAATGCAAAGTACTTTTTTCATGTTGTTCTCCTTGTGCGCGCTTTAGTTTGATTTGCCCTTGATGGGAATAAAATATTGGACGCCCAACATCGTCTGCCAATTCTTGCGTGACGCTTTGTCATCGTGGAACGGCATCACTAACAGCGATGTGTTAACATCCAAGTAGATTTTGCGCTGATACAGGTTAAAGCCAAGACCAAAACCGCCGCTCATACCCGTTAACGATTCATCTTCCTTGTAGCCTGCGCCCGGAGCCAGTGAGTTGCTGGAGACGCCAACTTGCAAGTACGGCCATACCGAAGCAGGGGTCTTCTTGGCCAAGAGTAGGTTCAATCCGAAGCCGGACAGAGTTCCGCCCGGAATCGTCAGGGTCGGCTCGCCCGGAAAGTCAATGTCCTCTTCGACGTCCGCCTGTGACGTGCTACGAAACAGCAGTTGGCCGTGCAATGGCCCAACAATGTTCCCGCGAACCGAAAACCCGAACACCGGGCCGGCGCCAACGTCCTCCTGAATGACCGGCATATCATAGCCGCCATGGAGTCCGACGCCAAGTGGGTAGGTCGCCCAAGCTGGGATGGCCAGCGCGACCGTCAAAATCAATACGCTCAGAATCTTCATTCTCATTCTCCCTTTATTTGCGTTGTTTCAACAATAATTTACAAAGTGCATACGGGATAAGCAACTGTTTTTCACCCTCCTACCAACTTTGATGGTTTGGGCCGGGTTGTTTTGTTCCCTTAGGTTCCATAAATTGAAGAATTCAACTTAGGAGCCTAAGATGCGATTGATATTAGTATTGTTCATACTTGCCGTTTCCTTACCTGCGTTCGCCGACCCCGGGGACACCACAGTCGTGATCACTTTTGCGCAGGAACTCCAGAACTTCGGGGCGGGCGGACGGGATGCCGTCGAGACATTCACTTTCCCGGCACCTAATATTGAATACAATGAAATCTACATGGTCTATCGCCTCGACTGCCCCAGCGCACCCGGCGATTGTGATCCGTGGGATCGCACTGCCAGATTGTTCGTCCAACGGGATTTGACCGACTCAACCTATGAGGATATTGAAATCGCGCGGGTCATAACTCCTTACGACATTACAGGCGGGGGAGGCCCCGGCCACTGTGACTGGACTTTCGATATGATGGACTACCAGTCCATTCTGCGCGGCGAAGTCACTCTACATAGTTTTGTGGACACTTGGGTCGGCGGCAACCAAGGCTGGTTGGTGACTTGCACATTCTACTTTGTCGAAAATCCGATGCCTCTGCGGGCAATGGCTGTCGAACAACTGTGGAATTTCGGGGGACTCGTCTATGGCGATCCGGCAGATCCGATCGAAAACCATCTTGACTTGTCGTTTGTCCCCATCCCGCCGCAAGCTGAATTTGCGACCGTCCGAATTTGGACTACCGGCCACGGTCAAGGAAACACTCACAACGCAGCCGAATTTTCGCAAAAGACACATGGCGTTTGGATCGGCTTGGATCAATATGAACACCTACTTTGGCGGAATGATTGTTCGGTAAATCCATGCAGCCCTCAAGGCGGAACATGGCAATTCAGCCGTGCGGGTTGGTGTCCGGGCAGTAGAGTTTATCCATGGGATATTCCGTTCATTGAAGTTACACCGGGCGAGACAATTGACATCTGGCCGACAATGGAAACCTACGAGAACCTTTGCCGCCCCAATAACCCCGAATGCGTTTCAGGTGTTACATGCACTGACTGTAATTTTAACAGCACCGGCCACACACAGCCTGTTTACATCACCAGCGGTCAAGTTATCTTCTGGACTACGCAGGCCATTTCTGCCGAAGAGCACAACGTTGCCGTTCCGGCCAACGCAGTCTTACACCAGAACTATCCTAATCCGTTTAATCCAGAGACCACGATCTCGTTCGCGCTGGCCAAAGAGGGCCGAACTGTTGTCAAGGTCTATGATGTCAATGGAAGAGAGGTCAAGACATTGCTCGACCGAGAGTTAACTCGCGGACAACATAAGGTCATGTTCAACGGCAGCGGCCTTGCAAGCGGAGTTTATTTTGCTCGCTTGGAAGCGGCAGGTCAAGTTTTAACTAACAAAATGTTACTGCTAAAGTAACCATAATTGTCGTCACGAAAAAGCCCGGGCACTCGCTCGGGCTTTTTCATTTTTTTTGATCTATTTTTTCTTGTGCTTTCCTGCTTCAACATACGGCTTGAAGGCTTCAATCAAGAAATGGTACCAGACTCCGTCAACAATTTTAGCCCATTCTTCATCAATGGCTCCTTCAAGCTGAGCCGTTACCTTTATCTGGGTACTGTCGCCTTGCGCCGCGAACTCGTAGGTAACAACACTGTTGAGGGCGCGTCCCGTGAGACCTAAAGGTCCATCATAACGAAGCGTTTTGGGGCGGTTCGCGAAGATCACCGTTGCATGCAGCGCCCCGTTGCCCTGATCATCAAACTCCTCAATGAATTTTCCGCCCGGCCACGGTTCAATTCTCAAGCTTTTCGGATGTTCACTGAAGTGATGATCCCACCATGGCAATATGTCACCTGTCATCGCATCGTACATCTCTTCGGGAGTTCCCGGCAGAACAGTTGTCTGAACAGATGTGAATCCACCTTGCGGATTTACGGTAAGCTCTGCAAACGAATACTGAGCAAATATCAAACAACTTAAAATTGCAAGAGTTTTCATAACTGTTTCCGATAATTGATATTGTTGAACTAATTCTTCTACGGAAGAGTTGAATGATAGGCCGATCTAATCTCCCATCCGCTTCCAAATCCGCTGATACGCAGGGATTCGTGCCAATCAAAATGTGAAAGATGTCTTACCGGAAGCGGATCATGTCGATCAATGAGCGTTCCGCCCTTCACGGTTATTCCCCATCTGACGCCTTGCAAAAGTGTGATTGACTTCGGCCCTGTCCGCATAACAAGCCACGACTCAAACCGGAACCCACTGTCATGCGTTGGTCTATCAAGCAGCCAGAACTTACCTTCCTTGAATATGAGCGGCGCGAGATTTGGATCTGCAATATCGCTATCTGAGTAGTAGGCGGGATCTTCATCCTCACCTTTGGCGCCGGGTAGTCCCGAACCTCCGCTTTGCGGATCAATTCTTGGGTAACCTGAACGGTCCTCCCGCTCCGCAAGTTGCCACCATTGAATTTTGTAGGTTTCCGGCAAACTCGGGTCACGGGCAAATCCTAACCGCAATGCTCCATCTGCATCCAGCGGATTTACTTCGATCTCTCCAAGGTGCCTCCCGGCTTCATCCGCTACGGCCAATCGAAAAGGTCCGTTAAACTCAAATTGCCCCACTCGCGTAAACCCTGCCAGAAGGACTAAGAGTACGGCAGAAGCGGCGAGGACAATGAGCTTCAGACCACTCTTGGGCAAGAAAACAGTATCCGAATTGGAGGCGTGACTTTGTACCATAAACTACAAGATAATTAACTAAGTCATTAGTTGCACGCATCTTGACAATGTGGATAAATCTTGACATTCTGACGTTTATTTTTTATACTATGTACCTTTAGTAAACAGTGTTCAGAAAGCCGTCGTGACGATCATTGATCGCAAGTTAAGGGAAAAGCAAGAGATGCGTTCTGCCATTTTGGAGGCGGCGAAGGATCTCTTCGCTGAAGATGGCTTCCAAAATGTCTCTATCCGCAAGATTGCAGAGAAGATAGAATATAGCCCGGCTACTATCTATCTGTATTTTAAGGATAAAGACGCGATTCTCTTTGACCTCCACAACGAAGGTTTCCGTAAACTCTTTACCCATCAAAGGGATAGGGCAAAGGTTAAGGACCCCGTTCAAAGGCTCAAAGGCCTCCTCGAAGGCTATCTCGAATTTGCTTTGGATGAACCTGAGTACTATGATTTGATGTTTATGCTCTTTACACCACTCCCTAAAGTCATCAAGACCGCTGAGTGGCGTTACGGCCGCAGAGCCTTCAGAATGCTTGCCAAAACTGTGTCGGAATGTCAAACGCTCGGTCTGTTTCGGGGTACCCGAACAGAAGCTGCGGCGCTTGGCCTATGGAGTTCCGTTCACGGATTGGCCTCTTTGCTGATTCGCCAGCGGGCCTCGATGTTACCTGACAGTGAGCAAGCAGCCTACGCAAGAGAGGCATTGGACATGTTCAACGCCCATTTACTGGCCGTTCCTGCGTGAAATTGCTGTTTTCTTAATGAAATTTTCTTATCTTATGATAGTTGGTGATCGGTTCATAGCCGCTCGCCCACGGGCCGCCAAGGTTACCCGGCCGCAACGACTCCGTGTCAATCCACTCCAACCGGGTTTAGGAAGGACACCATGAAGAAGACTTTGTTTGCCGTTCTTTGGATCGCCCCCCTGCTGTTCCTTGCAGGTTGCGCCGAGCCGCCGAAGGCTGAAGCTGATGCTGCCAGTGCTGCTTTGCAGACTGCCAAGACCGCTGAAGCCGAGCAGTATGCCGGCCAGGCGTTCCAAGCCGCTCGCGACACCCTCAATGCTGGCTTGGCCGCTGTCAAGGAGCAAGATGGTAAGTTCGCACTGTTCCGCAACTACGACGCTGCCAAGGCTCAATTGCTCAAGGCGACGGAGATGTCGAACAAGGCCGCCGCTGACGCTGCTGCCGAAAAAGAGCGCCTCAAGAACGAGTTGACCGCTATGCAAGCTACCCTCACCGCCGCCCTCGCTGCTGCTGATACCGCACTGATGAAGGCGCCTGTGGGTAAGGGTAACAAGGCTGACATCGAACTAATCAAGAGCGATCTGTCCGCCGCGCATGCCGCTTATGATGCCGCCGTCGCTGAATTCACGCAGGCTAAGTACCTGTCGGCCCGCACCAAGATGCAGACCGTTCAGCAGCGTGTGAACAACATCATGAATGAGATCACCCGCGCCTCCGAAATGGCCAAAGGTGGCAAGAAGAAGTAAGACGTCGCCGCTTAGCGGCTGTATCGTCTGACCACATTGCAGGGAGCCGCGCCCATTGACGCGGCTCCCTGCATGCTCTAACCTGTCTCGATTTAGCAACATTAGATTATCGCACTGCATGCTTCGTCGCCTCTTTCTCGTCGCTCCGATTGTTCTGGCCTTCGTCTGGTTAGGTTGCGACACCCCGCCTTTGGTAGATATGGTTAATGCTGAGTCCGCGCTTTACAACGCACGCAACGGACACGCGAAAAAATTTGCCAAAGACGAACTTGAGTCTGCTGAAGTCGCCCTGCAGAAGGCCCGTGAAGAGATGGCCTTCCAGCAAGGGCGTTTGTCCGTTATGCGAAACTATGATTCGACGGACACCCTGATTGCCTATGCGCGGACTCTCATGCAGGCGGCTGATGACTCGGCTAACCAACGCCGGAACGTTGCGTTAGCGAATGCCGAGCACGAGTTACAGATACTGACCGAAGACCTGAACAACTGGCGCGATGCCCTGGACGCCAAGCTGACGCTTTACCGCGCGGAGAAGCTGTGGACTATGGCTCAAATGAGTCAGGCTACGGCTATGAGTCTGCTGAAACAAGAGGACTTGGAAGGCGCGCTGGAAACCGGTCAGGAATGTCGCGAACAGTTGGCGGCTTTGCGCATTGCAATCAACCACCACGACGCCGACGAACTCGATCGAATCCGCGCCGCCAAAGGTTGGGTTTCCAATACGCTGGCCGACAGCCGCCGGAACGGTAGCGTGGCAATTATAGTTGATAAAGAAGAACACCGTCTCCACATTTATGACGGTGGCAAGAAATTAAAGACTTACAAAGTGGATTTGGGCTTCAACGCGGCCTACCAGAAGATGTTTGCCGGGGATGGCGCAACACCTGAGGGAACATACAGGGTCACGGAAGTCAAACATTCGAGCCGGTATTATAAAGCTTTGCTGCTGAACTATCCGAACGACGATGACAAGAAGCGATTTGCCGCAAATAAGCGCAACGGACGCATCTCAAAACGCGCGGGTATCGGCAAGTTAATTGAAATTCATGGGCATGGCGGCCAAAACAAGAACTGGACTGACGGTTGTGTGGCCCTGGCAGACAACGACATGCTCGAACTAATGAAATATGCCCGTGTGGGCACACCTGTGACAATTGTTCGCAAGCTTGAGGGAGTACAATGAAAATCGTTCTGATCATTGTGATATTGCTCCTTGGCGCCGGCGTCGCTGCAGTGTTTGCATTGGCTGAAAAGCCCGCCGAACTGCCGCCGCCTGACGCTCTGTCTCGTATGGATTCTGTTCTCTCGGTAATGCCCGACGATAAGAACATGGCCAAAGAGATCAAACGACTGCGCAAGGAAATCGAGAAGACTCTGCCGAAAGGCAAGTACATTGTAATCGATTCGCAGACGAATAATGCCTATTTGCGAACTGCTGATTCCGTCTTCTTCAAAGCCGTCTGTTCAACCGGTTCCGGTGGAGAGTTGACCGACCCCAAGACTGGCAAGAAGTGGGTGTTCCATACGCCCAAAGGCGTCTTTGCCATCAAGAATAAGATCGTCGAACCGTGGTGGCGTAAACCAGACTGGGCCTTTGTTGAAGAAGGCGAGGAAGTTCCGAAGAGCAATGCTGACCGACTTGACCCAAACGTGATGGGTGACTACGCACTTGGTTTTGGAGACGGCTACTTCATTCACGGAACACTCTATGAGCGCTTGCTGGGCATGTCCGTCAGTCACGGTTGTGTCAGACTTGGCTCGGATGATTTGAAGTTCCTCTATGATCGCGTGCCGATCGGGACCGGAGTCTATGTCCTCTAAGTCTCTTACGCTTGTGTTGTTTGTCGTGGTTGTCGCTACAAACACCGTCTTAGCCCAGTCTGATAGTTTGAAGCGCGAATGGAGATTCCTCGCGGCCCAGAACGAGTTGATAAAGTCAAATGACGCTTATCTCGTTTTGGATAATCGCGATCAGTCGTTTACTTTGCGACTTGGCAGCGCAGTTGTATGGATTCTTAAAGAAGATTCGGGCACGGCTAAGCTGAATATCCCCAGCCTGATCTCGAAGTTCGAGCCGGATTCTGCGTTCTTATTCTCAATCGGCGGTTTGCATTTATTGGAATACGAACCGCGCTTCCCTGATACGCTCTTGAAGATTGTTTCCGAGGCGATGGATATGGATCCGTCACTTCTGCAGCGCGAGATTCCGGTCGCGTTTGAAATCAAGTGGCGCAACGGCCCGACTCTGTTGGTTCACTCGACTCCGGAGAATCAACCTGTGATCATCGAAGTACCGTGGCGCGAGAAACTCGGCAAGTGGCTCGATAGTTTCAAAGAGAAAAATGCCTTTGAAGTGCAAACCAACCGCGAAGTTGCGCTCACGCTGTATCGAGTTCTGAAAGACGGCGCACTGACGATGGTGCTTCGGTAGCCCATTCACTTAAGTAGAATAATAAAGCGGGCCGCCCATTCGGGCGGCCCGCTTTTATTTTCATTGGAAGACTACTACTTCAGAAGCAGCATCTTGCGCGTATCGGAGAAACTGCCTGCATTCAAGCGATAGAAATACAAACCACTTGGCAACGAGGCCGCATTAAAGCTGACGTTAAAGCTTCCGGCATTCTGATTTGCACTCACGAGCGTCGCAACTTCTTCACCTGTAACCGTGAAGACCTTCAGGCTCACGTTAGCCGCTTCGGCCAGCGTGTAGCTGATGTTGGTTTCAGGGTTAAACGGATTCGGATAGTTTTGCGCCAAGGCAAACTCGGTTACTGTGCCATGCGTACCCGGAGTCGCGCTGGCGATTTCGGGGTAAACACTTCTTGAACCATCCATGTTCACGACCGTAAGACGGTAGCTATAGAGCGTGCCGGCGACGACGTGTTCGTCAGTGAAGCTGTAACGGGTTTCCGATGAGCTTTCGCCGCGAGCTTGTACTTGCGCTGCGTTGCTCCAGTTTTCGTTGTCCGTCGAACGCTCAAGCAGGAAGTGGCTGGTGTTGGTTTCAGTCGCGGTTGCCCAATCAACGCGCACCGCGCCGCCCAGACCGATCGCGTCAAATGAGGTCATCTCAACGGGCAGGAAGTCATCAAGCGTGATGCAGAAGCATCCGGCATAAACATCTTCCGCCGGCGGAATCTCGCGGCCAGTCGAGGCAAGGCAAAGTACCAAGTACCAATTCATATCGCCGCCCTGGCGAACTTCCCAACTAATATCGCCACTGCCAGGCGTGCACTCGCCGCCGCAATCAACGCAGCCGGGCACCCAATCAAGGCCGGCCAGCGTCGGATGGCTGATCGTGGTGTTCAAACGGATCCACAACTCATTTGAGCAGCAGCAGAGGCTCACGCAATATGAACCCGCGCCGGAGATTTCGCTCGGGCCCCAAGTCTCACAGCAATAGGTCTGGAGATCAAGAGTCTGAGTCGGAAACGAATCGTCAATCACTGCATAACGATTGCCGCCGCATTCCCAGTTGCAATTGGTTCCGTCATTGCGCTGGAACTTGTATTGAATGTTCGTGTTCGAACCACCGGGGAACACAAACACGCCTTCCCAGATACCATCGTTGTCGGCATCGGTCATTGCGCCATTGGGATTGCACGTGCTCCATCCGAGGAAATCACCCGTGAAGTAAACGCCGCCCTGGAACAAGGCCGGATTCACGCAGTTCATGTCCACACGGAAAGTGACGGCCACGTCACGCGAAATGCCTGGCTGAATATGCAGAACAAAGGGCGGGTTGTTGCCAGCCTGATCCTGCGCTGCGGAATAGGTCGTGTTGTCTTCCGAGTCGTAGATTTCAACGTAGAAATACTCATCTTCGCCACCGTTCAGAGCGAACGAGGGGATGTCGGCCCACCACTCGTCGTTGCTCCCGATCTGCACGTTGAAAGACATCGGGACGGCAGTGTACACAGCGTCAGTGGCGCGCTTGTAAAACAAGGAAGCGCTGATTCCTGCGCCCGGTCCGGG
Organism: uncultured Alphaproteobacteria bacterium; assembly: GCA_964587105.1. Classification (GTDB taxonomy): domain Bacteria; phylum Electryoneota; class RPQS01; order RPQS01; family RPQS01; genus JABWCQ01. The sequence continues at coordinate 34,530 of CAZPKG010000014.1, read as the reverse complement.
GGCTTCTGTTACGCCACCCTTCCAAACCTGAACATAAACACCGATGTTCTGGTTGGGCAAGCGAACTTGACCGCTTGTCGGCCAAATCTGTCCGGCCCAGCCGATTGCGGCCTGAGCCGTGCTGGCACCCATTGCTACCAGCATCATACATAATAACAAATACTTAATCGATTTCATGGAACTGCTCCGGTCCTTTCATGTTAACAAGTTGTTGCGGTTGCAGTATAGCTAATATATTTCGATCCTCTTCGGAAGTCAAGAAACTTCGAGAATTATCGCAATTTCCTTCAGTTCAACTTGAAGTTTTGGGGAGTTGGGTCTTCACCACTAACATCTTGTTTCGTATTAAAATTCGTTAAATTCCTGTATCGATTCCAGCTCCATTGCTCTTAGAATAGCTAATCCTCCCCGATAATGAGAGGCATTTCACTTTCTTGCTTGCCTCGCTTGACTTTCGGCGGCTCCGAACATATATTGAGGAATATTACCGATTGCACCATGATGACACATCTCACCACTTCCATGACTTGGGTTTGGCGCTGGCAAATTGACAGCGTGGTGGATGGTATTGTCTGATTTTCTTCCTAAACTCAGAACTTGCTCCAGCCACGCACTCAATCTGCGTGGTTTTTTTCTCCGTAAATTCATTATGACTATTTTGTCCTTGTCCGCCGATTTGTTGACACCCGTTGCTGCTTTTCTGAAATTGCGGTCGCTCGGTCACGCGCCGTTCCTGATGGAAAGCGTCACGGGCGGTGAGCGCTTTGGCCGTTACTCGTTCTTGGGGCTTGATCCTGATGGCGCGATTTTCGCCAATGCACCCGGATCGGCTTCGTCAGACGTTCGGGGAATCCCAGCCTCCGGCACATTGCGGCAACTGCTGACTGAGTTTGAGCATACAAACACGTTCGGGGCAAACTTAGCTTTGCCCTTTGCCGGTGGACTAATTGGTGTTATCGGGTTTGACTGGATTCATGAACTCGAGCGGCTTGATCCGGCAAAGAAAAGTTCTGCGCCGCTTGCGTGGTTGGGCAACTATCCAAGGTTTGTAGTCTTTGATCATCTTCGGCACGAAATCAAGTTAGTCGATCAATCTGACGATTCAAATACGAGCCGCTTGCATGAACTCGCGCGCGCGCTCGAGCGGCCTCTGACGAATAACAACTTGGCTTTCCGGACTGGCGAATGCAGCAGCAGTTTTGAGCGCGACGAGTTTTGCTCTGCTGTTAACAATGTGAAACAACATATTGTCGCAGGAGATATTTTCCAGGGCGTCTTGTCACAAAGATTTTCCCGTGAGGCCTCCGGCGACGGCTTTCAACTTTATCGCGCACTCCGCAGAGTCAACCCCTCGCCCTTCATGTTTTATCACGAGACTCCGGTCGGAACGTTTATCGGGGCTTCACCGGAACTTCAAGTTGGCGTCGCAAACGGTGAGGTAAGAATCAATCCCATAGCCGGAACTCGTCCGCGTGGAGAGAATGATGAATCAGATATGAGACACGAACGTGACCTGAAAGCCGATCCGAAAGAACGCGCCGAGCATATGATGCTTGTTGATCTCGCGCGCAATGACTTGGGTCGAGCGTGTGAGTATGGTTCGGTGAAGGTTAAAGAGCTTGGCACAATTCACCGCTTCAGTCATGTGATGCATCTGGTCAGCGACGTGCGCGGGAAACTGCGCGACGGATTGTGCGCAACCGATGCGCTGGCCGCTTCATTTCCAGCCGGAACAGTGAGTGGCGCACCCAAAGTCCGCGCACTCGAGATCATTTTGGAAAACGAGCCCGTGCCGCGCGACTTCTATTCTGGCGCAGCGGGATTTCTCGGGCGAGACGGCAACGCGGAGTTTTGTATTATGCTGCGGACAGCCGTTCTGCGCGACGGCGTTCTCACCTATCAAACTGGAGCCGGCATTGTGGCCGACAGCATTCCAGAGCATGAACTTGCCGAAACGGAACACAAAGCTGCCGCAATCGAGCGTGCGCTAAAGCATTTGGACTCACAATGATCTTTGTCCTCGATAACTACGACTCATTCACCTACAATCTTGTGCAAGCCATCGGCAAAATGGGCGTGCGAGTTGAGGTTGCGCGTAACGATGAGATTGATTGCGCTGAATTGTTGGCAAGAAATCCTGCAGCGCTGATTCTCTCGCCCGGCCCTGGCCGCCCCGAAGATGCCGGGAACATGCCGGCCATACTCGCAGGTACAATTGGAAAGCTCCCGATTCTGGGCGTGTGTTTAGGTCATCAGATGATCGGTCTGCACTTTGGCGGTAAAGTGGTTGCGGCTCCGCAACTTGTGCACGGCAAATCCGCGCGTGTTTTTCATGACAGCCGCACAATTTACCGCGGACTGTCCGATCCATTTGAAGCCGGGCGATACCATTCATTGATCGTGGCCGACGACAGCTTGCCGCCAGAGCTTGAAATCTCATCGCGCACTCAAGCCGGTGAGATTATGGGCGTGCGTCACAAGTCGCTCCCGATTGAAGGTGTGCAATTTCACCCCGAGTCGATCCTCACTCCCGAAGGTGAAAAACTGCTCGCGAATTTTGTGGCATTGAGTGCATCAGGACAATGACGCTCAAGGATTACCTTAAGTACATTGTGCATGGCGGCACACTTGCACGCTCGGATGCCGGGCGATGCTGCGAGTTGCTCTTTGCGGGTGAGGCGTCGCAATTAGACATTGCCGGGCTCTTGTGCGCCTTGCATGCACGCGGCGAAACAGTAGAAGAGTTGGTGGGTTTCCTCTCAACGATGCGCACACACATGCTTCGAGTAACGTGCCATGATCCATATGCAATCGACATGTGTGGAACCGGCGGCGACGGCAGTCAAAGCTTTAATCTCTCGACCGCTGCGGCGCTGCTTGCCGGCGCATGTGGAGTCACAGTGGCTAAGCACGGTAATCGAGCAGTCTCGTCGAAATCCGGCAGCGCAGATTTTCTTGAAGCGCTGCACATCCCGTTTGCAACTCACTCTGAGGATGCACAGCTGCATCTCCGCGACAAAAACTTCGCATTTCTATTCGCTCCGCATTTTCATCCGGCGATGAAAAGTGTCGCGCCTGTGCGTAAAGAACTCGGCGTGCGCACGATCTTCAACCTGCTCGGCCCGATGGCAAATCCGGCAGGCGTGAAGCGGCAACTTATCGGCGTTTACAACCCCAAGTGGATGCGTCCTCTCATTGAAACTTTGGCGCAAAGCGGATCTGAGTTTGTCATTGCATTCCACGCCGAAGGCGGCTTGGACGAAATCTCGCTTGCCGGAGACACGCACTACATCATGTTCAAGAATTCGCGAATTACTGAGGGAATTTGGCGCCCGGAAACTTGGGGTGTACGAGTGTGTTCACAAGATGTCATTTTAGGCGGGGTTGCCGTGCACAACGCCCTGCGGTTGCTTGCTGTCGCCCAGGGCAGCGAGACTGAATTGCGCGAGTGGATCGTTGTCAATTGCGCTCCCGCTCTATGGATTTCCGGAAAAGCAGCCACAATCGAAGACGGAGCAACCATTGCTCGCGATTGTATTGTCAGTGGAAAGTTCAACGCATTTCTTAATTCGCTCCGTGCTGCATGAGCATCTTGCAAAACATTTTGCGCAAACGACTCGACACGCGGGTGTTATCGGCGACAGTGGGCGACCTTCGATCTCAAGCGCATGACATGCCGCCCACAAGGAATTTCCTCGGCGCCTTGCGAGCTTTCGATCAGCTTGCGATTATTGCTGAAATCAAGTTTCGCTCGCCAAGCGAAGGACTGCTTCGATCTGGCGATGACGTTGAATTCATCGCCAGATCTTACGAGCACGCCGGAGCGCACGCGTTGTCCGTTTTGACCGAGCAGCATTCATTCAGCGGTCGAATTGAAAATATCGCACGCGCAAAAGGTGTTTGTGATCTACCTATCTTGCGGAAAGATTTTCTGTTTGATGAATACGACGTCTTAGAGTCGCGCGTGCAAGGTGCCGACGCTGTCCTATTGATTGCAAAAATGCTCACGCGCGACCAACTTGCTGATTTGCGGGGTGTGGCGGAGGAAGCGCACCTGGCCGTCCTGTTAGAATTGCATGACGAAGATGACTTGCAAAAAACTGAAGGCATAACAAACGTCGCGTTCGGCGTCAATCACCGCAATCTTGACACTTTGGCAATCGATCTGGATCGCAGTAGAAAACTTTTTCCGCGCATCAACGGAATCAAAGTTGCCGAGAGCGGATTACGTTCACGCTCTGACGCCATAGAAATGCGCGAGCGCGGAGCCGACGCCGTGCTCGTTGGAACATCGTTCATGAAACATGCCGACCCCGGCGCAGCTCTTGCCACTTTCATCAAGTGAGTACATGGATTAAGTACTGCGGAATCTGCCGCGTGGAGGATTTTGCGTTTGCCGTCGAACTTGGCGTTAACGCAGTTGGTGTCATTTGCGTCCCCAACACGCCAAGATTCGTGGAGCTTGAAGAGTTGGCCAAGTTAGCACGGTTGCCGCGTGGCCATTCGCAGCTTGTACTCGTTTTTCAAAATGCTTCTTCCGAATTTGTGACGACCTGTATTGAAATAGCAAGACCCGACGTGTTACAGTTTCATGGCGATGAAACTGCATTCTACTGTGCGTCGTTTGGCTTGCCCTATATCAAAGCAACCCGCGATGGGCAGCAGATTTCGAAACTCTTAGATCACAGTGCCGCCCACGCCATTTTGATCGACATCCCTGAACTAATGCGGCCAATACATGCATTGCAAATTCAGAAACCGATTATTCTCGCCGGACAACTTACCGAATTGAACGTCGGTGCGTGTATTCGCAAGCATAAGCCGTTCGGCGTGGATGTTTCACGCGGAATAGAGATTGAACCCAGAAAAAAGGATCATATTCTGATGACACAATTTGCGGAGGCCGTGCGCGCCGCTCTGAAACCATGAGTTACGATTTCCCCGACATAAACGGTTTCTTCGGTGAATACGGCGGGCAGTTCATCCCTGAAACGCTCGTCGCGCCTTGTCAAGAGCTTGCTCGTGAGTATCACGCAGCCGCGCTTGATCCCGGCTTTCATCAGGAGCTTATGTGGCATTTGCATGATTTTGCGGGCCGACCGACGCCGCTGTATCCGGCTGAACGACTAAGTGACCGTTACGGATTTCAGGTATTTTTAAAACGCGAAGATTTGGTGCATACCGGCGCGCATAAACTCAACAACGCGCTTGGGCAAGCATTGCTGGCCATGCGCCTCGGCAAGAAACGCGTAATTGCAGAAACCGGAGCAGGTCAACATGGCGTCGCAACAGCGACAGTGTGTGCACGCTTCGGGCTGGAATGTCTGGTTTATATGGGCGCCAAAGATATGGAGCGCCAAGCACCTAATGTCGCGCGCATGAACATGCTCGGAGCTGAAGTGCGTGCGGTTACATCAGGTACGCAAACTCTGAAAGACGCTACCAGTGAAGCCATTCGTGATTGGGTAACCAATGTGCACGATACGTTTTACTTGATTGGCAGCGTCGTTGGACCGCACCCATATCCGCTAATGGTACGCGAATTTCAAAAAGTCATTGGTGAAGAAACGCGCGAACAATGCGCCGATCGCGGTATTGTTCCGCAAGTGTTGCTCGCGTGTGTAGGCGGAGGTAGCAATGCGATCGGTTTCTTCTTTCCATTTCTCGAGTACAGCGGCGTGCAGCTCATTGGCATAGAAGCAGGTGGCGAGGGCGATGGTTCGTCATATCACGCCTCCGCATTGACTCGCGGAACACCCGGTGTGCTGCACGGATCACGATCCTACGTTTTGCAAAATATCGACGGGCAAATTCTCGAGGCGCATTCTATTTCCGCAGGGCTCGATTATCCCGGAATCGGTCCCGAGCATAGCTTACTGTTTGACACCGGCCGCGTGACTTACGTGCGAGTCAGCGATGCAGAAGCGCTGGCGGCCGCGCGCGAACTGGCCAAGCTTGAAGGCATCATCCCCGCGTTGGAGTCCGCCCACGCACTCGCACACTTGACAAAATTAGAGCAAGAAGGCTTTACCAAGACCGCAATTGTGTGCCTCTCGGGACGCGGCGATAAAGACATGGGGACGTATGGCAAGCACATTTGATCTCTATGCGTTTACTCGCGAGTCGCGAGAACGTTCGCGCAAACTTCTGGTCATCTACTTAACGTGTGGGTTTCGTCGCTTTGATTGGACTGCGCCGCTTGCGCGGGAGATTTTTGATGCGGGTGCCGATTTAATTGAACTGGGCATGCCGTTTTCTGATCCGCTCGCAGATGGCCCAACCATTCAAGCCGCGTCGCAGCAGGCTTTGAATCACGGCATGAACGCAGATATGTATTTCAAGATTGCTGACATAGTTTCAGGTATCGGACCGACTGTATTTATGGGTTATCTAAACAGCGTCATTACGATACCACGTTTCCTTGAGCGCGCGCATGATTCACATCTAAGTGGACTCGTCCTCCCGGAGTGGCCTGTATTCAATGAGTCATTTGAAAACCTTGCACATTTTGCAGCCCGACTAAATTTACCGCGTATTCCATTTGTGGCCCCGACGACCTCACTCGATAGAATCGCTCAAATTGATGCATTGGACGCGCCATTTATCTACGCTGTTTCAATTGCAGGAGTCACTGGAGCACGCCCGCAGCTTGATTCGTCAGTTGATGCGTACCTTGCGAGTCTCAAAAGGACCCTCAAGACCCCAGTCCTTGCCGGATTCGGTGTCTCGTCCCCTGCGACCGCTCGGCGCATTGTTGCCGTCGCTGACGGTGTCATTGTCGGCAGCGCACTCTTGGATGGAATAGGATCGTCTAATACACTTGAAGGCGCTTGTGATTACACCGGTGAATTTGTGCAATCGCTCCGCGAAGCGATTGATGAACCTCGTTCCGAATAGGAGAATCTGTCCGTGTTAATTATCATGAACCGTGAAGCCACGTCAGAACAGATTCAGAACGTGGTTGCCTATATCGAATCGTTGGGTTTGCGCGCGCACGAGATTCCCGGCGAGTCTCGCACGGCCATCGGCATTACGGGTAATCAAGGCGCGCTGCCATCGGCGCAGTTTGAAGAGTTGCCCGGTGTGGTGCAAGCTGTTCGTGTTACAAAGTCATTCAAACTCGTTTCGCGCGAGACCAAACCTGAAGACACAATTGTCCAAGTCGGGGACGTGCGAATCGGCGGCGCAGAACTCGCCATTATCGCCGGACCCTGTTCAGTCGAATCGCGAGAGCAAATCTTCAAATCGGCCGAACAGGTCAAGCAAGCCGGCGCGCAGCTGTTGCGTGGCGGAGCGTTTAAACCGCGCACGTCGCCGTACTCATTTCGCGGCTTGGGCAAGCAGGCGCTCGAGTGGATTCAAGCCGCCGGACATGAGTACAATTTACCTGTCGTCTCTGAAGTTGTGGATCTCGAATCATGCGAGATGGCTTTGCCGTTTGTGGACGTTCTGCAAATCGGCGCGCGCAATATGCAAAACTTCACTCTCATTGAGATCGTGGCCCGGAGCGGCAAACCAATACTATTGAAACGTGGACCCGCCGCCTCGCTCGATGAACTCCTCAATGCGGCCGAGTATATTCTCTCGATCGGAAACTACAGCGTTATCCTCTGCGAGCGCGGTATTCGCGGATTCTCAGACTTCGCGCGCAACACACTTGACCTCAACATAATCCCCGCAGTCAAGGAAGCATCGCATCTCCCGATAATCGTCGATCCATCACACGGCACCGGACACCGCAAAATGGTTTCGCCGCTTGCCCGCGCCGCTGTGGCCGCAGGCGCGGATGGCTTGATTGTCGAAATGCACCCCGACCCCGACCATGCTTTGTCGGATGGCTACCAGTCCCTCTACCCCACCCAATTGGACGGCCTCGTTGAAAGCCTGCGCCAAATTGCACCCGCCGTCGGTCGCACCCTGAAACCCCGTCGATAGACCCACAACTCGTTAGAGAACATAGATAAACAAGAGGTTTTCGGGTTGCTTGCAAACGCTTGTTTCTGCACAAAAATTTGTGTATCTTCTGGGACTGTGGAACTATCCCCAGCGGTCACACGTTCACCCAATTGATCCCGGGAGCATCACGATGCAATTTCAATCTCGTAAGATAAACTCGAAAGACTCCATGAAAGCACTCCTTTCTCTTGTTCTGGCCACGTTTATGCTCGCATCCATCGGTTGCGGTCAATCGGGCGAAAAAGCTGCCGCCGCTAAAGTTGACGATGCCAAAAAGCTCAACTTCACCTACAAAACTACTGCCGGTGAAACCGTCGATGCGCGCCAATACTATGGCAAGGTTGTTCTTGTTGACATTTGGGATACGTGGTGCGGCCCGTGCCGCAAAGGTATTCCGCATTTGATGGACATTTACAAACAGTACGAGGGCAAGGTTGAGGTCGTGGGCCTCGCATTCGGTCGTGAAGGCGCACCCAAAGTTCAAGCGTTCGCCGACCAAATGAAGATCAACTATCCCGTCGGTATCTTTAGCGAAGAAGCCGCCAAAATTTTCGGCAGCCCGCGCTCGATTCCGACATTGTTCATCATCGGCAAAGACGGCGAAATCGTCGAAACTGTGGTGGGCTACCGTCCGAAAGAATTCTTTGACCAGAAAATTCAAGCTTTGCTGTAAGCCGAATATTCCTATCTGCCAATATTCATACGTTAATTCTGGAGTTTCCAGCTATGTCGAATACCGCTGCCACTGCAGTGCTTAAAGTCACCGATCAATCTTTCGCCGATGCGGTGAAGACCAACAAATTGTTGGTCGTGGATTGCTATGCCGATTGGTGCGGCCCCTGCCGCATGATCGCGCCGCTCGTTGAAGACCTTGCTAACGAATATTCGGGCCGCGTTGCGTTCGCCAAAGTGGACGTTGACCAAGCGCCGAACGTCAGCCGTCAGTATCATGTCAGTTCGATTCCCACGCTGCTGTTTTTCAAAAACGGCGAAATGGTTGACCGCCAAGTCGGCGCACTGCCGAAACATGCGTTGCAATCACGCGTCGAATCGCTATTGTCCAACTGATTGAAGTTCGCTCTTTGTACTTAGCGGCCCTGTGTTTTTCATGGGGCCGTTCATTTTGACCGTTAACCGTCTTTCCACAAAATTCTGAGGAGTAGGATGTCCGACAAGAAGATCATTGCTGTTATGGGCGCCACAGGCGCACAAGGGGGCGGACTCGTGCGTGCTATCGCCGCCAACCCGAATTGCGGTTTCACTGCGCGTGCGATTACGCGTGATGTGAATTCCGACAAAGCCAAGGCACTCGCCGCGCTCGGCGCGGAAGTTGTCGCGGCGAACGTTGACGACGTCGAATCTCTGAAAAAAGCGTTCACTGGAGCACATGGCGTCTTCGGCGTCACATTCTTCTGGGATCACTTCGACCCCGTGAAAGAGACCGCACAGGCAAAAGGTATGGCTGACGCGGCTAAAGCCATTGGCGTGAAGCATTTTGTGTGGTCGTCGTTGGAAGACACGCGCAATTTCCTTCCGCTTAGCGATACAAGCATGCCGACCTTACACGAGAAGTACAAAGTTCCGCACTTTGACAGCAAGGGCGAGGTCGATCCGTACTTTGCGAAAATTGGATTGCCGACCACCATCTTATGGACCAGCTTCTATTGGGAGAACTTTATCTACTTCGGCATGGGACCGCAGAAGGGTCAGGACGGCAATTTGATGCTGGTTATTCCGATGGGCGACAAGAAGCTTCCCGGAATTGCGGCTGATGATATCGGCAAATGCGCGCTGGGAATCTTTATGCGCGGAGACGAATTGATCGGCAAGACTGTCGGCATCGCCGGAGAACACCTGACCGGACAGCAATATGCAGCGGGCATGAGCGCCGCAATCGGCAAGCCCATCAACCATGTCAGTGTCCCGTTTGATGTCTATCGCGGTTTTGGTTTCCCGGGTGCTGAAGACGTCGGCAATATGTTCCAATTCAAACATGACTTCCAAGAGCAATTCGTTAATGTGCGCGACCTTGATTTCGCGCGCAAGCTGAACCCCGAACTCAAAACCTATTCGCAATGGCTGAAAGAGAATGCATCGCGCATTCCGCTACCTGAATAACATCCCCTGATTACAAAAAAGCCCCGACCGATTGGCCGGGGCTTTTTTTGTCCTACCGATCATTACTCGCGTACTGCTTCGACGCGGAAGAACCGAATCGAATCACTCGCGGCAGTAGTCATTTCATTGGCCGTCACGGTCGTGAAAGTCGGCGGCCAGACGTCCGTCTCACCGGATGAGAACACGTGGTATGCGTTGGCTCCGAAAATCGAATTCCACCTGAGATGAACGCTGTCGGTTTCTGCAGTTATCGTTAGCACCGGTTGCTCCAAAGGCCCAATGATCTCGCTAATGAACCAGTCCGCATTCTGCGGCGTAATCTGCACATGATCTTGATTATCTGCCGGGAAATACACGCTGTCAAACGGCGTCAGGTCATAAAGATCCGGGGCGCCTGCGATATTGAAGAAGGGATCCGTTACGTTCAAGTCAAGCGCGCTGACCGAAGGGATGAAACAATGTGACGGGTAGTTTGCAACGATATCTCCATACGGAGCGGTAACGGCCGCGAGTTCGGCCATTGTTGCCGTCAATCCACCCGGTGCATTGTCCCACGGTAAACACGGTTGAATGAATACATTTCTCGATTGATCAGGCAGCGGCCAAATCAAATCAATAAGCCCTTGCAGAACTCGCGTATTCACTGAATTGCTCACCGCCCAGACATTGCCGCGAATGTCAACAATGAAACTGTCATAAACCCACGTCAATATTTGTGCGCCCGGAAGAAAGCCGCTGTTCAACATCGTCCCGCTGCCGTTTATCACCGAGACCAATCTCGGCTGGCTCGGATAATCTCCCAGCGCCGCCAACTGGTTTTGAAACGCTGCAAACATCGGATCGGGATTTGCCGTTCCCCCACCGGATGATGCAAAGTGATACAGTAACAACTGTCTCGGAGCGGGCGTCAGAAGTGCGTCCCGCGCAGCGGCGGCTTCAGCAGCTTCTCCGGCGAAGAAATCCGTCCAATGCTGAATTCCGACCGGGATGTTTGCACCGTTCTGTGGTGAATCGACCGAGATAAACGTCGAAACATTGTGCGGCAGGTTGTTCGCTTCCATGTAGGTTAAGGCATAGCGAGTCGTCAGTCCCCCCAAGCTCGTCCCGGCAATTACCAACGGATAGAATCCGCCGGTCGCGGAGTTCAATTCTTCAATTAACTCCTGAACCAAGTACCCATTATCTTCAATCGCGATCGTCGAATTTCCGTAGTTCAGAACTACTGCATCGTATCCGATGGACAACAGCGTCTCAATCATGAACTCCTGATTCATCAAATCATAAAGCTCATTCCAATTGAGGCTGTTATCTAAATCAAGTCCTTCCACCAGCACGACAGGACGCTCTACCGATGTATGGCCGTTCCCATACAAGATGTACGCTTCTCCTGTGGCCGGAGCGCCGCCCGTGCTGTGGCTGGCCGTCAAAGCCCAAGTCTCCGATGGCGGAGGCGCATCCAAACTTCGCACATGAAACCGTGATCGCCCGAACAAAGTACGCCCGTCGCGAGTTGTCGCGCGCATGGTTATGATCTTCGCCCCCACCGAAGGATAGGAGACGTACATGTCACCACTCTTTGGCACGAACCTGAAACCGAGGCCGTCATCGAAGTCAAACTCAATGTCCGCGTTGGCATCGATATTCGTAAACATATTGGCGCGGTCAAATGTAAAAACCATATCTGAGCCGTGATAGCTCCAGTCGTGCAGCGATGCAACTGAAACCGCCGTTGCGGTCGTGATGTCTTCTTGCTTCAAGCCTGTGACTTTGCCATTTTGGTAACCAATTATGTGGTCACGATCCGCGCCGGATTTCGCGGTTTGATAATCGAACATCAACAACGCCAGTGGATGCTCGTCTTTTGCCTGCGCGTCTCTCCGAAGCTCGCGAAAAAGCTTCTGATCAGGTATGACCGATTCACTTAACGACGCGCGGCGCAGTTCATAACCGATCTGCAGCCACGATGAGAATTCGTTGGCCTCGGCATACTGAGAGCCGTCAAACTTCTCAATCCCTGATAACGGAGCAACCAAATCATAGAAAATCCCACTCGGAAGCGGGTTTTCCGATTGTTTGAGGTTCGTGCCATACTCGATGAGGCTGGCCTTCAAATCCTCTGGCCTTAACTCAGTCGCCTGTACTGCCAAGCCGCTCACCCACATCGAAATACACAAATACTTGAATATACGGTTCATAATCTTCTCGCTTCTCCTCTTGTTCATGTCCCTAAGATAAGTGCGGCAGTCCGATAATGCAAGGTTTCAAACCAATAAAAAAAAGTAGCCCCCGGTCAGTTGACCGGGGGCTGTGTCAATCTAAGGCAGAACTCTGCTACTTGGCCGAGTCAATTCCTTCAGGAAGTGACGCCGATCCAAGCACCACGCCGCCCGTCGCGACGACATGGAAGAACTTGCGCGTTGAACCATCATGAGCGATAGTCAGCGTTGTACCTGCCGTGCTGCCAACTAATGTATTGTACGGGCCGTCGCTGTCAACTGCCGAATACAATTCGTACATCGGCGCACCCGATCCAATCCAGTCAAAGCGAAGCTGGTTTGTCCCGGGCAGATAATAGATCGTGAGGTTGAGCGGCGGATTGTAAGAACCAACTGTGAACGTCACGGGGATGTTCGTTAGCGCTTCGTCCGGGTCACTGCTCGAAACCACCAAGTTGCCGTTGTATGTACCGGCCGGCAGATCTCCAGCTTCAAAAGTTACCGGTACCGTTACGCACTGGCCCGGATCAAGTGAACCGTTCATCGGAGGTGTAATCGTCAACCAGTCGGTCGCAGCCTGGAGTTGTATCGCCATGTTGCTGTGCAAATAGGCAGCATTATAGACAACTTGCAGACCCACAGTGCCAGTTTCGTTGTTCAGGCCGATGGTCGAAGTCGTCACGCCGTATGTTCCGCCTGTGAACATGGTCTCGTATTGCATGACGATTCGACCCGTCGAATACAGTAAGATTTGGAAATTGTAGATTTCAGTCGTCGAACCGATATGGACAATGTCATCCCACTCAACGATGAAGCGATTGTTCGCCACGTCGTTGTAGTAGTACACTTCACCTTGAGTCGGCGGATAGAGGTCATCCCAGAACGGCGCAATCATCGCGAGCGGGGCCGATGCACTCGGAAGCGCGAGATTCGTATAGGCTGCGTTTGCGCCACCGAAATGAATATTACCGTTCGACGAAATATTGACTGAGTTGTAATCAATTCCGTAGAACGAGAAGGTGAACGGAAGAGCCGTTGCAAACACTTGATCGTCGCCAGAAATACCGGTATTCACACCGATCGCGTTAATCTCGACCCAGCTATAGGTCGGGCCGCCCGGTTCGTCCGAGTCAATCCAACGATAACCAAACGCGTCCGGTCCGCCTTGGGCATCAAGCGGCGATTGGCCGTCACGGTCTTCCACATTGATCACAGGCTTTTCGCCACGATTGATCGCTTCGATCAACTCAATCTGTGCTTTTGTCATCGAAATCTGGTCTGCTGGGACATAACTCGACAAAGCTAATGCCGGTGTGGTTTGATCCCAACCTACCGCCCAAGACAACGGACATCCGCCCGTATTGCAAATTTGGATTGAACCCGTGTCCGTTCCGCCAACTGGAGCCGATCCGGAAAGCGTCGGCGGAGTGATAACAATTTCACCGGCGCCAACACAGCCAGGACCAGTCGAGTAGTAGATCGTCCGGCCTGCTTCAAGACCCCACGAATTGGCATCTACAACGCCGTTGCAAGCGTATTGTTGGAAAGTGCCGGCAGCAGTCTTAATACCTGTGGTTGAGGCTCCGGTCTGCGTTGTCGGATCGGCATACTGGAACAAGATGTGATTGTCACCGGTTGCCGAAGAATAAAATGCCTCATCGTAAATCACAACTTGGAAACTGGAACTGCCGCCACCACTGAAGTGACCGATGTTGTAATATGAAATGACAAGCCAGTGGTTGGCTGCATCATAGTAATATGCAACCTGGCCGCCCGTTGTAATCATATCGTCCCAATTGATGTACAATCCTTCCGGCATTGCTGTTTGGAAACAACTATTGCTATAAGCGGTGTTTGAAGTACCAAACGTGACTATTCCGTTTGAGCTGATATAGTACGACGTGTAGATCGTACCATAGAATTGGAAAACAAACGGGAAGTTAATCGCCGCCGTAGCTCCATCGTCCGTTGACGGTAACACCGCCGTACCGGCTCCGCCTTCCAGCGGGGTGACGGCATTCCAGCTAAAGGCAACGCCGCCTGCATCTACGTTTTCACACATTCCATAACCGTAAGCATCGTCCGGACTGCACTGAAAACGTGGATCCGACAACAACGTGAAATTCTGCGTCGCCGTCGCACCAACTACCACACCCGCAACTTGATGCGGTGCGCAACCTGCTTTGGAAGCACGCATGTCGTACGTTCCCTGCGGCAGAGTGATTGAGTAGAAACCTGAACCGTTCGTCGTCGCAGGCACGACCGGCGTATTCAACACTTCAACTGTGGCGCCGACAGACGGGCCGCCGTTGCAATCGGTGACAATACCTGACACGGTTCCCTGAGCCGCAAGCGGAAGCACGAAGTTCCGGTTGGTTGTATTACCTTCAGTTACAACAACGTTAGTAGCAGACTGGGTGACATAGCCGAATTTCGAAGCTTGCACAGTGTACGTTCCTGCTGGCAGAGTCAAACAATACGAACCGTCAGCGGCCGTTGTTGTATTGTTTGGTCCGCTCGTTATGCTTACCGTCGCACCCTGAATAGGATTGTTGGATGCGTCGCGCACAAAGCCGCAAACCTCCCCGACCGTCGAAACCGCAAGCACGGCCTCGTAAGCGTCAATGAAACCGTGGCCGAACTGGTTGTCCTGACCAGCAGGACCCTCATCACGGGCGGTGTTCATGATTGCATCTTTGATCGTAATATGATCACAGTTCGGGCACGCTTCGCGCATCAAAGCAACAACGCCAGCAATGTGCGGACCGGCCATCGACGTACCGGAATAGCCACTCGAGTAACCGCCGCCGGGAACGGAAGAGTACACATTGACGCCGGGAGCAGAAATTTCCGGCTTGATGTTATCCGGTGCAGCGGGCGTACAAGGTGTTGGTCCCTGACTCGAGAAGCTCGCCAGTGGATAAGGCCAGCCAAAGTTTGTTGCATCTACGGCGGCTACAGAGAAAATCTGATACGCATTCAGCGAGTAGATTGCCGGGCTGCGCAAACCGCTTGTGCTCTCGTTGCCCGCTGACCATGTAACAACTGGACCGGCCGCTTCGCAGTTCGTGATAACCGTGTTCCAGAAATCAAAACACTGCGCGTATCCGAGTCCCGTGAAGACACCCCAGCTATTCTGAATCACGTCTGGTACGTCATCCAACGTGCCGGGATTGCCGTCGGGATCTGCAAACCATTGAAAGGCGTCAATAATGTCGTTGTCAAACGGTGAACCAACACCTTGATTGATTGCGTTGTCGGCAATCCAACGAGCATTGGGAGCCGAGCCAACAGTGTTGGTATCGACGCCGCTGATTGCGCGGCCTGTGATCGTTCCCATAACGTGCGTTCCGTGACCATTACCGTCTGTAGGGCCGGCTGGGGATGTCCCCAACGCGTCGCGCCAACATTCTGCCAAGGGCTCCGTGTTTCCTCTCCAGCGTGAGGCCAGTGCAGGGTGGGTGCCGTCAACGCCCGTATCGCAGTTAGCCACCAATACGCCTTGACCTGTGATGCCCAACACGCGATTCACTTCGGTGGCACGAATGGCGTCTTGACCTGGGGTGGTTGTTTCCGTATCAAGTGGATTGCGCTCCCGTTCACGGTTTTCACTCATGATCGGTTCAATCAACTCGGCGCGGAAATTCTCCGTAACGTATTTCACGTCCCCGCGGGTTCGCAGTGACTCGATGAATTCTTTTGAGGCCTCTACTACAAACAGGTTTTCAATCCAGTATGCCGTGTAACCTGTCAGTTCGCCGCGCTGCTTGAGTGCTTCAAGCTCATTGCGAAACGCCGGCTGTGTCTGTTCAGCATTGTACTTCAGCGCGTTCATCACTTCCGTGTGCCGCTCAGCAAGATTCGCCTTGCGAGCGTGCAAGGAAAAATCCAGCGCCATTATGTCAATCGGGCTTTCGAGAATGACAATCGCACTCACGAAATCCTTGCCCTGAGCCTTTTCAAGCTCGTATTCCAACGCCGGAGAAAACTCCGCCGCCATTGCGCTGACCGCCCAGAGGGCCAGTAGCATTGCGATTAAAACCCGGGACCCATTTCTCATTCGAGACCTGCCTCTCTTTGTCAAATGTATGCTCATAAGTGGACTCTGCCACATCCTACTAAACTAAATCAATCTCGAACAGATGTCAACAAATTAACGCACCTCAAGAAAAAAATAGCGACGTATTTAGCACGAATCATTGACAAAGCGCAAGACGTTTCCCGACGAAAAGCTAATTGATAATCTATTGTTATCAGCTGCTTACGTCCCCTGTGCACAACAAGCACTTTCGGAGCGAAAATTTTGCTTGATATGTGAGAGGTTTGTTTCACAAATGAAACGTCCTTACCCCTGAAACCCGAACCGCAAAAAAACAGGCGAACCCTCGCGGGTTCGCCTGTTCCATTTGGACTTTCTGAGCTTACTTCAACAAGACCATCTTGCGAAGCTGGCTGAAGTCGCCGGCTGTGAGATGGTAGAAATACAACCCTGATGGCAGCGCTGAACCATTGAAATTCACATTGTAATGTCCGGCGTCGAACTTACCTTTGGCCAACTCGTTGACTTCCTGACCAAGCGAGTTGATAATCACCAAGCGGACGTCAACAGCCTGCGGCAAGTCAAACGAGATCGTCGTTTCGGGGTTAAATGGATTCGGGTAGTTCTGATAGAGAACATAGTCAGTCACGACCCCGGACTCAGCCGACGGCATGGCGCTTTCTGTTCCTACTACGGCTTCGTTGCCATTTAGGTCTACCGAAACAAGTTCGTATGAATACAGTCTGCCATTCTCCAGATTCCTGTCGATCCAATTATAGCTCGAACCCGTTGCGGAATTTGTCGCATTCACGCGATTCACGAGTTGACCGTCGCGCATGATGTCAAAGTGGCTATTATTCGTTTCTGACGCCGTGCTCCAAGCCAGCTTCACCGCACCGTCCATTGCAATTGCGTCAAAACCGAGCATTTCTACTGGCAGCGGCGTGTCACTCGTAATGTGCAGGGTTATCTCACCGCACGGCATATTCTCCCAATAGTAGCTTGAAGTGGCCACGAAGTACGTTCCGGCAGCAAGCGAAAGGTTGTTCAACACTTCCGTTCCGCCAATAAACGGACTTGCTATGTCAACCGATGCCACGCAGCTTCCCGCAGGATCGTCACAATTCGTATACACCATTAGCTGATTGTCTGACGGGCCGGATGCGCTTAAGCTGACAATACCATCTGATTCAAGCGTAAACGTGTAGACTGCGGTTTGACCGGCGGGATAACACGGATTCGTATTGCAACCGCTCTCACCTACGCACCACGGAGCATCCGCCCAGCAGCAAGTATTCTCAGTATTCGTGTACTCATAGCCACCGTCAATCGCGATAACGTCGAGGCACAGCTGCTTCCGGCAGCAATAACCGTCGCAACTCAGTCCTTGCGCCCACGTTCCGCCAAACACCGCACATTCACTGCGCGTAAAATTGTCACCGCAAACAGGTCCGTTTTCCGTTCTATAGCAGCAACGACCCGTCGGTTCTGGGCAATCCAAACAAGTCACATCAATGATATACGGGGTGCCGCACGAAACCGCGCCGCTCAACAACACCCCCAGAACATATTGACCCGGCGTGACACACGCGCCAAAGTAGCGATCTTGACAACGTTCAAAATTCTGATTGAAGACGGTGACGTCGCCGCCGCAGAGATTGTCCGACGTCAAGCGGAACAATGCCCATACACCGTTAGCTTCAGCGCGCAGATGCACGAACAAACTTTCACTATGGGCGTCAACGTTCAACAGATAGTAATCAACATCGTTAATAGGTGCGCCCGTCGGAGAAAGGTAGCGACCGCCAGTCCCACAAATCGTCGTATTGCACGAAACCTGCTCCACAAACCCGCCGCCGTCAACGCAGCCGGAATTTGTGTGATCAATGTAGCCGTTAAAGCATGTCTCTTCGATGCTGTGATAGGCATTCTCCGGGCAGCTAACACACGGCTGCGGCGGGCATGGGCCGCAGCGATCTTCACGTGTAACAGTTATCTGATAGTTTCCGCCGCTCGTGGCAGTCCAGCCATCAACCACGATGTAATATGTAACACCGCCCGTTAGTTGAAGCGCGGGGCAGCAACTTGTAAGATTACTGCTGCCATTCGGGCACGTTCCTGAATTGTCATCATTGCAGCACACTTGCACGGCATTCTCACTGCCCGGGCAGCTGTTGGCATAGATATGCAAATAGGTGTCAAACGACGAGCCGCAAAGCGACACGCTGACAAGTTCACTCGCAGTCGGAGTGTAAACGTAAACAACGTCCTTGCCCGATCCTTGCACAGGATCGCCGGCGGGGTCCGGGCCGCATCGGTGATCAACCGGCGGAACATAGTCGTTCACATTGTCCGATGTATTGCCGCTGTCGCAAAAAGGAAGGGCGTTGATTTGGAAGGCGCTGGTGCAGTTTTCACCGCCTTCGTCCAGACGGCCGTTCTCGTTCCTGCCGTTCAAAATCAAATCTAACTCAGCGATGCGCGCCCAAATCTCGGTCGCGTCACTGTCATCATACTTACGTTCGTATGCTTCAATGTACAAAGCGTCTAATTCGGTCTGCATTTCGGCGTATTGTGCGCCAAAATTCGCAAGGTCACTAATGACCGCTTGTTCTGGGACTCCGACTACTACCCCCGTTTTTTGATCCACTTTCACGGTTGCCCAGCTTGTGCCGATTGCGAGGCACAAGATACAACAAATTGTCGCTAACTTACTCATCTTCTCTCCTGTCTTTTGGTTACAGTGAATTCTGATACCATAAGATACACGCAGCTTCGCTGTCTTGGTACCGCAACATCTTTCGACAAATTCTTTAGAGGGTCAATTGAACTTGTTATAGAGTATAGTAAGTATCTCGTTTTTGAGTCATTTGGGCACGCCATGCGCGAACTCACTTCTCCATTTAACACCTCACTTGAATTGTCCTCTTCTTGTGTTTTTGCGCCTCGAATCGTAAGTCTCTAATTATTCTCTTGAATCCGCACAGAAACTATACTTACTACACTTTTTTTCTTCTCGAAAATGCACTACATATCAACATTATTGTTCAACGCCCCTTTCTTTGTGTTGAACCAACCCTTAACTTGATTATGTAGTTTGCCGATGAAAATTAATAAGGAGAGACAGATGAAGAAACTCACGATGTTGTGTTGTCTGGTCGCAATGCTTTGCACGCTTAGTTTTGCTGCCGACAAGAAGCCGTTCGATCAGACCGTCACACCGCAAGCTTTGATTGATGCGAAAAATTCCGCACAACAAAGACTACAGCACCTCGAAAGTTCGCAGACCCCGCGCGAACGCGGAACGCTCGATGAGTGTCCCGATGTGACAATTACCGCACCTGCCATTTACCAGGGTAACACCTGCGAGCAAGGGAATGATTGTTTCGACCTCAGCAGCGAAGAAGTTGTTGTTGCAGTCAATATTCCTCACTCAGGTGTCTGGACCTTCTACTATGAAGGATTTGGCTACGATCCTTATATGTTGATTGGTTACGAATGTTGCACGTGGGACATCTGCGCCTCGGATGACAGCCCGGGCAGTTTAAACTCTTTGTGCCCGTGCGTCTTCCTGAATGAAGGCACCGTCTATGTCTCGCTTGAAGCCTTCTCTGGCTGTGGTGGTTTCGCACTTACCGTTTCTGAAGGCGACTGCCAAATTGGCCGTTGCTGCTATTACGATCCGTTTGGTGGTAACGCCTGTGCGACGACGCTATTGGACGATTGCATCGACCTTGGCGGCGTCTGGGACGAGGGACTCAATTGCCAAGAGAATCCATGCTCCATTGGCCGCTGCTGCTACTTCGATGACGGCGAGCCTGCTTGCATGACAACAGGTTCGGCACTCTGCCTCTATCAGCTTGGCGGTGAGTGGACAGAAGGTTTGACTTGTGAAGACGCCTGCCCCGCGCCGGGCGATTGCGGCCCGATCGACCTCGTTTTTGCGGTTGACGTTTCTGGTTCTATGCAAGGCGCAATTAACAACGTGATCGCTGAAATGCCGAACATTATCGCCCTTGCTAATACAGCATCCGGCAATGACCTTCGCCTCGGCCTGGTTACGTTTACCGGTGATCAATTTGGTGATGACTACGTTCACACCGAGCACAATCTGACGGCCAACTTGGCCGCCGTACAAGCATCTATTGCAGCGCTCGTCGCATCCCTCGGTGACGGCATTGCCGAAGCTTCAGACGAAGCCCTGCGTGAAATTATCACCAATGACGCCGGTTGCACGGACGGCACGGACTTCACGTCCCCCTTCCGCCCGGCGGCAAGCAAGATTATCGTCTTGATTACCGACGCGACTCCCGGTGGATGTGATGACTTTCACGATGCATCTGATGATGTAAATGCACACCAAAGAGCCCTCGACGCCGCTTCAGCCGGAATTCGTATTAGCTCTGTTTATGTTCCGAATCCGTTCGGCGAAACGCCTGCTCAAGTGTTGCCGAATCTGAATGACTATGCGCTCACTTCAGCCGGATCCGTTCGCATTGCGGCGTCTAATGGCGCAGGCACGGGCGGCGCGATTAACCAGATTCTGCGTGACTGCGGCCAAGGCGAATTGCAGCTCTTCCCGCACGCGCCGGACCTGCGTTGCGATCCCAATGGCGGCGGCATCACCACTCCGGTCGTTGACGTTGATGTGGATGTCCATAACGACGGTACGGCCGATTGCCAGAACGTGATGCTCGAAATCACGAGCATCGGCGGCGATGGCGGTTCAATCGTTATCAACTCGTCGAACCCCGTAGCGTTGGGTAATATTGCTCAGGGTGCAACTGTGCCGTCTGGTTTTAACATCACGATCTCACCCGACGGTGACGGCGGAACGATTATTCTCACGGTCAATGTCACAAGCGACAATTGTCCGCCGAATTTCGTGCAAGTTGTGATAAATGTTCCGGATTGCACACCGTGCGACGGCGAGTCGTCGGTTTATATCTATGAAGATGATCTGCGCATTCCGCCTACATGCATGTGCACCTATCTCTGCCAAGGCACCTTGCTGGACGTCTTCGTCTGCGGCGCTGGTTTGACTCCGGGTCACTACCCGATCCTGACGGTTACGCCGGGTTGCCGTACCGAAGATTGCAATGAAGATTGCACTCCGGCTGAATTCCTCTTCAGCAATACGGGTTGGACGCTGTGGGGCGATTCCTGCTGGCACAACATCATCATTCCGCAGAGTGACGGTTGCATCTGTATCTGCTTCGACCGTTACCTACCTGTTGAACTGAATGGCTTCTCGGCTGTCGGTCGTGACGGTGAAGTTCAGGTTAACTGGACCACCGCTTCCGAAACTGATAACGATCACTTCGAGCTGATGCGCGACGGCGTGATGACTGCCAACATCGAAGCCACCAACAACTCATCCGGTTCGTCCTACACCTTTGTGGATCGCGGACTCACCAATGGCCGTTCGTATCACTACGAATTGGTCAGCGTCAGCGTCAACGGTGAACGTGCTGTGGCCGGTGAATTGAATGCCGTTCCGCAAGCCGGAGCCGCTGTTGTTACCGAACTCGCTCTGCATCAGAACTACCCGAACCCCTTCAACCCCGAGACGAACATCACGTTTGACTTGGTCGAGACGGGCATGGTTACTCTGAAGGTTTACAACGCCGTCGGTCAGGAAGTCGCCGCATTGGTCAACGGAACAATGAATGAAGGCCGTCACACGGTTTCGTTCAACGCCACCGGCTTGCCCAGCGGTATCTACTTCTATCGCTTAACCGCCGGTGAATCCATTATGCAGAAGAAGATGCTTCTCCTGAAGTAGTGCTTGTGAAGCACATCTTGCGCTAACGCGGCATTCGCCAAATTAGCGCAAGTGGTAAAATACCAAGCGGGCCGGACAACATTGTCCGGCCCGCTTCTCTATTCACTGCTCGCGGCGGCACCTGCCGCAGGTGCCCCGACCGTCATGAGTATCCTTCAACATCTTGTAATCTCGCATGCGAATTCCCCCCTGCTCGCGGGGGGGCAAGGGGAGGTTGGATCTATTCAAGCACCACGAAAATCATTAGCGCAACGAACCACGCAAAGCACTTGTCATCCTGAAAGGAT
>CAZPKG010000014.1:0-12029 GCA_964587105.1 uncultured Alphaproteobacteria bacterium | reverse complement strand
ATCATTAGCGCAACGAACCACGCAAAGCACTTGTCATCCTGAAAGGATATCGCCAAGCAACCCAACAATGAAAAGCGTAACCCAAAATGTCAAACGTGTTGTCATTCTGAAGGTTTCAGCAGAAACCTGAAGAATCCCCCCGCCCCCATCCCTACTTCAACAACACCACCTTCCTCAAAACAGCTTGCGAACCCGCCGACGCCCTCAAAAAATAAACCCCACTCGAGAGAGCATCCGGCGCAACATAAGAAATAGTAGAAGACAAAAGCCTTCCCCGATAAACCACATCCACCTCCCTCCCCAACAAATCATAAAGCGAAAGCGTCACATCCCGATGCAACGGCACATCCAACGAAATCGATAGCGTGGAGTTAAAGGGGTTGGGATAAACAGAAAGTGAGAGTTGATCCGGAATTGCCGGTCCGACTTTTCCCACCGGAACAATGTATGTTGTATCTCCTGAAAAGATTACGACCCGCCCGCGACGACCATCATTGTCTTCATTTACGGCACCCACAGCAAAGTCGTCCAAACCGTCCCCATTTACATCCCCCAACGCCTCGGAGGAAAAGATACCTACAAGATTCAACGGTGGATTGCGGCCCTCGATTTGAAACACCGGATTCGCATTCACCCACTGACTGCCTAAATAGAGTACCATCTTACCCCAACCCATATTGCAGGTTTGGCTAATCGCAACCACGTCATCATACCCATCCCTATTAAAATCACCTGCACTGCTTAGCTCTTGCACATCCCCGTCCGGAC
This sequence comes from uncultured Alphaproteobacteria bacterium, assembly GCA_964587105.1. Classification (GTDB taxonomy): domain Bacteria; phylum Electryoneota; class RPQS01; order RPQS01; family RPQS01; genus JABWCQ01. The sequence goes on along the minus strand of CAZPKG010000014.1, from coordinate 11,261 downwards.
AACCCGGAAAGTTGAGCATTGCGTCAGCAGTATTTGCGATAACGTCGCCTCCAAAGAATACCTGTGCTCCGGATGTTAATCCTGTTATAATATCATCCTTACCGTCGCCGTTCATATCGGCTGCCGTGCCTCCCAGCGAGCCAACGTTCCATGATTGTCGTGGAAGAGTATCTGGATCAGGTGACCCAAAATAAAATCCTCGCTCTGAGATGAGCGGTCCGGCAATGAAATCCCCATATCCATCCCCGTTGAAATCTCCTGTTACGGTCGGAAGTATATTCTGATTGCTCGGATTGTAGCGGATCCAGTCCGGAAAAGTATCAAAATCTGCCGACCCAAAATAAACATCCAAGATGTCATTGGGATTTGTCTCGTAGTGATAGATATCATCATACCCATCCCCATTGAAATCGCCAAGTGATTGAACCCATGAATCCAATGGTCTGGAATCTAGGACATAGTCATGATTCATATCCGCATCCGGCCCGCCTAAAAAGATATGAATAATTTGACTATCTGGTGCGCTCACAAACGTGAGTTGTAGTCCCCAATCCACATACCCATCCCCATTGATATCGCCAATACCCCCCCCCGTAACGTAAATATACATCCGGATCGCGGACGAATGTCATGTATGGGACAGTCTCAGGCGGATTACCGCCGTGAAACAACATGAATCGCGCTTCATTTTCCGGAAGTTCGCCGTACTCTCCAACTGCGCTTACAGCCCAATCGTCAAACCCGTCATTGTTCTGATCGCCCATTGCCCATAACAGCATCCCAAATTGCACATGGTTCCCATCACCCGAGCGGTCCCACAGAACGTCTGGCTGGGCGTGGACAAGACCCGTGAATGTTAGAAAACAGATTATGTAACGCATATTCAGAATTCTCCCAAACAAAAAGGCGAATCCCCCTCGCCCGATGTAACGGATGAACGATGAGATTCGCTGCATTGGTCTCTCCCTAAAAAGTTGGTTGCAATCCATGTTGCTCGGCACCTAAGTACAATGTCTGGAGCTTTTTCCAGATTGTCAATTCGCCTGCATTTGGGACCTCATAGTTCCAAGGTATGCGATCCGAGAGTGCCCACCCCAATATCCCCAATTCTGCACAATTCCTCCGAAAACGAGAGGATTGTGACCCTGTCACGGTAATTCAAATTCACCTTATAGTTTAATCGACTATTGAGTCTTGATTTCCACCTACACACGCTTGCTCCGTATCCTTAGCAATTAGCTATATTTGCGAATTATCGGTGCATCCGAATGTGCCGCAAAGTCCACCCAAATCACCCTAAATCTGACTGCAAATATCATATTTGCAAGAACATACCATCGGAACGCGGGTTGCAATTTCCGAGTGTATCTTGTATATTGATGGTGTCTTGAAAGGGTGAATCTCCCTTTCGAGAGCAAATCGGAAGCCCCCCGACGGATTCCCGTCGCGAAGGGTAAGTTCTATTTCTTTTGACAATCTGAGCAATCGTCAACTGTGCCGCTGTTTCATGAACAAACACGGCGCGTCATTTAACGTTAAGTGGAAAGAGCAATGAGCAGAATGACTGCAAAATCTCTCGCGGCAATGGTCATCATTGGGTTCGCCCTGTCAGCAATGACCGTGTTTGCCGAAGATGCCGCACCCGCAGGCGATCCGACCTATGTCGGAGCCGGCAAGTGCAAGATGTGCCACAAAGGCGAAAAGAATGGTAACATCTACGAATCCTGGCTGGACTCCAAGCATGCCAAGTCCCTCGAAACCCTTGTTGCTAAGGGCGAACAGAACAACGCTGAATGCTTGGCCTGCCACGTCACCGGTTACGGTACCCCCAGCGGGTTCGGTGCCGACACTACCATGCACGGCGCGGAAGCACTTGGCTCGGTAAGCTGCGAAGCTTGCCACGGCGCGGGTTCAAACTACAAGTCCAAGAAGACCATGGAAAGCCACGAAGCTTCATTGGCCGCCGGACTCGTGGTCCCGAACGAAGCCACCTGCAAGAAGTGCCACAACGAAAAATCCCCCACCTTCAAGGGTTTCAACTTTGAAGAAGCTTGGGGCAAGATCAAGCACGCCGTGCCAGACACGACGGCGAAGCAATAGTTTTCGGACTGCCTTATGGAAGCCGGCGCACCCTCTTTACAACTGTGTCGATGCGCCGGCTTCCAAAATTTTACAAACACCTTCGATCTTGGAATTTATATAATTCATCGCGACCGGTCTTGTGAAAAATATCACATAAGCTGAGAGCCAAGTGAAGGGGGAAATACAATGAACATTAATCGCAGAGACTTCCTTAAGCTTGCCGGAGTTGCGGCTGTCAGAGTCGCTGCAGGCTCGATACCCAGCGATTCCCTCGCGAGTGTCGAGGAGTTTTCGGGAAATCCCGACCGTCGCGGTGTCCTTGTGGACACCACTCAGTGCATCGGACATAACTGCCGTCGTTGCGAACTCGCCTGCGCGAAAGAGCACAATCTCCCCCCGCTCGAAAAACCGCCCGAAGACGCGTCCGTCTTTGATGAACGCCGTCGTACTCATCCAAACCAATTCACCGTCGTAAACAGATTCCCCGGAGAAACCGAGGACACGCCGATCTACGTCAAAAAACAGTGCATGCACTGTGACGAACCCGCGTGTGCTTCCGCTTGTCTGGTCAAAGCCTTCACCAAAACAGATCAAGGCGCGGTTGTTTACGACGCGAGCGTGTGCATCGGCTGCCGCTACTGCATGGTAGCCTGCCCGTTCGATGTTCCTACCTATGAATACCAGAGTGCACTACACCCCCGCGTGAGAAAGTGCACTTTTTGTTTTGAAAGCCGCCTGAAAGAAGGCCGCCCGCCTGCCTGTGTTGAAGCTTGCCCGCGCGAAGTGATGACCTTTGGCCGCCGCGAAGACCTGATCAAGGTCGCCCGCCAAAAAATCGCCCGCCATCCCGACCAATATGTGGATCACATCTACGGTGAACACGAAGTCGGCGGGACAAGCTGGATGTATCTCTCAAAGAAACCCTTTGAAGAGATCGGTTTCCGCACAGACTTAGGCACGACACCTTATCCTTCGCTCACACGAAATTACTTATCTGCCGCTCCGCTTGTCATGGCCATCTGGCCCGCGTTCTTCCTGAGCATCTATCTGTTCACGAAACGCAAAGATGAATTGGCCAAACAGAACGGCAAACATACTGATAATCACACACACTCTGACAACCATAGGGAGAAGAAGTAATGCCTACGCTTACCGCTCCCGTTAGTCGTCAACCGATGATCGCGCCGAATTTCATGCGGGACAAGATCTTTCTCGGCATGACTCCGCGTGATTATTTCAAAAGTCTCGTGACTCCCGGTCACATGATCGCTTGGGCAATCCTTGCAGTCGGATTGCCTGTCACGTTCCAGCGTTTCACCGGCGGACTCGCCGCCGTTACGAATCTCACCGACACCAACCCGTGGGGGATCTGGATCGGTATTGACGTGCTCTGCGGTGTTGCGCTGGCCGCAGGTGGCTTCACCATGGCGACGATAGTTCATATCTTCGGCATGAAAGAATATAAGCCGCTCGTCCGACCTGCGGTTCTGACAGGATTCTTGGGCTACATCCTTGTAGTCGTTGGTCTCGCGTTCGACTTAGGCCGCCCGTGGCGTCTCCCCTATCCGATGTTCGTCTCGCTCGGCACAAGCTCAGTGATGTTTGAAGTCGGCTGGTGCGTGGCGCTCTATCTCGGCTGCCAGTTCGTTGAATTCCTGCCGCCGCTCTTTGAATGGCTCGGAGCGAAGAGACTCCGCGCTTGGGCCGTTCGTCTTGCGCTTGGAGCAACCGTCATGGCCGTCGTGCTTTCGACGCTGCATCAATCATCGCTCGGCGCTCTGCTCTTGATTGCTCCGGGGAAGTTGCATCCGCTGTGGTACAGTATGTATCTGCCGGTCTTCTTCATCATCTCCGCAGTTTCCGGCGGTATCGGCATGGTAATCGTCGAAGCAAGCCTCGCGCACCGCTATTTCAAAATGCAGACAGCTCACATGAGCCATCGCGACCTCGACAAACTGATTCTCGGTTTGGCCAAAGGCGGCGCGTTGGTGCTCTTCATGTATTTTTGGCTTAAGATTATCGGCATTGCACATGAGCATCAATGGTCGTTGTTGTTTGCGTCCGGCTACGGTCTTTGGTTCTTGGTTGAGATATTTGGCTTCATTCTCGCTCCCGCATTCTTGTTCATGTATGCTGTGCGCAATCTCAATGCGACCATTGCACGTGTCGCAGGTGTTTGGACAGTTTGCGGTCTTGTGTTGAACAGATTGAATGTCTCGACCGTAGCGCTCAACTACAATGCCGCCGAGCGTTACTTCCCGCATTGGAAAGAGATCGCCGTTACGATTACAATATTCACGGTCGGCGTGTTGATTTATGAGTTCGTCGTAAATCGTATGCCGATCCTATTGCAGCATCCTGACTACGCAGGCGATGAGCACTAAGGAAGGATGACAAACTATGCATACACTTCATGAATTCACGTTAGTCACTCAGGCCGGAGAATATGTCACGGCAATCGTCGGATTGATCTCCTTCGTTTTCTTCTGGAAAGCCCTGAACTCGCGGCCTAAACGTCATTAAACTACAAAGAAGCGTCGGAGCGATCCGGCCATGAAAATAACTTACTTAATCGCTACACTCCTCGCGCTGCTTCTGTATAGCGATCCGGCACTCTCAAAAGCTAACTTACAGCCGACCAAATCAACCAACGGTTGCGGCGAGTGCCACGTTTGCAGCACACCAACAAAAGACGACCCTTGCCTGCGCGGCTGTCCGCGACCGCGAGTCTCGCCTGAAGATTTGAAGATGGGTCCGGATCAGATTTCGATCAACGAAATCGAATTCGAATACGGCCCGGTTGATTTCTCCCATCGCCTGCATGCCGAAATGACCTCGATGGATCGCGGCTGTCAGGATTGCCATCACTTTCAGGAAGTCGGCGGCATCACGGCTTGCAAGAACTGCCATCCAGCCGATGCAGCAGATGAAAATCTCGAACAGCCCAGTCTTAAGGGCGCCTATCACCGTCAGTGTTTAGGTTGCCATCAGGATTGGGGACATGATACGGCGTGCGAAATTTGTCACGTCAAGAAGGGTCAAGAGACTGTTGCAAAACCGCATCCGCAAATGCCGAAGTCCGGCAGCCGATTCAAAGGTCTAATTGAACCTGAGAAGAAAGTCTGGAAATCAACTTACGGCGGCGGCACAGTTGTCACTTTGTTCCATCGCAATCATACTGAGAAATACGGTATCGATTGCGCGTCGTGCCACCACGCTGAAGGGTGTGGATCGTGTCACGCCAAAGAGAAAGACACGTCAACTGAGATTCGTCACACCGAAGAAGCGTTGCATGGAATTTGTAATCAATGCCACGCGGAGATGAGCTGTGATCAATGCCACTTGAAGAGCGAGGCTAAAGCGTTCTCACATGACCGCACCGGCTGGCCGCTCAAGTCATATCATAGTCAACTCTCGTGCAAGCGCTGCCACGGTACGCCGTTCCACTTTACTAAGCCCTCCAACGACTGTGCGACCTGTCACAAGTCGTGGGATCAAAATACATTCAAGCACGATCGCACGGGCTTTGCCCTGAATGAAACACATCGCGATGTTTCATGCGAAGAGTGCCACGTTAATCGTAATTTTGCGGTCGCACCAAGCTGTACGGCTTGCCACGACGCTGACATTTCTTATCCCGCGTCTCTTCCCGGCGCGAAGACGAAAAAATAATCATGAAACGCATTCTTCTTCCAATCCTACTCTTGGCGATCTTGGCATTACCTGCCTATGCAGGTGATGACGCCGCATGTGTGGATTGCCACTCCGATGCTACGTTAACCCGGACAAACCCCGACGGTTCCGTTTCCTCGCTTTGTGTGACGGCAGATTCACTCAAGATTTCGCGCCACGCGAAACTTGCGTGCGTCGAGTGCCATGCCGACCTGAAAGGCTTTGACGATTTCCCGCACAATGAAAAACTCGCCGCTGTTAATTGCGCCGCTTGCCATAAAGATGCTGCCGCGCAGGTTGCTCAGGGCGGGCACGAAGGCGTTCTAAAGTGCGCGGCTTGTCACGGCACGCACAATATCCCCGCGCCATCCAGCGGCGACTCCAAAGTCTCAAAAGCAAAGATTGACCGCACGTGTGAGCAGTGTCACAACAAGATGCACTCGCCGAATCGCGGCCGCGTCGCCGCCTATGCAAGCTACGATGTAGGTATTCACGGACGACTTGCCAAAGCAGGCAAAGAGGGTTTGCCCGGTTGCACCGATTGCCATACGGCGCACTCGGTACACGCTGAAGACCGTCAACCGGCAAAGTTGGAAGAAGCATGTTTGAATTGTCACACGGAGATTCGCGACGAGTTCAAGAAATCCGTGCACGGCCAATTTAATGAAGGCCGTAACCTGTCACATTGCTACGATTGTCACGGCGAACATCGAAGCAGAGCGCCGTCCGACACGACTCTGCGGGTGACAAACGAGTCTCCCGCAGAGGCGACCTGCGGAGCGTGCCATGCTGAATCGGTGAAGCGTTACAATATGAGTCTGCACAAGTACGCACTCGAAAGCGGATCGCCGCGTGCGCCGCGGTGTGAAAGTTGTCACGGCGCGCATAACATTCAGCGAGTTTCCGATCCTGAGTCGCCCATGCACCGCTCAAATCAAGTCGAAACTTGTGCCAAGTGCCATAGTCAGATCGGTATCGGCTTGGACCCGGACGTAAGGCTGCCAAGGTCGTTTGAGAATTACCTTGAGAGTACTCATGGTAAACTCTTGAAGCAGGGCAATACGAAGGTTCCTGTATGTATCGATTGTCACGGCGGTCATGCGATTCGCGGCAGCAACAATCCCGAATCAACAATTGCACAGCACAACATCGATAAGACTTGCGGTAAGTGCCACGATAAAGAACAGGATCTGTATCAGCAATCCATTCACTATCGTGCGATGATGAGCGGGATTGATGACAGCCCGACGTGTACCGGCTGTCACGGCGAGCATTTGCTGATTTCTCCAAAGGACCCAAAGAGCAAAGTCAGTCATGCCCGCATTGCGGCGGAAACCTGCGGCAAGTGCCACGAGAATCCGGACATCATTCGTAAATACGGATTGTCGCCGGACGTCGTCTCAACTTATACGGACAGCTATCACGGCTTGGCCTCGCAAGGCAAGGGCGCGACGACGGCGACCTGCAACGATTGCCACGGCGCACATGACGTCCGCACGTTGAGCGACAGCCTTTCCATGATTCACCCTGCAAACGTCGTCAAGACATGCGGGCAGTGTCATCCCAAGGCTGACGCGAATTTTGCGCAATCATATACACACAAAGCCCTCCAACCTGTCGAAGGCGGCGTGAATTGGTGGATTGCCAGAATCTACTGGATTATGATCTTTGTCGTGATTGGTGGTATGATTATTCACAATCTTGTGATTTTGAACTACCACCTTGCGAAAGCCAAAGAGCATCAGACCGCAGGCAAGAAAGTCACTCGGTTTGACCGTCACCAGATTATTCAGCACATGGCCTTGTCTGTCACATTTATAATGCTGGCGGTGACAGGTTTTGCGTTGAAATTCCCCGATGCGTGGTGGGTGAAGCTGCTTTCGTCAATCGGTTTCACCGAAGGCGTCCGCAGTGTCACACACCGAATCATGGCTGTCGGTCTGATTGGTTGCTCGGTCTATCACGTTGTCTATCTATTTATGACCCGTCGTGGCCGCGAAGAATGGAACGCACTGCTTCCCGGCAAGTCCGATCTCACCGAGATGACGGACAACATGGCCTATCACATGAACAAGAAGAAAGACGCGCCAAAGTTCGACCGTTACGACTACTCGCAGAAAGCTGAGTACTGGGCTTTGATCTGGGGTACAATTCTGATGATTGCCACCGGATTTGTACTTTGGTTCCCGGCTCAACTTTCACCAATTATTCCGTCATGGGCCGTACCTGTCAGTCAGACCATTCACCTTTACGAAGCGTGGCTCGCCACTCTTGCGATTGTCGTGTGGCACTTCTTCTTCGTGATTTTCCATCCGGAAGAATACCCGATGAGCTGGACGTGGCTGACCGGAAAGATCTCGCTTGATCTTGTCAAGCACCGTCATGGCCGTTGGTATGACAAGCTCACTTCGCCCGGTGGCGAAGCGGCGGACAACTCAGGTGAAGCAAAGTCCGAATCCAAAACCGATACCGAATCGAATCACAAATAAACGATCCGATTGATGAAACACCCTGTCAGAAACACCATTGTGCTGCTTGCAGTCTTGCTCTTCTATGTGCCGATCGGCGCACAGACGAACAATGACTGCATGGATTGCCACAGCGACGCCACTCTTTCAACTGAGACGTTGACCGGCAAGAAAATGCTGTGTGTCACAACCGACAGTTTGAAAGGCTCTGTTCACGAAGGGCTCGATTGCATCGATTGCCACGCTGACCTGAAAGGCGCGGATTTCCCTCACAACCGACCCAAAGAAGTTAACTGCGGAGGTTGTCACGAAGGTCAGATGAAACAATTCATGGCGGGCTTCTTCAACAAGCTCAATGCCATGGGTTTCCGCGGAGTGCCTGAATGCTCCGATTGTCACGGCTCGCATCAGATCACAGAACATGCCGACTCTCGTCGCGTTTGCGGAATCTGTCACCGTGGCGAATTGGAAGCGTTCAATCAAAGCGTCCACTCGCGCACGGGCAAAGCCGCTGGCGCGCAGATGAGCTGTACGTCGTGCCACGACCCGCACTTCAAATCTCGGCGCGACAGCATGTCGGTGGCCGATTGGCGTGAGTACACCGTGCAGGGCTGTATGGAGTGCCACAAGGGCGAAACCAAGAATTACTTGGCCAGTCAGCACTACCACAAGCTGCAAAGCGGAGATGAGAATGCTCCGAATTGTGTGACCTGTCACGGCGAACACGGCGTATTGTCCCCCGGTGATTCGGCCTCGCATACCTCGGTGGAAAGGCTTGACGCGCTTTGCGCGACATGCCACAAGGGTTATGAAGAATCGCTCCACCGAAAGGATAGCGTTGACGCGCGGCTGATGACGTGTGTGGCTTGCCACACAGGACACCAGACGCAGATGGTGCACGCTTCGGGCGGAATTTTCCGCGAAGAGCTTCCTGCGACGTGCAACCGCTGTCACGAGGGTGAACGGCACGCGAAGGAGTTTTTGGCACACGGTAAGGTGATGACGCAAACTGAGGCGGGCGGGGTTGCCAACTGCACGCAGTGTCACGTCTATCACTTTAACCGCAAGGTCGAAGGTGAAGAACCGAAGTCGAATTTGAGAATGCAGTGTGAAAACTGCCACTCAAAGGAGTATCAGGAGTACATGAAGTCCGAGCACGGTATCGCACGCGCCAAGGGTCACACTGAGGCTCCGACGTGCATAACGTGTCACGGTGAGAAGGATATCAAGAAGGTCAGCGATGACATGCGGCCGCGGCACATTATCGATATGTGCAGCAAGTGTCACGGCAATCGCGATTTCGCTTTGAAATTCCAGTTGAATCCGGAGGTGGTGCGCTCGTATGAACGAACGTATCACGGACAGGCCTACAACTTAGGGTATCAGGGTGACGAGTTTGCGACGTGCGTGAATTGCCACGGCAATCACGACATTCGCAAGCAGGACGATCCCGAGTCCAAGATCAGCCGCGAGAAGATTGTTCAAACTTGCGCGCGGTGTCATAAGGACGCCAACGAGAATTTCGTGCAGTTCCTGTCACATTACGACCCGCACGGTGGCGGCGAAGGCGCAACGGCTCCGCAGCGTAACGTGACGTTCGCTGAGAAGTTTATGACTTCGCTCTTGTTTGGAGTGTTCGGATTTTTCGGACTGCACACATTACTGTGGCTGATTCGAGGATTTGCGGAAGGCCGTCCGAAGCGCGCTCCGGAGGCGATGAGGAAGTGGGTGCGGAGATTTGATCCGTGGCAGAGAACGCTGCATATCACGCTGGCATCGAGTTTCCTGCTTCAGGCGATGACGGGATTGCCGCTCAAGTTCTCACATTCTGAGGCGGCTTACTGGATTACAAGCCACTTGATTGATTTGCGGACGATGGCCTTGGTGCATCGTTTCGGCGCAATTCTGATGATCGCCACCTTTGTTCTGCACGTTATTAGTTTGCTCTATGCAAGCTTAATCAAGCGGAAGAAAGGTTTGTTCTGGGGTGACGGCTCGATGGTTCCGCAGCTTCAGGATGCGAAGGACATTTTCAATCACTTCCGCTACTTCCTGTGGCTGGGACCGAAGCCGAAATTCGGCAAGTTCACTTACTGGGAGAAGTTCGACTACTTCGCGGTGTTCTGGGGTGTGGTGATTATCGGATCGAGCGGATTTATTCTGTGGTATCCGGAGTTCTTCACACAGCTTCTGCCCGGCTGGATGATTAATCTTGCTCACATCGTACACAGCGAAGAAGCGCTGTTGGCAACCGCATTCATCTTTACGGTACACTTCTTTAACGGCCATTTGAGACCGTCGAAGTTCCCGTTTGACGACGTCATTTTCACGGGACGCGAATCAACTGAAGAACTTGAACGCGAGCGTCCGCGAGAAATTGAACAGCTTATCGCCGAAGGAAAATTGGAACATCACATTGTTCCGCCGATGAAGAGATGGCATAAGATTGCACTCTCTACATGGGGTTGGTTGGCTTTTGCGACGGGCTTGGTTCTCCTTGTGTTTATTCTGAGTTCGATGTTCAGATAGCCAGCGTGACGCTGGACCCATTGCGCTGACGCGGCGGCTTGAGAGAGAGTCGCCGCGTTTTTTTGGGGGGATTTTGAGAGGCGAGGAGGGGTTGTAAGAGGTTGTTTCTGTGTGAAACGCTAACAATTGGCGGAACGGGAGTGTTTGTTTAAGCGGAGGTTAATTTTCGAGGGTGCACCTTATTTCACAACCGCTTGTTAAGCGGGATTTGCGCTGGCGCGGGGGCTTTGGCGGGGTCGGGTTCTTATCTTCAGCATAATCATAATATATGAAATTTTGAACGTTTGCGCAAATGTTATTTTTGTTTTATTGAACTTATCAATTTCTTGATGTGACTTGAGTTGGGAAAAAAATGCTGTAGCAAGCCGACATTTTCACCATCTACGGAATGAATTGATAAGCCGCCGAAAATAAAACACCGACAGTCAAAAACCGTCGGTGTGCAAACTTTGCATTGTTAGAGGCCGTAGCTCAGAAGGGGTTACGGCCTTTCATTTACGACCGTTTTTA
>CAZPKG010000013.1:0-101228 GCA_964587105.1 uncultured Alphaproteobacteria bacterium | reverse complement strand
GGGGCGCAGATTATCCGCATCCGCTCCGGCGTCCACGAATTGCGTTGCCCAGCCCAGACTATTTGATGGAACTGTCGGTGCGGCGGACTCGCTTGTCGCGAAGGGGAGCTTGAATCCGACTTTGCCTGCCTCGGAATCATGCAAAGTTTTTATGGCACTGCGCAATTCTTGTTCAGACTCAATCATCATGTGATAAGCTGAATTCCCCAGTGCGGCGTGGATCGCTCGATTGAATTTTTCATCGACGATAGTTACATCGGCGATCAGTTTGTGTGCGGCGATTCGTTCGCGAATCAGCTTAATCTGAGCGGTACCGCGCGGCCCGCGCTGTTCCAAAGTTTGCAGCAAGCTGATGTGGGAACCTGTTGCGTGAATCAATCGTTCGGACTCTTCAATTCGCTGTGTCAGCGATTCACGACTATGAGTCAATTTGTCGCCCAAAGCTGCATGCTGGTCGTGCGCCTTTCGGGCGTCGGCCTCCTGTTGCTCGGCCAAATCAAGACCTGCCTTAACAGCGGCAGTTCGCTGTTCAAGCTCAGTCCGCTCTGTCGCAACTTGTTCGCGAGTCTGGTGGGCGGATTCGCGGCGGCCTTTTTGTCTGGCGATGCCCTCCAGAAGTTTCGCGCGCTCACTTTCCAAATTTGATTGAGTCTTATTTAGCGCCGCAAGTTTTGAATCTGTTTCTTTGTAGGATGACTCAAGCTGCTTAAGTTGCGCCTGACACGATTGAAATCTTGCTTCCGCTTCCTTCAGCGCCGTTTGAGCAACTTCAAGCTCCTGTTGAGCGTCGCTGCGGTCTTTTGTTAACCCCTCTTTGCGTGCTTCAAGGGTACTCAATCGATCTCGGGACAAAATAACCTGGCGTTGGGCGCGCTCCAAGCCCTCACGTGCGGCGGCAAGACGCGCTTCACTGCCGGCCTTGTCAGCTTCAAGCGCTGAAATTGCGGCTACAGTCTCCTGTAAGTCCTGACGCTGCCGCGCGAGCGCTTGATCGCTCTCGAGTTGCTCGGAGCGCATCTGCTCCACTTTTGCTTCAAACTGACGCAAATGACTGTTGCTACCTTCGGCGTGGCCGGAGGCGTCGGCCAGCGCATGACGCATCGGATCAAGTTCGCGTTGCAAACGATCAAACTCAAGAACGGTAAACGCGACCTCAGCGCGCTTCAATTCGGCAGACAGTTCCTGATAGCGCTTGGCGCGGCTTACTTGACGCTTAAGCGATGCAACTTGGCGTTCTACTTCTGAAATAATATCTGCCAGTCGAAGCAGGTCTTCTTCAGTTTGTGCGAGCTTTGCCAAAGCTTGACGCCGGCGCATCTTGTACTTGGCAATTCCTGACGCTTCTTCAAAAAGTTGACGGCGACCTTCCCCATCTTCACGCAAAATGTCCTCGATCATTTTTAGTTCGAGAATTGTATATGCGTTCGGGCCTAAACCGCTGTCCTGCAGCATGTCGGTAATATCGCGTAAGCGGCAGGAGTTGTTATTGATCAGGTACTCACTAGTTCCGTCGCGGTGCAATTTGCGTGCGATCTCAATCTCGCCGTAGGGTAGATTAATCCGGCCGGAGGAATTGTCGAACTTCACGCGCACTTCGGCAAGGTTCAGCGGTTTGCGCTTCACCGTGCCGTTGAAGATGACGTTCTCCATGCGCTCGCCGCGCAGAACCGAAGAGCGCTGTTCACCGAGCACCCAGCGCAGTGAGTCCACGACATTTGATTTGCCGCAGCCGTTCGGGCCTACTACTCCGGTTACACCGGGAGCAAACTGAATTTTCGTCTCGTTTGCAAACGATTTGAAACCGGATATCTGAAGTGAGATAAGTTGCATGCTTTTCGACTATTCCTTTGCTTCAAGGAGTTCCATCAACAAATCCTTGGCCAATTGCGGGTCAGCTTGACCTTTTGTGGCCTGCATGACTTGTCCCATGAAAAAACCGACCATCTTGGTCTTGCCTTCGCGATATTTTGCAAGTTCGTCCGGATGCTTGACAAGGATATCTGATATTATTGTGCGAATCCTGCCTGTGTCCTGAATTTGCTGTGCGCCGGAGGCCGAAATAATTTCGGCGACGCTTCGATTATCGGTGAGCATTGCGCGCAGCATATCTTTGCCTGTTGTGCGATTGATGGCACGGGACTCCACGGCGTCAATCAAGGCACCTAAGCGTTCGGCGGAAACGGGGAATTGAGAAATTTCCCAGTTGTTCTCTTTCAGGATTCTCTGAACATCGCCCTGCACCCACGCGGCCACTGTCGGCGCCGAGCGGCCATTGCTTATTGCCGTTTCAAAATAGTCGCTTAAGCCGCGATCCGTTGCCAGTAAATATACCGCCTCATCATGTAAGCCGAAGTCACGATACCTCGCGCGTCGTTTCTCGGGCAACATTGGCATCGAGTTACGAATCTCGTCCACCAATGCTCCCATGATTTGAAGTTCCGGGAGATCGGGTTCCGGGAAATAGCGGTAATCGTCAGAGCCCTCTTTGATTCGCATGGGAATCAACCGCTCGTCCTGCTCGTTCCATTGGAGCGTCTGGCGGTGGATGGCCCCACCCTGCTCATAAATTTCGATCTGTCGCTTGGCTTCGGCGGCAATTGCACGCTCCACGCTACGAATAGAATTCAAGTTCTTCATTTCACAGCGTTCACGAAAACCGGCCTCTCCGATCTTGCGAACCGAGACATTGGCGTCGCAGCGAAGCGATCCTTCATCCATGTTTCCATCACAAACGCCGATGAAGCGCAAAAGTTCGCGCATAGCGGACAGATAGGCGCTTGCTTCTTCTGCGGCACGGAACTCCGGCTCGGAGACAATTTCGATCAGTGGCACACCACAGCGATTCAAATCCACGATGGTTGAGCCGTCGGCAAGATGCATTGATTTGCCTGCATCTTCTTCAAGGTGCGCACGCGTTATATTGATTGTCTTGGACTTGCCATCAACAATGAAGGTGAGTTTTCCACCCGTGGAGAATGGATGGTCAAACTGAGATATCTGATAGCCCTTTGGCAGATCGGGATAGAAATAGTTCTTCCGGTCAAAGCGCGAGTGCAGATGGATGTCCGCGCCCAATGCAATTGCTAATCTTGCTGCTTGCGCGATGACTTCACGATTGAAAACCGGCAAGGCACCCGGCGTGCCGAGACAAACCGGGCAAACTAATGTATTTGGTTCCGCGCCGTAGCGATTCGCGCAACGACAGAAAGCCTTCGTTTTCGTGACAAGTTGGGCATGAATCTCAAGTCCCGCGATGAGTTCGTAACCGTTCATGCTCGGGCAGGCCTCAGAGTTTCGATTGCGGCGCCGATTCTGAGCAATTTCTCCTCGGCAAAGTGCGCGGCCATCAACTGCACACCAATCGGCAAGCCTTTTGAATCCATGCTCCACGGAACCGACAGAGCTGGCACTCCCGCGAGATTTGCCGGCACAGTGAAAATATCCGATAGGTACATCGCGACAGGATCATCGATCTTCTCGCCGATCTTGAATGCGGTGCTGGGCGTTGTCGGTGTAAGCAGCGCGTCAACAGATTTCAGAGCGCCGACCAATTCTTCTGCTATGATGCGGCGAACTTTGAGCGCCGTGGTGTAATAGGCGTCGTAATAACCCGCTGAAAGCACGTAGGTTCCCATCATAATGCGTCGGCGAACCTCTTTGCCGAATCCTGCTTCACGTGTCAAATCATAAACCGATGCGAGGTCCGTGACGTCAGGATGTCGATAACCATAGCGGACTCCGTCAAAGCGCGCAAGGTTTGAGCTTGCCTCGGCCGTTGCAACGATATAATAAACGGGAATCGAGTACTTCGCATTGGGAAGCTCGACCTCGACAAGCTCATGACCGGTACGTCGAAGTTCTGTAATGGCATTGTTCATTGCAGCACGAACATCGGGTTCCAGAGCTTCGTGCTCGAGAAAATCCTTGACGAGTCCGATACGAAGTTTGCCTTCGAAAGGTTTAAAGTTTGTAGAACTCGGAACCTCTGCTGCTGAAGAGGTTGCATCACGTTGATCTGAGCCCGAAATGACGCGAAGTACATCGTAGATTTCTGCGCACGTATTGGCAAATGGAGAAACCTGATCCAACGATGATCCAAACGCCACAAGTCCGTATCGTGAAACTCGTCCATAGGTTGGCTTCAGACCGCAGATACCACAGAATGCTGCGGGCTGCCTAACGCTTCCGCCGGTTTCGCTCCCCAATGAGGCATGACAAATTCCCGCTGCTACAGCCACTGCGCTGCCGCCTGACGATCCACCGGGTACGCGGTCTGGATCATATGGATTCAGCGCGATTCCCAGCGCCGAATTTTCCGTAGAAGATCCCATTGCAAACTCGTCAAGATTCGTCTTGCCGATGATAACCGCCCCGGCCGCTTCGAGTCGTTCAATTACAGTCGCGGAAAAAGTTGCAAGATGGGCATCCAATATCTTAGAACCGCAAGTCAGCGGAGTATCTTTAATCGAGATGTTGTCCTTGACGGCAACGATGTAACCCCCGAGCGGTAATTGCTCGCCCGCCTCGATCCGCGAGACAACGCTCTGCGCTTGCTGATGGGCGCGCGCATCTAGTAATGACACAAAAGCACCCAATGAATGCAATTCACGGGCGCTGGCAAGTGACTGACCGACAATATCAGGAAGCCTGCGGGGGCTCTGGCGTATCGCTGCGGGGCTGGGAATGCGGCGGAGCATGCAGGGTGGTTTGCTTTGGAGGTGAAGAAGTTGTGGTGTTTAGAGGATCGGTGACTTCGCGCTTGATATCTAAATAAGACCTTCGAAGTTCGGCGATTCCCCTGCCAAGTTGACGCGCGGTCTCAGGTAGCTTTTTGCCGCCGAATAGTAGCAAGACTACCAACAGAATCAGGAAAAGTTCACTTGAACCGAGGCTCATGAATCAGTAGGAGAATTCGAGACGCGACTTTTCTTGTGCGGCCTCGGCGAATGCTCGGAAAATCGGGATGCCATCGGTTGAACCAAGAATTGCTTCGCATGCTCGATCCGGATGAGGCATCATCCCCATTACGTTCCCAGCTTCGTTTACAATTCCGGCGATGGACAATGTGCTGCCGTTCGGATTACCTTCAGGAGAATCGCTACGAGCAGGACCGGCATACTTGAACACGATTTGCTGATTTGCGACGATTCGTGTAATCGTCTCAGGCTCGGCGGTAAAATTCCCTTCCGCATGTGCAATCGGCATTCGAATAATCTGATCCTGCCAAAGATGCCGAGTGTACATGGTATCGCTATTTTCAACGCGTAAGTCAACCCAACGAGAAATGAATTTCAAATTGCGGTTCAACATGAGCGCGCCGGGCAATAGACCGACTTCGCAAAGTATTTGGAAGCCATTGCAAATCCCCAGAACAGGGCCGCCCGCGTCTGCAAAGCGGTGGATGGCCGGCATGATCGGCGAAATTTTGGCCAGAGCACCTGCCCGAAGATAATCACCGTATGAGAAGCCACCGGGGACAAGGACGCCTGTGCAACCACCTAAGTCAGATTCCTTATGAAACACAAAGTGGGCCGGAGCGCCGATGACGTTTTGCAATACATGCAAGCAATCACGGTCGCAATTGGAACCCGGGAACGTGATGACCGCGATGCTCACTGCGACTCAATCCGGTAAGACTCGATGATAGGATTCGCGAGCAGCTTATCGGCAATTTCAGCCAGCATTGCTTCGCCCTCAATCGGTGTGACTTGATCAAGTTCAAATTCTACGAGTTTCCCGACACGCACGTCCACAATCTGGCTGTACCCGCGCTGCGCAAGGAGCTGTTGAATCGCTTGACCTTGAGGATCCAGCACGCCGTCTTTCAGTTTGACTATGACTTTCGCTTTCACGGTTTTTTCCAGACTGTTGGTAGGGGTTGCGTGACGGCTTCGTCGTCGTCATCAAGTTCGCGATGGTGTTTCCGCACTTGCGCCAGTCCGGCAACGATTGAAATTGTACAAAGAAGAACGACGACGGGAAATGCGAACAACGGAGGGTTAATCGCGCCGACGCCGATTGCCGCCGCCAGTATAAACAACTTGAACATGTTGCGGCCTTGTTCGCGCAATGTGAATCGCGGTAGGCCTGCAAGCGGAATTCTGCTGACCATGAGCAATGATGTTACAATCAGCATTCCGGCCAAAACCTCAACATGCGCAATTTCATCCCAGATTGCATAGTTCATCAGCACAAATGTCGCGATCAAACATGCGTGTAATGGCGAGGTCAAACCTTCATAGGCGCTGGAACGCGAGGCTGCACGCACGTTGAAGCGGGCTAACCGATAGGCCGCCGCAATCACCGGAACAGTGCAGACCACCATCCCGAGTTCAGAGTCTTCACGGAATGCCGCGGCGTAACACAAAATCGACGGCGCCACGCCCATTGAGACCACGTCGGCCAGAGAATCGAATTGCAATCCCATCGGCGATGATGCGCCGAAAAATCGGGCAGCCTTGCCGTCAAAAGCGTCCATAACAACGGCCAGCGCGATAAGCCATGCGGCTCCGACAATATGACCGTCCATGGCTAACATCATGGATGTAAAACCGAACGCGAGATTCAGTCCGGTTAGTATGTTTGCAAGATGACGCAACTATGCTCCTTTAAGAGTCGTTTCTGCGAAATGCGGCGATTACTGTTTCACCAGCCGATGTGCGAATGCCGGGCTTGACTAAAATATCGGAGCTCGCTGGCAAGACAATTTCCATTCGTGAACCAAAATAGATTAGTCCATACCTCTGCCCCGTCGCGAGCACGTCGCCCTCCGCAACGCGGCAGGATATCTTGCGCGCAACCAATCCTGAAAGCTGGCTGAATCGAACCAGGCCGTGAACGCTCATCAACTCGACGTCAATTCTCGCATTGCCTTTGATGCCCTCAGCAGAATTCGCGTGTAAATATGTGCCGGGTTTGTTAGTCACTTTTGTGACTTTGCCGGAATATGGTGAGCGATTGACGTGCACGTTAAACACGGACAAGAAGATTGCAACAAATTTTTCCCCCGTCGGAAGCGTTGTTGTTTCGACGACCACGCCGTCGGCAGGCGAGACAACGAGATTCGCGTCATCAGGCGGTGTACGGTCGGGGTCGCGAAAGAACAAAAGAATTGCCACTGCGAGCATGATCAGAAAGCCGCCACCAATTGAAAGCCACGTCATCGAGCCACGCATCCCCCCGACAAGTACGGCGACTCCAAACAACAACGGAGGCAGAACTAACGGCCAAGCTTCACGAGCAAAATTCATATTGACGCCGTTAGGCCGCGCTTGTTAATCTTTCGAGAAGCTCGCGATAGGCTCGCTCTACACCGGATTGATCCTGAAGTGCGCGATCTCGGTCGAGCTTGCGGTTGGTTTTTCTGTCCCAAACCCGGCAGGTATCTGCGGTGAGTTCGTCGCCTATGCAAAGATGATCGCCGGCGTCTCCGAATTCGAGTTCAAACTCAACTAAGAGAAGTCCGCGACGTTCAAAGAGCGACTTCAGTACCGCATTAGTCTTGGTCGCGATTCGCTGCATCGTACGCAGATCGTCAGATCTTCCATAGCCCAATGCAACCGCGTGGCTCTCGTTGACCATCGGATTATTCAGCGCCGGGTCTTTTAAAAAGTACTCAACCACTGGATAGTCCATCGGGCGGCCGTCATCTAACCTGAAGCGGCGCGCAAATTCGCCTGTCGCCACATTATATACGATTGCTTTGATATCGAACATATCGACACGTCTTACGGCCATGTCGGTCGAAGACTGCCGCTCGACAAAGTGCGTGGGAACGTGGTAGTTCTCCAAATACTGAAACAAAAAGCTCGACACGCCGCAGTTGATTTCGCCCTTCCCAACAAAAGAGGTTTTGCGTGACTCGCGCGGATTGCCTGCATCGTCTGTAAACTCCAAGATCGCGTAGCTCGGTCGATTCGTTGCGAACAGTTTCTTGGATGTGCCCTGAACCAAAAGCTCGAGTTTTTCAAGGTTCATCTGTACCTCATCATTCCGCGATACCTAATCGCTTCAATATGCTATTCGCCATTTCGTAATCTGGTTCAAGTCGAACCAGTGATTCTATCGCGTCGTTTCCCAAGGCGCTCACGACTGCGGTATTCTCTTTAAGCAAATCCACCATCGGTCGGCGCTCGATAATGGCAGTCCGCGCGGACTTCTGTACGGCGGCGTAGGCGTCTTCACGAAGCCAGCCTTTTTCAATCAAAGCATGGAGTACTTTTTCCGATGCCAATGCACCTTGAGTCTGGTAGATCGTTCGTGACAATTGCTCTGCATCCACTTCGAGACCATTCATTACCCTAAGCAATAAGTGCAGCATGTAGTCCAATAAAATGCAGGCATCCGGAAACACGACCCGCTCGGTGGAAGAATGCGAAATGTCACGTTCGTGCCAAAGCGCGATGTTTTCGAGCCCGACTAAAGCGTATCCGCGCATCATTCTTGCCATGCCGGTCAAACGTTCACATAAGATCGGATTGCGCTTATGCGGCATCGCGGACGAGCCTTTTTGTTTCTTGCCGAAAGGCTCAAAGGCCTCGCTGACTTCCGTACGCTGCAAGTGCCTCACCTCAACTGCGACCTTCTCAACCGTGCCTGCTATCAGCGCACAAAGATTAAGGAATTCAGCGTGCAAATCGCGACTTAGCACTTGCGTGGATATCGGAGCGACTCCAATTCCAAGTTGCGCCATCACTCGCTCTTCGAGATCTGGATCGGTATGCCCATAGTTCCCAACCGCACCAGAGAGCTTCCCGACGACCACACGTCCCAACGTTTCGTGGAGGCGCGCTTCATGCCTTGAAAACTCGTCGGCCCAAAGAGCAAACTTTAGTCCGAATACCGTTGGCTCCGCATGAATACCGTGAGTTCTTCCGACAGACGGTGTATGACGAAACTCGAACGCCCGCCTGCGCAATACAATTTGCAATGCGGCGACGTCCTCAAGCAGTAGTACTCCAGCTTGCTGAATCTGAAGAGCGAAGGCCGTATCGACAACATCCGAGGACGTTAAACCCAAATGAACAAAGCGTGAGTTTTCGCCGACGTACCGCGCTACGACAGTCAAGAACGCAATAACGTCGTGATGCACCTCCGCTTCTACCTCATGAATCTCAGGCAGAGAAAACTTCGCCGATGAAGCTATCTGCTCAACTATGCGTGAATCAAGCTCGCCGCGTTCGGCGCGCGCACGCAATGAAGCGATCTCAACTCTTAGCCAGCTATCATAACGGGCCTCCTCCGTCCATAGCGAGGCCATAGGTTCTCTTGAGTAGCGTTCTATCATCCGGGTGTGTAGGAGCGAACTTTGGGAATTGGGATTAGCTCAACTTGTTTTGTCATGATCTTGCCGCGCCGACTGATCTGAAAAGTCAACTTGTCGCCGACGCGCAAGTCCGTATTGTTCATGAAATCCTTGGCGTCTTGCGATCGAGTAATTTCGCGATTGTTAATCTTTAAGATCACATCTTCAACATCGATGTCCGCGCGAGCGGCAGGGCTCCCCGGATCAACTCCGGTTACTATTGCGCCGCGATTCTCCGCTAACCCAAGCATCTTCCACATCATGCCGCGTAGATCATTTGCGCGGATACCAAGCCAATAATTGCGATCAACTCCGCCTTTCACGAGATCTTCGATGGCGTTGACAATTCGATTAGAAGGAATTGCGAATCCAATGCCGACTGAGCCGCCCGACTCAGTGAAAATCAGCGAATTCATTCCGATGGCGCGCCCTTCAGCGTCGATCAACGGTCCGCCGGAATTTCCTCTGTTGATCGCGGCATCAGTTTGGATCATGTCCGTATATAACCTGCCGTCGGAGTCACGTTCGAAGTCTCGGTTGAGTGCGGATATCACTCCTACAGCTACGGACGGTTGATCGTTAACATCAAAGAGTCCGTAAGGATTGCCTATTGCAACAACCCATTCCCCCACGATTGCCTCATCGCTGTTCGCCCACTCAATGAATGGCAAGTTCTTGTCTTCAATCTTGAGCAGGGCCATATCCAGCAATTCATCTGTACCAACTACTCGGGCCAAGTACTTATTCCCAGCCGTCGTTGTAACCGTAATCGTCGTTGCGTCGCGCACGACATGCTCGTTTGTTACAATGTAGCCGTCCGTTGTCACAATGAATCCCGAACCCAGACCTGAAGATTGCTTCCTTACCGTCTTGGGCCAATACCGCTCATCCAAAAACATGCGAAAAAGCGGATCTCGCGGGACAAACGGATTTTGCACTTCCATCACTTGATCAACACTGATACCCACAACTGCGTCTGACGTTCGTGCAATTGCGCGTGTGATCGCGTTTTCACGTGACTGGTACAGTTGTTCCTGAATGGATGGCAGGCTTAGCGGACTATCATCCTGACGGATCGCTTTGCTGTTGGATTGCACTGAGAACAACCATTGCAGCGAGTCCAGCCGGGCATTCAATTGAGCAACAGCAGTCTGACGGGCGTAATCGCGTTGAATCATCCAGAACACGAATATCCCGCCAAGCAAACCAATCAAAAAGAACTGTAGAAACCTACTCAATGTTGAATCGTTCTTTTGCCTTAAGTGTCCGGCCAATCGCGATAGCCAACGGTCTCTAAAGTTAATCCGGCGGCAGGCGCTTTTGTACCCGCCTTCTGATTGTCACCTGACAGCAGAACCTCGCGAAGCGAACGGGCAGACCCGCGTTCCGTTGCAATGTCGATCATCGTTCCGACAATCATGCGCACCATGCCATGCACAAACCGTGAAGCTTCAATTCGATAGACTAACAGATCGCCCTCCTGCTCCCAACACGATTGAAAGACTGTGCTTTCGTAGTCGTGTTTTTCGGTGGGATTCTCGTGAGCAAAAGCCGTGAACCTATGCGTTCCGACCACTTCTTCCGCCAAGGCGAACAAGCGCGTCCTGTCAAGAGGTTGATAGAACTGCCAAACGTACTGCCGATTGATGGCCACAGGGAATTGCGAAACTCTGTATTTGTAGCCTCGCCACCGAGCCGAGAAACGAGCGTGAAAATTCTCATCCACCTGCTCGGCAAAAACAATTCTGACGTCTTGAGGCAACTCGACATTGCCGGCTCGAACGATCGAAGAGAGTGGACGTTCGACCGGAACATCGACATGAACAACTTGATGCGACGCATGTACGCCAGCGTCCGTTCTGCTCGACGGAATTACTCTGACTTTGGCCCCAAACAGGGGTTCAAGTGCATCTTCGAGGCATCGCTGTACAGTGCGTCGATCCGGTTGCCATTGCATTCCGCTAAACTCCGTGCCATCGTACTGCACGTCAAGTCGGTAACGGAACTTGTGGCCGGATCGCACTAATCGATCCGCAACGGCAATAGGGTGCACAAACTCAACAGACAAAATGCGATCGCCGCCCAGATATTTGCTCTACTCAATTGATGTTGACTCGAAAATTGGATTGGTCGATCCGCCCGAAAACCTCTGGACCACAATACTGTCGCCAAGACATTTGCATATTTGAGCGCAAACCGGAACGCTGAGCCCAAATCGGACTGCATTTGAGCAGTGCGTGCAATTATTTCCCGAGACACGTTTATTTGCCGAAGCCTGCGCGCCAACTTGCGCTGATGCAAATGCTCCTGAAGTTGTGGTAGCATCGAGAGCGCTAACATACTGACATGTCCGGCATTCGCGGCAAGCCTTCTGCCCATGACAAATCTCATTCGAGATGCGACGGATTCGGCATAAGCGGCGGGCGAATGAACGCTAAGCAAAACAAATGTCATGAACATTAGAAGCACAAGCCGGCAGAGAAAGAACGATGTTTGCATCACAGAATTCAGAACCGTTTGATCCAGTTCTCCCACGAACCAGATGCGAAAAACCAAATGAAACGCCGCTGCAATAGCTATCAACAGCCACGCCGATTTGACCGCGGCCATCAAGCCGGTTGTTCGCACCCGGATCAATATGGAGGTCGTCACAAGCAGAGCCGAGAGAACCGCGATGTCAAACCAGCTATTGCTTGCGGCTACGCAAACGAAGAAAACCACCGCGCATACAAGCAACAAGCCGGGTTCAACAATTCGACCCGAATAGTGTCGATTTTGCGTATGTGGGTACGAGATCAATTTCGCACTTAGGCGAAAAAGAAGTCAGTCTCTTTTGCGCCGTTCTCCGGAGAATCGGATCCGTGCACCGCGTTGGCCTCGATGCCTGTGCCGTACAGCTTTCTAATCGTGCCGTCGGCCGCTTTTTGCGGATCCGTGGCGCCGATCACCGAACGCCAATGCTCGACTGCGTTGACGCGCTCAAGTCGTCCAACGACCACCGGGCCGCTGGTCATATAGCGCACAAGGTCGCCGAAAAACGGACGTTCTTTATGCACCGCGTAAAACTCGCCGGCCTGCTCTTTGGTCAACTGCAGGTAGCGCAGACCGGTGATTTGGAATCCTTCTTTTTCAACTCGAGCCACGATGTTGCCAATGTTCTTTGCGGCAACAGCATCGGGCTTGATTATCATCAACGTGCGTTCCATCGTTCCCTTTTCAATATGTTATTTCGTCAAAAGCTTTGCCATTGTCGCGCCAATATCCGCGGGAGATTTAGAGACATGAATTCCTGCGGCTTCCATAGCAGCAACTTTTTCCTTTGCCGTGCCTTTGCCACCGGCGATGATCGCCCCGGCATGGCCCATACGCCGCCCAGGAGGAGCGGTCTGACCTGCAATGAAACCGACGACGGGTTTATTAAATTCTTTCTTGATGTACTCGGCGGCCTCTTCCTCCGCTGATCCGCCGATTTCGCCGATCATCACCACAGCGTCCGTATCGGGATCTGCGTTGAACAGTTTCATCATGTCGAGGAAATTCGAGCCGGGAATCGGATCGCCACCAATACCTACGCAGGTAGATTGGCCGATATTCCGATCTGTAAGCTGCTTGACAGCTTCATAGGTCAGCGTTCCACTTCTCGAGATCACTCCACAACGGCCGGGCAAATGAATGAATGCCGGCATGATGCCCATCTTTCCCACTCCCGGTGTAATGATTCCCGGACAATTCGGACCGATCAGCCGCGATCTTGAACCTTGCAAAGCATGTTTCACCGCGACCATGTCACGGACAGGCACACCCTCTGTTATCGCAATAATCAGTTCGACTCCGGCGTCAATCGCTTCCAGCATGGCATCCGCTGCAAACGGCGGCGGAACAAAAATAATTGCTGCATTCGCGCCTGTCTGTCCGACCGCATCACGTACCGTATTAAAAACCGGTACCTTTTCGTTTGCGGTCGTGCCGCCTTTGCCCGGTGTTACACCGGCCACAACATTCGTATTGTACTCCAGCATCTGCTGAGTATGAAATGATCCTTCGGAACCTGTAATTCCCTGAACGAGGATCTTGGTATTCTTATTTAATAGTATGCTCATTAGTTGCTTATCCCTTCACCGCCGCACAGGCTTTCGTTGCGGCGTCCGTCAGGTCCGTGGCCGCTTGCAGGTTGAGGCCTGAATCGGTTAGCATCGTGCGTGCAAGATCGGCGTTGTTGCCTTCAAGTCTAACCACAACCGGCACTCGAACGTGCTCCGACTTGGCCGCCTCAATTACGCCCGCCGCAACTCGATCGCAGCGCACGATTCCGCCAAAAATGTTAATCAAAATCGCCTTGACGTTCTGGTCGGACAGAATAATCTTGAATGCCGCCGATACGGTTTGGGCATTTGCACCGCCGCCGACGTCAAGGAAATTCGCCGGATCGCCGCCATGAAGTTTGATGATATCCATCGTAGCCATCGCCAAACCAGCGCCGTTCACCATGCAACCGATATTGCCGTCGAGCTTGATGAAATTGAGGTTTGATTTTGAGGCTTCGATTTCCGCAGGATCCTCTTCGGACAGATCGCGCAATTCCGCATATTCTGGATGACGGTCAAGGGCGTTGTCATCGAATGTGACCTTTGCATCAAGTGCGATAATCTCGTCACCGGATAGTATCAGCGGATTAATTTCGAGCAAATTGCAGTCCGCCGCACAATATGCCTTGTAAAGTTTAGTGAAGCATACAGTCGCCGACTTCAACGCTTTGCCGGAAAGGCCGAGGGCGAAGGCCAGTCGTCGCGCATGATACGGCTGAAAACCCGCAGCGGGATCAATCGTGACTTTTACGATCTTCTCAGGTGTCTTTGCGGCAACCTCTTCGATATCCATTCCGCCTTCGGTCGATACCATGAACACGTCTTTTGACTGTGCGCGGTCGAGCAGGATTCCCGCATAGAATTCCTTGTCGATCTTCATTCCCTGTTCAATCAACAGCCGCTGAACTTTTTGGCCGACTGGGCCGGTTTGATGCGTGACTAATTGCATCCCCAAAATTTGCGTCGCATACATTTTCAATTCGTCCGCGCTCTTGGCGAGCTTCACGCCGCCGCCTTTCCCGCGGCCACCCGCATGAATTTGGGCTTTCACGACAACCGGAAAGTTGCCGAGAATCGCGCATACTTTTATGGCTTCGTCCACAGTGAACGCCGCCGATCCTTGCGGAACCGGTACACCATAGCTCGCAAGAATTTTTTTAGCTTGATACTCGTGAATCTTCATTAATTAAGTTTTCCGTTCTACGAACAATCAATTCGGTAAAATCCAAGTTCCCGATTTCCCGTCAAGGCTTTCGACGAACTTGTCCAAATCACAAATTAAAACACGCTCGCCGCCTTCTTGCAAAAACTTTACGGCGGCTTCCACTTTCGGGCCCATGCTGCCTGCGGGGAAGTGTCCCTCGTTCAAATAACGCTGAGCTTCCTTCATCGTCAGCTTCGGCAGATTTACCTGTTGAGGCGTGCCGTAGTTCAACGACACAAATTCGGCGGCAGTGACAATAATCAAATCATGCGCCTGAATATCGCGGGCGAGCACGGCCGAGGCACGATCCTTATCAATCACAGCATCAACGCCCTCGAGCCAACCATCGGCCTCACGATACACCGGAATACCGCCGCCACCGGCAGCAATCACGACAGTACCCGCATGAACAAGCTGCTTGATGACTCCACGATTCAATATCTCAAGCGGCATCGGGCTGCCGACAACACGACGAAATCCGCGAGCGCCGGCGGACTTTACTACCCAGCCCTGCTGTTGCTTCTGCAACGCTTCTGTTTCCGAGTAGAATTGGCCAACAAATTTCGTCGGATTCTTCAGCGCCGGATCGTTCGGATCCACCAATACCTGAGTCACCATTGTGACAACTTCGATCTGACCGTAGCCACAGCGCAAGAAAACGTTCTGCAAGCACTGCTCGATCATGTAGCCCATGCCGCCCTCAGTATCCGCGACGATTACTCCCAGCGGCAACTCAGGCGCGCGATCTGCCGAAAGCTCGACCCGAAGCAATGCATTGCCGACCTGCGGGCCATTTCCGTGAGTAACAGCCAACCGATAGCCTCGGTGAAGTAACTCAGCTACACCCTGAAGCGCACTACGCGAATGCCTGAATTGATTGGCGATTGTGTCAGCTTCATCCGGTGACGAAATAGCATTTCCGCCTAACGCAACGACCGCAATTCTGGACTTTTCCGTCTGTGCCATCTTGGTTCAGGTTAACTGTGGTAAATACTTAATATAGCATCGTTGCAGGGGATTGTCAAGCGTTTCCCCCGTTGCGTGCAATTTCAAGTTCTTTATTTTTAATAACTTCTAACTTCTCTAACTCAAGTTCAGCCTCTTGCCAACGTTCATAGAGTCGGGGAAGCTCGTCCCGCAGTAACTTATACTCAGCTAACACCGCGTTTGACTTCACCGGGTCCTGATAGAAGGACTCTTCAGTCAGCTTCTGTTCAATCTGTTTCTGGCGGTTTTCCAATTGGAGAATTCGAGCTTCCGATTTCTCACAGATTTCTCGAAACTGCTTAGCTTGGCCGGAATACTTATTTCGAATGTCGGCCTCGGTTCGCTTCAAGTCTCGTTGTCTTGGGCGAGAGTGAGAATCTTCTATTGCCGTTATCAGCTTGCTGTTGCCGCGTCGCAGCGCCTCCTCAGCGGCAGTCGCAAGGCCCTTTTTGGCAAGGAATTCGGAGAGTGTGCCCGGCCAATCGCGGAGCTTTCCGCCGTCCATTTCAAGTACTCTCTCAACCAATCTGTCGAGAAAATGGCGGTCGTGGCTCACCACAAGTAGCGTTCCTCCGAAGTGTCTCAATGCGTCAAGCAACACGTCCTGAGAAGCCATGTCCAAATGGTTTGTCGGCTCATCAAGTATCAGGAAATTGGCAGGACGAAGTAGGAGTTTGGCCAAGGCCAACCGCGACTTTTCTCCACCGGAAAGCACACTCACTTTCTTGTTGACATCGTCCCCCTGAAAAAGAAATGCCCCTAACAATCCGCGCAACTCAGAGTGCGAGAGTGTCCGGTTGTCTGCCTCAGCCTCTTCAATCACAGTTGCATTCAAATTGAGCTTACTTTCAGCTTCCTGTGCGAAAAACTCCACGGTTACATTATGGCCGTGCGTCAACGCTCCGTCGGTCGGCAATTCTTGTTGGCTAATCAGCCTGCACAAAGTTGATTTCCCAGCGCCATTCGCTCCCACCAACGCAATCCGCTCGCCGCGTTGAACCAACAGATCAACGTGATTGAATACTTGCAATTCACCATAATGCTTGCTCACGTTCTTGAGTTCAAGCACCCATTTCCCGGAAGGCGCGGCCGCTGGGAAACGAAAATGGATTTTCTTTGTGTTCGAGAGCTGCTCGACGTCCTCGAGTTTCTCGAGTCGTTTCAAACGGCTTTGTGCTTGCGTGGCCTTGCTGGCTTTGTAACGAAAGCGCTCTACAAACTTCTCGAGATGCTTGCGCTCGGTGTCAATTTTCTCCTGCTCGCGCGCGATTTGCTCAATCCGCTCGCCTCTACCCTCTTCATAGTGAGTATAGTTGCCGGGATAAACTGTGAGTTCGCCGTTTTGAAGTTCAGCAATCTCTGTTACCATGCCGTCCAAGAATTTGCGATCGTGACTCACCAGAATTACAGCGCCTTCAAAATCGCGCAGGAATCCCTCTAACCAGACAACAGTCTGTAAGTCAAGATGATTTGTCGGTTCGTCGAGCAACAAGACATCAGGATCGCGCAGCAGAATTTTTGATAAAGCAATTCGCATCTGCCAACCGCCGGAAAACTCCTCGGTAGAGCGCTTAAAATCCTGTTCGCGGAAACCTAACCCCCCAAGAATCGCGCTAACTTTCGCTTCGGCACGGTAGCCTTCCAGCATGTGGAAGCGGTGTTCAAGCACTCCAGACTGTTCGAGCAGCTCTTCGTCGTGCGGATGCTTCGCCAATTCGTCGCGAACATGATCAAGCTGCTCTTGCAGATGCGGAATATCGGGTAGTCCAGACCAGGCTTCGGTGAACAATTCGCGCCCACGAAATGTGATTCCGCTTTGTGGCAGATAGCCAACCGTTACGTCGCGTGTCAACACAAGCTTGCCATGCGACGCCTGCGTTTCATTTGCGATAATCTTGAGAAGCGTACTCTTTCCCGCTCCATTCACTCCCACAAGCCCGACGCGCTGGCCGCGAAAAACCGCCCAATCGATATTCTCGAACAGAGTTCGCCCGGGGAAGAAAACGCCAATATCTTCAAGCTGCACTAATCTCATTTCGGTCGAGCCAGAATTACCGTCGTGCGTTCTTGTGAGACTTCGCCTGACCCGTCTTCTGCCTCAAGCAAGACTATGTAACGCGAGGTTGCCGCCATATCACCATTGTCTCGTTTTCCGTCCCACAGCACTGAGGCTGCATTGTTTTGAGCTTGAGCGCCGAATCTGCGCACAAGCCTGCCGTGTGCATCGAAAATCTTAATTGTGACATACCCATCCATGAAGCTTGTTGAATAAAGTATCTCAGTGACGTCGTCTACTCCGTCTCCATTCGGCGTAAACGGCGAAGGCGAAACAGAAAGTGATGGTGTGGATTGTGGCTGTAAGATGCTGCGCGAATTCACTCGGCCCGGAGTCGAACCCTGCGCGTCTACACTTGATCCCCAATTGCTCGCCACGTTGGTCGCGGACGCAAGTGAAACCCTCTCAAGCGACACACCGGATTCATCGGCGCCCCAATTTGGTCTATAGTCAACTCGATCAAGGATTTCACCGCTTGGAGTGAAAATCAAGATTGAATCGCCGTTATTGTTCAAAGTGACGTCACTTGGGTTCAACACTGCGACTCGCGCTTCAAAAGGCATATTCTCCAGCAACACGGCACTGTCGGTTGAGACGACGGCAAACTCGCCCGCTTGCAAAACCCAGTCCGGGAGTTGTACGCGAGCAGTTGTGTCATCTGTCCCTTGTCCGTCAGACATTTTGATTCCTCGTGTTGAAACAGGCAGCGTTCCTGCGACCGCAAGTTCAATCCACTCCGCTCTGCCTGTGACAGGCGCATATTGAATTTCATTAATCCGAAGTCCGGCTTCAATTGCCTCGCTCGACGCCAATACCGTCATCGTGTTGTTATTCGAATCCTCATCCGTGATTTCAAGATCAGCACGGAGCTGCTCGATTCCGGTATCCGGCATTGTTGTTGAGTCAGTGATTGAAGTGCTATCGCCCGCTGCGATAGTCGCGAGTTCCGTTCTACGAATCAAACTTAATTGACCATCGCCGGAGGAATCGGCGCTGAGACTTAGCGTGGCGCCGAGCGGTTGCAGTCCGAGGTTTTTGATCAAGACACTGATTTGATACGCGCTGCCGATTGGCGGGTAGTCAGGAACAAAATTAATCGACAAAATGCCGAGATCGCGATCAGGCGGAGTGACGCTGTTTCGGAAACCCGGTGTGCCAAGCGGTGATTCACTGTCATGCCAATTTACTGAGTCGTCACCTGCGGTTACACGAATTTTTTCGTCCGAGTGTCCCGACTCGTTGCCGGTTGAGTAGATGTACTCGCCCACGAGACTACCGCTTGCATTTCGCAACGAAACAGATTCGCCTGAACTGTTTGAGAATCCACGACTGCCGAAATTGTTGCCGCCAATTGTTACGATGAGCGCATTTTCCGGAACTAAGCCGTCGTATGATATGCTACCATCTTCAATGTAATCGGGATCGAGAATCAAGATATACTGGCGTGGCGCGGCGGTCAGGCCTTCTCCTGTGCTGACGAGAGTGTCTATGCCTTCACCATCTGAAATGGTCCAACCAGCAAGTTGCACGGGTAGCGCAGCATCGTTGTATAATTCAACGAACTCATCAGTGGATTCGTCGCCGGCGGGATCAAACATTACTTCTGACAGCACAACGACCGCTTGCATGTCAAGCGGAGTAATGCAAAGACCGATTAGGATAATAAGGTTAGTTAAACGCATTTTCAAAATGCTCGATCCTTGCTTGGCCATCTTGCCATATCACCGTAACGATATCATACCGCACGGGAGCATCGAGTCGTTGGGATTTCAGGTAGGCTCGCGCAAGACGCTTTATTCTCGTCTGCTTTTCATGATTCACACGGTCCTCGGGTCGAAAATCGCTCTGCCGTCCCGCCGACTTCACCTCGATGAATACAATGTGCTCGCCATCTCTTGCAACAATATCAAGTTCACCAATTGAGCAACGCCAATTGCGCGCAAGTATCCGCAGTCCTTTTGCCTCAAGGTGCTTGGTTGCGTGCAACTCGCCGACCTGCCCGCGCTCTTTCACACCTGGAGTTGACTTCCTCCCGTTAAGGAATTTCCACAAATTCGCGAACACCGCGAAAGCTCCTTCGATGGATTGGGCAGGGTCCGATCTTTTGAATTATTTGGCGATGTGATTCTGTAGGATATCCGAAATGTTGATCGAAACCGTAGGCCGGAAACTCTCCGTGGTACTCCCGCATGATCCGATCTCGCGTCACTTTGGCCACAATCGAGGCCGCAGAAATCGTGGCAACTCGAGCGTCACCCTTGATGATAGCACGCGACTCAGGCCAATCAGGCAGTCGATCGCGACCATCTACAAGAACAATATTTGGCTGTCGAATCAGATTCTTGACAGCCTGCGACATGCCATTCAATGAGGCAATGCGTATGTTGATTTCATCAATGACACTCGGTTCAATTCGCACAAATGAAAACTCAAGGTCATTGACAATTCGTTCATAAAGTTCTTCGCGGCGCTCAGCTGAAAGACTCTTTGAATCTTTGCACTTCCAAAGCGTCTCAACATCTCGAAAGATTACTGCAGCCGCGACTACCGGTCCGGCGAGTGGTCCGCGTCCAGCCTCATCACAGCCGACGATGACCGACATGCCTGTTCGGCAAAGTTCAAGTTCGACTGAACCTGTATGCGAGGCGAATAGCTCGTCTTCTGTCCTAAACTTTGGCATTGCGTGGTAGGCGCATGAGATCCATCAAAATGAGCGTCTGATCCTCGATTTCGAGCCACTTTCCACCGTCACATGTGAATGACTCGGATCGTGCGCGTGCTTGAAAAGGTACATTCAGTGTCTGTCCTGAGTTTACGATTAACGACGCATCAGTAGTGGAATAAATACTGCTCGCGATTCTAACGTTCAGTGAATCACTCCTAAGCACAATCGACCACTCACTGCCCGTTTCAACATCTCTACGGCTTTCGATCTGGAGTTGTGACTGGTTGTGGCGCCAAGTGGCACCCACTGTGCCTTGAACATAACTTGCATTTGAAAGTTCTATGGCCGCGTCGAGAAGTTCGGATGCTCGGGTATCGCGATATGAACTCAAATCAAGGGCTATCTCAGGTTTGATTGCTTGGATAATGTCCGGTGCGCCGCCAATTTGGTCGATTTTTCTCGAATTTACTACCAAGAAATCAACCCTCTGCAATCCATCTTGCGCCATCAGTGACTGTAGTATGCCGACCGTTTGGCTTGAAGTCCATTCCGCTCCGCAGCCAATGACGGCGCTAATTTCTCCGACCCTTGCAAATACCACTTGGCCGGACTTGCCTCTAATTGTTACTACGCGTGCAGCATCTGGCGTCACAAGGAGGCCGGGCCAGATCAAGAGATTGATGGCCACAAGCGTCGAGATCAGTGCAACTCGTATTCGACCCTGCAAACTCACCACTATCGCAAGAAGCTGAATCGTGATTGCCGCAACGCTTGCCCAGAGCGGCGTGTAAGAAACTAAGCTTGCACCGATTACTGCTGCCGAGCTTGACGTCAACCATGCGAACAACCCGACCAGTCCTTCGATTGACCGGCCAACAATTGAAGCCGCAGCCGTACTAAATGGATCCAACACCATCATCCAAAGAATTAGGACAACCAAGAGCGAAAATAGCGGGATCGCAATCACGTTTACGATGATCGCGAGACCCGGTACTCGTCCGAAAAGTAGCGCTGCAGTTGGAGCAGTCGCCAGTTGCGCGCCGATCGTGCTTGACATCGTGTCTGCCGTCCGGCGCCGCAGCGATTGCGTACCAGCTTTTAGCAAATCTTGCAGCGGCTGTTGCAAAGCAAGATAAGCCGTGAGAATTCCCGCCATCGAAAGATAGCTTAAGATGAATCCCGCATCCAATATGTGAAGTGGCCAGATGAGCAATTCAACTCCTGCGGCAAACAAGAGAAGATTCACAGGATGACTTGGCCTTGCCAATAGCCGTGCAATAACGATCAATCCTGCCATCAATGCAGAACGAAACAGTGACGGAACCCCCAAGCCGAGCGCAGTGTATCCAATTAATAGCAGCAACAGAAGCAGATATCTAATTCGACCTGGCACTCGCAACCAAGCCAACAACAACCACAACAAAGAAATGAGCAACCCCGTATTTAGTCCGCTAAGTGCAAATAGATGCGCCAACCCCGTGAGTTGCAATTCCTTTCGAAACTGCGCAGAAAATGCTTCACGCGAACCGAGCAAAAGAGCGCCTGCTACAGCGCGAGCATCAGGACGAAGATAGCGCTCAAACACATCAAGCACGCGGCTCCGCGCGTCGTAAATCGCGGCATTGAGCGACCAGTCACCCGGAACGACTACAAGCGATTCTGAATCTTTCAGACGCGCATCGGCAACAATTTGTTCGCGTAAGCTCCAACAAAGTTCGCGCACTGAGTGCTCTTGAATCTTGTGCATTGATTCAAGCCGCACATTACACGCGACGACGTCACCGATTCGCACTTTTGTTGCATCGGCAAGAGGGATATTAAGTCGCACACGAAGCCGCCGACATTCAATGATTGTGTCCGGCAGACTTAGCTTAACTTCCTCCAACCACAAGCGATCCGAGAGGATAGACTGCCTTGCCTCGTCCCTCCATACTACAACACCGCGACATGAAACTATCGCGGTGTCGGGATCAAACTTAACTAACTGTTCGCGTTCATCACGAGCTATGGTTGCATTACCTCGCAAGAGCGTGATGGCGGCGACGGCGGAGTAGACGAAGATTGCTGTATGCCGCCGTTGTTTAAGCAGAAGCAGAGCCGCGAGCGCAACGACGAATCCCGCAAGTGAAATTGTCAATGCAATTTCACTACTGAGGCTAAGAACAAGCGATGCTGCCGCGCCGCTAAACGAAGCGACAGCAAATCCAAGTGCAGGGACATCCGAGAGCGATAACTCACGTCGTGGCTGCATATGGGATTACTTCGTCAACAAAAATCGTGTAGCAATGCCATAGGAAAGCGGAGTCGCCACTACATTTGAAAAACCCGCTGCTTCAAATGTCGCGATTAGTCTTGTCGAGGCAGGAAAACGCTGTATCGTTTCGGCGAGATACTTGTATGCTTCTCGGTCGTCGGACACTGCGCCGCCGACTGGGCGCATTATCCACCACAAATAAGTTTTGAAAACTCGGTCAATCAGTTTCGATCTGTCCGGAGTGAATTCAAGGATAACTCCTGTGCCACCCGGTTTTAGCACTCGATTAAGCTCCCGAAGTCCGGTGCTTAAATCCTGAAAATTTCTAATCCCAAATGCGACCATGAAACGATCGTATGTAAGATCAGGAGCATCTATGCGCTCGGCCGCGCCGCACTTCAAATCGTAATTGACAATTCGCAAGCGCTTGGCTTTCTCATCCGCGAGCTTGAGCATTTCCGCTGACGGATCAAACAATGTCGTATGCACGCCGCTGCACTGCCGATGCGCTTCAAATGCCATATCCCCCGTTCCCGCGCTGCAATCAAGGACTCGCATTCCCGAATTGAGCGACAACGACTTTACGGCCGCGCGTCTCCAGAGCCTATCGACGCCAAGCGAGAAAAATCGGTTAAGCTTATCATAGGTAGAAGAAATGCGGTCAAACATCTCGACAACTTTTGGGTTTGCTCCCTCTTTGACGGATACTAAATCAGGCACAATATGGTAATGAATTTGGAGGCTATTTTGTGGTGAGCGAAAGGAATGCGAGAAAGAGTGGCGACGAGAGCAGCAAGGAATCAAAGCGATCGAGGAAACCTCCGTGACCCGGAATTACATGCGAACTGTCTTTGACGCCTGCCTCACGTTTCATGAGTGACTCAATAAGATCGCCGATTTGGCCGGCGACGCCAACGATGAGTGGAAGAAAAATGTAGTCAAACAACTGAGGTTTCGCTAATCCAAGAAGATTTAGCACCGGCAAAAACAGCGCCGCACCTACGAATCCTGACAAGGCGCCTTCGATTGTCTTATTCGGACTTGCTTGTGGATACAATTTGTGTTTGCCGAATGCCCGACCGCCAAAGTAGGCGGCAGAGTCGCACAACCACGTCGTGGAGAAGAGCAGTCCGAGCGCGCCCAGCTTACTATGTCGAGTAATCTCTGTCAATTCGGTGATTGGAAACCACAGCGCGAGCGGTAGCGCTGCATAAACAAGAAATAATGCACCAAATCCAAGTTGGAGCAAAGGCTTGCGCTCACGACTGAAAACTATGATAAGCACCCAGACGTAAATGCCGATAAGCGCCTCCCCGGTCGCTACTCCATCTCCATGACTAAAAACAAATAGGTCAATTGCTGCCACCGCAACTGCAACTGCGAAAAACCACAACGGCACACCCGCTGACTTGGCGAAGTCCCGCCACTCTTGCAGTAGAAGTAGTTGCAGCGCTGAAGCCAACACGATTATCCATACCTCGCCCGCGATTGCGCACCACAACAGAATCGGTATTCCGACAGCAGCGGCGGTGACACGAAGGAAGAGATTAGACATCAATGAAAACGCCTGCCACGCAAAGTTGATTCTTCCGGCGGCCAACCGCTCGAATCGGAGCCGGTCGTCAAAAATTCAAGTGCGGGTTGCATGGTTGCTTGAAGCGCTTCCTCGCTCATCAAGAAGATTGAATTTGTGTCCGGCGGCTGGAGTTTTGCAAGTGATCTTTCCGAAAACGAAGAATCCGCGTACTTGCGGGATATCGCCTCGTGAGTTGAACGCGCCGCTTCGAAATCTCCTAATTTGTATTCTTGCAAGTATGCGATTGCCTGGATTGCAATTATCCCTGCGTCGCTTGTGCTGTCGAGACTCAGGACGTTTCTATAATCAGATATGAGATCGTTATACGGCGCGCCGTTCGCGAGCGACTTCTCCACCTGCGCTAAAGCAAGTTCTTGTTCGGTTTTTTCAACTTCAAGTTTCGGCAGACCAATTGCTTCCCGCGCAGCATTCCTAATTGTTCGTGGTGCGGATTCTGAATATGCTACACGCTCCAATTCACTTCGACCGCGCGAATTATCGCGACCTTCCTTCATAAGTTCCAAGCCAAACTGCACCGATGCGCGCCAGTGGTCTTCAGACGAATCAGGAACGGCGACCGCGCGTTCAACATGGGCAAGCGAACTGTCAGGTTGATGCAGAACGTCTGAATAAAAAGTGGCGGCCTCAATGTGCGCATTAACAAGCTGAACGGTTATTGAAGCAAGTCTAATGTTGAGAATCTCTTCTTCGCTTTGCACCGGCGCTGCGGCAGGTTTCTTCGTTGTTGAATCACTCTTGTGAGCGGTCGCGCTGTCGGCTATCTCGACATGTGATCGCTCCGCACGCTTAGCGGAATCTCGTTGCGCTAAAGAGCGCATAATTGAATCTGCAATCATCTCCGCAGGAGAGAGAATTTTCACGGTCCCACTATCCGGCACTTCATCCACAGAGTCAACAGCGACCTCCGACAGCATGAGAGTATCTGAAACTTGTTCCGGCCTAAGCGCAAACGTGTCTGCAACTTCTTTAGTATTTTGTGCGAGAGTGTCCGAAACTACCTCGACTGGAGAAGTCCGTTCAATTGTGGAATCGGAGAGAATCGTTTCTTCAGGTTGAGCGACCGGAGCGGGGAGGGCGGCTTCCAGTGAGTCCGTCGAGACTTCCAAGGAGTCTCTCGCTTTCAACTGTGCGAGTTCGTCCTGTAGCTTTTTGATGTTCGTTTCGAGTTCAGGCATACTTTTAAGAGCGGAGAGGCCGTCGTCGAGTTGCTTGGCTGAAAATCGGGCAGAATCTTGCAGAGTGCGCGAGGCTCCGGAAGGGCTTACACTGTCGAATTTTGCTTTTGCAAGCTCCAGTTGAAACAATTTGTC
Source organism: uncultured Alphaproteobacteria bacterium (assembly GCA_964587105.1). Classification (GTDB taxonomy): domain Bacteria; phylum Electryoneota; class RPQS01; order RPQS01; family RPQS01; genus JABWCQ01. The sequence goes on along the minus strand of CAZPKG010000013.1, from coordinate 75,766 downwards.
CCGTGCTACTGTTGCCTGTAGATAATATGCACGGGCCTTACTCTCGCCTTGAGGTGCTTTGGCACAATACTCCTCCAGCATATGAATGCAAAGTTGCGGATCACCGGCGATGGCTTCGACTCGCGCTAACTCCACCAGCACGTCTCCGCCACGATCAATAAATCTGCGATCGGTTTGAAGCGGCCGCAAGTACTCTCTGGCTTCTAAGTATTTTCCTTCATTGGCTGAAAGATCGGCTAACAGTTGTCGCGACTCGAATGCTTCGGCGGGATTTGACGTTGCTCCGAGACACTTTAGCAGGGCCTGGCGCGCGTCGTCTTTGCGATTCAGAGCGATGTACGAGCGGCCTAAGGTCAAATAGTCAGTCGCTTTGTCATTGCGATCATAAGAGATACTCTGAATCTGCTCAAGGTACCTTATGGCTTCTTCAGGCTGTTTTCGCTTGTCGTAAATTCCGGCGAGCGTTCTGCCTGCGGCCGCTTTTGATTCAGGCGTAATCAGTTTGGACTCTGCGCCAGTGAGAACCGCTTCAGCTTCATCAAACTTCTCCTGCGCCAGCAACGCACGGGCGCGCCACACAATCGACATTTCCACGTGCTTGCTATTGGGAAATATCGTAAGCAACTCAGTAAACTTACGCTCGGCGCGAGCGAACTCTTCGGTGCGGTAATACGAAACCCCCATGATCATCAGCGCATCATCAATCCACCTGCTCTTGGGGTAAAATTCGAGCAGTTTGGCGCAGGATTGCAGGATCGTTTGATACTGTTGAACCGGAATAGCGCTCTGTGCGGGTTGGCCTGGTCTGGCCGGTTGCGTCGGCTGTCCGACAGGCTGAGCTGCCTCCGCCCGCGCGGATTGCTTCTCTGCGGCCTTGAACTCTCGCTTAATATTGTAAAATGTATTGTAGTATGCGCAGCCGCTCGCGAGCAAGAGCGTCGCGAGCGCACATCCAACAATAATATATGGGCCAAGTTTTTGGATACGAGTGATCATAATTTCGGCGAAACTGGAAAATGAATCCGCTGCCAGTGATGAAAAAGTGCGGGTACGGCGACTGTTGCCGAAGCAAAGACCGAACAAGTTGCGCGCGAACTGAATTGGGTGGGTTCGAGGTTCACTTCAATAGTCTGCGCACCGAAATCTGCCGCGATTTCAGGCAGTGAGGCCGCCGGATAGACAATGGCAGAAGTGCCAATCGTCAAAAAAAGGTCGCAAGCTTCGGCAGCGGCAAAGGCTTGTTGAAGTGTTCGCTCTGGAAGCATCTCGCCAAACCAAACTACGCCGGGGCGGTATGCGCCGCCACAGGGACAATACGGAATTCCATTTGAAGTATCAAGCAATTCATCCGTGACTTCCTGATTGCAGCGCAGGCAACGATTCACTCTGATGTTTCCATGCAGCTCGTGCACAGTTTTCTGTCCGGCAAGTTGATGCAGGCCGTCAACATTCTGTGTGACCAAAACGAATTCCGGACAAGAGTCCCCCCACTCTGCTAACGCCAGATGGGCAGCGTTTGGTTTCGCGTTCGAGAGTACTGAGCGACGATAGTTGTACCATTCCCAAACCAACTCAGGATTCGCCATGAAACCTGCCATGCTGGCAAGCTCCTCCGGGCGCATCTTGTTCCAGATACCCTCTTTTCCTCGAAATGTGCCCAAACCCGATTCCGCCGAAATACCCGCTCCGGTCAGCACTGTAATCCTGCCTGCAGTGGCAAGACACTCTTTGGCTTTGTCGGATAGCGTGAAATTATTCACTTGACTTTCATTTGAGTCTTGTTTATATTGCGACACTTCAAGCGGTTCCCCGATCTACGCTTGGCGCGGCTTTGCCGTTTGGGGTAGGATTAACAACAAGATAAGCTTTTTTCCGACAGAATGCCACAACACAAATCATGTGAAAAGCGGATGAAGACGGCCGCCAAAGCCCGCGAGAGGAATCGCGCGGATCGTGCTCGTTGCCGCACAGCCGAAAAACGAGTACTTCAGGTGACCGATGCCGCTCAGGCGTCAGAGAAGCTTAGCTCTGCGTATACTACGATCGACAGAATGGCCGCCAAGGGAATTTTGCATCCTCGGACTGCCGCCCGTCGCAAAGCGCGCTTGGCTCGCCATGCCAACGCGTTAAATTCTTAGTACTTACAACGTCCCCCGCCGAGCCGGTGAGCTCGTGGCCATCGTCCCCCTCCGGCCACAGCATATTCACCGGCTCTTTTTTGTCTCCATTTTTCGACCTTGCTACTTGGGTCGAGAATAGTTTGGCGCTTCCTGAACAATCGAAACATCGTGCGGATGGCTTTCAGTGTATCCGGCGGCGGTCGCCTCGATGAAGCGCGTCTTGGTTTGCATTTCTTGAACAGTATGCGCACCGCAGTAGCCCATTGAGGCGCGCAGGCCTCCCATCAGTTGGAATACAGTATCAGATAACTTTCCTTTATACGGAACTTTACCCTCTATACCTTCAGGCACAAACTTACCGCTCGCTTCAACGGCGGACTGGAAATACCGGTCCGCCGATCCTTTTTTCATGGCGCCTATAGAGCCCATTCCCCTGAAGAGCTTATAACTACGACCGTCAACGAGGACCGTATCGCCCGGCGCCTCTTCCGTTCCAGCAAAGAGGCTCCCGATCATTACCGATGATGACCCTGCCGCAATCGCCTTTGCAATATCGCCGGAATACCTGATTCCGCCGTCCGCAATTACAGGGACTCCCATCTCGTTCATTGCTTCAACTACCCACATCACGGCTGTGATCTGAGGCACACCAACTCCTGCGACTACGCGCGTGGTGCAAATAGAGCCCGGTCCGACCCCTACCTTTACTGCATTCGCACCTGCATTCGCCAATGCTCTGGCTCCATCCGCTGTCACTACGTTTCCGGCAATTATTTCGACCTCTGGATAGAGCTTGCGCAGTTTTTCAACGGCTTTGATCACGTTGGCCGAATGCCCGTGCGCCGAATCAACAACTAAGGCGTCAACGTCCGCCTTGACAAGCAGCTCAGCTCGAGTCACAGCGTCCGAACCAATGCCGATGGCGGCCGCCACTCGAAGCCGTCCTTCGTTGTCTTTGCAGGCATTCGGGAATTGTGAACGCTTTTGAATGTCCTTGACTGTTACGAGACCGGCGAGTCCACCCTGCTCGTTCACCAGTAACAGCTTTTCGATCCTGTGTTTTTGAAGAATCTGCTCCGCAACGACGAGGTCGGTGTTGAGCGGTGCGGTAATCAGTTTCTCTTTTGGAGTCATTACAGACGTTACAGGCGTGTCGAGATCTGATTCAAAGCGCATGTCGCGATCGGTCACGATCCCAACCAAGAGACCTTTGTCATCAATGATAGGGATACCGCTGACTCCCTTTGCCCGTTTCAAACGAACGGCGTCTGAGAGTTTCGCGGTCGGCGGTAATGTGTAGGGTTCGTAAATAACAGCCGACTCACTGCGCTTCACTCGATCAACTTCAGATGCCTGCTCTTCGGCAGTCATGTTCTTGTGGATTACCCCGATTCCACCCTGACGGGCAAGCGCAATGCAAAGTTCTGATTCTGAAACAGTGTCCATAGCCGCTGAGATGAGCGGAATGTTCAAATTGATTCCTGTCGTCAAGCGGCTGCTGATATTCACCTCTGAGGGTAATACTTCCGACGCCGCCGGAATCAAGAGCACGTCGTCATAGGTCAATCCAATGCCAACGATGCGCGCGAAATGTGTCTTCATCTATTTTCTACTCCTATTCAGGTTTCACAGATAAGAAAGTCCTCTGCCAAAGACCGGCAGAGGACGTCAGAACCCGTCGGGCTCAGGAATCAATTTGACTGCGGCGGCATCGCTTAGGCAAGCGCGGCCTCATGATTCTTCTTTAATATTGCAAGGCAAAGTTGAGCGGCCTGCACAAGATCGTTGATCGCCAGATGCTCGCTTGTCGTATGCTCTTGCTTCATTCCGCAGCCAATCACGACTGCCGGAAGTCCTTTTGCGTTGTAAACATTGGCGTTTGTGCCGCCGCCAATAGCCGCTGGTTTCATCTCCAGACCGATAAGCTTTCCGGCATCGGACACCACTCTATAGGGAAGGGAGTCGAGCGCAATGTCCATTGCAGTGAAGTCGCGGTTCACTTCTTCTTTCAACACCGCGCGACACGGCACGCCGTCGATGACACGCTCGAACTTGGCAACGGCGTCATTCAGAGCTTTGCTCATCGCCTGTGTCTGTGCTTCGAGCTTTGCGGCTGAGTGACTGCGCACCTCGGCGCGCGAACGCAAATGGTCACAGACAATATTTGTTGCGCGGCCTGCCTCTATCGTTCCGATATTCGCAGTCGTTTCGTCGTCCAATCTTCCCAGTTTCATATTGGAAACTGCCTCGGCAAAAACTTCGATCGCCGAAATTCCGCGTTCCGGGCACATGCCGGCATGTGCTGCGATACCTTCGATCTCATAAACCATGCGGTTTGCGTTCGGCGACTTGTAAATAATCTGATCCATGTCTTCGCCGTCCAGCACGATTGCATATTTCGCTTGCACTTGCGAAAGGTCAACGACAAATGCGCCCATCAGGCCAATCTCTTCTGCCACGTCGAATATCACTTCAATCGGGCCATGCGGCATGTCGCTTTCGTGCAGACATTGCAACATCTCCAGAATCGCCGTCACACCGGCCTTGTCATCCGCGCCAAGCACCGTCGTACCGTCTGATCGAATGAAGTCGCCATCCACTTGCGGCTTCACGCCGATTCCAGGCATCACGGTGTCCATGTGTGAAGAGAACAATACAGCGGGTGATTTGGAATTGCGCGCAGGCATCCGCACATGCAGGTTGCCGCAATTGCCGCCGATTTTTGTACCTGCATCGTCGCGCCACATCTTAACGCCCAGCGGCGCCAAGTGTTTTTCGATAAACTCAGCAACCTTGGCCTCTTGCTTTGAGGGGCTATCAATGGAAACAAGTTTACAAAAGAGATCGATCATGCGATCTCTATTTACGTTTGGAATACTCATATCTCTTGTCCAATCGGTTTACAATATAGGTAATCGGCATCTGCGCGTTCGATAAAAAACTGTGCGATCTGCCCTGTCCTGATAACATTTTTAGGTATGGCAACGTCAGCGTAGTTGCGGGCATGGCCAAATACATGTTTTGTGCTGCTGCGGTTTTCGGCGATGACTTCGACCCGCGCGCCGACCTGTCGTTGGTGAAAACTATCCCGCAGACGGCGCGAAAGGTCGCGTAACTCGTCGGCCCGCTTTACAATTTCGCCCTTGGGCAACTCCCCGCCTAACTTCGTCGCCGCCGTACCGGGTCGCGAACTAAACGGAAATACATGCAAATAAGATATCGGTGCTGACTCAAGGAACTGCTTCGTCACACGAAACTGCTCAATTGTTTCCCCGGGAAATCCCACGATAATGTCCGCGCCAATTCCCCAATCGTCTCTGAGTTTGAAGGCATAGTTGAGCGATTCCTGCAATTGAGCAACCGTGTAACGGCGATTCATGCGGTGCAGAACCTCGTCGCAGCCGCTCTGAAACGGCAGATGCAGATGCGCGCAAACAACTTCGGACTCCGCCACCGTATGCAGAAAACGCTTAGTTACCGCCCACGGTTCCACGCTTCCCAATCGCAGACGCCGAAGTCCGCGCACTTTTGACAAAGCAGAAATAGCCTTGGGAAGAGCATCCGGTTGATCCAGATCAAACCCATATGTTCCCAGCGCGACGCCCGTCACGACAATTTCTTGAAAGCCGCGATCAACAAGCTCTTCGGCTCGTCTTACTGCTTGCAGCACCGGCAACGTCCGACCTTTTCCACGCAACTTTGGCACGATGCAATAGGTACATAACTGCGAGCAGCCGTCTTGAATTTTCAGGAAAGCGCGCGCGCGGCCGCTCAATCCTTCAACAACAGTTCCATCGGTCCACGGCAGATTGTTGCGGATTCCGGTAACCTGAACCGGCTCTGAATCAGCAAGAATTTCCGCGACACGCTCTTTTTCTCGATTGCCAAAGACAAGCTGTGCGCCGGCTGAACGAAGTGATTCTGGGGCTCGCTCGGCCAAGCAGCCTGTCGCTACAACTTTGGCATTCGGATTTTTGCGAAGGGCCGCGCGGACAGCCGCGCGGCCCTTTCGTTCCGCAGTCTCAGTTACTGCGCAAGTATTCACGATCATTAGATCGGCCATACGCGCGCTATTTGTCTCACTAAATCCCTCCGACCGCAGCTGCGTCAACAGCATCTCGCTGTCATACTGATTCAGTTTGCAGCCCAACGTCGTCACGTGTACGCGCGGGTTAGTCGGAGAGCTTAATGGGTTCATGCAGGTTCTGTTGGTTCAGGCGACGTACTTGCGTCGTCACTGCCCACGATGTACTGTTCGCGGGTTTCTGCATCAATCTCTTCTTCACCGTCCACGCCATCGGGGGATTGTGCGGCGAGAATGATCTTCTTGTTTTCACGATCGAATTCAATTACTTCGAGTGTAATCTCATCGCCCACACTGACTGACTGCTTGGCGCCCTTTGTCAAACGCTTCAGCTGGCTTGCAGGAACAAAACCCTCGACTTCACGCGGCAATTCAACGATGACGCCCTTATCCATGACACGCACCACTTTGCCGGTCGTTTGCGAACCGACAGAATAGAGTGATTCGAACTCATCCCACGGATTAGACTGAGCTTGCTTGAGTCCCAAGGCGATGCGGCGCTCGTTGCGATCAAATCCGAGTACGACGATTTCAACTTCCTCACCCTTCTGGAGAATTTCCCCGGGGTGGCGCACACGCTTCGTCCACGAAAGATCCGAGATGTGTACGAGGCCGTCTATTCCATCCTCGAGTTCAACGAAAGCGCCGAAAGGAACGAGGTCGCGGACTTTGCCCGTGTGGCGTGATCCCGGTGCGTACTTCGTTTCGAGATTTTCCCACGGGTCTGAATCGACTTGCTTCATACCGAGTGAAATCTTGCGGCCTTCCTTGTCGATATTAAGGATGACCACTTCGATTTCATCACCGACGGAAAGCATTGCCGACGGATGCTTGACATGCTGTGTCCAGCTCATTTCGGAAATATGTACAAGGCCTTCAAGACCTTTCTCGAGTTCAACAAATGCGCCGTAGCGAGCGATCGAAACAACCTTGCCCATGACCTTTGCACCAACTGGATAACGATCATCCACGCCGTCCCACGGATGCGGCTGCAATTGCTTCAAACCGACAGAAATGCGCTGACGGTCACGATCGTAGTCCAAGACTTTGACCGTGAGCTTCTGATCAAGCTGCACAACTTCCGACGGATGACTCACGCGGCCCCAAGACAAATCTGTGATGTGCAACAATCCGTCCACGCCGCCGAGATCGACAAAGACGCCGAAATCGGTGATGTTTTTTGCGGTTCCTTCCATCACGTCGCCAACCTGAAGTTCGGCAAGAATCTTTTCGCGAACGCCTTTCAATCCTTCTTCAATAATGACCTTTCGCGAAACAACGATGTTCTTGCGTGCATCATTCAGTTTGACAATCCGGAATTCCATATCGCGGCCGACCAACGCGTCGAAATCGCGCACAGGATGAACGTCGATTTGCGAACCCGGCAAGAAGGCTTCCACTCCCATCACGTTGACCACAAAACCACCCTTGATGCGGCGCTGAATGTTGCCGGTAGTGACCTCTTCCTTCTCATGAATTGACTGAATACGCTCCCACGTTTTCATGAAGTCGGCTTTGCGCTTTGAAAGCGACAGCTGACCGGAATGATCTTCAACGCGGTCGAGATAAACTTCAACGTCATCGCCAATCTTGACGTCCGTCAAGTTCGCGAATTCGTCGCGAGCAACTGTGCCCTCGGACTTGAAGCCGATGTCGATCGAGATTTCCTTGTCGCTGATCGAGACAATCTTACCTTGAACGATTTCGCCTTCACGGAATTCCATGACCAACTTGCTGTACAAGTTGACCAGATCCTGCGCTTCCTGAGTAATGCGGCCCTTTTCTTCTGGAAGCTCACTGCGCTTGACCTTGCGGCCCTTGAAGAGCACTTCTTCCACCCAAGCCGGTGACTTGGTTTCCTCTGCGGACGGTTGTGTTAATTCATCCATTTGATTCCTCCCGTATTTTTATGCCCGCCGGGGAACGGGGTTGGTTAAACGAAATGTGTGCTCGAATTGTCGAGCTATCTTAGTCGTTCGTCTTCGATGATGTTGCGGCCATGTATTTCACCGGCAGATTCAATCTTGGCGATTGAGGTGTCGAGCGAAAGTGTTCTGATTCGATCGAGGATTCTGTCGGCAATTTGTTGATAACCATCTCGATTGTCCGGAAGATCGCCAATAATCTCGCTTGCCGATATTGGCATGCCGACAACCAATTCAAGATTCGGGCGCTTGCCACTGAATGCCTTCGCTCCGCCAGTGCCGTGCAAATAGACAGGTACCACGGTCGCTCTGGTCTTATAAAGTACCCAGCCGACTCCGAATTTGGGTGCGAGATAGCCGTCACTTGGTGCGCGGGTGCCTTCCGGAAAAAACACTAGCGCGCCTTCACTTTGCAAAACCTTCAAACACGTGGACATTGCCGATTTGTCCATCTGTCCGCGCTTGACAGGAAAGGCATTCAGCTTGCGTAAGAAGGGCCCCATAATCCGGCCTTTGAATAGCTCCGCCTTCGCGAAGTAGCTTACTTCGCGGTTCAGATGAGATCCAATCAACGGCGGGTCCAAGTTTGATCTGTGATTAGAGCAAATCAGCACGGCGCCGTGCTTCGGCAATCGCTCAAGGTTGGAAACGCGGACACCGAACAATATACTAAAAAGCGTTCGCGCCAACCAAGCTACTGTAGCGTAAAACGGGCGCACTGCCGCTTACTTGGATTCCTGAGTTTGCAATTTCTTGACTAAAGCAAGTACGCGCTCGACTTGATCGCCTACGGTCAAGTGGGTTGTGTCAATCTCGATTGCGTCACCGGCCATGCGCAAAGGGCTATGCTCGCGAGTTGAATCGCGGTGGTCGCGCTTCACAATTGCGTCTTCAACTTCTTCAACCTTTTGGACAATTCCGCGCGAAGCAAGTTCTTTTTGACGGCGAACGGCGCGAATATGTGAATCAGCAATCAAATAGACTTTCAAATCAGCATTGGGAAATACTACTGTCCCGATATCGCGGCCGTCCGCAACGATGCCGCCCGCTTTGCCAATCTCGCGCTGCCAATTCACCAGATACTCACGTACAAGGGCGTGCTCCGATACAGGACCTACCCAGAGCGAAATCTCCGGTGTGCGAATTTCCTCCGTGACGTCATTGCCATCGAGCAAGAAGTGAACTTCGCCATTCTGATTCTTTTGTGTGACTGTCGTCGAATTGAGAAGCTTTGTAAGGCTGGCCTTGTCCGTTAGTTCCGTGCCACTTTGATAAATCTTCAAAGCAATCGCGCGATACATTGCGCCCGTGTCGAGGTACATCAGGCCGAGCTTCTCTGCAATAAGCTTGGCCGTCGTTGACTTACCGCTACTGGCCGGGCCGTCAATCGCAATGACTAAAGACTTCATGTCCCTACTCATCCTTTGATGCGTCCGCCGTTTTCTTCTTCAATAAAAATCCGCGTCACGATTTTGCCTACAAAATGGGCGTCGCTTTCACCTTCAAAACGGCTCTGCCACGCATAGCCAGAAGACGAATCCTCGCGGCTGACGCCGTCATCAAATTTGACATGCCGTTTGATTCGCCTTTGCCACAATTGCATGTTGGCCGGGCGCAAGTCGAGCCAACCCTTCTTCGCCCACTCGTTAACACTCTCTGCGTCCGCTGTGAACTCGTTCGAGCCGGCATAAGAAGGAATCTTCACTTCAGGTCCGCGCAAGATGCCGTTACCATCGGGCAATAGGATTGGAATGCCGATAGAAAGTATTGTCGCTCGAAGCTTTTCGTTGGCTTTGACAACAGAGTGAAGCGCGGCGGCACACTCGACCTCTGACTTAGTGCAAAACTCCGAGATCTGCGGGAATGCAAGCCAAATCAAATAGGCTTCGTAAAGCAATTTGGAGAGATGCGGCGGGCCGAGCATTTCAAAGGCAATGCTTCGGCTACCGTGCTCTTGCTCCAACCTAACCATCTCATCCAACGCATGCTGGCGAAGTATGCCTGCGCGATATGTCGGACCCATCACAACCGCATCCAAAGCTCCGACAACGTCAAATCCGCTGTTGCCGCCTTCAATCTCAGTAACGACGGAATATGCAATCTCTTCTGGAGTTACAAACTCCATCTGATCCGCCGATGTGATTGTGAAAAACTCCTCAGTTGAGAATATCCCATTCTCGCCTGTGTCAATGAAGACGGATTTGAGATTCTCGTTCTTGGGCTGCCCTGCCGAGTTGTCAATGCGCTTGAATGTACTGCCCAGTGCGACAGGTGAAGCAGGGTTACAATCATACAACGGAATAGGTTTTCCACCGCTGCGAATCTCGCCGTAGCCTATCTTTTTCCAAGCAATAACGGCCGCGGGCTTTATCTCTTTGACAAATGGGGACCCGGGTGTCCGACCCATCAAAAACAGCAACAAGCTGTGGGCTCCGGCAAGAGAAGACTTACTCAGTAATTGGCCCGAAGGACGATCTTCTGAGTGAGTGTAGGGAATATTTAGTCCCATTCCACCCGTCCCTGTTGTGCCTACTTTGACAAACATCCGCACATCATGCTTGCGGCACCCCTCATTCAAGACTTGCAAATGACGGATTAGCTGAGGAATACTAATCGTAGAAGCCAGGCGCTCCACTTGATTACGGATTTCCGCCACGGGCATATTCGGTCCTGCGTTGTCTAACGCTTCGCGAACGTCGTAATAAGCCGTGTACGTATCCTGATATGCCAATCCAGTCGCCGAATTCACGCTGTCGATGATGATATCGGGTTTATGTTTGGCAATAATGTGATACAAGAAGAAGGACTTCAGCCGCTCTTCGTTGGGCTTTTCAAAGACTCCGTCAACAAATTTGCGGCGCATCACAGGATCATTCAAAATCTGCGTGCGCGAAAAATCTTTTAGCTCTGTCGTCAGAAAAATGTCGCCCCAGTCTGGCACCACTTCACATGTTTCCCTAACGGAAGCAAGCTCGTTAACTGCATCAAGCGCTTCGCTTTCCCGCAAGGACAGCACAGCAAGATATGAAGGTTTTCCTGCGAGCAACCGCTTGCATATTGCCGCTCCAACCAGCCCCCATCCGCCCAGAACAAGAATTCGACTGCCTTTGATGTTCATTGATCGAGACCGTCGTCTTCGGTCAAATTCTGCGAGGTAAGCTTGTGATGACCGTTGCCGGATTTCGGTTCTGCCACGAGTTCGACGGGCGAATCTTCCTCAGCTTCAGGCAATGAGAGTGTCTCCTGCTCATGATCAGCCGTACGCAACTCGCCAAGCTCCCGCGTTAGTTCAGCGTGGCGCGGTAGATCGCTGACGCTGGTGACGCCAAAGTATTTCAAGAACTCATCAGTAATCTCGTAAAGCAAAGGACGGCCGATAAGCTCCGCGCGGCCTTTTACCCGAATGAGTCTTCTGTCGAGTAGATTGCGAAGCACGCCGCCTGAATCCACACCGCGGATTTCATCTATGTCCACACGAGTAACGGGTCCGCGAAATGCGATCACGGCCAAAGACTCAAGCGCCGCGCGCGATAATCTTGTCCGAGCTTTCTCGGCCAAAAAGCGACGAATCAAATCACCATGTTCAGGACGCGTGAACAGCATGTAACCGCCGGCAACCGGTAATATCTCAAACGACCTTTGCTGGGCGCCGTACTCAATATTCAGCGCAGAAACGAGATCGGGCAACTTCCCTTTTGCGCGTTTTCCCACGGCATTCACAAAGGCCGCTTCAGTCAACGGTTCAGTGCTGGCCAGTAGTAGCGCCTCAAGCTGCGACATCCGGCGGCGTTGGCGAAGCTCGGCCCCGTCAATATCGTCGGAGGACTCATCTTCGCCTTCAAACTCATCTTCAGGCGTTTCTGAGATATCTTGATCGTCGTCGAGCGGAAGATCTTCTTCTTCGAGGAATGCCATGCTTAAGCGGCCTGTAGGTCTATGGCCTCGGGACGGGCCACATAAATTTCTTCAAAAGGTTCGTTCTGATCCAACTTGATTCTGCCTTGACGAGCTAACTCCAACAGCGCGAGAAATGTCGCCACCCACACAATGCGATCCGGTATCTGGCGCAACTGCTCGATCAAACCAAATCTATCCAGATGTTTCAGACTGTTCAACACCCACGCCGTGCGCTCTTCAACCGATACTTTCAATAGCTTCACTTCGTGGAACACTTTTGTCTCGCGGCGTGATAGAATCTCTTCCATTGTGCGTGCCAAATCATACACCGATAACGGCATCAGCAGGTCCATCCCCTCAGGACGGGCATCCTGCGGGACTGCTTCGCGCGCCAGAGATTTGCGGTCGTGCATATTCTCTTCAAGCGTGCCAAGATCCACTGCTGCTTCCTTTATCCGGGCGTAGATCTGTAAACGGTTAACAAGCTCGCGGCGCGGATCGTCAATGTCCAACTCTTCATGCGCCTGTGTGTGCGGGAGCAGCATTTTGACTTTGATAGACAAAAGCGTCGCCGCCATGAGCAGGTACTCGCCCGCGTCTTCAAGGTTGTCAACGCCAATCGAATCGAGCACTTCAAGATACGATTCCGTTATTTCCGCCATCGGTAAATCGAGAATGTCGTACTCTTTCCGAGTCACGAGGAAGAGCAGAAGGTCAAGCGGACCTTCAAAACGCGGCAGTTTTACCTGCCATACGCTCATTCTCCGAATCCCATTGCCATATGCACTTCGGACATCGTTTGATCAGCGATCTTATTCGCGCTTGCCTTTCCGGCTTCCAACACTTCTATTACGCGCTCGGGGTTTGCTTCTAATGCACGACGGCGTTCATGGATCGGCGCGAGGTGCTCAATGATCCGCTCCGCGCAGCGTTTTTTGCAGTCCACGCAACCGAGTGCACCGCTTTCACAACCGGAACGAATCTCAGACGTTTCAACTTCGTTAAACTTCTGGTGATAGCCAAAGACAAGGCAGACGTCCGGTCGGCCCGGATCGTTGCGACGAACCTTCTGCGGATCCGTAACTGCTTTGCGAAGCTTGTTCGAAATCTCCTCTGGTGAATCAGCAAGCAAAATGGTATTGCCGAGCGACTTCGACATTCTGCGACCATCAAGACCCTGTAGGCGCGGGAAATTTGTTAACAGGCCTTCAGGTTCCGGAAAGATCGGATTGTCCGCGGCATAGAGATTATTAAATCGGCGCGCAAGTTCGCGCGTCACTTCGATATGCGGCAACTGATCTTCACCAACAGGAACCACTTCGCCTTTGTACATCATGATATCCGCCGCTTGTAACACTGGATAGGTCAAGTGGCCGGCGGTTACGGCATCCTCCAACTCAAGATCGCGGACTTGATCTTTCAAAGTCGGATTTCGCTCGAGTCTGCCGGTTGACACGATCATGTTAAGCAACAGATATAACTCGGCGTGTGCCTTGACTTGCGACTGAACAAAAATCGGACTCTTTTCGGGGTCGATCCCTGCGGCAAGCCAATCGGTTACCATTTCATGAATGTTCTCAGGAATCTGTCGTGTGTGCTCGTAGTCCGTCGTGAGCGTATGCCAATCGGCGACGAGGTGATAGTTCTCGAAATCGTTCTGCAAGCGCACCCAATTCTCCAGCGCACCAACGTAGTTGCCGAGGTGGAGTCTTCCGGTTGGCCTCATGCCTGAAAGGATGCGTTTCTTGCGGTTTGCCATGCAGAAAAAGGGTCGGTTTGCCAGTCTATCTTAGGTAATCGTTGAAGATACGATTTTCTTGACAGACTTGCAAACCGACCTGAGCAATCAGAAACTATTTTATCTAATTGTTTATTTTAGATATACAATCCGTATTGGTCTTCCTGAAGGTTCGTTATCAAACCTTGCGAAATAGACTCCGGCGGCAACCTCTAACCCGCCCGCTAATCCAGGTGACCAGCTAATTCTCGTGGTGCCTGCCCCGACTGGTAATTCCTTGACATTTCGACCAAGAACATCGAAAATTTTTATGGTATTCGGAGTGCGTAGCTGACCGGCCCACTCCAATGAAACACTGCCGTTGAATGGGTTTGGGTAGGCATTTGAGATATCAAATTCGCTTGGGGTGACAATGTTCCCGCCCGGCTTCGTCGCGGCAGACTCCATCCAAAATTCTAACGCGCTCGCTCCTGCACCCATTTCAATGACTTCTGATAATTCGCCGAAGGTGCTTCTTACTTCAACGGTTCCACTGCCAAAACAGCTAACATACAGGAGTCCACCTTCCCTTGGTTCCGCCACGACATCCGTGGCGCCAACTCCCGTAATAATAGGATTACTCGGACCATTGTGAATCTCATAGGTGACAATATCATAAAGAAACAAGTACCCCTCTGTATCCCAACCTCCTGCTGCAATCCACCCCGCTCCAAAGCCAAATCCATTTCCTGTTGCAACCGCTCCGGGTGAGCCGCCTATCTGTTCTGTTGCAACCAGTGACAAGCCGCCAACTGTGTCAACAATCGCAATGCTTCCTTCAACGTCATCGTAATTGCCCGTGCAAAGTACTTGAATGTTTCCGAATCCGATAATCGCCGATTGTGGGTTGACACCGACGACCACGGAGTCAAGCAACTCATAGTTCTCAAATGAGTATTGTTTGAGAGTCCCTGGGTTAAATACAGGCCACTCTATTCCAGTGTCAAGTACATAAATGTGATGAGCGCTTGTGAACACAGCTTGCGGACTGGTTCCAACTCTAAATGTGGTGTCAACTCCTCCATCCAACGGATCAACTATCGACAACGTCCCGCTAACACTGGCTGTAACAGCCAACTTCCCGTTATCCAAGGCCGCGATGGCCCAAGGATTGACAGCATCGTTCAACTCGATTACCCGCACAGTCTCCAATGTGCTGCGATCGATAACCTGAATATTGTTGTTGCCTGAGTTCACGACATACAAGAAATCCGGCGTTGCAAGCACGTCATTTGGGAGGTAACCCAAGGTCACAGCTTGCGCGTCGTACTCCCATGTCGTCGTGTTGATCCATCCGAGACTTTCATCAAGGCTGTTGATAACATAGAGGAAGTTATCTGCTGAGGCAACTTGGCAAACAAGTAAGATAAAGACTATTCTATACATCATTTCACTCTCCCCAGATTACATGAAAGAAAAGCCGAAAACTCCCGGAGCGGCATTGGAGCAAACCGAACGACTCGATAGTCCGTATCGAGTACATTTTCGCACCGGAGCCCCGCATCCCAACTACTCGAACCCAAAGCAAATCTGCGCGATACTTCAACATTGACAAGTGTGTAATCGGCCAGCCATTTAGAATTTGTTTCAAGAACAGCTTGCTTGTCCACCCAATTCACTTGAACCAGTCCATGGAAATCACGAATATTGCCGTTTAGGGTTGCATGGAATGTTCGTAGCGGGCGATAGATAAGGTATTTTCCATCCGTTACGCGCTCGCCGCTGTGATCACGCGCTTCAAGCCAATCCATGGAAAGATCGGCTTCAAGATGCGACGGGAGAATCACCTGTTCAATCGTTGCCGTCAATTGATCGAGCGTAGCGTTACGCAGATTTTGAGGCGTCCAACGTCCGTCAAATGCTTGCCGCCAATAGATAAGATCATCGACCTTATTGCTTGCAACGGTCAACATGAAGGAAGTCTCGTAAGTGCTTCTTGACCTCATGTTGAGAAATCCCTGCCACATTTCCGAGGACTCAGGCCGCAGATCGGGATTGCCTTGCGCCAACAATTCGTCATTCCAAAACAACGAGTAAAAGCTTGGAGCAAGATAAGCACGCGACCCTCTCACTCCGATCGAAAGCGGGAGTTGGACTTGACTTGCATACGAAATTTCAGCGGACGGGAGGACTTGCAATTTGGCGTCGCCGAAGCGCTCAACACTTGTGCCGAATACAGTCCCGATCAGCTGGCGTGAGGCAGCTCCCAGCTTGAAAGCCCGTTCACATTGTACAGCAGTTTGCCAACGATTGCGAGCAGCGAGTGTGTTTTCTAGGACGCCGCTTTCAAGCTGCTCGCGCTCAGCTCGAGCATTCCAGTTTACTTCTATGTCCAAAATCTTCCGCTGGAGAGACGCAGTCAACGAAGCGCGGTCTGAAGCCTCATGTGATTGATGCAAGTAACTATATGGATCAGGATCGGAAAAATCGCGCACCTGATTTTGATATCCAAGCGTCGATGCAAAAAGTCCGAATTCAGAATCGTGTTTCCAACCAAGCTGTGTCTGTCTGAATTGCTCCTCTTGCGATGCAAGAGGCGTTGGGCGCGGCGCAAGATAGCCAGGCAAACCAAATTCAGAACGATCCACCCAAATTGAACCGCTCAAAATGTGCCGGCCAAACTCATGCGAAATTCGTCCAATAAGACGGTCTCGCAGAAACGCATTATTCTCTCTGTGAAAAGTCTCTCCGAGGTGTGCGGTGAACGGCCCGTTACCGTCGTTTTCGGTAATACGAAATCTGTAATTTCCCGCGCCCTGTTCGCGCGTTACTCCAAAACTTATGCGCGAACCACCTTGTGCCCAATCCTGTCTCGCCCCGGCTTGCGCGCCGGTCTCGCTTCCGCGTGCAAACGACGTGAGACCATTGCGCACCAGATTAGATGTGTGTATCGAGATTACGCCCCCGATTGCTTCACCACCGAAAACGGAGTTCCCTCCTGCAACCACGTCAATAGATTCAATCCACTCAGCCGGAATCCGCGATAGGTCAGCTTCGCCGCTTCCAATATCCGCAAGTCGAATGTCATCAAGCAAAACCAAGACTTGATTGACATTTGAACCGCCGATTCGCGCAAACTGTTTTCCACCCGATGCTCCATCCTCGCGAATGGCCAGTCCCGCAATTTGCTCCAAGAACTCTGCGGCATTACGCGCGCCGCTCTTCGAAATCTCCTGCTTTGAGAAACTGCGCATTGTACCGGAAGCGATGCCATTAATAACGACTTCTGGCAAGGTGGTGACTACTTCGCCTGCATTTGCAAGCAGTACGTACAGCAACAAGATGACAAAGTGTATCAGCCACTTCATAACTTGAGAGTCCACTTCAATCCAAAGTATTCTTCTTTGCGAATAAGCATGTAGCCCGGCAGATATTCGTAGTGCTGTCCAGTGAGGTTTTCGGTGCCCCATATCAATGTGACACCCTCAATGGTGCCTTCGATCCTGAAATGCACTAGATGCGCAGGACCAAGAACTTTTGAACCATTGTCCGATTCTGCTCGGTGACGACCGATCAATTCATAGGCAAGATAGGAATCAACGTGCAGCGGCGACTTGAAGAAATCCTGCGAATAGATCAAACGTGTAAAGGATCGAGTGTCAATTGCGCGGCTAACTTCGTTGTTATCACACTGAACTGTTGTCCACGATTGCATTCGCAAGTGTTTCGTCATCGGAATATCGCAATTGAACACAGGGCCACGCCATTCATCTGAGTAGGAAGCATCAGAATAAAGATAAGTTGTATCGTTTTCAGTGATGAATCTTACCTGATCCGCTCGCGCACTTCGCCACACAAGCGATGCGGTCCCGCTGCCTTTCTGCCAATCCAAACCCGCGCCTATTGTTCCAACATTTGAACTGAAGTCTCGCGATGCTTCAAACCCGTTCCAAGGTCCGGCGTAGTATGTGGAAGCAGCGAAGTCGTCTGACACAAGCAATGAACGAGACTGCACATTGAAAGTTGAATGCCGCCAGAATTGTGGCGTCATTGTCGTACCAATTGAGCCGTCAGCCTTTACAGCAAACCAACAAATTCTATTGCTTTCTATTGCACCTGAAATCGCGCTCTGCGACGAGTTGTTTGACACATCAAAACCATTCTCCAACACTCTGCGAACAAGTGCATTGGCACTGACGAGTGCAAACTGAGTTTGGTAGCGCGCATTCCCTTCAAGTGAAATCGCATTTTCCTTGCCTCCATCATTTTCCGGAAATGAGAATCTTGCACTCTCGCCCGAGAGTTTTCCCCCAATTTCACCTTTGTTATTAACTATCCTACCCTCGGCGAATCCATACCAGAAGCTCTCGCGCAGACCAAAAAGCTTTGTGCGTGCTCCGTCACGCGTCTCACGATCTTGACGGGCATGGAAGCCAAAATCGAACTCCACGTGCTCGGCGCGCATCTCAAGACGGGCGGTTCCAAACTCCCGCTCACTGTATATCTGTGGCCTGACTGGAACCGAATCTATAACCGCGGGAACGGGCGACTGCGCGTCAACGTTTGTTCCTCCGTACTCAAATTTGCTGTTCCATTGGTTATTTATGGCAACGTTCAGTTTGCCACTCAACGAATAGAATCTCGCCTTGCTGTAGGTTTGACTTCCTGAAGAACGCAAGCCGTCGTACCAAAACAACCTACCTCTGCCTTCTGCGGACACTCGATTTGAGAATTTCTGAGCGTGAGCGAAATCCACTCGTCCGAATCCATAGTAGCCTTCGCGTAGTCTAACCTCGGTTGTCGCGGAGTCATTCGGCAACGAGCGCGTCTTAAAGCGAATCGTCCCGAGCGGATCAATTCCGTCAAGCGCGTAGGCGACTGAACTCATTTCTTCGGGCGAATCCAAATTTGAATCGTAAAGTCCGTCGCTCACTCTGTTCCACGGGATGCCGTCACGTTCTACACCCACGTTCCATGGGTTGAATCCCCACGGCCGAATCACAACCGGCACGCCCGCTACGCCATAATCCATTGGGTACATTCCGGGGAATCTGCGCAGCCAATCGCTCATGTCTTCGTAGGCATACACGGACATCCGTTCGTAGGTCAGCTCTTGGGCTATTAGCAGGCACGGAAACAGTATGCTTGCAAGAAGAAGTCTGTAGAATTTTCGAATCACGTTGGATTCTCGATAATTGATATCAACTTGGGGAGTAAAGGCGAGACAACAAGTAGAAACACCAGAGTATTCGAGATCAGATGAATCGCGGTAAAAGGCAACGCAAGTGCGAATGAAGCCAGGGTCTGCTCAAAAGAAAACCCGGCCGTCACAGGGAAAGCCAGGTTAGTCAAGAAATCAAACCAAAGTGTGCCGAGGAACCCAAACAGTGTTATCAGAGCAACGCGCATTGTCTGAGATCTGCGGATCGACAAAGGTCGGCAAAGCGAGCCCAGTACACTGACGCCGGTCATACCAAGACACTGCGACAAAAGCATTAACCCCATTGAGCTTCCCATTGGATGGAAGCCTGCAAACAACGACTCAATCAGTAGAGAACACAAAACCCCCGCACCAACTCCGAGCAAGTAACCCGCGCAGAAGCATGTCGCGGTTACCAACTCAACGTTTGGGACAGGGGCTAACAAATAGCCGAGCGCAATACCGACTGCGACAAATGCTGCAGAGCGCGTCAGCAACAAAGGCGGGCTGGAAAAGCCGCCGGATGGTTCCATTTTGTTCTCTTCGACTGCGCGAAGAGCCTCCACCAATTTCCTTGTCTCCGAAGGGTGGTGAAAGCCACAGGCAGGTCTCCTGGCTAAGAGCTAACGCTCCATCACAGTTGCGGGACAGCGACGGATTCTCACCGTCTTCCCTATTCTTCCGCCCGAAGGCGGACACCTGAGGCCCTATTCCGAACTCAAGCAGAAAGGCTATGCAGTCGCCTTATCTTCAACAACCAAGACGCGCGCCTTTTCACGTATGCGCGACTTCTTGCCGGTAAGACCGCGCAAATATGTCAGCTTGGCGCGACGTACGCGGCCACGGCGAGTTACTTCAATCTTTGCAATGCGCGGCGAATGCAACGGGAAAACGCGCTCGACTCCGACTCCCATCGACAATTTTCTCACCGTGAAAGTCTCGTCCAACCCGCCGCCGTGGCGGGCAATGCAAACGCCTTGAAACGCCTGAATGCGCTCTTTGTCGCCTTCAATCACGCGGACGCTGACGTTCAGCGTGTCACCCGGCACAAAGCTCGGGATGTCCTGCCGAAGATCGTCCATGGTCCAATTCGCGATGCGGTTCATGATAGCCTCTATGTAGATTTTTTCTTGTTATCGTTGTTCAGAAGATCAGGGCGACGCTGTTCCGTTCGCAATTTTCGCTGCGATCGCCGCCACTCTTCGATCTTGGCATGGTGCCCGGACAGTAACACCTCGGGTACCTGCAAACCTTCAATCACTTCAGGTTTTGTATAGTAAGGCGTGTCCAAATCGCCTTGAGCAAAACTGTCGCTGTTGGCTGATTCTTCGTCGCCGAGAACACCGGGCAAACGTCTTACCACTGCGTCCACTAAAAGCGCTGCAGGTAGCTCGCCGCCGCTGACGACGAAATCTCCGATCGAAATTTCTTCCCACTCGTCGCGCAAGAAAACGCGAGCATCAACATCTTTATAGTGGCCGCACAAAACAACCAGCCACTCTTCGCGCGCAATTTCGTCCACCAATTCTTGATTCAGCTTCTTGCCCTGCGGAGTCATGAATATCTTGCGCGCTTTTTCAAGCGGCGCGCGATACTTCTTCACAGCGTCAAGGCTTGCAAAGATTGGCTGCGCCATCATAATCATCCCCGCGCCGCCGCCGTACGGAATGTCGTCAATCTTCCCGTGACGGTCAGACGTGTAGTGCCGAACATCGTGCGCCCAAATTTCAACCTTTTGCTCGATCAACGCGCGCGCGACGATGGATTCATTCAGCGGCCCGCTCAAAAGCTCCGGGAAACCTGTCAAGATGTCAATGATCACTTTCGCCCAGCGCCGGTGGAATCTCTTCAGCGGCAATCAACTCAGCCGCACGTTTGATGACAACAATTCGCGCAACCACATCCGTTTTTCCCACCCATTCATCGACAAACGGCACCAGAATTTCGCCATGTGCCGACCTAATCGACAAAATATCCTGGCTGCCGCGAATAACCTGTTCAATCTCACCCAAAACATTGCCCGATTCATCCACGGCTTGGCAACCGATTAGGTCGCTTACATAGTAGAAATCGGCAGGTAAAGTCCAACGCTCTGACAACGGGACTTCGATCGTGGCTCCGCGAAGTTTATCTGCTTCGTCGCGCGTTTTGGTGCCTTCCAGCGTCAGTAATATTCCGCGTGGAGCAAACTTGCAGCGTTTTATCTTGACGACTTGCGCATCCTCACCACGGCACAGATAACACGTTTTCAACGCTTCATATCGCTCCGGGAAATCAGTACGTGGATCAATCTTCAACGTACCCTGAAGTCCATGAGACCCGACTACGATGCCAATAACCACCCGTTCCATCGAGGAGTGCGTATCAGGCATGCTCGCCTGAACTATCCATCGCACTCCAAGCCGGAGGTTCAGCGCTTCTGGGGGGCAAAGCTGGATCGATGATCTCAAAACCTGCTCGAATGCCGCGACGAGCCGCCGCCGCAAACACAAGTGTTCTCAAAGATCGTGCGGTCCTTCCCTCTTTCCCGATGACTTGACCCAAGTCACCCTGCCCTACATATAACTTGTAGAGTATCCGCCCATTCTCTTCCTTGATCGTCTCAATCCGAACGGATTCAGGTTTCTCGACAAGGTGTTTGACGATAAAGCTGATGAAGTCTTCCATCTCACTCTCGCTCGTCTATTGTAAGTGAATAACCAAAGGGGCGACGAAAAACTAAGACAAACTTATTCGCTGGCTGCCTCACCTGCGCCGGCAGCTTCGGCGGCGGCGGCTTCAGCATCAGAGGCAGCCTTTGCAGCGGCGGCCTCGGCAGCGGCCTTGGCGGCGGCAGCCTCAGCAGCAACCTTTGCAGCTTCCGCCGCGCGGGCAAGCTCAAGTTCCTTGGCCTTCTTCTTATCAGCGGCCGTTGCAAGCTTCGTTTGAGCGCGTGAGAGCGCCGCGCTCTTGATGCGCGCACCTTCCGCTGCTGCTTGCTCGGCGGTCGCACCTCGCTTCAGCAAGTCAAATTGAATCATCACACCTTCGCGTGATAGCAAACTGCGAACGGTGTCCGAGGGTTGCGCACCTTTGCGCAGCCACTCAAGGGCTTTCTGCGCCGACACTTCCAGAACTGCCGGTTGCTGAGACGGATAATAGACGCCAAGCTGATCCAAATACGCGCCATCACGACGCTTGCGGCTGTCCATCACCACGATGCGGAAGCAAGGTATTTTCTTGCGTCCTGCGCGGGTTAAGCGAATGCGAACTGCCAAGGTTGTGTTCCTGTTGTATTGCTAATTTGTTAACTCATGCTAACGGCCGAAGACGCGCTTGATCTGGCCCGGTCCGGCTTTTCGCAGTTGCTTCATCATCTGAACCATCTGCTCATATTGTTGAATCATCCGATTCAAATGCTGGACGCTAAGTCCGGCGCCCGCTGCAATGCGCTTGCGTCTGCTGGCATTCAAGACCTGCGGTCGATCACGCTCAAACGGCGTCATCGACAGAATAAGCGCTTCCGTGTGTTTCAATGCGCGCTCATCCACTTGTACGTTCTTCATCTTTTGACTCATTCCGGGGATCATTCCCAGCAACTCAGTCAAAGATCCCATTTTCTTAAGCTGCCTCAGCTGCTCAAGAAAATCTGAAAGTGTAAACTCAGCCTTGCGAAGCTTGGCCTCAAGTTCGGCAGCCTTGTCCTCATCAAACGTTGCTTGCGCGCGCTCTACGAGCGTAACGATATCGCCCCGTCCAAGGATTCTTCCAGCAACGCGGTCCGGGTGAAACGGCTCAAGTTGATCAAGCTTTTCGCCAACCGACAAGAATTTAATCGGCGCGTTTGTGATCGCGCGGATCGAAAGCGCCGCTCCACCGCGCGTGTCGCCGTCCATCTTGGTCAGCACTGCGCCGGTGAAATTCAGTCTGTCATAGAACGCTTTGGCGGAATTTACCGCGTCCTGTCCGGTCATGCCATCGGCTACAAACAGAATTTCAGCAGGTTCCGTGGCGCTGCGAACTCGTTCAAGTTCGTTCATCAAATCGTCATCTACGTGCAGACGACCGGCTGTATCAAGAATCACAGGATCGAGGCTAATCTTGCGGGCGTGCCTAAGCCCCGCTTCGCATACCTCAACAGGATTCTTGCTTTCACCACGAAAAACATTTACGCCGATTGACTCACCCAAAACCTGCAACTGATCCTGCGCGGCAGGTCTCTGCAAGTCGGCGGCAATCAGTAGCGGACGACGACCTTTTGCCTTAAAATGTCGGGCAAGCTTTGCACAAAACGTGGTCTTACCGGAACCCTGCAAGCCAACTACCATGATCACAGTTGGCGGCTTCTTTCCTGTATTTAGCCGGGCTTCCTTTTCGCCCAACAGCACGACCAATTCGTCGTGGACAATTTTTACAAAGAGCTGAGCGGGCTGCAGTGATTTCAACACCTCTTGCCCAAGCGCCTTCTGTTCAACACGAGCAAGAAAATCTCGCGCGACCTGAAGGTTTACGTCCGCTTCCAAAAGAGCGCGGCGAACATCCGTCAAACCGTCGCGGATGTTCGATTCCGAAATCTTGCCGACGCCGCGGAGATTGCGAAATACTTGGTCTAATTTCGATGTCAGATCATCAAACACAGACTACAGCCCTCAATCCACAGCACGCTTAATCACGGACGTCGTTGAATAACCATCTCGAAACGGAATCGTCAGAACCTTGCCGCCGATGGACTGCACAAATTTTGCGCCGGCAATCTGTGAAATCTGATAGTCGCCGCCTTTAACGAGAATCGACGGCTTGATTTCGCGAATTAACTCCTCAGGAGTATCCTCTTCAAACACGACGACGGCATCTACGGCACGAAGTGCCAGCAGCACAGAAGCACGGTCAAGTTCTCCGTTCAGCGGCCTTGAGGGGCCCTTTAATCGACGTGTTGATTCATCTGAATTGAGCCCCACAATCAAAAGATCGCCCAGTTTGCGCGCTTCACCTAAATACTCGACGTGCCCTCGGTGCAAAATGTCAAAGACACCGTTCGTGAACACGGCTTCACCCTTGCGCAATCGCTCCAAATAGCAACGCGCCGCCGCTTCACGGCGTGTTAGGAGTCCTTTTATTGCGCTTCCCGTTTCAGTCATGGTGGGCGACACAGGAATTGAACCTGTGACCTCTGGTATGTGAGACCAGCGCTCTAACCAGCTGAGCTAGTCGCCCGAATTCATTCAAATCGCTCGTACGCCGCGGCTAAGCGATCCGAGTCAATCGGCACGACGCCGACCTGTTCGCAAACTATTCCTGCTGCAATATTAGCAAGCTTTGCAGCTTCAATCACGCCTGCCCCGCCTAACTCACAGGCGACGAACGTCGAGATTACCGTATCGCCTGCGCCTGAAACGTCGGCGACGTCACGCGCATGTGTCGGGATCGACGTCTTTTTTTCGCGCGTGCAGATTGTCATGCCCTTTTCGCCGCGTGTCACCATCAATACTTCCGGAGCCAATTCACCAAGCAACCGCTCCAAGGCGGCGTCAAGCGAAGCATCATCAGAGATTTTCAGTCCCAGTGCCCGCTCAGCTTCGCGTAAATTGGGCTTAAACAGATGTGCGCCGCGATAAAGCGTGAAATTATCAAACTTTGGATCAACTGCAACCGGAATATTGCGACTCTGCGCAAGTTCCATGGCCGTCCGGATAACTTTTGCCGTCAATACGCCTTTGTTATAATCTTGCAAGATGATTGCATCCAACGTAGGCAGTAATTCCGCAAGCGCCGCCAGAAGTTGCGAAACATTGCTTTCAACAAGTGGAAAAGCGGTTTCGCGATCGACACGGACTACATGCTGGTCGTGAGCGATGACGCGAATCTTCTCCGTGGTGCGACGGTCGGAAAGCTCGAGTAAACCAGTACAATCGCATCCGCAATTCTGCAAGTGCTGCCGCATCAAATCGCGGGCACTGTCCATTCCGCAAACTCCAAACGCTACAGGTTGAATCCCCAATGATGCGAGATTCGCGACGACGTTGCCAGCGCCGCCCAAACTGCTACGTTCATCCTCTATTTCGACAACAGGAACAGGTGCTTCAGGACTGATGCGTTTCACGCTGCCCTGAATATGGCGGTCAAGCATGTAGTCGCCGATCACCGCAACGCGTTTGCCTTTGGCGCGCGCGAGTATGTCAAAGAGTTTGGGCAAAGAGGGCATAAAGGCTCTGAGACTATGCTCAGATCTCCATGACTTCCTTTTCCTTCAACTCAAAGAGATGATCCATCTCTTTGATGTGTTTGTCGGTCAGCTTCTGAACATCATCCTGAGCGCCGTGCGATTGATCTTCGGAGATTTCGTGCGTCTTCTCAATCTTCTTGATGTGCTCATTAGCATCCCGGCGCACGTTGCGGACAGCCGTTTTGGCGTCCTCAACGTACTTTTTGACCAGTTTGACCAACTCCTTACGGCGGTCTTCCGTCAACGGAGGAAGCACGAGCCTGATTTGTTGGCCGTCATTGTTGGGATTAATTCCCAAGTCTGATTTCTGAATCGCCTTTTCAATCGCATGGAGCGTGCTCTTGTCCCACGGCTGAATCAGAATTGTACGCGCATCTGGCGTCGAGATATTCGCCATTTGCGATAGCGGCATTTCAGCGCCATACGCTTCCGCACGAATCGGCTCGATTAGGCCAACAGATGCTTTGCCGGTGCGAATCCGCGTCAATTCCTGACGCAAGACTTCGACCGATCGTTTCATGCGCAGATCACAATCTGCAATTATTTCCTTGATCATGCTGCTGCAGGGTTCGCGATCATCGTTCCAATCTGCTCACCTGTGAGCAGACGCAGAAGATTTCCGCGAATCTTGAAGTTAAAGACCTGAATCGGAATTCCGTTTTCCATGCAGAACGTTACCGCAGTTGAGTCAATCGCGCGCAGTTGTCGTTCCACAAATTCCAAATATGTAATTCTGTCGTACTTTGTGGCGGTCTTATCCAACACTGGATCGGCCGTGTAGATGCCGTCAACCTTTGTGCCTTTCAGCAGTACGTCGGCGCGCATCTCTTTCGCTCTGAGCGCCGCCGCAGTATCCGTTGTGAAAAACGGACTGCCCGTACCGGCCGCAAATATTACAACACGACCTTTTTCAAGATGACGCATTGCACGACGGCGAATGAACGGTTCAGCGACAGTCTGAAGCGGAATGGCCGATTGCACGCGTGTTGTGACACCAAGCTTTTCCAACGCGTCCTGCACGGCTAAACTGTTAATTACAGTGGCCAGCATACCCATTTGGTCAGCTGACACTCGATCCATACCTGAAGCCGCGCCTTTCAGTCCGCGAAAGATGTTTCCCCCGCCGATCACAATGCCCATTTCAACACCGAGCCGCGTTGCTTCTGCAACTTCTTCAGCCATGGCATTCATGGTTGCAGGATCAATACCATAAGCTCCTTCACCAGAAAGAGCTTCACCGGATAGTTTAAGCAGTACGCGGCGGTATCTAAGCATTACGCGCTCTTAGGCTCCGACCCTGAAACGCAGAAATGACTTGACGGCGATTGGTTTTCCAACGGCCTTTTCGGCCATCGCAACCACTTCCTTAACCGTTTGCTTCGGCTCTTTAATGTAGGCTTGCTCGAGCAGAACGATGCTTGCCAGCCATTTGTTTACGCGGCCTTCGGCAATCTTTGCCACGGCAGGCTCCGGTTTGCCTTCGGCGCGGGCGCGCTCTTTTTCAAGCTCGGTTTCGGAATTGATTTTGTCAGCAGGAACTTGTTCTCGGACAAGAAAATCGGGAGCGGAAGCTGCAACCTGCATCGCCAAATCACGGCCAAGCGATTGAATTTCTGCACGTGTACCGTCAGCTCCACCCAACGCGACAATGACACCAAGCTTACTGTCAGAATGCAAGTATTGACCGATATAACCATCGGCTACTTCAAGCTTGCCAAAGCGCGCGATTTCAAGTTTCTCGCCGATCTTGCCAATCATCGTAGTCAAAGTCGTACCAACGTCTGAGCCTCCAAACGGTTGGGCTTTCAGGTCATCGAGAGTCTTGCCCTCAGCGCCTTTCCAGTTCAGTACAAGCGTGGCTAAGTCCTTGGCAAATTGCTTGAATTCTTCATTACGGCCCACAAAGTCGGTTTCACAACGAATTTCAGCAAGGGCCGCACTCTTGTTGTCGGCGCTGGCAACGATTGCCACAACTCCTTCATCTGCCGAACGCTCTGCGCGCTTCTCAGCGGCAGCTTGACCCTTCTTACGTAATATCTCAAGCGCTTTGTCGCGATCGCCGTTGGCTTCCGCGAGCGCTTTTTTGCAATCCATCATTCCGGCGCCAGTCTCCCGACGCAGCATGGCCACATCGGCCGCATTTATCGTTACTTCAGACACAATCTATCTCCGTAGTATAAATTACATTAACTCTGTTGCTGGCCGCCGGTCGGCTTAGCATCATCCTGCGGACGGCGCACGCGGCGACGGCGCGCATCACCTCCGCCTTGATCGCCGCCACGACCACGCTCACGTTCGCGAATACGAGCTTCGCCGGTTGCTTCGGCCTCACGCGCCTCAATATCGGCTTGCGCTTGACGCAAGTCGGCATTGGCGCGGTAACGTGCAGTTCCTTCGATAACGGATTCAGCAATCGCGCGAGTAATCAACGCGATTGACTTGAACGCGTCGTCGTTAGCAGGAATCGGAAAATCAACCAAGCTCGGATCAACGTTCGTATCGCAAATCGCAATCACAGGAATACCCAAACGACGGGCTTCCGAGACGGCAATCTTCTCACGAAGAATGTCCACGATGAAAATTGCACCGGGAAGGTGGCGCATATCGCGAATGCCGCCCAAAGTATGCATTAGTTTGGCATGTTGGCGGGTTTTCGTCAGGCGCTCTTTTTTGGATATCTTCTCAAACGTTCCGTCAGTCATCTGGCGCTCAAGCGTTTCAAGCGTCTTGATACCTTGGCGGATCGTCGCGAAATTCGTGAGCATACCACCAAGCCAGCGCTCGACCACGAACGGCGTTTGAGCACGCTTGCCCTCAGCCGATATCGCTTCTCGCGCCTGACTCTTAGTTCCCACTAACAGCACTTGCTGGCCGTTAGCCGACACTTCTGAAATAGCGGCACAGGCCCGCTCAAGTAAGGATTGTGTTTGGCGAAGGTCCACCAAGTGAATCCCGTTCTTATCCATAAGGATATACGGGGCCATCTTGGGATGCCAGCGGCGGGTTAAGTGCCCGAAATGAGCACCGGAGAGCAGCAATTGCTGCAAAGTTACACGAGACATGGATACTCCTGCTTAGGGGTTTGTCGCAGTCCGGTCGTCAACTTCAAATGCAATTCCAAATTAGGAACACCCGCATCTGAATCAGACCAAGACGGAGAGTGAAAGCGAGTAATCTCGCCGAAAAATTAACGTTTGGAGAACTGGAAGCTCTTGCGTGCGCCTGGCTTGCCGTATTTCTTACGTTCCTTCTCACGCGGGTCGCGCGTCATCAGGTCGTTAGCACGCAAAATTGTACGGTGAGCTTCATCAAGCACCGTCAGCGCGCGCGAAATACCAAGCCTAAAGGCGCCGGCCTGGCCGGACTTTCCGCCGCCCTTGACCGTGGCCATGATATCAACCTTGCCCATGGTTTCGGTTACGGTCAGCGGGCGCTCGATCAACATCTGCAATACGTCGCGCTTGAAATAGCCTAAAACGTCCTTGCCGTTGACCGAAATTTTGCCCGTGCCGGGAGCCAACCAAACGCGAGCAACCGCAGTTTTGCGGCGGCCTGTCGCGTAAATACGTGAGTCTTTCATGTTCTATCTGCTTTGAAATTAGATCGAGGATGGCTGCTGAGCTTCGTGCGGATGCTCAGCTCCGGCGTACACTTTTAGCTTACCCAACTGCTTGCGCCCCAAACGTGTGCGCGGTAGCATGCCTTTCACGGATTCGTAGATCACTCGTTCCGGGTGCTTTTCGGCAAGCTTGCGCAGTGGAGTATAGGTACCACTGCCCGGATAGCGAGAATGCGAGAAGTAAATCTTATCTTCCCACTTCTTTCCCGTGACTTTGAT
This sequence comes from uncultured Alphaproteobacteria bacterium, assembly GCA_964587105.1. GTDB lineage: Bacteria > Electryoneota > RPQS01 > RPQS01 > RPQS01 > JABWCQ01. The sequence continues at coordinate 46,783 of CAZPKG010000013.1, read as the reverse complement.
CTTCTCTGCGTTGATAACGACGACAAAATCGCCCGTGTCAACGTGCGGAGTGAAGGTGGCCTTATTTTTACCGCGCAAGATGGACGCGATTTTGGTACTCAAACGACCAAGAATCTGGTCGGTGGCATCCACCACCACCCAGCCGCGCTCGGTCGTTTCATTACGTGCGAGAAACGTTGTCATTTATGGCTATCCTTTACGTGCAAAGTCTTGAAATTTAGTTGATGAGGCTCAAAATGTCAAGCGGGCCTCAAAATTAGGATTGCCGCTTTTTCATTTCTAATATGTTGTTATTTATAACATAACTCTAAATGGGCCAGTTCGCCCTGAGCCTTCGCCCAGCCTCTTCAGGAGGCGTGGACACAATATGAACACCCGTTCCCCACTCAAATCCGGCCTGCGTACTGATTCTGGGCAGGATGTCAAGAGTCCATAGCCTCCTCTCCACTCCGCGATTCGGGACCGAAAACAGAACTAAGTTGAAATCCGGGTTGTCACAGGACTCTTTCAAGGCGATCAGTCCGTTCCGAAGGACTCCCGCCAGTATATAAAGTACGGAATGCTCCAGGTCTTCAAAGCACTGATGGAACTTCGGGAAAATCTGCCATTCAAACGGGAAGCGCGGTGCGAATGCAACTAACGCCAATAGCTTGTCATTACTCTCAAGCAGGCGCGCGCCGTCGGCACTTTCACGTTCGATCCACGCGCAATGCAAACAATTTCTCGCATCTTGTTGTGCAAGATCAATTCGCCTTGCAATTGCCTGAGGAACAAGCGGAAGAGCAACGATCTGCTGATGAGGGTGTACGAGCGTCGCGCCGCCCCGATAGCCTTGATTTCGAAATATGTGAACATACCGTATTCCATCAACCGCATACAAGGCCCGCAAACGCCGCTGCCAAATCTGAAAAATTTCGACCCACTGATCGACGCCATACTCATGCGGCTGAGCGTAATGGTGCGATGTTTCAACAAGCACTTCATGTCTGCCCACTGCTGCTTGAGTAAACTCATTTTCTACAAGCGGCGCGGGCTTCTCGAATACGGCGGGAAATCTGTTCGGAAACAGCCGCCAATTCCAATCCGGCGTTCGGTCCTGCTCGATTGCCGGAGGTGTGGAATCTTCATGGCCCCGGCAGAATGCGCAGTTTGATTCGTCGGGAGTCGCGATCTTCAGTGTAAATTCAGACGGACGACTGCCCCTCTGGCCATTGATCAGAACAGTATGCCCACGCAACGGATCAGTGCGAAACTCAGCCACGACGATTCAAGTTAGCTTACTGACCAATCGACTTCGAGAGCGAAATCCACAGAGCGCACGGAATGAGTCAATTGGCCGATTGAAACCGCTTCAATTCCCGTTGCGGCGTATTCGCGAATATTTTCCGTCGTTATTCCGCCTGAGGCCTCAAGCGAAATGTCTTTAGAGAATCGCTCAACCGCTTCGCGTACCTGCTCTGGCGCAAAGTTATCAAGCAATACCTGCTTCCAACCCATCTTGATCGCAAGCTCTAATTCATAGAGGCTCGCCACTTCAATTTTACCTTCTGCAAGATTTAGGTTTGCGTCAGGGTCGCCGATCAACCTCTTTGCAAGCGATTCAATCCCGCCGATAATACTAAGATGATTGTCTTTGATCAGTACCTTGGCAAACAGACTGTCACGATAGGTATCGCCGCCACCCGCACGAACGGCCTCCACTTCAAGCCTGCGCAAGCCCGGCGTGGTCTTGCGTGTGCACCACACTTTTGTGCCGTAAGGTCTCGTTAGTTCCACAAGCTCGGCGGTCTTTGTCGCCACACCGGACAGATGCGTCAAGAAATTCAGAGCAGTACGTTCAGCCTTTAAGATCGACGTCGCTTTGCCATATATTGAAACAACGCGATTAAGCGGTCTTACTCGCGCGCCGTCTTCACAGAGCGGAGTGACCAACACTTCGGGATCAACCGCCGCAAACACGTCGCGCACCGTTTCGATTCCGGCAATGATCGCATCTTCGCGCGCCTCAATCCATGCCTCACCCACCAATGAAGGGTCAACCAGCCAGTCCGTCGTAACGTCCACGCCGCTTGCAAGATCCTCTTCCAATGCAAGTCTGATAATCTCTGTTTGCTCTGTTATCACGATAGCTTCTTCAGGTTTGCATATTTCACTGCCAACAACTTCGATCCATATCCACTGAACGCAACTCGAACTTTTAGCGAGTTTAAATCGCCAGACTTCGCTGTAACTGTCCCAACTCCAAATTCGGCATGCTCAACAACGTCGCCGATGCGAAACTCAACACCCGATGAACTGTGCAGTGGTTTTGATACACTGGGTCTTACGCCCGACGAAGGGCGATGTGCAACGGGTCGATCATTAGAAAACTCTTCCTCGTCGGCGACGTACCTCGATGACAACTTTGCCGGAACTCCCGCTCCGCGAAGCCGAGTCGGATCAATATCCGAAAGAAAACGCGACGGCGACTGAAAATCGAGTCGACCGTTCATCGGGCGCGCTTCTGCATATGACATGTACAATCGGTCTTTGGCCCGCGTCATCGCAACATACAACAAGCGGCGCTCCTCATCCAACGCTTCAACCGACTCAATGCTTCTGAAATGCGGAATCAAATTCTCTTCCACACCCGCCACAAATACAACTGGAAACTCAAGCCCTTTCGCCGAATGAATCGTCATCAACGCAAGTCGATCTGTTACATTCTCAAGATCATCAATATCCGAAACCAATGCCAATTCTGACAAGAATTCGTTTAACGTCAATTCGGGCATTTGCTGCGAACGTTCCCAAGCCCCGGTTTGAAACTGTCGCAGGTTCTCCAAACGGTCGCGCGATTCCTCGTCATCGAGATTCTCGTAGTAAGTTTCAAGACCACAATCTTTCATTGCTTTGTCAACAATCTCAGACAAAGTGCTCGAGGAAACAGACTCTCTTAGCAAGGTTAATTTAGTGACAAACTCAAGCGCCTTCACGCGTGGCGCGCCGGTGACAATCGAGTCAACCCACGTTGAATTCAAGATCACCTCGCAGCGGAGGGGGTGCTGTCTTGATGCAGTCAGCAAACGGTCTATCGTCGTCTGCCCCACACCTGCGGCGATTTCTCTGAAAACTCTCGACCAAGCTTGCTCGTCATGCGGATTCGCGATCACGCGCAGGTAGGCGATGAAATCCTTGATTTCTTTTCGCTCATAAAACTTGAGCCCGCCGACAACCGTGTACGGGATCCGATGCTGCACGAGCACTTCTTCAAAATAGCGGCTAATGGCGTTCGTCCGAAACAGAATCGCAAAATCTTTAAGACCAAGCCCGCGCTTCTGTTTCAGAAACTCAATTTCGCCTATGATCTCGTTTGCCTCGTCCGCAGGCCGACTGTATGCCCGAAGCGTTACCTTTTCGCCTGTTTTGCGATCCGTCCAGAGCTTTTTGTCATGACGATGTCTGCTGCCCGCGATCACGTCGTTTGCAGCATCAAGAATCTGCTGCGTTGAGCGATAGTTTTGCTCGAGCCTGAAAATACGCGCGCCATCAAGTTTCTTTCCGAAGTCGAGCACATTTCTGTAGTTTGCTCCGCGCCAACTGTAAATTGATTGGTCATCATCCCCGACCGCGAAGAGGTTATTCTGCGGACTTGCAATCATGCACGCCAGATCAAACTGCACTTGATTCGTATCCTGAAACTCATCAATCAACAAGTGATCGTAGCGGCGCTGCAATATCTCGCGAAACTCGTCCTTCTGCTTCATCAATTCGAGCGGAGTCAGCAGTAGATCATCGAAATCGTAGGCATTTGCGTCGCGCAACCGTCTTTGATAACCTTCATATATGTCCTCGGCGGTTATCACAACTGGCGAACGATGATCAGATTTACCGCCGTTCTTGATCCGTGAAATCGCGCTTTTCACCTGACGCGGTGTAATCCCTTCGCGCACAATCTGCTTTTCGCGCATAAGTTCTGTTACGACGCGTTGGCTGTCATCTTCATCATATATTGTAAAGTCGCGCGCCAAGCCCGCTCGATGGCCATGCTGTCGCAGTACTTGCACACAAAAGCTGTGAAATGTTCCCGCCCATGGAAACTCGGATGAACCCTCCATATAGGAGGCAAGTCTCTCTTTCAGTTCTCTTGCAGCTTTGTTGGTAAATGTCATCACAGCAATCGAACCCGGATGCACGCGCATTTCGCGAATCAAGTGCACGGCTCGGCCGGTCAGCACGCGTGTTTTGCCTGAACCCGCTCCGGCTAATACCAACACCGGACCAAGCCCCGTCGTGACCGCATCCCGCTGGTCAACATTCAGAGACCGAAGGAACTCTGTATGTGCATCGGTCGCAAACAACGTGTTCATCATCCCTGCGTGCCTGCCTCAGCTTCCATTGCTGGCGCACGTCGCAACTCATCAAGCTTTTCCTTTGCCTGCAAGTGCTCTTCAAAAGTGCTTGTGAACGCGTGCATACCGTTGCCTTGCGCCACAAAAAACAGATAAGGGGTGGTTGCCGGATGCAATGCTGCTTCGATGGAGCGCCTGCCGGGATTGTTGATTGCACCCGGAGGAAGCCCGGGATACTTGTATGTGTTGTACGGACTGTCCACTCGCAAATCACTCAAAAAGAGCCGTGAAGGACCTTTACCTAAAGCGTAACCCACAGTTGGATCCGCTTGCAAGAGCATACCTTTTTTCAAGCGGTTGTGATATACGGACGAAATTACTTTCGCTTCGCTTGGTATCTGGCACTCCCACTCAACAATACTTGACAAAGCTATGAGTTCATTCAGCGAAAGTCCCATCGCCAACAGTCGTTCATTGGTCTCGTGTGGAAGCTGAACGCGAAAGTTGGCAACCATACGCTCAATCATCTGCTCGGGTGACTCCGTGCCGGTGAAGAAATATGTGTCGGGAAACAAATAACCTTCAAATGATGGCGCATCGACACCGAGTTTCAACAACAGCCGTGAGTCGTGGGCCGCATTTACGAATGCGGCGGAATCGACACTCATCTCTTGTTTTAATATCTCGGCGATCTGCGAAATCGTCAGGCCTTCACGAAATGTAACAGGAAGTCCAACTGCTTTCGCCGTGCTCAACGCCTTTATCAACTCGACGAGCGACTGTCCCAGCGCTAATCGAATTGTCCCCGCTTGAAGTTTCGTGTCCACTCCAAGGAAATGGGCCGTTAAGCCAAACAACCTCGGGTGCTCAATCAAACCTGCGCTATAAAGAATTCCGGAAATATCGTCAAGCGATGCACCCTGTGGGATCTTTACTGTAACTTCGCGCCGCGTGCCCTGAATTGACGCGCCTTCAAGAAACAGGCGCGACCATAGCTCAAGGCCGGCCAACACAACAAGGATCACCAGCAAAATTGCCAAGCTGGTGATCATTCGCCACGCGCGTCGCTTCACGCGTCGGCTCCGGTTGTATTTGGCAGTGAAATCCGCATGGTCGTTCCCTTACCCTGTGCCGTGTCTTTTACACTGAGCTTTCCGCCATGATACTCTTCAATAATGCGACGCGAAAGCGAAAGTCCAAGACCCCAACCGCGTTTCTTCGTCGTAAATCCCGGGCGAAAAACTTGCTTTCTATGGCGCTGCGGAATCCCGACGCCGTTATCCTCGACGTCAATATTCACCCAGCCCGGAATCTCCGAACATGTGATCCGGATTCTTCCGCCGCTGGAACGCATCGCATCAATACTATTGCGAATCAGGTTTTCAAGCACCCAACCGAAAAGTTCAACATTTACTCCAACAAGAGGATCGGCTTCGTATAAGGCTTCAAGTTCGATTTGATTACCACTCTGCGGCAATCGTAACTGGAAGTAGTCAACTGTCTCTTCAATAACGTGGCGGATTCTCGTGGGAACAACCGCCGTCTTGCTTCCGATTTGTGAAAACCTCGCGGTAACTCTTTGCAGCCGCGCGAGGTCTCGTTCCATCTCCGCAACTGAATGAGTCGAATGCCCCTCTGACTTAAGCAGCTCAATCCACCCCATTAGTGATGTGAGCGGCGTGCCCAACTGATGCGCGGTTTCTTTCGCCAAGCCGACCCAGACCATCCGCTCCTCACCGCGGCGAATATTTTGAAAACCAAAATATCCCACGAGAATAAACAACGCTGTGGCAAGAATTTCTATCCACGGCAGCCAGCGCAGTTGGCGAATCACTATTGAATCGCCGTAATGAAACCAATCAGTTGAACTCTCGGCAACCAGAATAGGAAGTGGTGGATTCCCCTGTGCGTCCATCTCTTTGACCAACCGCGCAATTTCTTTGCGCGCGGACGCCGTTGTATCGTCAGCGGCAATCCCAATATTTTTCCATAGTTTCGGAACACCTCGATTGTCCGTGACGATAACCGGAAACTCAACGTCCTGAATTTGCTGCAGAGCAAAACCGATGAATTCGGGATTATCGCTGCGAATAAGCGTCGAATACGTCGCGATTTTTTGTGTCAGAGATTTGCGCGTGCTCTCTTTCAGCTCTGAAACCAAATACTGCGAGTAGAAAAGCACCGATACAACGAGTACAACGGCGATAAGAAAGAGGACGCCTTTGAACGTCCCCGCATTGCTGGTCGTCATTCGCATCGAAGGCACGATTGCTTACCCGGCGGCTCCCGCAGAGTTCGGACGGCTGTCATACTTAATTGGATACGTTCTCTGCCGCTCATTGGCATGTGTCAGCATCTCACCAATCAATCCAAAAGAAAAGAACTGAACGCCAATCACCATAAGCAATACGCCAAGAAATAGCAGAGGTCTGTTTCCAATCGGGTGCCCCGCCATCCAAAGCACAGATAGATACAGGTTAATGCAAAATCCGGTGACTCCGCTCAGCAATCCCATCGTGCCAAAGAAATGCAGCGGCGCGCGGTTAAATCCGGATAGAAACACAACCGTCATCAAGTCGAGAAATCCGTTCAAATAGCGGCGCATACCAAACTTGGACCGACCAAACTGCCGCGCGCGATGAACAACGGGAATCTCCGTGCAACGATAACCCATCTTATGCGCCAACACCGGCAGAAACCGGTGGAGTTCGCCATAGACAAACAAGTCCTTAACGACATTTCTGCGATAGGCCTTCAACCCGCAATTGAAATCATGCAGTTTGATGCCTGAAACCTTACTGGTCACCATATTAAAGAACTTCGAAGGCAGTGTCTTTTCAAGCGGGTCGTGGCGGATCTTCTTCCACCCTGATACAAGATCAAAACCCTCATTCAATTTCGCGAGCAGCGCTTCAATTTCGGCAGGATTATCTTGCAAATCTGCATCCATCGTCACGACAAACTCACCGGCCGCCTCTTGAAAACCAACCGCTAATGCCGCCGACTTGCCGTGATTTCGTCGAAGAGAAATAATCCGAATGTGAGTATCCCCCCCTGCCAAATCCTTCAGCAATTCAAGCGATCCGTCCCGACTGCCGTCGTCGATGAACAGCAACTCATACGACTTGCCAAGTGCTCCAAGCGACTCTGTCAATTGGCGATGTAGTTCACGAAGTGACTCAACCTCATCAAGGAGTGTTATCACAACGCTTATGTGCGGCGAATTCATGTGCGTAAGTTTGCTAATGTGAATTCCGTTGATATGGCCTTAGCGACCATGTCAGTACTGAAGTGCCGGTCTCGTTTCCCATTGATACTTTCTGAAAGGGAAAGCTTGCATTGTCAACCCGTTTCGAAAACGTCTTATAGATAGTGTCAAATCCCGTTCGGTAAATCCGCTGTGCAAACTCGTCCGTTGAATTTGCTTTCCACGAAACAATTGCATCGTGTTCAAACTGAGTACGATGGATTGGTAACACGTCGTCCAACCGCCAATTGGGCAACAACTGACTAACAGTTGCGCTCAGCGATGGGGTCTCTTCATTATCGAAGAACTCGGGCACTCCCGTGGTTGGCCAAAGTACGGTCTGCTTGTCAGTGAAATAGATTTTCAGAAACAGATCGCCGCGCGCATAAAGTTCAATCAAGTATTGCTCGCCCTGAGCATGTCTGATGATCCCGTTCGCACGGCCTTTAAGTCCCGGCGCACGCAGGCTGATCCTTGCATTCACCTGTCCCGGTTGATCGGTGATATTCGAAAACACTTCGGGGGGCTGTTCAACCGGATGCATTTCCGAATACAATTTCATCGGCGATGTGGCCGCGCATCCACCAACAAAAAGTGATAGCGCCGACAGCAAAAGCCAGAAATTAGCGACCAAGCTTATCCTTCAAAGTCACTGAGTTTGGATCCGCTGAAAACGCCGCTTCCCATTGCTCGCGAGCTTGCTGTGTCTTGCCCATTGCAAAATACACATCGCCGAGATGTTCAAGCAACGCTGCGCTGCCCTCATCGTGTTTCATCGCCTTCTTGATCCACTTCAACGCATCTTTGTATTCGCGCATTTGAAAATAGATCCAACCTTTGGTATCAAGATACGATGGATTTTCGGGCTCACTGTCTAATGCACGGTTTACCAAAGTCATGGCAACATCAAGCTTGAGGCCTCGAACGGCATACATGTAAGCACAGTTATTCAAATAAACCGCAACGCTATCGGATAAGTTGATTGCGATGCCATAATGCTTTTCCGATTGCGGCATGTCTCCCATTGCGTCGTACAATAAGGCCAAGCTTCCTGCGGCGGGATACAACGTCGAATCAAGCTCAAGCGCGCGCGCAAATCGCTCCATCGCCCGTGTCGAATCGGCAAGTTTCAATGCTGATAAGCCTTCGAGATTCGCCGATTTCGCGTCTTCACCTGCGCTGGCCCGAGCCTTTGCCGCCAATGAAAGCACGCTTTCGTAGCGGTCATGTTCGTATTCGATCACCAGTCTCAGATACCAGTAACGGGCATCGGTAGAATCAAGCTTGATGGCGCGTTCGACCTCGGCAATCGCTTTGGCAGTATCATCCGTTTGCAAATAGAGCGTTGCGAGAGTATAAACTATTGCTGCGTCCATTGAATCTGCTGCCGCAAGCTCCTGCATATATGGCAAGGCCCGCTTGCTTTCGCCGGTCATTAAGTACAGTGCCACTACTCTGCGCGTCAAATCAAGCTCTGGCTCATCACCGGAATTCAGCAGGTGATACAAGGAATCCACTTCGTCAAAATTTCCGGTCACCAAACTTAATCCTAATAATTCAGCTCGGTATCCTTGGTTGCCCGGGTTTTTATCAAGCAGTTTTTCTACAACGGCTTTAGCTTTGTCGGTCTCTCCCTGTGCAGACAGCAGCTTGCTCTTGAGTTCAAGTGCGGGAACGTGATTTGGATCAAGCTTCAACGCAGCTTCAAGCGCGGCTTCAGCGCGCGAAATCGCATCGGATGATTTGTTCTCTTGAGCTAAGACCAAATATTGCTCGGCAAGTGCGACGTGCAGGAACGGCGCAGTAGCGTCAAGTCGAACGGCCTCTTCAAAGTAATATATTGCCTGATAGGGATTTCCCTGCTGCGCGGCGGCATTTCCCTTAATAAATTGATCGAGCGCGCGCGGGTCGGCGTTCTCTAAAGATTGCGCAAGAACACTTGCGCCGCAAAGGATTAGCGCTGCAACCAGAGCCTTTAGCCTACACTTCATCCTTGCCCGCCAAACAATTTCAGAATGTCATGATAAGACACTACAATGATCAGTAACAGAAGCAACGCCATTCCGGCTTGCTGAATGGCAAGCTTCACGCGAGTTGGAACAGGGCGACGAATGATCGCTTCAATAAGAACAATCACAATATGTCCGCCGTCGAGAACCGGAAACGGAAGAATGTTCAGAAAACCGATTGAGACACTTACAAACGCGATGAAGAACAAAAACTCGCCGATTCCTTGCCGTGCGCTTTCGCCGGACAACTGCGCCACTCCTACCGGCCCCGACAATTGAGACAGACTTCCACTGCCTGTGACCAGGTCTCCAATGAACCCACCAAGATTTGCAGTCGTTCGATAACAGAAGAGAAATCCACCCGTTGCTGCTTCAGAAATACTTGCATCTCGATATTCAACCTTGGGAGCAATTCCAATAACCCGACGTGTGCTATCTCCTGCTGCGATTGATTCGGTTGGAACTGCAAACTCCATCGGGGCGCCTTCGCGATTAACCATGAGCCTCACGGTGTCGCCTGTTGCCGTGATGAACTTGACGACATCCTCCCACAATTCAACTGGCTGGCCGTCGATTTGAGTAATCACGTCACCCGATTGCAACCCGGCAAGCTGTGCGGGTTTATCCTTGATCGTTTCACCAATGACGGCTTTGTCCGTTTCCGGAAGTCCAACAGCAAGAGTCAGACCGAACAAAATAATAATCGCGGTCAGATAATTCATCATGACGCCTGCGGACAGAACAAATATTTTCTGAGCAGGATTCTTGGACATGAATTCATCGGGCGCGCCGGTGATACCCTCTTCGTCCATCGATTCATCGACCATTCCAGCGATTTGCACAAATCCACCGAGAGGAATCCACGATAGAGAAAATTCTGTTTCGCCGATCTGTTTCGTAAAAATCCTCGGCGGAAATCCAATTGAGAACTTCTTCACCCGCATTCCCGTCAATCGGGCGGCAATGAAGTGTCCAAATTCATGAATCGTAATGATGATCCCCGCAACGAGGACGAATGACAATATGGTAATCAGCATGTAACTTTCGTACGCGTCCCCGCAATAATTCTGACAGCCTCTCTCGCTACTCGTCGTGCGTGGGTGTCCGTTTGCATAATCGTGTCAAGCTCTGTGGCCGGCTGACGCGGAACTTGGGCAAGAGTCTCCGCAATTACATCAGCAATATTCAAGAACCCGATCTCTTCATCAAGGAAAGCTTGCACGGCAATTTCATCCGCCGCCGACAGCACGGCAGGAGTTGTGCCCCCGTCGACAATTGCTTGATACGCCATGCGCAAACACGGGTGGTTATCTGGATTTACGTCATCAAAATGCAAAGCACCGAAGTTTCCGGGACGCGATTCAACAAGCCTACTCTCCAAGCGTTCCGGATACGTCAATGCATAGAGAATCGGGAGGCGCATATCAGGGACTGACAATTGAGCCTTGAAACTGCCGTCGACAAACTCAATCATGGAATGGATTACCGATTCGCGCTGTCGAATAACGTCCACCTTGGAAACGGGCCATTCGAACAGTCGGCACGCCTCAATCACCTCAAGCCCTTTGTTGAACAGCGTCGCCGAGTCGATTGTGATCTTTGGTCCCATCGCCCAAGTCGGATGCGCAAGCGCATCGCGCGGCGTCATGCGAACAAGCTCTTTATTGCTCTTTCCCCAAAAAGGTCCGCCCGAGGTTGTCAACCAAAGCTTGCGAACATCCGCACGCCGCTCGCCTGCCATGCATTGTTGCAAGGCGCTGTGTTCAGAGTCAATCGGTAAGACCTCCGCCCCGTGTTCGCGCGCGCAAGTCATGACGATTTCGCCCGCCGCCACAAGAGTTTCTTTGTTCGCCAACGCGACGTTTATTCCACGCGACAGGGAAGTAATCGTGGGGCGAACGCCGGCCGATCCCATTACTGCATTTAGGAGAACGTCATACTGTTCGTCCTCTGCCTGATTCTGAAAAGCACTTTCGCCAACGTAAACTCGCTTGACACCGAGTTCTCTTGCGCGCGCGATAAACGCGGCATTTTCGCGTGGCCTGAGTAATGCCAAGCTTTCAGGGCGAATTTTGTGCGCTTGATCGAGAAGTTCGTCTTCTCGATGGCCGGCCGATAAGCCGATGATACGAAAGTGTTCACGCTGTTCTGCAATGACGGACAGTGCTGAGAGTCCGATTGATCCCGTGGAACCTTGCAGAAGAACATGTTTCACTGGGCGACCGACTTGCTAAGAGCGAGAAGTTGTTCGCTAAATACGGTGTATGCGCGTTGAAATGATTCTTCAAAAGCACTGCGAAGCGCGGGGATATGATCGCCGTTGCCAATTTCGTTTTCAACGCAAGTTGCCTTTTCAGCCAACCGCTTGCGCAACAGGACTCTGTCTTCCTCCCGCGAGACAGTCAAGAAATCGACGATGCGCAGGTGATCTTCACCAACAAGAATTGATCCGTGTTGCAACAGTGCGCTGCCTAACCTACGCTGAGCACTGCCTACGATCTTCTTACCCTTCGCCGTTACTTCCCATCGCGACGTACGCACAAAGCATGACGTGCGATTCGGCAAGGGTGAGAGCGATTCCCCACGCTCGTCAAGCTCTGCGTCGACGCCGATCGCGCGCAGCCCTTCAGTCAATGCCCGCCCTACAAATTCAAGAAGCAACGCGCCCATTCGCAAGTCCTCGGCATGAGGTATAACAATTGAGTAGGTTAACTCTTCGCTATGCAAAACGGCCGCACCACCTGTCGGACGACGCACCAGCGGCACATGGTTCTCGTTCAACTTGACCAAATCAATCTTGTCCGTCTCCTGGTGATACCCAAGCGACAAGGTCGGAACATCCCACTGATATAATGACAGCAACGGCCCAAATTCTTCGCGGGATGCGACTTCAAGCTCGGCCAAGTCGCGATCCATCAAGAATTGTCCCGGTAACGGCCCGTCATGCCTTACCGACAATTTCATATCGTCTCTTCTTCTTCTCTAAGCCGCGAGCGGCCCGGCATCAGGCCGCGTCGCGATATTCCGACAAAATGCGAAATCTCTTCTGCGTACGGATCACCGGCGAATTGTTTCTTGATTTCTTCAATCGCCTGACTCACATTGAGCGTTGATACGAAAAGCATTTTATAAATGTGCTTAAGCGTGCGAATTTGTTCGCTCGAAAATCCCCTGCGCCGCAAGCCCACGACGTTGAGACCGGCAAAAGTCAATGGATGCCCCGCCGCGAGTACATAGGGTGGAACATCTTTGGGCACGCGAAACGCACCGCCAATCATGCAGTGCCGTCCGATATGCACAAACTGGTGTACCGGAACCATGCCGCCAAGTATCGCGTAATCGCCGACGTGAACGTGCCCTGCGAGTTGCACGGCGTTCGACAAAATAACTTGGTCACCAACAACGCAGTCATGCGCGACATGTGCGTACGACATGAGCAAACAATTTGCGCCAACCGTTGTTTTCCCTGTGGCCGACGTCCCGCGATTTATCGTCACAAATTCTCGAATTTGAGTTTCGTTACCGACAAAAACGTTGGAAGGCTCCCCAGAGAATTTTTTGTCCTGCGGCTCGCCGCCGATTGATACCATCGGCGAAATCTTCACGTTTTCGCCGATTCGCACGCCGGAAAAGAGTCGCGTGGAGCTTCCAATCCACGTTCCCGCTCCGATTTCCACGTCGTCATCAATCACCGCGAAGGCATCAACGGTAACATTTTCAGCCAGTTTTGCTTTTGGAGATACTAATGCGTTAGGATGTACTTTTGGCATGTGCTTTATCCTTGGCGGTCGATAACCGCGGCTGTCATTTCTGCTTCGGCAACAAGCGTCTCGCCGACGTGCGCCGTCCCCTTCATTTTGCAAATACCTCTGCGGAACAGGAGCATTTCCACTGTAAACCGAACTTGGTCGCCCGGCGTAACGGGCTTGCGAAATTTCACGTTCTCAAGCCCTGTAAAATAGACGACCTTCGTTTCGGGATTCTCTACAGAATTGAGCAGCAATACGCCGCCCGTCTGTCCCATCGCTTCAACAATCAGCACGCCCGGCATTACCGGATGCCCGGGAAAGTGGCCGTTGAAAAACGGTTCGTTGCGCGTAACGTTCTTTATTCCAACCACTCGCTCATTCGGCACTAACTCAAGAATCCTGTCAACCAGCAGCATAGGATACTTGTGCGGAAGCAGTTTCTCGATTGCTTCCGAATCAAAAACATATCCTTGCCCGCTTTTGCCGCCGAATTTGCGCGCGACCTTTTGAGCTTCGAGTACTCGTCTAAGCATCTTGGCAACTTCAACATGTGAGGCATGCCCCGCGCGTGCGGCAAGAACGTGGCACTTGAGAGGCGCTCCAACCAAGACCAAATCACCGACCAAGTCGAGCGCTTTGTGCCGCACCGGTTCGTTCGGATAACGTAACGCGACGTCGCCAAGCACCTTCCCATTGTGTCGAAGCTCGCCTGAAAAGCCAAACGACGACTTCAATTCCAAGTACTTCGATTCATCAAGTTCCTGATCGACAAACACAACCGCGTTTTCTAAGCTGCCGCCTTTGATCAATCCGGCCTCTTTCAAAGGTTGCATCTCAGAGAGCAAACAAAATGTGCGCGCTTTGCCGAACTCTTCGGCGAATTCAGAAATTGAATACATCGAAGTATATTGCGTCCCCAACAAAGTGTTGGGGTAATCAATCATGTACGTTATCCGAAATTCGGACGACGGCACCATGACTATATCAATTGCGTTTTTGTCATCTCTATAGGTGAGCGTCTTCTCGAGTTCAAGATAAATTCGCTCGCCGTCTTGTTCGACGACCTCCGCCTTGCGCATCGCTTCAATAAATGGATACGCACTGCCGTCCAACGCAGGCGGCTCTTCATCAGTCAACTCAATGATCAGATTGTCGATTTGCAAGCCGGCAACCGCGGCCAACACATGCTCAACGGTGTGAATCCGCGCATTGCCAATTCCCAATACGGTTCCGCGCGCAATTTCGATGACATGATCGGCAAGCGCAGGTATTGGCGGCGAGCCAGGCAAATCTGTCCGGACAAACACGATTCCATGTCCTGCAGGCGCAGGCTTGCAGGTCATGCTGACGGGTTTTCCGGTATGAAGACCGATACCGGACACGCTAATTGCAGCAGCAATGGTACGCTGCTTATCGCTCACTACGCTCCTCCTTCACTGACTGCTGCAAACCAAGGTGCTCTTCAATTCGTCTCACACGGCGCAACAACTCAGGTAAGCGAGTCAACGCCGCTTCGATTCTCTTCCACAAATTATGCGGTCGAGCGGGACTGCCGGACAGTATCTCACCGGGGGCAACGTCTGCACTGATTCCGCTTTGCGCTCCAAACGCCGCGCCGTCGCCAATCTTAATGTGACCAACGAACCCGGCTTGGCCTCCAATTCGGCAATAGTCTCCAAACTGTGTTGAACCGGAAATTCCTGCTTGCGCCGCAATCACGCAATGCATGCCGATCTTTACATTGTGCGCGATCTGAACAAGATTGTCAATTTTCGTTCCTTCACCAATGCGCGTTTCCCCCATCGTTGCTCTGTCTATCGTTGTGTTCGCTCCAATTTCGACGTCATTTTCTATAACAACAATTCCGATTTGCGGAATCTTACGGAACTTACCGCGCTCAGGTGCAAATCCAAAACCGTCTGACCCTATTACAGTCCCACAGTGAATGTTCACATTATCACCAATTACTGTTCCATAACGAATGCTTACATTGGGATGAATGTGACATCTTGCGCCGACCGTCGAGTTCCATCCTAAGAAAACATTTCCTTCGAGGATAGATCGGTCGCCCACCGTGCAGCCGTTTTCGATGATGCAATTGGGTCCAATACTCACGTCCGCACCAAGCGTCACGTCAGAGGCAATTACCGCCGACGGATGAATACCCGGAAGGTGTTCGTCAAGCGGATTGAAATATTCAAGCGCAGTAACGAAGGCACTGTAGGAATCGGAAGTTTCGATGTAGTCGCCGGACTCGCGCTTCATGCCCAGAGTAAGAAACACCACACCCGCTGCCGAACCTTCGAGCAACGGGATGTAGCGTACATTTGCGAGGAATGAAACGCTCGTTGTATCGGCCGTATCAAGTGGCGCGATAGAGGTCAGAACACGCTGACCGTCCCCCACCAGTTTTCCGCCTACCAATTCAGCGAGCTTCGCGGCAGTAATCGACGGCACGACTACTCCTTTTTAAGTTCGGCAAGGACGATTTCCGTAATGTCATGCTGAGGTAAGGCGAACACGATGTTGCCTCCGGCCGCGTCGAACACCATATCATAACCGTCTTGCTGGCTGATTTTCTCGATGGCTTGGTTGATGCGTTCGAGAATTGGACGTGAAAGCTCCATGTTTTTCGTATAGAGCTTTCCGCCTTCGCCCCAGGTTTCAGCTCGGAACTGCTCAAGCTCACGACGTTTGTCGATCAACTTCTGCTCACGTTCCGTACGCGCTTCGGCTGAAAGCATCAAACTTTGTTGTTGAATTTCTTCAAGCATCGTTGTGACAATCTGTTCTTTGGCTTGCGCCTCGGCCACATACTTCTGCTCTTCTTCTTGCAACTTGCGCTGCGCTTCTTGATAATCGGGATACTGCTGCAAAATCGCTTCGGAATCGATGTAACCGATCTTAAGTTCCTTGGCCAATAACGGCGCGGCCAACATCAACGCCGCAATCATCGCCACGATAACGCGTGTCATGAGAGTTCCTTATATAGAGAGTTAGAATGTTCGACCAAATTGAAAATGCGGTAACCACTGTCCGGAGCGGATTCCGCGACTATCGTAATTGTCAATACCGTAGCCGTAGTCCAAACCGATCATACCGATAAACGGCATAAACAATCTTGCGCCAATACCGACCGACCGTTTCAAATCGCCAGGATTCGTATCTTCAAAGCGTGACCAAACATTGCCGCCTTCAGCAAATCCCAATACATAGATCGTTGGATTGCGCACGATTGGGTAGCGAAGTTCGAATGATTGCTTGAACATCGTCTTTCCGCCAATCGGATAACTACCACTTTGCGGCCCAATGTCGCGCTCCGTATAGCCTCGTAACGGAACGCCTGCTGTAAGTCCCGCATCACCCATGATAAACCGGTCAAATGTCGGTACGTCGCGTGAATCATCTGACAACTGCTCAACGACGCCGGTTTTTGTTTCCGACAAGAACACCAAATCCTTCATCAGAGACGTGTACCATTGAGTGCCGATTTCTACTTTGAAAAACTGATCGTCGCCGAATAGCGGACCGCCAGTCAACTCTGTTCTTAGCGTATTCACCGACCCCAACGAGGGGAATTCCGCCTCGTTTCGGCTGTCACGTGTAATGATCTGCGTCAGTCCTGATGAGATGCGTGCTTCACCATCTACCAAGCCGCGCGGATCCGCCGCCGCATACTCATCCGTGAAATCGGAGTAGCGTGTGCGATCCAACCGATAGATGTAATCAAGACGGAAATAGTCGTCCGGCCAACGCAACCGCCGACCTACGCGAACTGTTCCACCAATAATATCTTCATTGAATCCGTAGAGACTGGCGCGCCCGCGATGCGTATCGAAGAAACTGAAGCCGAGCAGAGTTCGCGTATTGCGGAACCACGGCTCCGTAAAGCTAACCGAAAAGGAGTGATACTGCTGACCAAAGCTCCAATCCAAACCGAATTGCTGCCCGTTGCCCAACAGGTTGTTCATCTGAAATCCAATGGAACCGATAAAATTATCCCGCTGACTGTAGCCGGCCGAGACATTCGCTTGATCCGTTGATTTCTCTTCTACATTAATATACAAATCAACAAGATTTTCAGTTACAGGTACGACGTCCGGAACCACGCTCGCAAAGTAGTTTAGTATCGTGACCTCGCGGATGGAACGGCGCAATTTCGAGACGTCAAATGTCTCGCCGGGAAACAACACCAGTTCGCGGCGAATGACTTTTTCCTTCGTCTTGGTATTCCCGGCAACGAAAATCTGATTCACCTTGAACTCGCTGCCCTCAGCGACTTCGAGCGCCACATCTACCACTTGACTGTCGCGAACGGTTTCAACCGGATTTACAGCTGCGTAAATATATCCTCGGTCGTAATACATCGAGCCGATGTCGGCAAGGCTGCGGTCGAATTCCACGCGGTTGTATTTCTCGCCTTCTTCAACACGGAATTTCTTTCGCAATTCATCTTCGGTGAATAGCCTATTCCCATTCCAGCTGAATTGGCCGTACTTGTAAACAGGACCTTCATCGATTTTAAACGTCAATAGGAGTCCCCGCCGATCCTCAGTATATACCGCCGTGTCGCCAACTATTTCGGCGTCTCGATAGCCTTGACTCTGGTAATACGCGATCAGAGAACTCTTGTCTTCTTCAATCTTCTCACGCTTGTATTCACCTGAGCGGAATAGCGTCTTACGGGTTGTTCTGACCTTTTTCCGCAATTTCTTATCGGTGAAGGCGCTGTTGCCTTCAAATTCGACTTTCCGAACCTTAACACGGTCACCTTCCCGAATCTCGACGTCCACTCTAACGCGCCCATTGCTTTCAAGCGTATCCTGCTCGATCTGAATTTCCGAGAGCAAATATCCCATCTCTTCGTATTTCTTGGTCAGGGATGTCTTCAATCGTGAAACATCAGCGGGCCGCACAACTTGCCCGGTCGAGAGGACGAGCACTTTATCAAGGTCTTCACCCTTGAGTTTGCGATTTCCATGAACGTCAACACGGTCAAGCCTGCGAAACTCGCTTACCTGAATCCGCAGATAGACGCCTTCAGACGTGCTGCGCTCTTCGACGATTTGAACATCGCTGAATAAGTTCAGCTTCCACAATTGCCGAATTGCGCTTTGAATGTCATCGCCGGAAATATCTTTGCCAACCGCAAGACCTGAATGCGCGCGGATCAGCCCCGCATCGGTCGCTTCATTGCCTTCAATTGAAATCCCCAATATTTGCAGGCGATCTTGGGCATGTGTCGGCAAAACGCTTACCAGTAAGAACAGAGCCAGCCAAATTGACACAAGCAAACTGCGAATCATTAATTACGGCTCCAATACAAAAGAGTATTTCAATGCCACCGACTCGTCGCGTCGGCGGCTCGCCTCGTCATATTCCACTGCGAAGTCCAGCACAAAATCTGGACTGAGTGGCACCACCCGGTACTGCAAATTCCAATAGTGAATCAATCCCAATCGCCCACCTTCAATCTCGCCAGCGGCTTCTGCAAGTTCACCCGTGTACGTCACGAAAATGTCCTTAGTGAAATACTTGCCGACCGTCACATTGGATCCTTTGAGAAACTTGACTACTCCTGACGATTCCAGGGTGTCGCGCAACACCGTCTCACGCTGTTGCCGAAAGACACTCGCGCTCACGCCGCCGCCGGGGGCAAGTGAAATCTCGTCAAAAAAAGTCGCGCGCTCAAGCCGACGCGAAATGGGGTCGAGCCAAATTCGCTTGGCCGCCGTCATTGCCGTTCTCGTCAACAATTGCTCGGCTTTACCCTGAGAAAAGTTCGTCAAGTCATATCCCAACAGACCGAGCACCTGCTCCTGGTCGGGATAGCCGTCCGCTTCGAGCACATAGGTGACGTCTTCAAATCTACCGTACGGCAAACGCGTATTGGACTCAGGATCAATCTCGTAAATCGTCAAATACACTGGGACTGTCCGCCCAACGGAATCGACTCCGTAGGTTGCAGACCGACCGCTGATAATGGGAAAAATATCCGTCTCATCGAACTCCGCCTGCAGTTTCTCGATCCAAAACGTCTGATCAAGATAATCCGCTTTGCCGGAACTCGCGCTGAGTTTTCCGTACAGTCGCAATGAAGAATCAACTAACGCGCCTTCCATGATCAATGGAGTTTCAGTGGGAGCAACGATCGCATCCACCGAAATGTGATCCAGATATTCGGCAACCGTGCTTAGCAATACGTTGTCCCCAATTTGCGCGAACAAATCTGAATCCTTGAAGCCGGTTATCTCGACATCGTAGTGCGAGCCGTTGCCCATTGTGATATCAAGAGCCCACTCTGCTTCATACAATCTGTCCACAAGCCACTTGGTCACGGGTCTGATTCGCCCGCCGCCGTAGGAAAAGAACGGGAACGTGAACCGCGCGTCGCGCATCAAAACTTCTCCGCCAATTCGCAAGCGCGCATCGCCGAAAGCAGAAATAGTCACGCCGTCAAAGGCGCTTGCTCCTGTCGTTAGTCGGCCCAACCACTCAGGTTTCATGAATCCGGGCAGACGTACAGCAATGCCGTTGTCGGAAGAACTGAGGTACAGTACGCCCAATTCAATTCGCGGTTTTGGAATCACCAACGGAGTGAGCATGCCAACACGCGGATCATCTTGATCTAAAAACTCAAGCCGAATGTGATCTGGCCCTGCATCAACTTGAATTCGCCCGGTGTCAACCACTCCCTCAGAATTCAAGCGTAACAAGGTATTCATCACCAATGTTCCGGGCGCGGCGGGCGGATAGGTGAACTCCCCGCTTGTTACGGTAAGTTCACCGCCGACAAATTGCGGTGCCTCCCAAGTGCCGCCTACTTCGACTCGCAACCTGCTGTCACTTCCAAGAGAAGTGAAGTCAGCGTCAACTTGCTGCAGCAAATCAAGAAAATCACCGCTGCCTTCAAAATACGCACGAAATGGGCCACCCCTACTTGGTTCGGCCGTCAGTTCCCCCGTGAAACTGTATTCATTTTCTTTATAGAATGAAAGCTGTGGAACAGAAAGAACTCGTTTTCCGTCTGCTTCAGTACCTACTGTCGCGTCCACCGAAAACTTGTCGACTGTCAACTCTCCGAGCAACTCGCCGTGGGCGACTCGCATACTGGCCACCACGTCCGGCGCCGACAATTTGCCAAACACCAGTATTTCGCCGTCAAGATCACCCGACAGAATTCCGCTACGACCCGACAAAGCTTGTATAAAATCAGCGCAATCGGAGGCAGGAAAGTCTGCTCGCATGTCTATGGTGTTTTGAGAGATGTCGAGCGATCCATTTGCCTCAAAAATGCTCTTGACTCCGCGTCCGAATGAGGCAAAGAGTGATTCAATCCGGTCACTGTGCCCCTCGGCCGTAAGTAGGCCCCAGTATCCCGGAACACCTTGGGCAACGCCGTCAACTAAACTGATGTCCGCATACCATTGAAGCGAATCAATGGGGCCGTTTGCTGACACCTCGCCTGAAACTACTCCGGCAAGTTTCCAGTTGTCGGCAACACCGGCAATGAATGGCAAACGCGAAAGCGGCAACTCTTCGATTGACATGCTTAAGTCAACACTTGGCGTATCGATCCGCACGACACCTGTCAGTGATCCCGCCTCATCAATATAGAGATTTTCAATCCTGAGAAGATTATCCTCCAACTTGATATTACCCTGACCGAAAAACTCTTCGTTTTCGCCGGACAGTCCATACCAGCTACCGTTTAGGTCAAGCACGCCGTCTGCATCCCGGTGATAGCTCCCGTCAAAGTTCAGCTGTCGCAATATGCGGCCAATTACACTGCCACGAAGTGAGTCGCTCGATATCGTGAGTTCACTCTCGCCAGAATTCTTGTCGCCGTTGAAATCAAACTCGAACTTCTGAACAGTGGCCAACGATGCAGTTGTTGTAGGAAAAGCTATCGGCACAAGAATGTGCGCGTTTCTCGCGGAGACGGCCCATTGACCTCCTTTGGTCAAAAAAGAAATCGTGCCGCTCTTCCCCGCCGGGTTTGAGAAAGCTAATGACCATCCCCCGCTATCCTGCACCGCTGTTCCATTGCCCAATAATGTCATGCTGCTGTCACGGACTAACCAACGCAAATGCGGCGCTCGGGCGTCGCCTTCAAGCGCAAACTCAGCAACCTTAATAGCTGTCGGCTGACCTAAGAGCTTCGGGAGAACACCTGGCCGAAATTCGCCTTGCACGCTAAGCGAACTTCCACCAGCAAGTTCTAATTCACCCTGTGCCCGCAATTCTCCGTAGCTTGTTGTCAAAGAACAACTGGAAACTGTAAGATTATTGTCGTGCAATTCGGCATCAACAGCAATTGACTTTGCCGTTTCACCTAAAGCGATTACACAGTCACTTCGAAGCGTCGCATTTACGACCGGCTTTCGAAGCGACCCGCTAATCTCCGAACTCAAAAATACTTTTCCGACGATGCCAGCGTCGGCGACCGCGAATGCTCTAAGAGCTGAGCCTAATTCGATCTCCGCCGAAACATTACTTTCAATTCTAAGCGAGTCCCGAATTCCAATCTTGCCGCTTGAGCGAGCTTCCACCCCTGCCGCGCGAATCACCAAAGAATCCCAACTCACAACGTTGTTTTCCAACACAAGCCGGGCTTCAGGCACAAACACTGACTGCCCAAGTAAGCGCAATTCGAGTTCGTTTAGTTCAACGTTGCCGCTGAACACTACCTCGCTCGAATCCTGCCTGATTAACAACTCCGCGCGGCCCGCATTTATTGCGACGCTGTCAATCGGTGGGCGCTGTAATGCAATTTCTACTTCATCGCTTGTGATAGTGGCCGCGACACTCAGGTGTTGAAGGGAAGGGATGATCTCACCGGTAACACGCACGTCAAGTTCAAACGGTGTCTTCCCCTCGCCTGACGCGCTCAAGCTGAATTTGCCACTAACGCCTGACAGTCCACCGTGGAGATCATTGAATGCGATGATCGTTGAGTCTTTTCGGAGAATATCCAGCTTGCCATCTTCAAAAGTGAAACTTCGCAAGCTGTCAACCTCGGTGAGCGTGTTGAACAAGCTCGCGGGGATCAGTCCTTTGCGCTCGCTTGGTTCGCTCTTCTCAGGTAAATGCAGTTGCAAATGTGGGCCGACAACGTTAATTGAACGAATAATCCGTTCGTAAGCGCCCGGCTGTGAAATTGCAATCAACGGATCAATCGTCGCATCAATTCGCGCGATGGAGAGCATCGTTCCATGCTTGTCCAACGGCAAAAGAACATCTTTAATCGAAATGTGACGCCAACCCAATTCAACTTCAGCGCAAATCGCTTCCGGGCCAAGCTGGTCGACAAGATAGTCTGTTAAACCCGCTGCGACTCGCTGGTTGAGCAACGAATTGGGAAAGAACACGATTATCGCTGCAAGGCAAAATACGACAGCGAATGTCAGCCAGGCAACCTTTCGCCACCCGCGCCAATTCCGAAACCCCCGGACTACGGTCATGGCGCATTACCAATCAAATAATGACAACGCATCGGCGCTGCGTACGCTCACCTGCCTGCTGATCGGCGACGCGAGATTCTCCGTTGAGGTCGAACTAAGTTTCTTCGGACCCAACTGCAACGGCAATTCATCCGCACAAAACTCGATGCCGACAATGATCCCGACTTTGCCGCGCGATTCAAGCAACACCGATGCGGACGCGCCCAAAGCATATTGCGCCGAAGCAGGTCCGGGCAGAACGACAGTTCGGCCTTTAGAGTCAATCAACTCGACACATTGCACCGTTTGCCAAAAAGTTCGCGCAGCATTTCGCGTCGGCAAATCGCCCGCTCCGCAAATCAATCCTCCCATCGTCTTTCGCTGCAACGGCTGGTCGGCCAGTAACACTTTCTGAATTGCCAGTCCGGGTTGACAATATGTCCGCCCGTTTGAAAGACGAGAAATGTCGCGTAGCTTCGATGTAGTAATTGCAAATGTGCGGTCTGAACGCAACGAGAAATTTGGTGGGAACGAACTGCCCTGTCCAAGCGGCAACACGCGCCAGTTCTGCTCCGCGCACTCGTGAACGATTTCAGCCAATGCTTCGACGTTCACTGGTGACGCGACAGGGTAAGGCCGTTCTTGAACGAATCCGTATTCCGCGCCGCTAAATCTCTCTGCCCAATTCATTGAGTGTCTTAAGTTGTTCTTGCGCCGTAACGCCGTTCGCGTCCTGAGTACTCTTCTATCGCCTGCATAAACTGTTCTCGCCTAAAATCCGGCCACAATGTCGGCGTAACAACCAACTCCGCATACGCCGCCTGCCATAACAAGAAATTGGAGAGTCGCATTTCACCCGACGTACGGATGATCAAATCCGGGTCGGGAATTTCAGACGTGTAAAGCGCCTTAGTAAGCTGCTCTTCAGTAATCTCACCGGCTTGCGCGCTCGTCAGCGAATTGACCGCGTCAAGAATCTCCTGCCGCGAGCCATAGGCAATTGCTAAAACCAAATGCAGTCCGGTGTTATGTTCGAGTTTGCTGACTGCGGCTTCCAGTGCGCGCCGAGTGGTGCCAGCAATCTTGTCAAGCCTGCCGATTACGCTTAGCCGCACGTTGTTCTCGTGCAGGTTTCGCACTTCCTTGCCAATCGTCGTCACAAGCAAAGTCATCAGCGCGTCAACTTCCATTCTTGAACGCCGGAAATTTTCGGTCGAAAACGTGTAGAGCGTTAGATACTGCACGCCAATTTCGCCGGAGACTCGCACGATTTCCCGAGCGGATTTCACTCCCTCTTTGTGGCCCGCGATTTTCGTCAAACCGCGCGCCGCCGCCCAACGCCCGTTGCCGTCCATGATTACTGCAACGTGCCGGGGGACATTCAGATCGCTCGAAGAAGTCATCAAGTCGTCACGCGATAAACTTACTTGCCCGATAACGATTCGCCCTTTTTCATCGCTTCGCTGCCTTCTGCGGTCTTGCCTTGTCGAATCAAAGCAATACCGTAGTTAATCCATGCTGCACCGTCTTCTGCGTTCTTTGAAGTAATCGCACCAAACTTCTCGACAGCTTTGTCCAAGTTGCCGAACTTTTCACCTTCCAGATAGATCAGTCCCTGCGTGAACAAAACGTCGCGGTCGTCCGGCGCTCGCTCGAGAAAATTGTCAAAGGCGGCCAGCGCCGCAGCCGTATCCGCAAGCTGCAAATTGAATTGGCCTATGTAGAACAGAATATTCTCATCGTCCGGATTCGACGTCTTCGCATTTTCCAATGCGCCTAACGCCACACGCTTTAACGAGTCGCGCTCACTCACGGATCGCTTCTCGTCACTTGCCATTGTCGCGAGCGCGAATGCCTTGTATTGAACAGCTTCAACAGAAGCCGGATCGTCCGCGAGCATCAGATCAGCAGCCTCAAGCGTCTTGGCGTAATCTTCCTTCGCATAGTAGTTCTGGATCAACTGCAACTGCGCGTAATAGCGATTATTCTTGTAGTTGTCAGGGTCTTTCGTTTTCAAGTCAGAATTGTCAAGCGCCGCAATGGCCTCGTGCCACGCATTGACAAATCCCTCGTCTTTGGCTTGAAAACCGCGCAATTGTGCAAACACAAAGCGGCTGCTCCAATGCTGCGGATCAATCTTGATTGCGACTGATGCAGATTTCAACCCCGACTCGACCACGGCATTGGCGTTTTCCATGCTCCCGGACTTTTCCATCGCGCGATACGATGAATCCGCTCCGACAGCTTTGCTGTAGAACTCCCACCAGTAGCCTTCAGAGATCGTCTTGATCTTCTTCTCATACTTCTGAGCTTTTTTGTCTCCGCCTGCGGCCATTGCGCGCACGGCGTCAAAATCCTTTACCATTCTCTCAAGCACCGCCAATTGAGGATCGTCAACGTCCCCGGCAACTTTCTTGCGCACGCCAACCTGCGCCTGATCCATCGCGATTATCCCCAACAACTCTCCGCGCTCAAACACCGCTTCTGCGTTGTCAGGCTCCTTGGCAACGGCTTGATCGTAGAATTCCATCGCCTTGACAATTTCGTTCTGCTTTCTGTAAATCTTGGCCGACGTCAACTCCATTCCCGCCATTGCGAGCGAAGTGCAGGCCAATACGAGGATCACAAAAGTAAAAGTGCGCTTCATGTTCGATCTCATTGCATGTTGAAACTGAATCCTGAAAACTCTACTTCGAGAATGCGTACGGTGGGCGATAAACACCACGCTCCGTGATGATCGAAGTAATGTATTTCGCGGGCGTCACGTCAAAGGCAGGATTCCAAACCTTGACTCCCGCAAGTTTCTCCAAACCGAGCGTCGCGCGCAGGATTTCACCCGGCGAGCGCTCTTCAATCTTTATTTCGCTTCCGTCAGCAAGTTGCGTATCAAATGTCGAGCTTGGCGCCACCACGTGAAATGGAATACCAAATTGGTGAGCGAGCATCGCTACGCCGCAAGTTCCGATCTTGTTACTCGTGTCTCCGTTGCGCGTAATTCGATCCGCTCCAACTAACACGCGCTGAACCTTTCCTGCGGACATCAGCGCCGCGACCATGTTGTCGCAAATCAGCGTGACGGGAATTTTCTCCTGCACACATTCCCATACGGTGAGGCGCGCTCCTTGTCCGACGGGCCGGGTTTCGCAGGCATAAACGCTACGAACTTTTTTTGCCTTGTATCCAGTGCGAATGACACCCAATGCCGTGCCAATTCCACCCGTCGCCAGCGCGCCCGTGTTGCAATAGGTTAGCACGGTCTCGCCGTTGCTGATTAACTCGGCGCCGAACTTCCCCATTTCCAAACACGCATCGGAATCTTCTTTGTGAATCGCCTTCGCTTCACGAACCAATCGAGTGACGGAACATTTTGACGAACTCTCCAGACACTCGCTCATCCGCTTGAGCGCCCAGAACAGGTTAAAACCCGTCGGTCGAGTTACTCGCAAGCGTTCAATCGCCGATCGCACTGACTCTTGTGAAGCATTCTTAGCACCCCCGGCAATAGCAACCCCATACGCCGCCGCGATTCCAATCGCCGGCGCTCCCCGTACCGCGAGTTCCTCAATCGCTAAAGCGACTTTATCCACAGAACGCGCAGTGATCCATTTGACTTGACCAGGCAATAGCCGTTGATCAAGAATGAGCAACTCGCCGTTCTCCCACTTTAGCGGAGTGACTTTGCTCATGGAACGCGCGTCATCACCCCGAGCCTGCGATGGCGATCAATCAATTCCGAACGCGTACGATCCTTTAATCCGTCCGGCCCAAAGCCTTCAACATAAAATGAACCGATCACACTCGCCCACTGCATTCCGCGGCGAATGTTTGTGTCAGTCACTTCCTTGCAGGCGGCAAGATAACCAAGCAGAGTGCCTGCATATGAATCTCCTGCGCCGGTCGGATCAATCACTTCGTTCACGGGATACGTTTGCGACATGAATAGCCCATTCGGGCCAACGAGGAAGCTGCCGTGCTCGCCTTTCTTGACGATGACCCACTTGGGTCCCATCGTCAACAACTCACGCGCGGCGGCCGTCAAGCTCGAAGCTTCAGTTAACCAACGCGCTTCAAATTCGTCAACGAATAAAAGGTCAA
This sequence comes from uncultured Alphaproteobacteria bacterium, assembly GCA_964587105.1. Taxonomy (GTDB): domain Bacteria; phylum Electryoneota; class RPQS01; order RPQS01; family RPQS01; genus JABWCQ01. The sequence continues at coordinate 19,909 of CAZPKG010000013.1, read as the reverse complement.
CTTTCTTCAGCACCTTCAAGAAATCCTGACGGGCGATGTCGATCCAAAGCTTAAACGTATCTATCGCGACCAACTTGGGGCGCTCCACTTGCTTCAAAACGTCCAACTGCAAACGAGGTTCGATTGCGGCAAGAAAAAGTATTTCAGGTTTGCGGTAAGACTCAGGAAGATTTGGCGAAAAATGCTCAAACACGCCAAGCTCGGTGCGAATCGTTTCACGCGTGCGAAACCCTTCGTGATAACGTCCTTCCCACAAAAACGTTTGCCCCGGCTTAACTTCGACACCGCCGAAATCCACTCCGCGACGGCGCAAGAATTCTGCTTGTTCGAAGGGGTAGTCTTCTCCGACTGCGCCGACCATGCCGACGGATGCAAAACGCGATGCGGCATTCGAAAAATGAAATGCCGATCCGCCTAACACGACTTTCCCCTCAACAGTCGGCGTGTGCAACACGTCGATGGCAACACTGCCGACAACGACAACATCCGGCGAAACCGCGCCGCTCAATTTACGAACTCTCTTTGATTCCGTGCGTGCCAAAATTACATCTCCGTAGGTGCTGATACTCCGCACAACGCCAATCCGTGTTGCAGAGCGATTTGTGTCGCGCGGCACAAACATAACCGCGCCGTTTGCAATTCCGCCGGCGTCGTCAACACACGGCAGTGGTGATAGAACCTGTGAAACTGCGCCGCTACTTCCCGCAGCCACACGGTCATTGCGTGCGGATCGCGGCTAAATGCGCATTCGTTCATCACGTCCCCTAATTCACGAAGGCGCCGAAGTAATGTTAGCTCTTCCGGATGCGTGAGCAATTCCAAATGCTCAGGCGATTGAGGCACGTCCACCCCGCCGCGTTTGAAAATCGACTCGATTCGCGCGTGGGCATATTGAACATAAAAGACCGGATTATCGTCTGACTGGCGTTTGGCAAGCTCAATGTCAAAATCGAGCGGCGTTGACGTGCGACGGAGCAAAAAGAAATAGCGCGCCGCATCAATTCCAACTTCGTCCAGAAGCTCATCCATTTCAATAATCTGACCTGCGCGCTTGGACATCTTGACAGGTTCGCCGTCGCGCAGTAGATTGATGTGCTGCAAAAGCATTATTTCGAGCCGCTTTGCATCTTCACCAAGCGCCGACATCGCTGCCGCCATCTTCGTTATGTAGGCATGATGATCCGGCCCCAGTATGTCAATGATGTGATCATATCCGCGTCGAAACTTATCCCAATGGTAGGCGATGTCCGGCAGGAAGTAGGTCGGCTTTCCCTGGGATGTCACCACAACCCAATCTTGTCCGTCTCCGTACTCCGACGTGCGCACGAACTTTGCACCATCTCTCTCAAAAATCGCTCCACGATCATCAAGAACTTTGAAAGCATCCCATTCCGCATTCGATGCACGTAAAGCGCTTTCGCGAAACCACTGATCCATTGTCACTCGAAAATTCGCAAGCGATTTCCGGTGCATTTCGATGTGGCGTTCGATCGCCATGCGGCCCAACTCATCTGCAGCTAACGTTGGGTCAATCTTCAGGTACTTATCGCCGTATTCGGTAACAAGCTGCTGCGCAAAGTCTGAAATGTACTCGCCATGATAGCCACCCTCCGGAATCTCGGTTTCATGACCAAGAAGTGACAAGTAGCGAGCGAGCGTTGACTGTCCCAACAATTCTACCTGGTTCCCGGCATCGTTGACATAGAACTCAGAGTGACACTCTGCACCCAACGCTCGAAAGATTCTTGTCAAGCTATCTCCAACCGCAGCCGCCCGCGCACTTACTACATTGAGCGGCCCAGTCGGATTGGCCGACACAAATTCAATCAACACGCGCTTGCTGCTTAAGTCGTTCGTCGTGCCATATGAGTCCTTCGTCCGAAATGCAAGTTCCGCAATCGACTGCAAGTAAGCGTCGGCAAACCGAAAATTGATGAAACCAGGCCCGGCGACGCCTTCACACTTAACCAAGTCAGGATCGAGTTTCATTGAACTCACAAGCCCGTCCGCAATCAGTCGCGGCGATTTGCCAAGCTGTTTCGCGTGTACCAACGCCACATTCGTCGCAATATCACCGTGCGCCGGATCGCGCGGCTTTTCGAGCGTTACGAGCGGAGAGCCAACCCCCATCTGCACGAGCGCTTGTTCAATCGCTTGCGCTAAATGTGCGTGCACCCGCTTCACGACTTTGATTTCTTCTTGCTGGCCGGAGACTTTGCGGCCTTCTTGACAACCTTTTTCGCCGCTTTCTTGACCACCTTCTTCACGGTCTTCTTCTTCGGAGCAGTCTTGCTGACTGACGTGCCGGCAGACTTCTTTGCGGCTTTCTTGGCTGGCTTCTTGGCGACTTTCTTTGCGGCCTTCTTCTTGACGGCTTTCTTGACTGACTTTTTCGGCGGTTTACCCATTGCCGGAACGGTGACAAATCCGTCTTCGTCACTCACCTCGATCACGTCCGCATCGCTCCATAAATCTTCCAGCCTGTAGTAGTCACGAAAGCTCGGACGAAACACATGCACGACCACGTCCACAAAATCAACAAGCACCCAGTTTAGTGAGTCCATGCCCTCTTTGTGATAGACCTTTTCCCCCAGCTTGTCGCGTACGCTTTTTTCAATGTGCGTTGCTATTGCCCGAACCTGCTGATTCACTTCACCCGTACAAACAACGAAAAAATCCGTCACCGTATCGAGTTTCGTAAGATCAAGAATCCGGACGTTCTCAGCTTTCTTCTCCAAGGCCGCCAAAGCTGCTTGCTTGGCAATTTCGAAAGGGCTAACCGTGCTCAGTCGTGTGCTCCAAACTCTATTTACTTAAATTTTCCAACGTAGCTTCCGGAAATCAGAACCTACGATTAGCGACACATCCGCATCGCGATCACTTCTTGTTGTATCCCATGCTGCAAGTTGCTTGGGGATCCCCAAAGAGTCCGCCAGCAGTTTGCCCATTTCCAAATTCTCGCGGCGGTCAAGAACCTCGCTCTTCTTGTAGTCATAATTGCGCGCATTCCGCACTTCAACGACTTCAAAGCCCATCCGCTCCAGCGCCGTTTTGGCGCGCGCTCCTATTCCTTTGACACCGCAGCCGTTAAAAAGCGTAATCGTCGGCAGCGCCACCGCAACTCTTTCCTTGCGAACCGATTCAGTTTTCTCAAGCGTTTCGGGTTCCGCCTTGGCAATTCTAACCGTATCCGGGGGAATGACCTCGCTCGTATCCCGGACAATCGAGACTACTACTGGTTCTTCCGGTTCGGCTTCCACCACCGGAGCGAGCTTCGTGCTTGTTTCCGTAGAGCCAATCGATTGTCGTCTCAAAGATGCGTCGGACTGTTGCGCTCCAGAAAAGTCAAACGTGCTCAACGCCCAAACAAGGCTTCCACCCAAAATGAGCCAATAAACCCAGTACGTCCAGCGCGGATAGCGACGGGCTGGCTTAGCGGTCGATAAGTCTGATTTGAGATAAAAGCGTTTGGGCACTGTTTCAAAAAAATGACCGAGAACTCAGGACTCTCGGTCGCTAATAGTGGCCAACCGATTTGGCAGGCAGGAGATTAACGAAGCGGTCTGATCATGCAGTAAACGCATTCAACCTATGGCCGTCCGGGAAACATCCACGGCGAATAATCATAGCCGTACCCTGAATAGCCGAGGCCGCCATAGTAGGGCGACATGCCCTTGGCAACAGAGAGTCTGAACAAGGAGTTGTTGCTTGGTCTCCATGTCAAATCCGCCGCGCCGACAAAATCATTTCCCGTTCGCGCTGGATTCCACTCTGCAGGGCCGCTTGGTTGAAACTGATATCCCAAATGCGTCGTCAACGTGAGTGGATTGGAAATCTGATAGTCAATTCGATTCATGTACAAGCCGCGCGACATACTCGTTCCGCCGCCGTTTACATAACTCATACTCACTGAATGCGACATGTGCATGCGCGACGGATCAAGCAATCCCTTGACCCCATTCAGGCCAATTCCTTGCTCATGATTCCGGAGGTACTCGGATGTCGAACCGCTCGTTGGTTGAGTTCTAAACTGTGCCGTTGCCGACAAAGCCATCAACCCGACCAGTAACAACGCTGTCGCTACAGACCGCATAGGTCTCTCCAAGCTCTTTTGTAGATTCCGTAAGATAAACACAAACATCATTATAATCAATACTTCAGAGCGCTTTTTGGGCCAGCCATGCGGCCTCCGCTTGAGCCAGCTCTGCAGGTGTATTGATCCCTTGAACTTCCGCAAAATCTGCGCAATTAACGGCCTGCGTCCGCTTTCCGGATTTGGCCATTATTCCGACAATGTCCGTCAAGTAATACTCACCTTTGGCGTTATTCGGCTTAACCTTGTGCAAGGCCGCAAACAGATCCGTACGGTTGACAACATAGACCCCGGTATTGATTTCACTAAGGTTACGCTGATCTGTATTGGCATCTTTCTCTTCAACAATCCCTGTGAATTCTCCGTCAAGATCGCGGACGATTCGACCATACCCATATGGATTCGTGGCTTTGGCAGACAGAACCGTCAATTCGCACCCAGGTTCCCTATGACGTTCCAACAGAATTTCCAATGTGCTGGCCCTAAGCAACGGAACATCCCCTGACAAAATGAGAACTTCCTGACAATTTGGTGAAACCGCCTCCTCCGCTTGCAGAACGGCGTGCCCGGTTCCGAGGGGGGGATCCTGTACTACCGTCATATCCGCAGTTCCGGCAACCACCTCCTCAACCATTTCCCGCATGTGCCCCACCACAACGATCGTTTGGGCAGCTCCCAACTCCCTTGCAGTGTCAAGCACCCGCAAAATCAGTGGTCTCCCGGCGATCTCATGCAAAACTTTCGGCAGGTCGCTGTTCATCCGAGTTCCCTTGCCAGCCGCCAAAATCACTACCGAAAATGGTATCTGTGTCACTTGAAAAACTTCTTCAGACTGTTGAAAGTTCCGGACTTGCATCTCTCGCCGGCAGGTTATCTATCAATCGTACACTTCCCAATCGAATCGCTCCAATCAGCCGAGCATCCAACGAAACCAAGTCCTGCTCGGCCAACGACTCGCTATCCACAACCGTCAAGTAGTCCACCGATGCTTCGGGAACGTCACCCATAACATTCAGCATCTCTTGCTTGACGACCGGAAGACGCCGCTCTCCCGCCTTAATCACCTCTTGTCCCGCACGCAAAGCCTGATACAGCACAACAGCTTGCTCGCGCTCTTGCTTCTTCAAGAATCGATTGCGCGATGACATGGCCAATCCGTCATCTTCGCGCATCGTCTTTCCAGCCAAAATAGTAACCGGCCAGTCCAACGCCTTACACATTCCGCGAATCAATGCCAACTGTTGAAAGTCTTTTTCGCCGAACACAGCAGAATCTGGACGAACTTGGTGCAGAAACTTGGCAACCACAGTCAACACGCCGCGAAAATGTCCGGGACGAATGGCTCCCTCCCACACGTTTGCCAGTTCACCCGGATCAACAGTGACATTTAGTTTGCCGTCATACATCTCTTCTGCAGATGGAGCATAAACAAAATCGATCCCTTCCTGTTCACACAGGATCAAGTCCTGCTCCAGCGTTCGCGGATAGCGCGCTAAATCTTCGTTCTCTCCAAACTGCGTCGGGTTCACGAAAATTGACGTTACTCGCACGTCACACGGCCCGCACAGCCGCGCCAGACTCATGTGCCCTTCGTGGAGAGCGCCCATCGTCGGAATTAAACTGATTCTCGCAGCGCACTGCCACAACGGATTCAGTTCCGCGATCAGCGCCGCGCGAGTCTTAAGTACTTTCACTATGTTCTGCGACTGCGTTTAACAGTCTTGCTTTCCTGATTTGTATTCGGCGCTTCATAGGACTCGTTGGCAGATGGAAACGTCCCTTCGCGCACGTCATTGACCCAACTTGAAACCGCACCGCGAACGAGTTCAGCGCCTTTCATGTAATGCCGAACAAAGCGCGGCTTGAACTTGTCAAAAATTCCCAGCAGATCGTAGTTCACCAATATCTGCCCGTCACATTCGGCGCCTGAACCGATCCCAATCGTCGGGATTCGCAACTGCTTGGAGACTTTCTCTGCCAAGCTCGCGGGAATCTTTTCCAAAACTATTGCAAAACACCCGGCTTCTTCCAAAGCCAACGCATCAAGCAAAAGTTGTTTTCCCTCTTTTTCTGTGGTCGCTTTCACGCCGTAGCCGCCAAACACATTGATCATCTGTGGAGTTAATCCAAGATGGCCCATCACGGGAATACCCGCCTCAACCAGTCGCTTTACGGTAGGCATCAAGTATCCGCCGCCCTCGATCTTCACCGCCTGCGCTCCACCTTCTTTCAAAAAGCGAATTGCATTGCGAAGCGTCTCTTCCTCAGAAACCTGAAAAGAACCAAACGGCATGTCCGCCACAACCATGACTCGCGATGTTCCGCGCGAAACACAGCGCGTCAAGAACAACATCGAGTCCATCGTCATCGGAATCGTCGTCGCATGTCCCGCGATCACATTTCCCGCGCTGTCGCCAACCAGCAGAAAATCAACCCCTGCTTCCTCCTCCAGTGCCGCAAAGACAGCGTCATACGCTGTCAAACCGACGATCTTGCGGCCTTCTGCTTTGCACGCGACAATTTGCGGAGCCGTTACTCGTGGAAATGCACCCTGTTTGCTCATTGCGTCTCTCCTTCCGTACCCGAAAGAATCGCTCCACCCAAAACATAATCCCCATCGTAGAACACCGCCGATTGCCCCGGCGTAACCGCGCGCACCGGCGAATCAAACTCAATCCTAACTTTGCGATCCGGCAACGCGGTTAGCAGCGCCTGAACGGGCTCGGAACGGTATCGAATCTTTACTTCGCACGAAATCGGCCGAATTGGCTCGGCAATCGAAACCCAATTTGCGTCATGACCGAATGCCTGTGAATCCAGACAATTCTCATCATAGTCGAGATAGACTCGATCCGTTTCAGGCTCAATGCGCTTGACATAAAGCGGCCGTCCAGCCGACAAACCTAAGCCCTTTCGTTGCCCAACGGTGAAATTCGCAATACCATCGTGCCGTCCCATCACCTTGCCGTCCGGGCCAATGAACTCACCACCACCTAAGACTTTCAACTGCATCCCAAAATTATCTTGGAGAAAGCGACGGTAGTTGTTGTCCGGCACAAAACAAATATCCTGACTCTCGGGCTTGTCCGCGGTCTCCAAATCCAAACCTCGTGCAAGTTCGCGCACTCTCGATTTCGGCAAATCCCCAAGCGGAAACAGCGTGTGATTCAAACTGTGTTGCGACAGCCCCCACAATGCATACGACTGATCCTTTTCCGGGTAAGCAGCTTTCAAGAGTTTAGCGCGGCCCTCCGAACGCTCGACTCGCGCGTAATGCCCTGTCGCCAAATATTCACAGCCGAGTTTGCGCGATTTTTCAAGCAATGTCTGCCACTTTACAAACGTATTGCAACGAACGCACGGATTGGGAGTTCTGCCAGCCAAATATTCCCCGGCGAAATTCTCCACGACCGAGCCATGAAACTCCTTCGACAAATTGAGCACATAGTGCTTTATTCCGATGCGATCCGAAACCGCTCGCGCGTCCTGCGACATCGTGATGCTGCAACAGCCGCTGGCACGGTTCAGAGACATCTCTTCGCCCTTAGCGTCCGTCCACAGATGCATCGTCAATCCAATAACATCGAAGCCTTGTTCGACCAACAGCGCCGCCGCAACCGAGCTATCCACCCCACCCGACATGGCAATTGCAACGGTTGTCTTAACCGAAGTTTTGGAATCTGTAACTACTGTTGGAGCTTCAATCGCCATCGTTACGATGCTACTTTCACAACTTTTGTAAATGTCGTATCTACCTTAACCGGCGTGGCAAGCGTGTCGTCGCCCACCACCCACACCAATGCGCTTTCGAGTCCTCGTTGCAATATCTCCATCTCAGATAATCCTGCGACGTTCTCCATTGAATACGGCTGTCCGGTTAAGCTTGCGCCACCGTCCGGCCAACTAAAACCACCGGAGTCCTGTGGCTCAATGAGTGCAAGCTTGCTCCGAATTCCAGTTGAGGCAATAGTGGAGGACGTAGCGAAACCGCTTTTGTCGATCGCCTGCCATTGCTTCATTCCGCGCGCCAAATCAATCAGCCCGCACCCTTGAATACCTTTTGCTTTGTCTGTTACTGCCCCCAGAACAGGAGTATTCGCGATTCCTTGCCCCGCAACATACACTTGCAGGCTGTCTATTACCTGGTGCTTTTTGAGCATCTGCAAAAGCACATCCACTTCGCGCCGGGTGGTCGCCAATCCATTAAACAAATTCGCGCGCGATGAGTTGATCGCCCCTTGGCCGTCGCGTTCAAAATTCTCATGAATATTGTAGCCCAATACCGCAGCATGTTGTGCGCGAATATTCCGATCCAGAATCATGCTCATGTTCACATCATTCGGCGAATCATAGACCCACAACAGCGCTTTCAGTTTGCGGCTATTGGCCGGAAGGCGGTAATGAGCGGACACGGAGTCACCTTTAGTGCTCACGGCAGTCACCGCAAAGTGCGCAAAATTTTGCCCCCGTGAAAGAAATCTCATGTCTTGCGAAGCAAGTATTCCGCGTTCCTGCCAGAGCTTATCGACCGCAAAGCTCTGCTCGTTGTTCTTCTGATTCACAAGATATACGGCCCAACTCAACAGCGTGAACACCGCCGCGCCGATCACGAACCACTTCAATGGCCGGGGATTCTTCATGCAGGTACGCGATTCATTTCACGTTGTTTGGCCACGATCGTCGGGAGAGTTTCGACAAGTCGCATGACATCCGCTTCGGTCGAGAACCTGCCAAAGCTGATTCTCAAACTTGAGCGCGCTTCTTCCGTAGTCAACCCAAGAGCCGTCATCACATGCGACGCCCCGTGCACTCCGGCGCTGCACGCCGCCCCGGTAGAGACGCAAATTCCTCGCATGTCAAGCGCAATGAGCAATTCCTCGCCGTCACAACCCGGCACGCGAAGGCTCAGAATATTATTTGCACGGGTTCCGCCTGTACCATTGACAATCAAATCCGGAATCTTGGCACAAAGCTCGCGTTCACACAAATCACGGAGAGCAGACAATCGCGTACCCTCGCTTTGCATGCTCTGCATACAAAGTTCAGCCGCTTTTCCAAATCCAACTATCCCCGGCAAATTCTCTGTTCCGGTCCGCCTCCCTCGCTCCTGACTGCCGCCGTGCTGATGCTGTCCAAGCATCGTCCCCCGCCGCACAACCAGAGCGCCAATCCCCTTCGGGCCATGAATTTTGTGCGCAGAGATCGAAATCATGTCCACTGGCATAATCGCAAAGTTCAGTGGAAGCTTACCAAAGCTTTGTACACAATCGCTATGAAACAGGACGCCGCGGGTTTTGCATTTTGCGCCAACCGCGTCAATATTCTGCACTGTCCCCAACTCATTATTCACATGCATCACCGATACAATAACCGTCTCAGGTCGAATCGCACTTTCAATGGCTTGCTCATCAACAAAACCATCGCTGGAAACCGGAATCACGGTCAACATTGCGCCGGCCCTGTCCAAAGCTTTTGCGCAGTCCAACACCGCGTGATGCTCAAAAGCCGACACAATGATGTGGTTGTGGGAATGATCACTCTTTGCAACGGCTCCCTCAAGCGCCCAGTTGTCGGCCTCTGTGCCGCCCGAAGTGAAAAACACCTCGTCAGCATGACAACCGATCAGCTTGGCAATTGAATTGCGGGCATTCTCAAGCGCCATCTTCGCTTGCTTGCCGCGCTCATGCACGCTCGACGGATTGCCCCATTGTTCAGACAGAGCTTCCGTCATGGCCGCAATCACAGCGGGATCAGGCTGAGTGGTGGCCGCGTTGTCAAGATATGTGATTCCTGTCATAGCCTATAAATATAACCTTTACCCCGCGAAAATGCAAGTTTTTTGAATGGCTTACGCTTGACAAACCATGCGATTTTATGTAACTTAACCACCATTATGGCCCCACAAATGCGATACCTCTGCCTTGCCCTCGCCCTCCTGCTGACTTGCCGTTTGGCCAACTCGCAGGAAGTTGCCGATCCCGCCTTTGAACCGCCCTACAGCGGCGGCGGAGCATCCGGCGGCAAAATCCGTTGGAATGGCACCATTGGCATGGTAATTATAAACGGCAAACTCTATCAGCAATTCGGCCTCCGCCCCGACGTTCCGATTGGCAAATGGGGCGTCGGTCTGGACCTCACTGTCCGCATCGATGAAGAGGGCAATCTCAAGGAAGATGAGTGGGATGAGCCGCTCGATGCCATCGAAAAAATCTACTATGTTCGCTACGGTGCACCAGGTGATCCGCTCTATCTGCGCGCGGGTGCACTTGATAATGTAACCATCGGTTACGGTATTATTATGCACCGCTACGCCAACACTGTACAATATCCCGAAATCAAGCGTGTTGGAGCATATGTTGAAGGTGAGATTGGCAAGAAGGGCATTCTCTCATTTCAAGGCATGACCAACAATATTCGCGAACTCGACGGCCCGGGAGTCGTGGCATCTCGCCTCGCAATCAAGCCACTGCCGAAATCCCATCTTGTCTTCGGCGGCACGCTCGCGGGTGACGGTAATCAATATGCAGGTCTTGCCGATTTCGATGATGACGGTGTTCCTAATTTGCTCGATCTATTTGCAGACGTTGATGACCGCCGCCATGTTCAAGAGCTATTAAATCTCCTCGAACCTGAAGAGATTGATTCGTTAATCCACTGGGGACATTTGCCCAATATCTACAAGCTCCCCGAAGACTATCGCGACCGCTCTGACGAAGTTATTCTGAGCGGAGTAGATGCCGGCATTCCGCTCTTGAAAGCCAAGAAATTCTCTCTCTGGGGGTACGCTCAGGCTGCGCAGGTTCACGACTACGGTTGGGGCTGGTCGGCGCCCGGATTGCGCGCCGCGTTTCACCCTATTGAAATCGGATTGGAATACCGCCAATACGAAAAAGAGTTCATCGGAGACTATTTTGATTTCTCCTATGAACTCGAGCGCGCGCAAGTCATCGGCGACAGCACCTATGCAACCAAAGAGTCGAAGCTAAAAGGGCTTGGCAAAGCAAAAGGTATGTACGGTGACCTGACTCTCTCGTTCACCGACATTGGCTATCTTTATGCATGGGCACTTGACATGCATGGTGAGCACTATCCCAGTGGCAAGACATTTTACGGAGAGGCAGCCGCCACACCGCCACAAAATCCGTCCAAAATTCGCAAGCTCGCAGGCTACTTCTATCAGCCCAATCAACCGGAATTCTTCTCCGAGCTTTCTGATGGTGCAATCTACGGCGGCAAGGTCTTCTTCGGCATCGCCCCCAATGTCAACATCGTCTATGACCACCGCGTGACCTATGCCAACGGCGACACCTATCGAACAGTCCGCATAGAGACAATGGTCACATTCTAAACAAAAAACCCGGCGCCAGCCGGATTTCATCTTGCGCTCGCCGAGCGGTGCGTCCCCGCGCCGCCGGAATCTGAGAGCAAAAAACCAATCAGCTTCATCATCTTCTCAACCGCCAGTCCGCGATGCGACAGGCGGTTTTTTTCATTCATGTCAAGCTCCGCGAGCGTCCGTCCATCCAACAGTTCGAACACGGGATCGTAACCAAACCCCTGACTTCCGCGAGCCGCACGATTAATTCTTCCCTCGAGCTTCCCCTCTGTGCAATAAGTCCCATCCTCTGTCACCAACGCAATCACTGCTCGGAACCTTGCCCTTCTTCTGTCATCCGGCACATCGGCCATTTCTTTCAGGAGTTTCGCGCAGTTGTCTGCATACGTCGCACCCTCGCCGGCGTACCTCGCCGAATAGACACCCGGCGCTCCACTTAAGGCATCCACCTCAAGCCCGGTGTCATCAGCCATCGCCCAAAGCCCCGTCCCACGGGAGGCTTCTGCGGCCTTCTTGATGGCATTCCCCAGCAAGTCCGGCTGATCTTCGATGGTCGGTTTCAAAAACGAAAAATCCGCGAGGCTCAAGAGTTCGACCGGAAAACCGGCCAACTTTTCTTGAATCTCGCGGAACTTGTTCGCGTTGTTCGTCGCGATGACGATGCGCTGCAAGGGCTTAACCGTACACCTCGGTCGAATTGCACTTGCACACCTTCACCATCTTCGAAGTCTGGTTGCGACGGGCACCCACGGTCACGAACTCGCGCACGCGAACCGAGGTCTGAATCTCGTTGCAAACCGGGCAGTGCTTTGCACCCGAGGACTTTGCCTTCGACAATTTGTCGCTAAAGGTCTGTTTCTTTGCCATTTATAGCTTCCTTTGGGGTTAGTAACAACAGGGAATATAAGCATTTCCCCCTGCCTTGTCAACTGGTTGTCAACCAGCTTTTTTTCTGACGGTCGCTTGCTATACGACTTTTCTTTGGTTTTAGTTCCTTTTCTACTCAATCTGCTGCAGAGGTACGTTTTGATCGCCTTTTTGCCCTGCTGAATCTTTAGTTATGATCAATCCTTTTCTTGGAGAATTGTTGCGCGTAAAATCACTTAGAAACACTTCATCAATGTTGGCAGGGCCACATATCAGACTCGGTGTCGTTTATGAAAGTAGCATTCTTCTTAATCTTGTTCCCCAGCAGCAGCGAAGACGGAGCCAGGTTTGCCCCACTTGTTGGTTAGGGTACGCGATGATTAATTTGAACAAACGCGGCGACTCTTTCGAATCGCCGCGTTCACCCAAGTAGCAAGTCAGTTCGTAACCTATCTCGGACTCTGTTGTCCCCCAACCGTTTGATACTGCCCTTCCGGCAGCGTCCCCGGCTTGGTCTTGTCCTTCATCGTGTCCTGCGAGGCCGCCAACTGCTCAGCGGTCTTTTCCGGCGCCGTCACAGGTGCAGTCGATTCAATCGTGGTCTTAGCAACATCAGCAGGTTGCTCAACCTGAACTCCACTCGTCTTAATCGTTGTCGGAGTTCCCGAAATATTGGCCGGATTCGTTCCCGGCGCCGATCCAAAATCAAAAATAAACAGTGCGAGCACCATCGCGGTCGCAAATCCAACGCCCGCGCCTAACCAACTAATGCTCCAGCCGGAGCGTGTCCCACCAACCGGTTTGCCGGCCAGTCTGCGTTCAAGTCTAAATTCAAATCCTACAGGACAATTTGCTTTGGGTAGAGTTTGCAACGCCTTGCGAACCCGCTGATGTTCCGGACTACAATCCGGCTCCATGTTCACTGCGTTGTTGTCGGGACTAATCACGATCGGACTCCTCATTCGCCAAAAACTTTAATACTTGTTGCAAGCGGGTTCTCCCTCTGTTCACCCGAGATTTTACGGTACCGAGCGGCACCTTTAACACTTCTGATATTTCTTCGTACGAAAGGTCCTGCACGTCTCTGAGCAAAACGGCTTCGCGGAAATGAAACGGAAGCTTTTCAATCTCCCGCAAAATCAACTCCGTTCGTACTTTTCCATCCACTTCCTTCTCGACGTCCACGCCCTGATCCTGGATATCGTAGTCACGTTCCTCATTGCCCTTAGAGGATATCGAGAAGAAGTTTCTTACTTTGCGGCGTCTCAATTCAGTCTTCGCCAAGTTCGATGCAATCGTGTAAATCCACGTCGAAAATTTGGCTACCTGATGATAGCGGTGCTTGTTCCGGTAAACCCTGACAAAAGTTTCCTGAACCACGTCCTCACTGAATAGGGTATCCCCCAACAGCCGGACCACAAAATTATAGAGCGGGTCACGATAACGACGAACTATCTCGTCAAATGCCGCTGCATCTTCCTGCTGGAAAGCGGCTATAAGTTCTTCGTCGGTCTGCGACGCGATTGGCTTCTTGTTCATCGCCTACCTGACATACTCTTTCTGACTGACCAAGGTTCCGTGTGTTCCGGATTTTTTTCCACCACAAGCCATCCACAGCCACTCGTATATCTGTGAGCGGACGTCTGACCCCTTTGACTTGGCGTGCAATTCTATTTGAAGCAAATTCAATAAGGAGTCTTGCAACTTTTGCTCTCCGATCCGTCGAGCAGCACCAATAAAGTCATTTTTCTTAAAGACTTGCCCACCGAGAACTTTCTGAAAGTCGCCATCCACCGCCCTCCTCGCTGCCAGCCCGCCGCAAATCCAGACCTTGGAAATCGTCCCCCGCAAACGACCCAGCAAGGCCAGTTCGTCCATTCCTTTGTCCATTAACTCACGAGCTTCCCGCAAGACTCGGGAGGCATTCCCCTCTAAAATGGCATCGTCGAACTTGAACATATCCACTTCGGCAGTAATTCCGGTAGCCCGCATGGCCATCTCAGCCGTGATCTCCTGCGTGTCACCGGTATATAACACGAGATGTTCAAGCTTCGCTTTAAGATCGCGCAATTGCGACGTCGAGCTTTCGATCAAGTAGTCCACCGCGTTGCTCGCGATCGTCTTCTTGTTATCAGCCACAAAGCTTTTTACGAATTTCGCGATCTCACTTTCGCGCAATTCAAGAAACCAATAGCTGTTCGGAGCATTCTGCAGGCGCTCCAATTCATACTTGTTGGGTTTGCGGTCGAGCGGTTGAATCAACACCAGACTCGTTGTCGGCGAAGGCCGATCAACATAACGCTTCAATAGGTTTTGTTTTGCCTCATCTTTGCGCGCGGCTTCGGGATCGTTCAACACAACCACTCTGCGCGCTCCAAACATCGGCAGAGCGACAAGCTGTTCATTCAGATCCCCCGCGCTGACTGCCGTCGCTTCAGCTTCAAAGTAGTCGAAGTCCGCAGACGCATCCTTGAGCAAGTAATCCAGCAAGACAGTGCGAGCCTCACCGATGGCAAACTCTTCCGTCCCTCCCAGCATCACGACCGGAAAGGCGTCGCCCTTCGCAATTGCTTTAGTCAGATTGCGAAATGCGGGGATGGCTTCAGCCAACCAATTCAAGCTGCTCACGGCTGCAAGTATTTACAAATTCGTTGAACAACAACTGATGCTCAGGGAAATTCCGCATTCGCTCGGGATGCCATTGCACGGCCAGCAAAAACGGATGCGAAACATGCTCAAACACCTCAACAATTCCCTCCTCCGACCATCCCACCGCTCGCAGGTCTCGCCCAAGCTGATCAACCGCCTGATGATGAAAACTATTGACGTTCACGAGCGTTGATCCGAAGATTCGCTGCGCAAGGCTATTTTCTTCAAGTTTGACCTGATGAGCAATCGTCTGTGAACCTGGGGTTTGCAGATGATGCACCGGGCCAAGTTGGGACGGGATATCCTGAATCAAAGTTCCGCCGAAAAAAACATTCAATACCTGATATCCGCGACAGATTCCGAAGATCGGCTTTTCGCGCTCAAGAAATCTTTCAAGCAGCGCAAACTCAAAGTCGTCGCGTTCCAACATCGGAACTTGTTCCGTCGGTAGCATTTCCTGACCGTAACGGCTTGCATGAATGTCCACGCCGCCAATCAATATCAACCCGTCAAGATGATCCGCAATCCGGTTCAGTTGATCTTTGTCCTGCGAGAAGGTAACAAGAAACGGTAATCCTCCGGCAATTTCCGTACACTCGATATAATTCATATCGCAAAAAACAATGCGGCCCGCCGGTGCAAAATTACGCGTCGGATCGGGCCCCGCGTAGCCCGGCGAAATGCCGATTATCGGTCGCGAATTGCCGGGTTGGTTCATCATCATACTGATTATTTTCCACTCAAAGTTAGCACACCAAAGATAACCACAGCCGCTGTCACACAATAGTACCCGAACGGTTTCAAGTTTCCTGTGTTAAGTAGCTTCAAAAGAAACGCAATCGCACCAAGACCGACCAGAAACGCCGAAGCCGCGCCGGACAACATCACCGGATCTGTCCACAATCCAGCTTGATTTACATCCTTCAACTGCAAGACGGCCGCTCCTGCTATGGCAGGAATCGCCATCAGAAACGAAAAGCGCGCCGCCTCGACGGGCGCAAGACCGCGTGCCATTCCAGTAATGATGGTTGTTCCAGATCGAGAAACGCCGGGCAGAAGAGCAAATACTTGCGCCGATCCTATCAAGAGCGAATCGAGAGCCGAAAGCTTTTCCATTCTGCCATGCCGCCCGCTGAATCTTGCGCTCCAGATTAGAAGCAAACCCATCACAAACCATCCGGCGGCGGCAATCCACGCACTGCCAAAAGTCTCTTCAATCTTGTCTTTCAATAGCAGGCCAACAATCACCGCCGGAATCGTGGCAAGAACAACCATGATGATCAATCGCACCGACTCTGAACGACGTTCCGAGTCAAATACCCCGATCGCATGATGCAACAGAAGTTTGCGAAAATAGATCAAAACGGCGGCGAGCGTTCCTAAATGAATGAATATGTCAAAGGTCAACATCGGCTCAGTCATTCCGAGCAGATTCTGAACCACCACCAAATGACCGTCGCTCGATATAGGCAAGAACTCCGTAATCCCCTGAACAATACCTAACAGGATCGCTTCCCAAATCTGCATTTATTTTACTACTTTCAGTTCTTCGCCGTCAAAACGGATGATTCGGGCAAGTCGATTCTCTCCAGCTGCAGAAATTTCTACTTCAACAGCGGAACCTGAAAAATGGCCGACGTCGCGCGCCGCATCAACGAAATCCGCGCCGTTATTCACTTGTGCAGACATCGCGGCCGCAACAAAGTCAGCAGCATCCAGTCCGAGCAATTGCCACGGTGTCAAATCAAAATCTTCCACGCCATCGAGCGCCACATAAAGTTCTGTCTGACGATCGGCAAACGGAAGCAGCGGAGAAATAATCAACATGTCACGTGTGACGTTGACCTGATTTAGCAGCGAACGCTCGTCCAACCAAGAGCTGTTTCCAATCAAGGTCATGTCCTTGGGCAAACGACCAAGCTGAGTGCAATAATTAATAATCTGGTCACCTGAAAGTGCAAAGAAGAATGCTTCTCTCCCGGCGCTTGTTTCCGGGAGTGGAGGCAAACTGGTTTCGCCTTTCCCAGTGCTGCCAAACAGTTTCTCACGTTCTTCACGAGACAATACCGCTTCAACAACCTCGCCGCCGCGCGCGAGACGATTGGGTGCGGACAAGGCGTCGTACAATTCAGGCCGCACATTGTTCGCGTCCGCCGGATACTCAATTGCTGAATCCAATTCAAGGCTAAAATCCGTGCAGCGCTTGAATCCGTCACGTTGCGCTTGTCCAGCGTCAGATTCGGGCGTCAACATGAGTCCATGTGGAATCTGAAGTTCCATTCCCGCGTAGCGCGCGGCAGTTAAGGCCTGCGCTTCCTGACTAGGCAAAAACTCGACTAATCCCGTAGAGAGATGTGCAAGGGAACGCGGCGTGCTCGTGAGTTTCAATATCGGAAACTCATGATCTGCATTCGCCAAGGCTATTGCCGTGGCCGCACCTTCATCTCCGGCAAATACGAGTAAGTCGTAATTCTCTCTTGCCACTCTGTCCAACTCCTGAACTGCGGCAAAGGCGCTCCCCACGCGACTTACTTCAACATCGAATTTGTCCAATTGCGCAGCGGCAAAAACGAAAGATTGTTTGAGTTGATCCGCTGCCGGATCATGCAATTCCGGGAAAGCAAGGAGAAGGGCGATACGTGGACGATGCTCTGAGCCGATAGCATCCCGCATTGCCGCAGGTCGGTTTTGCGGTACTAAATACTCTTGCGGATCAAATTCAGAGCGCTCTTCAAGAATGGCACGAGCGCGGTCGGCCAAACGTCTGTCCTTTGAACTATCCGCACACCATTGCAAATCGGTCCTGGACTCGTTCAGTTCGCCCAGCAAAAATGAACTTTCGGCGCGCGAGAAACGGGCGTATTCGACATACTCGCCGTTTGGGAAGGCATCGAGCAACCGCTCTGCTCCGCGCAATGCACGGTCGGCTTGTCCAGTGGCAAGGTTGATTCGCACTAACAAGTAGAGCGCCGCCTCAAGCTCTTCGCCGCGACCTGAAAGCAGAATGCTTTCCGCCGAGCGCCGAGCCGCTTCAAAGTCTTTCGACTCGTAACTGCTCAAGGCAAGTTTCAAGTCGCTCGAGGCCGCACCAAACGCGATGCTCACGATCATCAATCCCAGAAGCAGAACGCGCATTTATTCTACCGTCACACTCTTGGCTAAGTTACGAGGCTGGTCAACGTCACAGCCGCGATGAACAGCCATATAGTAGGCCAACAGTTGCAAGGGAATCACTGTCAATAATGGAGTCAAGAGCGGATCCGTTTCCGGCACATAAATCGTCTCAGTCGCGCGCTTCGCTACCTCAGTATCCCCTTCCGTAGCAATCACCAAGACTTGCCCGCCGCGCGCGCGCACTTCCTCAATATTAGAGAGGACTTTTTCATAAGTGCCGTCTTTCGTTGCCACAACCACGACGGGCATTTTCTTGTCAATCAGCGCGATCGGGCCGTGTTTCATCTCCGCTGCGGGATATCCTTCGGCATGAACATAAGAAATCTCCTTCAGCTTCAACGCGCCTTCCAATGCTACCGGAAAATTAAGTCCACGACCTAAATAGAGAAAATTGCGGCTGTCGCGATAGTGATGCGCAATAGTCTCGATGCGCTCTTGCGCGGCGAGTATGCGCGAAATCTTTTGTGGAATCTCTTTCAGTTCTTGCACCAATTCTCGGCCACGACCCGCGCCAACACGACGACTCCGCCCCATTTGCAACGCGAGCATAAACAAGACAGTGATCTGCGAGGTGAATGCTTTGGTTGAAGCGACTCCAATTTCAGGACCGGCGTGCAAGAACACACCAGCGTCCGTTTCGCGTGCAATAGTTGAACCGACAACATTACAGATTCCGAAGACAGGAGTGCCGTGACGTCTGGCTTCACGAATCGCCGCGAGCGTGTCCGCAGTTTCGCCGGATTGCGAGATTGCAAAACAAACCGTGCCGGGTTCAAGAATCGGAGAACGATAGCGAAACTCGGAGGCATATTCTACTTCAGCAGGAATGCCGGCAAGCTCTTCAAACAGATACTCGCCGACCAAGCCTGCATGCCAACTCGTTCCGCAACCCAGAAAGACGACGCGCTTCGCATTTTGCAGAGTCTGACTCGCTGCGGCCATGCCGCCGAATTTAACCGTGCCTTCGTCAACAAGCAATCTTCCGCGCATCGAATCGGCCACGGTTTGCGGCTGCTCGCAAATCTCCTTCAACATGAAATGAGCGTAGCCGCCCTTCTCTATCGCCGCGATGTCGAATGTGATTTGTTCGAGATGCTTGTCAATTGGTTCATCTGCCAAGTTGCGATACTCAACCTTGTCCGTTGTGATCACCGCAATTTCACCGTCTTCAAGGTAGGTGACGTCGCGCGTAAAATGCAGGAAGGCAGCTGGGTCCGATGCGACAAAATTTTCTCGATTGCCATGACCAATCACCATCGGCGAACCCATGCGCGCCGCGATAATCATATCGGGATGGTGCTTGCTCACAATCGCCAATCCGTACGTGCCCTTCACGAGACGGAGTGCTTTGGTGACCGCGTTCGGCAAATCACCATCGTAAAACTGCTCAATCAAATGCGCCACTGTTTCCGTGTCGGTGTCGGTCACAAAAACGTGTCCCGACTTGCCTAATTCGTGCCTAAGCGCGTTGTAATTTTCAATGATGCCGTTATGTACCAGCGCAATCGTTTTTGCCTCATCGGTATGCGGATGCGCATTCACCTGATTAGGTACGCCGTGCGTGGCCCAACGCGTGTGCCCAATTCCTGCATTCCCCGTGAGCGCCGAGTCGCGCACAAGCTGTTCAAGATTTGAAACTTTGCCTGCGTCCTTGACGATTTTCAGCGAGCTATTTTGAACCGCGACGCCGGCAGAGTCATAGCCACGATACTCCATTCGCTTAAGTGCGCCGATGAGGATCGGAGTTACTTCACGATAGCCGGTGTAGCCGATAATTCCACACATAATAT
>CAZPKG010000012.1:0-101358 GCA_964587105.1 uncultured Alphaproteobacteria bacterium | reverse complement strand
TGCTTTCGCGAGTAGGCTGCGGCTTCTTCCGCGTCGGTGTCGGTCGGCCCGTGTTCAGCATTCCGGTCCCCCTCCGTTTACGGGGGGGTTAGGGGGGGTCTGCTTCAACACGGCAGCTTCTCCGCAATCCTGCCACTAAATCTGAGCCTCTGCTTCATCGTCTCGACATACTCCGGATCACAATCCATCAAAATCACCTTCCGCTCCTCACCCGGATCAAAACTCCTGCAAGCCGCTCCCGTCGCTCCACTTCCGGCCGTAAAATCCAACACCACATCTCCCGGCTGGCTTGAAGCATGTATCAATTTGGACAAAGCATAAATCGGCTTCTGAGTCGGATGTAGCCGGTCATGTTTTGAGGGTCTCCCTGCATCAATGAGATTGCAGGGATGGTCAATAAGTTTGCGGTTGCCCTTCGTGTAAAACAAGATCGCTTCATAGCCTTCGACAAATCCGCTGCCGTCTGTCGGTCCCATCCCACGGCCCTTCGCCCAGATCAAGATGTCGTCCAGTTTCAAGTGTCTAAGCACTGTCGCACCCCAAAACTCGATTAAGTCACAGAACAAATAAAGATGGCTGTCGGTTGCCATGACTCGCTGAAGATCGCGGCTCATGTCAAACAGAATAGCCCGTGCATCGTCATCGTCATTGGCAATCGCCTTGCTCTTCTCCGCTCGCCGGTTGCTCTGATAATCAATTCCATACGGCGGATCAGCCACCACCAAATCAATCACTCCATCAGGAATATCCCGAATCAAATCGCGGCAATCCCCAGAAAGAATCGTAATCGCAGCCAACCGCTCTCGCCATTCTGCGGCTGTCATTCCAATTCCCCCCTGCTCGCGGGGGGGTTAGGGGGGGTCTGCTCTGCATTGGAATTTTCAATTTGGAATTTGGAATTTTCACCGAACCCCTGATCCATCGCCGCATACACAAACAGCAAGGTGATCACACTCAACAGCACATAGGTCTGAAAGTCTTTCCTGCTCATCTCACCACCTTCAACTTCCCAAAACTAAACCCGTCCGCAAAATCCAACTCGTGCTCACTCTTGCGGATCTTCCGTTTGCCGATCACTATCCCGGCAATCGTCGTGGCACACAGCAAAACCATGTACAACACCACTCCGGCTATTTCGTAACTCATGCTCTACTCCCGTTGATCTTGGGAAACTTCAACAGTTCAGACCTTGGCAGCAGCGGCTCTTTGTTCGTTCCCGTTATTTTGTAGCGGAGTTCCCGGCGGTTACCCAGCGGCCGCCAACCCACGTGAATTCTGCCGTCATACAAAATCAATTGGTCAAAGGTCAAACTACTCTCGGCAATCAATCTGTACAGGCCTTTCACATTGGTCTCGGTGGCATTGGCTGGCCGGATATCCACCGCGGCACCGTCGCTGCACAGGTGGCTCGAATTATCCACTCCTCCGGCCAAATCATTCACTTGCGGATCCCGAAACCCGCTGTTGACATAGATCGGAGCATCCCACTTCTCCCGGATCTTGTCCAACACTTCCGTCGTCAATCTGGCCAGCAGTGAAATCTCAGCCGAAGTCGGCAGGTTCGCCAAGTTCGCAGCCTCACCATCCTCGCTGTACAGCAATTCGGCTAACGTAAAATGCTTGCCCTGCCAATGAATCATCAGCTTAAACAAAGTCTGTATCTGCACCGGCTGTCGTTTCATTCTGGTCTCCCTCCGTTCACGGGGGAATTAAGGGGGGTCTGGTAGTTCATCCACAAACTTTCAGTTCGTTGATCGCGCACACTCAGCCGAGTCCCGCGCGGATTATTGACATGGCAAAACTGCACATGATCCTGTCTCTGCCATCCGGCCTGCTCCAGCGGTTCATACTCTTCGCAAGCATAGCCGGACAAAATAACTTTCCCTTTGAGCAAGAGAATCCGGTTGACTAATTCAACATGGTCGGCGGTTGTCAGCTCACAGCGGTACTCACCACCTCGTCTGGTCTTCGGAACATACGGCGGATCCAAATAGAACAAAGTCCGCTCGCTGTCAAATCGGTCTAAAATCTCCCGCCAATCCTTGTTCTCGATCACCACCGTGCTCAACCGTTCTGCGGCCTCTTCCAACAAAGCCGTCGCACTCTTCAACTTCTGCACACACGAGGCCATCCCCTGCGAACTCTTGTGCAGATTGTAACCCCAACTGTTGCCAAAAATTCCACCGAAAGCCATCCGGTTCAATACAAACCACTTGTAAGCCCGCTCCACATCTCCGTCACTCTCTTCCCATGTCTTGCGGAAATGATAGTATTCCACACGGGAATAAGGCACTCTGGCCACCATTCGTCTGAGCCACATCCGCTTGCGGCCGTTGCGGATCACCCGGAAAAAATTCACTAACCCGTCATCCAAATCGTTGTAACATTCGTACGGACTCGGACTCTTGGCAAACAACACACTCGCCCCTCCCCCGAACACTTCGATATAGCTCTGATGTTCCGGCATCAAAGCAACAATCTTCTTGGCCAGCCGAAACTTGCCTCCGAACCAAACCACAGGTGACCGCATTCTCTTTCCATTCCCGACTCCCAGACAGGTGCGTGCACGTCAAACGAAATAGAAAGGTTCCCGAATAATTCTCCGTTCTGATCTCCCTCCGTTCACGGGGGGATTAAGGGGGGTCTGCTTCCGGTCTCCCTCCGCGCTGCGCGGGGGGACTAAGGGGGGTTCCGCGTCTGCGTCCGCCGAGTCGGGTTAAGGCTGCCGCAACCCGCCCGGAATCCGCTAACCCTTGACCCAAATTCCCTGAGTCGTGTGATACTGCTTTGTACCACAAGACCGACAAACTCGCACTCGCGGCCCACGAACCCAAACTGTTTCACTCGCGTAGGCTCGACCCCATCTGTCTCGCTTGAGCTTTCGCTCTTTCTTCGTGTCGCGTTTCAAGGTCAGGAATCGTGCAATCCCGTAGCACAGAGTGCGGGATTGCGCGTGACGTGTGGATTTAATAAACTCATTGTCCCAAATACCTATTTATCTGCTGTCTCACACTCGAGAGTTGGTTTTCAATCTGCGGCAACCGCTCCTTCGCAGTTCTGCCGATACTGGTCTTATGCTTCGTCATATCCAGATACTGTGTCAGCATTTCTTGCAGTTCACGTTCGCTGCTCTTCAATCGTTCCACCACTTGCGCGCGACGATGCGAATCTTCTAACTCGATCTGCATCTCCAAATCCCCGGCCTTGTGCGC
Source organism: uncultured Alphaproteobacteria bacterium (assembly GCA_964587105.1). Taxonomy (GTDB): domain Bacteria; phylum Electryoneota; class RPQS01; order RPQS01; family RPQS01; genus JABWCQ01. The sequence continues at coordinate 98,146 of CAZPKG010000012.1, read as the reverse complement.
CGCTTTGATCTCCTTGCAATCGACACAAAAGTGCCCCTGGATCTCAACCCTGTTGAAACAGCCCACTGTCCGGCAGTTATAACGGTGGTAACAGCAGAAGTCTGTGTTCGGTAAAGCACCATGTTGACAGAATTCCTGCTTGCACTTCTTGGCCTCCGCCCGTCTGTTCGTCCGTTTTGTGTGTTTGGCACACCAACCCGATCTCGTTCTCGCCGTACAACCATCGACTCCACAACCAAGCTGGTGGTGTCGGCAATACTCCGAATCATCCATTCTCGGCTTTAAACAGCCACCGTGTTGACATTGCCGACTCTCAATGCCCATCTCTCACTCCTCCGTGAACCCGTGTTTGCCCAACTGCTCCCGAATCCGCTCGTTGTTCTGCTTCAACAATTCTTTGTCAGCCGGACTACTCTTACTGTCATTCAACAACAGCCCGTTGATCTTCAGTCTCATCCGGGCTTCTTTCACCCAATCCGGATCAACTTTCTTGGCCAGACCACCCAAATCAAAAGACTTAGCAGCTTCTTTCTCTTCCTGCTTGACCTTTTGCCACTCGGCTTCACGGTGGTCACACAGCAGCATCTCCCACCGTGAAGCACGAGTACCTCGATCCGAAGACATGTAATAGATCAGGCTGCCCTTCCCGGCTGCGGTTGCTTTAAGATCATCAATCACCAAAGCAACGGGAAGTTCTACCAGCAAACCTGCCAGCTTCAACCGCCAAAATTGACGGTGCTGGTCCGATAAGTCGGAGGGCCACGGCTCCGTTCCCGCACATTGCCGAAAGACCGCTTCCACCCGCGCCACCGCGCCTGCCTGCCGATGCTGCGCCCAATACGATTTCTCGTAATGGTATTCGCGTAAGACAGCTTCGGCAGCGCGAGTATGTCCATCAAGCAGTAATCGAAAACACCGCAATATCGCAGCAGGTACAGCAGCTCTCTCATTCGCCATTAGGCTTGAGGCTGAAGGTCTCGTTCTTGACCAGCTTCAATCCCAGATCTTCGAGAGTCTTGGTTGGCAACTTCTTCACGTCGTCAACCTTTAGCACCGGCTTGCGGTCAACACAGCCTTCCAACAGTTCGCGCATTTCGTCTGACCGTGTGCTCTTGATCCGCTGCTCGATGGCTTCCAAAACCGAGACCAAATCAGGATCATGGCCGCCCGTTGTTTTTAGAACAGGCTTCGGAGACAGCCGCGCTTCAATTGTCATTGGCCCGATGACGGCAGTCTTCTTGCCCTCTTCGAACACTTTGTCGCGGTTCTGAATACAGAAATCCAACACCGCATTTTCAAAGTCCGCGATCACTTCAAGATGCGGCTTGGCTGATTTCTTGTACTGTTCGTCAGCCTTGCGCTTCTCGTCTTTGCAGATCGCTTCAAACTTTTCCTTCGCAAGAATGGCCTTCGCCAGCTTGCTCACTGCATCCTTGAAATCCTTCAAGGTGATCAACTTTGCCACGACTCCAGCTTTCCCCGACTCCCATCAAGGATCGCCCGCTCAAATTCTCTGTGTTCGCCGAGCAGGGATTAAGCGAAGTGCTTGAAAAGCACGTAGCGGTTCCCTGCCGGAATCTGGTTCCCCTTCTCCATTTATGGGGAAGGGGTTAGGGGATGGGGTCTGCTACCCAATCACCGGATGCCCCTTCAATTCCCGCAACACAGCATCCGCCAACACCAATTTCCCGTCTGCTATCGAAAGCTCCGAAAGTTTCACCGGCACCGTAACCGTCACCAGCACCTTGCCATCTTCAACCTCGTCCGGAAAACTCAATTCCAATTCCCGCTCACCCCTGTTCCACTGGATAATTCGTTTCTGAATATGCCGATGAAACCCATGCTCAGCCCCAAATTTCAAAATCGCTTCCGCTTGCTTCAGGTCTCCCTCCAAAGTTGTCTGCAACTTTGGGGGGACGGAAGGGGGGTTCACCGCAAGGGGGGGGTTAGGGGGGGTGTCTGGCCTACCCATCCTTAGCCATCCGAATCTTGTGCAGCCTGAGACATTCCTGCACCAATTCCTGACTGTCTATGTGGTACTGGTGGTTCGCACCCTCAGCCGAAACAATCCCGATCACAATCGTCTTACTCAAATCAGCTAACCCCACACTCACTTCCGGATACCCCGGAAAATGAAAACTATTCGGTCCGGCAAAATACGTCACCCGCTTCTCAACAAGTCTGACTTCAACAGCCAGCTTGCTTCCTGAAAACAGATCTGTTTCAGGTCTCCCCCCAAAGTTGTCTGCAACTTTGGGGGGATTAAGGGGGGCTTCTGTACCCCTTCCTCCGTTCACGGGGGAAGGGGCAGGGGATGGGGGTCTGTTCATCAGGCCACCCCCGAATTTTCGTTGATGATCACATTGGCTTGGACCACGGGAAGAATTGAGGCTGCAAACTCTCTGCACATCATGGCAAGCTGGCCACTGTGGCCCGACAACAAACTTCCCTTTAGAGCATACAACACGATCTGTGAATTGTTGTCACCCATTTTTTCTGCCATCCCAATCACACAATCGAGCGAATTTCGGAAGGCTATTGCTGCAACAGGAAGCTCGTCCGCTTTGGAATTTGGAATTTGGAATTTGGAATTTGGAATTTTCCACTATGCCACCCTCTTTTCAAGCTTCCGATTCTTGATCTGAACCAGTTTCGACAACACCGTGTGCAGCCGCTTTAGCTCGTTCGTCGTTACATTGATCCCATCCATCAATTCGATAATCCGCCGCTGTGTGAAGCCCGTTTCGCGGCTTAAAACCGAATAATCCAAGTAGTCTCCCATCTCCAACTGGAAGGCCACACACTCTTCTAAAATATCCAACTGGTCTTTGGTCAAACCCGGAGCAATCGTATTGTACAAAGCCGCCAGCGCTGTTCCGTTCTTCAGCACAATCTCGCGGATCATCGGCACCAACGGTGAGTTCGGTGTCCGGCCTTCCACTGCATCCCGTACCTGGTGGCGGTCGGCCTTCTGGCCCAACTTCCTTAGCTCGTTCTGAATATCTGTGATGTTGACTCCCGTCTGCATCATCAGACTGCGAATCGTCGTCTGCGCCGCCACATACTTTTCCGTCAATTCAATCGGCACCGGAATCATTCCCAATTCCACACCCTCTTGCAGCATTCGCGAGAGGTTCCAATCAATATGCTGCGGGAATCTTAAGCCCATCTGAATGGCCTGCAAAGACTCTTTCGTAAACAACTCTTCCGGAGTTTTTCCCACCGGATCAAGCTTGTGCGCGATATATTCCCGCACCTCTTCTCCGGCCAAACCCTGCATCTCCGTGATCGCACTGCGGATCGTCACTTCCACCACGTCGTCCAACACATTTCGCATTTTCGGTTGGGCAATGATAATAATCGTGATCAACCGCTCGCGGTTCGTCCACCGCATCTCCCGCAGCAGTTTCAAGTTGATCAAAGTCTTCGGACTGATGTTGTGGCCGTCCTCCAACACCAACACCAGTTCGTGAGTCTTCGTATATTCACCCACCAAAGCCCGTAACTGGTGCTCCCGCTCGTCGGCGGAGTTCTTGATCTTGGCCGTGTCACCCGTGACTTTCAACAACTGCCGGATCAAGGCCCGCACAATCCGCGTGATATCCATACTCTCGATCTCAAGCTGCGAACCGAACATCACCGTCACCGGCTTGTGGTTCACGTCACTGGACTTACCCAAAAAATCCTGTACAATCGTGGTCTTGCCCGATCCGGTCGGACCTAAGACAAATAACATCTGCCGCTGATGCACGGCCACCACAATCGCGTCTTGAATCCGCCGCACGTCCTGCGATTGATAAACCTGCTCAGCCTGGTCTATCGGCACTGCAAACGGATCCCATCGTAGCTTCAACTCCCGCAGCCAATTCACTGGCCACCTCCATAAGCTGTTTGCTTGTTCCAAATCTTGTCTCGTGCGCCGTTCGCCCATACGGCTATAGTCTCCCTGTCAAGTGTCCGATCCAGCAGATCTCCCATCTGCTCTCCCAACTCTGCATAACTCCGTCTTAATTCGGGGATCGCGATCCCAATCGTCTTGTAAATAAATTGCAGCGCGTCCGCTTTGTTCTTGAATCTCGGCCCCACCGTAAACACCCCGTCCTTGCTCTCTTGCTTCTGCTCCGGCAAAAACGGAATCACCTTCTGGCCTTCGATCTCAGCATACGGATGGTTCACATCACCCCACTGACCGGACTCTCTCTGCTTAGCCACCTCTTCCCGCGTCGTCTCGTGTTTGGCTTTGAAATCTCCGAAAGCATGTGGCCCGGCGTACAGTTCAGCCTTGCACAACTGCCCGGCGGCATCTTCCACCATCACTTCGTCAAAGGCATTCTTGTGGGCAAACACTCTTTGGCCTCGGTACTGCTCCGGCAATTGATAGATCAAATTCTGAAGTCTCAACAGACCCGAACCATCCACCTTGCACTCGTAGGTCTTGGCAGCCGTCTTCAGAGAATCATCCTGTGGAATCCTGACCGCTTCCGTAAACCCGTCCACATAGGCTTGCTCCCGCGTCGTCCGGAACATCCGGTGAGCTTTCTGGCCCTGCAACCTGCACCACTCAGTCAACATCCGGTTCAATTGCGACAACGTGAAAGTCTGATCACTCCGGCCTGCTAAAGTCGGCATCTCGAAATCGGTCTTCACATGCCGCCAGCGCCGCTCGATTTTCCCCTTCGCACGCGCGTTGTACGGCAGAGCGGTTTCAAGCTTGACTCCCACTCCCTTTTCTTCGGAAAGATAGCTTGTGGTGGCTCCTGACCCCGAAAAAGAACCGTTGTCCGTATAGAGCACGTCCGGCAATCCTTTAAGCGGATAGCTCGGATCAAGCTCACCCCGCCACATCTGGTCAAGAATCGGGATAATCCAGATCGGATTTTCACCTCGGGCCACCACATACTGCATCAAAGTCAGCCCACTGTAATCATCCACTAACCCGATCATCTGTAACTTGTACCCCTCGTCACGGGCCACTTTCGACAACCGCTCGCGCGGCGGTCGTTTGGCAATCAAAAAGTCCCCGTCACCTGTCGGCTCCAGCACTTTGAAATAGGCACTGCCCGAAAAGTCCAACTGATGAACATGGTTCGAGTGTGTGGCTTGAAACCGCGAAAATCCCTTCTCGGCTTTCAAGTTCAGCTTCTGAATCCAGAAATTGTAGTTCCGTTCGCTGAGTTCACCCTCGGCTAAAATCCCCTGTCGGACGGCTTCCGAAATCGCGTGCTTCGGGGAACAAAACCTGCTCGCTTCGAAATCCGACATCTGGCACTGAATCAAGAACACGGCCTTGATCTTATCTTCCCAATACTCCTTTTTCCGCAGCTTCCCGGCATCCGATCTGCGGCTCCCGCCCGATATTCTCAAGTTCCGGCACAGACTGGCATAGGTCACCCCATAGGTCACCCGGTAACGGTCAATCGTCTCCTGCCGGAGACTCTTGCCCGAAATCCCGCGCGCCCGGAGTGGAATAGAATTCAACTCCCGCGCAAACTCTTCCATCACCGCAGTCTGTGTCTGCCGTCTCAATTTACAGCCTCACTATGCTTCATTTCCCTCCGTTTACGGGGGGATTTAAGGGGGGTCTGCTCTTCTGATTCGCCGTTGTGGGTGTCCACACCCGCAATGGCGACAGGCTCAAACATCATCCCAATCTCCCGCAGCGTCGCCCGCGACTTCTCGATCATCCGAATCTGCACGGCCAGTTCAAACTTGCACAGTTCGCTCACCACCGTGAAATGATCCACATCAAGCTGGTACTCTTCCGGCAACACAGCCGTCGCAATATTCTCAAACTGCGAAGCCAACCCGCTGTCATGTAAGCCGTCTTCTGCAATCGTAGCCAGCAACAGCATCCGTCTCCGGTATTCAAGCCACTTCATTCCGATTTCCCTCCGTTCACGGGGGGATTAAGGGGGGTCTGCTCCGCCGCTTGATCAATGCTCTCGCACCACCGCACCGCCACACTAATCACCTGCACCAATTCCGCCCGCAAATTCTTCATCTCGCGCGGAACAGAAAGCGTGGCACTGATCGGCGGAACATACAAACGGTTCATCACATTGGCCACTTCACCCAACTCTTCATCCAGAATAGCCAATCTCTGCACGTCAGTATAGCCGTTGTCCCCGTGTTTCCGCTTGGCCCGTTCCGTCTCAATTACCACATCAGCCACCCACTCCGGAACACGGTTGGCCAAAAATTCCCTAAGCGCGCGATTCTCGTACACTAACTTCGTATTCGCACCCTGCAATTCCGTATGAAACTGCTCACGGTCAGCATTGCGACGGCGAAGCTCGGTCACGATGGCGACTTTCTCCTCCTGATCTACATCGTGACTCTTGTACAAAGACGCGAGCAGATCATCAGTCGGATAGGTCACCGGATTGCTGAAGTCGAATTGTTCACTCATGCTGCCACCTTCTTCGGAAATTCGTTCCATTCACGGCCATCCAACAGCCGTCCGGCTTGCTTCTTACCCACTCGGACACCGTGCTCGTCAAATTCTCCCCACTGCTTGAAGAAGATCGGCACTCCAACATACTCTGCCTGATCGCGCAGATATCGCGCTGCGTGCGGCGGCATCGGACGCGCAAGCGGCCCGGATTCTCCGCCGATCACAATCCATTTGATAAAATGCAAATAGATATCGGCGTTGAACAAAGCCAATAGTGGTTCAGCGCTGACCCATGTTATCCATCCCATCTGCGCAAGTTCCCACATCGCATTTGCCCGTATGTCCGCAACCGCCTGATTCTCCACACTTACCCCCAACCAAACATTCGGAAGAGGCAGCGGCCAGCGCGGGTCGCCATTTCCGCTGTCGTCAGTATGCCAAATAAATCGGTCGAACCCGCTCTGGTGTTCCGCTTCAATCCCGATCATTTCAGTTCTGTAGGCCAAATCACTGAAATACTCAAGCATTCGCTCCGGTCGTTTCGTCAGCACCTGATAAGTATGCTGCGGAGTCATCGCCATTCTGGCAAACATCCTGTCAATGAACTCGAACGGCACATCTTCGTGAAACAGATCCGACATTCCACAGACGAAAATCAAATGTGGTTGCGTGTACTTCAGTGGATCATTCAGCTTGTCTTCTCTGAATTGAATCTGTCCTGTCCACCGTGCTCCTCCGTTCGGAGTCCGCTCGGCCAAGCCTTCAAAATGATTCGTCCACCGGGCCGCATCCCGCGCTGCATAACAATGAGCACAGCCCGGACTCACAGCCGTACATCCATAGATCGGGTTCCACATCTTGCCCGTCCACTCCACACCCGACTTGACCTTAGCCAAATGGTAATCACTGAACTGCCCGTGCATCACTCTTCGTCCCGCGCAAATCTTTCAATCTCAGCAATCACCGCTTCAATCTCGTCAGCCGTCGCTCCGGTCCGGATCAGCTTTTCACACTTAACCTTCTTGGTTTGCACTTCTGTCAAACCGGACACTCGCGCTTCGTCAAGAATTTTCAAAAGCTTCATGTACTCACTCACGACCGTTTTCACAGAACTCTTCGTAAAGATATCCGTGACTTCCGCGCGATATTTTTCAGTCCGGATTCCATCTTCCTTTGTGATTCCTGCACCATCGGCAAACAATCCCAGCAAGGCCTTCTTGATCTCAGCCTGCGGAGCAAGCTTCAGCTTGCCGGCCTTCAGTGCATTGACCAAATAGTCTTTTTCACTCGGCCCGGTTTCCAACCTGCCCAGGGCGCGGTTCGCGCGGGTGCAAGCTTCGTCAAGCGCCTTCGTATAAAGCCGCATCTGCGTAGCATTGATCGGCTTCTGCTCTGGTCTCCCTCCGCGCTGCGCGGGGGGATTAAGGGGGGTGGCTTGCTTCTTCATCGCCACTCCTTCGGCCAATTGTGCATCACCGTCGCGCGCAACGCTTCATAGTGCCGCGTGCTGCACAACACCATCTCGTAACGGCAAGCCAGAAAACGGTTCAGCATGATATCTAAATCATACCCCCGCTCCCCGGCCACCCGGCCAAACTCACTACCCCAGAACTGTGCCGACACTTCCACGTCGTCCAATTCCGCGTTCTTCTGCCATCTTGTCCAAATCTTCATCTCCGACTCCTATTCTATTTTTTCGCCCAAAACTTGAATAAGCACACTCGCTATTCAAATTCTCAATCCTAATCCATTCCCCCCGTAGTGGCGGGTCTTGCCCCGCCTGCTATCCAATCTTGCGTTCTACGGTTATTAGTGTGTCGTGTTGCGACCCGCCATGCGCAAGAATTACAACTCGTTCTAATTTGAATCCCCGCCTCTTTCCGATCCCGTTCGAGTTCCACCCGAAGCAGATGGCATATCCTCTGGGCTTGATCACTCGTGCGACTTCATTCTTAATCTGCGACCAGTAATCTTGTCGTGTTACGATGGCTCGTAGCTTGTCTTTGCCGTTCCCTTTGTAGCACTCGCTCGCTTGTCGAAACGAATAGGGGGGGTCATGCAACACACCGTCGAACTCTGCATCTGCTCGTGACCTTAGAAACTCAAGTGCGTCCATGTGATACTCTGCGTTCGATTCCGAATCCAAATCATTTCTGACTTGTGCAGGTGAACATCTTCCAGCAAACGGATCACACCACTTTGAATCAGGTGTCATCATGGACAATAGCATTATTCTGACATACGGCATCCGAAACGTCCAACGGTTCGGCATTGTCCAATATCTTTCGATCAGCGGAGCCGTGACTAATTCCCCGCCACAATCTCGCCGCGTTCAAACTGCTCCAGACACTCGATCATATCGTTTGTCAGAGTGGACCCCGTCGTATAAATAGCCAAAGCCGGAACAGATGACGTTTCACTGTTGAAGAAGTAAGCATCCCCGCGATAGAAGTCGAGCAATGCACTCATCGCTCGCGGATTTTCACCCTCGATATCCTTCTGCAAGATCATGAAATCTTTCGTCCCTTCGATGTGCTTCCAACCGCTGTTCAGCAGTCGAATCAATAGCTCTTTCACGGTCGCTCCTTTTGCCCCTTCAAATAACCAGCTAAGACTGTCAGCTAAATTATTCCCGCTGCGCTGGTCAATTATTGTTGTCATTCCTGTTCCCCTTCTCTATTCATGGGGAAGGGGTTAGGGGATGGGGTCTGCGATCTCCCCAGCTTGAACCATTCCCCGTTCACGGCATTCTGAATCGCTTCCAAATCCGTTTTCCCCGCGGCATACACAGCATCCCCGAAGCGGTCATACCCCCACACTTCCGAAAACTTCACCGGAATCGACGGCCCGTCAATCGGCGTCACCGCTCCCACCCCGCGCCGCAGTGTCGCTTTCATCTCAAGCTTCACCCCCGACCAAGCCATAAACAGATCAGCCGGCAAAGCAACATTCGGATCCACATCAAGCTCCATCGTCTTCATTCCGGTCTCCCTCCGTTCACGGGGGGATTAAGGGGGGTCTGCCAGTATCTCCACCCCTGAAACCCCCGCATGTGAATCGGCTTGTCCAGCGCATGAAACGGCCCACTGCGCTCGATGAATCTGCCCGTCCATTCTTTGCCCGTCGTTTCACAGGTAAATTGTCCGGCACCATAGCCCAAAATCTTCATCCAGCCGCGAACCTGTCCCCGCCAAACCAAATAGCACCGGCCACCAATAACGTTGCCATCTTTCGGCACGTTCGATACTTTGAACCTGAGCACACTTTTCCAGTCAGCCACAGCACTAAGCTCGATCTGATAGTCTGCCCACTTAATCTTCGCAGGCAACGTAATCACAATGTCCCGCGGCATTAGGCTTCCATGTCCGGGATTTCAACGGTCTGTCCAGCAAGCTCATGTTCGCAATCACTTAAGAATTGTATCATGCCGTCAGTCACAAACGAATGACAGCGCAGCGAATGATCTTGTCTGCGATAAGCCCCACCATTTACAAGTAGTGATGGTGTGAAAGTCGGCTTGTCCATTGACCCATTCCATGTCCAACGAGACAAATCAAACGGGTGGTCACATTGACAACCTGGGCAAAAGAACACCATTGTAGATGGCCCGCCCGCGTGATTTTTGTATTCTTTAAGCTTCATGCTTTTGGAATGGATTTAATTTCCTAAGATCGTATGTCGAGTCAGGATTTGCCGAGACTTCGATAACGTGGCTTGCAAATTCTTCATCTTTTTCAAAGTAGTATGCCTTTCCATTATAGATTTGCCACTCTTCGTCGCCACGTCGGAATATGTAGGTACAAAAGTCGTTCTTAATGAATCGAAAACCATCCGATTCAATGCTTTCCGCGAACTCGTCAACAGATTTATGTTTCTCTATAATCATTTGTCAGGACGGAGGGACTCGAACCCCCGATCTGATGTGTGTAATGAATCACCAAAGAAACACACACCCCGATACTTCCATCTGCTCGCATCGCCCCGATCTCAATCACTACCATCGGCCTCTGGCCGTCTCCGCTCCGCGCTCCCCTTTCTCCATTCATGGGGAAAGGGGCCGGGGGATAGGGGTGGCTATCGCCCGAACTCCGCCACATGCCCGTCCCCTTGCTTGCTCGCCTTGATATAGAAATTGTATCTCGGCACCCAGCGTTTCACGAACCCCAGCGTGTACCAAATCCGCTTATACACCGAGGGCATGAAATGGATATCCAGCACATACACTTCACCCGGCAACAGCCAACAGACAGGTTTCGATGTGGCTCTGAGACCCGAAGAATCACGGTAGATCGGCATAATCCGCTCGCCCGATTTCTTCCTGAGTTCCATGTTGAATCCGTACCCACCGTGCGGCCCTTCCGTCGTCCCGATCTGGAACAACACCGGCTGCTTCTGGCCACTTTGGCCATACTCAATCCGCACGTCATAGCTCTTCGTCAGCCAACTCGTAACCTCGGTACACTCGTTCGTCTCTTGGTACCAGTCCGAGACCTTCATCAACACAACTTCTGCCATCCTATGCTCCTTCAGATTCCGATTTGATGTTGTTGTAAATCGTCACCAACCGGGCAAACAAGCCTTGATACTTGACGGCAATCGCGATCGCCGTATCCATTTCACCGGACGAGGCTTCATAATCTTCAGCCGAGCGCGGTGAATAAGCCAGCAGAACTTGATAAGCACTCTCGGCCTCTTCACTTGCTTTGGCCAATTGCTTTTCAGCCTGCTCGGCTTTCTTCCGCTCACCCTGCAACCGCTCAAATTTCGCAGTCACCTTCTCAAGTTTCGTGGCAAGCTCTTGCGCCACCGTCGTGTCACCCGACTGCGACTTCAGTGCGTCGGCAAGCTCTTTTTTTGTCGTTTCAAGATCGGCTTTCGTCCGACCAAGCTCTGTGGTGGCACCTTTGAACTTCTCTTTCCAATCCCGCACCGACTTCTCGGTCAGCTTGTCAATTGAAACCATCGTCCCGTCTGCCGCCATAAACTCTTCACCCTTGACAAACTTGTCCAAGTCGGCATCGGAGATGTTCTCTGTCAACGTCTTAAGCTTGGCCATTCCGATTTGCGCGATTGCGCCCGTACTATCAGCACCCATCGTCAACAGACGTGGTTCGAGGCGGGCGCCGATTAGCACATATGAGTAAGCCTGCCGAGTTCCAAACGGCAGGCTCTTCTCAACATATTCGTTGAAGTGGTTGTACCCCAACTGCACATACAAACGGCGACTGTGAATCTGCGACACCGCGCACGCGGTATCAATCACGTTCATAAATACACGGTTGTGCAGGTCTATGGCCAGCGCCTGATCTTCAACCGTGATCTCGACCTGCTCGTGCGTCGCTTGATCATAGACTGTTTCACCCGGCTTGGGCAAAGCTTCAAACAATCCAACCGCGTTCACAACCGCTATTTCCTGACTTGCTTGCTCCGGCATTCCATATCTCCTAAAAAATGGCGTGAGATTGATCTCACGTTTTGGCCTTTTTATTGAACTTAGCTCTTATATCCCTACCGACCCGTAGCCTTCTTGCGTTTTCCCGCTCCTCGCCGTATATTGGTCTTGGCGGGAAACAGATCGTTTACGGGAATCCCCAGCCTGCGGGCGATTCGGATTTGCAGGTAGCGGGTCTTTAACTGACCGTGAATCACTCTGGAAATGAGACTTTTCTGAACACCGAAGTCGCTATATTCTAATCCTTTATCTTTTAGCAACTCTTTGATGTATCCGACTTGTCTTAACTGTTCCTTGTGCATTCCTAAAATCGCCGTTAAAGATTAGTTTGGTGAACCCGTTCACGAACACAATGTATATGATATTCCCGCACAAGTCAAGCGGAATTATGAAATATTTACAGGATTCTCATGTCCCTTGATAGGCAGATTGGCGAGCGCATCTCTCAACATATCAACGTCTTAGGTATCGGTCAGGGGAAATATGCCTCAGAGGTTTCCCTACCACCCTCCACACTATCCTCTATAGTTAGAGGAGCGGGCCAGCTTACGCTCGGAAATCTGCACAAAATTGCCGAGCGTTGGGGATTGAGTATGAATTGGCTGGTTTTCGGGATCGGGCCAATGACTTTGGCTGAGGGATTTAAGCCGCTGGCGGACGAAAGTATTGGCAGGCTGGTTGACCTGACTGTGGATCACGGTGCGCCAGGTCTGGAGGAGATACTGCGGGATGATCACTTGCTCCGGCGTGCGGGAATATCGTTGGACGAAGCTGCTTTTCTGGCTGAACAAGCGAAAGACAAACCTGAGTTATTTTCCCATTTGCCAAAAGTCGGTTGGCTGCACTTGCTCTTTAGCCGTCGTATGCAACGGTCAACCGAACTTCGAAATATGATTGACGAGCTTAATGCAACACAAAACCCGAAATCAGGACCAACGAAGTAACGTCAACCTGTATTTAGGAGACTCATGTATTCTATCATTTCATTCCGTAGAATTACTATTTACGTCTTGATCTATTGCTTTGGCTTACCGTATATCGTTTCGGCCTTTCCGACTCCCAAGCAAGTCTCTATCGTATCCCAAGCACCGGACTCGCTCCGTCAGCAAGTTGCCTTCAAATCCGGTTACTTCCTCTACCCGGCACCTAAGTCTGAGAAGGACTGTTTCTATCAGGGAATCATGGATGGTCGGAGAGTTGCATACAAGCTCAAGCTCGACAAGAAGGCAAAGACCGGAGAAGGGGCTGCAGTCGCGGCAACAATGTTGCACGGCTCTATGGGCGCTATGATGTCCTATGGCGTGGCCGCGTCGAGCAAACACCTGCCCCCTGATTTTATTCTGCGCGACTTGAATGATCTGTCGGTCGAATACCAGCAAGGTTTCTTGCAAGGATATGAGACACAAATGCGCGAATTCAGCAAAGCCGCTGCGGCGGATGGCTGGCTCATTGGTTCACTTTTGGTCGCGCTCACAGGCTTGCTCGTTGTAGTCTATACGGCCCAACACACCCCAAGCTCATCACGCTACTGACATGAGAAGGAGTCGAAAATGAAAGCTGCATTATGGATCGGTCTGATCGGATTCGTCCTCTCGTGGATCCGGGCCTTCTGGTTTGCCGGACATGCCGACATGACCGGAGCATGGCTCTGGTTCTTCATCGGCGCGGTCTGGTTCGCCGGCATCGCCACCATTGGCCGTAAAGCTCACAGCTTCGAGCAGCAAATCGTCCGTCCCAAACCACCCCATAAATCTCTGGATGACCTCCGCGATCCACGCACCCTCTGATCTTTAAGTAGAGTTCCCTATATGTAAGAACGGGCCGCCCGATTAGGGTAGCCCGTTTTTTATTGTGCAAATCCTGCGCTCCACCCTCGCCAGAACCTAAACCTATCAATTCATTCCTCACCTTCTATCATTTCTTTCCCCCCACAATGCGGTGTTGGGAGGCAGACCCCCATCCCCGGCCCTTCCCCCGTGAACGGAGGAAGGGGGGACAGAGGCACTTGCGGAAGTGCGGTGGTGGCTGTAGATTGGGGGTATGAAGTGTGATTTTTGGACTGCACCCCGAGGGCTGGAGAGAGTCTCCAAGAAGTGTTAGTTTAGGGGGATTGGAGAAAGGAGTGCAGGATGTCAGGTCAGCGACGCAGGTTTTCGGATGAGTTTAAGGTTCAGGTGGTGCAGGAGGTGCTTGGGGGAGCGAGTCAGGCTTCGGTAGCGCGCCGACACAACGTGTCGGCGAACACGATTCTGCTGTGGCAGAAGGCGTACAAAACCGGTCGCCTGGGGGGAGGGGCGACCGGCGCGATTTCGCCTGAAGTGCGGGCATTGGAACTGCAAGTGGCGGAGCTGCAGCGGTTAGTCGGGAAGAAGGAAGAGCAGATCGAGTTTCTAAAAAAAACCGCCCGGCTACAGGAACAGCAGAACGCAGACAGGCTGTCGCCGCAAGACCGGGAACGTTCACGCGGAAAGAAGGGTGCGCGCTGATGGATCTTCCGGAGAGCACATATTACTATCGTTCACGCTCAGCGGATGACCGCCTGGCGCGGCGACTGGAGTTGCAGGACCGGATAGAAACGTTGGCGTTTAACAAAGCCGGTTATGGCTATCGGCGCATCACCGCCGAGCTGCATCGGCAGGGCGTGATGGTCAACCGCAAGCTTGTCCTCAAGATCATGAAAGAGTCAGATCTGCTGGTCAGACCGCTGCGCGGCTTTACGATCACCACCGACAGCAGACACACGCTTCCAGTTTATCCGAACCTCTATCAGAACCAGTGGCCCACTGCGCCCGACCGCATTTGGGTGGCGGACATCACCTACATCCGTTTGCCGCTGGGCTTTGTCTATCTCGCCGTGATCCTTGATGCGTTCTCACGCAAGGTCGTGGGCTGGGCGCTGTCGAAAAGTCTCGAAGCCGATCTGGTCATCGAGGCTATGACCATAGCTCTGTCCGAACGCAAGCCAGCACCGGGGTTGATCCATCACAGTGATCGCGGTGTGCAATACGCTTGTCATGCTTACACCGATCTACTCAAGCAGCACGGCGTGCAAATCAGCATGTCGGGCAAGGGCAATCCGTACGACAACGCCGTCGCCGAAAGCTTCTTCAAAACCCTCAAGAAAGAAGAAGTCTATCTGTCTGACTATCGCACCCCCGAAGAGGCACGGAGGCAAATCGGACGGTTCATCAACCAGGTTTACAACACAGAACGTCTACACTCGGCCCTCGGCTACACGCCCCCCGCCGAGTTCGAACTTCAATACAATCAAACCCAAAACGCCGCCTAAACTAAGTGGATACCGACTCCAAAATTTGGGGTGCAGTCCATTTCTTCTCTCGCGAATTCTATCTGTATTCAATCTTTTGAAGCGGGTGGGGTTCGCGGTTTTGTTAGTGGGGGTGGAGAACTCGGCAATGGCTGTCTATAGCCCAAGTGACTCAAGTGTGTATTTCAGTTTTTCATATCCAACTTCTGATGATGTGAGTGTCATCCGAGTAAGTCAGCATGGTGCTGTACTCGAACAGATGAACCTTCATGCGCCAGGAGGTGTAATGTGTGCAACTGGATCGCCCGGTCATATGTTTGCCTACTACACAGCGAATAATTTCTTTAGCGTAAATGGCGGCATGTCCTGGACCAATGGACCAATCATTCCAGATAGCAATGATGATACCCGCTTCTTCTTGGCAGGACTGGAGCCACAGGAATGTTGGCTTCTGCGCGTTCCTTCGAGTCCTGAGAATCTACTCTACCATACAGGAGATGATTGGGAATCTTATGTACAGCTTCCGGTTTCGAACGTCGGCCCGGATAGCTCGCATGTGTCGGTGGAGATCATCTCGCACTGGCCGGGGCTAATATATGGTATTGCTACACAGCCGAGTCGAGTTTGCGTTTCCAGTGACACTGGTCGGACTTGGTCAACTGGTGGGTGGCCTTCTGCTAGGTATATTACGAGGTGGGAATGTGGTGCACACGATGAGCTCTGGGGGATGTCTCAATTCCGTCTCTATGTAGTTACTGATACTGGTCGCACAGTTCGTGATAGCCTCTTCATTCCGAACTTACCATTACGACCGCTTGGCTGGGAACGAGCACTCATTCCCACCATAAATGAGGGCGAGGTCTATGTCTCTTTCAAGGCAGAGAGTCCTCAGCAGGACGGTGTCCGCGTTGAACTGGTATTCTATCACATTCGTGAATATGGGGCACTTGTAGATTCGTTTTACCATGAGCTTTGGGACTTCAGAACGTCAGTATCAAATGAGTTTGAGCCTGTTCCTGAATCATTCGCAATGAGTGTCTTTCCCAACCCCTTTAACTCAACACTTTCCATCTCACTTGATGTGCCGTTGCATTGGGATGTGACGCTTTCGCTGTATGATTTGTTGGGGAGAGAGGTGGATGTGGTTTATCGGGGGAGGCTCGCTTCTTCTACTATTTCTTATGTTGCGCCTGCGGCGCTCTCGAGTGGGGTTTATTTTTTGAGGGCGGCGGGGGAGCGAAGTGTTTTGAAGAAGGTGGTGTTGTTGAAATAGGGATGGGGGCGGAGCGGAAAATTCCAATTTCAAATTCCAATTTACAGTGCGGAAGGCGGAGGGATTCTTCACTGCGCCGAGCCTTCGTTCAGAATGACGACATGTTTGACATTGTGGGTTACGCATTTCATTGTTGGGGTGCTTGGCGAGATCCTTCCAGGATGACAAGCGCTTGAGATTTTTGGATGCGCGAAGATTTTGTGGTACAATTTTAGATCCTAACATAGGATGACAGAATTGAAGGCAGGCGAGACAAGACCCGCCACTACAAAATGCAAAACGAACGGCCCGACACTGGTGTGTGTCGGGCCGCTTTATTTTTCAAGGCAGATGGCGAAATGTCTTTTATTGGCCGGGGAAGGTGGCGTTTACCGTGCCGTTGACATGCAGTGTGTCGCCGGGCAGGAAACGAATCATGTTGGCATCGTTGTAGTTCGACGCAGGATCAATGTTCGGATGACAGTGATGACATTGGTTGTCCGTCGGATGGAACGGCGACGGCGGCGGTATCTGGTGACATGAACGACACGCCGTAAGGGTTTGACCGGTGTTCCACGAGACTGAAACCATTGGCGCGCCTTGATGCAAATTCGAGTGGCACCATGTGGCGCAATTGCTCGGGCTTGTGTATGACGCCGGGAAGCCGTTGGCATTTGAGATGCGTGCATCGCCGAAGGCAACGTCTGCGGGCAATTCGTCAATGTGTTCCAAGCCGTTTACGCGATTGTGACACTCAGTACAGGCATATCGCGCGTGAGCGCTGTGTGCACCGGGGTTGTTGTAGCCAAGCGGCCGAGTAGTTGTTGGGGGCATGCCGTGACAAGTATTGCAGGCGGCGGGTCCACCCTGCTGAGTGTGACATTCGTTGCAGCTTGCACCTGCGCGGCCACCTGCGAAATCTACACCGTGACAGGATTGGCAAGTGGGGATGCTTGCCCAAGAGCCCGGAAACGAGAATATATCTGCGTGGCTTGATGCAACGTCAGCCAGATGTGGATAACCATGACAGGTGTAACAAGCAATGGCTTGAGCCTGCTCTTCTTGGCCGCCTTCTGATTCTGGGCCGTTATCGGCTGGTATCATCAGATCATTTCGCAATGCGTGGCAGCCTAAACAGCTTTCGCCTTTGCTGCCGATTGCTGCTGTGCCGTGCCAATCGGGGCTATAGGGATCCATCCAATTGGTCGGGTGAGTCTCGTAGCTTTCGGTTGTGCGGTCTTCGCTGCAAGAGATGAAGAACATACTCACACATGCTATTAAAATTGGGAGGATGCTTAGACATTTTACCCCCCCATGCCCCCCCAGAGGACTGGGGGGGAATCGGAATGCGGATTTACTTCGCATCATGGCACCTCGCGCAAGTTGGTTCGGCGTTGGGTGTGTCGTGACAGGACATGCAGCTTTCGAGATCGAATTCGGCTGCGTCACCGTGTGTTCCGCCGGTTGAGGTTACGAAGCCTGCGCGGAAGTGATCGGCAGGCAGAATGTTCATGTCGCGGTGACAATCCACACAGAAGCTGCGTTGCTCGTGGCAGGTGCCGCATCGCATGTCAGACATGTGCGCGTCCTGACCGTGACTGGACAGGTAATTCTTGGGATGCGGATTGATGACCGCGTCACCTTGGTGACAGGCTTGACAATCAAGCTTGGTGCCGCTTTGGTGGCACATCGTGCAATTAGCGTTGGCCGCATTGGATTCCATGCCGTGCGTCTGCTTCCAAACGATGGTGTGATTGTCGGGCTTCAGCTCTTCGCCTGGCAAATGGCAGGTGTTGCACTCCATAGCGACTGAGCGCTTGGCGTGGCAATCCATGCACTCGGACATTAGCGGCGCGTGCATTTCGCGGCCATCGGTCAACGGTTCATCGAGATTGGCATGACAGGTTGTGCACTCGAGTTTGGCTTTTTCGAGATGGCGCTGATGATTGAAACTGGGGCGATAGTCGTTTTCGATGCTGAGGAAACCATCTACTTTAGAAGCGAGATGAACGCCCTTGTTGGCGATATCTTCGGTTCCGTGGCAATCTGCGCAGACCGCAAGTTGCGGCATCAAGTTGTCTAAGCCCTTGGTACTTTTATCGGCACCGACGTGACAGTAGGTGCACTCGAGGTTGTTGTCTGTGACGTGGACGCTGTGCTTGAAGGCCGAAGGCAACTTGCCGTTTGAACCGACTAAGGCGTATTCACCGTCGGCGTAGGCGGAAGTTGTGAACGAGACTAGCAAAACAAGCAACGTTAACGACCACGCAGATTCCGGCAGGGAACCGCTACGCTTAATCCCTGCTCGGCGGAAAAGGTTTTTCATTCTCCGCTCCTTACTTTTGAGCGGAAGTTGGTCATCAGCGAGAACAACGCGCGCCAATCTTCTGTGTGTTCACGGTCTTTCAAATGTTCGCCGCGTGCGCCGAGGGTCAAGGATTTCAACGGCGTCCACTCTACGCCTGCGAAGATAACTTGATCTTCGGTGTTAGGACGAATCTCGGAATTTGAACCGCGCGAGTAATCGAAGCCGAGCGTGCCTTCAAACGTTTTGTAGTTGTAGCGAGATTCACCGTAGAAGCCGTCCATATCGCCTTTGTCGGCGGAAAGCCAATGTGTGTAACCGATTTCGCCGCCCTTGTCTCCGATGCCTGCGCGGACTTTGTAGAGCATGTCTTCTTCGGTGAAGATGGTGTAGCCCATACAGGTGAGATACGAGCCGTCTTCGTCAAACTCCCAATTCGCACCTAAGCGGGCGGAATTTGTCTTTGAGTCCTCCAAGAACATCGCGAAGAAGGAATCCTCGAAGATGCGCGGCGTTTGTGTGCGGACATCAGCTGTAATCAGCAGATCGTCAATGGCTTCCCAGTTGGCATTGATTTGTCCTGTTTCAATGGCGGATTGCTCGAGGTTCATGTGCAAGCGCATACGCATCGACAGATCGCGAATGGACGTACAGTAGTAGTCGAGTCCGACACCATTATAGAGAACGTCGCCGTCTTTGCCCACATAGTAATATGAGAGACCGAGACGACGAGGGCCGAATTTCGTGCGGAGGTTGAAACCTGCGGCAATGCCTTGATCGGGATTTTCTTCGTCGAGGCTTAACGATGAAGCCAAACGAGATCCGGCATACGCGTGGAGGTCAACTTTGTTGCTGAACTTGTAGGCACCCCAAATTCCAGCGACATTGCCGCGACCGATGCCTTCAGTAAGCCATTGTTGACCGCCGCGAACTTCCCAGCGTGACCTTTGCGGTTTCCAGATTAGAAGCGCGCGGCTGACTCGAATTGCGGACGTGCCGTTGGCATCGCCGTTTTGATAGTCAGCAAAGCCGCGCAGTGTGCTCTCGAAGTTCCAGTCTCCGTTGCCGAAGCGATGGACATTCAGATTAAGCAAGGGGACGACCTGTACATGATCGACGGTGTCATCGCGCACGTACGACCAGAGTCCGAATCGACCCGAAACGGATGTTGCTTGCGCGACATTTGTTCCGAGCAGTAGCAGACTGAGGACAGTCGTCAGCAGAGGGATTAGCCGATAAGCGGGGCACCCGCAGCGGGTGCCGCCGCGACAGTCGGCTTGCCGTGTCTTGGATTTTCGCATGAGTTTGCGATTTATTAAATGGAGTTTCGCCATTGCGGAGCTTGCGCTCCACAACGGCGAATCAAAAGGTTTGCGGGGCGGACAAGTCGTCCGCCCCGCTTCGATCAGGTGCGTTTTTTACTTCGCAGCCATCTTGTTCTGATTCAAGATCGGCTGACCGGGAGTTACGTAGTCGATGGCATTTGTCAGCAACGAGCGAGCGTATTCGTAGTTGTGAACGCCCATTGAGCCTTCATTGTAAATGAAGAACCAAGCATAGGCGGCTTCGCGCTGCTCACGAGTCGAGTTCGAGGTCGTGAAGAGCGGTTCAGTTCCGTCGTTCGGCAACAGTGCGAGCAACTGGTTCATCAAGCCTTGAATTTCAGTGCGGCGGCCATGATAGTCGAAACCTTCCGGCGTCGCATGGCATTGGTTACAAGCTTCAATGCGCGGATCGAAGGCGTGACCATGATAGTCGTGTCCGGGAGTATCGCCCGGGATAGTGTGAACGTGACAGGTCACGCACATATCTTCGAGGTTACCGTCACCGATGACGACGTCCGGCTGGTGAGCCGATTCACGGTCGTAGGTGTAACCTTCGATTTCATAGGAACCGCGACCAAGAAGCATGTCGGCTTGGCAGCTTGCATGCGGCCCGGGGTGCGCGCTTCCGTTGTTGATCTGACCGGTGATGTTGGCCAAGTTGCGGCGCGCATGGTGGCACTGGGCACAAAGCTGGCCTTTACCAAAGCTCAACACGCCTTCTTCTTCGTTCGGAACCCACAGAGTATCCGGATGATCGGGACCCGCATAGACGATCGGGAATGCGCCGAGACCACGCAGATAGGCGGGATTCTCTTCGCTAAACTCGTGCACGTCGTGACAGGTCGCGCAAGTTACTTGATAGCCTTCTGTAGTTAGCGGAACGTCTGCCCAATCTTCGTCCCACTTCTTAATGAAGCCTTCGGAGATATGACAGAAGTTACAATTGGCGCCTTGCCATTCTTCGTTGAAAGCTTCTATGCCGCCAGCACGCTCGATAGCGGTGCCGTGGCCTGAAGTTGCGTATTCTTCGTTCTGCGAGTGGCAACGGTTGCAGGTTTCGCCGCGCGATACCAATTCAACATCCGGCTCATGTGACGAGAAGTCCGGACCCATCGGGCCGTGACAAGCTTCGCAAGTCACATTACGCAGGTTGTGATTCGGGAAGTCATCGTAACCGCCGTTGTCAACGCCCGGCGTCGTAACACTACCGTCAAAGGCGACGATGTCGTCCCAACCGGTAGTGTGGCACTGCAAGCAGTACGGATTGTTCTCCGAGCTGGAATTCACCAGCGCCTGATAGGCTTCAGCATGGTGCGTCGTTTCCCAACCGCTTACCTTAGCTTCATGGCAATGGCTGCAACGATTGGCGTTGTCGCCCAAGAAGCTCGGGAAAACAGATGGAACGTAGGTGTTCACGCCAACGGTAACCGTGCCGGTGGCACTGCCGTCGTTGTCCGTGACCGTCACGCTGATAGTGTAGAGACCGATACCACTGGGAGGCGTGTAGTTTGTCGCCGGAGCCGTCGGAGTTGACAACGTGCCCGTCGTGGCCGTCCATGAATAGGTCATGGCATCACCATTGGGGTCATACGCGCTGACAATCAAGGTGGTGCTTTCACCGGTGCCGACAGAATCCGGAGCGGCAACGACGAAGGTGATAATTGGCGGCGAATCCGGATTCAAGCCGGACGGTCCCGCAGGACCTTGGTCGCCTTCGCAGCCAACGAACGCGAGTCCGATGACCATAAGGCTTAACAGAATGAACGTAGCTGGGTGTAGTCTTTTGCGATTCATAGATTGCATCCCTTATCGGGTCCTCTTCCCGTTAATGGTTGCTTCCGGCATAGGCCAGAAAAAAAGACCCCCTGAACAGGACATCCTGGCAGGGGGATAACGAATAATAGATAACTTTAGTCAGATTTACCGGGCAGTCGTTGACCTTCGGTGTTTTGGTCGAAGATAGTGACGAATGAGTTGTTAGGCTTCGGAGTTTCATTTGTCTACTTAACTGTGGCAACTTGGGTCATTATCAAGTTACTTCAGGTATTGTAAACAATTTTCGTTCCAACGGCAATACGTTATTCGGTTTTAGTGACCCTCACACATAACCAGTGACAAGTTCAAATCTTTGAATTTCAATATTACAGACCTATCTGGTCAGATTCTGGAAATGTGGATAAAGAGGCGTAAATTCAGATATATTTGTCCAATTAGCCGTCTGCTTGGGTGCATTGATAAAGAATTGGTGCTTATTTCAACTTAATGGTGGTTTTTTTGGGTCGTCTGACGGCTTCAATGACCCAAACTTGCCTACTGTCCAGCGGCGCGGTGTTCGCGAACGAACCGATTGATTTCGTCGCGTTCGAAAAGAATGACTTTGCGTGACAAACGCACGCATTTCAGGCGATCTTCGCGCACCCATCTCATGATAGTTGTACGATGAACGCGGCCGAGCATCTCGGCGGCTTCGGAGAGGGTGAGGAGCCCTTGCGGTGAATCACTGTTCACGCGCGGGGTCATAGCCCCATCCGCACGCGTGGTTTTCATCACGCGTGTTGTTACGGTGGTCATGGGGTCTCCTTTCGCGGTCGGTTTCTTGTCTTTCTTGGAGTTCATTGGGCAGCTCCGATGGCATCAAACCACCGCTTGAAAAGTTGAGGGTTATGGGCTGAACTGCTGCCATCCTTTTGCAGTAAGTCAGCCAATTGTTGGTATTGCTTATATTGATCGCTCCCAACTTTGTAATTGGCGAGCGCTTTATGGATAGACTTGGTCATATTACGAGCATCCGTTTGCCACATTGCGAGAGTGTCGCCAAATGCATTGTCATGACACCCAATGCATAGCGGAGCGACATCGCGCGAGACTTTCGCGCCGGATGTTTCGTGGCAATCGGTGCAGGTAAAATCGAGATCAGATTTGAACGACGGTTTCGCTCCGGCAAACTGCGGTACGTTGCCTTTGAACACTGCAAACTGCGTCGTGTGGCACGATTCGCATTTGGCCTTGCTTTCAACGAGCGGCTGATGATGGCAACTGTTGCAATCGGCTTTCGTCATCAAGAGCTTGCCGTGCGAATCGGGCGAGGTCGAGTGACAGGTCTCACACTTACCTTGAGTTGTGTGCTTGCGGTGGTCGAACGTGTTTCCACCGTACATGACAACCGCATCACCTGCGGCAGGATGGCACGTATTGCAGGACTGCGCATTCTTGACGTCGTTCCCGAGAATCCGCGCGGAGAGTAATTCGATCATCTCAGGGTTATGCAGCGGATTTCCGCGCTCATATATACCCAAGGCGGCCAGCATGGAATCACGCACTGCGGGTTCAAGTCTGCTCGTTTGAGCTTCGAGTTCTTTGATACGGCGGCGAATGGGCTCATCCCATCGCGTCCACAAATTCTGATATCCTGCATCGTGGCACGGCGTACACAGCGGGCCGGTCTTGTCACCGTCCGTATTGTGAATATCACCAACGTGGCAGGACTTACATTCCATTCCGGCCTTAGCCATACTTGACGGACTGAGCGGCAGGCCGGGCAATTCGCCGCGCCAGACCTTTTCTATCGCGTCATCCGGTTTGCCGTGGCACTCGCTGCACGTGCGCTCGGAGCTTGCAACCGCGACGGCGGCTTTGCCATGACGAATCTCAATGTGACAAGCCGTACACTCGACCTTATGATCCGTTACGTGCATCTGGTGAACGAACTCGTGCTCGCTATAACGCTCGATATGCTGTTGTTGAGCATGACATGAGTTGCACCGTTCACGCGGAACGTAGCCGTCTCCGGCAACTTCACTGGCATGGCAGCTTGAGCAATCGGCTTTTCGCGCCAGCATCTCCGTATGATCGAAACTCGTATCGGCGGCCATCACTCCAGTCGGCGGATTATGGCAGTTCGTACAAGTTGAAAGGCTTGTGGGAATACCAACCGAGTCTGGCTTAAAATGACACATGAAGCAAGTCGATTCGTTGACCGTTATGTGCTCGCCCTGTACGATGTTCGAGTGACACGACGTACAGCGCAATTGCCGACCTCGCCGCGGTTGTTCAATGTGCGGCTTATGATCGAACTTAACGCCCCTGAAATCCACTTCACTTTGCAACAAGCGCGTATCGTGACAGCCGGAACGTAAACAACTGCGGTCCTCAATTTCAGCCCACGGTTTGGAGCGCTTGTACACTCCTGTAAAGTAGTTCGCAACCATTGACATGGCTAAGAACTTTGAATGAATCGTTCCTTCCAATCCCGGAGGAATATGACACTCGGTGCACGTCACGTTATGATGCGTTGAAGTTTCCCACGCATCGAAGTACGGTTCCATGACGTGACACGAACGGCAGAATGAAGGCTGCGACGTCACTTTGACAAAGAACAGCAATGAGACCAAGACAACGGCAGCGCTGGCAAAAAGCACCAATCCGATTCGGCGCGCGCCAAACCCTTTCAAACGTGTCCAGCCGACTCCAAACAGCCAAAACGGAAGCTTGATGGTTTCCCAGCAAGCAGCAAAAAACTCTTTAACGATCCAGTTAAACTTGTTCATTTAGTCGAGCAATCGGTGGAATGGAATCGGCACCCCCATAAAAACAAAAGACCCCGATCCATCGGTTAACGAAGTGATGGAATCGGGGTCGTATTGGCAAACTTGGCGGTCAAAGTGTCATAGCAGGCCAGACAACGGAGCCGCAGGTACACAAATACAAAACCCATTTAGAGACTAAGCTTAAACGGCGGTCCCGATTCCAGTTACAATATCGGAAAGCAATTGGGAGCAGTCAAGCATTTATAAAGCGTATCTGTCATTTTGAGGTCGCTATGTGACATGGTCTCCTCCGCTTATCTTCTGATTTTACTGGAAATGAGGTATATTTTGTCTGATTATATCAGGAGGAGTATGCCACTTTTATACCTCTCAAGGGAATTATTGTGAAGCAAAGCAGCGAGAAGAAAACAGTGTCCAAAACATGCTCAAAGTAGTGCGAGGTGAGCAGATATGCGATGGAAAGATCGGCTGTGGCAAAGGCGGGTTTTTGGGCGAGTGAGGCCAATCCGGTACCAAGCGGAACCCAAACTTGAACAAGCAAAACCGGAATCGCAATGACAGAAAGGAGAAAAATCGGACGGCGAAGCGAGGGAGTGATTTCGGAATTCGACACCGATTGGGCGCTCAGCCAAAGAGCGAGGGGAATTGGGAAAAATGTTAACGGGAAGGTCGCCAGTTCTCTGATACTGTGAGCAAGGTAACGAGGGTCGGAGAGAGCATGAAGAATTGAATATGGTGTATCAAAAGTGACAACAATGGCAAAAACGACTGCGTTGCTTACAATGATTGCAATATTCTTCAGTTGTGCAGATTGCCAAGTCAGAGCGCGTCGAAAGAGAAGTGATACGAAGAATATGCAGATGGGGATTAGAACTACAAGCGAGAGCGTACTGGGGAAATGAAGCAGAAAGGAACCGCCGGGTTCTGATCGAGTGACGCTTTGCTTACTTAAAAGCGCATATGCCAGTGTTTCCTCTTTGCCGAATAGCCAGAGACTAAGAGCGAAACAAAGGACAACAAACGCTATTGCAGCGAGGAGTGTATTTCTTGAATAGGGGCGGTCGTGCGGAGTGGGCGAGAGAAGTTTGAACCAACCGGTGAAGAGAAACGCGATGACAATTAAAGAGGGAATGTGACCGAGGAAATGTGACGTGTAGAAGACAGTTTGAAACAGCGTTAGGGTACCGCCCTCGTGGACGACAGTGTTCCAAAGCCATAACTTACCGTGATAGATAGCAAGATAGAGATAAGAGAACAGATACGTCGCGGCAGGGACGGCGAAAAGCCAACGAGGGTTGCGCATTCTGGGGTTTGACTACGACTCGATTGCTTTCCTGATTAAAGTCGCAGCCTCAATGCACTGAGCAGTGGTAACATCGCGATGTGTAACCAAACGAATCGTGCGCGGACCGAAATCAAAGAAGTTCACGCCAAGTTTCTGGGCCCGTTTGACGACGGAGGGTGCATCAGGCGCGGATTCATTCAGATCGAAGATAATCATATTGGTTTGCACCGTCGCGAGATCAAGCTTGACGGCGGAAGATTCGACGAGCACATTGGCGATCAGTTTCGCGTTTTTGTGATCGTTGTGAAGATTCTCCATGTGATTATCGAGCGCATAGATGCAAGCGGCAGCGAGGATTCCCGATTGACGCATGGCTCCGCCGAGCATTCGGCGATAGCGAGTCGCACGGGAGATGATTTCCTTTGTGCCGGCGAGCATTGAGCCTGCGGGACAGCCAAGACCTTTGGAAAAAGCAACTGAAACCAAGTCGAACGGTTTGGCAAGGTCAGAAAACTCCCGCCCTGACGCAAGCGCGGCGTTCCACAATCGCGCACCGTCACAATAGGAATAGACGTTGCGTTCGCGTGCGGCTTTGCAAATGCACTCAAGTTCAAACTGTGGGAAAACCACGCCGCCGGCGCGGTTGTGCGTGTTTTCTATTGCGACGACGGATGTCGGCGGATGGACGATGTGGCCCGGGGCGTTGTATGCGTCAACGAAATCTTTGCAAGTAAACACACCGCGTTGTCCGACCTCGCGAAACTGAACGCCTGAATTTGCAGCGGAGGCTCCGGTTTCGTGGAAGACGATGTGCGGCTCCTTGCTGACTACGACTTCATCGCCGGGGCGAGTCAACGTTCTGAGCGCGCATTGATTGGCCATCACGCCTGTCGGGAAGAAAAGCGAAGTTTCTTTACCGAGCAATTCCGCTACGCGCTCTTGCAGATAGTTGACGCTCGGATCTTCGCCGAATTGATCGTCACCAACTTCTGCGGACGCCATCGCGGCGCGCATCGCAGGGCTGGGCTTGGTGATAGTGTCTGAGCGGAGGTCGATCATAAGAAAAGGAGAGATTGAAATTTGTAATTTGACTGCCCCCCTTAATCCCCCCAAATCTGCAGCAGATTTGGGGGGAGATGGAAGCAATCAATCCTGATTTGCTGATAGCAGGCGCTTGGCTTGGGTTAGCGAAATACCTTTGCGATGAGCGTAGTCTTGGACTTGATCGTCCGCGATTTTGCCCACGCCGAAATATTTTGATTCGGGATGCCAGAAATAGAAGCCTGACACGGATGAAGCGGGAAGCATCGCGAAATGCTCGGTTAACGTGATACCGGCGTTTTGCTCAGCTTGCAAAAGATCAAAGAGCGTGCGCTTCTCGGAATGCTCAGGGCAAGCGGGATAGCCGGGCGCCGGGCGAATGCCTTGATAGCGCTCTTTGATCAAGTCGTCATTGGAGAGAAGTTCGCTGGGAGCATAACCCCAATACTCACGGCGAACCCGCTCGTGCAGATGCTCGGCTAAGGCTTCGGCTAATCTGTCAGCGAGCGCTTTGACTAATATCGCGCGGTAATCATCATGCTGACCTTCATACTCGGCAACCAATTGATTCAACTCGCCACCCGACGTAACGGCAAACGCGCCCATATAGTCAGCCATACCTGATTCTCTTGACGCGATGAAATCCGCGAGCGAGAGGTTTGGTGATGATGCGTCTTTTTTCATCTGTTGGCGCAACATGTGAAATGTTGTCAAGACCCGCTTGCGAGTTTCATCCGTGTAAATTTCAACCGAATCGCCGACTGAATTGGCAGCGAAGAGACCAAAGACCGCGTGCGCCTTGAGTCTCCCCTGCTCCACAATCTCTCTCAGCATTGCCTGTGCATCTTTGAAGAGCGAACGCGCGCTTTCGCCAACGACTTTGTCTTCAAGGATTGCCGGATATTTACCCGACAACTCCCAAGCCTGAAAGAACGGCGTCCAATCAATCCGATCAACGAGTGGTTGTAATGGATAGTCGCGCAAAACGGTCAAACCAAGCTGCGCGGGTTTGGGCGGAGCGGAAGTGTAATTAAGCTTGGCTCGATTTGCGCGCGCTTCTTCGAGGGTTGCAAGTTTCTGTGCACCGACCTGTTGCGCACGAATCACGCGCACTTTGTCGTAATCGGCGGCAATTTCGCGGACAAACTCCTCGCGGAGTTGCTTGCTGATCAGACTCGTCGCGACTCCCACGGCGCGTGACGCATCGAGAACGTGAACGGTCGGACCGGAGTAGTTCGGGCTGATTTTAACGGCCGTGTGGACGCGTGACGTCGTCGCGCCGCCAATCAGAAGTGGAGTGCTCATGTTAAGCCGCTGCATCTCCGAAGCAACAAAACTCATCTCTTCAAGTGAGGGCGTGATCAAGCCACTCAAGCCGATTAGATCAACTTGCTCTTTATTGGCCGTGTCGAGAATCTTGGAACAGGGAACCATCACACCAAGATCAATGACCTCAAAACCGTTGCACTGCAAGACCACGCCGACGATGTTCTTGCCAATGTCATGCACGTCGCCTTTTACCGTCGCGAGAAGAATGCGGCCTTTGCTGCTTGAGTCTCCGGCTTTCTTAGAGGCCTCAATAAATGGAATTAAGTGCGCAACGGCTTTCTTCATGACGCGCGCACTTTTCACGACTTGCGGCAGGAACATCTTCCCCGCTCCAAAGAGATCGCCGACGCGATTCATTCCGGCCATCAGCGGGCCTTCGATGACTTCAATTGGCTCGGGGAATTCCAATCGCGCGGCTTCCGTGTCTTCGATAATGAAGTCGTCTAAACCCTCGACAAGCGCGTGCTTTAACCGTTCGTGAACACTGTGTTTACGCCATTCGAGTTCGACTGTCTTGTCTTTGACTTTGCCTTTGACGGTTGAGGCAAAATCGAGTAAGCGCTCCGTGGCATCCGAACGGCGATTCATCACAACGTCTTCCACTCTTTCGAGGAGAGCCGGTTCTATGTCGTCGTAAATCGACAATGCCCCCGCATTGACGATTGCCATGTCCATGCCCGCATGAATCGCGTGATAGAGGAATACGGAGTGAATGGCTTCACGCACGGGATTGTTGCCCCGGAAGGAAAACGAGACGTTGCTGAGCCCACCGCTTATGCGAACTTCAGGGAGTTTAGCCTTGATCCGACGCGTGGCTTCGAAGAACTGCACGGCGTAATCGTTGTGCTCTTCGATTCCCGTGGCGATTGCAAAAATATTCGGATCAATGATAATATCCTGCGGAGCAAACCCGGCTTGCTCGGTCAGGAGTTTATAGGCGCGCTCGGCAATGGCGACGCGACGTTCAATCGTATCCGCTTGCCCTTGTTCATCGAAAGCCATCACGATTACTGCGGCGCCGTAGCGCTGACAGAGTTTGGCTTGACGGAGGAACTCGGTCTCGCCCTCCTTCATGCTGATCGAATTCACTACGGGCTTGCCCTGAATACACTTCAAGCCCGCTTCGATCACCGACCACTTGGATGAGTCAATGACAAATGGAACGCGCGCAATGGATGGCTCGGTGGCGATCAGATTCAGGAAACGTTTCATGGCGGCTTCAGAATCGAGCAAGCCTTCGTCCATGTTAATGTCTATCATCTGCGCGCCGCTTTCAACTTGCTGCCGCGCAACTTCCACTGCGGTTTCGTAGTCGCCGTTCAGAATCAGTTTGGCAAACCGCGCGGAGCCTGTGACGTTGGTGCGTTCGCCGATATTGACAAAGCCGCTCTCTTCGCCGATAGTCAACGGTTCGAGACCAGAGACACGCAATCTTTTTGGCAAGTGTACAACTCTGCGCGGAGCGAATTGAGTTACCGTTTGCGAAATTGCGGCGATGTGCGACGGTTGAGTTCCGCAGCAGCCACCAGCGATATTTAACAAACCGGCCTTAGCAAACCCACCCATGACGCGGGCCATGTTGGCAGGAGTGTCATCGTATTCGCCGAACTCATTTGGTAACCCGGCGTTGGGATGCAAGCTCACATAACAATCGGCCACGCGAGAGAGTTCTTGCAAATAGGGCAGCATTGTTTCCGCACCGAGCGCGCAATTCAGCCCGACTGCGAACGGCTTCGCATGGCAGATGGAATTCCAGAAGGCTTCAGTCGTCTGGCCTGAAAGTGTTCGTCCGCTCGCATCCGTGATTGTGCCTGAGACGATTAACGGAATTCGCTCACCGCGTTGCTCGAAAACATTCTCTACTGCGAAGATGGCGGCTTTAGCGTTCAGCGTGTCAAACGAGGTTTCGATCAAGAGAATATCTGCGCCGCCGTCCAGCTGACCGCGCACACAAGCCTCATAAATCTTCACCATGTCGTCAAAATAAAGATCGCGGTAGCCCGGATCGTTGACGTTCGGAGAAAGCGAGAGCGTTTTGTTCGTTGGGCCAAGACTTCCGGCCACGAAACGTGGACGAGATGTATCCTTCCGCTCGTATTCGTCTGCGGCAGCGCGCGCAACTTGAGCAGAAGCGAGGTTAATCTCTTCGGCGAAATCCTCCATCCCGTAATCAGCCAAAGACGGCGCGTTTGCCGTGAAGCTGTTTGTAGAGACAATGTCCGCGCTGGAGTCAAAATAAAGCGTGTGCAGGCTCTTGATCAGGTCAGGCTTGGTAAGCACGAGTAGATCGTTGTTGCCCTTCAGATCACGGTTCCAATCGGAGAATCGTTGGCCCCGGTAGTCCGCTTCGGTAAGCCTTTGGTTTTGGATAAGAGTCCCCATTGCGCCATCCAAAACGAGGATGCGTTGTTCAATTAAGCGGTGCAGAGCTTCAATTCGAGTGGCGCGGGTCCAAGGGGTCATGATAGTGAAGTCGTTATCCTAATTCTTTACAGATGGTTGCGCTGGAAGACAAAAAGCCGCGTGGGCTGAGCCTTAATTATACGAAATCCTTGACTGTTTTGCTCCGGTTGGCCGATAACTGCGGGGCTGGATCGCTACGTTCGGCGGAAATCAGGGCACCCGCAACGGGTGCCGCTGCGAAAATGGGTAAGACCTGAAAAAAGGAAAGCCCCCACCCAGCTTTTACGCCGGATGGGGGCAATCTGCCTGAGGGAGCAATCTGTATTACTTCAGGAGCAACATCCGGTTCACTATCGACTGATTGTTCAGCGTCAAGCGGTACATGTACATACCGGACGGGAGGCTCACTGCATCAAACGGGGTTGTGTAGGTGCCTGCTGACAAATTGTCATTGACCAGCGTGGCAACCTGACGACCGAGCACGTCAAACACCGTGATGTTCACAAGGCCAGCCACCGGGGTCGAGAACTGAATGGTGGTGGTCGGGTTGAACGGGTTCGGGTAGTTGGTCGCGATCAGGTGCGAAGTAACGATCGGGGTCGGCGTCGGAGTAACCGCAGTGCCGGTAATCGGCAAGAGACCATCGGTGTCACCGGGCGTACGGAAGAAGTTGCCATTGATTTCGTAGGCAATAATCCAACCGGCGTCAATGCTCTCCGGCGTGCCGGCGAGGAAACCGCCTACAACGTCAATTCGGTCACCATTGTTCGGAAGCATTGGGTTGTTAAGGTCGAAGTAGTCGCCGAGATCAACAACGTATTCGCCAACGCCGTCGTTGTCGGTGTCAAGGCCGTAGAACGATGAACCATAGACGTCAACATCTGTCACTGTACCGGAGATTTCGATCCATGAAAGGTAGTTCTCAACTCCAAAACCCTCAGCACGTCGGCCAGCATCTCCACCATGTTCACCATCACGACCATGACGCGGATCCCACCATAACAGACCGTTCAGTGTGTGAACGTGAACCATTGGGGGCTCGCCATGGGACATCAGAGCACCAGTCAGAGTGATTGCTTCACCATCCACCGGGCGAACGGCTTCTGATGGCGGAACGTAATCCGGCGGGCCAAAATTCAGACGATAGTCCATAACTCCATCGGCATCAACATCGAGTTGATAGAAGAGGCGTTCTGGATGCATTGAATCCGGAGCCGTTACAGAAGCTGTTCCGGCGAGTTCAACGATTTCAAAGGGGTGGCCGTGTCCACCTGGTCCGTCGTGGCCGGGACCTGAAACAAGCGTCAGCGTCAGGTCGGCAGTTTGACCTTCGAGAATCTCGATCACTTCGCTGGCGAAGCCAACGCCGCGCTTGGATGCATTCACATTGTAAATGCCGACGGGCAGGGCGTCAATGGTAACGTTGCCATTTGCATCAGTCCACAGGCCAATGTGATGCGGACGCGGGCCGCCGTGATCACGAATAAAGGAAACACGAACGCGTGCGCTGTCAACCGGAGTGCTTTCGCCAAGCGAATCGGTGACAATGACATTAACCGACAAGCCACCAGTCACAACCATTGCGCCGAAACCCATGAGGTTCGCAATAATCTCAGGATGGTTCGGGTCGTTTGAAGTGACAGTCAAAGTGCCTTCATAGGGCTGTTCAGCAGTTGGGGTGAAGGTTACAAGCACTTCAGCTTCATTGCCACTCGGGTCAGGGGTCAAAGTGAATTCAGCGTCAGAAGCAAGTCCGAATGCCTCGCCGGCAACCGCGACTGAAACGTTAAGATCGCCTGTGCCATGATTTACGACGTGGACTACACGGGTGAAGGTAGTTCCAATGCCAACCGGACCGAACTGAACTGCCATCGGCATGACCACGATACCCGGAGTCGGGAGGCCATTGCCTTCAAGCACGAGAGTAAGAACTGCGTTCTCGCCTTCAACAACATTGATCTCTTCATGGTTCATGCGGTAGCCCGGAGCGCCTGCATTCACATCGTACTCGAGTGCAGGAATGTCGGCAAACACGATTTGGCCGGCTTCATCGGTCAAGCCGTTGAACATTGGGCGCTCATGCCCATGACCGTGACCAATAGCATTGACCATCGCGCCGGCGATGGGCAAGTTGTCAACGTCCGTGACGTTCACAGTCAAGGTGCCTGTCTGCGCCCAGGCGGCACTAATGCCGAGCAGGCTAAACAGGGCTAAAAGGATTAGTTTTTTCATTGTTTCTCCAGAAATAGGGGTGTGAAACAGGTTACCAAGTACGTTGCTTTGGCCTATATAATGGCAAGAGCTGTTCCAGTTCTCTAAATTTATATTTATCAAATATCTAAATAAGAAATGGTGCTCTGATGTGCGCGTGAGCGTTACAGCGCCTGTGAACACGGTGCACAGTGATGATGATGTTTAACTTGTGGTGACTGGTTGCAAACGACACCCCTAACTCGGAACCAATTAGCGGGGATATGGAAATCAGAAATTGAAATTCAGGCGGAGGGCAGATTCAGCTGGGAGGATTTCAAACGAGGTCTGAGGGGTGCGGAAGAGAGTGAGGTCAACTTGAGAGGCGAGATAGACACCGGCAGCGGCTAAGCCGAAGGTCCACATACGGCGGTGATGGTCGTCGTAGGTCTTATAGAGGGTTTCGGCTTGCGAGGAAGAATCAGCGGCCAAATAGTCTTTACGGGCAGAGTTATTTTGACTCAATTCGCTTAGCCATAAAACAGTGAGAGCCGCTTGCGCCGCGAAGTGAACGGCGCCGCGCACGAATTTCTTTTCAGCCAGAAATCCTGTTCCCGGAACCGCAAGATTGAGAAGACGGGACTTCGGTTCCGCGCCTCGCCAACTGACAATTTCTTGAACGCGAGTTGTGGGCACATCTTGAATTCTGCGAGTCTGCCAATCGGACTTTACGTCATCAAAGACCACGCGAAACTTCGGACTGACTTGGATGGGATCTAATGTTAATGTCGAGTCGAGTTCCAATGCGCGCTGAAAATGAGATCTGGCTTCGGCTTCGCGCTCGAGCATGATCAATGCATAGCCGCCTGTCAATTCAAGTGCCACACGTTGGGTATCTGGAATAGCTGCGTCGCTCGCTGCTCGCAGGACAAGCAGTTCGACGCGCTCATAGTCTCCAACCAAAAAGAGGGAATCTACCTCAGCCCGCAACGAAGATTGAGCATATAGGCCTGAACAGGAAATCAGCAGCGCAAGTATCCAGATCAATGATGTTCTCCCACGGTTCTGACGGCAAGTTCTGAAGTTTGCAGGTTGGCGTGCATCTTAATTGTATCCCCCGCGACAGCTTGCCACGATTTTGAAACGTCAGGGAGAGTTGCATGAGAAATGCGAATCGTATGGCTGCCCGGTAAGACTGCGATTAACCTGTTCAGCGGAGTTGTACCGACGTGTTCGTTGTCGAGAAAGACGTCGCCCCATGGCTCGACTGTCAACTCAATGTGCTGAACATATTTTGCGAGCACAATTTCTTGATGCATATTGTCGGTCAAATCAATAGATGCGAGAATCGGCGGAAATGCCGGGTTGCGGAGCAAAAAAACGTGGGGACCGCGTTTGAGTTTAAGAGATTCCGCGAACGGAGTCGTTCCCAAATCGGCGCCGCTCAGTGTCACATGCGCCCACGGAGTTGTGTCGAGATGAAGTTCAAAACTGTCAGGTAATTGGGACGCAGTTTGAACTGGCTTTTCGGTCTGAATAGATCTCGCCGAATCGGGTTTCTTGGTCTCGACAGGTTTTTCTACAGAGAGTTTTTTCGGCGTAGGTTCGATATTGCGAGCAGTGTCTATCGTCGCGACTGCTGGCGTGTTCACATCGACATTGGACGTGTCATGTGAGTCGGACGATAGATTCAGAGGAGTTGTCTGCAGAGTCTCTTGTTTCGGCCAAAAGGTAATTACTGCGATCGAAGTAAGTAGAACGGCTGCTGCAATAAAGATGCTCCGCCGTTTCGTTTGGGATTTCAATGTTGCAGGCGACTGCTCGTGGCCGTTCAGAAGCGAGGCCGCCGCTGCGGCAGAGTCGGGGCGGGCTTCCGACTCTTTCTCCAAGCAACTCTTGATTAAGGCAATAGTAGCAGGCTCTGCAGCGAGAGATTCCAGCAGTTTCCAATCAGGTGTCTCTTCACGCACACGACGCAAAGACTCCAACAAGGCGTCGGCATAAAACGGATTGTGTCCGGTTGCCGACTCATAGAGCACGACTCCAACCGCAAAAAGATCGGAGCGCTCGCTTGGTGATTTTCCGCGCGCAAGTTCGGGAGCAAGATAAGCCGGTGTGCCAACCACTGCGGAATGATGCGTGAGCTTCGGCGCATCCGAGAGCAACGCAAGGCTGAAATCGGTAAGCTTAAATTCGCCGTCGTTGCGCAGGAGAATGTTATCAGGCTTTATGTCGCGATGCAGGATGCCATTCTGATGCAAAGCTGACAAACCGGACAGGAGCGAGAGCGCGAGTTTACGAAGCTCGGCGGTAGAGAGTCTTTTGTCGCGTTTAATCTTCGCGGCCAAAGTTTCACCCTCCACCCACTCCAAGAGCATGAACGGCCCTTCATTGGGATCTTCTCCGACTTCGTAAATTCTAACGAGCTGGGCGTGGTCAATCTTTGCGGCGGCGCGGGCCTCGCGTTCGAAGCGTGTGCGCAAATCCTCATCCTGCGCGAAATGCGGATGGAGAATTTTCAGAAACACATCCCGGTCGAGTCTGGTGTCGCGGGCACGATAGGCCGACGAGATGTCGCCATGCGAAATCAGTTTTCGATCGGAAAGTCGCTGAGCGAGCGGCTTCATTTTGTGCTAAGCTCTTCCCACTCTTTGAGTTTGTAGTGCAAATAGCGGCGCGAGATGCCGAGCATGACTGCTGCTTTCGAGCGATTCCCTCCGCAGAGGTCAAGCACTTGCAGGATGTGCGTTTTTTCGGCAGACTTCCAACTCAAGTCCTCGTTATTGCCCGCTTCTTTCGTGATCCCTTGGTGCGAAATATCTTCAACCTCAATGCGGTCGCTACGCGTGATGACGGCGGCGCGGACGATGGTGTTTTCGAGTTCGCGGACGTTGCCGGGCCAAGAGTAGGTTTGCAATCGGCGAAGCGCGTCGGGAGAGATGCCGGTAACTTTGTTGCCGACTTTTCGAAGAAAGTGATGCACGAGCAGGGGAATATCCGAGCGACGTTCGCGCAGCGGCGGCGAGACAATGGGAAGAATGAAGAGCCGGTAATACAAATCTTCACGGAAGCGGCCTGCTTGAATCTCGCTTTGCAGATCTTTGTTCGTGGCAGTGATGATGCGCACGTTTGCTTTACGCGTTTCCACGTCGCCTACTCTGCGGTACTCAGACTCTTGCAAATAGCGCAGGAGTTTGGCTTGGATTCCGATGGGAATATCCGCAACTTCATCCAAGAACAGCGAGCCCCCTTCCGCCGCTTCGACAAGGCCTTGCTTGTCCATCGTGGCACCGGTAAAACTGCCGCGTTTGTGTCCGAAGAGTTCACTTTCAAACAGTTCGGAAGATACGTTGCCGCAATATAGTGCGAGAAACGGTTTGGTAGCGCGGGAACTCGTGCGATGTATCTCGCGTGCGATCAACTCTTTGCCGGTTCCGGATTCGCCTGTAATGATCACCGGAAGTTCACTGGGAGCGACGCGCGAAATCAGGCTATAAAGTTCGCGCATCGGGTGGCTGTCACCGACGATAAGCCGTTTTGAATCGTTGGATTTCAGAGCCGCAATTTCGCTGCGTGCGCGGTCATAGCGGCGCGCATTTTCGATGGCAAGTGTAGCGAAGGCCGCGAGTGTCGCCAGCGGCGCAAGGTTTTCTTTGCGGAAGAGATCGCGGTCGGAGCGGCTATCGAGATATAGCGCACCTTCAACGGCATTGCGGCCGGATAGCGGGAGAATTGCGGCAGACTGAATGTGCTGCAAGATAATCGATGACTTGCCGGAGAAGCGCGGGTCTTCAACGGCGCTCTCTGTTAGTATTGGCTTGTTGGATTCGATGGACTCTTTGATCAGCGACTGCGACACTTCATCAAGCGTGCGGGTCTCTCCTCTGCTTTGATGCACCGCCGCAAGGGAAATTGATCCGCTGCTGCTGTTCAATATGATCATGGCCGTTTCGGCATGCATGGCTTGAGCCGCGATGTCCAAGACCGTGTGGAACACTTCTTCGAGCGGACGAAGCTCTAAGAGCTTCTGCCCGGCTTGCAGAACTTGTTCGGAGGTAAGAAGGCCGGCGCTCACTTTGTTACTCCGGCTTGCACGTTAAAGGCAGCGTCCACTGATACCGACGAGTTGCCAAAGGCGTCAAAGACCGTGAGCGTCCAATGGTAGTAGATTGAATCGGGTGAGCTATTGGGGACGGTATCGATTAAGTTTGAAAGCGTTTCGGGATATTGAACGGATCGCACCACAGAATTTAGCGTGTCCGACGTCCATACGGTCGTTATCTCGGCCAGGTACTTATTCTCAAGCTCGACAACAACTTGATAACGATATGGAAATGTGCCGTCGAAATCCGGCCAAATGAAGACAGGATGCGCTTCAACAGTTTGCAGGGAATCGGGAGAAGTTGTGGCAGGTGTATCGTGAATCACGCGAACGTAGCTATGCGGGCCGCTTGTCCAAACGGTGTCCGGTGTATAAACACGGAACAAGAACGGCATCCCGACGCCAGCCTCGAGGTCGTCATCCCCGATGTTGTTGGAATTGAAACTCCGCACCCAATGTCCGTTCGGTGAAAATGTCATCCGTCGGGGAGTAGTGGTATTGAATTGGACGGTGACGGAGTCTGTGATCATGTTTGAATCCGACCAGATCTCCGTCTCCACCGAGAAGATGTCTATGGTGGTTCGGCCTTTGTGCACGCTACGCACAGTTGCTGAAAAGACCGGATCAGGGATTTCTACCACTGGTTCGTCCGGTTCGACATAGTTGGAGGACCTCGGATCGAGAGGGTTGTCGTGAGGTGCAGAACACGACAAAATCCACCCTAATGGCAGCGCAAGTATAAATATTTTAATGCTTTTAATCACGGTCGAAGCAGTTGGTCTGGCAGGTCGATGAAATGAATTCGGCGCGCCGTTCAGCTTTTCTTGTTTGACACGAACGGCGTGAGAAAGTTGAAAACGACGTGCGCATGTGCGCAGAGGGTGCGCATTTCATGGGTAATATAGACAATTATTACAAAAGATGGGCCATAACCAATAAACTGCAAACTGAAAACGGGCGAACCCGCAGGGATCGCCCGTTCGCGAATCGAATCTACTTAGAATCGATAACCTAAGGAGAGACTCAACAGCATTGCATCCCGGCCATCACCGAAGCCTTGCTCGAACTCAGTTGAGGCATAGAATTGCTTAGCCAACGTGAAGTCAAGCATTAGCGCGGCCCACTGCTGCGAGATACTCTCGGACGTCACAAGCAGATCGTAGTCATTCGAGCCGAACTCGATTCCGGCATCGAACCAATTCGCGATCATGCGCGAGAGCATGAGCGAGGGCTGAGTGCCTTTGCTGAATTGATTGTCAAACCAGCGCAGTCTTGCGTAGGCGCTGACTTGTGATTTTAGAAGATTATTTGAGCCGAGGCGTGCCCAGCCGCTGTTGCTCTGCGAGTCATTGCTCTCGGCATCGCGGCTTGCAAAACCTAATTCCGCCGAATAGGACTCTCCGAAACGGGCATCTGCGCTGGCGCGCAGGCCTTGCTGTAGATTACTGGCGAAGATGCTGTCGGGGATGGAGCGGGTTTCGGCCGTGTAGTAGTTGGTGCGGCTATCATAGCCAAGGGAAACTCCCAATGAGCGAGACACATTGTATCGCGCATCTAAGAGAAATGAGGCGAGTGTAAGCGTTGATCCTTCGGCGTCCTTCAGCCAGCCGCGATTCAGGTTGAGTTCCGTGCTCTCGAAAACGCGAAACTTGGAGCCGCCAATGTAGCTGAATTGCTGGTAAAGGAATTCACGGCTTATTTCGTCCTTAAGATATCGACCTGCAATGGAGGCGGTTGCCTGAACTGTGTTAGCCTCGCCGAGACGCTGTTCAAAGGCCGCAAATGCCCCGTATTTCTTGACGTC
Source organism: uncultured Alphaproteobacteria bacterium (assembly GCA_964587105.1). GTDB lineage: Bacteria > Electryoneota > RPQS01 > RPQS01 > RPQS01 > JABWCQ01. Next base: position 59,449 of record CAZPKG010000012.1, on the reverse strand, counting down.
GGACTCAATTTTTGTGTTTTGAAGGTCCGGCTCAATTCCGCCGACCGCGCCGATTTTCCAATTGTTTGAGAGATCGTACTTTAGATAGGCTCCATCGAGATAGCCCATGCCGCGGGTTTCGCGCAACATGAGGCGTCCAACTCCGGCAGAGAGAGGCTTGTTCTGCGGTCCATAGGCGAGCATTGCCTCGTAGATACGGTTTGAAGACGAGGACTCACTGTTGTCCCTCTCCGTTCGGCGCAATTTGAGATTTAGCTTTGCAGACAGATCGCTGCCGGAGATTCTGCTCAAGCCGGCCCGTACGCTAAGTGAGGGTTCCGTGTAGTCGTCATTGGTGACTTCACGATCGTTCTGTACTGTATAGCCCACTCCGATTCGGCCAGAAAGTTGATTAGGTCGCTCATTAGGCCGCAGGAATCTGCTGCGGGTTTCGGGTGTGACTTCAGCTTCGTAAGTTTGGACCTCGAAAGGTTGTTCTTGAGCAAGTGCCGCCTTTACGAAGACGATTGCTTTGTCATCTTTAGCAACCACTGCGGGAGCATTGAGAAGCTCGCACGAAGATGAGTTGTCGGACACAAAGCTTACGGCCAGCCTAATTAGCTCTTTTCCATCGCGTGAAACCACAACGGTGTCGCCTTGTGCGATACCCGCTTGACGGCCCGCGTTCAGATAGACCGCCGTGGCTGAAACGTATTGGACTTTGGTTTGAACTTCGGCGGCGAAGCTATTCAGAACAACTGCAAGGAGTGCGAGGATGATCTGTTTCATCAGTTCTGGACTCCCGTGCGGTTGGGCTTCACTTCACGGCGGTCGCGTTTGCGAACGTTTGGGCCTTCTTCTCCGTCAGGATGGCAAGCATAGCATGACGTGGGGGTATATGTGTAGTTTTCTACGTCTTCCTCGTCGTGAATATCTTCTAACTCGCCCTCATCACTATGTTCATGGCATTCGATACAACTGAACGTCGCAAAGTTGCCGTCAGTAGTGTGGCACTCGTTACAGAGATTCCACTCGTTGCGATGGTTGCCTGAGTAGATCGGGAAGTACTGCCCGTCGTGATTGAAAATGGAATTCCAATTTGACGTGGTGTGGCAATCGAGGCACTCTTGCGGGTAGCCTTCGTTGTGATCGGGATCGTTGGCGTTGTTGAAATCCGTTTGGTGGCAGAACCAGCAGTCGGCGGGAGTATTCTCGAATTGCCCGTTGGTGTGACACTGTAAGCACGCTGTGGAAACGTGAGCACCGGTCAACGGGAAGTCGGTGTTGCTGTGATTAAAATCGCTGTCCCAGTCGGTTGTGTTGTGACATTGAGCACAGTCGTGCGGGAAGTTGTTTGCGAGGTGATCTTCGGCATCGTTGTAATCATCCTCGTGACAAGACCAGCAATCTGTCGGTGTGCCGTTATAGACTCCGCCGATATGACATTGCGTGCAATTCGTCTGGACATGCGCACCTGTCAGCGGAAAGTCTGTGTTGTTATGGTTGAAGGTCGCTTCATCCCAATCGCTCGTATTATGGCAGAGCGCACAGTCGTGCGGGAAGTTCTGCGACACGTGCCCCTCTGCGTCGTTGTAATCATCTTCATGGCAGGACCAGCAATCCGTGGGCGTGCCGTCATAGACTCCGCCGACGTGACATTCCAAGCAATTCGTCTGGACATGAGCGCCGGTCAGCGGGAAGTCAGTGTTGTTGTGATTGAAGGTCGCCTGATCCCACTCGATAGTATTGTGACAAACGGCGCAATCGTGCGGGAAGTTGTTTTGCACGTGATCGGACTGTTCGTTGTAGTCATTTTGATGGCAGGACCAGCAATCGGTAGGAGTACCGTCATAGACGCCGCCGACGTGACACTCGATACAATTGGTTGTGACGTGCGTACCCGTAAGCGGAAACGACGTCAGGTTATGATCGAATGTGGATTCCGTCCAATTTGCCGTCGAATGACAAACCGTGCAATTTTGCGGATAGCTTGAGGCAACGTGATTGGGATCGGTTGTCCCGTTGTAATCATCTTGATGACAAGACCAGCAATCCGACGGCGTACCAGAATATTGACCACCGATATGGCAATCAAGACAATTGGTTTCAACATGACGGCCTGTGAGCGGGAATGCCGTCAAATTGTGATCAAATGTGGCTTCCGTCCAGTTTTCCGTTGAGTGGCAGACTGCGCAGTTTTGCGGGAAGTTTGAAGTAATGTGATTGGGATCTGTTGTGCCGTTATATTGCTCTTCATGACATGACCAGCAATCGGTCGGAGTGCCGGTGTATTGCCCGCCGACGTGGCATTCCGCACAATCAGTCGAGACGTGACGACCCGTGAGCGGAAATGCCGTCAGGTTGTGGTTTGCAAACGTTGCGGGACGCCAAGCATCGGTAATGTGACATTGCTCGCAATTGGTTCCAAAGGCGGTTGCGTCATGCTGCGGATTGGTCGCGCCATCGTAATCTGATTGATGACATCCTGCACACAAGGTTGCTGTGCCGGTGAACAGACCTCCGACGTGACACTGAGCGCAATCGGTCAAGACATGCGCTCCGGTGAGCGGGAAGACCGTTTGATTGTGATTGGCAAAAGTTGCAGGACGCCACGAGTTGATCGTGTGGCAGTTCTCACAGGTAGATGGAAATGCTCCGCTTTCGTGGGTGGGATTAGCGGCGGCGGCATAGTCATTCTGATGACACTCCACGCAAGCTGATTGCGTATTGGCGTAGCCGTTCGTGTGACAAATTTGGCAATTGTTCAATGCATGACCGCCGGTGAGCGGGAAGGCGGACGTGTGCGAGAAGCTGGGACCTTTCCAGCTCGTTGCGGTTATGCTGTGACACTCGGCACAATTTTTCGAGAAACCTGCTTCAGTGTGATCGGGAGTAGTGGTTGCGGCAAATTGCTCACTGTGACAACCGATGCACTCGGTCACGAGATTGACATATTGGCCGCTTGCATGGCAGCTTTGGCAATCGAGATTCGCATGCACTCCAATCAGTGGAAAGCGCGTTGCTTCGTGCATCTTGCGGAATTTAGGTTCATCCGCCCACTGATGCGGCGTATGGCACTGGCTGCAATTGTCCGAGAATTGCCCACGATGAATATCCGTATGACACTCTAAACATCCCGTTTTCGCGTCCGCGAAGACGAGCGTAGCATGACATTCAATGCAGCGTACGCCGTTATGGCGGCCCACCAGCGGGTATTCTGTCATGGCGTCGTGTGAAAAACCGGAATCGGTTTTCATCTTCAGCCAATTGTCCGTCGTGTGACAGAGCTGACAGTCTAACGTCAATTTCCCGTGCGGAGATTCGATTCCCGCAGTGGCTGGCCTAACTGCAACAAGCCCCGTCAGGGCCAAGATCAAGAGCAGGCGAGTGAGAAGCGCTGTGATGCTGATCATTGTTTTTGGAAGGAAGTTCCGCCGTGGCAATCACTGCAAGCGGATGAGAGCGGACGATATATAACGAATGTGCCGTCCGCATCCGTTTGCGGTTTGTGGCACAAGTTGCAGGCGACTTTTTGATGCGCGCCATCCAGCGCCCACTTTGCGTCGCGGTTGTGATCGAAGACGAGAATTTTCCATGCTTCCGGTGTGTGACAACGGCTGCATTTGATTCTTACTTCAGCGGCGGGGTCCAACACAAATTGTCCCCGGTGCGGATCTTTGTGGCAGAGTTCGCATTCACGCGCAAGCGGCGCCATGCGAATCATCTCTTCCGGTGTGCCCAGATTTTCACGGGCGTGACAGCTCATGCATTCATTTTGATCGTGCTTGCCGACGAGCGGAAAACCGGTGGTCGAGTGATCGAATGTGATTTTGTGCCAGCTATCAACGTTGTGACAGAATTCGCAACCCGCCGTTTGCATATACTTATCGAGCTGGCCGCGATGCGTGTCTTTGTGGCAACCTTTGCAGGTCATGTCTTGAAAGGCGAATTTCGCGTATTCGCCATTCTTGTCCGTCAACGTTTGCGCGTGGCAGGCAATGCACGGAATGGCAAGATGGCTGCCCTTCAGAGGGAATTTACTCTGCTCATGCTCGAGGATACCGTACCTTGCCGGAAGATAGCCGTCCACCGTGTGACAACTTTCGCACGCACCGCCGTCTTTGCGTGATGCAAACTGTCCGCGATGCTCATCTCTATGACAGTCTTTGCATGTGGCGTGCGCGACGGGATCGGTCATTTTGCCCGACGTGTGGCACTTTATACAATCCGGGCCAACGTGTTTTCCAGTAAGCGGAAAGCCGGTTTTGTTGTGATCAAAATCCTTGGCCATCTTCGCAACGGCAAAGCTCTCTGTCGTATGACAGCCGCTGCAGTTAGGTCCGAACTTGCCTTCATGAGCATCTTTGTGACAAGCATTGCAGGACGAGAAGCTCAAGCCCTGATAGATCGACTGCTCAAGCGGATGATTTGGATCGGGAATCCTACCTGAAACTGTTTCGAGAAGTTGTTCTGTTTTGTGGCACTTCGCACAGGCCACCTCGGCGTGTTTACCTGTGAGCGGATACTTTGACTTGTCGTGCGAAAAAAGCGCTGCGGGAGTCCACTTTTCGCTATTGTGGCACGACGCGCAATCGTTGGTCATCTGCTCGCCGTGCTCATCTGCATGGCAGCTTACACACTGCGAAGATAGGCCAAGATACGTGCGAGCGGCATTGGTCGTGCTGTCAAAACGGTCCGCGTTGGTTTGATAAGCCGAAACATGACACTTCGCGCAATCTTGTTTAGAATGCGCACCGACGAGTTTGTATCCCGTCTTATTATGATCGAATTTATCTTTGCCCTCTTTCCAGAAGATCAATTCAAAATCGCGACCGACGTGTTCTGAGTGGCACTTGGCGCAACGTTCTGTTTTGACTTCGGGGCTAGCATGGAAGCCTTCGTTGTCCGATTGGCGACGCCCGATTGCCGAGTGGCAGGTCAGACACTTGGTGTTCTTGACTTCATCTCGAAGTTCATGGCACTGCGTGCAGTTGTTCAGTCCTTCAAGTTTGGCATGATACTTCGACAAGTCGCCGGGCGAAAGCTGCGCATATGAGAGCGAGACAAGCGAAAGGAGAATTATCCAGACCGAGAGCATTTGCTACGGGTGATTAGAGGGTTTAAGTTTGGGCAGCGCGCCTTGAGCATAAACGGCAAGCGTGTCTTGCGGATGCAGTTTGATTAACTCGTTCCAATGCTCACGCGCTGATTCGTGATCGCCGCGGTTGGCTTCGATGGCGCCGAGATTATAAAGCGCGCCCGCGTGGCCGGGGTGATCTTTCAATAGAGTTTTCAATTCCGAGATGGCTTCATCCGTTCGGCCAAGCGCAGAAAGTGCGCGGCTGATGTCGAGTCTGACCAGCCAGCCGTCGGCAGTCGTGTCATCCTTCAAGAATGTGCGGTAGAATTCGATGGCTTTGTCGTACTGGCCGTCTTCGTAATACAAATTAGCAAGTTCGAGTGCCACCGGGCCGTGCCCCGGAGCGGTCTTCCACATCTGCTCCATTTGCTCCAAGCGCGACATGGACGGTGCTTCTTCAATCTCTTTCTGCACGGTCTCGAATGAGGGTTCGCCGCCGGGTTGCGGCGCGAAGTAGAGCCAGAGCAACAAGACTGGAACAATGATCAGCGCCGCCGCGAAGGCGATGCGACTGGATTTATTGGTTTGACCGCTTTGTTTGTATTCTGCCATTAATTATGCCTGTCCAAATTTCCGTTCAAATTCAATTCCTACGCTTTGCAAAAACTCCGTCGGGAGCACGCCGCCAATCATGACAAAGACCTGATCGTTGGCAAGCGTCAGTTGTGTGCCCTGTTGATCAATGTGCACTTTGTCTGGCTCGATTTTGGTTACATTTGAGTTCAGCAGCAACGTCACTTTGCCGTCTTCAACTGCGCGCTCCACCCGTTCGCGGTTGCCTTCCTTGATTCTAAAGATATTCTCGCCGCGATAGGAAAGATGCACCGTGTTACCCGGTTGATTTGAGAGCGCGACAGCGGCCTCAACGGCGCTGTCTCCGCCGCCCACCACGAGTATCTTTTTGTGATGGTACTTTTGCGGATCGAGCAGGCGATAGGTTACTTTCTCACTCTTTTCACCCGGGCAGCCGATCTTTCTTGGCGTTCCTCGACGGCCGATGGCGAGCAGAACCTTTCGTGTTTCGTACTCGCCTTTTGAAGTCGTCACGCGATAGTTGTTGCCGACTTTCTTGATGTCGTTGACTTTTTCACCAACGCGGATTTCGAGTTCGTGCTTTTCGACGACGCTGGTCAAGAGTTCAAGCAACGGTTCTTTTTCCACCTCGCGCAATTTGACCGGGCCGTGCAGAGGCAGTTCCATCGGCTGAACCATCACGAGCTTTTGGCGTGGGTAGGTGAAGATCGTCCCGCCGAGGTCTTCCTGATCAACTGTAATGAAGCGAAGTCCCTCTTTTTTGGCTTGGAGTGACGCCGATATTCCGGCTGGGCCGGCACCAACAATCACAAGATCCAATGCCTCGCCTGATTTCTCATTCTTGACTTGCTGAGCAACGGTTTCGACGGCTTGACGCCCTTGCGATACCGCATTGCGAATTAAACCCATGCCGCCAAGTTCGCCCGCGATGAAGATGCCGGAGACATTTGTCTCGAAGTTACCCTTAATATGCGGGATGTCCACTCCCCGCTTTTCCGTGCCGAACACTAAGGAGATGGCATCAACTGGACAAGCTGCCTGACATTGGCCATGACCGATACAGCGAGCGGGATTGACCAAGGCCGCTTTGCCATTGATAAGCTGAAGAATACCTTGTTCCGGGCAAGCTTTGGTGCATGAGCCTGAGCCTATGCAAAGATCAGGATCGATTACCGGATGCAGCGACACCGGTTGATCGAGACCGGCAAGAGTAGAAGTTTCAAGTGTTTTTGCCGCCTTTGCGCTGTTGCGCCGCTCGTTCAATACATAAAAGACGGGCAATGCAATGACCAAGACTCCCGTGACGACGTAGATGATTGTTTCGAGGCTCATCTCAGAATATCCAGGTGTAGCCAAGTGAAACGGCAACAACGACGTGAACAACCATAATTACAATCATGATGATCGCGAACGGTTTGTGAAAGACATGCCAGTGATGGAGGAGCTTTCGCGCCTGAGCCAAGAATGCCACGCGTCGCTCAAGTGTGGCGCGGCTGCGGGCGACATTCACAAGGTGTTTGGCGTCGTGACTCGACAAGCCCGCTTCGCGCATCAGACGCTGCTTGAGTCCGCTGTAACGAAACGTTGCCGTCATGTCGTGCATCAACCATGACATGAGGCCTTTGCTCTCATTGATATTGGTTTCGATGAACTGATCAAGAATCGGGAGAGCTTTGGGGGTTCCGCTTGCTTCGGAGGACAACTGACGGCGGTAGGTTTCTTCAAGCTCCTGCAACTCCGTCGCCGATAATTCTTCACCGCTCAAGCTGCGCGGAATTTGAACGTAAATGTATCTGCCCAGCACACCGCTTAAGGCTACAGCCATCATTGACCAAAAAGATACGGCAACTATTCCGCCGAACTTGAAGGTTGTGTGAAAAATCACAAGAACAGGACCGGTGATCCCCATCCAGATATGATAGTTGAGCCAATAACGAATGTCCCCCCAGCCCTGCTGCATGAAGCGCATCCGTTTGCGCAGTGAATACAGCAATAGAATGAGCATCAAGGCGCTGCCAATGACTCCGGCGCCCTGTCCAATGAAACCGGAGGGCTTCCATGCCAAATGGAGGTCACTGTGAGGCCGCTCCTGCAGCGAGAGACTGTAGTATTCAAAGCCGTAACCCGCCAAATAAAGAGTCGCGATGACGGTAAGGCTATAGAGGACAATTAGGCTAAATTTATGGAGATTCAAGTCTTGTGCGCAGTTTTTGGGAATTTAGGTAATTTAAGAAACCTGTCCTGAATTGGCGAGCTTGGCGACAAAAGTATTTCCTTTATGTGCTAAAATCACGCTTTGCTTTTGAATCCTGAAAACACTATATTTTGTGGAACAAACGTGCAAAAACAAGAAGAGTCCAGCCGAATGCGGTATATTCTATTATTTCTAATGGCTTTCAAATTAGCGTCAAATCCTGCAATTGCTGGAATTGATGTGACCTCCTTGCCACCAGATAGTGCGCTATCGCTGGCTTTGGTGCGACTTGAAGGCCAAAGCATTAGTTTGGCTGAAGTTATCAGCCTTGCAATGGAACGGTCAACGATGGCAAAGGATGCAGAGGCAATGCTGGCTTCGGCCCGAGGGAGTCTTGGCCGCGAAAGAGGGGAATTTGACCCGGAACTCTTCGGAGAGGTCAACTCCGCCTCGTCCAAGCAACCATCAGCCTCTCCTTTTAGTGGTGCGGCTGTGCTGAATCCAAAATCTACGTCAGGGCAAGTGGGCGCTCGGATTACGTTGCCCATCGGAACTGAACTTGAAGCATCGCTTGTAGGTACGAAGCTGGAAACAAATTCGACCTTTTCTTCACTCAACCCAGAATATGATGCAACCGGGTCACTGACTTTCAAGCAACCGTTGCTGAAAGGGTTTGGCCCCGCTGCTTGGGCCAACAGGGATCAAGCACAGAAGGGATACGCAGCGGCGAAGCTGCGCTACGAACAGGCAATGGAACAGGTTCGTGCGTTGGCCGAACAATCGTATTGGGAACTCTATGCGGCAGAACGCGATGTTGCCGTCAGCATGGTTACGCGCGATTTGGCGTTGGCGCTGATGCAAGAGGCTGATTTGCGAGTCGAAACCGGGCTCGTTGGACCAAATCAATCAAACAACGCCAAAGTATTTCTCGCCGACCAAGAGCTGAACTTGCTTGATGCACAGGACAACCTCTCACGAGCGAGCGATGCTCTCAGTTCGTTAATTGGGAAACGCCCAACTGGGTATTTGCAATTCAAAACTGTTGACGCTCCGCCGCAGGTTTCCAGAGCCGAACAACAGGAAGATGTCGTGGCGCGCGCCATGAAAGAGAATAGAGAGTTGCGCGCGGCTCAGCTTGACGTGGACGGCATGAAAGCCTTTGCGCGCGCGGCCTGTTGGGACGCCTTGCCACAGCTTGATTTATTTGGTGCCCTCGGAGGCAACGGTTTGGCCGGAACCGGGCGCGACGTCATATTTGGATCTGACACGCTGCGCAATGATTTGGATACGAAGTTCGGTGACGCAATTGATCAAGCGTTGAACCGCGACTATCCGTCTTGGATGATCGGTCTGCGGCTCAATGTTCCGATCCTGCAGCGCGGGCCGCAAGGCGAACGCAATCGATTGCGCGCGGAAGTCAACCGGGCTGAACAGCGCTATCTGCAGACTCAGCACATGTTAGAAGAGCAAGTTCGAGCCGCGCATCGCGAACTTGAACAAGGGCAAGAACGGCTGCAACTCTCCGAAGAAAATGTCAAGGCCTCGCTCGATCAAGTTCGCATCGGACTGATTGAATACAAAGGCGGCAAGACAACCGCGTTTGAATTGGTGCGGCTGGGCGCCGACTTGGCCAATTCGCAGCGCCGCTATTCGCGCACGCTTGTCAGAACAGCAAAGGCCGCTGCGGAATTGCGCGTGCTGGCTCCTGCGCACGAGTGACATACATTCTCCTCAATCACAATCTACTTGAGACATAAACATGCATAACACACGATTACTGGCCGCAGTTTCGATATTGGCTCTGAGCCTTGGACTGATCGGCTGCATGGGCGGAGGCTGGGGCGGAGGTTTCTCGATGCCGCCCACACCTGTTGAAACGACACAAGCAAAGGTGCAATCCGTTTCCGACAGGTTTGAAACGATTGGCACGATTGCCGCCGACGAAGCCGTTACGGTCGTCGCGGAGATCGGCGGAACGATTACGCGCATTCCCTATGAAGAAGGCGGGAATGCCGGTCGCGGCGAATTACTTGCGCAAATAGATGACAAAGAGCTTAAGGCCGCTCTGGATCGTGCTAATGCGTTGCGCGATCAGGCGCAGGCGACGTTTGATCGCATCAAGCGAATCGTTGACCAGGGCGCCGGTTCTGCACAAGACCTTGATGACGCAAGCGCGGCACTGCACGTAGCCGAAGCAAATGTCTCTTTTGCCAAAGCACAACATGAGAAGACTCGTGTCACCGCGCCGTTTGCAGGTGTCGCTGGCGCGCGTAAAGTTAGTCCAGGGGCTTATGTGCAGCCCGGAACACCGATTGCTGACATGGCGCGTGTCGATCTCTTGCGTGTCAACTTCACCGTACCTGAGCGATATATCAATGATCTGGCGATTGGTTCTGAAGTGCGCATTGCAACAACTGCGTTCGCAGGAACTGAAGCAATCGGTAAGGTGATGGTCATTGAACCGAAGATTGACGCTGTGACACGTAGCGTCGGCGTTGTTGCGCGTTTGGAAAATCCTGAAGGCAAGTATCGTCCGGGAATGTCGGCGAATGTTGCCGTTACTTTGAAAGAGCGCGCCTCAGCTCTGACTATTGCCAGTGAAGCAGTGTTCCTTGAACAGAACCAGCCGTATGTTTACATCGTCAAGCCGGATTCATCGGTGGCAAAAGTCGCTCTTCAATTGGGCAGCCGCTCTCGCGAATCCGTCGAAGTAGTCGGCGGTGTTGATGCATCCATGATGATCGTCAAGGCCGGACAACAGAAGATCTACGACGGCGCGAAGGTGGTGCCTGTTTCAAGCCTTGATTCAGTGGCGGCGGCGCAACAGCAGGCGCAACAGATGCAAGCCGATAGCGGGGCCAGTAAATGAAACTAAGCGATCTTTCGATTCGCAGACCGGTGTTCGCATCGGTGATGAGCCTTTCGATCATCTTGTTCGGAGTCATCGCCTTCTTGCGGCTGCCTGTTCGCGAATACCCTGATATTGATCCGCCGGTGGTGTCGGTTATCACTCTCTATCGCGGCGCAAGCGCGAGCGTGGTCGAAACCGAAATCACTGACGTCTTGGAAGAGCAATTCGCCACGCTGTCAGAAGTAAAAACGTTGACGTCGTCGAGCCGCGAAGAGGGCTCTGTGATTACGATTCAGTTTGAGCTTTCGCGCGACGTGGAAGAGGCAGCCAATGACGTGCGGGACCGCGTGGCGCGAAGTCGCGGATTGCTGCCGCGCGATATTGAAGATCCGATCGTCGAAAAAGTTGACGCAAATGCTCAGCCGATTGTCTGGTTAGGCGTGTCAAGCGATAAGCACGACGGTTTGCAGCTTACGGACGCCGCGGATCGTATTCTCAAAGAGAGACTACAACGATTGCCCGGCGTAGGCTCGATTATCATCGGCGGCGAACGGCGTTATGCGATGCGCGTTTGGCTTGACCCGGCGCGGCTTGCCGCACGCGGCTTAAGTCCGACGGATGTTGAAATGGCTATTTCGCGCGAGAATGCCGAAATTCCGGGCGGCCGTGTTGAAGGCAATGAACGCGAATTTTCGGTGCGCACGCACGGCGAGGTCAATACCCCTGAACAATTCGCGTCCATAATCGTTTCACAAACCGATGACGGAATTGTGCGATTGAGCGACGTTGCCACTGTTGAAGTCGGCGCTGAGGATGAGCGCACCATTGCACGTTACAATGGAAAATCCGCAGTAGGGTTGGGTATTGTCAAACAGTCTAAAGCTTCGACACTTGACGTTGCCAAAGCGGTGCGCGACATTCTGCCACAGCTTGAGGCATCGCTGCCTGAGGGGATGAAGATCAATGTTGCCTATGACTCATCCACGTTCATCAGCGATTCAATCGGCGAGGTCGCCGAAACGCTGATTATTGCAATGTGTCTGGTGATCTTAGTCGTGCTGGCGTTCATGAAAAGCATGCGTGCAACGCTGATCCCGACGCTTGCAATTCCCGTGTCAATTATTGGTACGTTTGTCGTGATCTATTTTGCAGGTTTCACGATTAACATCCTTACACTGTTGGCGCTCGTGCTGGCCATCGGATTGGTGGTGGACGACGCAATCGTCGTGCTCGAGAATATTTTCCGTCACATGGAGATGGGAAAGAGCAAATTGCGTGCGGCATTCGACGGATCAAAAGAGATTGCCTTCGCCGTTATCGCCACCACGATCACGCTGATTGCGGTGTTTGTGCCGGTGGCATTCCTGACGGGATCGGTCGGGCGGTTGTTCCGTGAATTTGGATTCACCGTCGCCATCGCTGTAGGCATTTCAGGTTTTGTGGCGCTGACCCTGACACCGATGTTTAGTTCACGAATCCTGAAACCGATTCACGGCACGGGCAGTTCGTGGGCATCACGCAGTTTCGATGCATTCTTCGAGTGGATGAACCGCACGTATGAACGAATCCTGAAGTTCGCGTTGCGGCACAGACTTGCAACGATCATTACAGCTATTGTGCTTGTTGTGCTAAGCGCAGGAATTTTTAAGTTCATGCCGAGCGAGCTTGTGCCGACCGAAGATCGCGGAATCGGTTTTGGTATCGTGCTCGCTCCAGAAGGTTCCACTCTGAATTATACCGACCGGAACATGCGCAAGGTGGAGGACATTCTGTTACCTTTGCCGGAACGCAATGGTCTCTTCACCGCAACGGGACTTGGATTTCAAGGGCCGGGCCGCGTTACTGACGGATTCTTGTTCTTGAATCTTGGTTCGCCGGATTCGCGCGAACGCTCACAGCAGGATATTGTCGGCCAACTGTTCCCGCAGTTGTTCTCGATACCCGGTGTGCTGGCATTCGTGATCAATCCGCCGAGCTTGGGACAGTTTTCTTCAAGCCCAATTGAGTATGTTCTGCAAGCTGAGAGCTACGAAGAGCTAAACCAGGCGATGGGCGTGATGCTTGCGAGTGCAAACAAACTTGGCTATCTCTATAACGTCAATTCGGATTTGAAACTTGACAAACCGGAACTCAGTATTTCAATTGATCGTGACCGAGCGTCTGAGCTGGGGGTATCAACGAGTGAAATCGGATCGACTTTGCAGGCACTATTAGGCGGACGCGTGATCGGCGATTTCAAGCGCGGAACGAAGCAGTACGACGTGATCATGCAAGTACAGGCCGCAGAGCGTGCCACGCCGGATGTATTGTCTGGCGTCTATGTGCGCGGGCATTCCGGTTTAGTGCAGCTTGCCAACGTGATTACTGTGAATGAAACCGCCGGCCCGAAGGAACTAAACCACTATAACCGCCGCCGCTCGGCAACGCTAACAGCAAACCTGATTCCGTTCGTTTCTCTTGGGCAAGCGCTGAGCGACTTGGACAAAGTTGCGCAGACGAGTTTGCCGAAGGGTGTGACGCGCGAGTTTGCCGGGCAGTCGTTGGAATATAAAGAGTCGAGCACGGGACTCTATTACTTCTTCCTGCTCGCGCTTGTCTTTATCTTCCTGGTGCTTGCCGCGCAGTTCGAGAGTTTTATCCACCCGTTCACGATTTTGCTCTCGGTGCCCTTAGCAGTGTTTGGCGCGCTCGTGTCGCTGTTTGTTTTCGGGCAGTCACTGAACATCTATTCGCAGATCGGGTTGATCATGTTGATCGGATTGGTGACAAAGAATGCGATTCTAATCGTCGAATTTGCGAACCAGCTGCGAGCGCGCGGACGTGAGATTACGCAAGCAGTTGTCGAAGCTTCCGTCATTCGACTGCGACCGATTCTGATGACGTCATTTGCGACGGTGTTTGGAATCCTGCCGATTGCAATCGGCTTGGGCGCTGGCGCCGAAGCTCGCCGGCCGCTCGGAATTGCCGTGGTCGGCGGAATGCTGTTCTCGACGTTTTTAACGTTGGTACTGGTTCCCGTCGTGTACTCGTTAGTTGCAAAATACTCGCCTGTGCATGATCCTGAAAAGGCACTTGCTGACGAAGATGCGTCGATGGCCGGTGTAGCGCCGCAGCACTCACATTAAGCGAATCGCGCTATGGAAAAGAGCCCTTGGGATACGCTCCCAAGGGCTCTTCTGTTTTGGGGCGGTCCGCTAAATTGCTATTCGATGATGTACGTCAAGCCGCACAGCGTTACCACAAATTTCTCGCCTTCGCGCTGGCCGGACAGCAATGCATTTTCTTCCGCGCTACTGTTGGACAACAACTCAAAGTAGTCGTCACTGAAGCGTATGACTCGGATAAGTTGCCCCGCGTCGCGCTCCAAGTCCAGATGCGCAAGACTTGAGAGAATCCAATACTCACCGCGCCTATAGAATATCTCATTCCCGATCAAGCGAATTGATTCGGAGCGTGAAAGGAAATCGGCTTCGGTGTTTCGTCCGCCGCGTACATGCAATTCGCCGCTTGCGTCAGCTTTGAATCCCGGCTGCTTGGCCATGAGCATGTTCTGCATGGCGATGGATTCTTCCTGAGGTTGCGCACCCGTCGTTTCTTCATTCAAGGTCAACGATTTCATTGCAACATCCCGCCGGATTCCGCGCGTATCAGAAAGCCTCTGGTTCTCGTCGGCGAGATAGCTCGTGTACGGAGTGACAATTCCGTAACGAGTTGCAAGCTCTGTGATTTCATCCACGAGTTCCTCGACGTTGCCTTTCAAACGGACTTCGTTTAACAAATAGGCAACCCGGCGCTGCGCCCAGAGTTTTTCAATGAACTTGTATGATGAGCGGCGATTGGAACCGTTGACTTCAACCGGATAGGTGAAAGACTGATCGCGCCCAAGATAGAGCCCGGTGATGACCAAGTCCGTTTGAATCGCTTCGCTGCCCTCATTGCTGATTCTACCGACTTGCACAATTTGATCTCCCTCAAACAGGTCATCCAAGCTCGACGGTTGACGGTCCCGCAAACGGAAGTTGGTAAGATTGGCTTGCAGTCCAGACATGACGGGGTTCTTGATCTTCGAATAGAGAGACGAGACCTTGACTTCGATGTCTTCGTCCGGTTTCACGTACGCTGATTTACCGTTTTGATCGTTCGACAGATTGTCAAGCAGCCGCACGTTAACGTCGTAGCCTACACCGAAACAGAACAACCGCGCTTGAAGTTCATTGGCATTTCGGGCATCTTGAATTATTCTCTGTTCGTCCGTTACTCCGACGGTTGGCAATCCGTCGGTAAGAAAGAACACATAGGTCGGGCGTGGTGGCGTGTTGTTCAGCGATACCTGACGGTTCGACTGACTCAAGATGTCCATCGCCGTTTCAAGCGCATCGTGGATGTTTGTTCCACCGCCGGGTTCCACCCTGCTCACGTCGGACAAAGCCACGTCACGATTCTGAGAGGTTGCAGAGGTAAGCGCGCCGAAAGTTGATTCGACGGCGTCATTGTAGGTGATAATGTCGAAGCGATCTTCGGCGTTCAAGTTGTTTATGACAAAACGCGCCGCGTCGCGAGCTTGTGCAATCTTCTCTCCTGCCATTGAACCTGAACGATCGAGCACCAGCAAAATATCTTTGGCCAGCGGCGCTTGCGAGTTCGCATTGCGTGCGGGGGAAACCAACATCATGTAGTAACCGTCTTTGCCGCGTTCAGGATAGTAGGTCAGGAATGACGCGCCAAGTTCGCTGTTGTCTTCACGATAATACACCACGAAATCAGCGGACGGATAGAAATCGCGCGAAGTGTATGTGACCAGCGCATTTTTATCTCCGCGATACGTTGTCTTGATCTCTACCGTCGGGGAATAGATGTTCATCAATTCCGACTGCCCTTCAATTTCCGCCGTCACGCGGATCTCCTTCACCGGAGCTGACGAATGCCGCGCTGTGGCAAGAGGGAATTGCAGTTCAACAATATCACCTTCTCGCGGGCAGAGCATGTTATAGTGAAAGGTGAGCGTCGCGGGCTTATTCGGCTCCAATGGAAAGGCCGAAACTCGAATACATCCCAGACCCGCATATTCTAAAAGCGCAGGATCGCGGCGGCGGCGGACGATCTCTTCATAGTAACGACGCGCATCATTTGCAGAAAGGATTTCACCATTCATTTCACGTCCGTTTACACTTAGTGTGAGTTGATCCACACTGGCCTCCGCCGGAATTGGCAGATAGTATTCCGCCTCAACCGTACGGCCACAGGTGTTCAAGAGCGTTTCTGTCACAGACACCGACGCGACTTGATTGCGCACTTGCATATCAACGTAACGCGCTTCGACTGCCCACGGGCCGGGCCGTCGAAGCGCCGGATCCGTTTGTGGATAGACCTCAGTTGACGTGATTGACACTTGTGCAAACGCTGAGAGATAGAGCAGCAGCGTAGCGAGTAGAGCAAACCTAACGTGCTTCATGATGTGTCCTCCTGAAATGCGGGTTAAGTGGAGGCCGGGACCCAAACTTATTACGCTTGTTGGACGCATGACCGGTAGGCGAGGTTTAATTCACCGGCTCGATTTCAGGTAAATGGGGCTGAATTCCGAGCAATATGTGAAAGAACGATGAAGTTGCCGACAAAATGAACCGCGACGTTTGGTCGCGGTTCGGTGTAATCAATTGCTATTTAGAGCGTGTCCCAACAAGTTTAACGTCAATGCGCTGCTCTTCGGCAAGCTTCATCACCAGAAACTCGGGCCGAGTGATGTTGAAGTCCTGTAATTTCACGCTGAACTTGGCTTCAACCGTTAACTCATCGCCGTTCACCGTCAGCCATGAAATCGGTGTGATGTCTCGACTCACTCCGTGCATCATTAGAGTACCTGACACGTTGACTGCGGTTTTTTGTCCGTCGGCCAGAGTTCCGCCGGGGATATCGAGCGAAGTCAGTTTAAACACCGCTTCCGGGAATTTCGAGGTTTCGAGATGGTTGTCGCGCATGTGCTTGTTGCGCAAGCTCATTCCGGTATCCAACGATGCAAGATCAACGTGAATTTCGGCGCTGCCTTGGTTTGATCCGTCTGGCAACATGACAAATCCCGTGACTACATTGGTCTTGCCGACGATTTCTTCGAGCGGCGCTTCACTTGTGAATGAGACGTGGTTTGCAGAACCGCCCTGGACAATCGTAAACATCTCGCCGGCATAACTGGCTGCGCAAGCGGTCAAGAGGGTAATAAGTGCTAATCGCATGGGCGTTCCTATGGATTGAATAATATCACGTTATCGCTATTTCAACAAGACCATCTTGCGCGTGTCCACCTGACCGCCGCCGGCAAGTTGATAGAAGTATGCGCCGGAAGGCAACGCGGTCGCGCTAAATTCGACGCGGTGCAGGCCGCTGTTCAAGTTGCCGTTCACGGGTTGTGCGATTTGCTGACCAAGGATATCGAAGATGGTGAGCGTAGTGTAACCGGACTTGCTCAGCGAGAACTCAATTGTCGTGACCGGATTGAACGGGTTCGGATAGTTGTCTTTCAGCTCGAACGACGAGACGGCGGATTGATGTTCATGCGGCGTGGAACTGATAATCTCGCCGGTTTCATAGCGGAATATGCGACCGTCACCGGTAACCAAGAAGCCCAAAGTATCATTGACAAAATAGATTGCGTTGAAGGTCGCAACTGCGGGCGGTTCTTGCGTCATCCACATGTCTCCGTTGTCCATCGCGTTAGCGAGAAACCCTCCCGCTCCGCAGACCCAGCCATTATTCGGATTCGTGAAAAAGATGTCCATCAAGGCGACACCCGTACCGCTCGTTTGCGGAGCCCACGATTGACCGCCGTTAGTTGTATGATAGATGCGGCCTTGTCCGCCAGCGGCCCACGCCGTGTTTTCATCCATCGCCATCACCGCTTCAAACTCGTCCTCTTCCCCACCGGGTACGCTGAGCTGCGTGTTCCAATCGGCGCCGCTATTGTTCGTGTACATTATCAAGCCATCTGAGCCGACCATCCAGCCGCGCTCGCTATCAAGCATATGTATGCCGCGCAGATCGTCCTGAGCAGGGCTGGCTTGAGGCTCCCACGTCGTTCCGCCGTTTGACGTGTGAATCAGAATTCCGTCTTTGCCACACGCCCAGCCGTTTTGTGAGTCCGTGAACCAAATGTCGCGAAGCTTGTCCGGAGCATTGCTTGTCTGCGGAGTCCACGATTGGCCACCGTTGGTTGAATGCGCGATGTAGCCATCATTGCCGCAAACCCAGCCCTCGGTCGCATTGATGAAGAAGACCGCCTCAAGATCTTCTGGCGTTTCGGCAATCTGCCAAGAATCGCCACCGTTTGTCGTACGGAGCACACCCTGGTCTCCGGCAATCCACCCCGTCGTGGCGTTGAGAAAGCGAACATCGTTGAGCGGAAGGCTCGTCGGGCTGGTAAGCTCGGTCCAAGTTGTAGTATCACCGCCACCGCTTGTTCCCACATTGATGACAGCCGACATGTTTGAATGGAAAAGACAAACATACGCAAATGTTCCCGACTGCGCAAATAGGTGGCTAAACGACGCTCCGACCGCCAAAAAGCCACTGTCAAAAGAGCCATCGGTGGCCGTTACAGTGTGCGGTGCTGAATCGTTGTTGGTCCAGCGCACTGAGTCGCCGGGTTGGATTGTCTGTGTGGAAGGTGCGAAGGCAAAGTTGCTAATGGATACAACGTGAGTCGCCGCAAATGCTGATGTGCTAATCCAGGTGGCGGCGATGACGGCAGTGCAAAGGAGTTTGAATCGCATTTTTGGTCTCACTTGACTGATTTTGTATTGAAAGTTTGCTTAATTTGGACGCAGGGCGCGCCGGAAATAACCTTTTGTAGCTGCCCCGCTGATGAATTTGGGAGAGGGGGACCGCAAAGAGCCGAAGTTCAACTTGTCTGTAGCGCTTGTCCTTGCGGTCCCCACTTTGCTTATGGCAAGTGGTGTGCCAGCATGAATATTTTGCTCGTTTTTTCTTGTTAAGTTTAATATTTTATTTACTTAAATATTGAAGTTTTATTGAGGATGGTATGAAGTTTGGCTCGGTTCCTTGATCGATTTTTTGAGGCTCAGAACGGACAGAAATCTGTATATTCTTAACATTTCTGCATTTACATCTGAGGCATTTGTGCCACAATCCATAATGCTCGGTCATTTCTTTTATTTTCTTATCTTTAACAACTTAACTTTGACCGCTTGTGCTTGATAAACTGCGCCCACGGCTCACCCGCTTTTTTGCTCTGAACTTCCTGCTACTTGACCTCTTAATTGTCGGGGCGGGAGGCGTTGTGGCCTATCAATTGGGCAAGGCGAACCTGATCTCCGTGGCTGAACAATACGGCACGGCGGCCGTCAACCACCTCGCGCGTTCGATTGATAAGTTTTATCTTGAGCCGTGGCAGATGACGTTTGATACTTTCCCATTTGACCATCCGCTCGCACACCATGAGCTGACTGGAATTGTGCAGACTTTTGTCAGCGGGTTTAAGGTCGAGCGCATCAGTATCTATGATAAGAACTATGAAATAGTATTCTCGACCGACTCTGTTCGAGAGGGCCAAAAGGATCCAACCAATTCGCTGCTTCTGTCAGCGCTGGCCGGGAAGACGAGTTCATACCTTGTGCGTGAACAAACTCCCGCACATATGGATTCCGCGAGCGGCGAGACTGATCACATGATTGCGTTTGTGCCGGTCGGATTTCGCACGGCGGATGGCGGGCAATCGAGATTCGCCTTCGAAATTCTGATGAACGTTGCGGAGACGTACCACAAAGTTGAACAGCTTAGGCTCATGATTCTCATCAGCACGCTGCTAACGGGACTCGCGCTGTTCTTCGTTGTGTGGGTGATCGCTATTCGCGCGGACAAGGCTATTATCGCCGAATACCACGAGCGAATTGCGTTGGCGGATCAGATACAAAAGCAAAACGAGAATCTTGAACACATCGTTCAACAGCGGACGCAGGAGTTGCGAGACGCGCAAGCAGGACTTGTGCAGATGGAAAAGATGTCAGCAACTGGACAGCTCGCTGCGGGAGTCGCGCATGAAATCAACAACCCCGTCGGCATTATCAAGAACCGGCTCGAACTACTGATTGACGATATTAAGGCGAACAAGAAAATTGATGACATGCCTGAGCATCTGACAATGATGCACAGACAAACGGACAGAATATCAAAGATCGTAAGCAAACTGCTGTCGTTCGCCCGCAAATCTTCCGGCAAAAAAGCGCCGCTTAACGTTGATCAGTTGCTGCATGGCATCGTGCTGCTCGTCCGCAAAGAGGCCGAGAAACGAGGCATATCGCTGTCTGCAGAAGTCGCGCCAAATCTCCCGACAATATTAGGTGAAGTCACCGAGCTTGAGCAGGTTTTCATAAACCTGATTATCAACGCGATGGACGCCACGCCGCGCGGAGGCAAGATTACTCTTTTTGCCACGAAAGTTGACTCGCGCGTGCAGGTTCGCGTCGAAGACTCCGGTTCCGGAATAAATCCTGAAAATCTCACGCGCATCTATGATCCGTTCTTCACTACGAAAGACGTAGGCGTGGGAACGGGATTGGGCTTGGCGATTTCCTATCGAATCATTGAAGATCACGGCGCAACAATCATGGTTGCCAGCGCACCGGATCACGGCACGACATTTACATTGAA
This sequence comes from uncultured Alphaproteobacteria bacterium, assembly GCA_964587105.1. GTDB lineage: Bacteria > Electryoneota > RPQS01 > RPQS01 > RPQS01 > JABWCQ01. Next base: position 39,094 of record CAZPKG010000012.1, on the reverse strand, counting down.
CTTTCCGGCATCTGAAGTTTAGGTTTCTCTATGACACACACGCCTCGCATTCTTGTGATTGACGATGAACCCGATTTGCTTGACAATTGCCGCATGATGCTCACTCGCGAGGGATTCGACGTGCGCACGCAAACGGACGGATTGAATCTCGATAAAGTTCTATCCGAATACGATCCGGATCTGCTCATTACGGATCTGATGATTCCGCAACGCGACGGAATGGAGCTTTTGCGTGAGGTGAAGTGGGCGCATAGCGATCTGCCAGTTGTGATGATGACGGCTTACGCGACCATCGAAACTGCAGTTGATGCGATGAAGAACGGAGCCACGGATTACATCGTCAAACCGTTTGCCAAAGACCAGTTTGTGCATGTTGTTACTCGTGCCCTGAAGGAACGCTCGCTGGTCATCGAGAATCAACAACTCCGGCATGAATTGGCGCAGCAGAAGGTAAATTCCTCGGTAATCGCGGTTGATCCTGCAATGAAGGAGCTTATGGCAATGGCCGCGCGAGTTGCCGATACGGATGCGAGCGTGTTCATTCAAGGAGAGTCAGGAACCGGCAAGGAAGTGTTGGCGCGCGCGCTTCATAATGCGAGCAGACGTAGCGGGAAGCAGTTCTTAGCCGTCAACTGCGGAGCGTTGCCCGCTAATTTGATTGAAAGCGAACTTTTCGGACATGAGAAAGGGGCGTTTACGGGGGCGTCCACGATGCGAAAGGGACTTTTGGAAGAGGCGCAAGGCGGGACTTTTTTCTTCGACGAGATTACCGAGATGGACCCGGCGATGCAATCGAAGTTGTTGCGCGTAATTCAAGAACGATCCGTTCGGCGAGTCGGCGGCAATCGCGAATTGCCGATTGACGTAAGAATTATCTCGGCCACGAACCGCGACCCAGAGGAAGCCGTGAGATCCAAGCACTTCCGGGAAGACTTGTTTTTCCGAGTGGCGGTCGTAACGCTTAATATTCCGCCGTTGCGCAAGCGGCCCGACGACATTCTGGCATTGGCGCAGCATTTTCTGAAAGAGATTACCGCTTCCTACGGACGAAGTATAGACGGTTTCACACCGCAGGTAACTGAAAAACTACAAGGCTACACATGGCCCGGAAACGTGCGTGAATTGCGAAACGTAATTGAGCGAGCTGTTTCCTTGGCGGCCAAGTCGGTAATTCGCGAAGAAGATCTTCCTGCGCATTTGCAGAAAGCTGCAAAGCGAAAAGTTCAGATTGAGTCTGTTGAAACCTACGAGAATGCAAAGTCGAAACTGCTCGACCAATTTCAGATCGAGTACTTTTCACAGTTAATGAGTGAGGAAGAAGGAAATATCAGCCGGGTTGCGCAACGCGCTGGAGTGGACAGGAAAACAGTCTATCGAATTCTGAATGCCGTAGGGTTGATGAAAAACGACGATAAGCAAGAATAGCCTAACCGAGGCAAAATCAAAGGGGTCCGCGTTTCTGCGGACCCCTTCTTTATTTCAAACCAAACACGATCAGGGTCGTGCTCAGCTCAAGGCGGGAGCAGGTTTTAGGTCGGTTGTTTTTGCCTCCTCCTCGTTCCACTCTTTCTTGCTAAATCTACCGAGCAGTGTGTACATGACGGGCACAAGTACGAGTGAGAGTAACAATGACGATAGTAGCCCTCCGATAATGACGACGCCCATACCGGCGCGCATTTCCGAACCTTCGCCAAGTGCAAGGGCGAGCGGAAGCATACCAACCACCATCGTCATCGTAGTCATTAAAATCGGGCGGAGACGACGCGGCCCGGCCTCCAGAAGCGCGTCAACAACAGATTTTCCACGCGCGCGTTCCTGATTTGTGAAATCGACGATCAGAATTCCGTTCTTTGTCACGAGCCCCATCAATATCAATAAGCCAATCATCGAGAACATTGATAGTGTGTAGCCGGTAATCGCAAGTCCGATTAGCGCCCCGACGATTGCAACCGGCACGGAGAACATAACCACGAACGGATAGATATAGCTTTCGTAGAGAACAACTAACACCATATACACGAACAGAATGGACAACAAAATCGCCTGCAGCATGTCCGTCATCATTGTGCGCATGTTTTCTACGTCGCCATAGGCAAAAAAGCCAACCCCTTGCGGCGGAGTGTACTTGGCCATTTCGAGATCGAAATCACCTTGCACCGCCCCGAGCGAGCGACCTACAACGTTTGCTGACACCGTCACCAAGCGCTCGCGATCCTTGCGAGTGATTGACGACGGACCGGAGGTGCGATCGAGGTGTGCAACTTCACCCAAGCGGATCATTTGCCCTGCGGCATTCATGATTTTAATCTCAGTAATGCGTGTCGGATCGGTTCGATACTCCGGCGTCAATATTGACCGAATGTCAACTTCCAGTTCGCCGGTACTGAACTTTGAAATTACGTTGCCGTTTACCGCACTGCGGATGGCCATTGCTACTTGACCGGGAGTAAGCAAGCTTGCTGCGGCGCGGTCGCGATCAACGTGAATCTGCAATTCGGGTGCGCCGAGTTCGTAGCTCGTCTGAACGTCGCGGGCGCCGGGAATCTGGCGCAATAATGCCATTGCATAGTCTGCGGCAACTTGAACGCTGTCGAGGTTTTGACCACGCACTTCGTATTGAATCGGCGCCGCGTTCGCGGTGCCGAATATTCCGATGTCGCTTACTCGTATTTCCAAACCGGGAATGTCCTTGCAATACTTGACAATTTCGTCTTGTGTCGCGCTCGTCGGCTGTTTCCGGTCGTCGCGCGGGACTAAGCGAACTTGAATATTGCCGACGCGCGAGTTCTCATTGATACCCCACTCCGTCTCCTGCAAACCGATTGTGCTAAGAATATCTGAAACTTCAGGATGCGATGCGAGATAGTTCTCGATGCGCGCCATGACGGCGCTGTTCTCTTCAAGCGTCGTACCAAGCGGCATTTTCGTGGCAATCGCAAACTCACCGCGATCGGTCGGAGGTACGAAATCGCTGCCAATGAATCCCATCGGAACAAGCGCGATTGAGCCAATTACCATGATCGTGGCAATTGCAATTACTAACACTCTGCGGCGGAGCGACCAGCGCAACAAATTGCGGTACTTTTCTTCCAATCCTGTAAACCAGGTTTCAAATTTCCGCGCGAAGCCGCGCATCCACTTTTCACCATGAATATTCTCAGCGTTGTTCAACCTACTTGCAAGCAGCGGCGTGATCGTGAACGAAACCAGCAACGACATGACAAGCGCGGTGACAAATACCAACGAGAATTCTCGGAAAATATTGCCAACCAATCCTTCGACAAATGCGATTGGCAAGAAGGTTACAACATCCACGAGCGTGATTGACACGGCCGCAAGTCCGATTTCGTTTCGACCCTTGATCGCGGCCTCTTTGGGAGTCACGCCGCGTTTCATCCACTGATGAATATTTTCCAACACCACAATGGAGTCATCAACCAGTACACCGATCACCATGCCGAGCGACATCATGGTCATCAAGTTGATTGAAAAGTCCATCACCTTCATGGTAATAAAGGTTGAGACAATCGAAATCGGAATCGCGATCAGCACGATCAGCGAGTTACGCATCGAGTGAAGGAATACAAGCAGGACAAGTGCAACCGTGATCAACGCTTCGCCGATATTGCGCTGCACTTCGTTGATTGAATTACGATTAAAGATCGTGATATCCTGCGCGACCTCGACGTTAACCAACGAGCCATACTCCGCTTCCACCTTGTCGAGCACTTTGCGAACGCGCTCGGACGTGCGGACGCTATTGGCTTGCGACTGCTTGACGATTTGGATGCCAAGAGCCGACACTTGATCGAGTCGCGTTAGCGAGCGATCGGACTTAATTGTATCGGTCACCTGAGCAATATCGCGCAAGTAAATGGCCGAGCCGTCCGCAAGCGGAACTCGCGTCATCTCAATTTCGGACAACGTCTCGTACTTGCCCGCAAGTCGAACGGTGTAGTCCTGCGAAGATGTAAAGAGCTTGCCGGCAGGCACGTCAAGGTTGTCTGCGGCCAATACTTGGTTAACTTGCGCAAGAGACAACCCATGTGTCGCCAACCTGTCGGGATCAACTTCAACTTGAATTTCGCGCTTAGCCGCGCCCGTGATGACTACTTGCCCCACGCCGTCGACTTGTTCGAGTCGCGGGCGGACGTATTGATCTACGAACGTAAACAGATCAGGCTGTGACATCTCACTCGACACTGCGAGACGAAGGATCGGCAGTGCACCCATGTCGGCCTTGATGATTTGCGGCTCTTCGGCGTCGTCGGGAAGCAACGAGCGAATCGTCGTAACTGTGCGCTGAGTTTCCTGCAAGACTATGTCCGAATTTGCCGACATATCAAATTCGAGCATCACGATGGACACGTTTTCGCGATTGACGGAGCGAATGTGCTTTAATTTGTTGAGCGACACCACCGCGTCCTCAATTGGACGCGAGACCATCGTTTCAACTTCTTTAGGTCCGGCGCCAGGCCACGTCGTGACGATCGTGACCATCGGCCAATTCATCGTAGGCAGAAGGTCAACGGGCAGCCGCTGATACAGCATGATGCCAAGTACCGCAATGGCCAAGAAGAACATGGCAACGGCGCTTGGCCGCTTTATTGCTAATTCGGTTATTGTCATTGTTGTTCCCCTATTGAAGCGTCAACGAGAGTTCTGAGCCTTGCGACAGAAGTTGATTTCCCGTGACGATGATCGTATCCCCAACTGCGATTCCTTCTACTGAGACGTCGTCGCCTGCCATACCTCGAACGCGAACTGCAACCTTGTCCGCTTTGCCATTTTTCGTGCGAAAAACAACGGTTCGGCCTACGTCCGGCAACGTGGCAGCGCGCGGGACGATTAAACTTGTTGAATCTACTCCAGCCGAAATATAGGCGCGCGCGAACATGCCGGATTTCAATCCATCTGCAGCGGCAAGAGTTAGTTCAACAGGAAATGTGCGGGCGCCTTGCATCGCGCGTGACCCGACGGATGTAACTTCGGCGGGAAATGAATCGTTCAAGGCTTGCACGAAAATCATCGCCGTTGCACCCGGTGACAACAGATGCACATCCGTTTCGCTAACCGAAACTTGCATTTTCAACTGCTCAACATCAACAATGTGAAATGCGGGCTGTCCGCGGTCAATCATTTGACCGACTTCGGTGAGCTTTGCTGTGATCGTGCCGCTAAAGGGCGCGCGAATCGTGGCGTCGTCGTACATCTTTTTGGCGTAACGGTATTGCACTTCGGCGGCTTTCAGACTTAACCGAGCGCCTTCATAATCTGACTGTGAAATGCTCTTCTCATTGAATAGCTTTTCCACACGGTCGAAATCAAGTTTGGCTTTGTCGAAAGCGATCAATGCACGTTCGGATTCGATTTCCAATATGGCATCATCAAGTTTCAACAGCGGTTGTCCTTTGCGGACAACATCACCTATCTCAACAAGAATCTGCTCAATTTGGCCGCCAGTTTCGGCGGATAGGATTGCTTCGTGCCTGCCTTGAAGCGTACCGGACTCTTCAATGATTGTCGCAAAGGGTTTAGTTTCCAAAATGAAGCCGCTGACGGGGATGACATTCGAGTACGCGTTGTTGGCGACGTCCCCCTGCGCTTCGTTCAGAATCTTGATAGAGGTCAGCCCCGCGATGATGATCGCCGCGGCCGCCAACGTAATTATTCGTGTTCTACTCATAGTTATCTCCAGTGCTCAGTTTGCATTTGGCGAAAGTCCGAGTGCCATGCGCAATTCAGCGCCGGCTGATAAACGTCGGAATGTTGCATCGGCCAACGATACCCGTGCTGTCAACTCGTCGAGTTGCGCGGCGTCCATTTCCAAAGTCGTGATTTGACCTTGCGAGAATTTTGTCTGAGCAATACTGCGGGCTTGCTCAGATAGTTCGACTGCGAGCCTTGCGGCCGTTTCATTTTCGAGAGATGTTTCGAGATCTTTCAGGGCAGCTTCGTACTGAAGTCTCGCGCCGCGCTCAGCTTGCGCAAGCGTCCATTCGGCCCGGCGCCAATCCGCACGATACTGCAAGGCCTTGCCGTGCACCGCGCCGCTGGACCAGATTGGAATCGCAAGCGACACTCCGGCGTAGAGCGACGAGTAGTTATTGCGCGGATTAACGTCCCACTCTTCGTTTTGCCATTGCCATGCGTACTTCACTTGGCCCGCGAGTACGGGATAGCGCGCATTGCGAAAAATCACATAGAGATTCTCTTGTGCGGCCGCCATGTCACGGAGCGCTTCAAGATCGTTGCGTTTCGCAATACGCATGGTACCGGCAATCGTGTCAACCGGAATGCTGTAGGCATCCAGTTGACCTTCAAAACTGAGAGTTGTGTCAATCGGTACTCCGATGTATTCTTTCAGCGCAAGTTCGGCGAGCGACAGGTCGCTACGGGCGCGGTCGAGCGCCGGGCGCTGGTTTTGGGCTTGCACACGCACGCGAAGAACGTCGTAGTCACTCAAGAGTCCCAAGTCGCGCATCCGTTCGGCACGGCGCAATGAACTATCACTTACTTGCAGACTTAGCTCGCGCGCAATGACGACATCGCGCAGCATCAAAACGCTCCAGAAACGCTGCATAACATCGAGTTCGGTCTTGAAGTTCTGATGACTGATGGCATGCTCGTTTGCGCGTGCAGCAGCTTTCGCTCCTCGGAGACCTGCCGCGACCCGGCCGAATGTGAACAGCGGTTGATTCAGCGTAACGCCTGCGGTCATCGCATTATTCTGGTCCAGCTCAAGCGGCATCGGATTGCCCGTATCAGGATTTGGGAAGAATATCTTCCCTTTCTTGATGGCGCGTTGATAGCCGACTTGTCCTTCGATTTGCGGAAGTGCATTAGACCACGCCTCGACAAGTTGACCCCGCGTCTTGATTTTGTCAAGCTGCGGACCTTGTTGAGCAAGCGAGCGCTGCTTGGCAAGCGCGATTGCTTCCTCAAGAGTCATTGCGTTGCCGAAAGTTGCAAACGCAAGAATTGCTAAGAGAATTGTTGTGTGTCTCATTCTGACCCCAGGGAGACGGATGAAGTTGTTTCAGGTTGAAGTGCGTCGTAGAACAGACGCGTGGCATATTCAATTATATTCAAGGCGCGCTGCGGGTCGCTGTACCGGGCGGTGCATACCCCGCGGTAGATTGCGCTGATAGCTTCCGCGATCAATTCGGTGTTGAACGGTTTGAAATCACCACGCGCCACCGATTGATCCAAGAGTCCTGTGATTACACGCGCCCAGTTGTCGTTGTTGCGTTGGAGCGCTTCGGAAATCTCAGGGTATTTTTGGCCCATGCTGATGAATTGCTGAAAGAGCAGATCAGGCAATGGGTCTTGGGCTTTTTCCTCGAAGAAGTGGCGGTGGGCAAGGTAGAGTGCTTTTGAGCCGAACTGCTCATCGCTCGCCATTGCCATAACTGCCATTTGATTGGCAGTCTCATATTGTTCAGCCAACGCGATCAGGATTTTCTCCTTTGAGGGAAAGTACCAGTAGATTGCGCCCTTAGAGAGGCCTGCGCTTTTGGCGATCTCGTCCACCGATGTTCGGTCGAAGCCGTTTCTGGCAAATAGTTCGGCGGCCGCCTCAAGAATCTGGATCTGACGTTGGTCTTTGAGTTCGTGGGTTGTCATTGTGTCCTCTAAACTGACTGGTCGGTCAATAGGCACAATTTAAGCGAAACTGACCGATGAGTCAATAGCAAACTGACTGGTCAGTCATTTAGTTTATATAATAAAAACAAATGTTTAATAATTTTCACAAGTTTTCGAGAGGAATTGACGGCCTCTCTTAAGTGCACTATTCGTGGATTTTGTTGCGAAATCAAATAGGGTGTTTCGTTCTCAAAAGAACTGACGAATTAGGCACGAGTTTACCTTAACTCCTGTGGAGTCTCGGTTTACGGCATAAAAAGAGGCCACCCCGATTTGGGGTGGCCGTTCTTTCTCTTCCCTGATCGGGGAGTTAAGCTGTGAGACTCGGGACGGGTTTCAGGGCGTTGGCGTTTTCGCGCACCCACTTGGCTCCGGCCTCGACAGCCAAAACGTTTTGTTCACCAAGAGCTTTTCGTTTTATTCCCTTGGGGACGATTTTCTTGAGATGGTCAAGTGGCAAGAGCTTACTGTACTCGACATATGCTCCCAACAAAACCATGTTCGCCGCGGCTTTTAGTCCGAGGTCGTCAGCAATCTGCGTCAACGGAATGTAAAGCACTTGCACGTCAGTCCGATGAGCTTTACGGGCGATGATCGTGCTGTTTACGATGATTAGGCCACCGGGCTTCACCGTTGGCTCAAATGTGTCAAAGGAAGGATCGTTCATCACGGCAAGGACATCCGGTTCGACCACAAGTGGAGAACCAACCGGGTCCTTTGAAATCACAACGGAACAGTTTGCCGTTCCACCGCGCATCTCCGGACCGTAAGAAGGAATCCACGAGACTTGCAGATGCTCTTGCATCGCATGCGCGGCGAATACAGCACCGGCGGTAAGGACGCCTTGTCCACCGAAGCCAGCGAACTTGAAACCCGTTGTTTTGAAATTCTCAACGAATTTCTTGTCCAGGGGAAACGGCTCGCCGAGCATTCCGAGTTCGAGTGACTCGAAGACCTGTTCGTCCGTGTATTCCTTTAATTCATGCTCCCAACCGACGCGCGTTGCAAGTTCATCTTTCAATACCTTTTCAGGGAAGACGGGAAGCATCTCCTTTGTAATGAACTCGCAAGCGGCGTGAGTGTCCATCTTCCATCCTGTCGGACAGGGCGAGAGAATTTCCACAAACGTGAAGCCCTTGCCTTCAACTTGCGCTTGCACGGCTTTGCGAACGGCCTTGCGCGTGTTCATAATTCCCTTGAGATCGGCAAGATGGCAGCGCGCAACATACACGGGTGCCTCAAGTGTGGCAATCAACTCGGCCATGTGAATGGGGAACCCTTCGTTTTCGGCTGAACGGCCATAGGGAGTCGTCACAGTCTTCTGTCCCATCAAGCTTGTCGCCGCCATTTGCCCGCCGGTCATGCCGTAAATTGCATTGTTGACAAAGAACACAGTCATGTGCTCGCCGCGATTGGCCGCGTGAATAATCTCCGCAGTTCCAATTGAGGCCAAATCACCGTCGCCTTGGTAAGAGATAACGATTGAGTTCGGGCGCGTGCGTTTCACGCCGGTTCCGACTGCAGGAGCGCGACCGTGCGCCGCTTGAATATTCCCTACGTCAAAATAGTAGTAAGCAAACACTGAACATCCAACAGGTGAAACAAACACCGCGCGATCCGCGAGGCCCATGTCATCGATTGTCTCGGCTATCAGTTTATGCACGTTGCCATGACCGCAGCCGGGGCAATAGTGAGTCGTATCTTTGGGTCCGCCTTTGCGATCGAAGTGTTCGTAAAACGAAGCCGGTTTCTCAAGAATTTGTTGTGACATCGTTTGCTCCTACTTCAGATAGCTGCGAGTTACATTGGTCAATTCTTCCACTGACGGGACCATGCCGCCCATGCGATTGTAGAAGTAGAGCGGTTTGTCATTGCCAATCGCGAGTTGAACGTCGCGAAGCATCTGACCATTTGACAATTCGACGTTAAGGAACGCTTTACCTTGTATCGCAAGCTCGTTAAGTCTCTTACTGCAGAAAGGAAAGGCGGTGATCGGTCGAAGCAGACCGACCTTGTGACCTTTGGCACGTAAGTCATCCACCACCGATTGAAGCAGCCGCGAGATAAATCCGTAACCGATCAGAACAAGCTCCGCGTCTTCGACTTGAATTTCTTGGAAGCGGACTTCCTTCTCTTCAATCTCGGCATATTTGCGTTGCAGGTGGCGATTGTGCTCTTCCAATCCTTCAGTGCTCATAAAAATTGAGGAGACTACTTGATCCTTTGAGGCGCGATCGGCATAAAGCGCATAGTCTCGATGCTCAACTTGCGTGCGCACTTTCGGAAATTCAACCGGTTCCATCATCTGACCAATGTAGGCGTCCGTCAAGATGTAGGCAGGCATGCGATACTTGTCGGAAAGTTCAAATGCCTGAACCGTTAGGTCGGCCATTTCTTGCGCGCAGTTTGGCGTGAACACAAGACACTTATAGTTGCCATGTCCTCCTCCGTGCACAACCTGATTCCAGTCACCCTGTTCGGGCCAGATGTTACCCAAACCGGGACCGGCGCGCATGACGTCAATAATAACACACGGCAATTCGGCAGCGGCCAGGTAAGAGATGCCTTCTTGTTTCAATGATATTCCCGGGCCAGATGACGCTGTCATAACGCGCGCCCCCGCTCCTGCGGCACCATAGACCATGTTGATCGCGGCAACTTCAGATTCCGCTTGCAAAAACGTCCCCCCGACTTTCGGCAAGTACTTCGCTGCAGCCATTGCAACTTCGGATGCAGGCGTAATGGGATAGCCGTAATACTGTGTACAGCCTGCAAGCACTGCGGCCTTAACAACCGCTTCGTTAGCTTTGATAAGTTCCATAAATAATCTCGTGCGGGATCAGTCCGCAGTCCCTTTCTTGTACACGATTACAGCCCCCGGTTCGGGACAAGCATAAAAACACGATCCGCAACCCGTGCAACCGTCACCGCTATAGACTACCCATTGGTAGCCAAGTTCATTGAAGGCTCGTTCATGGTTGGTTTCCAACACAGCAGGCTTGCAGACCTCGACGCAGCGTTGGCATGATTTACAAAGATGAGGGACTATTTCTACTCGAGGCGAGTGGGTATCTGACATGCAACCTCCGGTTCCAGCATGGCCGTTACGGTTTCTCCGTGATTTTCAACCATGCGCGATTTCTAACGATGCTAAGCATACGATAATATACGAATGCAAAAATGTGTCCGCAAACTGACTCAAATTCGACAAAACGTGCAACTTAGCAATACCTTGCCAGTTCCTTACCTCCAAAATACGCGCAACTTGCGAAGAGCAAGGGCTTAGAATATTACTGTAAATATCCTATTTAGGCCTCGAAGACATCGACGGTATGGAACAAAGTCACACGACGAACGTTTTGTGGAGCACACGATTCACGAGCAAACGAGAACGCGCCCGAAGGCGCGTTCTGAGCTTGTAGATTGCGCTCCACAAATTCTACAACTTGATTCTGGCATCCACCACGACACAACGCCGTTCATCCGGAAACGCGAGCATCGGGTTGATGTCGAGTTCACGTATTTCCGGGAAGTCCGTCGCAAGCTGGGACAGGCGGAACAGGAGTTCGGTCACACGCTCAAAGTGAATGGACTGCTCTCCGCGGACGCCCTTAAGAATTGGATAGCCGCGCAAACGGGTCAACATGCTTTCAATATCTGTATCCGCCAGAGGAGCCAACCTAAAGCTGACGTCCTTCAGCACTTCAACATAGATGCCGCCCATGCCAACCATTACGAGCGGTCCAAACACCGGATCAGCTGTAATGCCCATCACAAGTTCACGGCCACCCGTGATCATTGCTTCCAGATTAACGGACCAAGATTTCGGAGGTTGATCCAGTTTGGCGACAGCAGCGGCCATTTCGTCCCAAGCTTGTTCAACTTCAACGGCGGAACGCAAATTCAATCGTACGCCGCCAACGTCGCTCTTGTGTACAATGCCCTCGGCGTTTATTTTCATTACAACCGGAAAACCGATCTTCTCGGACACTTTTGCAAGCTTGTCGCGCGAGGCGACATTCACGATCTTCAAGAGTGGAAATTTGTATGCATCGAGAATCCCCGTGACTTCGACGGACGACAATTGTAACCGGGATTCCGCTTTTGCTGCATCAATGATCTTGCGAACTCCGATCTTATCGACGTCGTCGAATTTGCGATACGTCCCTTGCCTACGTTCTTGAATCGAGCGAAAATGTTCCATCGCCGCAAGAGACTGAACTGCTGACTCGGGAAAGACGTAAACCGGCAAACCCGCCTTGCGCAAGATCGGCGTGCCGGACGTGTCGCCGTCGCGCGTCATGAAACAAACCAACACGGGTTTGCCGAGATGCTTGTTTTTGGTGTAAGCATTGGCAATCCCCTGTGCGACTTGGCTGGAATCAGAGGTAAACGGAAGCACGAAGAGTATTATTATCGCGTCGGTGTTGGGATCATTAATTACCAGATCTGCTACAGTTTCGAAATGACTCGCACCGGCACTCGAAACCATATCGACAGGATTTCGCGCGCTGGCAAGATCGGCAAGCGCCGCTTTCAACTTTGCTGTCGTATCGGGCGAGTACTCAGCCATCTTGAGGCCGGCGCTTTCAACGGCATCTGTGGCCAGAATTGCCGGACCGCCGCCGTTTGACATGATGCCGACTCTCGAACCGCGCGGCAAAGGCTGAGTCGCGAAGGCCTGCGCATAATCAAAGAGCATTTCGACTGTATCAACACGCAAGATTCCCGCTGCATCAAAGATCGCGTCAACGGCGACATCTGCCGCAGCGAGACTTGCGGTATGAGAACTTGCGGCTTTTGCGCCCGCGCGTGTACGACCTGACTTCACCGCAATGATGGGCTTCGTGCGCACCATCTCACGCGCGACTTGGATGAAACGCTGAGCGTTACCAAAGCTCTCAATGTAAAGAAGCGTAAGTTCGGTACGTGGATCATCTTTCCAATGAGCCATGACGTCATCCACGGAAACATCGGTGCGATTTCCCAAACTCACAAAAGATGACAGGCCAAGCTGCATTCCTGCGGTTCGTTCGAGAATCGCCACACCGAGCGCACCGCTCTGTGATAGGAAACCAATGTTCCCCGGCACCGGAGTCGGCCCGGCAAACGTTGCATCCATACGTACATTGGGATCCGTATTGATCACACCCATGCAATTGGGTCCGATCATGCGAATCCCATACGATTTCACTTTTTCGAAGACTTGACGCTCGAGCGCCGCGCCTTCTTCGCCGGCTTCTGCGAAGCCTGCGGTTATCATAATGATCGCTTTGATGTCCTTGCGGCCACAATCATCCACTGCCTGCAGTACAAGATTCTTGGGAACACAAATTACTGCAAGATCGATCGTATCCGGAATCTCCAAAACACTGCGGTACGCTCGCATTGAATTCACGAAGTGTGCCGACGGATTGACAGGATAGACAACGCCGTTGAATTCAAAGTTGAGCAGTTTGCCGAGCAAATCGCGTCCGATTGTGCCCTGCTTACGGCTTGCACCGATGACGGCAATCGAACGAGGTTCGAAGATTGGTGTTAGATTTGATGAGTTTTTTGATTGCGAGGACATATGCCTACGTTTGATTAGAATTGGAATGTATTATCTGTGCGAGTCAACCGCGGCGAACGCGCTCATTTGCACGATCTCATTAACGCTCGCACCCTGCGCCAGAATATGCACGGCATGGTCCATGCCCATCAGAATCGGGCCAATAGCCGTCGCTCCGGCAAGTTCGACCAAGAGTTTGAACGCAATGTTGCCGCTTGTCATATCCGGGAAGATCAGCGTGTTCGCGGCTTCGCCATTTAAAGTTGAGAACGGGAAGTTCTTCTTGATAATGGACTCAACCAGCGCGGTATCGGCCTGCATTTCGCCGTCGATCACGATGTCCGGACGCTTCTGCTTGACGATTTCAACTGCACGGGCAACCTTTTGTGACTGCGTATGCGGCACGCTTCCGAAGTTCGAGAAACTGAGCATCGCAACGCGCGGTTCGCTCATGAAATTCTTGCGGACTGTGTCGGCGGACAGAATGGCAATCTCCGCCAATTGCTCGGGAGTATCCACTTCAACGTTTACGCCCACGTCTGCGAGAAAGACGTTCCGGTTCTTCAACACGAGTGCAAACATTGCGGCAACGTGACTGACGCCGGGCTTCTTGGGAAGTAGTTGCAAAGCGGGTCTGACGGTGTCCGAATAATGCTGCGACACACCGGCGACAAGTGCGTCGGCTTGTTTCTTCCGCAGAAGCAGCGGCCCGAGATAGTTCGGATCCAATACAAGACGCTTCGCTTCGGAAAGTGTGATGCCTTTGCGCTTGCGGATGCTCCACAGCTCCTGCGCGTAGGACTCGACTTCAACAGCCGACAGCATCATCGGATCAATGATGGTCATTTCCGATACCGGAACGTTCAGCTCTGCGGCTCGCGCGTTTATCTTCTCGGTGTTGCCAATCAATATCGGCGTGCCAATCCGCTCGTTCACAATTAGCGCTGCTGCGCGTAGAATCTTTGAATGGGCACCTTCGGGGAAGACGATGCGTTTTTGTTTCATGCGCGCTTGATCTACGAACATGCGCGTGACGTGGCGACCGCGTCCCATCAGTTTTTCAAGGCGGTTGCGATAGGCTTCAAGATCTCGAATCGGATTCTTGGCAACGCCGCTGTCTGCCGCAGCTTTGGCAACCGCGACAGCGACGCGCAAGAGCACACGATGGTCCATCGGCTTCGGAATCACATACTCGTTTCCGAACTTGATGTAATCGAGACCATAGGCCGAGCTAACGTAATCGGGGACGTCTTCGAGCGCGAGATCGGCCAACGCACGCGAGGATGCCATCTTCATTTCTTCGTTGATTTGCGTGGCATGGCTGTCCAACGCACCACGGAAAATGGCCGGGAAACCGAGCACATTATTAATCTGATTCGGGAAGTCGCTGCGGCCCGTGCAGACAATTGCGTCTGGCCGAGCTTGCTTGGCCTGATTATAACCTATTTCGGGATCAGGATTGGCAAGTGCGAAGACAACCGGGTTTTTCGCCATTGACTTAACCATCTCTTCTGAAACAGTTCCACCGACTGAACATCCGCAGAATACGTCGGCGTCGCGCAAGGCGTCCGCCAGATTCTTGCGATCGGTCTTTCGTGCGAACGCAGCTTTGTAGGGATTGTACTTCGGATGGGCGGGATCAAGATCTTCACGGTCCAAGCGGAGCGTGCCTTTGGTATCGCACATCAACAAGTTTTCCGGATTCACTCCGAGCGAGATGTACATCTTCGCACACGCGATTGCTGATGCGCCGGCTCCGTTGACGACTACTCGGACTTTGGTGATGTCTTTTTTCACCAACCGAATTGAATTGAGCAATCCGGCTCCTGAGATGATCGCTGTGCCGTGCTGGTCGTCATGGAAAACGGGAATGCCCATCGTTTTCTTCAAAGTCTCTTCAATATAGAAGCAGGCGGGCGCGGCAATATCTTCGAGGTTGATCGCGCCAAATGTCGGCTCTAACAACTGACAAGTTTTGATTACTTCTTCTGGATCTTCGCTGTTGATTTCGATGTCGAAGACATCCACACCTGCGAAGCGTTTGAACAGCACGCCTTTGCCTTCCATGACCGGCTTTCCGGCCAGTGCGCCGATGTTTCCGAGGCCGAGCACTGCTGTGCCGTTTGAGATGACCGCTACCAAATTCTGGCGCGCGGTGTATTCCGAGACAAGGAGCGGATCCTTGTGAATTTCTAAGCAGGGTTCTGCTACGCCGGGACTGTAGGCAAGTGAAAGATCATACTGTGTGTCCACCGGTTTCGTGGGGACGACTTCAATTTTGCCTTTGGGTTCGCGACTATGGTATTCAAGTGCGTCTTGTGCCAATGACATGGCAATCTCCAATCAAATGTAAACAAACGGAAGGGAACAGCCTTCAATATACGATTGTTCGTCTTTCTGTTCAAAAATTCTATTGATTTCGTGAAGGCTATGTTGCTTAGTCACATATTGTGAATTTTTACACATTCTTTCTTGGAGAAAGTGACTTTTTACTTGACATATCCCCAAACCCTTGTTTTATTAAAGAATTCAATTGAATATAACCGAGACCTAAAATGAACTCATCGAGTAAGTTCCGCGACAATCTTAATGCCCATTTCTCACGCGTGGGCAAGGCGCTCTCAAGTCACAAGAGATTAGAAATACTTGACTTACTAAATCAAAGCCCGAAAAGCGTTGACACTTTGGCGGAGTACACCGGGATGAGTTCGGCCAATACCTCACAACATTTGCAAGTCCTCCGAGGAGCCGGGCTGGTCGAGTCAAGCCGAGAGGGCACCCACATCATTTATCGGCTCTCCGGGTCACTTGTATATCAACTTGTCCGCAAATTGCGGCAGGTGGCGGAGACACATCTGGCCGATGTGGACAGAGCCATTGCTCAATTGCGGGAGAACCAACATGCGCTTGAGGAGTTGGACAGAGCCATGCTCGCGCAACTCGCCTCGGCAGGAAAAGTCATCGTATTGGACGTGCGACCGACGGAAGAATACCGGAGTGCTCACCTTCCTTACGCGGTGTCAATTCCGCTCGACCAGCTTGAACGGCGCCTTGACGATCTTCCAACAGATTTGCAAATTGTTGCCTATTGTCGCGGACCTTACTGTGTACTGGCTGGACAAGCCGTGGAACTATTGCGCAAACGAGGATTTCAGGCAAACGCGCTGGGAGAAGGTGTCCCGGAATGGCGAGATGCCGGTGGAGAAGTGGTTTCAGAGTAGTCCGATACTTCCATGCTGATCAGAAACCTTGAAGCCGCATTTGCGGTAGGATTTGAGAATGGACCGGCCTCCATTCGGATTCGCGGTGGGGAGATCATTGCCCTTGCGCGCGTGCTGGATCCGATGCCAAATGAGATCGTTGTGGATGGATCGCATCTCGTCGCAATTCCCGGGTTGATTAATACTCATCACCATTTCTTTCAGTCGCTTACCAGATGCTTGCCGGGCGCACAGGAAGCCGGATTGTTCGATTGGCTGAAATTCCACTATCCGATTTGGAGGCACTTTGATGAGGCCATGTTTCGCGCGGGATTTAAGCTTGCGATGGCCGAATTGCTATTGTCAGGTTGTACCACGTCCTGCGATCATCTCTACCTTTTTCCCAGCCGTATCCAGCGTGATCTGCTTGAACTTGAGTTTGAATGTGCGGATGAATTGGGTTTGAGGTTTTCGGCGCTACGCGGCGCCATGACGTTGGGAATGTCACAGGGCGGATTACCACCCGACGAGA
This sequence comes from uncultured Alphaproteobacteria bacterium, assembly GCA_964587105.1. GTDB lineage: Bacteria > Electryoneota > RPQS01 > RPQS01 > RPQS01 > JABWCQ01. The sequence goes on along the minus strand of CAZPKG010000012.1, from coordinate 22,164 downwards.
TCATAGAAAATGACGATGAAGTGTTGACGCATTGCGAGAATTCCGTTAGAAGATTTCATGACGGCGGAAAGTTTTCGATGCGTCAGGTTCATCTGGCTCCTTGCAGTCCGTTTAACGTGACCGCGCAGTTGATGAAGGACACGGCAATGCTTGCGCGCAGGCTGGGCGTCCGCTTGCATACGCACTTAGCCGAAACTACCGATGAGAATGCCTATTGTCAAAATCGATACAGCAAGCGGCCACTTGCGTTGATGCAGGATTGGGGTTGGCTGGGCGAAGATGTTTGGTTTGCGCACGGTATTCATTTTAACGAAAACGAGCTTGCCCTGCTTGCAGCCACCGGCACGGGCGTTGCCCACTGCCCATCCTCCAATTGTCGATTAGGTTCGGGAAAGTTGAAACTGCGGGCAATGATTGAAGCAGGCGTGCCGGTTGGGCTGGCAGTGGATGGATGTGCATCAAATGACAGTTCACACATGCTTGCAGAACTTAGACAGGCGATGCTGGTGCATAGAACTGCGGACGACAGAGAGTTTTTCACGGCAAAACGTGTGATCGATCTTGCCACAAAGGGATCCGCCGCCTTGCTCGGACGAAGTGACATCGGCGAACTGCGCACCGGGATGGCCGCAGATATTGTGTTGTTTGATTTAAATGAACTCGGCTATGCGGGCGCATGCGATCCGATTGCTGCATTGTTGTTTTGCGCGCCTACTCGGCCGCATACCGTGATCGTGAATGGGGAGATTGTCGTTCAGAATAGGATATTGCTGACCGGGGACGAAGCGGAGATTGCGTCGTTTGCGCGCGAGCAAGCCAAGAGACTGCTCAGTTTGGCAAATTGAACTAAATATAATGATATGAAAAGCCCTTGCACGAAACGCGCAAGGGCTTTCCTTTTTGGGGACCCACGATCGAAAACTACTTAGCGTCGAGACGTGCTTGCACGAGCTTACGTGTATATGCGATCAAGCCGCCGCTATCAATGATTGCCTGACGAAGCTTGGGCAGAGGCACGATCTCAAAGCTCTTGCCTGTAGTCACATTCAGCACTACGTCATCTTTTAACTCAAGTTCATCTCCCTCACTTGCTTCGATGCGCGGACAGATTACAAGTTTCAAACCAAGATTGACGGCGTTCTGCAGAAAAATGCGCGCGAAGCTGGGGGCGATGACGATGATACCGTAACCGTTTATTGTCGAAGCAGCTTGTTCGCGTGAACTACCGCAGCCGAAATTCGAGCCGGCAACAATGAACGACCCGGACGGGAATTTGTTCTCTTTTAACGATGCGTTAAGTGCGGTCATATCCGCAAAGCAAAATTGCGGAGTTTCGGACGGCAGCACAGTCGCCATGAAGCGGCCGGGATAGATGTGGTCGGTGGAGATATCGTCGCCGAGAACGGTTATAACTTTCGCCATGATTAAATCTCCCGTGGATCGCTAATGACGCCGCGCAAGGCACTTGCTGCGGCAACTTCGGGTGAACACAAGAATACTTCAGCCGTCGCATTGCCCATTCGCCCCTTGAAATTGCGATTTGTCGTTGACAATGCAACCTCTCCGTCGCCAAGCGCGCCTTGATGCACACCAAGACAACATCCGCAACCGGGATTCATCACAACCGCTCCGGCTTCCATCAGGTCTTTCAAGTAGCCAAGCTCCATGGCTTCTTTATAAATTTTCCACGACGCCGGGAAGACCAGCATTCGCGTGCCATCGTGCACTTTCTTAGTCTTCAATACTCGTGCGGCGGCGGCCAAATCGTCCAAACGTCCATTGGTGCATGAACCAATCACGATCTGATCAACCTTTTTGCCCATGACTTCGGTGACAGACTTGACATGATCAACGGTGTGCGGACAGGCAATTTGCGGTGCGAGCTTATTAGCATCAATCATGACGACACGTTCGTAATCTGCGTCTTGATCCGGTGATTCCATCCACAAAGAATCTGCGACTTTCGCTTCATCGCGAAGATAGCGCGCGGTCTCGGCATCCGGCGGCACCATGCCCACCGTTGCCCCGGCTTCCACCGCCATATTGCACAATACGAGACGCGACGACGTGCTCATGTTGCGAATCGTCGAGCCATGGAACTCAAGCGCCCGGTAGTTGGCGCCGTCAGCTTTGATCAAGCCAATTAGGTAGAGAATAACATCTTTTGCTGAAACGTGCGGCGAAAGTTGTCCGTCAATGACCACTTTGATCGTCTTCGGGACTTCAATGTTTAGCGCGTTTCCCAACGCCCACACACTGGCCATTTCTGTTGCGCCGATACCGAATGCGAATGAACCCAGCGCGCCATGTGTAGTCGTGTGGCTATCCGTGCCAACGACAACGTAACCCGGTCGGACATAGCCATATTCAGGCAGAATTTGATGGCAGATTCCGCCTTGATCGCCGCGAATGTCATGAAATTTGGTGATACCTTGCGCCGCCACGAAATCGCGAATACGCTTTTGATTTGTCGCAGTCTTTGAACTTTCGGCAGGAATGCGATGATCGAATATGATCGCAATACGGCTCGGATCCCACACGCGCGGATCAATTCCGAGGCCGTTGTAAATCTCTTTGAATTGATGCAATACGAGGGCGGCATTCTCGTGCGACATCGCGAGATCCACTTTGGGCTCTACGACATCGCCGGCTCTTGTGGACGCAAGCCCCGAAGCCTTCGCGAGAATCTTTTCTGAAAGTGTCATTGGCATATGCATCTCCTGATGCTAAATGGCTTTGTCTGTTCTTAGTTTTGCGATCTGCTCATCTGTGTAGCCGAGATTGTGCAGAATCGCGTTTGTGTGTTCGCCATGTTTCGGCGGAGGCGAAGTCGCAACTCCCGGCGTTTTGGAGAACTTGGCGGTCATATTGAAGAGTTCCATCTCGCCGATCCCCTCAACGCTCACTGTCGAAAATGTCTCACGGTGGGCAACTTGCGGTTGCTTAAGCGCATCTTCGAGAGTAAGTATCAAGCCCGCCGGCACATCGTGCTTGTTGAGTTCCTCAACCCAATGCGAGCCTTCGCGCGTCATCAGCTTAGCTTCAAGCAACGGCGTGAGCTCATGCCTACTCTTTTTGCGTGCATCGCGTTCCTGAAATCGCGCATCCGTTTTCAACTCTGGTACGTCAAGCACGTCCGCCAAAGCTTCCCATTGTTCCTGCTTATTGGCGGCAATATTAATGAATCCGTCTTTAGCTTTGAATACGCCAGAGGGAGCTGCCGTAAAGTTATCGTTGCCCATCATCACCGGATGCTGTTCGCCAATCATCCAGTTGGCGACGACCCAGCCCATTAACGGCATTATCGAATCAAGCAAAGCTACGTCGATGAACTGGCCTTCACCTGTTCGCTCGCGGTGATACAGCGCGCCCATGATTGCAAAAGCCGCATTTAATCCGCCTACCGTATCGCAAATTGGAAATCCGGCGCGCAATGGATTCAACCGCTCGTCGCCGTTGATGGCCATTTCACCAGAGAGACCCTGAATGATCTGGTCATACGCCGGCTTCAAAGCGTCGGGACCTGTCTGGCCAAACCCGGAAATTGCGCAGTAGATCAAGCGTGGATTGATTTCTGAGAGAACCTCGTACGATAGACCCAAGCGCGTCATCACATCGGGTCGAAAGTTTTCGACCACTACGTCCGCGTCTTTAACGAGTTTCTTGAAAATCTCTTTGGCTTCGGGCAGCTTGAGATTCAGCGTGAGTGATTGTTTGTTGGCGTTCTGCGCAAGAAAACTTGTGCCCATTAGCATCTGATTGTACTTGGGAACACAGCCGAGTTTGCGCGCGAGATCGCCGTCTTTCGGGTTTTCGATTTTAATTACGTCTGCGCCGCCGAGTGCGAGATGGAGAGTAGCAAACGGACCGGACAAAACGTTCGTCAAATCAAGAACGCGAATGCCTTCAAGAAGTTTCATATTTTTAGATTCGATTGTTAAACAATTGCCGCATAACTGACCGGGCCTGATTTATACACCATTCCGGGCAGATCGCGATTGAAGTACTCGGCCATGCTCCGCGCCGTGCCAATCAGTTGATCGAGTTTCACGTCGCTGCGAATGCCGGCGCGCTGCCAGTAATGCACAAGATCTTCGGTGCAGACGTTGCCGCCGGAGACTTTTGTGAAGGGACAGCCGCCCAAACCACCAACGGCGGATTCGAATATGGTAACGCCAGCGTTCATTGCGGCGCGGCAATTTGCCAAACCAAGTCCGTAGGTATTGTGCAGGTGGCAGGCGCACTCCGCCTTTGAATTCATCTTAAACACCGCTTGAAAGAGTGCTTCGACCTGTTCAGGTAACGCGTGGCCCGCCGTATCTGCAAGCGAAACTGCGTTGAGGCCTGCATCGAAGTATTTTTCCAATATGCCGAGCACTCGACTCACGGGGACTGCACCTTCAAATCCGCAGCCAAATGCCGACTGAACGGAGACCTGAACGCGCTTGCCGCTTTCAAGTGCGGTTATTGCTGTGGCGATGATGCGATCGGTTGCGTCGGCGACGGTCATGCCCGTGTTTTTCTTACTGTGCGTCTCGCTTGCGGAGACGCCCATGCAAAACAAATCCACGCCGCAGTTCATTCCGCGCTCGAATCCCTTTTCATTCAGGATCAAGCCTGAGAGTATGATGTTCTTCGGTTTGCGGACGGGGTCGCTGAAATATTTGAAGAGCGCATCCGTGTCCGCCATTTGCGGGACCTTCTCCGGATGCACAAACGAGCCAAGTTGAAGCATATCCACGCCGGCAGCGATTAGCTGCTCCGCCCAGAGAATTTTGACTTCTAAGGGAACAACTTGCTTTTCCATTTGCAGGCCGTCGCGCAAACCGACTTCATGGAGAATTGGTTTCATGTTCAGACGGAAGAGCTTAGGCCGTAACCAGTGCAGGAATTTTGTCAGCTATGGCTTGACCCATTTCGAGCGTGGTGCTCGCGCCGCCCATGTCGTACGTGCGGACCTTGCCTTCTTTGATCACTGCCGCGGTAGCCGCTTCAACTTGTTTAGCTAGATTCAATTCTCCGAGCCATTCGAGCATCTGCATAGCCGAAAGAATCGTGGCGATGGGATTCACCTTGTACATGCCGGCATATTTCGGCGCCGAGCCGTGCGTTGGTTCAAACACTCCGAGTTTATCGCCGATGTTGCCGGAGCAACCGAAGCCCAGACCACCCACCAGCTGCGCGCACAGGTCGCTGACAATGTCGCCGTACAGATTCGGCGCCACGAGCACGTCATAGTTGAACGGATTCTTGAGGAGCCACATCATGATGGCGTCCACGTTCGCTTCATCGAAAATAATATCCGGGAAATCCTTGCCAACTTCGCGTGCGCAATCGAGGAAGAGGCCGTCTGCCGCGCGAACCACGTTGGCTTTGTGAACAACGGTAACTTTCTTTCGACCGTGCTTGCGAGCAAACTCAAATGCGGCCCGGACGATTCGTTCAGAACCTTTGCGCGTATTGATCTTGCATGAAACAGCGAAGTCGTTGCCGCTGAGGTGTTCAAACGCTTTGAACGGCTTTGAAGTCCGGGACAAAGTAGCTTTCAACTCATCTGGTACAGGGAAATATTCTACACCCGCATATAAATCTTCCGTATTTTCACGGAACACGACGAGGTCAATATTCTCCTTGAAATTCAATGGATTTCCGGGGTACGATTTACATGGACGATGACAAACATAGAGGTCAAATTGTTGACGCATACGCACGATTGGCGAGCGGTAGATCATTCCCTTGCCTTGCAAATGCGACGCAAGTTCCTTTTCGGCAAGCTTTACGGGCTTTGAAGTGATCGCACCAAACATCGCTGCATCTACGCGGCCAAGCAAATCAAGCGTACGCTGCGGCAAAGCATCGCCTTCGCGGCACCAAAATTCCCAACCGATATCACCATCAATATATTCCGCATCAAAGTCGAGCTTGTCGAGCACGAGACGCGTTGCTTCCAATACTTCGATGCCAACGCCGTCACCGGGCAGCCAGCCGATCTGATATTTTTTCTTCACGAGAAAGTCCTCCAAAGTGGGCAAATGTAAAGTCTATTTGAGGTTATTTTTTGGTTTCTAAGACGGCGAATTACACCGTCCTCTACCAGCAATAATAAATATTGCGAAACTTTTCGCCATAAAAAAGTGGGGCGAGGCGTAATGTGATGAACTTACATAATGGCCAAACGTGAAATCTTAGTTACTTAGAATAGGACAAATTTGCTAAGATTATATCATGATTCAAGAGGCATGGTCAAACGCGAAAAGCCCTCGACGATTCGCCGAGGGCTTTTAAGGTGTTTTTTCGATCACAATTATTGCGCGCCGACAAACGAAATCAGTTCATCGGCCTCGACCCACTCACGGCGATATTCCAAAATCGCGGTTCCAAGATTCGACGCGTTTCGCAGTTGGACATAATGGTAGTCATTTGGGAATGGAGCGGCTGATGGTGCTATACTCCAGCCTTCCCATTGAATCAACGACACGTCATCAAACCATGCGTATCCCGTTCCGGTCGCCGGGGTGTTGAGCACTTGGCGAATAGTGATAAAATACGCACCGGTTGGAATATTGAGTTGCGAATCGCGCATAATCCAATCAGAAGTTCCTGACAAAGGTGCGTCGATGTCGGAAGCCCCCAGTGCGGTGCCGCCCGATCTGCCGCCGAAGTATTGTGCTTGGTATGCTGCGTTCAAAGCGTTTTCCGTACGAATCCAGCCGCAAATAGAGTAAGTTTGGTTTTGAACAATCGGCAAACGATACTCGTTATTCGCGACGACATTCTGCGGGTTTGGCGAGACGCGACGTAAGCGAATACTTCGCGATCCACCATGCGCAACATCCGACACGTATCCCTCGTCTGCGCTGTTCAGTAGCCAATCGTTTGCGCCTTCATTCTCCATGTTGCCGAAATTGAGCTTCTCGCGTCCAAAGCGGACCTGCCAATTCGCGCCGTTCAATAGCTCGGCATTGACAATATACCCGTTCTGCAGAAGTTTATGCGGCGCGGTTGTCCACCACGCACCTTCCTGACGGAGCGCAAGCGTATCGGTTTCATCAACACCCACTCGTGTTACACTCGTCGTGTCAAAGACGATATACGCGCTGTCTGCGTCCGGCGGTCGAACCAACCAAGTATCTAAGCGGCGCGACATCTCGGATTCGTAGTCGAGCAAATTGCGCGCGAGTTCGCCGCGTGCGGGCTGCGGAATCCAATGATTGATATAAACAGGATGCACAACCGCTGCATCCACGCCGCTATCGCCGTCAAAATGGGTGCGGAGAATCACGGTTGGCATCGTCTCAGCATAGGTCAAGTCAAACACAAAATTTCCCAGACTATGCGCAATCAGTTTCCCGTGATAGACTTCAAATCCCTGTATGATGTGCGGATGATGCGCGATTACCAATTCAGCGCCCAAGTCAATCGCGTATTGACGCAATTGCCGCTGCAGCGTGTCGGGAATCAACTCGAAGACCATTCCCTCGTCGCCCTCTTCATTATCGTCTTCAAGTAAAGCAAGGCGAGGTTCCAGAGTATATTCATCCCCGGAATGGGTGTTGATGACGACGAAGTCAGCGAAACTCGCCGCCTCTTCGACTGTGGCGTCGATGGCGGCGCGGTTCCACATCGCAAACCCCGGACGTGAGCGGCCTGCATCAAGGAATGGTTGGAAATTATTGTACGAGCCCGTGCGATCCGAAAAACTCAGCATCGCAAATGAGATGCCGTTACTTGACATGAATTTCACGCGCCGCGCAAGCTCGTCATTCATACCTGAGCCGTTTTGCACAATGCCCACGCTGTCGAGAATGGCCATCGTTTGCAGCATTCCCGCTTCGAGATAATCATAGACATGGTTGTTGGCAAGGGTTGCGAAATCAACTCCGGCATTCACCAATCCGCTGACGCTTTCGGGACGAGCTTTGAATACAATCCCCTTGGTCGGGTGGCGCACTGTCGCCGTCGTGAAAGGGCACTCAAGATTCACGCTCGTGAGGTCGGCATCGCGCGTCCAGCGATAAGTGGGCGAGAAAATCGTGTCTACGCCCCAGCTTTCAATGATCCCGTTGTCGTTTTCATAGCCGCGACCGAGAATAACGTCCCCGGTAAATGAAAACCACAGCTCGCGATTTGCAGTGACCGGAGAATCAACGACCGTTTGAGTCAGCCACACGGCGCGGCCATCGTCGCCTGAGACAGAAAGAGTCACAGGGTAGCGCCCGTGAGCCGCGAACGTGTGAAACGGATTTTCTGAGAGCGACCGCTGTCCATCACCGAAGTCCCAAGTGTGATACAATACGGGGCTGTCTAAGTCGTAAGAGAACGATCTGAACGCAATCCGAATGCTGTCCGGATTGGAGTCGGGTATTACATTCCACGTGAAACTGACCACGGGGTCTTGCGGATGAGCATTCGTTACATTGCGAAGTTCATCAAAAACCACGACTCCGTCCGTTGCTACAGTGTCGTTGTCATTGACGAATCGAAGCTCAGTGATATTCGGAGAATAACCGAACCGGCCTTGCCAATCTTCGCCGATTGGAAGTTGAAAGTCAACCCACTCGAGGCTGTCGAAGTATCCTTCGTAAGTCGTGATCCAATTTAGAGACTGCGGCGCTTCTTTGCCCCACAGAATGTAGTACAAATAATTGGCGGAATCGGCAACTCCAAAGGCATGAATTTCACCTCGGCGGATCAGCTTTGCCGCAATGGCCCATACGTCCGTCGAGTCAACGTGGTACGGCAAAATAACATGCCGTTTCCAAGTGTTACCAAACATCCGCAATGCCATGCCAGAATCGCCATAATAGGAGCTGTCATCCACTGTATATCCGAATGGCTCTCCATCTTCACCGACAATCGGCAGGAGGATCGGCACAGCGTCAAACGAGAGAATCGTTTCAGGTGAGACTTGCGGCGGCGGTTGGTCAATCGGATCAACCCTGAAGAAACCGATGTCAAACAGTCCTTCGGAGTCATTGTGCACGTAGAAGGTATCGCTGGTGATCGAGAGCGTATCTGGATTCGTCATCGCCTGATTCGTACTGAAGGTCACACACCAATAGTGGAGTGTGTCGGACGGAAACCAGTGCAAAGAAAATCCATCCTCGGTGCGGAGGATGGATAGGGCTGTTGACTGCTCATCAAGACTGCCGTGCGGTTCCCGATCATCAGCATAACTCACATACAGTCCGGCAATAACTATGCAAGACAAGAAAAGCAGGCGCGATATTCGAGTTAACCGTTGCATGGTCAGCACCACTTTTAGTTGGGCCGGGATCAAATCACGAGGCTTGCGGCCTCTGTAGCAATGCTTAAGTTAGGTCGCAAATGGGTGGAAGTCAACCTCTCAGCGAGCGAATTAGAAACTGACATGAAACATCATATTTTAGATTAACTTATCATTCGGCATCTGACTGCGCGTTGAGCCGGGCAATCTCAGCGTCGATGAGTGAGGCCGGAAAGACGTCGGCGGCTTGGTAAATGGCCCGGTCATTCGCAAGCAGGGAGGCAATTTCCTTGCTGTTTGAAGGAATTTTTTGGGCCGCTTGGTCGCTCAGGGCGTCACTGCGCAAAGTCTCCATGAGGTCCTTGCGGTTGCTCATGCCGTGAGTAGCGCAGGCGGCCTGAGCGATTCCGGCTAACAGGAGGTGAGGATTCGCCGAACCATCGGGGAGGCGAAACTCGACTGTCTCGGGATAGGCTGACGCTCCGGTTGAGTCCGGCATTGTCACGGGTAGCCTCACAAGTGCCTTGCGATTGAATTGTCCCCAGGTCACGGCGGCCGGGGATTCTTTTCCTTGGAACAACCTGACAAATGAACTCGGTGTTCGATTCCCGAATGCCATCAACGAGCAGCCATTCATGAGCAATCCGGCAATAAGTAATTCGGCTGATGCGCTTACATTCTGGGAACCCTCGTGTACGGGTAGGTACTGCTCATCCACAACTGGAGCCATATGGAAGTGCATTCCGCTACCTGCATGGCCCTTACGCACAACAGGTTCAAAGCTGACTTCAATTTCATAGTCCCGTGCGAGATTCCGCAACACCCATTGGGTTAGTGCTACGCAGTCTGCTGCGATCGATAATGGTGTAAGAGCTAACTCGATCTCGTGCTGTTCCCAAGTCAGATCGGACCCGTTGGTCGCAGCGGCAAATCCAACCTCGCTGTGGCCGTACTTCACTGGCACACCGATTTCGGAGAGGATGGTTAGAGCGCGACGGCGCAATTCTTGTCCAAACACAAACGGAGCAGCCGCGTGGTAGCCACGGTCTTCGAGCCGTTCATCGTGTTTGCCGGTCAGCCTGTGGCCAATAAAATACTCTATTTCGCCTAAGGCGTGCAATTCGAAACCCGCAATTGAGAAAAGCCTCTCGAAAGCTTTTCGTGCAATCGTATCAGGCGATTGCGGTAATGGTTCGCCGCTCCGGGCTGAGTGGCCGCAAAGAACCGCTAATGTACCTTCCTGCGAAAACGGATCAACGAATGCCGATTGGATTCGTGGCCGCAAGACGATATCTGACGCGCCGGCGGTGATCCCTGAACCGGGGAACAGGCTTGAGCCGTCGGCGCGTTCTCCATAGCGAAGGATTTGCAGAAAATGATTATGGTCGCGCGGAACGAAGTCCAGAGTCTTCAGTTTTCCGTCGCCTGCAACGTGCATCAACGATATCTGTCGCAGATCCAACGACACAAAGGCGTGGGCCAAATCGTGCTCTGTCCAGAATTTTGCCGGTTTGGCAATTGCCCGTTCAAGAATCGAGGCGGACTTGACGAGCAGATGCTCATCGTTTCGGTGAAGAGACTCGGATAAGTGTATGTGCGGTTCTTGAAATCTTGACGTAAAGGTGCTGTCCATGAAATTCGTGCTCTAAGGGTGTTGGGATTGAATCAGGGAGTTAGTCGATGTTTGGAACGGTAATATAAGAAATTTGTAACATTCAAACAGGACTACGGGTCGGTATTCTTGGCGGGCACCTGCTTGGCGAAACTTGACTCTCTGGTCTTTAAGGAAAGATTGGGATCAAAGTAAAGCCCCCTGAGTGTTGTCAGGGGGCTTTGATTGATCTGGCGTTAGAGGACCTACTTTTCCTTCTGCCGGATTGCTCGAAGATCAATACCATGTTTGGTGGCTTGGATCTGCAGTGTCCGGCGACTGACCCCAAGCTCACGGGAGGACTTGGTCAGGTTGCCTCGGTAAAGCTTCAGCGCCGTTCGTAGCCACACACCTTGAAACTGAGTGGTGGCCGTGTGATAGTCTAACGGGCACTGTTCCAGCTTGACGGCAATCCATTCTACCTCAGGATTAGATTTGGGCTTTCTTGGCATCATTTCCCTCCAAGAGACTTTTTGCACTTGACAATTCCCTTGATAGTCCGGCCGGGCCGCACGCAACCGGGAGTGAGGTGTCGGTTACGTGCGGGACCCGCATACCAAAAGTCTGCCGTGCCGCAACGGATCTTGGTGACCGGAACTGCTAACTATATTGCGCAGAATTCCAGTTTCTTACCTGCTTGATAAAATCCCAATTAGTAGGTCTTCTTGCGGGGGCGACCAGTCTTCTTCGGTGGTTTGGCTGAGTCGAGGCAACTTTTTGAGTACCGCCTATCGCCCCGCAGATTGGCACGTTGACAATTGAGGATCCCCACATCCGTCGACTTTCGCAACGTCCGCGCTGAAATGCCTAAGTAGGCAGAAGCTTCGATGGCGGTTAGTAGCTCTTCTTGGGTGCGCATGGCTACCTAGGTACGTTTGTATCGCACAAAAGACAGTTTTGTTTAAAAATTTGTTTTTCCTAAATTTGACAAAAATATGGATAGAAATGCCGCAACTTGGCAAAAAAGGCCGACGCGATGAGGTGCGTCGGCCTTTTTGTTCCAAACTCAAGCTTACTCGCCAGTTTGGATGCCTCCCTGTCCGGCTTCATTGCAATCTACTTCGTTGCTTGGGCACACACGTCGGTGCCGGTAGAAAAGGTCAGATTATCGCAAGCGTACAGAACCGTGGCAAGCTCCCGGAGCGGCTTGTAGCTGTGCACTTTCCTGAACATCAAGAGGTGCTTGCCAGTTGGCAGGAAGGCAGACACGCCGCTGTTCGGTTCCAGTCGAGCAAATTCATACCCGTCCACTTCGACGACTACTGCTTCGCAGCGGAGCCAATTCTGAAACTGAATGTAGCCGATTTGGTGTTGCTCGCAGTATTCGTCGTTGTTGATGCCGGCGAGCTGGTCCGTTCCGTCCAGTGCATAGTACTGGATCGTTGTTGCGCGCTCAACTGTGGTTTCCGGCTGTGCTTCACAGGCAACCGGGTTGCCGTTTCCGGATTCGCTGCATCCTATTGCGAACACTGCCGCTACGAACGCTGCCGCAAGTACAAAAGAGCGGAGCGTCATGAATAGATTGTTGAATGTGGTTTTCATTTTTTGGGTCCTTTGGTTTGATGTTTCGTTCGCTCATAGGATTCCCATAGAATCGGACTTCTTACCTTACGCCGAAATGTAAGAAACCGCAGGCAAGAGCAATAGATTAGTCGAACGACGAGTCAAATCCGTCGAGGAACCAATCATGAAGATAATATCAATAATGACCTGCCTTGCCACGGGAATCAGCATCATGGGGTTTGCTCCCATGAAGTGGCGAATTATAGGCGCTGTGATCGTCTTCTTTGGCTGCTGGCTAATTTGCCTCCATGTTCAGTTGCGCAGGATTAATAGAGAGATTGATCGATTTGAGAATATGGAGAGAACGTCCTACCTACTTTCTCCGCGCAGGTTGAGCAAGGGACGCAGGGACCAGCTTGCCAAACCGCAAGTCATGGAACCCGTCATTCGCCGGCTTTCACATCTAACCAATAGCTTCAGCCGGGTCATATTGCTTGACTCCGGTGCGCGCAAAGCCTAAATTATGAATACTGCCGTTCGTCAGCCGGGAGACCACTCCCCTTTGTCTATCAGCCAACCGGAAACGTCGCGTCCACCCGATTTCGGCGGCGCAATGAGACATTGCGACAGTCTGACGACGAGGAACGCAATCGTGGACGGTGGCCACTATGTCCCGGATCTCATTCTCAAGCGCCCTAATCCGAAGCAACTTGTGACTCCTGACTGGAACTCCTTATTAAACAACGCAAAAGCCGGCGACGAATCGGATCGCACTCGGCTGTTTGAGCATCTCCACAGGAGACTGATTGAAATTGGTCGCTCCCGACTGCGCGGCTGGCCAATTGAGGAGATCGAGGACATTGTTCAGGACTCATTGCTCGTTTTCTTCAGCAAGATTGAAACGGTTAGCGACAATCCGCATCATTTCGCTCACGTTGTACTGCTTAACAAGATAGGAGGACTGCTCAGACAGCGAAAGCGCCGCACCATGATTTCGTTGAATCCAACCGGCGCGGCAAGCGACCAGGAAGAAGCGAATCAAGAACTGCAGTTGCCGTCAGAAAGCTATGACGAAATGCTCGATCATTTGCGCGGTTCGGAGATTGCCGAGAAGTTAAGAAGTGCACTTAAGCAGCTTTCCCCACTTTGTCAGGCAATCTTCTTGGCTTTGCTTAACCTTGGCTCTGTTGCTGAGGTGTGGAGTGAGTATCAAGATCGCACCCCTAAGATCACCCGCAGCGCATTCGACAAGCGGATTTCAGATTGCCGAAGAAAACTTCGTTTTCTAACTGAAGGGCAGTTGGCATGAAACAGTCTCCTGAACATACTTTCGAGTGCATCGCGCCAGAACTTGGCGCACTGTTGATGCAATACGAGTTAGGAAAACTCTCCGACGCCGAGCGCGAACACTTCGAACGGCACTTGATGGATTGTGAATGCTGTTTGGCTGAGTTGGCTTCTATGCACGAAGTGGCCGACGCATTGGTTGCGAATCGCACCGCGATTGTCGAGGCCTATGAAAAAGAGGGCGTCACGGTTGGCTCGCTCTTAGATCAAGCTTTGGCTCGACCGAAATTGCAGCCAATCCGCCATGACGCTGAGCAACCGACGAAAGCAAGCATTTTTTCATGGGACTCACTATTCGGCCCGCGTGCGGCAATTGCCTATTCTATGGCGGCGGCAATCGTGCTGATCGTCGGACTGAATTTGTTTACCGGCGACAAGACCATTACCGTCGGTGCATATACTCCGCCATCATGGTTCGCTTGGCAGACGCGCGGCACAGACTCAGCGGATTCGCTGTTAATCTCCGCGCAAAGAAGCTATTCGGCCATGGATTTCGCGTCGGCGGCGTCCACGCTTGGTCTCTATTTGAAGGGGCGCGAGGACGCGCAAGCGACGTTGTATCTTGGAGTTTCGCAATATGAATTGGGGCGGCTTGATCTTGCGTTGCAATCAGTGTTGAATGTTAAGAGCAACAACTCGGTAATTCAAGGCGAAGCTGATTTCTATCGTGCTTTGATCTTGATCAAACAAGGCGAGAATGACGACGCAGTGGCTATACTTAAGCAATTGGCGGCTAATAATTCGAACAGAGTGGAAGAAGCGCGTGATTTGATGAAACAACTTGGGGTAAGCATCGAATAACAAACATAGAAAGACACGCACATGCCAACCGCCGTGCTTAACACAGACAGCACGCCCGTAACGTCTTACGACCTTACTCTGCGACTTGCTCCCTTCAAAGATGCGATCCTTAAGCGCACATCCCCGACCGCCGGAATTGTAACGATTGAAATGGACCCCCGTCACGCGGCGCTCCAAATCAACCTCATACCGCTTGGAATCATACACCACCCGGCCTCCGCATATACACAAGCGGAAGACGCACCTACATTCGCCGTTGTACACACAGATCAAGCCATCTCCGGTGGAGGGGCATCCACTCCAAGAGATTTTTCGGTTATCTTGGATCCTAATGTCGCCGGCGAAATTATTTATGTTGTCGGATTGGAACCAAATGCGACGGAAGACGACGGAACAGCCACGATCTCGTCCACTTCGAAATTCATTGCTACTAATGACACAAGTGTCAGTACCGTGGGCGACCCCGGCGGCGATGAAGATCCATTGCCGACGGACGTCATTGTGAGAAAGAAACGAATACCGGTGCCGCAAGGAACAGGAGGAGTTTCATCAACCGGTGTCATCATTCTTGTTACGTTGGCTGCATTCATCGCGGGGTATTCAGTTGCGGTGTTGCTGAATTAGGAATTGGTATGTGACATTGTGAGAGTGGAGGTAAAGCTGCCGATTCGCATTCTTTCACGAGCGGCGCGTGTTGCTTGTGCGGCGATGCTCGTACTCATTTTTGCGCTTGCTTGCTCAAAACAATCGCCCGACAAAATTCGGGCGATTTCTGTTTCCGTGGATTCGCTTCTGCGGGCGGGCGATACTGTGGCCGCGATGGTCTTAGGCCGAAACCTGATTGATCTGCCCAACGCATCATCATCGTCTAAAGACGTCTCGATGTTCCAGATGCTTAACCAGTTGGCTGAAATTAACGCGCGTGCCGGTAGATATCGCGACGCCGAATCGCTTTATGAGCACCTGCTGAGTCAATCACAAGGCGATGACAGCGTTTCACGAAGCCGCGAGATTGCTGTAATGCAGGAGTTAGGTTTGGTCTGCTTTGATCAAGGAAATGACGCGCGTGCGAAATCGCTGCTCGACTCAGCTTTGATTTTCCGTGAACAACTTTATGGACGAAACCACTGGCGGTATGGATTGGGACTTGATGCGCTTGCCCTCCGTGAGATGCGCGCTTTGGAGTGGACGAAAGCGGAAGAGCATTTGCGCGCATCGTCCGTATTGTATCGAGGTTCAGGAGCCGCCGGAGATTCGCTGCTCGCAAAGTGCCTGACTAACCTTGCAACAGTGCGCGCTGAATTGGGAGACGCAGAAGGCGAGCAAGCGGCGATAACCGAGGTGATTGAATTGCTCACGCATGTAAACAACTTGAGCCCTGTTGCGCGAGCGTACATTCACAATGCTTTGTCCATTGCATTTGACCGCAAAGGCGATCTTGAAGAGGGGCTAAGGCATCAACAGTTGGCCGCGGAATTACTATCAGAGTTTTATGGCTCTCAAAGTCCCATATCGTTGTTGACTCGCGCAAATTTGCTCGTGTCGTTTTATTCGCTTGACAAAATGGATGATCTCAAGAAATTGCTTGATCATTTGCACGATGATATTGGAACAATTTCCACTGAAACTATTGCATTGGCTGACGCGTGCCGGATCACAGGGAGTCTTTACCTCAACATAGGCGACTTGGATCGCGCGGCGGAACTCTTGAATCGAGCGCGCGCAATCTATACTCTAAAAGCGAAACCTGCGAGCCGCGACAAGGCCGATTGCTGTATGGCCTTGGCTCAATTAGAGCAGAAGCGCGGTAATACGTCCGCATCACTTGCATTCGCCGATGAGATGCTTGCAATTGCGCGGCTGAATTTCCGCGAGATGTTTGACAACTTGGCTGAATCTGAGGCTCTTTCGTATTCACGGCAATTGCGAGACGCGAGTGATTTCTTCCTTTCATTGCACCGTGAATTAGGCGATTCTGTGTTTGCACGGAGCGTGGACTTCTCTCAGACTGTGATGAGCAGCAAAGAGATCGTCACGGATGGTTTGTTAATCCGCTCACGAATACTGCGTGAACTTGACAGTCACAACGCGTTGCCCTTGCTTGATTCCCTCGCGGAATTGCGCAAGACATTGAGCGTGCTCTATAGCGGAGGGCGGAGCGACGAAGCTATGCGGAAATCACTTGCGAACACAGTTAGCACGATCGAAAAACAACAACGAAAGCTTGCCGAACTGAGTGGAGTCTATAAAGAGGGAACGGCTTCACCTCAAGTTACGATAAACGACATTTGCTCCGCATTGCCCGACAGCGCCGTACTGATCGAGTATTACAAATATACGCACACGGACCAACAAGATCAAAGATTCACAAAGTACGCTGCAATCGTGGTTAAGCGGGCCGGCCTTGTCGCCAACCTTGATCTTGGAGCAGCGGAACCGATTGAAGCCGCCGCGCGCAATTTGACGGACGATCTTGGCGCTCCGCAGATGCTGGACAGAGAGCGCACCTCAAGGTTAACCGCGAAACTTCAAGCGCTCGTTTGGGATCGCATCCCACCTTTAATTGATTCTCCAAAACTTATTTTGATCTCTCCGGATGGCGCTCTGAATGGAGTCGCATTTCAGGCGTTTAAGAGTAAGGATGACCAATTCCTGGTCGAGCATTCTGCCGTGCACTATCTATCCTCGGCACGCGACGTGCTGAATTGGGCAGATGAGTCGACCGAAACTGCTATGCCGTTAATGCTAACGTTCGCGGATCCTGATTTCAGTCAAACGCGCTCTTCAACGCGTTTGGCTGAACTTCCAGCGACGCGCCATGAAGTTGAACAGGTTACTCGGAGTTGGAAGGCCGCACATTCGGGGAACATTAAGAGTTACTTCGGCTCAGAGGCAGTTAGTGCGGTGCTTATCTCAGATGCGCCACGCGCGCAAATGCTCTATATCGCGAGCCATGGCGAAAGCGGCGTGCTTGATTCCTCGGATGTTCATGAGCTTCTGTTGTCACAGCAGTCGTTGTTGCTGGCTGGAGATTCTACCACCGGTGATCACGGCGTCATAACTGCTGCGGAAATTTCGCAGTTGAATCTTGCGAACACAAAACTTGTGGTACTCTCGGCCTGTGAAACCGCATCCGGTTTGCAGATTGAAGGCGAGGGCACGCTTAATCTCCGTCGGGCTTTCCAACTTGCAGGCGCGCACTCCGTTGTCAGTACATTATGGAGCGTGGACGACAGTTCCACAGCTGAATTAATGAGTTCATTATTCACTGACCGTGACCTTAGTTTACCTGCGGCGTTGCGCAATGCCACTGTGTTGCGAATCGAGGAGCTAAGAATGCAGAATGACCCTTTGCGTGATCATCCGTATCGCTGGGCAGGAGTGTGTTCAAGCGGACGATTGAAGATGTAAATTGACTTGTAAGATTATCCAATGAGAAAACCCCGGGCGAGTGCTCGGGGCTTTTTTTTGCGTGCTGACGTCATTGATACTGAACTCTCAGGCCGTCAACTTTCGATATAGCGACCGGCGCGGTCGGTCGAAGTTTGCTCCAAGCTCTGCGCGTCGCTGCTGCTCATAGGCTTCAAAGTTCCCCTCGAACCAGCGCACAACGCCATTGCCCTCAAAAGCAAGTAGGTGCGTACAAATTCGGTCTAGGAAGAAGCGATCGTGGCTAATCACCATGACGCAGCCGTTAAAGTCGAGCAATGCGTTTTCGAGCATTCGCAATGTTGTGATGTCGAGATCGTTGCTGGGTTCATCGAGAATCAGAAAATTGCCGCCTTTGCGCAGCAGCCTCGCAAGATGAACACGATTACGTTCGCCGCCGGAGAGGTTGCCGACAAATTTCTGCTGATCGCCGCCTCGGAAATTGAATTTCGAAACATATGCGCGCGAGGAGACCTCTTTTGTGCCGAACATGATCGTGTCCGTGCCGTCGGTGATCTCTTCGAAGACCGTTTTCTTGTCGTCGAGATTATCGCGCAATTGATCCACATATGACATCACCACCGACGGGCCAAGTCTTATTGTCCCCGCATCCGGCTGTTGTTCTCCAGTCAACATGCGAAAGAGGGTTGTCTTGCCAGAACCGTTCGGGCCGATTACCCCTGTGATGCTCCCGGGCGGTATGAACAGGTTTAAGTTGTTGATCAAAGCAGTGTCTCCATAGCTTTTGGAGACATTTTCAATCTCCAGTACTACGTCGCCAAGATGCGGCCCCGGCGCAATCTGAATTTCCATGCTCTGATTGCTGATCTCTTGGACTTCTTTCGAGCGCTTTTCATACTCCGCTACGTGCTTGTGGCTCTCCGCCAATCGATCGCGCTGACTGAGTTTGATCCATGCAAGCTCGCGCTTCAACGAGGCAAGTTTAGAAGATGGCTTCTTTTCCGGGCTTTCCATCAACTCAATTTTTTGCTCAAGCCAGGAGCTGTAGTTGCCTTCCCACGGAATTCCCTTACCACCGTCTAATTCGAGAATCCACTTCGTAATATTATCCAAGAAATAGCGATCATGCGTCGAAATAATCACTGTTCCTTCAAACTCACGCAGTTGTTTTTCCAACCAGAGCACCGTCTCTGCGTCAAGGTGGTTTGTCGGTTCGTCCAGCAGAAGGATGTCAGGCTTTTCAATCAGCGCGCGGCATAATGCGACTCGTCTGCGTTCACCACCGGAGATTTGCGATACCAATAAATCTCCGTCGGGAAGAAACAATGCGTCTGAAGCGACTTCGACTTGGTGTTCCAGATTCCAGCCGTCAACTTTGTCAATTTGATCCTGGAGCTTTTGCATCTTGTCAAGCGCCTTCTCCATAGCGTCGCCATCCATCTCGGCCATGTCGTTGGCAAGTTGGTTGTACTTTTCCAGCAACGCGAGCGTGGGCGCAAATGCGGTTTCGACGTTTTCGCGTACGGTTTTGTTCAACTCAAGAACAGGTTCTTGAGCGACCAGCACAGCGCGAACGCCTTTGGCCGGTTCGGCTGAACCTTGAAACTCCTTATCCAACCCCGCCATGATCCGAAGCAAGGTTGACTTTCCCGATCCGTTGTCGCCAACGAGGCCGATTTTCGCACCGGGGTAGAAGGCGAGGTTGATATCGTCAAGAACTTTCTCACTGCCGTACAGCTTGACGAGATGCTGCATGACAAAGATGTACTGAGGAGCCATTAATTACAATATTTTTTGTATGTGTTTTGATTCTTCACAAATCCGTTGTCACAGATTTCTCCGAAAACAAATATAGGATTTCTTTTTGAAAGATGTTGGATGTTTCTCTCCAGTCGACGCTTGTTTCTTTGTGCTAACAAATAATGAACTGTAGGCCTATCGACGAGCGTAAATACTTGTTTTTGTAGAACCGGCGATACTTGTGCCTGTTTAAGAAAACGGGCTTCCCGAATCAGGAAGCCCGTAATTATCTCTAAAGTGTGGTTTGTGCCACTTTGTACACCTTGCACTATCGAATTCGACGCCCGACCTCAATAAAAGTGCGCACGGCATCACCGCCGGAACTGAGGTTTTGCTCAGTGCTAACCGAACCAAACCACCCCGAACGCATATTCAGATCAGCGGAGACTCTTAGCCACCTACTGTTTGTGGTTATGTCTTGAATCAAAAAGTGATAGTCGGTCACGCCATACTCAGCACGCAAATCGAGTCCGCGTGCGGGGCTCAGGTTGACACTCCCCGCTTGCTGGATGCCGGTCGAATACTGATTCTTGAAGGTTCCATAGCGGAGCATAGCGCCAACCCGTCCTCGGAATAGCGCGTTTGAGGATATGGAATACGCGCCGGATGGGTAAAACAAATTGCTGCTCGCATCGCTGCGGTAGCTCTGCTGTGCGGATAGGCGCGTTCCATGAAGCATCGTGAGATCAACTCCGGCGCGAATGCCATGTTGAATCGCTTCATCAAAGAGGCTGTCCGGCGTTTCCCGAGTCTCCCAAGTATGATAACGAGAACGTCCGTCGTAACCTGCATTAAGAGCAACGGAACGCGCGGGCGAATAGCGCACATTGGCCAAAACATTAGCCAGAGTAATCGTCGCGCCTTCCACGTCCTTCTTCCAACCGCGATTGATATTGAAATCCGAACTTTCGTACAAAGAGAAATTTGACCCTAAGTTGTGAGTGAGCTGCTGATAGATAAACTCACGGCTAATGTTGCCTTCCTCATATTCACCCGCAACTGCGAGGGAAAGTTGCGTGCGCACGCGCATGGAAAGCTCGTCTCGATAAATCGCAAGTACGCCAAGCTTGCTCGAGGCGAGATCGCTGCTGCGCAAATCGAGTTCAGAGTGCGCTCCGGCGAAGGCGCCGATGGCAAGTCCTGACAAAAGTTCAGCCTCGCCATAGCCACCGTCAATGTAACCTATCCCGGCAATTGAGCCTGCTTGAATGCGACCGATGTTCGCGTGCCAACGAGCTTGTTCAGAGTTGAGATTCAGCGAGGCCTCATAAAGCCTGTTCTGCCATTCACCGTCGGATGACGGGCCAAGTTTTCTACCTCGGTATTTCATGCGAACGTCGGAGTTCTCGCCTGCAACACGATTAATCGTGATCTTCGTGGATACTCCCGGCGTCGAATAGTCGATGTTTTCTGCGGTTCGATCGTCGTAAACGTCCATCTGAAATCCAAGCCTGCCTGTCACGCGCGGTTGAACTTTGCGCTTGGAGGATTGAGAATGTGAGTACACATTTCTAACCTCCATGGGCAGAGAATCCTGCGACATTGCAGTTGAGGTTGGCAAATCCTCCACAACAAATTGCACGCGGTCACCGATGTGTGCGATTACGGAATCTCCTTCGAGGGTCGCGACCGCAGAGGATTCTGCAACAGCGGCAACTCTAAGCTCTCCGATCAGTGTATCTTCACGGTATAATAATCCTACCTGTTCATTCGCTAATCCGCGCGTTCGTCCCGCATCAAGATATAGGGTTCGCCACGCGACATACGTCACGCTCGCTGACACATCGCGCGCAATCGACCGAGTGGTCATGACAGTCAGCAGTAAGGCTATTACGCTCGCCATGATCCGAGTGTTCAATGAATTGCTCATTCTACCTCGGGATTTCCCTTCGCGGCGCCGGATTTGCTTCGCTGCGACCATCTGGATGACAGTTGTAGCAGGCGCTGCTTAACCATTGGTAACCGTTTACGCCTTGATGCTCGCTGTTCGCTTCGGATTGCCTATGTTCGTGACAATGCGTGCAACTGAAGACCGCGAAGTTCCCCGCGTTCGGGTGGCATTCACGGCACGTATTCCACTCGGTACGATGTGCGCCGGAGTTAATCGGGAACAACGGCGCGTGATTGAACGTCGAACTCCAATTGGAGGGAGTATGACAGTCTTGGCACGCCGTCGGGTATTGATCCGCCTCGTGGTCCGGATCTGCTGATGAGTTGTAATCGGCCAAGTGACAATCGACACATACCGTTGTCAGTCCGTCATAGATTCCGCCTGAGTGGCATTGATTACAAGTTGCAGTGATGTGTTGACCCGTTAATGGGAAGCCCGTGTTATTGTGATTAAACGTTGACGACCAGTTGTTTGTCGTGTGACACGTCTGACACTGGTTCGAGAACCCGGCGGCTTGATGATCAGGATCGTCGGTGCCATTATAGTCCGCCAAGT
>CAZPKG010000011.1:0-103842 GCA_964587105.1 uncultured Alphaproteobacteria bacterium | reverse complement strand
GTTAGATCGTTCGCAGCAATCTGTGCAATCGAAACAAATCCGCCGCCTTGTCCTTCCCACGGGACTTTCGTGCTGTTAAGAAAATATTCGAGCGCGCCCCGTCTGTCGCCGCTTGCCGTCAACTCCTGACCGTAAGCATACAGCATCCGACCGTAGCTTTCCTTGTAATCTTTCGGACACTCTTCGCCCAATCGGTTGACAACTTCACCGAGCCGTTGAATGCCTTCAGTCTTGTTGCCGTGATTATAGGTGACGAGCGACAATCTCCACGTCAAAAAATCGCGCGACTTCACAGTCCGCGCCGATGAGATTCCGCCGAGATAGGCTTCGCGCGCGCCGTTCCAATCCTCTTTGTTCTCTGCCGCGAACGCCGCGTCACGATACTCCGCAGCAGCAATGCCGCCGTTATCCCAATTGATCCAATCAATCGTCTTTTGAATCTCGGCAGAATCTTCGGGCGTCGAATACGATTGTGCCAGCGTGAACATCTTTAGCGCGTTTTGATCCTGATAGGTTTTCAAATACACTTCACCAAGGTAGAGCCGGTAGTTATTCGGAATCGAGTCCGTTGAGCCGGTCACGAGTTCGCGAATCCGCATCGCCTGATCAAATCCCGTCACCGCTTTGTCGTATTGTTTCGCTGAATAGGCCGCATAGCCGTAGGCAAACCAAAGATTGTCTTCACCCTGCCGCTCGTTTAATATCTCGCGGTAAAGCGGCAGCGACTTCTCCCACTCTTCCATTCGATCATACGTCGCCACGAGCCACAGTTGCAGCTCTTTCATCTCCGGCTGTTTCGTATAGGCTTTTTCGAAATTCTTCGCCGCCGACTTGAACGCCGCCATCGCGCGTTTGCGCGTGTCCTGCTCTTTGGAAGATTTCGTCGTGTCCCCCATCGCCTGTCCGATCAAACCAAACACACCGCCGCGCGTTTTCATCGTCGTGTCCGTCCCCGCCGCGCGCATCGCGTTCGCCTCTTTCAAGAACTCTTCACCCGCCGCAAAATCCTCTTTCCCGTGTTCAAATAGAGAGGTCGCCTGCTCTTCGGTTTTCTCTTCACCAAACAGCAGTTTCGCCAGTGAGTCCGCCTCTTGATTCTTAACATCCTTCTGCGCAAACACCACCGTGCTCGCCATCAAAACAGCGAGCAGCGGTATCACGAAGTCCGACGTAATCCGCACCAACATCTCGTTCGCCGAGCGGTGGCGTTCCCGCCCCGCCGGAACCTGCACACACGTCATCCGCCGAGCCGGGTTAAGTCCGCGCAACCCGGCCGGAATCTGAGATTTCTTATTCATCATTCATCATCCTGCATTCATCATTTCTGCCTTATCTCCATTCCGGGCAATTGATATACATTTCACGGCTTTGTGTTACGCTCTCAATCATAAAGTGCTTCCACTTCAGGTTCATACCGTCGTAAGCCATGTCAGTCGTGTCCGGCAAGGCGGGATCATCCCAATTGGCCAGCCGCTCTAAAACTTGGTCAAAGGCGTCAACCGTTCCTGCGCTGTCATCATTCTGCCAGTTCAACTCCGCTTGCTCGTAAAACCCAACCGTTGACTTTGTGTTATATGTAAAGATCGTGTCAACCCAAGCTTCAGCTTTTGCTAATTCTTCATCTGCAATGAGTCGCTCGCAAATCGTTGCCCACGCATTGATGGAATCGGCCAGAGACTGTGCGGGCAACATATGATAGAAATCACTCGACGGCATCACGTCAAACCACTCCGGCACCGAATTCGTCCCCATTATCGCGAGCTGGTACTTCCCTTCCGGAACGTCCCAGACATCAAGTTTCATGATGTAGTCCTTTTTGTAGAACAGTGTGTCAGGTCTTACGTGATCACCATTCGGCATTCGCCAGTATCTTACGCGCCACTTAACGCTCGGTGGTCCGGCCAGCGAAAGCGAAGTCTCAATTTTATCGCCGATCTCATAAACGAGCGGCACAATCCACGATTCAACATCTGTATTCATGATTACAAGTGGGATTGTGTCAGCATTGACGAATCGAACACCAACTTCAATCGTGTCGTTGAGGTCAATGAAAAAGGGAAATCGCCCGGGATACAGTATCGGAGCTGACATATTCATCACATATGCATCCGAAAGTTTGTTCATTAGAGGATGGCGCGGCACCGTGCCAATTGGATAGTCTGGTAACCATGCATAGGAATCAAAGTATGGCGGGGTATCATATGCGTTCAATCCGCAATCGCCGTTAGCATGTCGAAACTGCATTGCGACGAAAAGAATGACAATACTTAACGACTTCATGGTCTTTGCCCCTCTATTTTTATGCTAAATTTCGACTTACTGTTACTGGAGAAAGTAGAATCTATTTGGTTCAGTCTTCCATTTATGATTTTTAACTTTGGTTTCATGATTCCAAGTGAATCATGTGGCAAGTCAACACAATGTCCAATTTCATGTGCCATTACATGTTGAAATAGTCTCTCGCGATCAATCGTTGCGCTATCAGGGTGAGCTTGATAGTAGGTCGTCGAGAATATGCTTGCTAATCTTTGGCTATGAACAGTGATGTAGAAAACACCCGGAGGTACGCTTGCGCCCGTATCAGCAGTAACACCGATTTTTGCCGCTAATGTACTTCCACTCAGCCTAAATTCGATGGAGTCGCGAGCAATGAACTGTGTCAATATTAGCACGTTCTGACCACGTAAACCAGTAAGCGGAGTATTAGTGGGAGTTGAGCGAGGCGGATAGTATGCAAAACTTCCTACTCGGTTGGTATCGATTGTCTTGTTTGCAGTGCGCCTCATTGGCCAAATCAACATAAGGCTGTCAAAAAATGCACTGTCTGTAAAGAGCAATTGAGGTTCTGTCCACGAATTCCAGTACGTCGGCAACCCCGGTGCCAAGAAATCATCAATCGAAGTGTCAATCTTGGCAATAAATGTCTTTCGTGTCGGATCAGCCCGAAGATGTTTGTGCGCCGAGTGAATTTCGCTTGAATCACTATAGACCATGAACCCACGATACTCTTCCCAATTAGTAAAATTGTCTCCATCGCGCTTACGCCCCTCCGGCAAGCTGTCTTTGTCCGCAGGTCTAGTGCTTTCTGCTCGAAACGGATGGAACGTCCTTATGTCCGTGCAATTACAATTTTGATGTTCCCAATAGTCAGCCATATAATCGCCATGACTGAATCCGTTGTTGTAGGCTGCGGCACCGTCATCATCACGCGGAACAGTAATAACTGACGATTTGCCAAATTCAGTAATGTGGTTATTGACAAATGCCTTTTTGCCATCACGCCCGGATGCTTCAGTTGTTACTTCACAATACGCCGCATAGTCTCGAGCCTTGATCCAAAGCGTATCGCCGCCCGTTGTGCCGTGTGAAACGGTCTCTGCTCGGATGTATCCGATCGAGTAATTGGTTGTGTTTTCAACCGGTGTTTGCGGTCTCGTTTGGTCACCGGATAGAGTCAAGGTATCGATCATATCCTTGACGTGGAGATCGTATTTGTATGGGCGTCCTATCCAAACATCAAAATCCTTATAAACAGAGTCACCTATCATTATGCTCGTGTCTCTGCGAGCGATATCAATATCAGTATTTGTCTGTCGGGGTCCTTTTGCGGCATAAGGTGAATTCATGCATTGGCCCGCCCACATAGAAATACGGGAGATATGGTGCCTAATCGTCACAGAATCAGATATCTGCGACTCCCATTGATAAACAAGCCCTACCGAATCCCCCGGTGTCGGAAGCCAATTTTCAGCGGGTTCGCCATCAGGAGATATGTACCCTCCAAATTTGAGGTCAAGATTCGATGCAGGCGGGAGTGTATCGCAGGTGCTTGCAGTCAGAGTCATGGTTTGCATCGCGATTGCTTGTGAATCGGCTTGGGCAGCAACATCAATAGGCAAAGGGAGAGGCATGCCGCCAGGTGCCCATCGACACCGAGATCCGGCTAGCACACTCTGCGACTGACGAAGCCAATGCCCAGGATCCACAAGATCGTACATAGTGTCCCATGACCCAAAAACAAGAAAGTACTTAATTTCCCATGTTCCACACGGTAGCGCAAGCCCAGCGCTCCCTTGCTGCATCACGGAATACTTCTTGTACGGCGGATCATCACAGAGTGGGTTGTGTTCCTCATCCCAACAACTCCAGGGGTCAGGAAATGACTGTTCTGTCCCAAAATAGCTTCCGATTAGGCAGGGCGAGCCATCACTGGGGTACTCGGAAAATGCGCTGTTTGGCACCACTTGCCAAGTGTCATTAGGGATATCTGTTCTACGCATCATGAAGATATCGTGTAATGCTGGTACACAACGATCATCTGGGCTACAGTCTCCAAAAATATCTTCCCTGCAAAGAGTATCATACATGTCGAACGAGAACTCAAAGCTAAACACTGTATTGCACAGTCGACCATCAGGGCTTGTCCAAGTCTGAGTGTTTCCAGAAATACCGCACGAGGTGACAACAACATTGCAGTCTGCGTAACAATACTCAGTGCATATGAGCAGTAACAGCGTGATTATTGTTTTCATTCGCCCTCCTTTTGATATGAGACTTTTCGCACTACCTCTTTGCGAGATTTATCCCCTTGCTGCTCATCCAGCCGTAAAACACCGAGTAGAATTCACCGGTGGATTGTGCGGTGGGTTTTTCGCGGCGAGCATTAACCGAGTTGACTTCCTGTCCGGTGCGGGCAACGCTACCAAGACCTAAGAATTGCGAACGATTTTTGAAATCGGAATCAGCCAGCAAAATTCCTTGATCGCCGCGTGACAAAAAGATTTTGAGCTGCCCGTCCGATTGCGAATATTGGATGAAAATATCCCAGCCCGCATAGCTCGTGATGCCCTTCAAGTCACCCGGATCACTTTCAAGATAAGCCATCAGCACGGGCGAAAATGCTCCCGGATTCGCTTTCAACCACGCGACCAACCCGGAAATTTCACCTTCACCTACCAAGTCCTGACCGATACCGATACTCTCGGCCTCGCCTTGACCCGGTTTTGATCCAACGGATGAGTTGTACGTTTCACCTCGCGCAATTCCCGGCGTCGGCGACGTCGCAACTTGATCTCCCTTTGTCAATCCCACACTCGGCTCGACTGATTCCGGCAAATTCAAATTCGGGCCGGTATAGCCCGGCGTAATTGCAGGCAACAAATCCGGCGCGCCCGAACCTTGATAGTTGCGGCCACTCTGCGTTACCGGCGCTGTAATCCCCGACGGTGGACGCGCTTCGCCCACGTCTGCACGTTGTGTCAAAATATCCGGCATCGGCGACGCATTGGGAGAAAGCTTCGTCTGTGGTCGGTCATCCGGCGGCTTGTCAAACAACTCATGCACCATGCCGAACACCGGCTTGTCAAGCGACGGTTCGGCCACGGTGATTTGTGACGGTTTCGATTTCATCTCCGTCGGCGCAATCACGGGCGACGCATCCGCGCGCGGCGAACTGCTCATCTCCGCAACCGGAATCGGCAGCGGCTTGGGTTTCTGCTCTTCGCGCTCAAACAAAATCTGTTCAAGATTCACCATCATCAGCAAATCCTCAGCCGCAGGCTTGATGATTCGCTGCACTTCAGGCAAACTCAAGAGCAGAATTGCCGTGAGCAAAATCGAGGTCGCGCGTATGCCAGTGAGAATTTGTTTCTCGGTCATGGCGTGTCCTTGATAAATTGCCCGGTAGGTTCAAGCGCAATTGAAACCGGCACGCTGTTCTTCCCGCACGCTTGCAGCACCTGCACCGGCCGATCCCACACCGCTCCGCTGTCAGCGCGCAATATAACTCGTCCGTCCGGCTGCGCGCCTTTGTAACGGTTGATGAAGTGGTCGCACAGCGCAAACAGTGTTGAGTCCGCGTCCACCGAATCCGCCAGCATTTCGCCCGAAATTTCGACTCGGCCTGAACGCTTCACGTGAATCACAAGCTCTTTGCCAACTTCTAAGTACGGAGTTCCCGCATCATAGTTGTTCGGCAGCTTAAGCGGCACCACGTCTTCCGGCGCGATCACCGACGAGACGACGAGAAACAAGATGATAATAAAGGCAATATCAATCAGCGAAGTCATCGACTCCGCAAACGGGTTTGTGCGGCGCATTTACTTCACCCCCGCAAGGGTCTCGCGAATCTCCGCTAAGCGCGTCATCAAAAAGTGCCGTCCGACCACGCCGAAGATCGCCACGATCAATCCGCACACCGTCGTCACCATTGCGACGTACATACCACCGGCAATCGCCTGCATCGTTACATGATCCACTTTCGTCTGCTGGTCAAACACCTGCACCAAACCCACCACAGTCCCCAGCAACCCGGCAATCGGCGCCGCCGAAATCATCATTTCAACAATCATGAACTTGTTCATCTGGCTTTCGATTTCAAAGTCAATTGCCCCATGCAGGTTGCCTTCCATCTCCATCTTCTCGGTGCGCGCGCGAAGTTCTTTCACGAACTCCGGTTTGCGGAACTTGAGCAGGTAGAAAATCGTATAGCCAATACCCATGAACAGCAGGATTCCCTGAAACACGTAAATCCAGACGTCAAACGCCTGGTATAGCACGACAATCGCGCCGATCTTTTCGCTCATCGTCACATACCGTTCGGTTGGCGCCTGCTGAGCATAGCTGACACCCACATAAAGTAGTGATAATAATCCGGCCAACCCGGCCATCCACCAAGTCATCGGCTTTGTAAGCCATGTCCATCGCTTCATCTTGTATTCATCCTTTAGGTTAGTTGCTGGTTAAACCTTTGATATAACAGGTAATATAGCATCGTTTCAAGGAACAATCAACACTCTCTGACCCATTTGCGAAAGCTTCTGAATTTTGTCGCTCCGAAGCCAAACCTGTTTCTTCCTCGCAACCTCTTGTTCTGCATGGCTAATTCGGGTAAAACTCTTGCTCATCTTGACAATCGCTAAGGGATTCCTTAACTTATTAAGTTCAAAAGACAAAGCACCATTTCACCCACCCCAAACCATGTTTTCCCGCAGACTGATTTCCACCGTTATCCTGTCGCTCTTTGCCACATTGTGGCTCACAGGCTGTCAAGGCCCTGACGCACAGGCCCAAAAGCTCTTTGCCGATCACAAGTACCAAGAGGTAATTGACAAATTCCCGGATTCACAGATGGCTCGCCGTGCCCGTGCCATGCTGGCTGAGGAACTGCTTGGAGCCGGTAAATATCAGGAAGTCATCGAAAACTACCCCGATACCCGCGCCGCGCTGTTGGCAAGAGAAGAAAAAGCCAGAGCGCTGTTTAATGAGAAAAAGTACGATGACTTGATTGCCCAATTCCCCAACTCGCCATTGTCCAATGATGCCAAAAACGTACAAGCTGAAGAATTGTACAGTAAAGGTGCATTTGACGAGCTGATTGCCAAGTTCCCCAAGACTCCTCGCGGCAAAGAGGTGCTCGAAGCCCGAGCCAAAGCCGAGTTTGACGCTGCTAAAAAGATGAAGGGCGACAAGCAGATCGCCGCGCTCGAAAGCATTATGCGCGCCTACACCGAGACCGCCGCTTACAAAGACGCAGCCAATCTACTCCGCGAGGTCCGCAAGAAATAAGTGATTATTCCCCCCTGCTCGCGGGGGGGTTAGGGGGGAGCACATTTTCTCACTTCCTATTTTCCTATTTCCCAATTTCCTTCTATGAGCCTTCGCCCAATTCATATTATTCCCCTTCTGACCCTGCTCTTACTGCTGGGCTGCGCGACTCCGACCGAGCGTGCCGAAAAGCTGTACAAGGACGGGAAATATGAAGAGGTATTGTCGCGCTACCCGCAGGAACCGGCGGCGCAAAAGGCAAAGGAAGCCTTGGCTACCAAGCTTCTGAAAGACGGCGCCTACGAGAGAGTCATGACCGAGTTCAAAGATACGCCGATGGCGTTTGAGGCCCGTGTGCGCTATGCCGAGAAGATTCTGGCCGAAGGGAAGTTTGAAGAGATCATGGAGAAATTCGACGACACTCCGGCGGCCATTAAGGCTCGTGAGCAGGCTGCGCAGGCGCTCTACGATGCCGGGCGGATCACCGAAGCCGCCCGCGACTATCCGCAAACTCCGGCCGGATCGCGCGCTCGTGAAGAGTTGGCTCGCGCAGAGTTTGAGCGGATTATGACCTACAAGAGTCCGCAAGAGCGCCGCAAAGCTCTGGAAGATTTTGTCACAAGTGCAGTCTATGCCGGCACAGGCCCATCGGCCCAAGCCCAAATAGAACTCGCCAAACTTGATGGCCTAAAACTCCCGGGCAACTACTAACCAAAACCAATATCAAAAAAGGCGGCCTGAAAGGTCGCCTTTTTTCTGCTTTCCTATTTCTCGCGGCGGCACCCGCTGCGGGTGCCCCTCCGCTTTCCTATTTCTAATTTCCCATATTGCCCCTCGCCCAAATCAACCTCACTGCTCTAAAGCACAACTTCACAGCCCTCGCACAGCGCGTCGCTCCCAAGGGCGTGCTCGCGGTTGTAAAGTGGGATGCCTACGGTCACGGTTTGGAACAGTGCGCCCGCGTGCTGAACGATGCGGGAGCGTGGGGATTTGGCGTGAGTTCACCTGCGGACGGTGTAAGGCTGCGACAGATGGGCATCACCAAACCGATTCTCGTGATGACCGATTGGGTCGGCAAACCCGTGAAGCAATTCACGGAATATGATCTGTCTTTCGCCGCCACGTCATTGTATAAAGTTGAGTATCTTAATTCGCTCTCAAAGAAAACCGGCAAAGCGATTTCGACTCATTTGAAATTCGACACAGGCCTGGGCCGCGTGGGGATTCATCATTCGCTTCATCGCAAAACTCTCGGCTCGCTCAAAAGTTTGCACCATTTGAAGCTCGCGGCAATCTACTCTCATCTTGCCTACGGCGGCCCGAAAGATCGCGAGCGCGGCTTAGAGCAAATCAAAGTCTTCCACGAGATTCTTAAACATGCAAAAACCGTTGGCGTCATACCAACGGTTACACATCTTGCAAATTCTGCGGCGGCTTTGGCTTTGCCTGAAGTCCCCGGAGATCTGGTCAGAACAGGCATCGCATTGTACGGCCAGCCACCCTCACCTGCTGTAGCGGACATGCTTCCGCTCGAACCTGTGATGACACTCAGCGGAAACATCTTAAGCGTCCGCAAAGTCAAACGCGGTCACGGTTTTCCCAGTTCACACTTCTGGAAAGCGCCCTTTGACGGCTGGGGCATAGAGATTGATTTGGGTTTTGCGACAGGCTACCCGCGCACGATGGTCAACGAAGCAAGCATCCTCTATCGCGGCAAGCGATTTCCCTTAGTCGGCGTGATGAGCAAAGATAGATCCTATGCTTTCATCACCGGAGAGAAACCGGCAACAGGCGAAGAAATCGTCTTCTGGGGCCAACAACAAAACGAGCGCATCTATCTCTACGAACTCTCTCCGCTTATCGACGCGCTTCCCTACGAACTCACAACGTGGCTAAGCGAAAACGTAGAACGCATCTATTCCGATTCCCCCCCGGTCCTCCGGGGGGGTTAGGGGGGGGCAAGCTCTCAAGCTACACGAGCATTCACATGCTCATGCGTCAGCGCAAAACCCGCTTTACAAGCGGTCACGCGGCGGCACCCGCTGCGGGTGCCCCTCCTCTTTCCCATTTCATATTTCTAATTTCCCCGTCCCTCACAGCTCCCCATCTCCCACAATCTCCACCGCCAGCGCCGCATCTTCCGTATCGTCAATCATATCAACGTTGACCAACACCGTGCCATCATCATCGACATGAAAGATCGGCAGAAACCGCTTGCCGAATTCGATTTCATCATAGCGAAATGAATTCCGCACATGCACGGATTGCGAGAATGTGTCATCAAACCCGCGCACGATAATCATCACTTCGGCCTGCCGCCGTTTGAGTTCATCCAAATCAAGCCCCCACAAGGGGCTTGCGTCGTCTATCGGATGCACAATTGTCCACGGAAAGGGAAAGAAATAAATTGACGGACGCTCCAACGTCAACGGCGCGTATTTGCGAACCTTGCGGCCATTTGTCTCTTCAACCCACGAGAATATCGCGTCCGCCGTCAAATCGATCATCACATTCCCGCGCTGATTCACAATCCGAAACATCAGCGCCGTTTTATCTTGATACGGAGACACGATTGCCGTTTTCGAAAACAAAATTCTCGCCGACGGTCGCGAGAATCTTGCGAACAACAGCCCCGTCGCTAAGGCAAAACTTAATAACCCCACCAACGCTTCCACCGAAGAGATAAACCCACCCGTCAAATCGCGCGGCGCAATCGCTCCGTATCCCACCGAGCTGAAGGTCTGCACACTGAAGAAGAAATCAAACCAGAATCTCTCCAAATCAGTGCATTCGGGAATCCCTTGTAGATGTGTCGATCCGGTAACAAAATAAACTCCCGCGAACAGCAAATTCAACCCGATTAAGAAGGCCGCCGTCCAGAGCAAGAAATCCCGCCACGAACAGGTGATGAGATATTGATAGAGATGTAATCCTTCAAAGCGCTTACCAAATCGCTTGACGTTGAAACTGCCGTCATGCTCAATTGCACGCCGCAGCGATCCGTCAACTTTCTGTGTAAGCCCCGGATCAAATCCCGGCGAGCGAAATTTACTTTTGTGTTGAGCCATATTTCTGTTTCCCCTCCGGTCCTCCGGGGGGGGTTAGGGGGGGCAAGCTCTCAAGCTACACGAGCATTCACATGCTCATGCGTCAGCGCAAAACCCGCTTTACAAGCGGTCTCGCGGCGGCACCCGCTGCGGGTGCCTCCGTTTTCCTATTTCCAATTTCTAATTTCTCATTTCACCTTGTATCCCGCACCCTCAACCGCCGCTGCAAGCACAGCTGGATCAACACTCTCCCCCTGCACCACCGCCGTTCCCTTGTCGAGCGAAACTTCACAACTCGTGACGCCCGCGACTTTTTCCAGCGAGTCCTTCACGTTCTTTACACAGTGCGAGCAGTTCATACCTTCGATATTCAATTGCAATTCGTTGTTCATGGCCTTCGGGGCGGCGCCAAACCGCCGTTTGAGTTTATAGAAAAAATGTCTTAACAAAAAGAAGCTGAGCGCAGCCATCGTCGCATACTCCCACCATGCCGCGCCGTGCTCGTGCAGGTGTTCCGGCATACTTATGGTCAAGGCTGTGTTGGCCAACAGATAATCCAACCCCAATCCGAATAACAGCGCGAACCCCGCAATCGAGGCAAGATAAACTGCCAGCACTTTTGCTCCCAATGCCCGCGCAATCACGACCATCGTGGCCGCGTTCGTGGCCGGCCCGGTCATCAAGAACACAAAGGCTGCACCCGCCGAAATCCCTTTGGTCATCAGCACGGCAGCAATCGGCACACTTGCAGTCGAACAAACATACAGCGGCAATCCGAAGGCCATCATCACCAGCATCGCGCCAATCCCGTTGCCCATATTTCCGGCAAAGAAATCATCCGGAATCACCGCCGAAATCACTCCGGCAATCAGAATCCCAATTACTAGCCAAAACGCAATATCACCGAGCAGTTCTTTGAATGCGAAGTGGTAGGCGTCGCCGAATTTTTGTCCGAGAGTTTTCTTCGCGTCCGCTTCGGCCAGCGCGTCTTCTGAATGCATGTGATGTTTCATCCATTCGTCTTCGCGGGTACCGGGCTTCACCAGAATCACCGCGAGCCCGCCTAAAACTCCGCTGATAAACGCGGCAATGGGGCGAAAGATTGCCATCGCCCAACCGAAAAATCCGTAAGTCACAAGAATCGAATCGACACCCGTCTGCGGAGTCGATATTAAGAATGACACTGTTGCCGCCCGTGAAGCCCCGCGCTTTCGCAAGCCCACTCCCGTCGGAATCACTCCGCACGAACACAACGGCATCGGCACTCCCAATACCGCCGCCTTGAACGACGAGATCAGATTCTCTCCGCCCAAATGCCGCCCCACAGCCTTGCGCGGCACAAAGGCGTGAAGCACCCCCGCCAAGGTGAACCCCAGCATCAGATACGGCGCCATTTCCAAATACAGCGCCCAAGTCTCACTAAAGTATGTTGTAATCATGTTAATCCCCCTCCGCGAGCGGGGGGGTTAGGGGGGGCTGATCTCAGTGAAAGTATTTTTCATGATTCAAAGGTACCAAACATGGCGCGTAAATACAACTCCTGCCAACAGCTTGGCTCATTTGCCGTTGCACCTCAGCCCAAAAATTGTTATATTTCACGGTTAATCCATTAATTGCCGAACTCTGTCTGTGTCCGCTTTCCTCTCCCGCCTTAAAGCCTCAATCGACCGATCTGGTTCCCCGCTCTGCGTGGGCCTCGATCCCGACCCTGCGAAGATTCCGGCCAAATTCGGCCGTGGAGCGGAGGGCGCGACCAAGTTTCTGGAAGAGATCATCATTGCGCTTTGGCCCAAAGTGGCGGCCTTCAAGCCCAACACAGCCTTCTTTGAGGCCTACGGCTCAGGCGGCTGGCTCGCTCTCGAACGCCTACGAATCGCCTGCCCGCCCGATGTAATCTGGCTGGTTGACGCCAAACGCGGTGACATCGAACACACCAACGAAGCCTACGCTCGCGCAATCTTCGATGGCCTCGGAGCCGATGCCGTGACCGTTCAACCCTACCTCGGAATGGCAGCATTGGAACCCTTTTGGCGACACTCAGACAAAGGCGTCTTCGTCCTCTGTGCAACATCGAATGCCAGTGCCTCACTCATACAAGAGCTGACAGTCGCTGATCGCAAGCTCTATCAAGAGATCGCCCACCAAGTCAAAGCCGCCAATCTAAACGGCAACATGGGCTTGGTCGTGGGCACGACAAAACCGGAAGCGCTGGACAATATTTTGAGTTTCGCTCCTGAACTTCCGCTGCTTCTGCCCGGCAGCGGCGCGCAAGGTGGCAGCACCGCTGTCATGAGCAAAGTGAAAACATCCGGCGGCACTGCACTACTTAATGTCTCGCGCAGTGTTCTCTACGCGTCCTCAGGCAACGATTGCATCGAGGCCGCAGTATCAGAAGTAGACACATTAAGAAACAGTCTCTGATTCCCCACCGGTCCTCCGGGGGGGTTAGGGGGGGTCAAACGGCCAGATTATTCTTAGCATGAGAGACTACGACAAGATCCCTCTTAAGAATCTAATTCGTGCGAAACATTATCGCCGTGCAATGACACAAGCCGAAAAGGCTTTGTGGTACAAGCTTAGGTCGGAGCAGTTGGGCACAAAATTTCGTCGCCAACATGCAATAGGCAAGTACATCGTGGATTTCGTTTCACTTGAACACATGTTGGTGATCGAAGTGGATGGACCAACACATGCAAGTGATGAACAACGGGAATATGATGCGCGTCGTACCGAGTCACTTCAAGCGCTTGGATTTCGCGTTGTTCGATTTCCTAACGGCGCAATTCTCAAGTCGATAGAATCAGTTCTTAATTCAATCATTCTCGAATTCAATAGAGCTTGACCCCCCTTAATCCCCCCGGAAGACCGGGGGGAAATATGAGGTACCCACATGTTCTGCACAAAATGCGGCGCACAACTTACTGACGACGCGAAATTTTGCTCGACTTGCGGAAATCCCGCGGGTCTTGCTCCGCAGACTCTTCCGCAATCGCACACGCAATACCAGCCTTCTCTGTCTCCCGAGGCTGAGAAGAAATATCGTTATGCCGGTTTCTGGATACGCTTTCTTGCTCATCTGATCGATCAGATTGTCATCTCCGTTGTGGGCTTCGTGTTCTTCATCATTGCGCTTGTGTTCACCGCCGGCAGCGTCATGTCAATTTCCGATTTAGCAGACATGGAAGACCCCGATCCCGCCGTAATTTTAGGTCTGATAGGCGGCTGGCTCGTGTTCATTGTAGTCACAGCGGTTGCACAGTGGCTCTACTACGCATTCTTGGAAAGCTCGGCCTCGCGCGGCACGTTGGGCAAGATGGCGCTTGGTCTGCAAGTCATCGGACATAACGGTGAAACGATTAATTTCGCTCGCGCCTCGGGCCGCTACTTCGCCAAGTTTCTCTCGGGCATGATTCTGATGGTCGGTTACATCATGGCCGGATTTACTGCGAAGAAGCAAGCTCTTCACGATATTCTCGCCGATACCTACGTCGTCAAGCAGCGTGATTCGCTTGACTATGAATAAATATCCGATCTCCCCCCGCGAGCGGGGGGACTAAGGGGGGTCTTCGCACGACTCGCCCCAACCAGATTCTCATACTAAAACTCTTATGAATCAAGAACACGCACTCGAAATGCTTCGGGAATGCGGCGCCTTTCTCGAAGGTCACTTTCTGCTCTCAAGCGGAAGGCATAGTAATGTTTACATTGAGAAATTTCGTCTGCTCGAACGCCCCGAGCTGACGGAGCAATTCGGTCACGCCATTGCCGACCACTTCCGCATCTCAAGCCCCGACCTCGTCGTCGGCCCCTTGACCGGCGGTGTATTGGTTGCGCACGAAGTCGGCAAAGATCTCGGCTGTCCCATCGCCTTCCCTGAACGTATTGATGGCCGCATGGAATGGCGGCGAGGTTTCGCAATCGAGCCCGAACAACGTGTGCTCATTTGCGAAGACGTCATCACTACAGGTCTCTCCGTCGGTGAAGTCAAGGAAGCCGTCGAACGTGAAGGTGGAATCATCATCGGAATCGCCACATTGATTCAGCGCGGTGAAGTGCATCTCTCGCCCGCTCCTTACGCAGTCGTAAAATTGAGTTTGGACACCTTTACTCCCGAGACTTGCCCCCAGTGCGCCAAAGGTGTTCCGCTAACCAAACGCGGCAGCAGAGTAACAGCATAATTCCTCCGCATGCAATATGTCCGCAGAGTGAGGTTTGTGTAGGGGCGGATGGCAATCCGCCCGCTGGTTCCCCGCCGGAATCCGCTTCCTTGCGTCTGCCGAGCGGGGATTAAGCGCAGCGGTTCCCCGCCGGAATCCGCTTTTCAATTTTCAATTTTCTATTTTCTATTTTCTATTTAAACTTTGCACTGCACCGTTTGCGGAAACACCCTCGCGGCAAATTCTAATTTCTGCCCCAAATGCGGTTCGGGTATCGGTGATATCGACCGCCCCGTCGTGGTTGTTCAACCTCCACGCGAACGCTTGTGGCATCCGGGCATTGCGGCTGTCTTGAGTTTCTTCTTTCCCGGTGTCGGTCAAATCTATCGCGGCAAGATACTTCGCGGCTTGCTCTGGATGGCCGCCGTTGCTGTGGGCTACTGGTTACTAATTGTCCCCGGATTAATTCTGCATCTGCTCTGCATCATCGCGGCTTACACAGGCAATCCGTACAAAAGATAGTGGAGTCCGAACATGTTCTGTCCCCATTGTTCCAAACCGAATCCCGACGACGCGCAGTATTGTCAAAACTGCGGTCGCGAATTGCCGACCATCGCTCCGCAAGCGGTACCGACCACGCATTCACTGAATGTCGCGCCGGTTCAATATGCCGGTTTCTGGCGGCGCGTGTTGGCCTCGTTAATTGACGGTATTTTGCTCTCGATTGTCACCGGAAGTTTCACCTGGACGGTGGATTTCGACGATTTCAAAATCACCTACGGACTCGGAATCGTCGTGCAGTGGCTCTATTTCGCATTGATGGAGAGTTCCAACCGCCAAGCCACACTGGGCAAGATGGCCATTGGTTTGGTTGTCACCGATGAGAATTATCATCGCATCAATTTCGGTCAAGCCTCGGGCCGCTTCTTTGGCAAATTCCTTTCGGCCATCATTCTCGGCATCGGTTTCATGATGGCAGGCTTCACTCAAAAGAAGCAAGCCCTTCACGACGTCTTAGCCGACACATTAGTCGTGCAGAAATAAGAGTTCTTAGCTTTCACGCGGCGGCACCCGCTGCGGGTGCCCCTCTGCTTTCTCATTTCCTATTTCTAATTTCTAATTTTGCAACTTTCCGTCCTTGCTTCAGGCTCCAAAGCCAACGCACTTCTGCTCCGCAAAGGAGAAACCCGCATCCTCATCGATGCGGGTTTAGGCATTCGCGGATTGATATTTGCGTTACAGCAGATCGGCGAGCAACCGCAAAACATCAACGCGGTCTTCATCACGCACGAGCATACGGATCATACGCGCGGCTTGGATAGTTTGTTGAAGAAGGTTTCGATCCCGGTGTATGCTGCCGCCGGAACCTTGAAAGCACTTTCGCCCGGCTTCATGCGCATGCAAAAGGCTTTTCCCATTAACGGTCATGCGGTTGACGTCGGCCCGTTTAATGTCCGCGCGTTTCCGATCTTGCACGATGCCGCCGAGCCCGTGGCCTATCAAATTCACGTGGAGGATGAGGTCATTACAGTGGCCACGGACTTGGGTGAAGTTCCTGAAGACCTACATCAAGCCTTCACCGAAAGTACGATCGCCGTTATCGAGAGCAATCACGATGAAGAGATGCTCCGCACCGGCCCCTATCCCGAATTGCTCAAGATTCGTATCGCGGGAAACACTGGCCACCTCTCCAATCGTCAAACCGCTAACGTATTGCGCGACTGCACCAACAAGAACATGAAACATGTCGTGCTCGCACACATGTCCGAAGAAAATAACCACCCGCTGCTCGCCCACGATTGCGCCCGCACAGCGCTCGACAACAACCCCGAAATTCCCGTCCACTTAACCGCTCAACGCACCGTCGGGCCGGTGCTGACGTTATCTTAGCGCTCCAACATTGCAAGGATGATAATGCTGAAATTTGTGTTTGTATTGTTGATGTTAATTCTCGGTTCGCTGTCAAATTGTTTGTTCGCACAAGATTTTACCTCATATTTCACCGGCAGCATTTTCAATCGGCAAACCACGCCTGAAGGCGGCATTTGCATGATGGGCGGAGGTACAGAGCACGACGAAGCGATGCGTTGGTTCCTGATGCAAGCTGATAGTGGTGATGTTTTAGTTCTGCGCGCGAGCGGCGAAGATGGATACAACAATTACATGTATTCTGAGTTAGGAGTAACGGTCAATTCGGTCGAGACTATCGTCTTCAACAACGCGAACGCCGCCAACTCGCCGTACGTGCAAAACAAAATCCGTCAGGCCGAAGCCATCTGGTTTGCCGGTGGGGATCAATGGAACTATGTACAGTATTGGCGAAATACTCCAATTGACAGTCTCATCAATGACGCAATCGACAATCGCAATATCGTCATTGGCGGCACAAGCGCCGGTATGGCAATTCTGAGTAAGTTCTACTTCACAAGTCAAAACGGCACAGTCACCTCCCCTCAAGCCTTGAGCAATCCATACGATCCTTTGATCACCGTGGATTCAACAAGATTCCTTGAGATTGATTACCTCCACGACGTCATTACTGACACTCACTACGACACGCGCACGAGATATGGGCGCCACGTCGTTTTTCTCGCCAGAATTTTAACCGACTTTGGAGTCGTTCCGCGTGGCATAGCATGCAACGAAAACGCCGCCGTTTGCATTGACGAAAGCGGTCTTGCGCGGGCCTTTGGGAACTATCCTAATGCCGAAGAAGCCGTCTATTTTCTGCAAACCAATTGTGAATTGGAAGACATTTCTCCGGAGAATTGCACACCCGCTCAGCCGCTAAATTGGAATTTGGGCGGAACAGCCATTCGTGTTTGCAAAATCTACGGAACAGATTTCGGGAGCAGTTCATTCGACCTGGCCGAATGGGAGCTTAGCGTCGGAGGTGAGTGGGAAAACTGGTATGTTGAGAACGGCATACTCACCCAAGTTGATGGAGAGCCGATCGACTGTGAAGTTTCATCCGTTGATGATGGAGTCATTCCCGCGCCAAGCCATTTTCAGCTTGTCAAAACCTTTCCCAATCCTTTCAATCCCTCAACAACAATCCAGTTCGAGCTGTCACGGGCCGCGAATGTTCAGTTGACCGCATATGACATTCAAGGCCGCCAAGTTGCACAACTCGTAAACGGTTTACAAAGTTCAGGCACGCACAACGTAACATGGGATTGCACCTCTTGTTCATCGGGCCTTTATTTGATTGAGTTGAAAAGCGAAGGTCAAATACAAGTTGCCAAGGCCATGCTATTACGGTAGTCTCGACTCGACACTTCTGACACACATTTACATTTCACATAGACCCCAACAAAGGAAAACGCATGAAATCACTTTTGATCGTACTGATAGCCGCGGGCGTCGCGTTCGCAGGCTGCAGCAAGTCCGAGAAACCTGCTGAAAAGGCCGCCACCAAGCAGGAGCCGAAAAAGACCGAAGTTAAAAACACTCAGGAGCAAGCGAAACCCGTGTCCGATACCCCGAAACTCGAAAAATGGCCTGCTGACTATCCCGTCACAGGTGATAGCGTTGCCGTGATTGAAATTGAACAAGAAGGCGGCCCCATCAAAGGCACGATTGTCGCGGAGTTCTATCCTGATAAGGCTCCCAACCACGTGCGTAATTTCAAGTGGTTGGCCGATCACAATTTTTATGATGGCGTGATCTTTCATCGCGTGATCAAAGGTTTCATGATTCAAGGCGGCGATCCCACAGGCACGGGCCAGGGTGGTCCGGGTTGGACGGTGAATGCCGAGTTTAACGATCGCCACCACGAGCCGGGCACGCTTTCGATGGCTCGCACCCCCGATCCGAATAGCGCGGGTTCGCAGTTCTTCATCTGCCACGTTGCCACACCGCACCTTGACAATCAATACACCGTCTTCGGCAAGACCATCAAGGGCATGGAAATCGTGAACCAAATCGCCGAGACTCCGGTTCAAGGTTCCACTCCGCTCGCCAAGGTCAAGATGAAATCCGTCAAGATCGTCAGCCGCGCCCAAGCCGGTTTGTAATCGCTCGCATTTCGCCGCTATGGGTCTCCAGACCCGCAATGCATACCGATACATAAAGCAGCCGCATGAATCTCATGCGGCTGCTTTCGTTATTGATTTGTCCCGGTGCTTTCAGAACAAAGTGTAGTTGCCTCCTCTTTGAAATCCCGGCGGCAACCTGTGCTCCTTCAGATATTGCAAGACGTCTCTGGCCCACTTCATCGAACATGCGACGTTGCATGGGCCAAGATCACGTTGTGAAAAACAACGGTTCTCACAGCTTGGATCCATATACCCCGATTCATGGTGGTGGCTTGGGATAAGCCCTTTGAACATGCCGACATGAACCGAGAGCGATGATTGACAATCAGGTTTGTCATGTCGAAGAACGTACAACCCATACTCTACTTCACCGAACACTGCTTGGTATTTGGTCACGAGCAGGCTCGGATCGAGAATAAATTCCTCGACGGTAAGCCACTCTTTGCCGCAACCGTTGCACACTTTGAAAAACGGAACATTTTCCATGATAACCCCTAATTGTGCCTAATAACAATTTATTAAGTACAATCGTAATTATCAAGTGCCAGCGTCAACAAAAATCAACCGCACTCTGTAACACGCAACTGTAATTGCCTTATCCAGAACTGCGCAGTAAAGTTCGCACTTTCTCCGGTAGTCTGTGTTCTTTCAAGTATTGCAATACTTCTCGTGCCCAGCGCATTGAACACTCGACTTTACATACACTTAGATCATCAGTCTTGAAACAGTGTCCTTCGCACTCTGGACTAAGGAACTTCAGTTCAGTGAACCGCACCCCTTGGTACAAACTCGCGAGACTACCAACCGTAACCGACAATGACGTCAAACACGCCGGACATTCGTGCGTGAGAATATACAATCCCTCGTCAGCGTTGCTGAGCATCGCCTGGTAACCGTTGACTCGCAAGTTCGTATCAAGCACAAACTCCTCAATCGTATTCCATTCGAAACCGCACTTGTCGCAAACCTTGAATGGAGCTAATCCGCTCATACCTTTGCCTTGTGTTGCGTGATCCCCTTATATCCCACTTTACAGCAAGAACTGCTCCGACGTACCTGTCTATTATCGATAATACACCCTTCTAACCATAACTTAGTAAGAACTGATTAAACCGGGCAATCCTGTTAGAAAGTTGCTAAAGAACTTGCACAATTGGTGGAAGCTGTTTTATTATATGTTA
Source organism: uncultured Alphaproteobacteria bacterium (assembly GCA_964587105.1). GTDB lineage: Bacteria > Electryoneota > RPQS01 > RPQS01 > RPQS01 > JABWCQ01. Next base: position 83,875 of record CAZPKG010000011.1, on the reverse strand, counting down.
TAGAACAGCACCTTGCGAATATCTGGCCGAATATGACTAAATTAGGAGAAATCAAGATGTACCGATGTAAAACCCTGTGCTCAGCCCTCCTGCTCCTGCTCCTTTCACTACCCCTCTGGGCCGCCAACGACGAGGCAAACCGCAATCCAAATGACCCCCTTGACCAAGGCGGGGAAACCTGCGCCACCGCCGTAGCCATCACAACCATCCCGTTTTGCGACACTGGAACAACTTCGGGGCACGTCAACGATTACCCGGTAACGTGTAACACCGGCAGTGCCGCTCCCGACGTAGTTTACACGTTGACACCCCCGGTAACGAGCATACTCTCTTTCTCGCTTTGTGGCTCGCCCTACAACACGGCCCTTACTATCTGGCGCGGCTGTCCGACGTCCGGTGGCGTGTTGGTCTGCTGCAGTGACAACGTCTGCGGCGACGATGCCTGCTGCAGTGGCGTGACTTTGCTTGCCAATACCCAGTATTTTGTAGTTGTAGATGGCGGCTCAACGGCTCCCAATTCCGGCAACTACGTTTTCAACGTCGTGCAAGGCCAAGCTTGCCCTGAAACACCTTGCGCACAAGACACTTGCCCGTTCCCATCGCGCGACTTCGAGCCTATCAACGACGCTTGCGGACCGAATATCCCGAATGTCGCATGCGGCGATCGTCTATGCGGTGAAATTTCCACTACAGCCGACCGCGATTGGTATCATTTCAGTTTCACACAATTCCCCTGCTCCGACGTCCGCATAAATGTCTTCGGCGATGATACGCCTGGCCATTGGCCGGAAGGACAGGGCTTGAACCCCAAAGTTTCGCTTTGGACAGGTGACTGCTTGACGATGGTTGCCCAAGACGATGATGGCGGTATTGGTTTGGATGCGGTTATTGATTCGCTTTGTACCCGCGCCGGTTCCTACTACATACTCGTGGAAGGCGTCGGAAGTATTGGGCCATACGAACTTGCGGTGACGTGCACCGGATGTGATTGTCCGAGCTGTCTCTACCCTGACGGCGATCTTGAACCCAATAATGCCTGCCTCGCCGGTGGCTCTGTATTGACCTGCGGCGATACGATTTGCGGTAACATCACACCCGGACAGGATGGGCAAGATTATTACTATCTCGATATCCAAGGCCCCGGCTGTCAAAATGTCACCGTTGACGTCTTTGGCAACGACACACCCGGTTATTTCCCGTTTGGACAAGGTCTGAACCCGCAAGTCTTCATCATCAACGTCTCATGTGATTCGACCATCGCATTTGACGGAAACAGCGGCGCCGGAAACGATGCACGCATTGACTCGCTTTGTCTCAGACCCGGAATCTACCGGTTGTACGTCCAAGGTCAACCGCAGAATCAATCGTTCGGTCCGTATGTCGTTGCAGTCAGTTGCACTCCGTGCGAATGTCCTAACACCTGTGACTATCCCAATCGCGACAACGAGGCCCTGAACAACCAATGCGGCACCTTCAATCCGCCGATGGTCTGCGGAGATACATTGTGCGGAGACATAACCACACCGAATGATGTGGATTGGTACTTGCTTACCGTTGTCGGCGCAGGTCTCCAACGCGTGACAATTGACGTCTTCGGTGACGATACTCCGGGCTGGTATCCCTTTGGTCAGGGACTTGATCCGATGGTCAGAATCGTCGGAGTCGGCTGCACATGGGTGTTTGGCGTTGACACGGCAAGCGGTATCGGCGAAGATGCTCGCCTTGAAGTTTGCCTGCCGCAAGGGTCTTATAACATCCAAGTCCAGCAGGAAGACTTCACCAGCGGCCCATATATCCTTGCAACTTCGTGTGCGCCGTGCGACACATGTCCCTGGCCCAACAACGACATTGAGCCGATCAACAATCAGTGCGGCACATTCGATCCGCGTGTCGAGTGTGGTCAATCCTACTGTGGAGCAATTCAAGGAGCCGCAGCGCCGGATCACGATTGGTATCTGATACAGCTCGAATTCTGCACTCAACTCATCATCGATGTTCTCGGCAACGATACAGACAATCAATACCCGTTCGGACAGGGGCTTGACCCAGCCGTCGAAGTATGGGATAGCGATTGCCAGACGTTGATTGGACAGGACTCTGACGGCGGCATAGGCGAAGATTCCCGCTTAATAACAGCGTGTCTGGAGCCCGGATTCTATTTCATTCACGTGTACGGTGAGTTAGCGACACAAGGGCCGTACATTTTGGCGGTCGGCTGTACATTCTGCGATTGCCGCCCACCGTGTGAAATCACCTGCCCGCCGCAGGCTATTCTCGAAAACGAACCATGTCCATCGTTTATTGACACAACTGACGGCGGATGCAATACAACGCCGCATCGCTTCCTCCCGATAGGTTGTGGCGATACCTACTGCGGAACAGGCTATTCTGATCCGAACTACACTGACACCGATTGGTACGGCTTGCGTGTTGGCGATCCAAGTCAGGTCAGACTCTGTGTAACCAGCGAATTCAATGGCTATTTGAGCATCTACCGACCGGGCCCATCGCTCGATCCATGTGCCCATCGTGATTTGCTCGATTGCATTTACGTCGTCGGCTGTCAGGGCATTCAGTGCATCTCGCTTTGTCTGCCGCAAGGTGTTTATCTCGTTGAGTTCCGCCCGACCGGACTCGAATTTGTGAATTGCTGGGACTATGCACTTGCCGCCGTCTGTTCACCATGCGAACCGACCGTTTGCCAAGCTCCAGATAGTTTGGTAATTCACTATCCGGATTCAATGGGTGTCTCCGATTCGCTTCAAAACGTTGCGCTCTATTGGACTCCGGTTTTGGGTGCCACAGAGTACCGAATCTACCGCACGAGCAACAACAACAGCTTGAACATCGTTCAACCTGCAAACTATGTTGCTTCAACCACCGCGACGCAATTCCTCCATGAAGGCGTCATCATCAACAATGGGATCAACGAAATCTGGATCTATCAAGTTGTTGCTTATTGCGAGGCGAATCACCCACCCTGCGATGTAGTACCCACGGTCGTCATGCCGCAACATCCTAACATCGTCACACCGCGAGAATAACATTCTCAACAACTTGTCCATGAACGGGGCCGCATCTGCGGCCCCGTTTGCATTTTCAACAAGTACTTCGCATATTGCTTCAGGTCTCCCCCCAAATTCGTCTGCGTATTTGGGGGGATTAAGGGGGGCTTCCGCTTTCCTATTTCTAATTTCTCATTTCCTATTTTCCTCAAGTGATCCCCGATCTCCCACCATCATTCCAACAGCTCTTCAAAGAGAGCGGCCCCTTACTTCGTTACCGAATTTTGCGCGACGTGTTAGGCCGTGATGAGAGTTGGATTGAAACTTCGTCAGCCCAAGCCGCCGTTTTGAAACATCCGCGCGTCGTGAAACTCGCCACTGAGCAATTGGCAAACGGTTCCTTCAATGATAGACTTTCGCACACAGCGGCCTCAGTGTTGTGGCTGTGCGAGGCCGGAGCCGAAGATCACGGTTGTGTCAAACGCGCTTTGGATTTTGTTGTGCTTCCCACACTCGCGCAAGAAAACGTAACTTGGGAGTTGCAATCCAATCAACGCTTGCTTGTGCGGGACGTCTGTTTGCACATGCTTGCTCGCGCCACGCGCGGCACGCACCCTCTGCTCGAATCCTATTTGGAAATTGTAAAACTCGAATGGCAGCATTGGTTTTCCGACAAGAAATCTCCCGCTCCGACCGTTCCGGCCTATAATGCGATGGTCTGGTGGCAGCCGAACGTCAATGAAGTTCTGAACAAGCGCGCCCTACTCACCAAACTCTTGAATGAAGTCGAGACGCAACCCGAAGTTCTGCTTCCGGAAAACACCCGCTTCACGATTCCCGATAAAGACAAATACCTTGCCGCACCCGTGCGCATGTTATTCGATTTGGAGCACGGTGCGCGCGCCGGAGTCGTGGCCGGTGTTCCGCATCTGCAATGGCTTTATGAAGAACTGGAAGTCCAGCAGGACGCCGACGGCATGTGGCACTTCGACCTCGAAGAAACTCCCGCGCATCTCTCGTGGTACTACCCGCTCGAAGAAAATGCTCAAGACCGCGAACTGACCGTCCGCGCTCTAATGATCTACAAACTCTTGAACTATGACGTCTAAATCTGGTCCCCCTCCGCGTCGCGCGGGGGGGTTAGGGGGGGTCAAGAGCGGCCCCGAATCTCTTTACAAACGCATCTACGCCACGGTGAAAAAGATCCCGCGCGGCAAAGTGGCAAGTTACGGCCAAGTCGCACGAGTAGCCGGCCTTGAACGACACGCCCGCATGGTCGGTTATGCCTTACATGCTTTGAGCGAAAGCGATATCGAGAATGTGCCATGGCAGCGAGTCATCAATGCGCAAGGCCACATTTCCATTCGCAGTAATCCAATGGCCGCCAATATTCAACGCAAAATCTTAGAGCAAGAAGGCGTCGAGTTCAACGACAAAGACAAAGTGGATTTTAAAAAGTTCGGGTGGAAGAAGTAGTTTCAGGCTCGCTGATTTATCTTTAGGTATTCGTTTATCAGGCAGGTTTTAGACCTGCCTGTCTTTTTTTCTCCCCGCCTCTCCTTTGAGTCTGAGAGTGCTCCAATTTTGTCCCTCTGCAACGTTCTCAATAGTTTAGCCCTAAAATACTTTAAGAGATATTCAACAAGCATGTTCAATATTCATTGACAATCACAAACCTCACATGTAGATTTTTATATAGGGGAAAAGCACCGTCTGATTTGCACCTCGCTTGGCGTTGGAGAATCACTCACGATTGGGGAGAGTACCATGCAGCGATATAGACAAATTTGGTTGACGATTCTGTTGTTATGCGTTGGTGTGCCGCTGTTCGCACAGCCCGGCAGCGTACTGATCAATGAGATTATGTACGATGACACGGCCACGACAGACATTGAATGGGTTGAGTTGTATAATACGCAACCCTTCCCGCGCACATTGTCGAATTGGGTTTTGACGGACGGCAACGTTTGGCCGCCGCCTTCGACAGAAGGCGCTCTGCTAATTCCACCGGGAACAGTCATTCCACCTAACGGATATTTGGTCATCAGCAAGCAGCCGATTGCTGAGTTTCCCACTGTAGTCTGTAACGAGGTTGATCCGTCGTGGACTTTGAACAACGCCGGAGACAACCTCGCTTTGTTTGACGGCAACGGCCCGACCGCGCAATTGATTGACGGATCTCTGGCCACGACCTTTCCTGATTTAGCAGCAGCAAATGCAGGCAACAGCGTCGAGAAGCGCATTCAGAACCAGCAGTGGACAGATGATCCCCTTGCATGGAAAGAGTGCACGCAGGTCTTTTCTCCAACCGGCCGATTCCGCCACTGTACTCCCAATCAGCCCAATAGCCTCGATCCGCCGTTGCAATGCGGCGTTCTTGAAGTAACCCCTGAATCCAACAACACGCTGCCAGATACGTATGTACACCAAACGGTATTTGGAGAGATTGCCGTTCGCAACACAGGGCCAAACGCAACATGTATCGAATTTGTCGGAACCTACAGCGACATCTTCTTTGTTGCAGTTCCTCCGCCATCAGTGATTCAACCCAATGATGTTGCGCTGCTGCAAGTCGGCTTCACACCTCCGGCCGTCGGTGATTTCTTCGGTGTCGTGTTCATCAAGCAGAGTGACGGCAGCGCACCGCTACGCATTGAGTTGGAAGGCCACGGCTGCCTGCCGGTCACTGCACCGCCCGCACCGATTCTCTATCCCGCGACGGCGTCTCATTCTCTGCAATTCAATTTGCCGTGGGATCCCTTGAACGGTGCAGATACCGACTATGCGATTCAATATTCATCAGACGGTTTTGTAACGTCCATGTATGTTGACTTCCCGTTCGGATCAAGCATCTATCCGGTATTCAAAACGGCGCCGTGGTGGGGCAAGAACAGCGCCCATATCATCTCCGGACTTTCCCCATCGACAACTTACGAAGTGCGTCTTGTCGCCCGCGATTGTATGGGAGTCATGGCTTTGAGTCCGATTACAATCGAGACAACTCTCGAAATGCTCTCACTGCAATCCATGTCGCCCATTGATTTGACGATACGTCCGCTCGGTAATGACATGATTCGTTTGCAGTGGGATCCAACGATTACCGCCGATAATGGGCGCGATTTGCAGGGAGCGCAATGGGTTGTGCTGTATGGCCCGACCGAGGCCACGATTGATCAAATCCTCACAATGACCACAGACGGAATTTTCGACATAGACGTCTCGGGGCTGCCCAGCATCGGTTTCTATGCAGTGCAAGCAATTGCTGATAATGTCTTGAACACACCGCAACCGATAATTGCATGGCCACCAAACAGCGCGAGACTGGCGGGCCAGAACACAATCGTCCTGAACGACTTTCTGCACCTCTCGCTCTGGCAAGACTATGAAATTTGGCTCGACATGTCGAGCAGTCCCGTCTTGCTCGGCACAGACCACATAAACCCCTGGAACCTCGCGGGTATCAACGGCATTCCGGTTGATTTCTCTCACACGTCTCCCGGGCCGCATACCATCACAGCTCATGTCAATTTCATTGATGGGACTTTTGCCGACGTCACGCAGGCCATTGAAATCGTTCCGCTCCCGTTTTCGAACTTCACGGCGACTCATGATTCCGGGACCGGTTTGTTCACGGTTGACACAACGGGAGTTGGTGGAACCTGGTCTCCGCTGATCGATATTATTTGGGAAACTTCACAGGCCGGAACATTCCATGGCGGCCAAGCGACCTTTCCGTGGTATCCCGGCATGGATTCCTTGATTCTGGTCAACCCCATTCCGATCTCAATTGAGCGAGTAATCACCGAATCGTCAACTATTCCGGAAGATCCGTTACTAAACGGCGGTGTTACGACCATTGCCCTGATACCCGGCGATTTCGATATTCCGTGGATTACGATCCGCTGCTGTTGTGACGGAATGTTACTCCGCACCTCAGGTGTTTCCAATGGTACATACGGTGATGAAAAGGACATTCCGCTTGGGCCCGTGCTGACTTGCAAAGACGGCAATTTCGAAGTTGGGTTCAGTTTCGAGATGGTCGTTTTTATCAGATTTGAAATTGCCGAAGCGTGGGAGATGTGTTATTGGGGACAAGATGCAAAAGGCGATCGCACACGCGAAACGGTAACATGCACCGGCGGTCCTCCGCCGACAGGTTTTACTCCGCTCGATCCACCCGTGAGCCGCACACGTCACAAGAACTACGGCGGCACGGATTATCCGCACGGCGGCGACGACTACGGCAACGATGATTACCGCCCCGACAGAAACGGCGGCTATCTGGATACAAAACGATTACTGCACGGACGTGTGCGCTGGTGGGATGAGCCGTCATCGAGCGGCTCCGTACCGGCCACAGCGGGCTTGGGCACTCACGTCACCATCAACGACTCGTTTATCGCGCGTGCCGATCCCGATTGCGAGGGTGAATTCTGTTGCAAGGGCTGGGATCACGTCGCCGATGTGACATTCTGCTCCGATTGCACCATCATCACCACAACGGCGCCGACACTTCAAAACGAAGCAACACCCGCAGTTTGCCCAGCGCTTGCGACAAATTGATTTCTAATTCACAATGACTTCAAGTGGGCCGGTTCGATGACCGGCCCACTTTGTTGTTATGCAGGAAGAACCTCGTACACACGTCCCCCCAACCGCAGTTTCATTCTGCGGTTTTTTAGTTCGCTGCGAACATTTTTCATTTCTGCCAGCACGCCTGTTCCCGGCTCGCTGCCGCGATAGACAAAGCTGCCTTCAAGCACTCTATCTACACCGTCATACCAGTAGTGGCAGAGTTGCTGCCCGTACATGACGCCCGGATCGTGTTCGCATTCACGAATATCGTGGCCGCAAATAGAACAACTCGGTTTGTTGAACGTGAACGCAATCGAGGCCTCGGTGATGATGCCGCTGTCAAGCAAAATGCGAAAGTCTTCCGCGCCGCTGTGCGCTTTCGGCCAATAGAAATTCGGCACGATGTATTTGTGGTTCTGATGTGTTTCAACGGTGCCGCCAAAAAATCTCGCGACGGCAATTGCATAACGGTTGTGCCCGATCAATGCGGGCGCGCCGTGCGCAAGCTTCAGAATGTCTTCCAAATCGCTCGTGCGAAAACAGCCCAGATGACCGTCAATCGCATCACCAGCCAAACGGCAGCGGCGCACATGAATATCTTCAGCCGCCAGCGGAATCAGCGGCGGATTCGGCAAACGGTTGATTGCTTCAAGCTGACTGTTCGGCTCAGGTGAGTTGAGGAGGGAGATGGGGTGGGAACGGGTCTGCAGAATCATAAGGTGGAACTCCAGTTAGAGTTAACAAAGGGTTAGAAAACAGGTAAGAATTGTGTTTCTGGCGGAATAAACTTGACAAGCATTGACCTATTCGCCAATATGCGTTAAATTGAATCATTAAGTTAGATAATTTGTGATCGGGCAACGCGTCGTCCGTTTGGGCGACGCGTTCACTCGTTTCAAACCACAAGGGAGCAGTTATGAAGAAGTTAAGATTATCGATGTATTTGCTTGTGCTTCTGTGTCTGGGCAGTTCACTTGCAATGGCACAGTACCAAGCCGTCAATCTGCCGGTTCAAGCGCCCAGCATGCAATTTTCCGTGCCCGCGCCAAGCTCAGTTGTGATGCCGTTGCAGGACAACAGTGTCTTCAAGGCTGAAGACGAATCAGAAATTGAGGCCGCGCGTTTGTCGGGCGAGTCTATTCCGTTTCGCTCGTCAATTCCGCTGCCCGTTCATCTGAATCTCAGCAATTCCGGCAGTTGGGAAACTCTCCCTAACGGCGCACGTGTTTGGAGATTGCGGATTGAATCTCCCGACGCAACCGATCTCTGTCTTCACTTCGACGGCTGGCAGCTGGTCAAGCCGTGCGAAATCTATTACTACAACGATTCCCACACCCAAGTCGAAGGGCCGTTCACTTACATTGACAATTGGGACGGCACGAACATCTCGCCGTTCATCATCGGCAGCGCCATGACGATTGAACTCGTCATCCCTGAAGGGACAGAAGGCACAAACGAGCTGTCAATCCAAACCGTGTTGCACGGCTACCGACACATGTTTAACCGAGACGATGTCCGTGAGCGCGATCCGCTCGACGTTTTTGGCAGCTCAGGCGCCTGTAACGTCAACATCAACTGCTTCGGCTACATGCAGGAAGAAAAGCGTGCCGTTGCGATGATCTTTGATCCGTCTGTCGGTCGTTGGTGCAGCGGCACGATGCTAAACAACACCCTTCAAAACGGTGATCCGCTATTTCTGACTGCCGATCATTGCTTGAACGGTAATCACACCAATTGGCAGTTTGTCTTTAATTATGAAAGCGCAGCGTGCTCACCCAACACCGACGGCCCGACCAACAGCGTCATCGCCAACGCGAGCTTGTTGGCCAACTGGGTAAACTCGGATTTCGCACTTTTGCGTCTGTCGCGTCCGCGTCCGAACACGGGCTATATTCCCGCATTCATGGGCTGGGATCGTGGTGGCACTGCTCCGGGCTCAACCTATGGTATTCACCATCCTTCCGGCGATGTGAAGAAAGGCAGTGAAGATTATTCAGCACCCGTGAGCGCCGATTGGAACGGCAGCTTTCCTAACACACATTGGCGCGTGGATTGGGATAACGGCGTCACCGAAGGCGGCTCTTCAGGTTCTCCGTTGATCGCCAGCAGTGGCCGCGTTATTGGTCAGCTGCACGGCGGTCTCTCCGGCTGTGGAATGCCCAGTCAGCTGGATCGTTATGGCAAACTCTCTTCAAGTTGGGATGGCGGCGGAAATTCCTCAAGCCGCGTGCGTGATTGGCTTGATCCCAACAACAGCGGCTCGCAAACAGGTAACTACTGGCAGCCGTTTGGCCCGCCCAACGATTCGTGCGGACAACCCGGCTTCACCACAATCACAACGCTTCCCTTCTCCGTTTCCGGCAGCACGCAATTTGCCGCCAATAATTTCAACACCGTGAGTGGCTGCAACACAAACACTTCTCCCGAAGTAATGTACCAGCTTCAGTTGCCGTGTGATCATACGGTCACCGTCTCAACTTGCGGCTCGAACTTTGACACTCAGCTTTTCATTTTCCAGATCGGCGCATGTATGCAGTGGTTTACGAGCGCGGGCTGTAATGACGACTTCTGTGGCGCGCAAAGTCAAGTGACCTTCACTGCGCAGGGCGGCGTGCCTTATCTCATCGTTTTAGAAGGTTATGCCTCGTCTTGGGGTAACTTTACGCTGAATGTAACCGGTGTTGCCGCCGGTGCGCAAGGCAACGCACAGTGTCCCGGCTATCAAATCACCGAGATTCCCTATTTCACTTATGGCGCGACGTGGTGCGGCAACGACGACGTGAACCCCGAATGCCGCCCGACTCAGGACGGTCAGGATGTGCATTGGTATTGGGTTTCACCGTATAACCAAACCATGCGCGCGAAAACCTGCTTCACAAACTTTGACACGATTCTCGACGTGCGCTATGGCGGCGCCTGTCCGGGAACGTGGAGCGCGGGCTGTAACGACGATTACACTTGCGGTGGAGATCCTCTTGCGAGTACCGTCGTATTTGATGCCGGCGCCGGTGCGACATACTACATTCACATGGACGGATTTAACGGCGCGGAAGGAATGTCGTCACTCGAACTCGAAGTGTACAACGATGACTGCGAAACACCGTATGTAATCACCGGTCTGCCGTTTAACGATTTCGGCGATACGCGGCCTGCGTCGGATGATTTTGCAACTATCGTAGGCCCCAGCTCGAAAGAGGTATTTTTCCAATACACCTCACCTGTTTGTCAAGTGCTTCAGGTTCACACCTGTGACGATGCACTAACACTGTTCGACACAGGCCTCGAAGTCCGCACGGGAGGACCGTGCCCGGGCTCAACGGTCGTTGCGTGGAACGATGATGCCTGCGGCAATAACGGTCTCAAAAGTTCTGTCTTGTTCAACGCGGAAGCCAACCGCACTTACTACATCATCGTAAGCGGATACAACGACGCTGCCGGACAGTTCATGCTTTATGTTTCCGGCGGCGCACCGCAGGGCATGCCCTACGGCGACGTTTGCCCAGGCATCAATGTGCCCTCGCTCCCGTTCACCGATTACGGCAACACTTGCTGCATGGCTGACAACTACACGCCATGCGTCGGCGTAGATTCGCGCGAGATGGTTTACAACTACTACTCGAATACCTGTCAGGACGTCACGGTTTCGCTCTGTGGTTCAAACTACGACACCGGTCTGGGAATCTACGGCGGCGTTTGCCCGAATATCGCTCCGCTGATTGTCTGCAATGACGACAATTATTGCGGCGGGAATTACGTTCTTCAAAGCACCGCCACCTTCCAAGCGCAAGCCAACACCAACTATCAATTCCTCGTGCACGGCTTCAGCACGAATTGCGGTAACTACGTCATCAACGTAAGCGGAACTCCGTGCGTTGCGCCGACGCCTGACCCTGTTGACGATCTGGTCATTCTGGCCAATGACGGCAGCGACGACATCTTCCTTTATTGGGGAGCGACCGCCAATGCCCTGTCTTATCAGGTTTACTACTCGACAAATCAAGCCGCTATTGTCGCACCGGGCAATCTGATCTTAACCACAACCTCACCTCAGGCCACTGTCAGCGGCGGCCTGAGCACACCCGATATGATGGGCTTCTTCCAAGTCGTAGCCGTCGGCGCGGACGGTCCGGGACTTATGGCCATTGGTGATCAGCTTCCTAAAGATCAGGCGGTGAACTCAGTCGAGATTTCAAATCCGCACATCCAAGACAACAACGAAGTCGAAGAAAAGTCCGTCGGCAAATAACTTGCACAATACCTTTTCTCTTGTGCGGGCGGCTTCACTGAAGCCGCCCGTTTTTCTTGGAAATTCTTGTTGAATCACAAATATTCTTGTTTTGGTCATATTCCGTTGTTATATTGCAGCAAATACTAAGGAGACTCGGATGAAGTCGTTTGTAATTAGACTCTTGCCTGTAGTGTTTGCGGTTCAATTCGCCTTAGCCGCCGGAGGCCCGTCATGCGAATCCGCAACAGTAGTGACCTCGGTTCCGTTTAGAGACGAAGGTGTCCTGGACGTAAGCAACGGTCCGTCTTGTATAGGTGACCCCGTTAACGACGTGTTCTACACTTTTACCGCACCGGCAGCGGACACGTATAGGTTTACCATGACAGGAAGCACAAACAGCGACAACTACCGGATGCGTTTGTGGACCGACGGTACCTGCTGTTCCGGCAATTCTATTCTAATAGAACTGGGTTCGATTGACCAAACTCCCGGGCATCCCTTGGCCTTGACGCAGGGGCAAACCGTTGTGATTGAAATCGGCGTGATCGGGCTTGAGCAAGTCCGCGACATAGCTTACACATTTCAGATTTTTCGCCTGCCGGATTATGCGGATATTTGCCCCGGAGTCGAGGTTACCGAGCTTCCATTTTCGCACTTCCAACCTGCCGCTGGAATTCAGAATGAAGTGAACCTGTGTGGAACAACCCAATCCGGACCGGACCAATTCTTTCGCGTGGAGTTCGCGGAGACTCGGCGCTGTCTGGTCAGCTCATGTCTGTTCGGTTCCGAAGACACAATTATCGAAATCGTCCAAAGCGTGGACGGCACCTGCTTTAATTCCTTCAGCGTCGCCTGCAATGACAACGCATGTGGTACGGAAGCCCGGCTCACGTACACGTTTCTGGCCAACACGGTTTACTACATCGTTCTCGATCACCGGACACCTGCGGCGAACTTCATGAATCTGCTGGTCGAAGAGGAGCGCGACAGCTGCCTCGGACGGGTAATCGAGAATATTCCATTCTACATAACAGGCAACACGAATTTCTCTGCCGACGATTTGGGAAGTTGCAATTTGGGCGGGAACCGCGACGACGTTTATCGTTTCACTCCGGCATCAACGGCACTTCTTGACGTTTCCACCTGCGGCAGTAGCTTTAACACCGTATTGCAGATCTATGAAAGCCCCTTCGGCAGTTGCAACAATCTGAATCCGGTGGCCTGCAATGACAATGCGTGCGGCCTGCAAAGCCAACTTCGCTATCAATTCGTGGCCGGGGTTACATATTTGATCGTTGTGGATGGAGCGGGGTCTGAAAGCGGGTATTACGAGTTAAGCGTGACCCCTCCGGGCGACGAGTGCGCGACTGCGATTCCCCTGCTCTTTAGCGGAACACACGTCGCGGTCAATGGCAGCACAATCGCCGCAAGCAATAGCTCGCTTGGCTGTGGTGTCGGCATCGGCCCGGACGTGTTTTATCGGGTGACCAATACAAGCAGCACTTGCATGGACGTCTTAACAGAAGGCATAGGGTTTTCGCCCTACGTGGACGCCTACACCGGAACGTGCGGAAATCTGACACCGGCATTCGTGTTTGGGGACAGTTGCGGCGCGGGCGGACGGCGCACTCTGGTACCGGCCAGTGAGTACTACCTGCGGATTGACGACTCAACGGGTGCATCGGGCAACTTCACGTTGCATTTGTTTCGGTCTGAAAATCTCTTCACCTTACTGGGCTTGCCATTTTATGCCTCAGGCTTTCCGATCTGCGATTGGGGCCCGGATCGTTGCGGCCAAGCTTCCAGTGCAGAGCACGTGTTCCGATACTCCCGCCCCAATTGCCCCTCGTGCACGTACTTAGTTACACTATGCAATTCTCCGGGGTATGCGTTGGCTGCGAGTATGTTCTTTGGTGGCAACTTGACGCTCTATTGCGACGTGTGTTCGTGCGGCATGATTGTGATCCCAGCTTCCTCTCCGTCTAACTCGATACTCGACGTTTACGTGATGCGCACGGATCCGTTTGCCACGAATCCATACTTCCTGACCATCGAGTTATCTCCGTTTCAACTTCCTCCCGGCGACTTGACTCCCGACTCCCTAACAATTATCCGTTCAAACGAGAGCGTTGTGTTGAACTGGACAGGGTTTCCCTGTGAACCCATCGAGTATCACATCTACCGCTCAACCACCCCGGACGTTGAGATCATTCCAACAAATCTTATCGCCACAACTCTGGCCACATCCTACACCGATCTCAATGTCCTCGCTTCACCCTTTGACAGCCACTTCTACGTGGTCACGTCAAGTGTGATTGACTAAGGCACCGGCTTTTCTGTCGCAGGCGGCCTTCGGGCCGTCTGTTTCGTTTTGGCAACCTTCTTTTGATTTTGCTATTGGTGAACACCGTTTATTTTGTGGGCAAGTGGTGAGGGTCTTGACAATTCGGGACATTTCCGCTAAGCTACTTATCCTCCTTGGGAAGAAGGAGCAGTTTAGCGCAATTACAGGAGTGTCGTCAATCTGTCGGCGGCATCACCTGGCAAAAAACTTAGTAAACGGGAGCAAGAGTATGTGTAAGCTGTATCGGTGGGTCTTTGTGGCGGCTGTATGTTTGGCCGCAAGTCAGATGGGGTATGCGCAGATTTCGGCGGGTGGCACTCCGCCAAGTGAAGAATGGGCCGTGTCCGCCAACGTGCCAACCGTAACGATGGTCTATCAAGATCATCTTGCGCTGATGGCTGAAGATGAAGCCGAAGGAAAGGACGTTCCGCTCAGGTTTGCGGCCGAACTTCCCGTCAATCTGAACCTCACGAACAGCGGAATGTGGGAGAATCTTCCGAGCGGAGACCGTCTGTGGCGCTTGCGCATTGCGTCACAGAATGCCAATACGATCGGTTTGGTTTACGATCAATGGTTTATTCCCAAAGGCGGACAACTGTTCATCTATAACGACGACCGTTCGCAAGTCATCGGTGCCTTCACAAGTTTCAACAATTGGGATAATGGCACGAACATCACACAGCCCGTGAAAGGTTCGGCGATTACTTTGGAGTATCTCGAACCCGCCAATGTGCGTAATCAAAGTGTGCTGTCCATCATGACCGTCAACCACGGCTATCGCGACGTGTTCAGCCGTCCGCGTGACCGTGCGCTTGACGCCTTTGGTTCCTCCGGCTCATGCAACAACAACATCAACTGCCCCGAAGGTGCGAATTGGCAGGATGAAAAGCGCGGCGTTTGCATGATTCTTTCCGGCGGCTCGCGCATTTGCACCGGCTCGCTGGTCAATAACACCGCCGCCAATCAAACTCCCTACTTTTTGACTGCCTATCACTGCTTGGGCGGCGAAGCCAGTTGGGTGTTCATGTTCAATTACGAGAGTTCCAGTTGCTCAAATGTTGATGGCCCGACCAATCAAACCGTTGCCAACGCAACCTTGCGCGCAAGCTGGAGCACATCCGACTTCGCATTGCTGCAATTGTCAAGCACACCGCCTTCGACCTACAACCCGTATTACAACGGCTGGAACCGTGTGAACTCACCCTCGACGAATTCGATTTGCATTCATCATCCAAGCGGCGATATTAAGAAGATCTCATTTGACAACAATGCACCCACTTCGAGCGGCTGGTACACCACAGGTGACAACCATTGGAACATCGGCGCATGGGATGACGGCACCACCGAACCGGGCTCCTCGGGCTCGCCGCTATTTGATCAGAACTCGCGCATCATCGGCCAATTGCACGGCGGCGACGCGACGTGCACAAATAATGTCAACGACTACTTTGGAAAGTTCGCCTACAGTTGGGCCGGCGGCGGAACGAGTTCAACTCGTTTGAGCAACTGGCTCGATCCGAACGGTACCGCTCCCAATACGCTCGATGGTTTGAACGGTACGGGCGGCGGTGGTGGCGGCGCACCAGTCAACGACCTTTGCCCCGGTACGGCCATTGCATCTCTGCCGTATTCAACCTCCGGCACAACGGCAACCGCAAACAACAACTACACCAATTGCGTCGGCGCAACTTCAAAAGAAGTTATCTATAGCTTGAATCTCGCGACCTGTCAAACGGTAACTGTTTCACTGTGCGGATCAAGCTATGATACCGGCCTCGGAATCTATAGCGGCGGCAGTTGTCCCGGCACAACGCAAGTTGCCTGCAACGATGATGCAACGGCGTGCGGCAGCGGCTCCACGTCCTCGGTTGTGTCCTTTACCGCCAACGCCAACACGACTTATTGGATTCGTGTGCACGGCTATTCGACCAACAGCGGCAACTTCACGATGAACGTCACCGGTGTCGCTTGCAGCGGCGGTGGCGGCAATCCCGACGTCTGCCCCGGTGTCGCAATTACGGCAGTTCCCTATTCCACAACCGGCAACACTACCAATGCGGTCAATAATTACGCCGATTGCGTGGGCGCAAGTTCGCGGGAACACGTCTATGCACTGACGCTGCCGACCTGTCGAGTTGTCACCGTTTCACTGTGCGGATCAGGCTACGACACAGGCCTTGGCATTCGCACCAGCGGCGCCTGCCCCGGTACGACTTTGGTTGCCTGTAACGACGACTTCTGCGGCACCTCAAGCCAAATTACCTTCACCGCCAATGCCAATCAAACCTACTGGCTGATGGTGCACGGCTATTCGACTCGTCGCGGAGCCTATACTCTGAGCGTCACCGGAACAGCTTGCCCGAATCCGAACGGCCCGAATGACGACAATGGTGTGATTGCAATTGAGATGGCCGACCCCAACAAGGGTATGTTACCGGAAGAGTACGCGCTGCATCAAAACTATCCGAATCCGTTCAATCCTTCGACCACGATTGCCTACGACTTGCTGAATGCAGGCGACGTTAGCTTGAAGGTCTTTGATGTTCTGGGCCGCGAAGTTGCCACACTCGCCACGGGCCATCACGAAGCCGGCCGGTTCACGGTTAAATTCGACGCATCCTCAATGGCCAGCGGCGTCTACGTGTACCGCCTCGAAGCCAATGGATTCGTCGAATCCAAGAAGATGCTCTTGATGAAATAACTGAACTAACCCGCCCTTGCGGGTTTCGGCTCAGCAATGGTAGGATTCACAGGGTGCCCCAGTTGGGGCACCCTGTTTCTTTTCTTGGGGAGAAAGGAGGAGTTACTTTTAGAACCGCCTCGGGTCAGTGTTGCAGTCTCGCAACGTAACTTTCTGTGGGCAATATGCTTAAACGGAAATTGACCCCCTAAGTCACTAATAACATAGGTGATAAACCTACTTGACTCCTTTAACTCTCCTTATTACTTTACGAAGAGATTAATATGACTGGTTTTGTCAGCAATTAGGTAGTTTGAGCGTTATGGAGAGGCCTATGTTCGTGAAAAAACTGATTGGTACAATTTGTGGCATTTTGCTGCTGTCCGGACTGGCGTTGGCCCAGCCCGATGATTGCGTAATTGACGTGGGTGACTTCTGCACCCGCACGCAAGGCGGTTGGGGCGCTGCGTGCAACGGCGGCAACGCCGGATGTATTCTGCAAGACAACTTCGCGACCGTATTCCCAGCCGGCTTGACGGTCGGTGGTGGTTTCACGATACACTACACGAGCTCAAATGCAGTTCGTGATTTTCTTCCCGCCGGTTCAACTCCCGATGTGCTCACCCAGAACTATGTGGATCCCGTCGGCAACACGACCGCCGGTGTGTTCGCGGGTCAAGTGACCGCGCTTGCGATTAACGTCGCGTTTGGCGATGCGGGTGTGGCTGGATTCAATGACTTCGGAATGCTCTTGGTGGACAACGGCGATTTCGAAGGCTATTCGGTGGATCAGATTCTCGCTTTGGCCAACGCAGTTCTCGGCGGTGACTTGAGTGGTCTTCCTTCAGGTACTGATGTTTCTGACTTGAACGCTATTGTGGATGCGATCAATCAGAACTTCGATAACTGCACCGTCAACCACGGCGTCTTGATTGTTCCGCCGGATTGCTTCACTGAGCAGCCTTGCCCGCCGATGCCGCCGCAATGGGTGGAAGTCGGCAGCACGTTCTGCTTGGAGTATTGTGGTACCCCGATCGAAGTGTACTGGTGCTGCCCCTACGACGGTCAGCCTGTGTTCGTGATTGAAGCTTGCCCCGGCACGGTCATTCCGACCGGCTTGACTTGGGTTGCTTCTTATGATTCGACGGGCATCGAATGCCAAGCTCCGGGCGGCTACTGGCACGCGATCTTTGAAGCGAACACCGACGGTTGCTTCTGCGTCTTCTTCGAGCGTCAGCTTGCTGTTGAAATGGCGGGCTTCACGGCCATTGCTTCCAACGGTGCGATTGATCTCGATTGGGCCACCGCTTCAGAAAACGGCAACGATCATTTTGACGTCTTCCGCGACAATGAAAAGGTTGCCGAAGTTCGCGGTGTTGGTCTGAGTTCCGCTCGCACGGAATATAGCTGGACGGATCGCAATGTCGTCGCCGGACAAGTTTACACCTACGAACTCTTCACGCAAGACGTGAATGGTATCCGCCGCAGCCACGGCACGCGCACGGTTGAAGCCGGTACGTTCAACAACGCGATCATCACCGAGTATGCGTTGCATCAGAACTATCCGAATCCGTTCAACCCGAGCACGACCATCAGCTTTGATGTTCCCGAAGCATCTGACGTGACTTTGACCGTCACCAATGCACTCGGTATCGAAGTCGCTCGTCTCGTCAATGGCCGCGTCGAAGCCGGTTCGCACAATGTGCAGTTCGACGCCGCGCAATTGCCGACCGGTTTGTATTTCTACGTCCTCCGTTCCGGCAGCTTCAGCTCAACGCACAAAATGTTGTTGATGAAGTAAACAATCTTCACTCGTTCGTTTCAACAGGGCATCACGCAAGTGGTGCCCTGTTTTTTGTTTTCGCGGCGGCACCCGCTGCGGGTGCCCCTAACATCATAGTGCAACCCTCTCATCTCTCTTCCACTCCAACTGAGTAATTCCCCACCAGTCCCACATCGGAGTCCCCATGCTGCACCTTATTCTCATTCTAATCTTCGCCGTCAGCGCCTTCGCCAAAGACCCGCTTCCGCGCCGGGCATGGTTCGGAGCACAGCTTGCTCCCGCCACCGCCGAACAGCTTGCGGCCACAAGCAGTAAGTTCACAACGGGTGTCTTGCTGCCCAACGTGTTTCCCGGTTCCAGCGCCGCAGATGCCGGAATTATGTCCGGCGACATTTTGCTCACAGCCAACGGTTTGCCGTTGCGCGGCCCGCAAGACGTCGGCCCGCTCTTGAAAAACGAAGGCGCGGGAGCCGACATCGTGTTTGAAGTGTTGCGCGCCGACAAAGTGCTCTCGAAAATTGTCAGCTTGAAAGAAGCGCCGCGCGAAACTTCAGATGAATTTGAAATTATCTACGATGCCGCGAATATCGACGGATTTTTGCGCAGAATTATTTTGACCAAACCTAAAGGGGATGGCCCGTTTCCGACGGTTGTGTTGATGGGCGGACTTGGTTGCTACAGTGTGGATGTTGCTCCGCAGCAGCCGTTTGCCTATCGCGATATTCTCTACAAATTCACTCGCAATGGTTTTGCAACCGTGCGCATCGAAAAAACCGGCATGGGAGATTCGCAGGGCGAACCGTGCGCACAGCAGAGCTTCTTTGATGAAACACACGGCCTAACCGAAGGCGTCAAATCGCTTGACCGTTTCAAGTGGATTGACAGATCAAAGCTGATCTATTTCGGTCACTCGATGGGCGGCTTGACCTCACCCGTGGTCTATCAAGACATTCCGTGCGCGGCAATCGTGGCGGTGGCGACTTCGGGAATTGATTGGAAAGAATACGAGATGAAAAACAACCGCCGTCAACTTGTTCTTGCCGGAACACCTTACGACTCGATTGAAATCATGCTCGACACGAAATACACCGCCATGCAGAAGCTGTTTGTGGAACATCAGACACCCGATCAGATTCTTGCCGAGGATTCAGCGCTTGCCGGAGATTTGCAATATCCGGCGCACTACACATTCATGCAGGAAGTTGCGGATTTGAGTTTAGCCGACTACTGGAAGAAAGTCGATGCGCCGGTTTTGTTCGTTTGTGGCACGGCGGATTTTGTGGTGGCACAGGAAGAACATGAATACGCGCGCGATATCGTGAATTTCTATCATCCGGGTAGAGCTCAGTTCGTTGCAATTGAAGGCATGGATCATGGTTTCACCAATCCCGGCACGCAGGCGATTGCATTCATCGGAACTCCTTTCACAGAACTCCATCCCGATTTCTTTCCGAAGATATTAGAGTTCTGCAATCGCGCAATCGGGAAATGACATTTGATTTCCATTCCGGCGATCCTCGGCTCGGCCATTTGGTCGGGCCGTTTTGTTTTAAGGGTCTATTTAACAACAAGCTGCATTTTTAACAAAAGGTTCTTAAACAGTAACATTACTCTTGACCGCTAACATTTCTTCACTATATTACATTATACAGCGTAGATTGCTGGGTTCGTAATATTTGTCAGTACCGCACGCCCTTCACGGCGCGCGGTTTTCGTTTGCAATAAAGTTCATTCATGATAGCTGGGGATAGAAAACATGCGCTCAACTATTCTTATCATTCTCGTGCTTGCATCCAGTGCTTGGGCAGACACGAACAAATCTGTTTCTCGTGTCGTCACGGTTCATGGCAGCGCACAGATGCTCGTAACACCGACGCAACAGAAAATCTCCAATTCACCACGCTCCGAACGTCCTCGCACTCCGCTTGATCAAGGTGGCGACGATTGCGGTAACGCGACAGTAATTTCGTCTCTGCCGTATTGTGATCAGGGAACAACGGCCGGTTACAACGACGATTATTATGAAGAGTGCCTTGGGGTTACCGGAGCGCCGGATGTTGTCTATGTCTATTCTCCGCCGTCGGACATGGTCGTTTCCATTTCCTTGGCTTCCGGAACGTACAGCACTTACTTACAGGTCTATGAAACCGATACGGATTGCAACGACATGTGGTTCTACGACTGCAACAACAATGTCCCAACGAGTTGTATAGAAGGCATCACCGTTTATTCAGGCTATACCTACTACATCGTAGCCGACGGCGATTGGGGAGAATCCGGAGACTACGTTTTGCATGTTGTGGAAGGATTCAACTGCCCGAGCACTCCGTGTAACGAGACGGGTGTCAATTGCGATAATCCCATTTCTTTGAGCACTCTCCCCTACTGCGACGCGCGCAATTCTTCGCTTTATCAGAATGACTTCTCACCATCCTGCGATTCAGATTTTGGCGGACCGGACGTAGTCTATGAATACATCCCCACACAAGATCAATTTCTCGGCATTTCACTTTCCAGCGCCACCTTTGAAACCTATGTAGAAATTCATGAGTCCACAACGGGATGCTACGATTCTTATCTGCTCGGCTGTCCGACAGTCTATGAAGGTAACAACAGCTGCATCACGGGAGTGGATGTCTATGTCGGATTCCAATACTACATTTATGTGGACGGCAGATCGGGTGACGGTGGCGACTATACGCTCAAAATCTACGAAGGTGGTGGATGCGATTACACGCCTTGCTCTAACGGCAGCGGCGAAACATGTAATGACGCCATCGCCATCAATTCACTGCCCTTCAGTTACAGCGGCACGACGATGGGCATGACCAACGACTACAATTTCTGTTCTTACGAAGACGGCGCACCGGATATCGTGTTTAGCTACACTCCGTCAACGACTCACCTTGCCGACATTCTGACTTGCGGCAACACGCTGTTTGGGTCGAGTCTCTACATTTTCCGCGACGGCGACACCAACTCTCCGTTTTACCAGTGCGGTCCGCGCTCATGTTACACGTTCTTCGGCGGCTTCTGGCAGAATGCCGCGATTTACTGTTTTGAATTTGAGCAGGGACATGACTACTGTATCGTTGTGGACGGCACCAGCGCAAGCTCGTTCGGGCCGTTCGTTTTCGATATGTATGAAACGGCTGTTGAAGCCTGCAACATCGGAGAGCTTTGTCCGTTGCCGGATACGGAGACAGAACCGAACAATTCATGTAATCCGCTGCAGTTTGATCCTGATACCCTTGTCTTCGGTGATGCTGTGGCCGGTACCATATGTGAACCGGGCGACCGTGACTTCTATTGGGTAGTCACACCAGAAGACCGCTGGAATATTATCGGCGTGCAAGCCGGACCTAATTGTGACATCGGCGGCGCCGACATGGGAATTTCTTTTGTCAATGTAAACGGTTGCTACGTCACCGATCCTTGCAACACATGCAGTTGGATATCCGGCTGCGGACCGGAAACTGTGGCAGTGGTAGTTGCCGGATTGGGCGACTGCTACACAGGTCCTTACAAAGTTCTTGTGGACTCCATTGCAGTTCCATACGACGAATGCGATCCAGTTGCCTGTGTGACGGCTCCAGCGATTGAGTGCAACGTACCGACGCTCGTGAATACCTGCGACGGCTGTTCCTCGCCGATTTGTCAGACGTATCGTAATGGCTGCGGCGACGGAGACCGCGCAGGCACAGGTCCGCAGAAGTTCTTCCGGATTGACGTTCCCACCACTGCGGAATATACTTTTGATATAGCGTCCGTAGATACTAACGGCGACGTGCAATTCTCGTTGTTTACGGATTGTGTTTTGCCCCGAACGAGTTGTGTGTTTGCACAGGATCAAAACAACACGTCACAGCATCCGACGGGCAACCGTTGGGAAGAGCATGGCACGGTTGAACTCACTCCGGGGACCTATTACCTGCATGTCTCACAGGCTTGGGGCGCGTGCGGCGACATCAATGTGCTTGTATCGTGCGCTGCAACTCCTTGCCTGCCGCCGGACAGCGTGACAATTCGTTGGAACACCGCTGGCCAAGCTGAAATTCGTTACATCTCCGACGGCGGAACCTACGACATTTTCAGCACGAACATACCCAACAACGACGGCGACCCGCGCGGCGGCGATCCCCAATGGGGACAGCGCGCGACTTTGTTTGGTCCGGCCGGTTTGACGCTTTGGACTGACTTGGATGTCACAAGCGCGTATCGCAATTACGTTATCGTGAAAGTTTGTCCGTAAGAAAAACTGAATTTGCCGTGTGGATGAATATGCAGTAATGTGTGGAAAAAGTAACCGGGGAGAACAACGTGTTCAGATTTCTGACTTGCATCGTAATTTTGTGCGCGAGCGTAGCATTGTTCGCGGCGGACGAGCAGCGCGATAGGCAAGGCGCCAATCCGCTTGACCAAGGTGCGGACAATTGTCCGGCGACGGTGATTGCGGCCTTGCCCTATACGGACAGTGGAACAACGGCGGGCCGGGCAAATAACTTCAGCTTCTGCTCAGGTCTGTTTTCCGGTGATGTCGTCTATCAGTACACGCCGACGACGACGGCAATTTACACGATACTGATTACCACCAACTATCTCGGAGTTCTTGCCGTCAATACTGGCGGCGCGTGTCCGGGCAATACCCAAGTGTATTGTCACTTCAATCCGAGTAATTCGCAGGGAGTGATTGACGTACAGTTAACGGCCTCCTCAACCTACTTTATCATCGTGGACGGTCAGGATGGTCTGGCCGGAAATTACACGCTCAACATTTCGCAAGCCTGTGACACATGCGAAGCGGATAGCTGTCCGGCGACACTTATTCCGTCATTGCCCTACACCGACTACGGCACGACCGTCGGACGCGCGAACAACTTTTCGTCCAATGACTGCGGCGGACAAAACGCGCCGGATGTCATTTACAGACTGACGCTTCCCACCACTCAGAATATCGTGGCCAAATTGATCAACGAAGAAGGGCCGCACCTCCGCGAATTGGTTTTGCGCTCAGGGCCGACTTGTCCGGGGACTTACGTCGAGTGTAATCTTGGATCCAACGGATACGGAGCGTCGCTCGCTTTTAAGGCGATTGCCAATGTCACTTATTACTTGGTTGTGGATGATCAGAGTACTCGTTCCGGTGCTTATACGTTAGAGGTTTTTCCCGTTTGTGAAGTCGTTCAGCAACCCGGTGATTTGCTTGACTGCGCACCTGAAACACCGGGAACACCGCATCAATCCACAGATTGCAACGGCGGTTGCTACAACGCCATCTGGGGCGGCACACCGACTTTTCAAACCTACACCATCGGTCAGACTATCTATGGGCGAATCTTCACCTATCGCGGAACGCAAGCGCTCTCGGATGGGGATTGGTTCCGCTTCAATCTCGCACAGACGTGCAGTTTAGCCGCCACGGTGTCGGCGGAGTTTCCGTGGCAAATTCATCTCAAACCGGCTTTGTGTCAACCGACCTATTACTATTACTACACCGGCCCTGCCTGTTCAACGACCACCGATGTTGACAGAGGTTCACCATTTTATATTCTGCCTGCTGGGAACTATGAAATGTGGATTGAGTCGCAACAAGACACGGCGATGCCCGATCCGTTGAATTATCGTCTGCGCGTGGATGCATTTCCCGTCTGCGGTGAAGACGGAGCCATCACGGTATTGCCCGGCAGCTATTCGAGCAACACCTGCGGCGAAGGCGATGATTGCACGCTTGATATTCAACAGCAGGTGGACACAGATGACCGACTCGTGCGCGTAGATATTCCCGAACACGGAAGCTACACGTTGTCGCTCTGCTCAAGCACGGAACCGTGGACCAGCATGATGACCGTGATGTCTTCCTGCTGTGACAACAATCCTTTCATCATCGCGCAAAGCAACGGCGGCTGTGTGAACGGTTTGGCACAGCTTGATTGTATTGAGCTGGACTCGGGGAAGGTTTTTGTGCTGGTGGAAAATGACGGCAACGAAGGGCCGCCGTTCTGCACAAACGATTTCACATTATCGGTAGAACCGTGCCAATGTCCGCCGATTGACAGCCTGACTATCGAGCCGTTTGAAGACTTCAGCGTGTTCCTGAATTTCTATGTCCCGACGCCGGGAACAGTAACGATTCACTATTCGACCAATCCCGCGACCGAATTTCCGGCGGGCTTTGTTCCGCTCGAGCAATTTCAGGCCAATGTCGCAGGACGTTATGAAAATTATGAAATCGCCGCTCCCGACCAGTCCGGCCGCTTTGTCGTGACGCTGAACGGCTGTCAGCAGTAAGCGATTCTTGAGGACGGCCGGAGGCCGCCGGTAGTTTTTTCAGGGCATCACAGGTGTGGTGCCCTGTTTCTATTCCGAGCTAAACGCCTTCTGATAACCCAACTCTCGCGCGCCGTCGTCTTTGGAGATGTAACCGCGCTTGACCTTTTTGTCAATTGTGTCAAACTCGATGTTGCGGGCCTGCATTCTCGAAAGCTGAAACGGGTCTTGGTTTGGTTCAAAGACATGTTCGGATTTGCACAGATTGCCCTGCATGGAAAGCTCCGTATTGCGCAGAAAATTACCGAGACTCTTGCCGAGATTTTGCACCGAATCGACAATTTGCATCAGCAGATTGAACTGCGCTTCAACCCAGTTTTTCGTGGTGCCATGCGAACGACCCAGCACCCACGGATACAATCGCAATCCTGTAATCACGTCTTCAATCACCTGCTCGCGGTTTAATCGCCACGTAAAATTGCGGTTCGTGTCGCCGCCGATTAGCGTGATTTCCACGTCGTCCCATGTGAAGATGTTGTCATCAGGGTCAAGCTTGCGGAATTGCGACACTGTATCGTCGAAATATCTGTTCGCGCGTGCCTGATACTCTTTGTCCGTTTCATGCTGGTAGGCTTTGGGCGGAGTGACTTTGATTTGCAAGCGCGGCGTTCCGGCCATCCGTGCGCTGCGGGCCATGT
Source organism: uncultured Alphaproteobacteria bacterium (assembly GCA_964587105.1). Lineage (GTDB taxonomy): Bacteria > Electryoneota > RPQS01 > RPQS01 > RPQS01 > JABWCQ01. The sequence continues at coordinate 58,295 of CAZPKG010000011.1, read as the reverse complement.
CCGAGAGCATCGCCTCCTGAATTTGCGCCACAAACGGAATCGACGCCAGCGGCTCAATCCCGCGCGGATTGTGAATGTCACTGCCGAGCGACGCGTAGAAAAACCGCGCCGGATTCAAATATGTGCGCTTGCCTTTGTCATCTTCGAGATAGGCTTTCCATTTTCCGTCGCGCTCCCATTGAATCAAGTCGGCGTCAATCGTGTGGAAGTAATCAATTCCTTTGCCGTCGGGAAGTGGAATGATTTCGCCGCAGAATCTTCCGGTTGTGAAGAGTTCGAGAAAGAATTGCTCGGTCACATGCGCGATACCACCGCGCCGCACGAGCGGATTTTCAAGCATCCGTTTGTCGAGCGCCGACAATATTGCATCAGCCTTACGCTTTTCGTCTTCGCTTCCGGTCAGTGTATAGCTTTGCGGCGTCGCGCACAGATGCACCCACGCCCACACCGCCGATGAAATTATCGGCACATGATCGCGCAAGTAGCGATAGAACTCGGCACGGTTCGTTCCGGTCCAGATGAATTCGTTGCCATCGAGCGTGGCCGTGAACAGATTGCCGGTCACACTTCTCGGTGGCGAAATGGCCTCATTGGGCACGGGAACGGGTTTGTAGTTGGTTGCGCGCTGTGTTGAAACCCGCGCTGGAAGTTCTTGGAGGTTGTTTTTCTTGAAAAAGGAGATCATGGTGGGTTTTTTTTGGGGTTATTGGGGTTGCAGTTGATATTTTAAGATCGTCGTCATTCTGAATGAAGGCTCGGCATTCCTTCCGTCGTCATTCTGAACGTAGGCTCGGCGTAGTGAAGAACCCCTCTGCTGATTGCGGGCGTGATCGCCGAGCGGGGATTTAGCGCAGCGGCCTGTCCCGGTGGGGATTCCCCGCCGGAATCAGAGAGATTCTTCAGGTTTCTGCTGAAACCTTCAGAATGACGACCGCTGATTCGCCGAGTCGGGTTAAGGTCTGCCGCAACCCGACCGGAATCTGAAAAATTTCGGTTAGTGAAACATTGACTCTGGGGAAATTGGGCCTTATCTTGCAGTTGGATAGTTTTAACACTAAACGGAGGATTCGGCTATGCGCAGCTTCATTTTTGCTTTGCTTTGTCTGCCACTCTTCGTCTTTGGTCAGGATAGTTTGAATACGAGCCTGCTGTCACGGATTAGCATTGCGAGCGGGCCGGAGTTGGGGCAAATTGCCGTTCGCGACGGATTCATTTACGCGGCGGAAGGCGGTCAGGGTTTGCACGTCTTGGATGCCCGCGAACCGGCGGAATGGACAGAGATTTCCTTTCTGGAATCGGACGAATCGTTATTTGACGTAGCGCTATTGGGTGACTACGCCTATGTCTCCGGCGCATCAGATGGCCTTCACATCATCAGCATCGTGAATCCTGCGGCACCGGTTGAAGTCGGAGTCTCGGATGTTTCAAGTTGGAAAGTCAAAGTTTTCGGCACACATGCTTTTTTGGCTGGCACCACGACTCTGTCCATTCTCGACCTTAGCATTCCAACCGCGCCGGAACTTGTTGGTACGTATGATCCGCCGGGAGATTTCTGGAGTAGCTATCCGGTAGATGTTGACGTCGTCGGCAACTACGCTTACGTCGCTTGTGCTGACAGTGGCGTGCGAATCCTTGACATCAGTGACATCACAATCCCAACTGAAGTCGGTGTCTATCGGACTTCGTATGGGGCCTATGACATCTCGGTTTCCGGTAATCGCGCGTTCACCACAACCTATTGGGGTCGAATTGAGGTTATTGACATCTCTGAGCCGACAACACCTTTGCTCATTGGCGACTTCCATCAAACCGATGTGATGTTCACGGATATTCAGGCTGTCGGCGATGTTGTGGCTGCGACGGCAAAAGGGTTGCCGGGTCTGCAAATTTACAGCGTTGCTGATCCTGCGAATTTTCAAAACGTCGGCTGGCATCGCTTGAGCTGGTACAGCCACCAATTGATTCTCGATGACAATATTGTCTATGTCAACGATTTATTCGGAGTCGAGATCTTTGATATTTCGACCGCCTTACCGATTATTGAGACTCCCAACACCGTCGTCTCCCAATTCTCTCTCCATCCCATCTACCCCAACCCGTTCAACAACACGGCGAACATCAGTTTCGATTTGCCGCGCGAAGTCACGGGACGGTTGGTGGTCTATGATGTGCTGGGGAGAATGACAAATACATTGTACGACGGCAAACTCGCGGCAGGAAGTCATCAGATGCAATTTAATGGCAACGGTCTGTCGTCCGGAACATATTTTATTAAACTCGAAACACCAACCTTTAACGCAACACAGAAAGTCGTTTTGCTGAAGTAGCAGCTTAATCGTTCTCTCGCAAGGGCGGCCCGACAAGGCCGCTCTTTTCGTAAAACGTCTCCGTTTCGAACAATTTCTTGGGTACAATTAGAATCTGCTTGACATTAGCTATCGCATTACCGATATTAATAATGGAGTTTTTTATCCAAAAATGGACAGTGAGGTCAAGAAATGAAGAGTACAATACATATTCTGTTGTTGGTCGGGTTTGGGTGCAATGTTATTGCACAACCCGTTGACAGCCTGTGGAGCCGCATGTACGGCGGGACAGAAGTTGATCTTTGCAAGTCTGTCCATGAGTCCGCTGACGGTGGATTCATTTTGGGGGGAAGAACGAATTTCAGTCCATCGGATGTTGACGCGTGGTTGGTCAAGACGGATGTCAATGGAAATGCAGAATGGACGCGGATGCTTGGAGGCACTTTGACAGAAGCCGCGAACGATGTCGTCATCCGTTCGGGCGGCGGATACGCCATGGCCGGACTGACAACTTCATATGGTGCAGGGCAAGAAGATGTTTACTTCGCGACTTACTCAGCGGTTGGTGATCCACAAGCCATCAGCTACTGGGGCGGCGCATCCTGGGATATGGCTAATGCGCTTGTAGAGACTACCGACGGTGGATTCGCGATCGGCGGCGAAACCCGCTCGTTTGGCGCTGGTGAATCAGATTTCTGGTTGATTAAAACAGATGCCGCAGGCGAAGACCAGTGGACACAGACGTTCGGCGGATACGCGGCAGAAGTTTGCTATTCGGTCCAGCAGCTTGCCGACGGCGGCTATGCGCTGGCTGGTTATACTACATCCTTTGGCGCAGGCGAGGCAGATGCATGGTTAGTCCGAACGAGTTCCACTGGCCAGATGCTCTGGAGTCGGACATTCGGCTGGGGCACAAATGATGTCGCCTACGACATGATAAAGACTTCTGATGGTGGCTTCGCGTTGGCTGGCCACACTCAGTCTGGTGGTTCGGGTGAGCGCGATTTTTATCTTGTAAAAACCGACGGTAATGGCACTCTCGAGTGGGTTCACACATACGGCGGAGCATTTGATGAGTTCTGCTACTCGCTTCAGCAAACTTCAGACGGTGGGTACATTCTCGCAGGTTCAACCTATTCATTCGGCGCAGGAAACGACGATGTTTGGCTGGTTCGGCTATCTTCTACAGGCACAATTCTGTGGAGTCGTACGTTTGGCGGTGGCAACACGGAATATTGCGAGTCTGTTGCTGTCACATCGAACGGCGGATTCGTATTGGGCGGTCAGACATTGTCATTCGGTGCGATTGATTGGGACATATGGTTAGTCAGAACCGGCACGGATCCCGCACTTTCCGTGGAAGACCCTTCCCCTATTCCATCAGAATTCTCCCTCCATCCCATCTACCCCAACCCGTTCAACAACACGGCGAACATCGCATTTGATTTGCCGCGCGAAGTCACGGGACGGTTGGTGGTCTATGATGTGCTGGGCCGCGAAGCAAGTGTTTTGTACGACGGTCATTTCGCAAGCGGAGCACACTCGATGCAATTCAGCGGCGAGAATTTGTCCAGCGGAACGTATTTCGTAAAACTCGAATCTCCGGCCTTCAATGCCGTGCAAAGAGCGGTTTTTCTGAAGTAACATGAAGAAATGTAGGGGCGGCAGGCGTGCCGCCCGCTCATGAGCGGCCCCTAACCGGGCCGCTCTTTTTTTTCTCGGAATGGCTTCGAAGAGTTGACTCGGGGTGTCATATTGATGTAAATTTGTGAACAACATTAAAAGGAGATATGATGAGGTTCGCCGCGACTATTTTGACATTGTTGGGACTTTTTTTCGTGACCCACTCGGAGGTGTTTGCACAAAACACGGCATTGAATCCTCAAGAGTTAATGCCGGTTGAACAGCAGATTCGAGAATTGGAATTTCAAATTGACGGCGGTTTGAGCGCCAGCGCTCCTGACCCTGTAGTCTATGCCAATCTGAAAGAACAACTCAGCGCGCTCTACGCACAGCGCGAGGTTCGCGGAGATCGCAATCCTCTTGACCAGGGTACGGACACCTGTCCGGGAGCGCCGCTTTCCGGAATGCCGATTGTGGTGACGGGCACAACGACAGGTTACGCGGACAATCACGCGCCCTATTCGCCGTGCGGCCTTACCTCAGCGCCGGACGTAGTCTATTCGTTCGTGCCGTCGCACACGTTGAGCTATACGATTACCACAGAAGGCAGCAGTTACGACACCTATCTGTATATCATCGGCGGCGGCCCCTGTCCGGGCAACGCACAGGTCGGCGGCGATGATGATAGCGGGCCGGGAACGACATCGCTGATTACGCTGACTCTGACCGGCGGAACTCCGTATTATATTTACGTGGACGGCTATAGCAGCAGTTCGGGAGACTATGTGCTGACCATTCACGACAATTGCGAAATTTTATGTCAGCCGAACGACGTCATCGAATGTGCCGAGACGCGCGCTCCGGGACATGAGATCAACGATTGCAACGGCGGATGCAGTGTGCCGTCGCAGGCGGTTCAGACAATTTTGCCGTTTCAAACGGTTTGCGGCCGCACATTCAATTATCTGGACGGCAACGGAGAATCGCAACGCGATGTTGACGCATACCGGATAACTTTTTCGGAAGCGTGCTCAGTAAAATTAACTTTGACGAGCGAGGTCCGTCTGTACGCCATCCTCGTAACGGATAACTGCCCGTGGTCAATTATCTGGCAAGCGCCGCTACTTCAGAATCCTTGTTCGACGACAACCTATATTTCGCCGCTGATCCAACCGGGCACATACAATCTCTGGATTGCACCGCCGGGATTCACGGGGATAAACGACTACCGGGAATACAGATTTAAGGCTGAACCGCTTCCTGAGAGCGGCTGTACAGTTGACGGCGGCGTGATTACAGGTCCCGGTGTTTATACGGGCAATAATTGCGGGCCATTTGTCGATTGCGGAGGATGGGACTCTTACAAGGATACATGGGCTTTGGTTGTGCCGCAGACAGCCTATTGGAATATTTCGCTATGCGGTGGACCCGTCAATTGGGACAGCTACCTTCAGATTGAGTACTCTTGCTGCTCAAATACTATTGTGTCGGATAACGACGGTTGCGGACAGCAGCTTGGGCTGTCATCGCTTGGGTGTGTCGGTTTTCCGCCCGGTGTTTACTACCTGACTGTAACAAATGGATTCATTTACGATTGCGGAGATTATACGCTCAATATCACAGAGTGTACAGGTTCGTGCTGTTACGGCAATCCAACTTCACCAAGCTGTCAGACAACGACCATTTCCGAGTGTGAAGTTTTGAACGGACATTTTACTGTCGGAGAACCTTGCTCGACAGGCGCGTGTGCCTCACGTCCGGGCTGTGCAAATCTTTCGATGTTCGGTCAATACCCGTGGCTTCCCGATGAAAACGGCAACGATTATGCTTCGCATGAAGACTTTGCCACTCGCTGCGACAATTATTCGGTGACCGGCCCGATTGGTTCCATTCGTTACTGGGGATTTTCGCGCTTCTGCGACGCGGTGCCGGAGCAATTTGTCATCACGTTTACAGACGGAGCCGCGACACAAACCTACAACGTCACCACGGTCGGAACGGTTTTACCTCCGGTCTATTATTCGATGATGAACATGCACGAATACACCGTCGCGCTCAATCCACCGTGCACCATTCAGTCGGGAACAGTCAGTGTGGTTAAAGTGAACGATCCGAATTGCATCTTCGCCTGGGCGACGTCTGAGTTCGGCGACAATTACGGGCCGTGCAACGGAGTGGATTACGCGTTCTGTCTAAGTGAACCGATTATTTGCGAACAAGCAGACAGTTTGACCATCAGGTTTGAAGGAGGTTCCACGTTCACAATTGAGTGGTGGCAACCCGAAGCCGGTACAACTACGGTGTATTACACAACCGATCCGAACGCAGTATATCCCGCAGGATATGTTTCTTATGGCTCAAGTAACTTTGGTGTAGGACATCATTCACAGGCTTTGTTTTCCTCACTGAGTTACATGAACGTCGTTTTGGTCGTGAACTGCCCGCAAGCAATCGCCGCACCGCCGAGTGAACCACACGTTAAATTCAACGAATGATCCGTGATCATGTCAGGGCGGACAGCAATCTGCCCGATTGAAGCGGCCCCTCACCGGGCCGCTTTTCTTTGCTTGAGGCTTGCATGGTGGAGTTTTCTGAATTAAGTGCGGGTAGGTTGACTATCAGGAATTTCGGGAGTATCTTAGAGAAATCGTCCTTTGCAGGAGTCTGTCCATGCGCAAATTCTACATATTTTTGTCCTTTATTCCCGCCCTTGTTTGGGGGCAGGATAGTTTGAATGTGCGAAGGATTGGAGGGTTAACAGACTATTGTGACGAGATTGTGGATTTTGAAATCAAAGACACGTTGCTTTTTGCGGCCACTGGTTGGACGGGGCTTCATATCTTCAATATTGCTGATTCACATCACCCTATTGACATCAGCCAGTATGACCCCCATAATGCTGTCATTGAAGTTGCCCTCGTTGGACACTATGCATTCATCGTGGATAACCACGCATTACTGCATGTACTCGACATCCTTAATCCGTTCAGACCGGTAGAAGTAGGAACCCCAGTCGCTACAGAAATTGGAGGACGTGATCTGACTATTTCCGGTGACAAGGCATTCGCGTGCACAAATCACGGTATATCGATCATAGATGTTTCAAATCCTGAAACGCCGGTCGTGATAGAAAATGCCATCGAAATAGATCGCGCACAGAACTTAGATGTGCGTGACTCGCTTGTGTTTGTTGTAAGCGAAACCGACGGCCTTTTCATTTTCAATGCTGCGAATTCTGCATCGCCGACAATGTATATGCAGTGGCCGCTGGCCGGTCCGCTGAACGACGTAAAACTCTGGCAGAACTACGCTTTGATTGCTGCCGAAGACAGCGGTCTTTTGGTTGTTGATGTCAGCGATCCCTTTGCACCAGTGAATGTCGCGTCCTATCAATTTGACCTCGCTCGCCAGATAGACGTTACAGGCACAAAAGCTATTCTCGCAGGTAATGGCCTCGCTATTCTCGATTTAAGCAATCCAGCCTTGCCGGTACAGGTACAAGACTTCACGGTCGGTACTGCACGGAACCTTTTCGTCGACGGTTCAACGTTTTATTTTGTGAATTTTGAGGGCTTTAACACGTTTATATCGGATAGCATCGGTTCATTTTTTCGAGCGGACACCTACACTCCCAGAAGATTTGTCCATGCCGTAGCCATTAAGGATTCTTTCGCCTTTTTAGCAGAAAATACCAAAGGAATTCGATCAGTTGACATCTCAAATCCAGTTGCACCCGTAGAACTGAGTTCGGTAGGATCATACAGCCAATCTTGGGACATTTGTATTGCGGGCAATACGGCATATGTCGCAGACTATTCGGCGCTGCGTGTCATAGATATTACCAATCCTCGTGGGCTTGTTGAATTGCAATCCGTGTAACTCAGTTCAAACGTCTACACTGTTGCTGTGAGCGGTAACTATCTTTATGCGGGAGGTAACTTCTCATCGCTCAGTATTTTAGATATCAGTAACCCTGAAAATCCTGATCTGATTACACGGTTTCAATTGACCGCTGTTGATGATATTGACATAGAAGGCAATTACGCGTTTGTGATTGGTGACCAAAAGTTATTCATTATTGATGTTTCAAATCCGTCGGTTCCGGAGTTAATAAGCGAGTACGATGCAGCCTATTACCCGGCGGCGCTTGATGTTCAAGGAAACTACGCATACATTGCCAATTGGTCGGCTGGGTTTTTCATTATTGACGTAACTGATGTTCATAATCCGGTCGAGGTTAGCGCGATAGACTCGCTTGCATACGCAAATTCAGTCACTGTAGCGGGAAACTTCGCATTTGTTTCGCGAAACAACGGCATTAGCATTGTCGATATTTCGAATCCCGTGGCGCCTCAAGTAGTGGGTCACTACGTTGGAGCTCGCGCTGCTGACGGGTGCAATATTCAAAACGGATTTGCTTTTGTAGCTGAACGGAATTATTTCACAATTTATGATGTGTCGGACGCATTCCATCCTGAAGATAATCACGAGCTCCCAACATCTTTCGCGTTACACCCCATCTACCCCAACCCGTTCAACAACACGGCGAACATCTCGTTCGATTTACCGCGCGAAGTCACAGGGCGGTTGGTGGTTTACGATGTGTTGGGCCGCGAAGCAAATGTTTTGTACAACGGTCGTTTCGCAAGCGGAACACACTCAATGCAATTCAACGGCGAAAATTTGTCCAGCGGCACCTATTTTGTGAAGCTCGAAACTCCTGCCTTTAACGCCGTGCAAAAGGCTGTCTTACTGAAGTAGGCACTCCTCTGGGGCACCCGCAGCGGGTGCCGCCACGATATTGTTTCCCAAGCGGCCCCAACCGGGCCGCTTTTCTTTTTGGTGTGTTTGCAAATTGTTGACATGCGGTTAAATTTGACTTACCTTGTCAACAATAACTCGTGAGGTGCCAGATGCGAAAGAATGGGACAGTATTGTTGGTCTTGGGCTGTATTGCTTTGCTCTGCAATATGGGTCAGAACTGTGCGTGGGCCGGATTGTGGGAGGGATCAGGGTTGCCTGTGACTGAAGACGAAGTTCAGACGGTGCGCCTGCAGCCGCTCTCACCGCTTGAACAGCAGATACAGGATTTGGAACGGCGGTTAAGCAATGTCGGCCATTCCACTCCGCTCGATGACGCGACCTACATGCAGTTGAAAGGCGAGTTGAATGCGCTCTATGAACAACTTCCGCGTGATCGCAATCCGCTTGACGACGGATCAGACACATGTCCCGCGACGGTGTTTCCGGCGGGTATGGTGCCCAATGTCGATTACGGCACAACGGTTGGCGCGGCGAACAATTTCAATTCATTCGCACCGTGCGGAGGGAACAGCGCGCCCGACAAAATTTACAGTTACACTCCGGCCACCGGCGCCTACTATTCTTGGGACACGTTCGGCTCGAATTTCGATACGCAACTTTACGTTAGAACCGGCGGCTCCTGTCCGGGCAACACAGCGGTCGCGTGTAACGACGATTTCGGCGGTTCGCAGTCAAAGGTCACCTTGTGGATGCACCCGGGGCAAACCTATTACGTCATCGTGGACGGTTTCAGCAACTACTCCGGGAATTTCGTTTTACACATCAGCGGCGATTGCGCGATTGGTTTTGACAATTCGTGGCAGCAAGAGTGCGCGGAGTCGGTCGGCGATCCGATGCACGCGGCCTGGGATTGCAACGGCGGCTGCAACAATCAGTGGAACGGTGGCTTTCCGACGTGGCAGCAAATGAACATGTGCCAGTTCATGCGCGGAAGCTGTTTCACTTATCTCGATCAGAATAATATCACCGCGCGCGACATAGATAGTTATTACTTCACAATCACTGAGCCGTGCAGTTTAGCCGTGTCCATGTTCTCGACGTTCTCGTACAATGTGCTGATCAACGATTACGGCTTCTGCGTGCCGCAGAATTATGTTTCACTGCTCAATATCGGGCCGTGCAACGGCGGAACCTACATCACACAATGCCTGCCGGCTGGAACATATTCACTGGAAATTTCGCCAAATTTCTATTCCAACATGCCGGATCCGCTGCCGTATCTGCTTAAAGTGGATCCGATTCCCTGTTCAGGTTGTCGCGTGGATGCGAGCTTCATCGCGCCGTCGTCGTTCACGGCCAATGGTTGTGATAACATCTCGCATAATTCGCTCAGGCCAAGCAACGACGCGACGTATTGTGTGGTGATTCCCTATGCTTCTGATTGGACGTTCTCGTTGTGCGGCTCGCCCGCGTGGAACAGCTATTTGTATTTAACCTCCGAATGTAACGGCGGCATCATCGCACAGGACAACGACGGTTGTGCGGCGAACGGCTTGTCAAAGATTGAGTGTGTTTCGCTGATGCCGGGAAACTACTATCTGACCATAGAAGGCTTCAACGCCAATGACTGCGGTCAGTTTTATTTGACGGCAACCGCGTGCGAAGGATCCTGTTGTTACGGCGACATGTGGAATCCGTCGTGCTCGTTTGGTTCGCGTACGGCGTGTGACGCGCTGGGCGGACAGTTCACGCTTGGCCAGCAATGCACACCGGGACTTTGCTATCCGCGACCGGGATGCGAAGCGGGCTCGATGTTTTCGCAAAGACCGCATGTTCCCGATGAACCTTGGAGCGCGCTCTCTTCGGATAACGGCTACCAATTCCGTGTGTGGGAGGATTACTCCGTCAGCGGCGCGATCAAATCCGTTCGCTTCTGGGGTTTGAATCTTGACATCAATACTGGTCTTGCTTGCACGGAGCAACCGCAGAATTTCGACATCACATTTGTGGACAGTTCTGCTGGTCCGCTTGTGCAAAGCTTTAATGTGAGCGTCGCAGGTCTTCCGCTTTTGCAAAACTACGGTGCAAATTTCGTCATGACCGAATATTTTGTTGATTTGCCGTCGATGGCCACAATTCAAAACGGACGATTGAGTATTCGCGGAACCGATGCCGATAATTGCCTGTTCTACTGGGCTACTTCACCGTTCGGAAACGGTTCGGTCGTGTTGATCAATTCGGGCGGTCCGGTCAATCTTCCGTCGGACGTCGCAGTCTGTTTGGTGGAAGGCTGCCCAAAGCCTGACAGTCTCATCATCACGACATTCAATGTTCCTGACGGATTCTACTATCTCGGTTTTCACGTTTCATTTGGTTCGTTTGTGACGCTCTCGTATTCCGACAGCATCAACGCGGTGTATCCGGCGACCTATTTGCCAATCTACTCTGGTTGGTTGTCGGCCGGTAACTACGGATTTGTCGAGCCGATGATTTCACCCAACCGCCGCTTCATAGCTATTGCCGATTGCAGCGAACCGGCGTTGGAATCGGCGGGTTCTGAGTATGGACCGAGTCAAGTTTTCCCGATTAATTTGGATCTCCCTCAGAAAAGCAAATAGCAAGGCAGAATGATCATGAAGAGGATCACAGTGCTTCTGTCCGGGTTTCTGGTTCTGCTATTTGCGTTCAGCGCAAATATTGCCAGCGCATCTTGTCCAAATGGTGAAGAGTTACCGTTTGATCTTGAAAGTGCGTTGATTCTGCATCCGCAGAATCGCTCGCCGCTGGAACAGCAGATTGCAGACCTCGAATGGCACATGCAAAACTACGGTCGTTCAACGGCACTCGACAGTGCGACCTATCAACAACTCGAACTCGAACTGGCCGCACTTCTCGGTCAACAACCGCGCGAGCGAAGTCCGCTTGATGACGGATCGGATGCGTGTCCTGCCACAACAATTCCGTCGGGGATTATTCCGTTCGTTGATTACGGTACGACTGTCGGCGCAGTAAACAACTTCAACCCGATAACGCCGTGCGGGACGACTTTCGCGCCGGACAAAATCTATCGCTATGTTCCGGCCACATCGCAAACTTTTCGCATCTCGCTCTACGGCTCCAACTATGATACGCAGCTCTATGTCAACACGGGCGGCGCGTGTCCGGGAAATACCCAAGTTTCCTGCAACGATGATATGTTTGGGTCGTATTCCGAAGTCATCGTGATGTTGAATGCCGGACAAGAGTATTTCATCATCATTGACGGCGCCAACAACCACTCCGGCAACTTTGTTCTGACCATTAACAACGGCTGTTTGCTCGCGCAATCGAGCAGCTTTCAGCAGGAGTGCGGAGAGAGTCTGAACGATCCGATGCACGCCGCGTGGGATTGCAACGGCGGCTGCAACAACATTTGGAACGGCGGATTTGAACAGTATCAGCCCGCGAATCACTGTCAATTTATGCGCGGCAACGTGTTCACCTACACGGATCAGAACAATTTTCCGGCACGTGACATTGACAGCTACTACTTCACTCTGACCGAACCGTGCAGTTTGAAACTTGATGTCATCACGTCGTTTACCTTCGATTTCTGGCTGTCCAATTACGACGGATGTGTGCCGACTGGGATTTTCTATTATGCCAACTTGCCTGCCTGTTCTGTCTTAGCTCCGGTCACACAGTGTTTGCCTGCTGGTACATATACCATCAACATCGCGCCGAATTTCTATTCAGGCGCTCCGTCTCAGCTTCCCTATCTCTTCATGATTGAAGAGTTCCCCTGTTCCGGTTGTAAGGTTGATCAAGGGCAGATCACGTTACCTGCCTCGGTTACGCTCTTCACGACGTGCGGCCAAGGCAATGACAATAGTCTGCGGCCAAGTGCAGATTTCACGATGTGCATCATTGTACCGTACGCCTCTGATTGGACATTCTCGTTGTGCGGTTCGTCTGCGGAGTGGAACAGCTATCTCTATTTAACAAGCGCATGCAACAGTCAGATTATCGCGCAAAGCGACGACGCGTGTGGCCCCTTATCAAGCATAGATTGTGTCACTCTCATGCCGGGTAATTACTATCTCACTGTGGAAGGCGCGGGTGCCGCAGACTGTGGCGCATGGGCGCTTGAAGCTTCTGAGTGCCTCGGCTCGTGCTGTTACGGCAACGATTACTACAATCAACAATGCTCGTATGGCACACTCTCGGCGTGCAATAGTTTGGGAGGAGAATTCACATTGGGGCAAGAGTGCTCGCCGGAAGTTTGCGGAGTGAGGCCGCAATGTGAAGATGGGTCACAATTCAGCCAGCTGCCGCATTTGCCGACGGAAACATGGACGGCGGTGGCATCGGACGTGTACATCAATTACAGTTTGTGGGAAGACTATACCGTTACTGGGCCTATCTCTTCTGTCCGATTCTGGGGTTTGTACACCGATTACAATAACGGTCTGCCCTGTTTCACACAGCCAGAGTCGTTTGAGATTACCTTTGTGGACAGTGCGAACGGCCCCGCCGTGCAGACATACACCGGCACCATTAACGGGTATCAGGTGCCGCAGAATTACGGTGCGCAATTTCCTGTCTATCAGTATGATTTTGATCTGCCGACGAATTGCAATATTCTTTCGGGTCGCGTGCGGGTGCGCGGCACATCGAATGATGCATGCGTGTTTGCGTGGGTGACTTCTCCGCAAGGCAACGGATCGGTTGTGCTGCATCATCCGGGCGATCCGGTAGACTTGCCGTATGACGTGAGTATCTGTTTAGGCCGCGGCTGTCCCAAGCCGGATAGCGTCGTGATTCGCCGTGCGGCGGCAGATACATACGACATCATGTTCCATTTGCCCGAAGCGTCTTATGTGCGACTGTACTACAGTGACAACATAGACGCGGTCTATCCCGCCACTTACACCGTGCTCTTGGCTGGATCGTTACCGGCAGGAGATTGGTTCGGTACTGACAACACCGCAGTCCCGAATCGTCGTTACATTATCACGGCACAATGCGGCCCACCACCGATAGCAGGTGAGGAGTCGCCAGGACAGTTTATCAAGATTGAATGACATGCAAATAAGCATGATCGCACACACGCGGCCCGGCAACGGGCCGCTTACTTTTTATTTGGAACAAATCGTTCGTATTTGTTGACATTACTGGTAATATTTAGGTAGATTCAATCTGCTCAAAACTATTGGAGATGAAATGAAAAGATTGTTGCTTGCGATTGTTGTTTTATGTTGCTCATTATGTGCAATTGCTTCTGGACAGAACTCGTCATTGTTGCAGGGATTGAAATCACCTGCGTCTGAAATTACAGAGCTTGAAGACCTGATTGCTAAAGCAAAGGCCACAGGCCAAACCCCTGACCCTGCATGGACAACTCGTATTCGCGAGTTGATTCCGATGGTCAAAGGTCACGCGAGTAAAGTGCCTGCTAATCTCGAGGCCTTTCAATTGGATGGAGGCTTTGCTCCGGGTGCGGTGATTCGCCCAACAGATTTGACCCCGCTCGAGCAGCAGATTCGCGCGCTCGAGTTTGAGCTTTCCGGAGGCCTGTCATTTCAAGGCGTTGATCCGGTCACCTTTGCGAGTTTGAAAGAGCAGTTGAACGCGCTCTATGCACAGCGTCCGGAAAACCGTGAGCGCAATCCGCTTGATCAGGGCAATGATTTTTGTCCTGCCACGCTAATCACAGGAGTTCCCTTCTCTGACACCGGCTCGACCGACGGGCGTGCGAATGACTTCAGTCCAATCAGTCCGTGCAATAACACGAACGCGCCTGATGTAGTCTATGAGTTTACTCCGGCTATAAGTCAGGTGTACAACATTTCGCTGATGGGCTCATCGTATGACACATATCTTTATGTACACACGTTGGGTTCATGCCCGGGAATATTCTCAGTCGGCTGCAACGACGACAACGGCGCAAATCTCGCATCCTATCTTTCATTGTCTCTGACTGCCGGGCAGGTTTACTATATCATCGTGGACGGATATGACATCAATTCCGGCGCATACACTCTGAATGTCACGAGCAACTGCGAAGTCGCTTGCCAACCCGGCGACGTTCTGGAGTGCACAGGTGAAGTGGTTGCACCGGGTCATGAGACAACGGATTGCAACGGAGGTTGCAACAATACTATGTTCGGAGGCGTCGCTTCCTTTCAGGACATCTTACCCGTTCAGACGGTGTGCGGCAACACCTTCACCCATCCCACGGCAGATGGATCGTTCATCCTTCCGGATGTGGACGCGTACCGTTTGACGATCACTGAGGCCTGCTCGATTGCTGTGACAGTGAATTCAGAGGTCGGCAGCCAGGTCGCGGTCTTAACCACAACATGTCCGTGGAGCTCGCTGTACAACTCACCAACTTGGTCTTATGCCTGTTCGACGGTGACGTTTGTGACACCGTGTGTGCAGCCCGGCACTTACGCAGTTTTGATTCTGCCGCCGACTTGGTCGGGGATTAACTCGATGCAGCAGTATCGTGCGCGCGTTGATTTGATTCCCTGCAACAATTGCCGGATTGACAACTTCCTGCAAGCTCCGGGAAGCACGGCGGAGAACACTTGCGGCGAGGGTAATGACAACAGTTTGCGCATCAGCCAAGAGTACACATATGTCGTGAATATTCCCCACGAATCGGATTGGACGTTTTCGACGTGCAACGACGACAGCATTTGGGACAGCTACATGTATTTGACATCTGAGTGCAGCGGCGGAGTTTTTGCCGAGAATGACAACGGTTGCGGCGATGCCGGACTTTCAACAATTAGCTGCCTGCATCTTTCGGCCGGCAACTACTACTTAACAGTGGAAGCTGGGCCCGGAGATGTCTGCGGCCCGTTCGTGCTGAACGTGTTTGAGTGTTTGGGTTCGTGTTGTTACGGCGATCCTCTATATCCTGCTTGCGATTATGTCTCACTAAGCGATTGTAATGCTTTAGGCGGAGCATGGACATATCAAGAGCCGTGTTCGGCCGCCGCGTGCTACACGCGGCCTGACTGCGGCGATGGCGAGGTGATTTTCAGCCAGTTGCCTTTTGTTCCGGGCGAGCCGTGGGATGCAAACGTGTCGGACTTGAATTCGGGCTACGCGTTTTACGAGGACTATTCAGTCTCGTCAGCCATCGGCTCCATTCGGTTCTGGGGTATCTTCAGCGAAGGCGGAACTTGCAACACCAATCCGCAGAATTTCGAAATCACGTTTTTTGACAGTGTGAACAATTTGACACAGACCTACAACGTCACGCTGTCGGCCACAGTGCTTCCGCTTGTCTACTTCAACGACTACACGCTATTGGAGTACACGGCCGAAATCAATCCGCCGTGCACAATCACGAACGGCTGGGTTCGCGTTGTGGAGTCGACGTCCCCATCCTGTGAATTCTACTGGTCGTGGACCGTTTTGGGCAATGGACAGTTTGCGCATGTAAGCTATAACGGAGAAGGGCCATTCGAGTCGAACCATGAACTCGCATTCTGTCTGAGTGCCGGGTGCGTTGCGCCCGATAGTTTGACGATCAGAATGTTGCCCGACTTCACTGATGCTTACAGCATAAGATGGTGGCAGCCAGCAGGATTAGTGCGCGCGTGGTGGTCAACAGATCCGAGCGCAGTGTTTCCGGCAACCTACACGGAGTTGTTCAGCTTAAATCTTCCGGCAGGTTCGTACAGCAACGCGTTCTTTGCACCGGATCCGTCACCAGAGGTTATTTACGTCTTGACTTTGGATTGCGGTGCCCCATCGCCTGCAACAGGACTTCCATTGAATCCCATGTTCATACCGCAGAACGAAGTCAAGTAACCTTTTTTGAACGTCAGTGAAAGCGGCCCGGCAACGGGCCGCTTTTGTTTTATTATGTGTGAATGCTCTATATGTGTGAATGCTCTAATTGTTGACAAATGACATCATATTATGTTATCTTATCTGATACCCTAACCAATGGAGATGATATGAAGAGAATGTCAGTTGTGATTGTTGTCCTATGTTGTGCATTCTACGCTATTGCTGCTGGACCAAGCCAGACGGTGCCGCTCACATTGAGCGACCCGAAGGCTGAAATTGCTAAGCTTGAAGACCTGATTGCTAAGGCAAAGGCTACAGGCCAGACGCCCGATCCGGCCTGGACGGCTCGGATTCGCGAGCTGATTCCGTCCGTTAAAGGTCATGCGAGCAAAGTCCCGGCGGACTTGCAGGCGTTTCAGAGCGAGGGAGGCTTTGCTCCCGGCGCGGTGATTCGCCCAACGGAATTGACCCCGCTTGAAGCTCAGATCAAAGAGTTGGAGTTTCATCTGTCCGGCGGAATGTCCCTTCAGGGAGTTGACGAAGTCACCTTCGCGAATCTGAAAGAGCAGTTGAATGAACTTTACGCACAGCGTCCCGTGAACCGTGAGCGCAATCCGCTCGATCAAGGCAATGATGTTTGCCCGGGAACGGTTATCGGTGGAGTTCCTTACTCGGACGGCGGCACGACAGTTGGCTTCGCCAATAACTACAACCCCATTTCGGACTGCGCTTTTAGTGATGCAAGCGATGTTGTTTATGAGTTTACTCCGCAAGTGACTCAGACGTACAATATCTCGTTGTTAGGCTCGTCCTACGACACCTATCTTCATGTCAATACCAATGGCGGTTGCCCCGGTACGACTCAAGTGGCCTGCAATGACGATTACTTTAGTTTGCAGTCGTTTGTTTCGGTCATCTTGAATGGCGGGCAGACGTACTACATCATCGTAGACGGTTTTGACGTTGCCAGTGGCAACTACGTGCTCAATATCACGGACAACTGTGATGTTGTTTGCCAGCCCAGCGATGTTCTCGAGTGTGCTGAAGTTCCCGGCCCCGGTTTTGAGGTGGTAGATTGCAACGGCTCTTGTCAGGATGGCTTTTACGGCGGCACGGAATCGTGGCAAGACATTTTGCCGTTCCAGACTGTATGCGGCCGCGGATTTACGTATCTCACCAGTTTTAACTCGCCCTTCCGGGACGTGGACTCCTATCGTTTTACGATTTTTGAACCGTGTTCGCTCGCGCTGACGATCAACGCGGAGTTCGCATCACAGATGTACGTTTTTCCCGGTTCCTGTCCTTACTCCATTGTTTCCGGTCCATACGACTGGCAATACTCGTGCTCGACCGCCACGTTTTTAACACAGTGTCTCCAGCCTGGCACATACTCACTCATCGTTCTTCCCGCCAGCCAAACCGGCCTAAACACTCCGCGTGACTATCGCGCTCGTGTTGATCTGGTTCCGTGTAGCGGTTGCCAAGTTGATTCATATTTCCAAGCTCCGGGTTCGGCAGCTTGGAACACTTGCGGCGCGGGTGACGACAACACCTTGCGTCCGAGCGAAGACTACACTTACGCCGTGAACATTCCTTATGCCGGTGAATGGACATTTTCGACTTGCAACGACGACAGCATTTGGGACAGCTACATCTATTTGTCAGGTTCGTGTAACGGCGGCGTCATCGCACAGGACGACGACGGCTGCGGCGGCGTCGGACTTTCCACGATCAACTGTGTCCATCTAAATCCGGGCATCTACTACTTGACGGTGGAAGCCTGGTCATCCGGCTGTGGTCCGTTTGTGTTGAATGTTTTCGAATGTATCGGCTCGTGCTGCTACGGCAATCCGGATGATCCCGGCTGTAATCAATTGTCACAAGGAATCTGCGACAGCCTCGGAGGAGTGTGGACGTACATGGAACCGTGCTCAAGCGGCGCGTGCTTCACTCGTCCGACCTGCGCGACGGCGGGCGCTTATCTCAGTCAGTTGCCGATGCTTCCCGATGAACCGTGGAATGCAAATCTCTCCGATGGGGATCAAGGTTTCTTCAATGCCGAAGATTACTTGGTCGGAGGGCCGATTGGTACGATCAGGTTCTGGGGTGTGTTTGCTGAGCAGGGCGCCTGCAACACGGATCCGCACAACTTCCAAATCACGTTCTTTGACAGTGTGAACAACACTTCGCAGGTTTACAACGTCACTTTGACAGGAACTCCGAAGTATCTGCAATGGAACACTTACCGGATTCTCGAGTACTCGACGGAACTCAATCCGCCGTGCACGATTCTGAACGGTGACGTGCAAATTGCTGAACAAGGCAGTGGCTGCAACTTTTATTGGTCATATGCGATCACCGGCTACGGCTCAACCGCAAACGGTTACTGGGTCGGCCAACCTCCCTTTGACACAGGAACTAATCTCGCGTTCTGCTTGGGCGGACAGTGCCTTTCGCCGGACAGCGTGACCATTGAATTGTATCCTAACATCGCCGATGCTTACACACTGAGATGGTGGCAGCCGGAAGGCGTTGTGCATTTGTGGTGGTCAGCAAATCCGAATGCGGTTTTCCCTGCCACATACACGCAGATGGTCAGTGGCTATGTTCCGGGTGGATTGATGAACTACTCGTTCTATGCGCCGGATCCGTCGAATGAAATCGTCTATGTCCTGACCGTGGATTGCAGTAATATCGCAATTCAGAATCCGGGTGGCGACGTTCCGATGCTTCAGATTAATCAGCCCCCTGTCCCGCTGAATAATCCGGTGACGCGTTAAGCGAATTGATCCGAGGAAATTACCTCATGAAGGGCGGCCCGAGCAATCGGGCCGCTTTTTTTGATTTATTTTGCTCACACTTGTTAATTCTTGACTAATATAGTCGTGTTATGTTATCTTGATGATACTTAACCAATGGAGACGATATGAAGAAACTGCTGTTCACGATTGTTGTTCTTTGCTGTAATAGTTTCGTTGTTGCAGCCGATTTGAGCGCTACACAGCCGGACGCATTTCGCGACGCAAAGGCTGAAATTTCTGAGCTTAAAGAGTTGATTGCTAACGCAAAAGCTACAGGGGAGACGCCTGATCCGGCTTGGATGACACGAATTGAGGAGCTGCTTCCACCAGTCAAGAGACACTCCGGTAATGTGGTGCACGATCTCCAGTCCGGTCGGGTTGACGGAGGCTTTGAAGCCGGTGCGTTAATTCGCCCAACTGAATTGACCCCGCTTGAAGAGCAGATTCGAGAACTCGAGCTTCAGGCTCGTGGCGGCGCGCAGTCTCAGTCGGTTGACGAAGTGACCTTTGCAAGTTTGAAAGAACAATTGAATGCACTGTATCAGCAACGGCCGGAGAATCGCGAACGCAATCCGCTTGATCAAGGAAGTGACAATTGTCCGGCCACGGTCATCACCGGAATTCCTTACACCGATACGGGAACAACTGTGGGACGCGCAAACGATTTCAATCCTATTTCCGCGTGTAACTCGACCTTTGCACCTGACGTAGTCTATGAGTTTACTCCGACGATAACCGACTTTTACGCTATTTCACTGATGGGTTCATCGTATGACACCTATCTGTATGTGCACACATTGGGCTCATGCCCGGGTATCTTTTCAGTTGGCTGTAACGACGACAATAGTCCCAGTCTTCAATCTTATCTGTCGTTGTACCTTACTGCCGGACAGGTTTATTACATCATCGTGGATGGATACAACAGCAGTGCGGGCAGTTATGTTTTGAACATCACAGGCAATTGCAGCATTGAGTGTCAGCCGAATGACGTTCCTGAATGCGCGTTTGAGGAAATAGGTGGTGATCCTGTTTTCGATTGCAATTACTTCTGTAACGGATATAATTCCATTCAGGGGATCAGTCTTTTTCAGACTGTTTGCGGCCGTACGTGGGCCACGAATGGCCAACATGATCAGGATTGGTACTATTTCCAAATTCTGGAGCCATGTTCACTGGACATCACGCTCAGAACCGAAGTTCCTATTCGGTTGCAACTCAACAGTTTTCCTTCTTTCGATTGCAACTACACAACGTACTTGAACCAGTTTCAGGCCATTCCTTGTTCGACTTTAACCTACAGAGTTCCATGTGTGCAGCCGGGCGATTACACTCTATTTCTGGCAACGGATGCGCTGAATATTGCCCCTGATTTCCGCGAATACCGTGTGCGGGTTAACGCCATTCCTTGCAGCGGTTGCCGGATAGACGGTTTCCTGCAGGCACCGGGCACGGCTGTGGCGAATACGTGCGGCGCAGGCAACAACAATCCCCTTCGGCCGAGTGAAGATTACACATTCTTCGTGAACATTCCGTCTAATGGGGAGTGGAGATTTTCACTTTGCAATGGCAACGACTTTTGGGACAGTTATATATACTTGACGCCCACATGCGACGGCTCTCCTTTTTATGAGGATGACGACGGTTGTGGTTTCGCAGGATTATCCGCGATTAACTGTGCTTATTTAAGCTCGGGTAGCTACTATCTAACTGTCGAAGCCTATCACACTGACTGTGGTCAATTTGAACTCACGGTAAGTTCTTGTTACGGCCGCTGCTGTTATGGCGATCCTCAGTCGCCCGGCTGCGAGATCACGAGTCTGTCTATGTGCCAAACAATGGGCGGCTTGTTCACGGAGGGTGTTACTTGCGATACGCCGTGCCCGATCCGCGCAGAATGCGGCAACCGTAGTGTGGTCGGTCAACTGCCAGCGATGAACTCGGAGTCTCCGCAAGCATTCACGTCACATATCGATTTCAGTCAGATTCAGTATGACAATTACGTCACGCCGGAGCCAGTCGGCGCCGTGCGGTTTTGGGGTTTTACGGGTACTTGCAGCGAGTTTGAGACATTTCGTCTTTACTTTACAGACGGCGGAAACACGTGCGAGTACACCGTTACGGCAACTGGAACGCTGCTGCCGGATCTATATTTCAACTCGAGGTATTTATCCCAATACGACGTGGAAATTCATCCGCCCTGCGGCATTCCGAGCGGCTTAATGAGCGTGGCAAAGGTAGGTGATACGGACTGTCCGTGGACATGGGTAACCTCGCCGTTTGGAGACGGGACTTCATCGCAGCCGCCGTATGATTTTGCCTTCTGTCTTACTCCGCCGTGTCCGGCTCCGGACAGCGTGACGATTAATATGCTTGCCACCCCTGCGGATGCCTACACTGTAAGATGGCATCAACAGGAGGCGGGTGTCATCACACTTTGGTGGTCAACGAATCCGAGCGCAGTTTTCCCGACATCGTACTCGGCGGATTGGTCGCTTTATACCCCGGCGGGTTCGTTCGCCAACACGTTTTTCGCACCCAATCCATCAAACGAAGTAATCTTCGTTCTGACTCTGGATTGTACTCCGCCGACGCCCGGTCTAACTAATCAGAATCCCGTATTGATCAATCGCGACGAGAGTAAATAGTTTACATTCATATTCGTTTAGAGCGGCCCGAGTAATCGGGTCGCTCTTTTTTATAGCCGTGCAATGCGCGGCGCGGCGGGAGCTCGATCTTCGGAGCCTTCAAGGTTGACGAAGAAATAGCGGAGCGCATCGAGAGAGTGATCGCTGACGCCGTCTTTGATGGGTTCGTCATTGGCGGCGTTCCATTTATAACTTCGCATGTCTTGGATGAGTTTTTGGCAGCGTGGGGAGAAAAAGAGCGAAACTCTTCCGGCGGCGTCACGCAACGAAGCTTTCACGCATTCGACGCCGGGCAAAATGCGGGACGGACGATAACGTAATTTCATGCCGTTGCGAGCAAGGTAATCCACCGGTGAAATCCCGCTGTCTTGCGCGGCGGCTCCGGCAGGGTCACAGGCGGACCATAGGTAATCAGACTCCTTGAGACCGAAGAGGATGTCCGTGCGAGTGATAGAAGCATACATGGCTTCGGTTGTGCAATCTCTCCCTTCCCATTCGTCAAACACGACATATTCACCGGAAGGGAGTTTCTGAATCCACAATGCAAACGGCTTGCGAAAGCCGAAATCAATTGCGCGATAGAGCGGCCACTCTTTGCGCGGATGAAATTCCTCTTTGAGCAGATGCACAACCGGATCGAACTCGGAATAGACCAGATCATCAAAGGACTCAAACGAGATTTCCTGTTCTCTATCCCATTGGCTTTGTGACAGGCCGCGCGATTCGCTGAGTCGCCATTCTTCGTTGTTGCGGTCGGGGTGATTGGTGTAGTGGATTTTATGGATGTGAAAGTGCTTGTTAAGCACCTCTCGCGCTGGCGCTGATTCTTTGGATTGTTGGTTGGCTTTTTTCGGAAGCACCCCCCCTTGCCCCCCCGCAAGCAGGGGGGAATCAGAGCAGAACTTTGCGAAAAGATTTTGTGCACCGCCGGAAGATGATACGCCTACGAACGATCCGCCGCTGCTGATAGCCGGTTTCAGGGCAGTCCAAATTTGCGAATCAAACGGAGTGAAGGCCATCTCATCCCAAAAGACGGCAGTGGGTGAGTACATTCGCGGGCCGTCGGGAGTTGCCGGAAGCGAAAGCAGGCGCGAGTGCAAGCCACCGAATTCAATTTCGGATTTGTTGTTTGTTGTTAGTTGAGGCCGCATGAACTCGGGCAAATGCGTTATGATAAAACGCGCTCTGTCCAAAAGCTCTTCGGCACAACGCTCGTTGCGCGAAAGGAAAAGATAGACACCGGGCTGTTTGAATAGCGCCCGCCATACGAACAGGCTAACCATACTCCATGTGACCATCATCTGTCTTGATTTGGGAACAAGCAGATAGCGTTGAGTGAGAGCAAGATATGTCAACTCACATAAGTAATCGAAATCAGGATAGGCCGAGGTTCCTTTGACAGGGTCTTGGGTTTTGACATAGTTCGTGAGAAAATACCACGGATTTCGAGTACAGCGGAGGAGTTCTTGGAATTGGTCTTTTGTCATTGTGCTTGGTGGAGACCTGAAGGGAGAATCGATTGTTGCGCATGGGGCACCCGCAGCGGGTGCCGCCGCGAAGAACCAGCGTGCCGCTGGACTGATTGCGCTGACGCGGATGTTTTGTAGTGGTGGAGTGGAAAATTTTTCGGAAGCCCCCTTAATCCCTCCGCTCGCGGGGGGAAACCAGAGAGGACTTTCACTTTGTTCAGGACGACGACTCATTTTCTGATTGTGCTTCTCTTAGGATTTCCAGAGCCTGTTCAGTGGTAAGTGTTTCGGCGGAAGGACGTTCATTTGCGAGTTCGAGATAGAGTTTGATTGCCGGGACGCTTGCGCTTTTGTTGTCCGTTGCAATTTTGAACAGAGTTTCGAGAACTTGCTGTTTGCTCTCTTCGGAGAAGACGTCCATTTTATTCGATAGTGTTAGAGTGCATGAAATGCGGAGTGACAAAGGACGCAAGCACGCTCCAAGCGGCGCCACTCCATTTGTCGGAAAGCTGCTGCCATTCGCGGGCGCGGGAATTTGCGTCGCTGCCCACATTGCGAGTAAGCATCAAGGCCGCCATTCCGCGCGCGACAATCGCGAGAGTCAGGTATGTCGCACCGGATTTTAGTCCTTGATCGGTCGAAGCTGAGTTGTAACCTTCGCGGAGTGCCCGCACGATTATGTCTTCAGCTTCAATGATCGATTGCTCGATCAGATCGTTTTCGGCGGCGCCTTGCGCGACGGTGTAGTCCACAAGGATGTTCGCTCCGTCGGGAATGTTACTTCCGGAAACTCGGCGGATTGCTCCGGCAACGTAGTCCAATTCGTAGTCAATGGAGGGTTCAAAAACCTCATAGTAGTTATACCAAACCACAGCGGGAAATGAATTTGGTATCGCACCAGTAGCGAGCCGTTTGACCGAACCGGATTCGTGGTTTACGCGGTAATCAAACTCCTCGTCGAAGATTTCGCTTAAGGCGAGGTCATTTGCGACGACGACGCTGCCTCTTTCGAGATTCTTGTTGGAAAGACTGATTTCATCTTCATTGGTCAGCAGCACACCGGTTTCATATGTCGCTTTGTCAGAAGCGAGCCGCTTCACGACCGCGAAGTCTTGGAGCAAATTGAAGTGCGGCAGAGATACGTCGGCAATCCCGTTTAGCGTAACGCGGACGTCTTCAATTCGTTGAGAAGGCAAGTTGCCCGCAACAAGATGTTTGCGGACGATAGCAAGAGATGTGAAAGACATGTGCGCTCCTTATACGCGGTTAATGGCAAAACCGACGGTGACTTGGAGAGTCGAACTAAGCGGGACAGACGCCGTTTGGAGTGTTGTGGAGACTCCGTTCAAACGGACTTTCACAGTGAACGATCCACCGATGTTTTGGCAATATACGCTGATGCGGTTGTTAGCGGAAAATGTGATGTTGTCGGTATCGGCAAAAGTTGTTGAACCGTCGAATACGGTCAGTTGTGAGAGCGTGCCCGCGAACGGAATGGGAATTCCGTCGGCGGCAATTCCGCCGGGGCCGGGTAGATAGACGGATGATGTGCCAAGTGTTCCGCTGAAAGTCAGAAAGACCAACGGTTGACTGGCGAGAGCGTATGCAAGAGAGGGTTTCATGGGAAATGAGAAATGAGAAATAGGAAAGGATAGCCACCCCCCTTAATCCCCCCAAAGTTCGCGGCGAACTTTGGGGGGAGATCGGAGGGGCAATGGTTGTCATCCTGAACGCAGTGAAGGATCTTGTTTGGCGGCATCGTATTTGGTAATCGCATAGCGTGCGTAACCCCGCAACGAGATCCTTCAGCCGCAGCGGCTTCAGGATGACAAAACGTTGTACATTCCGGCGGGGAACCGCGCTTCGCGCTTAATCCCCGCTCGGCGAGCAGATTGGCTTAGTAATCTGACATGGCGATACCTTCATCAACCATGATGGTGTAAACAGATTCTTTGGAGATGACGGCTGATTCGAGTTTGTGCGAGATGATTTTTTCGGCTTCGATGAGCAGAGGTTGAGCGACAGATTCACGAATGGCGAAACGATGATCGAGCGCGGCGAACTTGGTGGCCGTGGCTCCTTCGACTGCAACCAATCTTGTATTCAGCGGCAGGAATGTGCGGTAGTCCCCGGTGTTGTTGAATGCTCCACCTTGAAAGGCTTGCGCATCTTGCAGTTCGTTGATTTTCAAGACGGCTTCGATGTCGGATTTGGCGCCGAGCAAATGCGTCATACGAGCGGGACCATCAAAGGCCATTGCGAGATGAACCAAGTCGGTATAGGCAAACGTGCCGCCGGTTCCGTTGAAGGAATTTGAAGGAGCGGGGCTGGTGCCGTCTCCGTTAATGACGATGTTGTAGATTTCAGAAATTTCATCGTTGGCCAATTGCGCGCCGATCCACCAGAGGAAAACGCGGAACTCAGCGAGCTTTTGATTTTTCAGGATGCGATAGCTGAAATCAAATTGACGCCCGCGATCAATCATGCCCGCCTCTTTTTGACGATAGGCGAGCTTGACCACGGGATAGGCGGCGCTATCGTTGCGCCGCTGAGACTTCTTGGCGAAATCAGTTTTGATATAGAGCGGCGTGACCGTGGGTCCGCGTTCGGGAACGATGGCGGCCACGAGTTCTTCGGGGTCTTGCACCATCTTGTAGCCTTTGCGGATTTCGCGCGAAACATATTCAGGCGCGAGAATCAATCCGGGGCCGCTCAAGAATTGTTCGAGCGTGGTGGCGTTGCGGCCGGCAAAAGAGATATCGGCGAGAAAGAGCTGGCGCTCGAAGGCATCAAGCGGCGCATCGAGCTGGCCGTCGGGCTTACGCGGTGACGGGTCGAGTTCTTCGAGCAACTCAGTGAAGGTCATGCCGCGCTCTTGCGCTTCGGAATAGAGCGCGAGATTAGTGGAGCGCGAGTGTTCTTGGATTTTGTCGCGCAGAGTGTAGGCTTGGGAAAAGTCGAGAGTCATGTTTTTGAAATTGGAAATGTGAAATTGGAAATAGGAAATTCGTGTTGTCATCCTGAACGAAGTGAAGGATCTTGTCAAGCGGCTTCATATTCGATAAGCGCATGACGCGCGTTACCCCGCCACGAGATCCTTCAGCCGCAGCGGCCTTCAGGATGACAACCAGCGTGTCGCTGGACTGATTGCGCTAACGCAGTTGTTTGAAATGGTTGGCCGCGATTTGGTATTTTACCCCCCTTAATCCCCCCAGAGGACTGGGGGGAAATCGGAGTTACGCATCGAGTAAGACATCGCAGGTTGTGGCGGAGGTATCGACGGCGATGACTAAGCCGCGTTGAGCGGTGCCGCCGGCGGGGACATCGGTGAGAGTGACGGCTTTGCGGACTTTGCCGGTGCCGTCACATTCGACTTTGTTGCCGACGCTGGGTGCGGTTCCTGAGTAGAGGAAACGTGCGACACCAGTGACTTGCACGGTGCATAGTGCGGGTACGGCTGTACCGACTGCAAGTTCGTCGGAAACGGAGATGACTTTGCCGATGAGACGCGAACCTGCCGAGCCCATGCCGACCTTGTTGTTGTCAGACATTGTCGCGGCGACGAGATTATTGTCAATGTCGGTCCACGTGAAGTCTTTGTTTGAAGTTGTATCTACTTCGAAGGTGAGCAGGAGATTTGCTCCTGCGCCATCGTTGTTGACTTTGTAGGTTGATGCCATGTGTGCTTGTCAAGCACCTCTCGCTCTGGCGCATGCGCCTTTGCTTTGGTGCTTCCTTTCTTTGTTAGAGGTTGATTTTTTGAAGGCAGCCCCCCTTAGTTCCCCCAAAGTTCGCGGCGAACTTTTGGGGGAGACTTGAAGGAGTATCGCTCCGATTGGAGTATTGGTCGTGCGCGAGCGAGTGATGAGCGATCATCACAAATGAACTGCGGGAGAAGACCAGATGATTGGGTTTTGAGCGAGTGCCGTCGAGGGGGGAGTGCGGAAGGCGACCCCCTTCTGATCCCCCCGTGAACGGAGGAAGGCCGGAAGAGAGTTACGAAGCGGAGTTTGTACCAAGGCCTGACCGGAGCAGCAGGTCTTTGGTTACGTGAGCTGAGTTTGCGGGAATAGCGCTCCGGGAGATGGGGGCAAGTTGAAAGACGCGGTTGAAGTGGAGAGATGCTTGGCGGCGGGCGGAAAGAAGTTGTTCGCCGCTAAGGGTGAAGGCAAGTGCGGGATCGGGGCATGCGGGGATTGCTCCTGCGAGATCGACTTTTGCGCGGAGCTCGCGGCGGAGTTCATCTTCATAGAGAGAAATGAGTGCGGATTGCGCGTCAGCTTCGACGGCGGCGACTGCCAACTGCTGAGACAGGGTATCAAGGTCGAGGTTTTCCGGGTCGGCCAGCAGGGCTTGGGCTTTGAGGAGGGGGTGTTGAGATGTGTTGTTCATGAGTGGTGGGGTTGTTTGTTGCGGACAGGTACAATGTATAATAAAAGAGTCCGTTTGTCAAGTGATTTCCGTATAAATTACACAAGTTGTTGATTTGTCAATAGTTAGTCTGCCCATTTGTTCAAATTTTGACAATTATGACATGTTTATTTTATTTAATAATATATATTTACAATTTATTGAATTTACGATTTTAGAGGCGAAAGGGAGGAAATCGGCCTCCTCTTGTTGCGATCTGAAAAACACGAGGTTATGCATTAACTATTGTTTTTTATGCGTAAGATGAAAAATGGTTGATTTGGCTGGAGATGGATGTTCTGTTGTATTTTTACAACATGGCAATTATCGTCAAAATTCTCTTGGAGAGGGGCACCGAATCCTTCCAAAGGACGTGGCGGGAGCCGCCGCGAGAAAGGTATCCACAATTGATTTTCGTGCCGCTTGGTTAGATCCCTACGGGATGACAACGCGCTTGAAACGGTAGGAAGCTGTTCAGGAGTGAAGATGATGTAACTCCTCTCTGTATTGGAGTTTAGGAGGCGGGTTCGTTTGATTTTGGGCGTGAAAATGCGTATTTTTTCAGGTTCTGTATAATTGGGGTAGTGTGCCTATATTCAAAAAAGATTCCGGCCGGGTTGCGGCAGCCTTAACCCAGCTCGGCGGAAAAATTTTTTGGAGGGTTTATGCGATACTTAGTAATCTTAGGGTTGAGTTTATTGGTTTGGGGATGTGACGAAGAGCCGCCGGGACCCGATCCGAAACCGCGGACGAAGGATTTGATTGGGGTTGGAGTTGTTGAAGCGGATGATGGGGAAATTTGGGTGTTGACGCAGGAAGTGGATCGGTTGGAAGATGTTGAGCCGGTTGAGTTGGATGATTCTCCCGCTCCGCCTGAACCGGCGTATTATTTCCGAAGTATGACAGTGAAGTTGCACAGTGCAAACGGACAGCGGTTTCAGAGCATTGGCGGTGGTGAATATGAATATGGAATGGTTCACTACTACGACCGTGTGACGGACGGGTATCTTGTGGCGGGAATAAATTTTAGCTATTGCGGTGATCATTACACTCCACGAGCCTTGCCCTCCGTAGCTGTTCGAGATGAAAATTATCAAACGATTCGTTGGGCACAGACGACGTGTGAGTACGGATATGCACTCGGCGATGAGTGGGATGAAACGCGCATTTCCCCGATGCAAGTTGTCGCGCTGGCTAATGGTGATTTGCTGTATTGGGGATTGTCAGCTATTGGTGGACCAGCACGATTGACGTGCGTGACAGAATATGGTCAAGCAGTGTGGTCGCAGATTCGTCAAGAAGGTATTGACGCATCAGCGATATCTGCGATGCAATACGGCGGATATGCAATTGTGGATCAGAGCGAAAACGCAGTAAGTTGGTTCGACAATGGAGGAATATTCGTTCACAGCGTCGAAATTGGTGCGAACAATCCCAATATCGCTTACTCGATTACACAGATGCCTGACTCGGATTATGTCATTGCAGGTGTGAGCAGAGAAGGTAACGATCCGTATGTTTGGACGTATTCTGCTGACTTCACTTTGCTGGACGAAGCGACTGTTTCCTATCTTAATTGTCTTGATTCGGTCGCCGTCCAAGCAATCAACAACGACATCTTGCTGATTTGCAAAGCTGGTGAGGGTTGTGGCAGGCCGGGAGCACAGAGATTACTTTTGCTCAACCGCGACCTAACCACAATTGCTCAAGAGAGCTTCGGCGGCGAAACAAACGTGGTCGTCAAAGAGGTCCATGTTTCAGATGATGGCAGCCTATTCGTATGCGGCGCGTTTGATCGCGGGAATGGGAGCTACTCTGCGTTGGTGTCGAAATACGACGCAAGTTTGAATGCGGTATGGAGCACGACGGTGCATCCGAATATGTAAACGGCTTAGTCAGACCCCCATCCCCGGCCCTTCCCCCGTGAACGGAGGAAGGGAGACAGAAGGAGATTCCGGCCGGGTTGCGGCAGCCTTAACCCGGCTCGGCGACACATGTAACCAGCGTCAACAGACCCCCCCTAACCCCCCCCCCGCGAGCAGGGGGGAATCGGAAGCCTGAAAACTATGTCATCACATTGTCAATATAGTTTTGCGGATCTCTATCTGGCTGCGTTTGGTGTTGAACCTTCACGCGCGGCTTTGGAAGAGCTTTACGCGCTCACGCAGGATGAGCGGAATATCGTCGTGCGCGATTGGGTGCGGCGGGCGGAATGGGAAACGTTTGACGTTGTCGGAAAAGATGGAATTGAATACGCGAGTTTCGGGCCGAAAGGATCGGAGCCATGCAAATAGTTTTACTTTTGTTGTTATTCGTGACGAGCGCGTTCGCGGCAGACTCGACGGCCTCCGTGACGACGATTGGCGATTACACGTTCACGATTCGGATCAAGAATTTCGGAATGACACACGAACTTGGCGTGACGCGCCGTGACAAGCCGGTGTGGAGCGTGTCGGATTATTATGTGAAACTTTTGAACAGCGACTCGCTGGGGATGCCGCGCGATCTGACGGGCGATAAGATTCAGGACGTCGTGGTAGAAACATACTCGGGCGGCGCACATTGCTGTTTTGCGCAATATGTGCTGTCGCTGGGGACAAAGATCGAAGCGCTGGATACGATTGAAAACGCGGGGAAGTGGTCGGATCGAGATGGTGACGGATTGTGGGAAGTGACGGCCAATGATTTGACGCTCGACTATTGGAAATTGCCGCACAGTGATTCGCCGCTGCCGGAGGTGATTTTTGAAGCGACGCGCGACGGGTTCGCGCCAAATTTGGAATTGATGCGAGCTGAAACGCCAAATGCGAGCGACGTGCTGGCGATGCTGCGTGAATCGCGCGACGCCGGAATCTGGAAGGATTATTTGACGCTGCGCAGTGACGAATTTCTGCCGGCTTCGATGGCTGTGCTGCACCGGCATTTTGCCGAGATGATTTATACGGGGAATGCCAAGATCGGAATGGAATTGCTTGACACGGGCTGGCCGCCGTTTGTAATGGGCAAGGAGCAGTACACGCTCGATTTGCTTGAGACGCTGCGCAAGAGTCCGTATTGGAACGTGCTTGCGGAATTGAATAAAGGCACGCTGTTTGGGAATTAGCGGTTAGTTTGCAGACCCCCCCTAACCCCCCCCCCGCGAGCAGGGGGGAATTGGAAGAATTTGTTACCGTGGAGTTGCGATGTTAAGGCCATGGTTTCTTGCAATAATAATTTTGCTTTGGGCCGTATCGGCGGAAGCAAAACATTATTCGCATC
The DNA here is from genome assembly GCA_964587105.1 of uncultured Alphaproteobacteria bacterium. Lineage (GTDB taxonomy): Bacteria > Electryoneota > RPQS01 > RPQS01 > RPQS01 > JABWCQ01. The sequence continues at coordinate 27,228 of CAZPKG010000011.1, read as the reverse complement.
CGAGGATTGAACAGACGATCGCTCTGCAGCCGGACGGGTCGGCGGTTGTGGAGGAGATTCGCACATTTGATTTTTCGGGACAGTTTGGGCGCGCGTATGTTGATCGTATGCCGAAGGGGCAATACGGTCAGTACCGCATCACCTACGAAGGTGTGTGGGACTACGACAGCGGCAAACAGCTTGAGTGGCTGCAAAGCGTGAACGAAGGCTACACGCGCATCGCGTGGCGCTATTCGGCGAACAATGAAGTCAAGCGTTTTCGATTACGATACACAATTGATTGGGCAGTGCAGAAGTATTCCGATGTGGCGCAGTTCTACTGGAAGTGTATTGAAGATGATCACGCCGCGATTGATTCGGTTATTCTGAAAATCAGGCTGCCGGAGCGACCGCCAACCCTATTTGCGGCGTTTGTGCATTCGCGCTCTGGACGGGGAGACCGTCAATTCAGCTCGGATTCGAGTTCGATTGTGCTGCGGATGGGTTATGTGCCGACGTCGAGTTTTTTGGAAACGCGGGTGCTGACGGATGCGGAGATAATCCCTGACGCGGCAGAGTTGACGGGCGAAGATCGCGCGAGTCTGCTTGAAGCAGAGCGCAAGATTATGGAGCCGACGCTGATGGAGTGGGCGGCTCAGTACACTGCGGAACTATTGACGCTGATGTATTTCGCGGGGCTGTTGATTTTCGGATTTGGGCTTTATTTGATCTATGGCCGCGAACCGAAGATTGAAGAGGGGAAATATTTGCGCGAACCACCGAGTGATATTCCGCCGTGCATGGTGCCCGCGATTATGACGCAGGAAGATATCGATCCGACTCAGGTTGTGAACGGATTTTCGGCGGCGCTGCTTGAGGGTGTGCGGCAGGGATATGTGCAGATCGAGGCGACCGGGACGAGCAAAGACGACACGGAATTTGTTTTGACCGATGAGGGGCGGGATCTACTTGACAAAAACATTGTCAAGCAGAAGAGCGGTGAGCGCGAGATTTCTGCGTATGAAATAGAGGTATTGAAGAAGCTGTTTCGCGAGGCCGGATCGAACGACAAGATTTCAACGTTTGGAATTAAGGCTTGGGCGGCACTGAAAACGGGGACAGGGTCGGAGATTCGCTCGTTTTGCACATCGTGGGGAACGGCGATGCGGGTGTGGTTTGAAGACAAATTTTTTGAGCTTGACGATCAAGACAGCAGCGCCATCAGCCGCAGTTTGCCGGTCGGATCGTTTATCGTCGCGTTTGTGTTGTACTTTTTGTTGGGGAACACCGACACGACGACGATTGTGAAGTTCGCGATGCCTGCTTCTGTTTTACTCGCGGGCTGGACACTTGCTCCGGTGATGGCGAAGCGCACGATGCGCGGCGCGAGAGAAGTGCATCGCTGGAACGCATTTAAGAGTTTTTTGACAGATTTTTCGAGTATGGATCGCGCGTCAGAGAAGATGCTGCCGATGTGGGATAAGTATCTTGTGTATGCGACGGCGCTGGGTGTTGCTACGGAATTTTCGCGACAGCTCGACAAAGCGATGATGCAACATCCTGAACTAACTCCGACTGTGTTTGGGACTTCAACTTGGGGGATGCCGATTCATGGCCACAGTGTGAATTTGGGATCGCTCAGTGATTTTCAATTGACGGACATTACGAGTTCTTTGAGCACGTCACTGCGAGACACGGCGGCGCAATACGCGTCGGCGCTGGACAATTTTCCGGGCGCGGGGAGCAGTAAATCCGATTGGGATTTCGGAGGAGGAGGCGGTGGTGGCGGATTCGGCGGAGGATTTAGCGGCGGCGGGGGTGGTGGCGGCGGTGGCGGTGGGAGCGGCGCGAGCTGATGATGTGGCTCATTCTCGTTTTGCTCGCGCTCGTTGGCGGAGTCGTGTTCTTATACAACCGGCTGGTGACGCTGCGGCGCAGATGTCAAACGCAGTGGCTGCAGATTGACGTGATGTTGAAACGTCGGCACGATTTGATTCCTGAATTGGTGACGGTGATTAAGGCACATCAGGAGTTTGAGCAAGGCACGCTCGAAAATATCACGAAGCAACGCACGGCGGTGGACAACGCCAAGACACAAAGCGAGCGCGTGAATGCCGAGAGCAAACTCGGTGCGGCGTTGGGATCGATGTTGATTGTGGCGGAGCAATATCCTGCGCTCAAGCAAGAAAAACTCATCGGGCAACTCATTGACGGTTTGACCGAAACGGAAGAGCGGATTCGCTACGACCGGCAGTTTTACAATGACACGGTGGTGAAGTACAATACGGCGTTGGAAAGTTTTCCAGATTTTATAATCGCGAATGCGTTTGGGTTTCGGAGGTATGAGTTGTTTGGGGAATAACCAGCAGACCCCATCCCCCTGCCCCTTCCCCATAAATGGAGAAGGGGAGATAAGAACTTGAGGTCACAAATTGTGACCGCAAATTAACTGCTTATGACGAACCTTATTCCCATCGAACGTATTGAAAATAAGATACTTCTGCTTCGAGGCCAGAAAGTCATGCTGGACAGGGACTTAGCGGATTTGTATGGCGTTGAAACAAAGTATCTAAATCGCCAAGTAACAAGAAATTCTGACCGATTTCCTGAGGATTTCATGTTTGTGCTTGCTGACGAGGAAATTGAAATCTTGAGGTGCCATTTTGGCACCTCAAGTTGGGGCGGTATTCGCTACGCTCCCCGCGCTTTCACCGAGCAAGGGGTGGCAATGCTATCGAGTGTTTTGCGGAGTCCGCGTGCGGTGCAAGTGAATATTATGATTATGCGGGCCTTTGTGAAGATGCGCGAACTCATTGCGTCTCACAAAGATTTGGCGGCACGGTTGGATGAATTGGAGAAGAAATACGATCATCAATTCAACTACGTGTTTGAAGCGATACGCGAACTGATGATTCCACCAGATCCGAAAAAGAAGGGCGATTTTGGGTTTAAACGTTAGCCCCTCTCAGACCCCATCCCCCTGCCCCTTCCCCATGAATGGAGCGCAGACCCCCATCCCCGGCCCTTCCCCCGTGAACGGAGGAAGGGAGACCTGAAATGAAAATAAAAATCTGTTGCATTGCATCGATTGAAGAAGCGGAGCTTGCAATTGCTGCGGGGGCTTGGGCGATTGGGTTGGTGGCGAAAATGCCGTCGGGGCCGGGGCCGATTGCGGATTCTCTGATTGCAGAGATTGCTGAGCATGTGCGCGGACGAGTTGAGACATTTCTCTTGACGAGTGAGCAGAGCGCGGACGCGATTATCGCACACGCCCGGCGCACGCGCACGACGACGATTCAGATTGTGGATGAATTGACGCACGGGAGTTATGCGGATATTCGGCGCGCACTGCCGGAGGTGAAGCTCGTGCAGGTAATTCACGTCGAGGATGAATCGAATATTGACGAAGCGCTCGCGGCGACGGAGTATGTGGATTTTCTTTTGCTCGATTCGGGTCGGCCCAAGCTTGCGGTCAAGGAATTAGGCGGCACGGGGCGCGTGCATGATTGGGAAATCAGCAGACAGATTCGTGAGCGTTCGCGTGTGCCGGTGTTTTTGGCGGGCGGATTGAATCCGGAGAATGTTGCTGAAGCTGTGCGGGTTGTGCAGCCGTTTGGGTTGGATGTTTGTAGTGGGGTGAGGGTGAATGGGAAGTTGGATGAGGGGTTGGTGGGGAGGTTGGTAAGTGTAATAAATGAGCGCTGAAAACTATGACCGAAAACTTTTTATGCAGTAATCGTTTTGCTATGGCAGTCGCCGACATACTTGGGAAGAATATCCCTGATGATGTAGAATTCATTTATGATGATCCCAAACTTGTCAAGCGGGATCTAATTAAGTGCATCGACAAGATAGAGCGAACATTCAGACAAAATATTACATCAGATATCCGGCTATCACGTACAACACAACTTGCCATAGACGACCTACGTGAAGCTCTTCGAAAAAATGAACCACTAAATCTTGGCATTATTGCGGGTCTCTTACAATTGGTTGCTCTTCTTCTAGGATTTGATCATGGTTCAGGTAAAGCTAATCGACATGTTGTTTATTATCAGACAAGAGATCAAATTGCAGCGGACGTTGATTACTTTACTATTAACGGCCATAAGAATAGAGGGGTCGAAGGTCTAAAACAATCAGATATCATTCAAATGCTCACTCGCGATGGATATAAAGAGAATCAGATCGCTTTGATAATGAACCTCAGCGTGGCCAATGTGCGAACCCTAATAGAGAATCACCATTTGCTTGAGCCAATGCGTTCATTGCTTGAACGTGACAGAAACTGTGATTAATATTCTTCCGGACTACCACCTCTTGATCAAGCTAGTAATATGTCATACAATGATAGCCTTCTGACACTTTCTCATCTGTCTAACAGAGGAAGAATTTCATGTGCTACGACCCGACTTTCACTACAGGCGACATCATACAAGCAGTCGCCACTTTACTAGGAATTCTTGCGGCTGCGTTTGTCGCCATGATTACAATTAGAAGAGAAGCGCTGAATCGACGTGCAAATGAACTTCTCTCGTTTGTTGAATCGATTAACCCTAACGGAGATGCGAGAGAACAACAACTTGCGTGGGAGCTATACTACAAGATCATTCAAGGGAAGTTCAAACCAGATGATAGCTTTTATGACTCTGAAGACTCTATTCGTTTAGATTTCTTTCTGCACTTCTTTGATACTATTGCACGAAAGAGAGTTTTAAGTGGACTCCAGCTTGAAGATTTGGGCATCCTTAGATTCGACATACTACGTTTTTATGTGGATAAGGGCGTTGAGAAGTACATTAATGATGTTGCCGAGCGTTTGTACAAAGCTTCAAATGTTGACACAACGCGATTGAGACCATTTGATGCTTTTCAAGAACTTGGTGAGGATCTTAGGCAAGCATATTTGAGCCTGTAGTACCTCCATCCTCGCAGTGGCATGTGTCGTCATTCTGAACGTAGGCTTGGCGTAGTGAAGAATCTCTCTGGGGTTGGCAGAGGGATGCTTCAGCCGCAGCGGCTTCAGCATGACGACTGGATCGGGTTGGTCGGTCATACGCTTTTGATGGTAACCTTCTTTGGCGAGATCCCTACGGGATGACAATGCGCTTTTACTTCTCAGTTTTCGCTTTGGATGGTAACCTCATTTGGCGAGATCCTTCAGCCGCAGCGGCTTCAGGATGACAATGCGCTGGAGATTTTCGGTTTGCTTAACACGGGCGGATTGCCATCCGCCCCTACAACTGACTTCTTTCTATGAATGTAAAAGACCTGATCAAAGAGTATATTGCGAGCCTTGCTGAGTCGAAGCGGGGGGAGATGCAGGAGCTGCACCGGCTTATCGTGAAGGCTCTGCCGAAGTGTAAGCTGTGGTTTGTGGATGGCAAGAACGAGGAGGGGAAAGTCGTTGCCAATCCAAATATCGGGTATGGGGCTTACACGATAAAATACGCCAACGGAACCACGAGAGAGTTTTTTCAGATTGGTTTGAGCGCCAACACAACAGGAATCTCGGTGTATATCATGGGGCTCGAAGATAAGACCTATTTGGCCAAGACGTACGGTAAGAAACTTGAGAAGGCCACGGTAACCGGCTATTGCATCAAATTCAAAAAGCTGGCTGACATTGATGTTGATTTGCTGTTGGAGGCGATACAAGACGGGGTTCAGGCGACGGGATGAATAGCAGATTCCGGCGGGGAACCACTTTGCTTAATCCCCGCTCGGCGAGTGCTTTGGATGGTAACCTCCTTTGACGAGATCCTTCACTGCGCCAAGCCTTCGTTCAGGATGACAATGCGCTTATGTTGGTTGGTAATATTTTCGATTTTCTGATTTCTAATTTCCTATTTCACATTTCCAATTTTCCTCACATGCACACCACAGAGTATTTTAATGACATGATGACGCGGGACGTGATGAACGATCCGCATACTTACTATCATCACCTGCGCGCGCACGATCCGGTTTACTGGAATGAGAAGTGGGGCGGCTGGGTGCTCACGAAGTATAATGATATCGTGAAGGTATTGCGCGATCCGGCGGGGTGGTCTTCGCAGCGCATCAAGTATCTTTCTGAAGAGATGCGGCCCGGTGACGAGATAAAATTCAAGCCGATTTTTGACGTGTTGGCCAATTGGTTTATCTTCAAAGACCAACCGGACCACACGCGCATCCGCAGACTCTTAAATCCCGTGCTGACGCCGATTGCGCTGGAGAAATATGAGCCGCGCATCCGCCAAATCGTGCACTCGGTGATTGACCGAATTGAAGCGGGGAAGAAATACGATATGGTCAAGGAATTCTCGTACCTGATTCCGCTGACCGTGATTTTGAATATGCTGGGGATTCCCGAAGCGGACAAGGATCGCGACGATATCAAATATTGGTCAGAGCAGATCGGCCTGCTGTTCTTCATTCGCGCCGATGAACCGCGCCGCCGCGAAATCGCCTGCGAAGGAATTATCTCGTTTGTCAACTATCTCAAACCGTTGGTGGACGAACGCCGCAAGCATCCGAAGGATGATTTGATCAGTATGCTGACCAAGGCGCAAGCCGACGGAATCTTGAACGAAGATGAAGTCATCGCCACGGTTGTGCTAATGGTGTTCGGTGGACACGAGACGACGACGAATTTGATCAACAACGGCACGCTGGCCTTTATCAAGAATCCGGATCAGTGGGAACTGCTCAAGAAGGATCCCAGTTTAGCAGGTAGCGCCGTCGAAGAACTTTTGCGTTACGATACGTCGGTGAAGGCGACCGTGCGCTGGGCCAAATACGATCAAGAAGTGGGCGGGAAGATGATAAAGAAGGATCAGCGGCTGCTCTTGGCTTTGACTGCGGCCAATCGCGATCCGGAAATTTTCCCCAATCCCGACAAGCTCGACATCACGCGCAATCCGAATCCGCACGTGGCTTTCGCGCACGGCATTCATGTGTGCGTCGGCGGCCCACTGGCCAGACTTGAAGCCGGTGAAACATTCCGCATCATGGCCGAGCGCATGCCGCTGGCGACACTCGAAGCGAATGTGCTCGAATATCAACCGGCGATTGTGTCGCGCGCGCTGAATGAGTTTCCTGTGTCGTGGAGTAGTTGCCCCATCGCTCATCACCCCGCATAACATTTTACCCCCCTTAATCCCCCCAGAGGACTGGGGGGAAATCAGAGTATGTCAAAATACAAAATCACGATTGACAAGAACCGCTGTGTGGGTTCGACGCTGTGCATGATGGAAGCGCCGGATATTTTCGCGCTCGATAAGGAGCATCAGGCGCATGTGGTGGACCCGGAAACTCTGGATGATGAAGGTGTGCTGACGGCGGCCCATGCCTGCCCGATGAACGCGATATTCATTGAAGAGAAGGAAACTGGGAAGCGGGTTTGGCCGCGGGCCTAAGGTTTTTTTAGATTGTGGGGAGAATCTAAAGGAAAAGGGTGGTTTTTGTTTAGATTGGGGGCTTGATCTATAGAGATGTTTTGTTCACGATCATAAAATATTAAAAATACAGAAGTAATGAGATAAGTTTTCAAAAGACTTCTGCTTATTTTACATTTTTGTGTTTTTGTAAAATAAAACTTACCTTAAGTATACTCATGTAAACTTACGCATCTTTACACCAATTTAAGATTATGAATTTTAAGGATTTTGGCGAAAGTCGTAACGGCGTGCTTCGCAAAGCGCCCGGTGGATACTGGGTATTCATACCTAATTCGCTTCCAGCTCAGGTTACCTACTCGCCTTCCGTTGGAGCACTACTTTCAATTGCAGATCGTAAGGTTGGAAAACTGGAGGGTATTTGCCATAGGCTACCAAACCCCCATTTATTATCCGGCGCCTACATTAACAGAGAAGCAGTACTTAGCTCACGAATCGAGGGGACACAATCAACAGAATCCGACTTATTCTTAAGCGAAATATCGGAGCCCACTACCTCATCCGACGCAGACATTCGTGAGGTGCAAAACTATGTGCGAGCGCTGAACCACGGAACAGAACGAAGAAAGACTCTACCCTTATCATTGCGACTATTACAGGAGATGCACAAGGAATTGATGAGTGGTGTGAGGGGCGGCGAACAAACCCCAGGGGAATTTCGCAGAACACAAAACTGGATTTTGGGTTCAAACCCTTCAAGCGCCCGATACGTGCCTCCACCACCCGAGGAGTTGTATACTTCATTAGGACAACTTGAGGGTTTCATGCATAGGAAAAACCCAGAGCAGATACCGGTACTTCTAGAGTGTGCGATGGTGCATTATCAGTTTGAAGCAATTCATCCGTTTTTAGACGGGAATGGGAGATTAGGCAGACTTCTCATTATTCTTCTATGCATCGAGAGAAATATTCTCCCTCATCCACTACTATACATGAGTGGATATTTTGAACGAAATCGAACAGAGTATTTTGACCATTTATTAGATGTAAGTCAACACGGGAACTGGGACGAATGGTTCGCCTATTTCCTGAAAGGTGCGGCGGAGCAGGCTGACGACGCTGCGAATCGTGCGGTCAAAGTAATTGATACATACACAGAGTTCACCTCATTTGATGTATCCCCTACGGCCCGTCGGCTCGTGGATGTCCTAATGAGAAATCCGTTCACAACTCTTAAGTCAGCATCGCAAATACTTAATGTCACTCCAGCAGCGGCAAGTCGCGCCGTTACACAACTCGTCGAAACCGGAGTATTAAAGACTTTCGGTCCTGTGCGGCAACGCGGTCAACTCTATGTTGCTGAAACACTTCTTACAGCATACACCTCTAACACCAATGCATAACCGCGAATTTGCGGAACCATAAAGCGGGACGTCTATGGACGACAATTCAATCTTTGAAACACGGCTTGAGGCAGGCAAACGAACCTATTTCTTCGATGTCAAAGAAGGGCCAAAAGGTGGCAGGTATCTAAAGCTCTCTGAAGTTACACTGAAAGACGGCAAAGAGCTTCGAAGCAGGATTTTTGTTTTTCAGGATCACTCAGCGGCGTTTGTTGAGAAGCTTGAAGAAGTACTGCCGCACTTGGGCATAAAGAAGTAAGACAAACAAGGTCATCGCCAATCATCTACACATTAACAAGAGCATGAAAAAACCATCTGAGATCACGACGATTCTGGCGACGGACTGCGGTTCGACGACGACCAAGGCTATATTGATTGAGAAACAGGGGGATGAATATCGCCTGGTTTGTCGCGGTGAAGCACCGACGACTGTGGAAGCGCCGTTTGAGGACGTGACCAAAGGTGTGCTCAACGCGATTTCGGAAATCGGCGAGATCATGGGCCGTGAATTCACCGAAAAAGACGGCGTGATCAAAACGAAAACCGCCAATCGCGGCTGTGATATTTACATCTCGACCTCATCGGCGGGCGGCGGATTGCAGATGATGGTGTCGGGTGTGGTGAAAGCGATGACGGCCGAATCGGCAGAGCGCGCGGCGCTTGGCGCGGGCGCGATCGTGATGGACACACTCGCGAGCAACGACGGACGGTTGCCGCATCAGAAGATTGAGCGTATTCGCAAATTGCGGCCCGACATGATTCTGCTCTCGGGTGGTGTGGACGGCGGCACAACGAAACACGTGGTCGAGCTTGCGGAACTCTTAAAGGCCGCGCGTCCACGTCCGCGCTTAGGCTCGTCCTATAAACTTCCGGTGATTTATGCGGGCAATAAAGAAGCGCGCGATGAGATCAAAAAAGTGTTGGGCGATGAGGTTGATCTGCTTGTCGTGGATAATTTGCGGCCGGTGCTTGAGCGGGAAAATCTTGGGCCTGCGCGCGATGCGATTCACGATTTGTTTATGGAGCATGTGATGGCGCAAGCTCCCGGCTATAAGAAGTTGATGGCATGGGCGGACGCGCCGATTATGCCGACGCCCGGTGCGGTGGGAGATATTATGCAGCGCGTGGCCAAAGCGCGCGACATCACGCTCGTCGGTGTGGATATCGGCGGCGCTACGACGGATGTGTTTTCAATTTTCCGCGTACCGGGCGGCGCTAACAAAGAGACTGTGTTCAACCGCACCGTGTCGGCGAATTTGGGGATGAGCTACTCGGTGATGAATGTGCTGGCTGAAGCGGGCATTGACAATATTTTGCGTTGGGTACCATTTGATATTGACGAGCGCGAATTGCGCAACCGCATTGCCAACAAGATGATTCGCCCGACGACGATTCCGCAGACCAAAGAAGAGCTGCAAATCGAGCAGGCGATTTCGCGTGAAGCGCTCAGGCTGGCGTTTGTGCAGCATAAGAATTTCGCGACGTCGCTCAAGGGTGTGCAGCAGGAGCGCACGATTTCTGACACGTTTGAGCAGAGCGGATCGGGTGAAACGGTTGTCAACTTGATGGACTTGAATATTATCGTCGGTTCCGGTGGAGTGCTGTCTCATGCTCCACGCAGATCCCAAGCCGCGCACATGATGATTGACGCATTTCAGCCCGAAGGTGTGACCGAGCTTGCGGTGGACTCGATTTTTATGATGCCGCATCTTGGCGTGCTGGCGAGTGTACACGAGCAGGCCGCAATTCAGGTGTTTGAAAAAGATTGCCTTGTGCGTTTGGGATCGTGTGTTTGTCCGGTGGGAAAATCGAAAGACGGCAAGCCGTGTGTGACGATTACGGGAACGTCAAAGAGCGGAAAACAGTTTAACGAAGCGATTGCCTACGGTGAATTGGTGTTGTTTCCGCTCGCGCCGGGAGACGAAATCAAGGCGACCATCAAACCGGAAAAGGGTTTTGATGTCGGAGCCGGATCAGGCAAAGACATCACCGCGACACTGCACGGCGGTGTGGTGGGGCTAATCATTGACACACGCGGCCGTCCGCTCGATTTGTCGTCGCACACAGAGCACCGCGTCGCCAAAATTCAAAAGTGGACAAAGATTCAAGATTTTGTTTTGGCCGACGCGCATGATGACGGTGTCGCGACGGTGAGGAAGGGGTAGGGAGCGAGGAAATGCGGGTGTATTATCAGAATTTTGGCGTTTACTCAGAAAAAAGCGTTAATTTTGAGCGCTCCATGATTAACCCCGATGGTTCATTCGTTTCCGTAGACTTCGCTAAAGCAGTAGAACCATATTTGACATCCTTAAATAGACGTGTACGGCCAACACTTCAAAGTGAATTGATTGAAGCAGCAACAGGAGGGTTTCAAATGTTTGGGCTTCCTGGGGCCGCAAAAAGTCACGTCGAACATGCTGGCCCTCCAGACGATTGGTTCTTGTTTCTTGCACGAAAAGATAAGAAGGCACCTTTAGAGGTTTGTTTTGTTGCGCGGATTTTGGTAAAACCGCTATTTGATGCAAAGAGTCTATGCAACGCCACATGGGAGGCTAATAAAAAGGGAACGTCCTTCAGCATCGTACTGTTTCTGGAGTGTCGTAATCATAGCAGATTCACGTGGACCGATCTAGTTTCACAATTCCCCTCTCTTCAGCCATTCCAAGGGAAGCAGAATGTTGGGAATATCGGCACGCACATTTATGATAAGCCAGATGTAGATAAGTTGCTCAGATTAGTCTTAGGAAATTCAGTTTCGCTTGACACTAAGCACGGCATTCAGGAAACCAGAGGTCTGAGTTCGACACCTAAGGATGATTCTTTCGAACATTGTTGTGAAGGTGCTAAGCAAAGAGTTGAAGTTGATCGTCGCGAACGAGATCCTCGAATTCGTAATGCTGCGATTAGACTTGCCAAAGGAGCTGATAGAAATGAGCCACTTCGATGTGAGGTCTGCACAATGTCATTTCAAGAAGAGTATGGTGAACTTGGCCGTGGTTTCATTGAGGCACATCATAAGGACCCACTATCAAATGGCAAAAGGCAAATTGAACTTAATGACGAAGATTCTGTAAGAGAATACATAGCCCTACTATGTTCCAATTGCCACCGAATGATCCACAGGGGCGACAAGTTGTTAACCGTTGAAGAACTCCGAAAACTTATTAGAGAGGCAGCAGGGCAGAACACATGAGGTACGCTTTCTTGGTTCTATTTATCTTCATGTCATCGTTACTGGGAACGGCAGCAGATCAAGTGCTTACAATATCCGCTGTGGAAGATGCACGTTGTGTTGAATGCGATGGCGTTCGAAAAAACATGTCGCTGACATGCAAATGGTACACCATAAATGTTTCCGATTGCCCTGTAACTCTTTCAAATTTAGGAATACTGACTCGTGGAAGTGGGTGTCTTCAATATTCAGCTGTGGGCAAAGTGGACGTTAAGACTGATATCAATGCGCTAGTAACCAAGTTTGCTTTGTATGACGTATTTAATCAGCACTTAGTCAATTTGGCTTCACGAGACGTTTTTGAAATGCACGTAGGCACCTACAACTTTGATGGTACCAATCCACCGTTTGAAGGGCGATGGAATATTCCTAGCTATGTTAATTCCGATGAACTATTGATTGTTATCGCTTATCCAGAAAAAGCGAGGCTAAAGAGTGGCGAGGTTTGGCAGATCAATTTTGACAAGCTAACAGAGAGGGCAAGAGAAGTTGTTCCAACTGCCGAATTCAGACCTGACAGCACAAAGAACTTACATTAGCACTTGATTGTTCATCCTGATTCCGAAGGGGAACCGCTTCGCTAAATCCCCGCTCGGCGGAAACAGAGCGCACTCTTACGAGGACAGATTTCATACGGCACAACAGAAATGCTTGGAATGATTGGTTTGCTTGAATAGATCCTTCACCCGCGGCGGGTTCAGGATGACAAGCGTGAAACATTGACAGATCAGCAAAACGCGGGCGGCACGCCTGCCGCCCCCTACAATAATTCAACAAAGCGCCATTGCGGGTCTGGTGACCCACTACGGCGGAGTAATGCATATGCAACAAAGACAACTTAGCAAGAACGGTCCTAAAGTTTCGGCACTTGGGTTGGGATGTATGGGGATGTCCGAATTTTATGGAATCTCGGATAACAAAGAAAATATTAAGGTCCTGAATCGCGCGCTGGAATTGGGCTGTAACTTTTGGGATACGGCGGATATGTACGGCGTGGGGCTCAATGAAGTTTTGCTCTCAAATGTTTTGCGCGAGCGCCGCAACGATGTGTTTTTGGCGACCAAGTTTGCGAACGTGCGCGGCAATGACGGTGCATTCTTGGGTGTGAACGGAAAACCTGATTACGTTAAGCGCGCGTGCGATATGAGTTTGATGCGGTTGGGTGTAGAGGTGATTGATCTTTACTACCAGCATCGTGTTGATCCGACCGTGTCGATTGAAGAGACGTGGGGTGCGATGAAGGAACTCGTGCAGGCGGGCAAGGTGCGCTATCTCGGAATTTCCGAAGCGGGGCCAAAGACGATTCGCCGCGCTCATGCCGTGCATCCAATTACGGCAGGTCAATACGAATATTCGCTCTGGACGCGCGATGTTGAAAACGAAGTGATTCCCGTGTGCCGCGAATTGGGAATCGGTTTTGTGCCGTACAGTCCACTCGGCCGCGGATTTTTGACGGGACAGTATAAGGATGCCGCCGCGATCTCTTCTCCGGGGGACAGACGCGGGAATTTCCCGCGCTTCAAAGGTGAGAATCTGGATTCAAATGCCAAGTGGCTTGAAAGAATTGAGAACAAAGCTAAAGCGCACAACTGCACTCCGGCGCAGCTTGCGCTCGCATGGGTGCTCGCAAAGGGCGATGACATGCTGCCGATTCCAGGCACACGCAAGATTCACCGATTGGAAGAAAATCTCGCGGCGTTGAATGTCAAACTCTCGGCTCAGGACATTGCCGAACTCGATCAGATGGCCGACCCTAATGGCGTGAGCGGCCTGCGCTATCCCGAAGCAAGTATTCATACGACATTGGTGGAGAGCCCGCTTGCAAGCGGGGTACAATGAGCTGGCGCAAAAGCATAATCTTGGTAATCTCGCTTTCAGCAATATGTCCAATCGTAGGTTGCCAAAAGTCGCGCGACGCACGCGAGCTGAAGAAGCAGCATAAGGCTGAAGCCATTCCGATGTACGGGATGCTGACTTACAAAGCGGATGCTGCAAGCTATTTGGATTGCCGCACGCTGCAAACGTATGTTGTGCCGTTCAAAGGCGATTGGCTGGAAGTCGAGCATGAATATGTGAACATGCGGCAGCACGGCGAGCCGTTATACATTGAATTTCGCGGACGATTGACGAACGACACGACGGACGGCAATATCCGACCCGCTGTCGTCATCGAAGAGGTTACGAACATGCGGCCCGACACAAGCTGCGGTTCACAGTTTTCGAGATAATTTCTTTACATTTTACCCCCCTTAATCCCCCCAGAAGACTGGGGGGAAATCAAAACTATGATTGCAGTAATTGGCGCCACTGGAATGCTCGGCGCTCCCGTTGTGGAGCAATTGCTTGAAGATGAATTCACCGTTCGTGTGTTGAGCCGAAATCCGATTGGCGCCAAAGAGCAATTCGGCACGCGGCCGGAGTATTGTTTTGCCGATGTAACGGATTACGATTCGCTCGTACATGCTTTTGAAGGCTGCGAGGCCGTGCATATCAATCTAAATACGGATCAGGATGCGGAGCCCGACGAAGTTCTGCATCAGGGATTGATCAATGTTGCAGATGCGGCCAAAGAATGCGGCGTAAACAGGGTTTCACTTATCGCCGGTGATTGGCTGCCCGATCCTAACCATTCATGGAAGCGTCGCGCAGAGTTTTCTAAAGGCATCCTTGCGCTTGAAGCGAGCGGCGTTTCAACGGTGCTGTGGCAGTGCACATGGTTCTTTGAAAGCTTGGACTACTTTGTGTTGCCGGATCGAGCGTTGATGGTGGGACTACAGCCCTTGACGTGGCACTTTGTCGCGGCCTCCGACTATGCGAAAATGGTTTCCGTGATTATGGCGGACGAAGATTTTTCGGGTAACAAACGATTCACCGTGCATGGCCCGCAAGGCTTCAAGATGTTTGACGCGCTGAAACTTTATTGTGAAATGCTGCGGCCCGGCCTGCCTGTCGAACAATTGTCAATTGAAGATACCAAGAAATTCGCGCAGGAGGACGAAGAGTATGGTTGGTTGGAACATTTTGCGGATTTCATGGCGCCCTTTGAGACCTTCGGCGAAACCGGAAATCCAAAAGAGGCGCAAGCTCTGCTCGATGAACCCTTGCTAACGCTCGAGGAATGGGCTAAGGAGCAAATGGATTGAGACTCGCTCTCCTTATGATATGCTCGATTCTGCTTGTTTCGTGCAATAAGAAAGCCGATCCGCCCAAGGAAACGGTTACTCAAGTTGCGCCGCAGAAGCCTGCTCCGGTTGAAAAGGACTCCACTGTGAAAGAGGCTCCTGCACCGCAGACCGAGTCGGCAAAACCTATCGAGCCTGAGCTAAGGAAACCAAAGCGAACCGAGTCGCCGATTAAGAACAAGCGGTGGAAATTGCTTGAAATGGACGGTGAAAAAGTTGAAATCATCGAAGCTTTCAAAGGTGAACCTCACATTATATTGTCTTTGCAAACCAACAAGATTCACGGCAGTGGTGGCTGCAATCGGTTCGGCGGAACATATACTCTTGACGGCGACAAGTTAACGTTCAGCGACTTAGCCTTCACAAAGATTTATTGCGAAGGTGTGATGGAAGTTGAAAATCCATACATGCGGGCGTTGACCACGGTGAATGGCTTCCGCGTGAACGGCGATGCGATGTGGCTGTTGCGTGACGGAAAACAAATCATGAAATTTGAAGCGGTTTACACAAACTAATGGGATCCGGAACGAGACAAGCGGCCATGTGGGGGCCAAGCGCGGAATTGTGGGCTGTTAACCATGAAGCCTACGCTCTCGACATCGCCGATTGGATATTCGACAGACTCGCTTTATCTGCTGACACTCAATTGCTCGATGCAGGTTGCGGAGCCGGGGGGGCGGTGCTGAAAGCTCGCGCACGCGGCGCAAAAGTTACCGGAACGGACGTCGCTGCGGAAATGCTCGAAATTTGCAGACGGCGCGTTCCTGACATGGAGTTTGTCCTGGCAGATTCCGAATCCCTGCCGTTTGCGGATCACACCTTTGATTTCGTGCTCGCATTGCATTCGCTACAATTCACGGAGAATCCCTTAAGGGCGCTGAACGAGTTTCAGCGTGTGTCCAAGCCGAATGCGAAAATCGGCATTGCAATGTTCGGTGACATGGCACATGCGGATTTTGCGGTGATCGGCGCCGCCGTGCGCAAGCTGTTTGTGAATCCGCCCTCATTTGAAGGTCCGTTTTCGCTGTCGCCGCCTGCGAAATTACATGACGTTATTGCCCAAGCAGGTTTGGACATTTTGGAATATGAGGATTTCGACCGAGCCCGAGAGTTTACGAACTTCGACGAGTTCTGGCGAACTCAATCGGGAACCGGAACAACCCGCTACAGCGTTGCACAATTGGGTGAACAGCCGGTGCGGAATGCGATGGCGGCTGCCGTTGCTAAGTTCACCGATGCGGATGGTCGGATCACACTAACAAATAGATTTCACGCAGTCATTTGCAGAAAGAGCACATAATACGTGACGTTTGATTTCGAAGTTATCAAATGGATAATTTTCACGGTAGGAATCCTATCACTCCTGCTGGTGGATCTCGGCGTCTTTCACAAGAAGTCGAAAGTAATGAGCAAGAAAGAGGCCTTGAGCTGGTGCGTCGTTTGGGTGACGCTTGCTCTGGCCTATGGCGGATTTGTCTATTGGTGGAAAGGAGAGCGCACAGCCGTTGAGTATCTTAGCGGATATTTGATTGAATTGTCCCTTTCTGTGGACAATATGTTTGTGTTTATCCTCATCTTTCAGTACTTCAAGGTGCCGCCGCAGTATCAGCACCGCGTCTTGTTTTGGGGCATTCTGGGCGCCATGATATTGCGCGGAATCATGATTGCTCTGGGCGCCGCGCTAATTGCGCAATTTGATTGGATTCTCTATGTGTTCGGCGTGTTCTTGATCTACACCGGTATTCGCATGGCCTTGCAAGACGAGCAAGGAGTCGAACCTGACAAGAATCCGATGGTGGGGCTGACCAAAAGAATTTTTCCGGTTACCAAACGGTTCTACGGTGAGCATTTCTTCATTCGCCGTCGCGGTTTCATGGCCGCCACTCCGCTGTTTGTCGTGCTTCAAGTCATTAACTTCACCGACGTAGTGTTCGCGCTGGATTCTATTCCTGCGATTTTCGCGATTACGCTTGATCCGTTCGTGGTGTTCACCTCAAACGTATTCGCGATTCTTGGGCTGCGTTCGCTCTATTTTGCCCTGCACGGCATGATGGACAGCTTCCACTATCTGAAATACGGTTTGGCCGGAGTGCTGTCGTTTATCGGTGTGAAGATGTTGCTCGGTCATACGCAATGGGCGATTCCGCTCGGTTGGGCATTGGCGACGGTGGCCGGAATGCTTGCAATTTCCGTGATCGCTTCGCTTGTGTTTCCAAAGAGATCTCACAGCGCATCACACCATCACGAGCATCAGGAATAGCTGAATATGGCTACAGTTCTCATTACCGGCTGCTCGTCGGGTTTCGGAAAACTTGCAGCGACGGAGCTTGCTGCCGGCGGACATAACGTCATCGCAACCATGCGCGACGTCAACGGAAAGAACCGTTCCGCTGCCGACGCATTGCGAACTAATTCCATGATTAGGGTCATAGAACTCGACGTCACTTCCGATAATTCGGTCAAACAAGCGGTAGAGCAGGTCTTGGCCGAGTCCGCTCTTGACGTCGTGATTCACAATGCCGGAATTGGAGTCAACGGAGTCGCGGAAGGAAGCACGCCAGAACAGCTTGCCCATATCATGGAAGTCAACCTGATCGGCGTACACCGTTTGAATCGCGCGATCTTACCGCACTTGCGCGCGCGCAAAGAGGGATTGTTGATCTATGTGTCGAGCGGTTTGGGGCGCACCGTTCTGCCGTATCTCTCTTCATATTGTGCCAGCAAGTTTGCGCTTGAAGCGTATGCAGAGTCGTTGGCCTACGAAGTTTCTACGCATGGAATCGACACCGTGATTTTGCAGCCCGGCGCCTATCCGTCGAATTTCCGAGCGAATATTCTCGCGCCCGACGATCCGGCACGCTTGGCGGATTATCCGATTGAGCAGGCCGAAGCGCAATCCAATCACGAAGAAACGCGCAACTATCTTGCCAGCGACGCGGCTCCCGATCCGCGCGAAGTCACGAATACCATGCTTTCTGTGATAAACATGCCCGCAGGAGAACGACCGTTTCGCGTTGCGATGCGGAAAAACTCGGGCGGGCTGAAAATGATAAATCAAATTTGCGGTGAAGTTCAGGGCGCGTTTTTGCGCGGCATGAGACTGGAGCACCGCCTTCCGAAGAGACCCCAACTGTAAAGAAAGACCTTATTTTGAAACTGCATGAATTGCCGTCAGGTCGGCGAATTCCGAATGAAATTTATGTTGTGATCGAAGTGCCCTATGGCCATCGCAACAAATACGAATATGACAGCGAACTCGGCGCGATTGTTTTGGATCGCCCGTTGTTTTCACCCGTGCACTATCCGGGCGACTACGGGTTCATTCCTAATACATTGGCCGATGACGACGATCCGCTCGACGTGCTCGTGATGGTTAAGACACCGACTTTTCCCGGTTGTGTCGTGGCCGCGCGTCCGCTCGGAGTATTGCTGATGCAGGACGAAAAGGGCGGCGACGAAAAGATTCTCGCCGTGCCGTGTACGGATCCGTCGTTTGAAACATATCACAGCCTGTCCGACGTCCCGCCGCATTTTCTGCGCGAGATGGATCACTTCTTTCGCGTCTATAAGGAACTTGAAGGCAAGCATGTGACATCGATGGGCTGGAAAGATCGTTGGGAAGCTGAACAGGTGATTAAAGATTGCATCAAACGGGCAAAGGGCGGCAAGTCCGATTCCAAGAAAAAAGTTGCCGTGAAGAAAACCGCAAAAAAGAGTGTCAAGAAGAGTAAACGGGGAGCAAAATGAAAAAAGTCTTGTTGTGGGTGACCATCATGTGCTGTGCGATTTCCGCCAATGCCACCGTCCGTGGAGTCTATGTGGATTACACGGTTGACGGCAAAGATTATCAGGGATACGTTGCGTATAATCCTGATCAAAAGGGCGTCCGCCCTGCCGTCGTTGTATTTCCCGAATGGTGGGGAATCAATGATTATGTAAAACGTCGCGCGCGCGAATTAGCCGAATTGGGTTATCTTGCGTTTGTGGCCGACATGTACGGCAAAGGCGTCGTCACCACGAAAGCCGACACGGCGAACGCACTAGCAAGCGCGTTCTATAGTGATTTCAAGAAATTTGAGACGATGACGGATGCGGCTTATGAGCAAATGCTGATGCAGGACAACGTGGACACGGCGAAGACCGCCGCAATTGGTTTCTGTTTTGGCGGCACTGCGGCATTGGAACTCGCCCGTAATGGCTCCGACATCAAAGGTTGCGTGACTTTCCACGGCGGATTAGGTACGCCTACTCCCGAAAAGGCCAAGAACATAAAATGTCGCGTGCTCGCATTGCACGGTGGCAATGATCCGTTCTCGCCGGCGGAGCAGGCGGCGGGTTTTGAAAAGGAGATGAAAGACGCGAACGTCAATTACAAATTGGTGACCTATCCTGAGGCAAAGCACGCCTTCACGAACCCGCAGGCCGGAACATACGGAATTGACGGCGTCGAATACAACGAAGCCGCCGAAAAAGCTTCGATGGATGAGATGCGCGTATTCCTCCGTGAGGTGTTCGCAACTCCCACCGAAAAGAAAGAGTAATTGTAGCATGATTGTCAGCGAGCGCGAAATACAGGAGTTCTGTGACCGCTTGGTCAAAGAGTTTAATCCCGACAAGGTAATCTTGTTCGGCTCGTATGCGCGCGGCGAGCAACGGGAATGGTCTGACGTGGACATCATGGTCGTCATGCCGTTTGAAGGACGAAGCTTTGACAAAGAACTGGAAATGATCGACCGTTTGAACGCTCCCTCATATTGTGATCTTCGTGCGATTCAACCGGCGTTGCTCGAAAAGCGCTATCGTGAGTTTGACTCGGTAGCTAACGACGTGATTAGAAACGGCAAAGTGCTGTATGACAGATACACTCAGGGTCTGGCTAAGAAAAGCTGAGGCGGATTTCAAAGTTGCAAAGAAGATTCTGGCCGAATTTGAGCCAGATTCTGCCGATATTGTGTGTTTTCATTCGCAACAAACGATTGAAAAGCTACTAAAGGCTCTCGCCGTCCAGTGCGAAATTGCCGCTCCGAAAGTCCATGACCTTGTTCACTTGAGCGAGCTTATTCGTAATCGCTATGAGGGTTTGGATCTCGATGA
This sequence comes from uncultured Alphaproteobacteria bacterium, assembly GCA_964587105.1. GTDB lineage: Bacteria > Electryoneota > RPQS01 > RPQS01 > RPQS01 > JABWCQ01. The sequence goes on along the minus strand of CAZPKG010000011.1, from coordinate 6,959 downwards.
ACGAGAACTCAGGCTCCTCTATCGTTTGTCGAGTTTCCGTTACCCCGGCGAGTTTGCCACCAAATCGGATGCAGACCTCGCATTCTCTCTTTGCCAGAAATACCGCGAGCGCCTGCTTGCTCACATCAAGTGGGATTAACTGGAGCGTGACACAGGCTGACAGTTCTAATAGTTAGAAAACCCGCTTCGCTTTCTTGATTTTGCTATTTTTCCGTTTTCACATCATACCAACCTGAACACGTGGCATCAACATTTACACCCGGACTGCGCGTTGCTGAGACAACGCTGATTACCAAGGATCGCATTCTGCCGCTCAAAGGCAACGTCGTCGTTAAAGTCGGCGAACACATGGCAGCGGATGAAGTCGTAGCGGCAACTAACCTGCCGGGCAATGTGACGCCGTTGAATGCCGCAAATTTGTTGGGCGTGCTTCCGGGCGACGTGCGCGCAAGTTTGACGATTAAGGAAGGCGATAAGGTCGAAAAGGATCAAGTTATCGCGGAAGCGAAATCATTTTTTGGACTGTTCAAAAACAAGTTGAAATCGCCCGTAACCGGATCGCTGGAGTCCGTCTCCGACGTGACAGGTCAATTGATTTTTCGCGATCCCCCGATCCCCGTGGAAATTGAATCCTATCTCGAAGGCCGCGTCACAAAGATTTTCGCAAGTGAAGGCGTCGAGGTGCAAGCTGTCGGCACGTTCATCCAAGGTATATTTGGTATAGGCGGCGAAACGCACGGCAAGATCAAGATAATTGTTAACTCGCCCAACGATGAAACAACCGAGAACGATATTCCGTCAGATTGTAAGAACATGGTGTTGGTTGGGGGTGCGTTTGCGGGCCACGACGCTGTGAAGAAAGCCATTGCGGGCGGCGCGGCGGCGTTGGTCATCGGCGGGTTTGACAGCTTGGATTTGAAGAAACTGCTCGGCTATGAGCAGGGCGTCGCCATCACGGGCGGCGAGCAAATCGGCATCACTCTCGTGCTGACCGAAGGGTTCGGCCACATCGCCATGGCGCGCCGCACGTTTGAGTTGCTGAAGCGCAACGAAGGCCACATGGCCTCGGTAAGCGGCGCGACGCAGATTCGCGCCGGCGTGATGCGGCCCGAAATCATTATCGCCAAGAAAGACGTGACGCACAATGAGCCGCATGAACACGAACCCACCGGACTGGAACTCGGAGACGTGGTACGTATCATTCGCGAACCGTGGTTCGGCAAAATCGGCAAGGTAACGGAGCTTCCGCCTGAACTCACCGCGCTCGACACCGAGGCGAAAGTTCGCGTACTCAAAGTAAGACTCGATAGTTCAAACGAAGAAGTAACGCTTCCCCGCGCGAACATTGAAAAGATTGAAGCATAACCCATATAAACGAACTGAGGAGACAGAAAAATGAAACGAGTGTTAGGAATTGTATTGGCGGCGCTGTGTGCAGGCAGCGCCCTGGCGCAAATTACAATTAACTCTGGCAACGCGCCGGCGATGGGCACCACGATGGCGAGTTTCTCGTCCAACGAAAATGTTGATTGGAACCCGGGCTCCGGTTCTAATCAAAATTGGGACGTTTCGAGCTTTAGCTACACACAAGACGGCGGCGGAACCTATGTATTGCCGTCAAGCACTCCGTACGCGGCGACATTCCCCTCCGCCACACATTGTGTCACGGCGGGTGACAACACTTGGACTTATTACCGAGTGGCAAACAACGGACTTTACTTCGTTGGGTTTGTCGCTGTCGCAGACACGATCGAAGTTATTCAGGATCCTGAACCGGACGCGTTGGTCATTCCCTTCCCGTGCACAATGGGCACAAGCTGGACAACGGTGATGCGTCTATCGTTCGAACCTTTGCCCGGCTTTGTAATGTTGACTGTGGACAGCACATTGAACACGGTTGATGGTTGGGGCAATTTGACCGCTCCGGGCTGGACTGAGGCCGCATTGCGCGCCTCATCTCACGGCTTCCTGTCTTCATACATGAACGGTCAACCGCTTGGTGAAACGACGGAAGATTGGTCATACATGTGGATGACGCAAAACGGTAATCGCGGAGCCAGCTATTCAAATCCTGATGCGACAGGCCCGGGTTTCACCACAGGTGAAGTCGGTTACACGACCGCAGGTTCCGTTGACGTTGATCCTGTTCGCGGCCCTGTCGCCGAGAACTTCAAGCTCTCGCAGAATTACCCGAATCCGTTCAATCCGAACACGAATCTTCCGATTGAGCTCGCGAAGTCGGCCAAGGTTGAATTGACCATTTACAATGAAGTCGGTCAAGTCGTAAGCCAAATGAGCTACGACCTGAGTGCCGGTCAACACAATCTGCCCATCGACGGCAGCGCGTGGAGTACCGGAAACTACTTCGCGAACGTGAAAGCGGGCGACGAAGCCCAGACAACCAGAATGCTTCTGGTGAAGTAAGCAACTGAAACGGGCGGCATGTGAGTGACATGCCGCCCGTTCTATTTTTCACTCAACCGCATGTTGCTTTGGAGGGCGAGATGCGCAATTTATTTAGCTTGTTATGTTTGGCAGCGTGTATTCAAATTGCTGACGCGCAACGAGTTATTACTTACACTTCGGATGATGTTCCCTTAGCGATTCCCGACGGACCTGCGGGGATTCTCAACTCGCAAATGACGATTCCGGATTACTACCTAATCACGGACGTGAACGTTGTGTTGTCCATTACACACACATTTGATCGGGACTTGAGGATATACTTGGACGGGCCGAATGAAGATCCGGACGATGATGTTGTTCGGCTCGCTTACGAATGCGGCCAATCAGGCGACAACTACACGAACACGCGCTTTGATGATGAAGCGGGAACAGGAATTTGTTCTGGGACACCGCCGTTCACGGGCAACTTCCGTCCAGATCACTCTCTCGAGTTAATTGATAACCGCCGTACCAACGGTGTGTGGATACTGCGCGTGACCGACAATTGGACAGGCGACACCGGAGTTTTGCAAGCATGGCGCATGGAAGTTACGATTGACACCACCGTCCACGCGCACGAACCGCCGCTTGCTTCGGTGTTCTCCGTCGGGCAAAATTACCCGAATCCCTTCAATGCCACGACCATTCTTCCGCTCGAACTCGGTTATCCGTCATTAGTCAAACTAACCGTGTACAACATCGACGGTCGCACTGTTCAGCAAAGTTTGCAAAGCCTCACCGCCGGTCATCATGAGCTTCCCGTCAACGGCAGCAATTGGAGCACAGGCAACTATTTTGCCGAAATCATTGCCGGAAAGAACAAGCAAACGGTTCGCATGTTACTGCTCAAGTAGCGAAAAATCAAGCACACTTAAGCGGCAGCCCTCGGGTTGCCGCTTTTTCGTTTGCATCAAGAAGTTTGCAAAATGAAGCCAAATTATCGTATATTCCGGCATACACGGAAGGCTTATTTATGCTATACTTCATTCTGCTAATTCTTCTCACATCAAGATTGTTCGCACAGGAGTTGCCAACTGAAGTGACATCGCTTTTCTCAGGTTCGGGCAATTGTGTGATTTGTCACGAATCTGATGGCGTTATCATGACGCAAAACGGGAAAGATATCTCACCGGTTACGCAATGGCGTTCGACGATGATGGGTAACGCCGCCAAAGACCCGCTGTGGCGTGCGAAAGTCGCTACGGAACTTGCGGCCTTTCCACAGCACGCTGATCTTATTCAAAATCGCTGCACCGTCTGCCACGTTCCTGCCGGACATACTCAAACTTTCTGGGACGGTGATTCAACTTATAATCTGTCACAACTTGACACTAATCCACTGCATCGTGATGGCGTAACATGCACAATTTGTCATCAGATTCAGCCTGCCAATCTCGGCACTCCTGAAAGCTATAACGGCGGTTATGAAATTACCGGGGTTCGCGAAATCTACGGTCCATTTGAAGGCCCATTAACTGGTCCGATGATGAACTTCGTTAATTATACGCCGGTTTACAGCCCGCACGTCAACACCTCCGAGCTGTGTGCAACCTGCCATACCTTGATGACACCGACTCTTGACGCCGCCGGAAATATCATCGGCGAGTTTCCAGAGCAGACTCCCTATATTGAATGGAAGAACAGTTTCTACGGTCAGCAAGGACATGTGAGCTGTCAAGACTGTCACATGCGCGTCGCCGATCATGCGCAAGACATTTCATTGTTGCCGCCCTTCCATCAAGTTCAGCGCTCCCCTTATTTTCAACATATCTTTGTCGGCGCAAATGTCACCATGCTTGAGTTGCTCCGTGATCATGCGCAAGAACTCGGTGTGACTGCGCTCGCGCAACACTTCGATAGCACGATTGCCGAAGCGCAGCGCAGTCTATCTCAATACTCAATTGATCTTGAACTTGAGCCTGAGGACAGATTCGACTCGACAATTGTGCACGTCAAGCTGACAAACCTCACCGGCCACAAAATTCCTACGGGAATTCCATTGCGGCGCATGTGGATTCATGTGTACGCAACTGATCGCGAAGGGAACACGGTTTTTCAGTCGGGAGGTTGGAATGACGACGGCGAGATTATCGGATATGACGACTCTTTCGAGCCTCATCACGATGTCATCACGGACCCAAACCAAGTACAGGTTTATGAAGCTGTTCTCGGTGACGATCATGGCGAGCGGACGTGGACACTACTGCGCGCGGCAAATCACCTAAAAGACAATCGGCTTCCTCCATTGGGGTTCACAACGGCACATGCGTCTTATGACACGTGTGAGATTTACGGCGTACCTGCCGCCGATACTAATTTCAACCGCGATAATGGCATTGAAGGCAGCGGCGCGGATATTGTCACCTATCGAATGCCTTCAAGTGCAGTTGTAGTCGTATCGGTCATGTTCCAAACCGTGCAACCCGGACTTGTAAACTATCTTGCCGGACACGATCTGTCTGAAACGAACAGTTTTGTCTCGATGTACGACGAGCAGTCACCGCAGCCGCTCACGATGGTAAGAGAAACTCTGGTTGTGTCGGAAGAAGCGAATGTAAATGTCCCTACTCCTGCGGCACTAGCGTTGCACTCTGCCTATCCGAATCCGTTCAATGGCATCACCCGCCTACCTGTTGAAGTTGCAAAACCAACGATGGTCGAATTTTCGCTTTTTGATATTCGCGGTCGGCGTGTGATGGTTTTTGGTCGTATGATGAATGCAGGTCGAAACGAACTTTCGATTGATGCCGCCGAACTACCGAGCGGCGTCTATATGCTGCAAGCACAGGCGGGCGGCCTGCGCGAAACTCAGCGCCTCATTCTCCTAAAATGAAGCTATACGTTTTCATTCTGTTCGCACTTATGATTGTATTGTCGTGCGCAAATCCGGTTCCTAATGCGCCGCTGACCTCGCTCTGGTTCGCCAATCCACTGTCAATCAATTTTTTGAACGTCGAACGATTGGCGCTCGACTTGCGCACGGACTCGACCTATCGTTATTACTATCGCAACGCGCCTATTCCGCCTGCTGAAATCGGTGACGAATATACTGAAGGCGGAACATACAGCGTGCACGGCGATTCGTTGCACTTCAATGTTTCGGAGACAAACGGTGCCAAGAAATCCTTCGAATACTCTCGAAAATTCCGCGTGTTGGCCGACACCGCCGAGTGGCCGTTGCGTGTAACCTACACGCGCAAAGGAACGACGTTTGAAGTCTATTTCCAAGCGCAAAAGTAATTCTCAAGATCAAAAAATGAAGCGGGACGCAATCAAATGCGTCCCGCTTTTATTTCAGGTCTCCCCCCGTGAACGGGGGGACTAAGGGGGGTCTGGTGGGTTAAAGTCTTCTTAACACTCTCAACAACTTCTCTTCCGCTTCCGCCGCAACGGGTTTAAGTGCGTCGTTTTCGATAAACAGGAACATCGCTTTCGGATCAATAATCGAAATGATTGACCCGCTGTGCTCATCTTCCTGCACGACGACATTGCACGGCAGCATCAAACCAATCTGCGGTTCCGCCGCCAGCGCGCGTGAAGCAAGATGCGGATTACACGCGCCGAGAATCACGTATTTGCGAAACTCTAAATCGATCTTCTTCTTCATCGTGGCCTTGACGTCGATTTCGGTCAGCACGCCAAAACCTTCTTCTTTCAACAATTCGGTCACGCGCGCAATCGCGTCGTCGTAACCCAGGGCGGGAAGTTTCTTCTCCCAACCGTACTTAATGCCAGACATAGTGCTTACCTTCTTGCCGCGTCGTAGTTCTTCGCGACCGTTTCCCAGCACAGATTCTTGATAAAAGCGTCGATGTAACCCGGACGCGCGGCGCCGAAATCAATGAAGTAGGCATGTTCGTACACGTCCATCGCCATAATCGGCTTGAGGTTCCAACCGAGATAAGAGTTTTGCGCGTCACCGATCCAATTGATCAAGCGCTTGCCGTCTTCCCACCACACCAGCCACACCCAACCGCGTGCAGCCATACCGGATGCTTTCAGGTCTGCGATGTATTTGTCAACGCTTCCAAAATCTTTTTCGACCTGCTTTTTCAAATCACCGGACAACGCCGATCCGCCCGGAGTGAGATGGGCGAAATAGATTTCATGATTCTGCATTCCGGCAATCGCGAAACTCATATCCACTTTCAATCCGCGAATTTCCGAATACACTTGATTCGCTCCGGCGCCGTCGTGCGAGGCCAGTTTTTCCAAGACTTCATTCGTCTTATTGATGTAACCGTTGTAAAGCTTCAGATGCTCTTCGCAGGTCTTCTTGGAAATACCGTCGAGTTCAAACAGCTTGGTGCCAAAGTCTTTTGCGACAAAAGCCATGGGGAAGTCCTCTCTATTGAAATATTAACATAGAATTGAAAGCGCGGGTCCGTTTCTTCTTACACGGCAATCTACAAATATTACCGGACACTTTCAACTAACAAAAAGCCCGGTTGGTTCCGGGCTTTGTTCAGATCTCCCCCAAAGTTGTCTGCAACTTTGGGGGGATTAAGGGGGGC